>CAVVUH010000034.1:0-97848 GCA_963751315.1 uncultured Actinomycetota bacterium | reverse complement strand
TCCCGTAGGCGCCCCGGCCGAAGTAAATGATGTTGAGGTAGGCCTGCAGCACATCGTCTTTGGACCATTCGCCCGACATCTTGGTGGCGATGACGAGTTCCTTGGCCTTGCGGATCAGGCCGCCGATTCCGGCGCGCTGTGATCCCACCAACGCGTTCTTCACGTACTGCTGGGTGATCGTCGACCCGCCCTGCGTGTCGCCACCGAAGATGTTGTTCTTAAACGCCCGCGCGAAGCCGGTGAACGAGAAGCCGGGGTTGGAGTAGAAGTTGCGGTCCTCGGCCGCGATCACCGCCTGCCGCACGTGCACCGGCACCTGGTTGATGCTGACGTCTTCGCGATTGCCTTCCGGCGGAACAATTTTGGCCAGCTCTGAGCCGTCGCTGGCCAGGATCGTCGAGACCTGGTTGGTGCGGATGTCACCGGGCTTGGGAATGTCGACGATGAAGTAGGCCATCGCGAAGGTGACGATCGGCAACAGCAGCAGCACCGCGGCAGAGACGAAGAGCCCACGACGGACCGCCGTCCGGTCGATGCGGTGCAGCCACGTCCAGTCGATCCGCTGGACCCAGCCCCAGTCCGGCAATGGCGGCGTCCGCCGCCGAGGACCGGGTGGACCCGGCGGGCGGCCGCCGCCGCCCCCGCCGGTCGGCTGCCGGTGACGCTGCGGCGACCGGCGTTCCAGTGCAGCCGTGGCCAACTCCAGCGGGTCGCGTCGCTCCGACGCGCTCGTCGGCGGTCGACCGTCCAGGGCCGCCTTGACCGCCTCGATCGGATCGCGCAGATGATTCGGCGCGTCGTCCCTGACGGGGGGCAGGATTGTGGTCAGCCGGTCGTCGGGCGGAACCGCGGAGCGTGGCCGTGGCGAGCCGGACGCCTGCTTGGGCCCACCGTCGGCCCCCGACCCGTTCGGGGTTTCAGCGGCCGAGTGGTCTTGCTGTCCTTCGTTATTCACTGGCCGTGCGCGCGCCGTTGCGCGCCGTCCGTGTGCCCTTGGGAGGGCGCGCCGCGCCGAGCACATACGACTTGACCAGATGATTCCAGCTGCAGGTCCGGCATACCTCCACCACGTGCACGGAGAACTCCTGGAAGCGGGATGCCAGGATGACCAACTCTTCGGCGGTGCGCGCCGAGCCGGACGCCGCGCCCAGGTGATCGCCGAACACCCACGACACCAGGGTGAGCTGCTCCTTCCGGCAGATCGGGCACATCACCGAGCTGAGCTTCCCGTAGGCGCCCCGGCCGAAGTAAATGATGTTGAGGTAGGCCTGCAGCACATCGTCTTTGGACCATTCGCCCGACATCTTGGTGGCGATGACGAGTTCCTTGGCCTTGCGGATCAGGCCGCCGATTCCGGCGCGCTGTGATCCCACCAACGCGTTCTTCACGTACTGCTGGGTGATCGTCGACCCGCCCTGCGTGTCGCCACCGAAGATGTTGTTCTTAAACGCCCGCGCGAAGCCGGTGAACGAGAAGCCGGGGTTGGAGTAGAAGTTGCGGTCCTCGGCCGCGATCACCGCCTGCCGCACGTGCACCGGCACCTGGTTGATGCTGACGTCTTCGCGATTGCCTTCCGGCGGAACAATTTTGGCCAGCTCTGAGCCGTCGCTGGCCAGGATCGTCGAGACCTGGTTGGTGCGGATGTCACCGGGCTTGGGAATGTCGACGATGAAGTAGGCCATCGCGAAGGTGACGATCGGCAACAGCAGCAGCACCGCGGCAGAGACGAAGAGCCCACGACGGACCGCCGTCCGGTCGATGCGGTGCAGCCACGTCCAGTCGATCCGCTGGACCCAGCCCCAGTCCGGCAATGGCGGCGTCCGCCGCCGAGGACCGGGTGGACCCGCCGGGCGGCCGCCGCCGCCCCCGCCGGTCGGCTGCCGGTGACGCTGCGGCGACCGGCGTTCCAGTGCAGCCGTGGCCAACTCCAGCGGGTCGCGTCGCTCCGACGCGCTCGTCGGCGGTCGACCGTCCAGGGCCGCCTTGACCGCCTCGATCGGATCGCGCAGATGATTCGGCGCGTCGTCCCTGACGGGGGGCAGGATTGTGGTCAGCCGGTCGTCGGGCGGAACCGCGGAGCGTGGCCGTGGCGAGCCGGACGCCTGCTTGGGCCCACCGTCGGCCCCCGACCCGTTCGGGGTTTCAGCGGCCGAGTGGTCTTGCTGTCCTTCGTTATTCACTGGCCGTGCGCGCGCCGTTGCGCGCCGTCCGTGTGCCCTTGGGAGGGCGCGCCGCGCCGAGCACATACGACTTGACCAGATGATTCCAGCTGCAGGTCCGGCATACCTCCACCACGTGCACGGAGAACTCCTGGAAGCGGGATGCCAGGATGACCAACTCTTCGGCGGTGCGCGCCGAGCCGGACGCCGCGCCCAGGTGATCGCCGAACACCCACGACACCAGGGTGAGCTGCTCCTTCCGGCAGATCGGGCACATCACCGAGCTGAGCTTCCCGTGGAACTTCGCAGCGCGCAGCAAGTACGGGTGGGCGTCACACACTTCGGAGACGCCGGTCCGACCCGAGTAGACCTCGGCCAGCAGTGAGCGCCGCCGAAGCGCGTAGTCGACTACCTGTCGCTGCAATCGCACGATGACCAGAGTACGTCCGAAGGACCGATGCCGAGAGATTGCCCGGCCACTCCGTGTGCCTTCATGGCCGTGCCCGCGCGGGCCCCATCCGGGGTCATCGTGGGTTGAGCAGGACCGTCGCCCCCACGCTGAGCACCGCCGACCATCCGAGTCGGCTACCCGACCAAACCAGACGGGGCTATCGGTGACCACCCGGTAGTCCGGATGCCAGAACAGTTGCTCGATGACTGGCTTGGCTCGTTGGAGATCAAACGAGAACGCGACGGGGAGCCCGTAGACCGGAGTCCGATGACCGCGCGCTGAGCCAGATGTGTTCCAAGGCCCGACTCCTTAAGATAGTGCACGACTTCATGATCTTTGACGCGGCCGTGGAGAAGACTTGCCGCCACAACCAGTACTTCGGGGTCAAGGCAGCGAGACCACAGGTTCAGCGCGCCAGCTCCAGGACCACCCCGCGGCAGGCCGCCCAGGCGGGGGACGTCACATCGATGAGCGCGTAGTGGTCGGTGCCGGGGAGCACTAGTAGCCGGGCGTCGTCACCGGCCCGTTGAGCCGCGGCGACGAAGCGTTGCGACTGGCTGACTGGGACGTCGTCGTCGGCCGTGCCGTGCACGCACACTGAGGGGACGCCCATCGGAAGCAGGGCGCTGGGGCAAGCCAGCGCGCGGGCCTGGGGGTCTTCCGCCCAGCCGCCCAGGAAATTCCGGATGGCTCCCGAACCCACGTTCTCCTTCAGCGCGAGCGCGAGGTCCAAGACTCCGGCCTGACTGACGAAACCGGTCAGCGGTACGACGGGCGAGGCTCCCGGAGCGTCGGCGGGCAGCGATCCTCGACCGGCCAGCCAGCCGGCCAGCTGACCTCCCGCGGAGTGCCCGATCGCGACCACTCGCGACAGGTCGAGACGGCCGGCTGCCAGGGTCTGACCGGTCGTGGCGAGCAGGTCGACAGCGGTGGCAACGTCGAGACAGGTCGCTGGCCAACCACCGCCTCCGCGGTCCGGGTCGTCGCCCACCCTTCGGTACTCGAGGTTCCAGGCAGCCAAGCCGTGCCGCACTAGATCCTCGGCCAGATCGGAGGCCAGGTCGGCACCGTAGGTCGTCCGCCAGAACCCGCCGTGGATGACCACGGCGACCGGCCAGGGGCCTGGGCCGTCGGGAAGGCTGAGCACGCCATGTTGGCTTGGATAGGTGCCGTAGCGCACTAATGTCACGCGGACCCACGCTCGACAATGTCACTGGCCACCGGCAGGAACGTGTCGGCAGCCCGCGGAACCACCGGGGCTCTGAAGCAGAAGCGGCGGTAGGCAAATCGCCCGGCCACGAACGTTTCCTCCGTTATCCGGGAGACAGCCAATCCTATGATCGGAGGGAAGCCTTATCCAGGCGATCGATCAGGTAGCCGGCCCCGGTGGTGCCCCCGGTGCCCCGGCTGTCCCCAATGAAGCGGCCGACTGCGGCTACGTGGGCCAGCCGCCAGCGCGTGAGGCCGGCGATGAATACATCGAGCTGCGCGCCTAGCTGGAGACGCTGCCGGCGGGTGCCGCTGTCGCCGTTGCGCCGGTCGGCGACGATCTCAAGTAGCGCCGCCACCGGAGCGTAGCGAACGCCGGTCAGCAAGGTCGCGAACTGGTCCGACTGTGCCGCGCTCAATCCCTGTAATCGAGGCCGGAACTGGTGGAAGCCATCCACCGTGAGATGTTGTAGGGCACTCGTTGTCGTTACCATCAGGTCAAGCACGGCGTTGGCACGCGTCAAGCGATCGATCGCCCTGTCGAAGTCCGCCAGACGGGCGAACTCTAGCGCGAGCTCGAGGTCGACTAGGATCTGCGAAACCCATAATTCAGAGACTTGGTGGATGATCAGGAAGTACCTCTCGTCGGCGAAACATGAACGGTCGTCGTCCCCAAACAAGGGGTGGACGGCGCCGAGCAGCTCGGTGAGGTGCAGGTAATCCGCGTAGCTGAGCCCGTTAGACCCAGGCTTTCGCTCGACCTCGATGTCGTCGGCGTGGTCTTGCACATCGCTGAACGGGCAGACGGCGGGAACTACCTCCACCGAGCTCCCATTTCTGCCCGACTGCTGATCCACTTGAGTAAAACCGTTCCAAACCCCGAGCAGTTGCAGGTCGGTGACGTATTTGATGATGATCGGCGCCGAGACGTGCGGGATGTCGTGATCGGGGCCAATTTTCGCGTCTTGCACCGCGGCACGGAATCGGTCGGTCGGCGCGAAGGACCCGCGGATCGGCTCTACGGGCTGTAAATAAGTGGAATTGCCCAACGGCAACACCTCCAGCACGGTGTGCTGGCGCTGTCGATCCGGCAGGGCACGCAGGCCGGTCTCAAACCGCTGCAACCACTCCCCAAAGTCACCGATGCGCTGGATCGGGTAACCGGCCTCGATCAGCCAGTCGACGTACTCGTCGAGCCCGATCCCGTCGTCGTGCGGGTTCATCACGTGATAGGTCTCGAACCCGTCGACCGCCCGGGCACCCAGCGTGGCGATCGCTTCGGCGACGAATTCGACGGGCAGCGCGTCGAAGTGCGCGCGTTGCCGGTTGCCGTCGGCGTCGAGCTGGTAGAACGAGCCGGGCGCGATGCCGGTGGCCGCCAGGCTCAGCACCATCCGGGTGAACAGGTCCGACACGTTGAGCTGGCCCGCATAGGTGGTGTCGGCCAGGATCATGTCGCAGCGAAACACCGCGACCGGCAGGCTGCACAGGTCGTTGGCCTCGCGCAATAGCACCTCGCCGGCCCACTTGCTGTTGCCGTAGCCGTTGCTGTCATCGATCGTGCGGCTAGGGCTGATGACCCGGATGTCGGCATCCTCGGTGAACACCGACGGCTCGATCTGATCGCCCACGGTGGCAGTCGACACGTACGTGTAGGGCTTGATCTTTGTGGTGAGCGCGAACCGGATCAGCTCGGCGGTGCCCACGACGTTGGGCCCGAATAGCTCGCTGTAGGGCAGGACGAAGTTGACCAGGGCTGCCGGATCGACGATCAGATCCACGGTCTCGGCCAGCCGCTGCCAGGTCTGCTGGTCCAGGCCCAGGTTGGCTTCGCCCTTGTCGCCGGCGATGACCTCCAGATGATCGGCGGCCAGTTCCTGGAAGTGCCGCAGCAGTTCCGGGTCGCCGCTGTCGAAGGTCTTGTCCAAGCGTTGCCGCGCATCCTCGTTGGACTTGGCCCGCACCAGGCAGATCAGCGTGCCGTCGACCAGGTCCATCCGCTGCAGCCATTCCAGGGCCAGGTAACGCCCGACGAAGCCGGTCGCCCCGGTCAGCAGGACCGTCCGCACCTCGGCGCTCGGTCCTGGCAGCGTCGGGGCGGCGGTCAGCGTCGTGGCGTCGATGAACTTCTCCAGCGTGAGGTCGCCGGCGTGCACCTCGATGGTGTCGCGGCCGTGCACGCACCCAAAGCTGGGCCCCGTGACCCCGGCACGTCTGCCCAACTCATGGCTCAAGCTACTTACGGACGGCGCGTCGAACACAGTGCGTACCGAAAGATCGGCATCCAGTGTGGTATTGACAGCCGCGACTAGGCGCATCGCGGAAAGTGAATCCCCACCCAGGTCGAAAAACGAGTCGTCGACCCCGACCCGCTCCAGCCTGAGTACCTGGGCGTAGATGCCGGCCAGGATCTCCTCGGTGGGGGTGCCCGGGGCCCGATACTCACCAGCGGTGTACTCGGGTGCCGGCAGGGCGCGGGTGTCGAGTTTGCCGTTGACCGTCAACGGCAACCCCTCCAACACCACCACCGCCGCCGGAACCATGTAGGCCGGTAGCCGCTCAGCCAGCTGGGCGCGTATCCCGACCGGATCTGCCGTCCCGGTCACATAACCCACCAGGCGCTTATCACCGGGGCGGTCCTCGCGGGCGATCACCGCCGCCTGATCCACCCCATCCACCCCGGTCAGGGCTGCCCGGACTTCACCGAGCTCGATGCGATAGCCGCGGATCTTGACCTGCTCATCGGCGCGCCCCACATACACCAACTGGCCATCAACACCCCAACGCACCAGGTCCCCGGTGCGATACATCCGCGCCCCGGACCCCCCGAACGGGCAGGCCACAAACCGCGACGCCGTCAACCCGGCCCGGCCCACATACCCACACGCCACGCCACGACCGGCCACATACAACTCACCGGCCACACCAACCGGCACCGGCCGCAACCACCCATCCAGCACAAACAACGCCGCGCCCGACACCGGCGAACCGATCGGCGGCGCCCCCGACCTCGGTGCCAACGGCGCACTCAGCGCCACACACATCGTGGTTTCGGTCGGGCCGTAGCCGTTGATCACCACCCGCCCGGGCGCCCACCGATCCACCACCTCGGCCGGGCAGAGTTCACCGCCCAGCACCAACGTCACCGAGTCCAACCCCTGCGGTGACAACGCCGCCACCGCAGAGGGAGTTTGGTTTAACACGTTGACGTGTTCAGCAACGAGCACATCATGAAAGTCGGTCGCGGAACGTGTCACCGAGTCCGGTATCACCACCAGCCGACCACCATGTAACAACGGGCCCCAGATCTCCCACACCGAGACGTCGAAGGCATGCGAATGACACTGCGCCCACACCCCCGTCGACGGCAGGCCGGCATCCAGTGACTCCAGCAGCTGGGTCACGTTGTGGTGGGTGGCCGCCACGCCTTTGGGGACACCGGTGGTGCCCGAGGTGTAAATGATGTAAGCGATATTGTCCGGGCCCGGCGCCGGTAGTGCTGTGCTGGGTTGGGTGTCAACAGCGGGATCGTTGACATCGATGACCACCACGTCATGGCCGTCTAGCCGCCCGGCCAGCCCGGCGGTGGTGATCACGGCCACCGGCGCGGCGTCGGCGAGCATGAACCCGATCCGCGTCGGTGGATGCTCAGGATCGATCGGTAGGTAAGCCGCCCCGGTTTTAAGCACCGCCACGATCGCGGCGATGGCTTGTGCTGAGCGCTCCAACAGCAACCCCACCACACACCCGGGGCCCACGCCGCGGCCGGCCAACAGGTGCGCCAACCGGTTAGCCGCCTCATCAAGCTGGCCGTAACTCCACGAACACCCTTCGCACACCAACGCGACCGCATCCGGTGTCCGGGCCACCTGCGCGGCGAACAACGCCGGAACCGACACCGCAGACGATGCGCCCGCACTCAACACCGCCCGGTTACCGACCTCATCCAACCGGGCATGCTCAGACTCGTCGAGCAGATCCACCGACGACAACGACCGCCCCGGATCGGCGGTCAACGCCACCAACACCCGCTGCAACCGCTCGATCAGCGCCTCGATACTGGCGGTATCGAAAATATCGGTGCGAAATTCGACCGCCCCGCCGACCCCGGCGGGCTCACCGGTGTCGGTGAAACGTTCGGCTAGGGAAAACGCCAAATCCATGCGGGCGGTGTGGGTGTCTAACGGTATAGACGTGGCCTGAAGGCCCTCCAACACCAAACCAGCAGCCGGATCATTGTGCCCAGCGAAATTCTGCCAGGCCAATGCCACCTGAATCAGGGGATGATGCGTCAACGACCTAGCCGGGTTGAGCCGCTCCACCAGCACTTCAAAAGGCACGTGTTGGTGCTCGAACGCCTCCAAACTGCGCGCCCGAACCTGGGCCAACAGGTCAATGAAGGTGGGATCACCGCTGACCTGGACACGCAGTACCAAGGTATTAACAAAATTGCCCACCACCTCATCGAGGGCGGGATCACCACGACCAGCGACCGCGAACCCCACCGCCACATCAGGGCTGGCGCTGATCTTCGACAACACCACCGCAAGGGCGGCCTGAACCACCATGAAACTAGTCGCGTTATGCTCACGAGCCACCCGACGAACCTGCTGCTGCAGCCCCGCCGACCACTCCACCGCCACACTGGCGCCGCGCTCATCAGCAACCAGTGGGTAGGGCCGATCGGTGGGCAGATCAAGACCTTCGGGCATCCCGGCCAGGGACTGCTCCCAAAACCCCAACTCAACAGCGATCACACTGTCGGGATCAGACTCGGCCCCCAACCACTCCCGTTGCCACAACGTGTAATCCACATACTGCACCGGCAACGGCGCCCACTGCGGGGCCCGGCCGTGCCGCCGCGCCCGATACGCCAGACCCACATCACGGACCATCGGAGCCGGTGACCACCCGTCAAAAGCGATGTGGTGCAACACAATCCCCACCACATACTGCTCGGGTCCCACCGCATAGATCTGCACACGAATCGGGATCTCCGCGGACAAATCAAACCGATACCCCGCCAGCGCCGTCAACTCGCCGGCCACATCCTGCTCCGGCATCGACACCACCGCCGCGCCCCCGCGCCGCCACATCCCCGCCCGGGCCGGCAACACCTCCTGCACCGGCACACCGTCAACGTCGGGAAATATGGTGCGCAGCGATTCGTGGCGGGCCAGGACATCATCGAGGGCCGCGCCCAGCGCCTCGACATCCAGCGCCCCGCTGAACCGCAACGCGGTCGGCATGTTGTAGGTCGCAGCCCCGCCCTCGAACCGGTTGAGGAACCACAACCGCTGCTGGGCATACGACAACGGGACCCGCTGCGGGCGCGGCATCACCCGCAGCGGCGGGCGGGCCGGGCCGCCGCGATGCCGGTGCAGATACTCGGCGAGATGCCCGACGGTGGACGCGTCGAACAGATACCGCACCGGCACTTCCCGGCCCAACGCCGACTGCAGCCGCGCGCTGACCCGGGTGGCGATCAACGAATCCCCACCCAGGGCGAAGAAGTCATCATCGAGCCCGACCCGGTTGAGGCCCAACACCTCGGCGAACACTTCGGCGACGATTTTTTCGGTCTCGGTCTGCGGCGCCCGGAAGGCTGTGGCGGCAACCACCGGCGCCGGCAACGCCTTACGGTCGATCTTGCCCGAGGAGGTCAACGGGAACTCCTCGAGCACCACAATCTGCGCCGGCACCATGTACTCGGGCAACCACGCGCTCAACCGCTGACGCACCGCGCTGATCTTGGTGTTGGTTTGCGGGTCATTGGCGTGGGTGCTGCGTGGAGGGGCCCCGGCGGGAGGCAGATACAGGTCGCTCAGCGCCGCGGTGTGAGCGTTGGTGTCGGTGGGGGTGAGGAAAACGGCATCCAGCGTGCCCGGTTGGGCACCCCAGGTCACGGCCACCTGGTATCCGGTGGCGTCGCCGAGGCGGTGCAGTTCTTCGGGGGTGACGGTGTCAGGCGTCGCGGTGGCGCTGGCCTGGGCGAGCGCGTCGGCCAGGGGTGTCCCGGCGGCCAGGGCGGCTTCGATGTCGACGTCGCTGATCAGTCCGGCGCGGGGGATGCCGGTGATGCGCACGGTGGCCGGACGTTGGGATAGCAACCGGGTGTGCAGCCCGCCCAGGCCCGCGCATTGGGGCCACGCCCAGCTGGGTGCGGTGGCCAGGGAGCGCACCGGTGTGGGGGTTTTGTGGATGGTGACGTCGTAGCGATACCGGGTCAGTTCGTTGTCGGCCACTCCGCGTTTGACTTCGATGTCCAGTCCGGCCACTGATGGGTGGTCGGCGGCCCAGGTGGTGAAGAACTCTGGGGCCAGCAGTAATTCGGGTTCGCTGAGCAGGGCGCGCTGGACTCGTTGGCGGATCTCGGCGGCGTCGCTGGCGCTGGCGCGGGCGAGCGCGACCGCGGTTTGGAACGCGCCCTGCAGGCTGTGGTTGCGCACATCGCCGATGAACAGTGTCCCGCCGGGGGCCAGCAGCTCCACGGCGTTGTCGATGACCTCGGCCAGATATCCCCCGTTGGGGAAGTACTGGACGACCGAGTTGACAATGATGGTGTCGAAGTAGCCCCGCGGCAGTGCCTCGGTGACGTGGGCGGGTCGGGTCAGCAGCTCGACCCGATCACGCCACCCGATCTGCAACTGCTCCAGCGAGCGGGCCAGGTTGTCGATAGCCACCGCCGACATGTCGGTGGCGACATAGTGTTCACAGTGCGGGGCGATCTGGGACAACACCAGCCCCGAGCCCGCGCCGATCTCCAACACTTGCCGCGGCTGCAGGGCCATGATCCGATCCACCGTGGCCGAACGCCACTCCATCATCTCCTCAAGCGGAATCGGGTCACCGGTGTAGCTGCTGTTCCAGCCCCGAAAATCCATGCCGAACCCCGCCGCCCCGACCTCGGCGCCGTACTGCTCGTCGTATATGTGTTGCCACTGTTCGACGATGTCGGCGTCGTGATCAGCGCTGCTGGTGTGCTCCAGGCTGATGTAGCCGACCAGGTGGGCGCCGCCGGTGGGGCTGTGGTGCATCCTGGCGGCGGCCCGGGTGACCTGCGGGCAGGCCAGCAGGGTGTTTTCGATTTCGCCCAACTCGATGCGCTGCCCGCGCAGTTTGATCTGGCTATCGGCGCGGCCCAGATAATCCAGGGTGCCGGCCGAAGTCCAGCGCACCAGATCCCCGGTGCGATACATGCGCGCCCCCGCACCCCCGTAGGGGTTGGCCACGAACCGTTCCGCGGTCAACCCCACCCGGCCCACATAGCCACGGGCCAGCGCCGGCCCGCCCAGATACAGTTCGCCGATGACCCCGATCGGGGCCGGGTTGAGCCGCGCGTCGAGCACCAGCGCGCACATCCCCGGGATCGGGGCGCCGATGCTCACCGGCTGCCCCGCGGTCAGCGGCGCAGTGCAGGTGGCGCAGATGGTGGTCTCGGTGGGGCCATAGCCGTTGAACATCCGCCGACCCGGCGCCCAGGCGGCCACCAACTCCGGCGGGCAGGCCTCCCCCGTGGTGACCAGTGTGTCCACCCCGGCCAGCCGGGCCCGATCCAGCGACGCCAGCACCGTCGGGGTCACCACCGCCGCGCTGACCCGCCGGTCCTGCAGCAACGCGGTCAACGCCTCCCCGGCATACACCGCCGGCGGCGCCACCACCAACGCCGCCCCCGACCCCACCGCCCACAACCAATCGAAGAGCGACGCATCAAAGGTCGGCGCGGCCACCATCAACACCCGCGCATCCGCGCCCAACCCATACACCGCACGTTGCGCCGCCGCCAACCCCAGCAAACCGGCGTGGCTGACCGCCACCCCCTTAGGGGCACCGGTGGACCCCGAGGTGAACATCACATAGGCGGTGTTATCCACCCCCAGCGCCGCCAGCCGATCAGCATCGGTGATCGCCGCCGCGCACCGCCCCGACACATCCAAACCGTCGAGGCGCAGCACCGGGCGCGCCCCGGCCCCGGCCACCGTGTCGGCACCGCAAGTCAACACACACACCGCGCCCACCGCGTCCAACACCGCCGCGATCCGCTCCACCGGATGGGCCCGATCCACCGGCACATACACCCCGCCGGCCTTGACCACCGCCCACCACGCCACCACCAACTCCACACACCGATCCATCGCCACGCCCACCGCACGCTCCGGACCCACCCCCGCCTCGATGAGCACCCGCGCCAACCGCGTCGACCACTCATCAAGCTCGCGATACGACACCTCCCGCGCACCGTCGATGACCGCCACCGCATCCGGGTCGGCCGCCACCGCCGCCGCCAACAACCGCGGCGCCACCCCCACCGGCGCCCCCACCCCAACACCCGACCACCCCGACAGCACCAGATCACGCTCACCGCGATCCAGCAACGACACCTCCCCCACCACCACCGACGCATCCGCCACCACCGCCTCGATCACCCGCCCAAACCAGGTGACCAACCGCTCGATGGTGGCCCGGTCAAACAAATCCGTGGCATACGACACCACCCCGGCGGCCATCGGCGCGGCCGGGTCCTCGGTGGGCACCTCACTCAGATCGAAATCCAGGTCGAACTTAGCGGTGCGGGTGAACAGCGCCAGCTGCTCGACGCTGACCCCGTCGATCGCCAGCACCTCGGGGCGCACGTTGTTCTGGAACTCCAATGCCACCTGAAACAGCGGATGATGCCCCCCCGAGCGCACCGGGTTGAGCTGCTCGACCAGCATTTCAAACGGCACATCCTGGTTGCTGTAGGCATCCAGCGCCTTGTGACGCACCTGCTCGAGCACATCGCTGAACCGGTGCTGAGAATCGATACCCACCCGCAACACCCAGGTGTTGACGAAAAACCCGACCAGATCATCGAGCGCCTCATCCAACCGCCCGGCGATCGGCGCGCCCAACACAATGTCCTCACCCACCCCGACCCGGCGCAGCAACACCGCCAATACCGCCTGCAACACCATCGAGGCCGTCGCGTTATGCGCCGCCGTCACCGCCTTGACCCCCGCCCACACCTGCGGGTCGATGCGCAAATCCACCCCATCACCGCGGTAACTGGGCACCGGCGGGCGGGCCCGATCCGCCGGCAGCGACACCAACTCCGGCAGATCGGCCAACTCCTGCCGCCAGTACCGCAACTGCCCAGCGATCACACTGTCGGGATCAGACTCGGCCCCCAACCACTCCCGTTGCCACAACGTGTAATCCACATACTGCACCGGCAACGGCGCCCACTGCGGGGCCCGGCCGTGCCGCCGCGCCCGATACGCCAGACCCACATCACGGACCATCGGAGCCATTGACCACCCGTCAAAAGCGATGTGGTGCAACACAATCCCCACCACATACTGCTCGGGTCCCACCGCATAGATCTGCACACGAATCGGGATCTCCGCGGACAAATCAAACCGATACCCCGCCAGCGCCGTCAACTCGCCGGCCACATCCTGCTCCGGCATCGACACCACCGCCGCGCCCCCGCGCCGCCACATCCCCGCCCGGGCCGGCAACACCTCCTGCACCGGCACACCGTCAACGTCGGGAAATATGGTGCGCAGCGATTCGTGGCGGGCCAGGACATCATCGAGGGCCGCGCCCAGCGCCTCGACATCCAGCGCCCCGCTGAACCGCAACGCGGTCGGCATGTTGTAGGTCGCAGCCCCGCCCTCGAACCGGTTGAGGAACCACAACCGCTGCTGGGCATACGACAACGGGACCCGCTGCGGGCGCGGCATCACCCGCAGCGGCGGGCGGGCCGGGCCGCCGCGATGCCGGTGCAGATACTCGGCGAGATGCCCGACGGTGGACGCGTCGAACAGATACCGCACCGGCACTTCCCGGCCCAACGCCGACTGCAGCCGCGCGCTGACCCGGGTGGCGATCAACGAATCCCCACCCAGGGCGAAGAAGTCATCATCGAGCCCGACCCGGTTGAGGCCCAACACCTCGGCGAACACTTCGGCGACGATTTTTTCGGTCTCGGTCTGCGGCGCCCGGAAGGCTGTGGCGGCAACCACCGGCGCCGGCAACGCCTTACGGTCGATCTTGCCCGAGGAGGTCAACGGGAACTCCTCGAGCACCACAATCTGCGCCGGCACCATGTACTCGGGCAACCACGCGCTCAACCGCTGACGCACCGCGCTGATCTTGGTGTTGGTTTGCGGGTCATTGGCGTGGGTGCTGCGTGGAGGGGCCCCGGCGGGAGGCAGATACAGGTCGCTCAGCGCCGCGGTGTGAGCGTTGGTGTCGGTGGGGGTGAGGAAAACGGCATCCAGCGTGCCCGGTTGGGCACCCCAGGTCACGGCCACCTGGTATCCGGTGGCGTCGCCGAGGCGGTGCAGTTCTTCGGGGGTGACGGTGTCAGGCGTCGCGGTGGCGCTGGCCTGGGCGAGCGCGTCGGCCAGGGGTGTCCCGGCGGCCAGGGCGGCTTCGATGTCGACGTCGCTGATCAGTCCGGCGCGGGGGATGCCGGTGATGCGCACGGTGGCCGGACGTTGGGATAGCAACCGGGTGTGCAGCCCGCCCAGGCCCGCGCATTGGGGCCACGCCCAGCTGGGTGCGGTGGCCAGGGAGCGCACCGGTGTGGGGGTTTTGTGGATGGTGACGTCGTAGCGATACCGGGTCAGTTCGTTGTCGGCCACTCCGCGTTTGACTTCGATGTCCAGTCCGGCCACTGATGGGTGGTCGGCGGCCCAGGTGGTGAAGAACTCTGGGGCCAGCAGTAATTCGGGTTCGCTGAGCAGGGCGCGCTGGACTCGTTGGCGGATCTCGGCGGCGTCGCTGGCGCTGGCGCGGGCGAGCGCGACCGCGGTTTGGAACGCGCCCTGCAGGCTGTGGTTGCGCACATCGCCGATGAACAGTGTCCCGCCGGGGGCCAGCAGCTCCACGGCGTTGTCGATGACCTCGGCCAGATATCCCCCGTTGGGGAAGTACTGGACGACCGAGTTGACAATGATGGTGTCGAAGTAGCCCCGCGGCAGTGCCTCGGTGACGTGGGCGGGTCGGGTCAGCAGCTCGACCCGATCACGCCACCCGATCTGCAACTGCTCCAGCGAGCGGGCCAGGTTGTCGATAGCCACCGCCGACATGTCGGTGGCGACATAGTGTTCACAGTGCGGGGCGATCTGGGACAACACCAGCCCCGAGCCCGCGCCGATCTCCAACACTTGCCGCGGCTGCAGGGCCATGATCCGATCCACCGTGGCCGAACGCCACTCCATCATCTCCTCAAGCGGAATCGGGTCACCGGTGTAGCTGCTGTTCCAGCCCCGAAAATCCATGCCGAACCCCGCCGCCCCGACCTCGGCGCCGTACTGCTCGTCGTATATGTGTTGCCACTGTTCGACGATGTCGGCGTCGTGATCAGCGCTGCTGGTGTGCTCCAGGCTGATGTAGCCGACCAGGTGGGCGCCGCCGGTGGGGCTGTGGTGCATCCTGGCGGCGGCCCGGGTGACCTGCGGGCAGGCCAGCAGGGTGTTTTCGATTTCGCCCAACTCGATGCGCTGCCCGCGCAGTTTGATCTGGCTATCGGCGCGGCCCAGATAATCCAGGGTGCCGGCCGAAGTCCAGCGCACCAGATCCCCGGTGCGATACATGCGCGCCCCCGCACCCCCGTAGGGGTTGGCCACGAACCGTTCCGCGGTCAACCCCACCCGGCCCACATAGCCACGGGCCAGCGCCGGCCCGCCCAGATACAGTTCGCCGATGACCCCGATCGGGGCCGGGTTGAGCCGCGCGTCGAGCACCAGCGCGCACATCCCCGGGATCGGGGCGCCGATGCTCACCGGCTGCCCCGCGGTCAGCGGCGCAGTGCAGGTGGCGCAGATGGTGGTCTCGGTGGGGCCATAGCCGTTGAACATCCGCCGACCCGGCGCCCAGGCGGCCACCAACTCCGGCGGGCAGGCCTCCCCCGTGGTGACCAGTGTGTCCACCCCGGCCAGCCGGGCCCGATCCAGCGACGCCAGCACCGTCGGGGTCACCACCGCCGCGCTGACCCGCCGGTCCTGCAGCAACGCGGTCAACGCCTCCCCGGCATACACCGCCGGCGGCGCCACCACCAACGCCGCCCCCGACCCCACCGCCCACAACCAATCGAAGAGCGACGCATCAAAGGTCGGCGCGGCCACCATCAACACCCGCGCATCCGCGCCCAACCCATACACCGCACGTTGCGCCGCCGCCAACCCCAGCAAACCGGCGTGGCTGACCGCCACCCCCTTAGGGGCACCGGTGGACCCCGAGGTGAACATCACATAGGCGGTGTTATCCACCCCCAGCGCCGCCAGCCGATCAGCATCGGTGATCGCCGCCGCGCACCGCCCCGACACATCCAAACCGTCGAGGCGCAGCACCGGGCGCGCCCCGGCCCCGGCCACCGTGTCGGCACCGCAAGTCAACACACACACCGCGCCCACCGCGTCCAACACCGCCGCGATCCGCTCCACCGGATGAGCTTGGTCCACCGGCACATACACCCCGCCGGCCTTGACCACCGCCCACCACGCCACCACCAACTCCACACACCGATCCATCGCCACGCCCACCGCACGCTCCGGACCCACCCCCGCCTCGATGAGCACCCGCGCCAACCGCGTCGACCACTCATCAAGCTCGCGATACGACACCTCCCGCGCACCGTCGATGACCGCCACCGCATCCGGGTCGGCCGCCACCGCCGCCGCCAACAACCGCGGCGCCACCCCCACCGGCGCCCCCACCCCAACACCCGACCACCCCGACAGCACCAGATCACGCTCACCGCGATCCAGCAACGACACCTCCCCCACCACCACCGACGCATCCGCCACCAAAAGGCGGTCAAAGAGGAATTCCAGATGGGTTATGTGCCTGGCGATGTCGTCGTCGGTGTAGCGGTCCGGGTTCCACGTAAACTGAATTCGCGGCTTGCCAGACGTGTCTACGTAATCGAAGCCGCCGGCGTCACCCAGTCCCGGATAGATGTTGATTGCAATGTCTTGTATGGGGAAGGTGGTCAACACGTTGGGCGTGACTTCCGAAGGCCCGAAACGAAGCGGTTCGAGGAAGCCGAGTACGTTGATCGCCGGGCCGAACTCGACGTTCATGTCGAGAGGCGTTGCATCGGCAACGAGGTCCGGCCAGCGCCGGAACTGCTGATGCTGCAGCGCACCGACCGCGGCCGTGGCGACCCGATCGGTCAGTGCACCAAAGGTGTCGCCGTCATCGACGCAGATCAGCAGCGGCACCATGTTCGACACCATGCCCGCACATCTTTTCAGCGCCGCATTCGTGCGCGCCGAAACCGGCAGCGACATCGAGACGTTCTGGTGTCCTGTGGTTTTCGCGATGAACACCGCCATTGTCGCGATAACCCTTGCGACATCCAGCCGGCCATGCCCGTTCTCCCACAGTCGATGCGTGCACACCAGCTCGCGCACCAGCGGGTGGCGTGGTGCCACCGACGTCCGCGTCCCTCCCAGGTCGGTGACGTCCAGAGGTCCGCGCACGACGGTCTTCCAGTACTCGGCATCGGCATGACTGCGCGAAGACTGCTGATAGTTCCGATCTTCGTCCCGGATCAGGGCGAACTCGGAGAAGTCGACTTCGCCGGTGTCGGGGACTGATCCCGAGTAGACGGCCGCGATGTGCCGGAAGAAATTGTTGGCGCCATACCCGTCACAGAGGACGTGGTGCGTACGCAGGTAGAAATACGACAGGTTGTCGGTGATCCGCAGCAGCGTGAAGTTGGTGAGTCGGTCACGGACCAGATCAATTGGTTGGCGGTAGTCGTTGTTCATCCAGCTGCGAGCAGCGGCTACTGGGTCACACTCGGTGCGCAGATCGATGCAGCGCAGGATTCCGGTCTGCGCAAAGGAGCGGTCGACTATGAAGACCGGTTCGCCGTCATCGAGGGATAGCCGCGCGCATGGTGTGCCGAACCGCGTTGCTGCCGCTTCGCACGCAACCATGAGCCTCTCGGCGTCGACATCGTGATCGATCGCGAAAAAAGCGGCAAAGTTGTAAGGGACTTCGGGCCGGAGTTGTTGGGCAGCCCATATCGACCGCTGGCCGGCGGTTAACGACCCCAGCACATCTGGTTGCGCACCGTAGTTGAGCATGATGACGAACTCCTATTTAGGGCCGACGTGCTGGCGGGATCGCAGGCGCTTTACTCCAAGGCTGGTGCCGAAGGGATCACACTTGGCTGACGGGCTGGATGAGACGATCTCGCAGCGCAGCGCGGCGCGGCGCGCGGTCCAGCGCCTGGATCTGGCTCTCGTGCGCCACAAGGTGCTGTATTACCGGATGGAGGTGAGAGAGCTAGTCGGGCCGTCGCTCGTATGGACTCCAAGACTTTAGAACTCGCATACAGTTTCCGGACCATGTCCTCGAAGGCCTCAAATCCCGGAAACCTGATAAACGATTCGGTGACCTCATGCTGGCTGTAGCGGTGCAGTGGCAATGCCCCCGGCGCGCCAGCGATGCCACTCGCTGTCCCCCCAGCGATGCCACTCACTGTCCCCACTGTCCGATCACGAGCACCGGTGCCGGTCGGTTCAATCGAATGCCCGATCACTGGAAACGTATGCCCACGCGGCCCCCAGTCAGGACGATCCCGAGGTGTCGACCGCCTGGACTGGACCCCGCCGAGGTGAGGTTGGGTAGCGAATCCGCGGCCTTCGCATCGAGCGAGCCCTCACCCAAAAGGTGCTCGCATTCCAGTCAGCCATCGCGCGCAACGTGCTGATCGATGTCGACAGGACAGGTGCGGCTTGCTCTACGAGCGGCTATTCGGCATCGCTTAGGTACTTGAGGGGGCGCGTAGGACAGCCCGTTGGCGGGGAGCCTATCGGCCAACGGTGACAACCCGGCGCTGGCTGGAGACTAGATCCTCTTGAGACAACCGGCGGCGAGGCGACCTTATCCCGGGCAGCCCGACGTTTCGATCCGATCCCATGAACCTTTCACGCCCGCTGTTCGTACATGTATTGACCGGCATATTTACGCCGTTCTTCGGATTGACCGGCACCGTCATCGGGTTCTTGCGAGGGGAGTGTCGATGAGCAAACTCGGACAGCGAGCCATTGTCTGGGGTGCGAGTATGGCCGGGCTGCTCGCTGCTGGAGTGCTGTCGGACTTTTACGAGGCGGTCACGCTCGTCGAGCGGGACCGGCTGCCGGACGGTCCTGAGCACCGTCGAGGTGTACCCCAGGCACGGCATTGGCATGCTCTACTGAGTACGGGCTCGAAAGCCCTGGACCAGCTATTCCCTGGCCTGCTCGATGAACTCGAAACTGCAGGCGCGACTGTCCTGGACAACGATACGCGTGTGTATCTCCGGCAAGGCCGGCATGAGCTTGACCGCTTGGCCAAATTGGCCGACCCGGCATCGCTGGTCTTCTATCAACCCAGCCGACCATTTTTGGAGTCCCATGTCAGGCGACGAGTCCGCGCCATCGAGAATGTGAGAATCCTGGACGGCCATGATGTCGTCGGGCCGATAGCCGACCGGGCCCGTCGGGTCACGGGCGCCCGGGTGGTCAACCGCGACACCGGTGAGGAAACCGTGCTGGATGCCGACCTGGTGGTCGATGCGACGGGCCGCTCCGCACGCACGCCGGCGTTCCTCGACAACCTCGGCTACGAGCGACCGGTCGAGCAACGCTACCCGGCGCATCTGAGCTACACCAGTCAATTTCTGCGGATCCCCGCGGGCATGATCGCGGAGAAAATGATCGCGCTTGGCCCGATGCCCGAACGACCCACCGGGGTGGTGGTGGCGGCCTACGAGCACGACACCTCGATCCTGACCTTGTACGGCGTGGGCGGGGACGAACTGCCCGATAACCTGGCCGGCATAATCGAGAGCGCCGCGCAATTCGCTCCGCCTTTTCTGATCGCTGCACTGCGGGCTGCCGAGCCGCTCGGTGGGGTGTCTGCGCAGCGTTACCCGGCCAGCACGTGGAGACGCTATGACAAGATGCGCCAATTCCCCGCGGGGCTGCTGGTGATGGGCGACGCAATCTGCAGCTTCAACCCAATGTATATGCAGGGCATGACCATGGCCGCGCTGCAGGCCGTTGCGCTTCGAAACTGCTTGGCCGATCGCGACGGCGACTTGAGTCGGCGATTCTTCAAGGCAACTGCCAAGCAGATCGCCCCTGTTTGGCGGGCGAACCGGCTCGGCGACTCCCTTCTGTCCCCGTCCCCGGGAGGCGGTTGGCGTCGGGCGCTGACGCGCCTGGTGAACTGGCAGATGGACAAGGTGTGGGCAGCCGCCGCGAACGATCCCGCGGTCGCCGAAGCGATGCTTCGTGTGCAGCACTTTGTCGACCCACCAGCCCGGCTCCTGCGGCCCTCGTTCCTGATGCGGCTGGTCGCAGCCAACCGCCGACCCAGAATGGCCACACACCCGCTGATGACAGCTACCGAGCCTTCGATAGACGTGAAACTTGGTGAGTGATGTGTGATCACTGCTGCCATCATCGATGATGGCCTACATCGACAGGACAGCTGGTGACATTGCGAGCATGCCCCGGGGCGGGCCTGACGCCTCCTGGCTGGACCGGCGGTTGCAGACTAACCGGCTGGAATACCTGGACCGCGACGACGTCGACGATCTGAAGCGCAAAGTCATCCGCTCACTCGACCGGGCCGGACGGTTGTTCGGTCAATATAAGAAGTTTGCCCGGATGGCGCTTGGTGAGGTGGCCAATATCCCCTCTCCCAAGATCCTAGAACTCGGGTGCGGCCACGGCGGGCTGTCGCGCAAGCTGCTGGAGAATCACCCCACTGCCCAGGTGACGGTGACCGACATCGATCCCACATTGGTGGCCGCGGTCGCCGCCAGCGACCTCGGCAGTCACCCCCGCGCCACGGTGCGGGAAATGGATGCCACCGCCATCGACGCCCCGGACGGGTATTACGACCTCGTGGTGTTTGCGTTGTCGTTGCATCACTTGCCGCCTGCACTGGCCGCCCGAGTGTTCGCCGAAGGGACCCGCGCTGGGAACACGTTGTTAATCATTGACGCCCCCCGGCCGCCGGCACCGCTCCACTTGGTGATGTTGGCTGTGGCGCTGCCGTTCAATAAGCTATCCCCGTTTGCACACGATGGGTTCATCAGCTCGCTACGCGCCTATAGCCCGTCGGCGCTGCGTGCGCTCGCCTATTATGCCGACCCGGCGATTACCGTCGAGTTCCGCACCCGAGGGCGGGGCCAGACGGTGGCGGTCGCCAGTCGCGCCGGGCAAACCGGCAATCGTCAACGGGATCCCGAACCGTGATCCCGTTGAACTTACGCAGCTCGCGAACGTGGACCGTGAGTTCTCCCGACTGCAAGACCTGTACACCACGGCGGATGACCCGACGCTGAGCCCGGATGCGTGGGCGTTGCTGGTCGAAGCTGCTGACAACTGGACCGAGTTCGTACGCGCCAAAGGCAAGTTGGTTGCTGATGCCCGCACTGGCGGTCTCCGGCTACCTGGGTAGCTCGGTCCGGTGTCGCGCTGCCGTCAAACCGGGGCACTGGCTGGGACAGCGCGGGTCCGGCCAGCACGGTCACACCCGTCTGGTCGTCAGTGCGGCTGGTTACCGAACTAGGAAGCACTGACGTCTCCGACGCGCGGAAGGAACGCAGTACGGGCTGGCCCGGTCGGCCTGTCCACCCCGGCGTCCTCGCCCAGCAGACCCTGCCGGGCGAGGATCGGGCGCACCCCCTCCCCGAAGATGTAGGCCTCCTCGAGGTGCGGGTAGCCGGACAAGATGAAGTGGTCCAGGCCCAGCTCCGCGTACTGGGTGATCCGGTCGGCGACCTCCTCATGCGAACCGACCAGGGCGGTGCCTGCGCCGCCGCGGACCAAGCCGACGCCGGACCACAGGTTTGGGTAGATCTCCAGCCGTCGGGCGTCCACCCCTTGCGCGAAATCGTCACCGCCGCCGTGCAATTCACGCATTCGACGTTGCCCTTCGGACTCCGAGCGGGCGAGCGACTGTTGCGCCGCGGCGACGGTCTCCGGGTTCAGCGCGCTCAGCAGCCGCTGCGCCTCGGACCAGGCTTGCTCGCTGGTGTCGCGCGAGATGACGTGTAACCGGATGCCGTAGCTGAGTTTCCGGCCCCGCGCCTTGGCCAGACCGCGGATCCAGTTGAGCTTCTCGCTGACCTGCGCGGGCGGCTCGCCCCAAGTCAGGTAGGTGTCGGCGTACCTGGCCGCGACCTGGCCGGCCTCCGGTGAGGACCCGCCGAAAAAGACGGCAGGCAGCGGATCGGGACGGCGCCCCAGCGACGCCTGCTCGACGCGCAGATGTTCGCCGGCCACAGTCACCGGATCGTCGGACGTCCACAGCCTGCGGACGATGTCGAGGAACTCGCCACATCGCGCGTAACGGTCCCGCTTCTCCAGGAAGTCGCCGAACGCCCGCTGCTCGATGCTTTCGCCGCCGGTGACCACGTTCAGCAGCAGCCGGCCCTGGGAGTGCCATTGAAAGGTCGACGCCATCTGCGCGGCCAGCGTGGGACTGATCAGCCCTGGACGGAACGCCACCAGGTACTTCAGCGACTCGGTGCTGTTGATCAGCATGGCCGTGGTCAGCCAGGCGTCTTCGCACCACAACCCGGTGGGTGTGAGCACCGCCTCGAAGCCGTTGATCTCGGCGGCCTGGGCGAGCTGGATCAGGTATCTCAGATCGGCCGGCCGGTCGCCGTGCATATTGCTGCCGTGACCACCGGCGATGAGGTCGCGAGAATCCCCGTACGTGGGCAGGAACCAATGAAGATGTATTGACACGCTATTTGTTTATGCCTGCTGGCGACCGCCACTAACAGGCTTGCAACCACGGTGATTACAACCAGACCGCTGGCCAGGGCACCGTCGAGCGGGTCACCCCGCCCTCCTGACCGCCCGGCCAAAACCGGCTGAACAGAGCGAGAACGTCAGCTGGAGTGGCGGCGAATATATCGGGTCGATACTATTACGCGAGACAGTTACCCGACATAAACTGTCGGACCGTACCGAGCAAAGGAGGTGACTCGATGCTGGAGCTGGCCATCCTGGGACTCTTGCTCGAGTCGCCGATGCATGGCTACGAACTGCGCAAACGGCTGACGGGTCTGCTCGGGGCGTTCCGGGCGTTTTCCTATGGTTCGCTCTACCCCGCGCTGCGACGGATGCAGGCGGACGGGCTGATCGCGGAGAACGCCGCGCCCGCCGGGACGCCGGTGCGGCGTGCCCGGCGCGTCTACGAGTTGACCGATGACGGCCGCAAGCGCTTCACCGAGCTGGTGGCCGACACGGGTCCGGTTAACTACACCGACGACGGCTTCGGCGTGCACCTGGCATTTTTCAACCGCACGCCGGCCGCAGCGCGGATGCGCATCCTGGAAGGTCGTCGTCGCCAGGTCGAAGAACGCCGGGAAGGCCTGCGTGAAGCAGTGGCGCGGGCCAGTAACTCGTTAGACCGCTACACCCGCCAGTTACATCAACTCGGGTTGGAGTCCAGCGAGCGTGAAGTCAATTGGCTCAACGAGTTGATCGCGGCAGAACTATTAGCGCAACGCCGCGCTGAGCAGTCCTAGAGCCGGTAAACCACACCATCCACGACACAGATATTAGTATAAGGAGAACGCGGTATGAGTGAGCACAAGCCGCTAGGGGCGCCCGGGGCGCGGCCCGAGGTCCGGGTCGCTATTGTCGGCGTCGGCAACTGCGCGTCCTCGCTGGTCCAGGGCGTGCAGTATTACTACGACGCCGACGAGAACAGCACTGTGCCCGGCTTGATGCACGTGAAGTTCGGCCAGTACCACGTTCGCGACGTGAAGTTCGTCGCCGCATTCGACGTGGACGCCAAGAAGGTCGGCTTCGACCTGTCCGAGGCGATTTTTGCGTCGGAGAACAACACCATCAAGATCGCCGACGTGCCCCCCACCAACGTGACGGTGCAACGCGGCCCGACCCTCGACGGCATCGGCAAGTACTACTCCGAGACCATCGAGATCTCTGACACCGAGGCCGTCGACGTGGTCAAGGTGCTGCGCGACGCCCAGGCCGACGTGCTGGTCTCCTACCTGCCGGTCGGCTCCGAAGAGGCCGACAAGTTCTACGCCCAGTGCGCGATCGACGCCGGGGTGGCATTCGTCAACGCGCTGCCGGTGTTCATCGCGTCCGATCCGGTGTGGGCCAAGAAGTTCACCGACGCCGGCGTGCCAATCGTCGGCGACGACATCAAGAGCCAGGTCGGTGCCACCATCACCCACCGCGTGATGGCCAAGCTGTTCGAGGACCGCGGCGTGCAACTCGACCGCACCATGCAGCTCAACGTCGGCGGCAACATGGACTTCTTGAACATGCTCGAGCGTGAGCGGCTGGAGTCGAAGAAGATCTCCAAGACGCAGGCCGTCACGTCGAATCTGCAGCGGGAGTTCAAGACCAAAGACGTCCACATCGGCCCGTCCGACCACGTCGGCTGGCTCGACGACCGCAAGTGGGCTTACGTCCGGCTGGAGGGCCGTGCCTTCGGTGACGTGCCGCTGAACCTGGAGTACAAGCTCGAGGTGTGGGACTCGCCGAACTCGGCCGGCGTGATCATCGACGCGGTGCGGGCGGCCAAGATCGCCCAGGACCGCGGCATCGGTGGACCGGTGATGCCGGCATCGGCTTACCTGATGAAGAGCCCGCCGCAGCAGCTGCCCGACGACGTTGCGCGCGCCCAGCTCGAAGAGTTCATCATCGACGCCGACTAGCGTCTCGCGACAACCGGCCCGCCACCGAGGTGGCGGGCCGGTTTGCGTTGCAGCGAGTATCCGGGCGCCCGGGTCGACGACGCCATCGTAGTGTCAGAGACGTGACCGACATTTCCGACGACGAACTGGTTGGACTATCCGAGTTCGCGTTGTTGCCCGAGAACGCAGAGCAGGCCGGCGTCGAAGGACCATTGCCTCACGTGCAGCGGATCGATACCGGCGCCGTCAGCGCACTGCAATGGGGTGACTCCTCACCGCGGGTCGTCTTCTTGCACGGCGGCGGGCAGAACGCACACACCTGGGACACCGTGATCCTCGGTTTGGGGCAGCCGGCTTTGGCGGTGGACCTGCCCGGCCATGGGCATTCGGCGTGGCGGGAGGACGGCGACTACTCGCCGCAGCACAACGCCGCAGCATTGGCACCGGTGCTGAGTGAGCTCGCGTCGGACGCCGACCTCGTCGTCGGCATGTCGCTGGGCGGGCTGACCGCGATCGGGTTGGGCGCTGTCGCGCCGCACCTGGTGCGCGAGCTCGTCCTCGTCGACGTCACCCCGTCAGCGTTGCGCCGGCACGCCGAGATGACCGCCGAACAGCAAGGCACGGTGGCGCTGATGCACGGTGACCGGGAGTTCCCCAGCTTTGCGGCGATGCTCGAGTTGACTACCGCCGCGGCGCCGCACCGCGACCCGAAATCGTTGCGCCGCGGCGTATTCCACAACTCCCACCGGCTCGACGACGGCCGCTGGACCTGGCGTTACGACACCATCCGAGAATTCCCCGACTTTGACAGCCTGTGGGACGACGTCGCCGGGTTGTCCGCGCCGATCACGCTGGTACGCGGCGGCAAATCGGGCTTCGTCTCCGACGACGACGCCGACGAACTCGGGCGACGCGCGCAGTCGTTTCGCGGTGTGCAGGTCGTCGAGAATTCCGGGCATTCGGTGCAAAGCGACCAACCCCGCGCACTGGTCGACCTCCTACGCGGAGTTCTCGACGGCGGCTGAGTCTCAGCGCCTAGTTTGGTGGTATGAGTTCACCTGGCGTGCGTATCGGTGTACAGCTTCAGCCGCAACATGCCCCGCATTACCAGAGCATCCGTGACGCGGTCCGTCGCTGCGAGGACATCGGCGTCGACGTCGCGTTCAACTGGGATCACTTCTTTCCGCTCTACGGTGATCCGGACGGCGCCCACTTCGAATGCTGGACAATGCTTGCCGCCTGGGCCGAGCAGACGTCTCGCATCGAGATCGGCGCCCTGGTCAGCTGCAACTCCTACCGCAATCCCGAGCTGCTCGCCGACATGGCCCGCACCGTCGACCACATCTCCGACGGGCGTCTGGTGTTGGGTATCGGCTCGGGCTGGAAACGCAAGGACTATGACCAGTACGGCTACGAGTTCGGAACCGCGGGAAGCCGACTCGATGATCTGGGCGCGGCGCTGCCGCGGATCAAGGCCCGACTGGCGAAGCTCAATCCGGCGCCCACCCGCGACATTCCAGTCCTGATCGGCGGCGGGGGTGAGAAGAAGACCTTGCGCCTGGTCGCCGAGCATGCCGACATCTGGCACAGCTTCGCCACCGCCGACTCCTATCCCGCCAAGTCGGCTGTCCTGGCCGACCACTGCACCGTCGTCGGGCGTGATCCGGCCGGTATCGCACGATCGGCGGCGGTGGGCGGCGAAACCGGGGGCGCGGGTGCCGACGCGTTGATCACCGAGGCCGAGGCGCTGGCCGATCTCGGGGTAAGCCTGCTGACCATCGGCGCCTCCGGCCCGGACTACGACCTGGCCGGCGCCGAGACGTTGTGTCGCTGGCGTGATCGCCGTTAGGAACGCCCAGCATGCCTAAGACATACGGGGCGAAGGAGAAGGACCAGGTCGTCGCCCACATTCTCAACCAGGTGCTGATCGGCAAGCTGCGCACGGGTGACCGGGTCGACCGCAACGAGATCGCCAGGGAGCTAGGCATCAGCCGCGTTCCCATCCAAGAAGCCATCGTTCAGCTGGAACACGACGGGGTGCTCTCCACCCGGTATCACCGGGGCGCGTTCGTCGAGCGCTTCGACGAAGACACCATCCTCGAGCACCACGAGCTGCACGGCGTGCTCAACGGCATGGCCTCGGCGCGCGCGGCCGCCAATCCCACCCCGCGCATCCTGGGCCAGCTCGACGCCACCATGCGGACGCTGCGCAGCGCGAAGGAACCGCGGCTATTCCAGCAGGCCACAAGGGAATACCGGCGCACCATCAACGACCAATACGCAGGGCCGCGACTGCACGCTGCCATTCGGGCCTCGCAGAGCCTGATTCCGCGCGCGTTCTTGCTGAGCTACCCGAGCGTCGTCGGCGAGATGCTGCCGTTCTACGAAGACGAGACCGCAGCGATCCGACACCGCGACCCCGTCGCCGCCCGGGCGGCATGCAGCGGCTGCGCTGAACTGATGGCGGAGGTCATGGTGACCGAACTTGTTCGGCGCCGCGTGCTCGCCCCGTCGGACAAGCCCGCGGCGGTGTTCTGACCCCAGTCGACCGCCATGGCCGATCACCGCACCGATCGATACGTTGCGGGTATGAACGTCTTCGCCGGAAAGCTGTTCGCGCTGGTCGCCACGATGCTGCTGATCTGCAGTCTGGCTAGTCTGACATTGGCCGCCCCTATCGCGGCCGACACCAATCAGTGCCGGCCATCAGGAAAGGACGGCGCGATCGCGTTGCCCCGACAATTGGCCGCCGCCAACCGGCCCCGTGAGGACAAGTACACGACTGCCGACGTGGAGCCGCTGAGTTCGGTGGACATCGGGGCGCTGGGACTGCACACGCCGAAAACCCTGACCGTCGGCACCCTGTCGCAGGCGCCCCCGACCAGCTGCCTGAGCTCGAACGGGCACTACACCGGCTACGACAACGAGCTACTCCGAGCCATCACAGCCAAGCTGGGACTGCAGGTCGTCTTCGTCGGCACCGACTTCTCCGGGCTGCTGGCTCAGGTGGCGTCGCGGCGATTCGACGTCGGCTCGGCGTCGATCATGGCCACCGAAGCACGCCGGCGCACGGTCGGATTCACCAACGGCTACGACTTCGGCTACTTGTCGCTGATAGTGCCGTCCGGTTCACAGATCGGCGGCTTCGACGACCTGGCCGCCGGGCAGCGCATCGGCGTCGTGCAGGGCACCGTCGAAGAGGCCTACGTCGTCGACACTCTGCACTTGCAACCGGTGAAGTTCCCCGACTTCACCACCGTGTACACCAGCGTAAAGACCCATCAGATCGACGCGTGGGTAGCGCCGGCGATGGAGGCGACCAACGCGATGCGGCCCGGCGACACCGCCGAGATCGCCGGCTACACGTTCGGCCTGGGCAACTATGTGGCCTACGCGGTGGCCAAAGACAACCAGCCGCTGCTCGCGGCGCTGGACTCGGGGTTGGACGCCGTCATCGCCGACGGCACCTGGGCGCAGCTGTACACCGACTGGGTCCCACGAACGCCGCCGCCGGGCTGGAAGCCCGGATCGAAGTCGGCGTTGACACCGCACCTGCCGGACTTCGCGGCGATCGCCGAGCGCCATCGTCGGGCGGTCGACGAGGTTCCGCCGCCAAAGTCCGTTCTGGCCCAGCTGCGGGATTCGTTCTTCGACTGGTCGCTGTACAAGCAGGCCATCCCGGTGTTGTTGAAGACGGGGCTGCCCAACACGCTGATTTTGACGGTCAGCTCCAGTGTCATCGGCCTGGCGATCGGCATGGTGCTGGCGGTTGCCGGTATTTCACGGGCCCGCTGGCTACGTTGGCCGGCCCGGGTGTACACCGACATTTTCCGCGGCCTGCCCGAGGTGGTGATCATCCTGCTGATCGGCCTGGGGATGGGGCCGCTGGTGGGCGGGCTGACCAACAACAATCCCTATCCGCTCGGCATCGCCGCGTTGGGGCTGACCGCCGCCGCATATGTGGGCGAGATCTTCCGCTCCGGCATCCAAAGTGTCGAGTCCGGCCAGCTGGAAGCCTCCCGCGCACTAGGGCTGAGTTACCGCGCCTCGATGGGGTTGGTGGTGATACCGCAGGGCATCCGCCGGGTGCTGCCTGCGCTGGTCAACCAGTTCATCGCGCTGTTGAAAGGCTCAGCGCTGGTGTATTTCCTCGGGCTGATCGCCGGCCAGCGCGAGCTGTTCCAGGTCGGCCGTGACTTCAACGCCCAGACCGGCAGTCTGTCACCGCTGGTGGCCGCGGGGATCTTCTACCTGATCTTGACCATCCCGCTGACCCACCTGGTGAACTTCGTCGACAACCGCCTTCGCCACGGCCGGGCTGGGGCCGAGCCGGAGGACCCGCTCGACCGGATGGCCTCCACCGCCAGCCAGGAGATGACGTGACCGACCGCATTGCACAACTGCAGTCAGTATCGCTGGCGGGCAAGGACATTCACCTATCCTTCGGTCGAAATGCGGTGCTGCGCGGGGTCGATATCGAGGCGCCGGCCGGCAGCACGGTGGCGCTGATCGGGCCGTCCGGCTCTGGCAAGTCGACGCTGCTGCGCATTCTGAACCGATTGCACGAGCCCGACCGCGGCGACATCCTGCTGGACGGGCGGTCGGTGTTGAAGGACGATCCCAATCGACTGCGACAGCGAATTGGCATGGTGTTCCAGCATTTCAACCTCTTTCCGCATCGCAGCGTGCTCGACAACGTCATGCTGGCGCCACGCACGCTCAAACGGCTCTCTGCCGACGCGGCCCGCCAGCTGGCGCTGGCTCAGCTGGACCGAGTGGGCATGAAGCACAAGGCCGATAGCCGTCCGGCCGCGCTGTCGGGCGGGCAGCAGCAAAGAGTCGCCATCGCCCGCGCGTTGGCGATGGGGCCGCAAGTGATGCTCTTCGATGAGGCGACCTCGGCGCTGGATCCCGAACTGGTCAAAGGCATCCTGGCGCTGATCGCGGATTTGGGTGCCGACGGGATGACGATGCTGGTGGTCACCCACGAAATGGGTTTCGCCAAGTCCACATCCGACACCGTCGTCTTCATGGACCACGGTCAGGTAGTGGAAACCGGGCCGCCGGACCAGATCTTCGAGGCGGCAGAAACCGAGCGGTTACAGCGATTTTTGTCGCAAGTACTTTGACGGCAAAACCGGTTTCCAGGCCCGCTGAACACCAGACAGGTTAGACTAGCGAACTATGGCGGAACGCGAAGCCACGGTGTCGGAGACCGAACTGGCTGAGGGGCTTCACCGCGCGCTGTCCAAATTGTTCTCGATCCTGCGCCGCGGCGACCCCAGCGCCAGCAAGGAAGCCGCCGGGGACCTCACTCTGGCCCAGCTGTCGATCCTGTTCACTCTGCTCGATCAGGGTCCGATCCGGATGACCGATCTCGCCGCGCACGAACGCGTCCGAACACCCACCACGACCGTCGCGATCCGCAGGCTCGAGAAGATCGGCCTGGTCAAGCGCTCGCGTGATCCATCGGACCTACGCGCCGTCCTGGTCGACATCACCCCGCGGGGGTTGGCCGTTCACCGCGAGTCGCTGACCAACCGGATCGCGGCTCTGGCGTCCCTGCTCAGCCAGCTCCCCGCGCCCGACGTGGAGACCCTGACCAAAGCGCTGGCGCCGCTGGAGCGGCTGGCGGCCAGCGAGCCGGTAGGTACCCCGGCGCCCGCCCAGGCCGCCGGCGACGAGGCGTAGAGCCGATACGGCATGCTGCCCCTAAGGTGGCAGGCATGCCGACCGCGCTTATCACCGGTGCTAGCCGCGGGATCGGCGCCGCCATCGCCACCGCCCTGGCGCCGACGCACACCCTGCTGTTGGCCGGGCGGCCCTCGCCTCAGATGCACGCCGCCGCAGAGCGGCTCGGCGCGACGACGGTCCCACTGGACCTGACCGACGCCGACGCGATCCCCGCCGCCACGGCCTCCATCGGCGACCTCGATGTGCTGGTGCACAACGCCGGTGTGACCTTTCCGGGGCGGGTTGCCGAGTCCACCGTCGACCAGTGGCGCACCACGTTAGACGTTAATGTCATTGGCGCCGTGGCCCTTACGCTCGCGCTGCTGCCAGCGCTTCGGCGCGCGCAAGGTCAGGTGGTGTTCATCAACTCTGGCGCAGGACGCACGGCTTTGCCTGTGATGGCCTCGTATTCGGCAAGTAAGTTCGCGCTGCGCGCCTTCGCCGATTCGCTGCGCGAGAGCGAACCTGCGCTGCGGGTGACCACCGTGTATCCCGGCCGCACCGACTCCGACATGCAGCGTGCGCTGGTGTCTTTCGAGGGCGACGAATACGACCCGGGCCGATTCCTGCAGCCGGACACCGTGGCGCAAGTGGTTGCCCAGGTGGTGGCCACCCCGCCCGACGGCCATCTCCACGAGGTGGTCCTCAGACCACGTTGAGCGCGAGCAGACGCAAAAGCGCCCGACACGCCGTGGCGGAAAGGGCTTTTACGTCTGCTCGGCCGAGTCAGACGACCAGGTTGACCAGCCGTCCGGCCACCACGATCACCTTCTTCGGGGTCGCGCCCGCCAAAAACGTCTGCACCTTCTCGTCGGCCAGCGCAGCGGCTTCCACGGCATCGGCGCCGGCGTTGGCGGACACCGTGATACGGCCACGCACTTTGCCGTTGACTTGCACGGGGTATTCGACGGTGTCTTCGACCAGGTAGTCGGGGTCGGCCACCGGGAACGGCCCGTGTGCGAGCGACGTCGGGTTGCCCAGCCGCTGCCACAACTCCTCGGCCAAGTGCGGTGCCAACGGCGCCAGCATCAGGACCAGTGGCTCGACCGCTGCGCGCGGGACGGAATCGCGGTGTTGCTTGGTGAGGTGGTTGGTGTACTCGATCAGTTTGGCCACCGCAGTGTTATTACGCAGTGCCGCATAGTCTTCGGAGACACCGGCGATGGTGCGGTGCAGCAGCCGCAGCGTGTCGGTGTCGAGATCCGCGTTGTCGATGACCCGGATGTCGCCGGTCTGCTCGTCGATCACGAGCCGCCACACTCGCTGCAGGAAGCGGTGCGCCCCGACGACGTCCTTGGTGGCCCACGGGCGCGACGCCTCCAACGGGCCCATCGACATCTCGTACACCCGCAGCGTGTCAGCGCCGTAGTCGTCACACATCTCGTCCGGCGACACCGAATTCTTCAGGCTCTTGCCGATCTTGCCGAATTCCTGGAAGACCTCGATCTCCCCGTCAGGCCCGGGGTAGACGTACCCTCCGTCGCGTTCGACCACGTCGGCGGCCGGCACGTAGGCCCCGCGGGCGTCGGTGTAGGCGAACGCCTGGATGTAACCCTGATTGACCAGCCGCCGGTAGGGCTCGCGGGAGCTGACATGCCCCAGGTCGTAGAGCACCTTGTGCCAGAACCGCGAATACAGCAGGTGCAGCACCGCGTGTTCGGCACCTCCGACATACAGGTCGACACCGCCCGGATCGTCGAGGCCGTTCTGGGCCGGCCTCGGACCCATCCAGTAGGCCTCATTCTCCTTGGCGCAGAACCGTTCTGAGTTGTGCGGGTCGGTGTAACGCAGCTCGTACCAGGAGCTACCGGCCCACTGCGGCATGACGTTGGTGTCGCGGGTATAGGGCTTCAACCCGTCGCCGAGATCGAGTTCCACGTGCACCCAGTCGGTCGCCTTAGCCAGCGGCGGCTCGGGAACGCTATCGGCATCGTCGGGGTCGAACAGCACCGGTGAGTAGTCCGGGACGTCGGGCAATTCGACCGGTAACGCGGCCTCGCCCAACCCGTGCGGACGCCCGTCGCCGTCGTAGACGATCGGGAAGGGTTCGCCCCAGTAGCGTTGCCGCGCGAAAAGCCAGTCGCGGAGCTTGTATTCGATGCGGGCCAGGCCGCGACCGTCGGATTCCAAACGTGCGGTGATGGCTTCCTTGGCCGTCGCCACGTCCATTCCGTTGAGGAAGCCCGAGTTCACCAGCTCCCCGTCGCCGGCGTAGGCGGCCTCGGAAATATCGCCGCCGGCAATGACTTCGACGATCGGCAGTCCGAACTCGTGGGCGAACTCCCAGTCGCGCTGGTCGTGGCCGGGAACCGCCATGATCGCCCCGGTGCCGTATCCGGCCAGCACGTAGTCGGCGACGAAAATCGGCACCTGCTCGCCATTGGCCGGGTTGGTCGCATAACTGCCCAGGAAAACACCGGTTTTCGTTTTGTTCTCCTGGCGCTCCAAGTCGGACTTCGCGGCGATGGTCTGCCGGTAGGAGGCGACGGCCTGAGCCGGTGTCGCGCCGCCGAAGGTCCAATGCGGGTCCACCCCGTCGGGCCACCCGGTTGCGACCAGTCGATCGACTACGTCGTGCTCGGGGGCCAGCACCAGATAGGTGGCGCCAAAGAGGGTGTCCGGCCGGGTGGTGAACACCTCCAGGTCCACCGTCTCGCCGCCGGTTGTGGGCGCCGAGAACAGCACCGCGGCACCGGTGGAGCGGCCGATCCAGTTGCGCTGCATGGTTTTGACCTTTTCCGGCCAGTCCAGCAGATCGAGGTCGTCCAGCAGCCGGTCGGAGTAGGCGGTGATCCGCATCATCCACTGCCGCAACCGCTTACGGAACACCGGAAAGTTCCCCCGGTCGCTTCGGCCGTCGGCGGTGACCTCTTCGTTGGCCAGCACGGTGCCCAGCCCCGGACACCAGTTCACCATCGAATCCGCCCGGTAGACCAGGCGGTGAGCGTCGATCACGTCGGCGCGCTCACCTGCCGACAGCGTCGCCCATTCCCGGCCGTCGTCCAATTGCCTGTCGCCGGAATCGAACGCGGCAACCAGGTCGGCGATCGGCCGGGCTCTGTTGGCGGCGGGGTCGAACCACGCGTTATATATCTGCAGGAAAATCCACTGCGTCCACTTGTAGAACTCGGCGTCGGTGGTGGAAAAGCTTCGCCGGTTGTCGTGGCCGAAGCCCAGCCGGCCCAATTGCCGCCGGAAGTTGACGATGTTGGCCTCGGTCCGGGTGCGCGGGTGGGTGCCCGTCTGCACCGCGTATTGCTCGGCGGGTAGACCAAACGCGTCGAAGCCCAACGCGTGCAGCACATTACGGCCGATCATCCGGAAATAGCGGGCGTAGACGTCCGTGGCGATGTAGCCCAGCGGATGACCGACGTGCAGCCCCTCTCCGGACGGATACGGGAACATGTCCTGGACGAACATCTTGTCCTCGGGCACCGCTGAGCCATCCGACGGTGCCAGCGACCCGACCGGGTTGGGCACGTTGAAGGTTCCCATCCGGTTCCAATTGTCCTGCCAGGCCCCTTCGATGCGGCCGGCCAGCTCCGCGGTGTATCGATATCGCGGGGCGTCGGGGTCGGCCCGGCCAGTAGGGTGGGCGTCCGTCGCGGCCGTTGGGGAGTCGGTCACGTCCAACAGGTTATAAGGGCGGCGGTGACGTGCCCGCCGGCCAGGTGTTTGTCTCGGTTGAGTTGCGGACCGATCAGGGCTTTATCCCAGCTGTATTCCAGGTCTATTCCAACCTGTTCAAGGCCTGGTAGCTCCCACTCCCCACTGGTTACAGTCCGACTCATGCTTCGCCCCTGAGCGACTGGGAAGGACCGACTCTCATGATGCAGATTGCCCGTGGCTGGCGGGTGGCGGTCGCAGGTCTAGCCGTTGGCGTCGTGGGTGTGCTGGGCTTTGCCTGCCCCGTCGCGTCGGCAGATCCGGGTTTTCCGCCCAGGCCCAATCCCACTCCCGTCCCCGCGCCGCCGGTGATGCCGCAGGCCGTCACGGTCGCGCCCGGGGCGGTCGGCAATGCCATTCCGGGGACGGCGGCCGCTGCCCCCGCGGTGCCACCTCCCGCCTCGCCCGCACTGGCCCAGGCAGCGCCGGCGCCGGCGCCGATGCTCCTTCCGGCACAGTCCGGGACGCTGCGCGACTTTTTCGGCAGCAAGAACGTCAAGCTGGAGCCGCAACAGGCGCCGAACTTCAAACCGCTCGACATCGCGTTGCCTATGCCGCCCGGCTGGACCCAGGTGCCCGACCCCAATGTCCCCGATGCGTTCCTGGTGACCGCCAATCGCCACAGCGCCAGCCTCTACACCTCCAATGCCCAGCTGGTGGTGTACCGGCTGGTCGGCGATTTCGATCCGAAGGAAGCCATCACTCACGGGTATCTCGACAGCGCGCAACTGCCCGCCTGGCGCAGCACCAACGCCTCGCTGGCCGATTTCAACGGCTCACCTTCATCGATCATCGAAGGCACCTACCGCGAAAACCAGATGACGCTCAACACCTCGCGGCGCCACGTCATCGTCACCTCCGGACCGGACAAGTACTTGGTGTCGCTGGCGGTAACGACCGACGCCGCCACCGCGGTCGGCGAAGCGCCGGCCACCGACGCCATCGTCAACGGCTTCCGGGTCGTCCCGCCCGGGTCCAACCCACCGCCGGCTCCACCGCAGGTGCCCGCGGCGCCCGCCGTAGCCGCATCACTTCCGTCCACGGCCGGGCCGCCGGCGGCGCTGCCCCACTAGCAGCCGGGCGCGACGGCGAACCGAGCCGCCTCGTATTGTGGCCCCATGCTCATCGCCGGAGTGCTGTGCGTGTGCGCGGCTGTCGTCATGGCCGCGCGCGGCTTGTGGTCGTTGTCGCGGTCGGTTGCCCCCGACACCGCTCGGGTGGTGACGCGCACGCTGGCGCCACCGCAACTGGCGGCCGCGGTAATGCTGGCCGCCGGCGGGGCGGTGGCGCTGGCCGCGCCCCGGGACACCGCGCTCCCGCTCATCGGGGTGTGCGTCGGTGTGTGCATTGTGGGCGCCGTCGGCACCGTGGCCGTCGGCTCGTGGCAGAGCGCGCGGTACGCGCTGCGCCGCGAGGCGCCCGCTGCCGGTTGCGGTGGCGGCTGCGCGACGTGCACGCTCGCCTGCCGTTGAACACTGCACACCCGCACTCGTGCTGAAGCGGCTATCGACCCTGCCGATAGACACCTTCCTGTTGGCTTTGGCAGCGACGGTGGCCCTTGCGGCTCTGCTGCCGGCCCGCGGCGCCGCCGCGGACGTGGTGTCGATCGCCGCCAAAGCTGTCATCGCGTTGCTGTTCTGGCTCTACGGCGCCCGGTTGTCGCCGCAGCAGGCATGGCAGGGCGTCAAGCGATGGCAACTGCACCTGCTGGTGCTTGCCACCACGTTCGTGGTCTTTCCGGTCCTTGGACTGGCCGCTCGTGGGCTGGTGCCCTGGCTGCTGAACCTCGACTTGTACAACGGGCTGCTGTTTTTATGTCTGGTCCCGTCGACGGTGCAATCTTCGATCGCGTTCACATCGATTGCGCGGGGCAACGTCTCGGCCGCGCTGGTCAGCGCATCGCTGTCCAACATTGTCGGGGTGGTGCTGACGCCGTTGCTGGTCGTGCTGCTGATGAACACCAGCGGCGGAGCCCGCATGGATGCCGCCGCGATCCGCGACATCGTGCTCCAGCTGCTGCTGCCGTTCGTGCTCGGTCAACTGTTGCGGCCGTGGATCGCCGGCTGGATTGCCCGGCATTCGGTACTGACCAAAGTCGTCGATCGCGGATCGATCCTGCTGGTCGTGTACACGGCGTTCTCGATGGGTGTGGTGGAACATATCTGGCGCAGCGTCGATCCGTGGCAACTGGTCGCGGTCGCCGTCGTCGACACCGCGCTGCTGCTGACGGTGCTGATGTTCACCCGGCTGATCGGTAACTTGGCCGGACTCGACCGCGGCGACGGGATCGTGCTGCTGTTCTGCGGCTCGAAAAAGAGCTTGGCGTCCGGTCTTCCGATGGCGCTGGTGTTCTTCCCGGCCGCCACTGTCGGGGTGATCATGTTGCCGCTGATGATCTTTCACCAGATACAGCTCATGGTGTGCTCGGTGATCGCCAGCCGAATGTCCCGTGATCGGTTGCCGCAGCCAGTCGGCGGCGAGCCGGACTCAGGCCGGCCCGCTTAGTTGCGGCTGATATCGATCGGATGAGTGGCCAGCAGCGACAGCGGGAGCGGTTGGCGCCGCAGCACCCGCCCCCACAGATCCACCCTTGGCTGGACCAGAACGTCAGATGGCAACGCCGACAGCACAATCCAGTCGTCGCGCTCGATCTCACCCTCCAACTGGCCGGTCGTCCAGCCGGAGTATCCGGCGTAGATTCGCACACCCTCCACCAGCGGAGCGATCGAATCGGGGTCGGCGTCCAGATCGACCATCACCATCCGGCCGGCCACGTGTCGTAGGCCGGGCACGCCGTCGGGTTCGGCGCCGACCCGCAGCACCGAAAGGCACAGCGCCGCGTCACGCTTCACCGGCCCCCCGATGAACATCGTCTTGGGTTTTGCCGACAACTTGGCCCACTGCGGCAACACGTTGTAGACCGCGGTCTCGCTGGGGCGATTCAGCACCACTCCCAGCGTGCCCCCGTCGTTGTGCTCGACGATGTAGATCACGCTGCGGCGGAATGTCGGCTCGAGCAGATCCGTGTTAGCCAGAAGCAATGTGCCCGCTCGCACTCGATGCGCGGCGGGGGCAATGTAGTCCTCCGGATCTTCGGGCTGCGCCACGACTCCATCATGGCATCCGCACGGTGCCGCTGTGGTGAACAAGCAGCGCGCTCCACGATATTTGTACTGTTGTTAACAGGGGCCTGATGCCCGGGCAGTGTGGGTTCGGATAGCCGGGGCCCTACGGGGAAGTAGGTTCAGTGACTCACACGCGCGCACCTGTGGCTGTCTGGCGCGCGGTGCGCAGCTTGCCCGACTTCTGGCGGCTGCTGGAACTGCGCACCGCAAGCCAGTTCGGCGACGGGCTCTTCCAGGCGGGTCTGGCCGGAGCGCTGCTGTTCAATCCCGAGCGGGCCGTGCGCCCGCTGGCGATCGCCGGTGCGTTCGCGGTGCTGTTCTTGCCGTATTCGCTGTTGGGCCCGTTCGCCGGTGCGTTGATGGACCGCTGGGACCGTCGGCTGGTGCTGGTCGGCGCGAACCTGGGCCGGCTGGTGGCGGTGGCCCTGGTGGGAGTCTGTCTGGTCGTCGGTGCCGGCGACGTGCTGGTGCTGTGTGGCGCGCTGGTCGTCAACGGCCTGGCCCGATTCGTCTCCTCCGGCCTCTCCGCCGCCCTGCCTCATGTGGTGCCGCGCGAGCAGGTCGTCACGATGAACTCGATCGCGTCGGCCACGGCTGCGCTCGCCGCCTTCGCCGGCGCCAGCTTCATGCTGGTACCCCGCACCATCGTCGGTTCCGGCGACAACGGCGCCGCCTCGATCATCTTGCTGGTCACCGTCCCGTTGCTGATCGCGCTGCTGCTGTCGCTGCGCTTTGGTGCCCACGTACTCGGTCCCGACGACACCCGGCGGGCGATCCACGGATCGGTCATCTATGCGGTGATCACCGGCTGGATGCACGGCATCCGCACGGTGCTGAACCGTCCCACCGTCGCCGCCACCCTTTCCGGGTTGGCGGCGCACCGGATGGTCTTCGGCCTCAACTCGCTGCTGGTGCTACTGCTCGTGCACAGCGGCGCCGCCGCATCCGTCGGTGCGTTGGGAGGCGCGATGTTGTTCCTGGCCGCCACCGGGACCGGATCATTTCTGGCCAACGTGGTGACCCCGCCCGCGGTCCGGCGCTGGGGCCGCTATGCGACCGCCAACGGAGCACTGGCGATCGCCGCGGCAATCCAGATTGCCGGAGCCGGTCTGCAACTGGAGGTGATGGTGACGTGTGGGTTCTTGCTGGGTGCGGCCGGCCAAGTCGTCAAACTTTGCGCTGACACCGCCATTCAGATCGACGTCGACGACGCCCTGCGCGGACACGTGTTCGCAGTACAGGATTCGCTGTTCTGGGTCGCGTTCGTCGGCGCGATCGCGGTGGCGGCGACCGTCATTCCGTATGACGGCCACTCCCCCGCACTGGTGTTGGCGGGGTCGGTGCTCTACCTGTGCGGGCTGACCGTTCACAGCATCGTCGGCCGCCGAGGCTAGCCGGCCGGGGATCGTTAAGGTATGCAGATGGCCACTCTGCAGCAGATTGTCGACGACCTGCGCGCGGAGAGCGACGAGCTCGATGCGCTGGTTGCGCCGCTCGCCGATGCACGCTGGGCTGAGGCGACGCCGGCCGCGGGGTGGACCATTGCGCATCAGATCGGGCACCTGCTGTGGACCGACCGCGTAGCACTGGCGGCGGTCACCGACGAGGCGGCCTTCGCCGGGCTGCTGGAGATCGCGGCGGCGGACCCGATCGGCTTCGTCGACGCCGGGGCCGACGATCTGGCCGCCACGGCGCCGGCCGAGTTGCTAGCCGACTGGCGGCTCACACGGACGCGGCTGCGCGACGCGCTGCTGGCTGTTCCCGACGGCCGCAAGCTGCCGTGGTTCGGGCCGCCGATGAGTGCCGTGTCGATGGCGACTGCGCGACTGATGGAGACCTGGGCGCACGGGCTCGACGTCGCCGACACGCTCGGCGTCACGCGGCCACCCACCGCAAGGCTGCGCTCCGTCGCTCACATCGGGGTGCGCACCCGCGATTACGCGTTCGTCGTCAACGGGCTGACCGCGCCTACCGAGCCGTTTCTCGTCGAGCTACGCGCCCCCGACGGCGGCACGTGGTCGTGGGGCCCGGCGGACGCGGCGCAACGAGTCACCGGCGGCGCCGAGGACTTCTGCTTCCTGGTCACCCAGCGGCGCGCGTTGCGTGATCTTGACCTGACGGCAGACGGCGGCGACGCGCGGCGGTGGCTGCAGATCGCTCAGGCCTTCGCCGGCCCACCAGGCTCGGGGCGATAGGGCTCCGACGCTAAGGGAAGGTCCCCTCGGCTCTGCTCACTCGGGTAGGCTCGCCGCTCGACATGACTGAAGTCGTCCCGATCCTGCCGCGGGAGCTGACCGACGGGCTTTCCGACGAAGTCCGCAACGTCCCGCCGCCGCCCACCCCGATACTGAGCGAGCCGTACGCGCTTCGTCTCGTCGATCCGGACGCAGACGCCGACATGATCTCCGAGTGGATGAACTTGCCGCATCTGGCCGAGGCGTGGGAGTCTGCTTGGCCGGCGTCGCGCTGGCGAAAATACCTGCGCGCCCAGCTTGATGGCAACTACTCCCGGCCGTTCGTCGGCAGCATGCATGGTCAGGACGGCGGCTATGTGGAAGTGTACCGAGCGGCAAAGGATTCCATCGCCACGCGGTATCAAGCCGACGCCTACGACATCGGGCTGCACGCGGCCATCGCCGAGTTGACGGTCGTCAACAAGGGTCTTGGTCCGTTTCTGCTGCCGCGCATTGTCGCCAGCATCTTCGAACTCGAACCGCATTGTCGCCGAATCATGTTCGACCCCGACCACCGCAACACCGGCGCGCGGCGGCTGTGCGACTACGCCGGCTGCACGTTTCTGGGTGAGCACGACATGAGCAATCGCCGAATCGCGCTCTACGCGTTGCCCCGCCCGATCAATTCGGCCTAGCCGTCGTAATCGGGCTTCATCGCCGCGGCCACCAGTTCCCAGAGCACTTAGTCGGTGCCGCCGCCGACCCGGGCCAGCTTCATGTCGCGCCACCACCGGCCGATCGGCGTCTCGTCCACCAGGTAACCGGCGCCGCCGAAGATGTGCATGCACTCGGACAACACCTCTTCGCCCTCGATGCTCGGCCCCGCGGCATCGGTCATGTGGTGGCCGCCGTCAGGTTGCGCTTGACTTCCAGTCGCCGCAGCTTGCCCGACGAGGTGCGTGGCAGTGATCCCGGCTTGACGAACACCACATCGGACGGCACGACGCCGCATTCGGACGCCACCTTGGCGACTAGCTCGCTGCGGGCACCGGGCTCGTCGGGGCCGCGGAACTCTGCGGTGATGATCAGCCCCGGACGTATCGCGTCGTCGTTGCCCACCGCCACCACCGCTCCCTCGCGCACGCCGCGGATTTCGGCGGCCACGCGTTCGATCTCGGTGGGGAACACGTTGCGGCCCGCGATCGTGATGATCTCTTTGGCCCGGCCGCACACCACCAGCCCGTCGTCGGTGAGGTAGCCCAAATCGCCGGTAGGGAACCAGGTTCCGGGCTTCAGCGGCGCCTCGCCAACATATCCCGACATCATCGACGTGCCCCGGATCTCGACCTCGCCGACCTCGCGATCGAGGACCTCCGCGGACTGCTCCGACACCGGGCCGATGCGCACTTCCATACCGGGTATCGGCTGGCCGAGGATCGCGTGCCGGCGCGGCGCCGTGCTCTCGGAATCGGTTACCGCAGACCGTACCTCGTCGCAAAGCGCGCCGGTTCCAGGTGCCGGAACCGTGACCGCGCACGTGGATTCGGCCAGGCCGTAGGACGGCGCCATCGCGCCGGCGTTAAACCCGAAGCCGCTCAACGCCGTCGCGAACCGGTCCATCGCCGCGCAGTCGACCGGTTCGCCGCCGTTGATCGTGACCCGCACCCGGCCGAGGTCGACGTCGGAGACCAGCCGCGCGTACTTGCCGATCATGCTGTACGCCATGTTCGGCGCCGCGGTCATCGTCGCGCCGCTCTCGCTGAGCCACCTCAGCCACCGAAACGGGGACGCGGCGAAGGCCGCGGTGGGCGCGAGCCAGAACGGGCTACCGGACAGTGCGCCGCTGAGCAGGAACGTCAGACCCATGTCGTGGTATAGCGGTAGCCACGTGCAGCCGACATCCTCGGCCGGGTTTACCGCGAACGCGGTGAGCAGACCGTTGACGTTACTGAGCACCGCTTCGGGCGACAGCCGCACGGTGCGTGGGGTTCCGGTAGATCCCGCGGTGCCCTGCAGCACCGCAGCCCTGCCGGGGGCGCTGTCAGCCGGCGCGACGTTCGCCGAATGTTTCGCCGCTGCGACGGCGCCGATGTCTATGACCGGCAGCGGGCCGCCCGCGGCGGCGAGCAGGTCGCGCTCATCGCCGTGGCTGAACACCATGCGCACATCGATTCCGGTGAACCGGGTCAGCGTCGCTTGCGCCCAGCGCTGCGGGTCGGCGCCGCGGATCGGCCCGGGCAGGATCGCCACAGTCTGGCCGGCCAGCCAGGCGCCCTGGACGGCCGCGACGAAGTCCGCGGTCGGTTCGCCGACCAGCCCGACCGCGCCGGGTTCGTCCTCGTCGAGGATGCGCGCGGCGAGGCTCTCGGCGCGGGCATGGACCTGCGGCCAGGGGTGCCGCATCCAGGTTTCGCCCGCCCTGTCGAAGACCACCAGGTCGTGAGCTGATGTGCGCATCGACCGGGCCAACGCGGACGCCAGCACGGTCACTGGGTGACCGCCACCTTTGCCCGGATGACTTTCTCCAGGTCGCCGACGGTGTCGCAGGTCAGCAGCTCTTGTTCGGAAATCACCACCCCGAGCTTGTCCTCGATCGCCACCATGCCCACCGCAAAAGCCACCGAGTCCAGGCCCACGTCATCCACCAGCCGGGAATCGCGGGTCACCCGGCTGATATCGACGTTGAGGTCGTCGCGCAGTATCTCTTCAAGCGCGTCGCTCACCGAGTCAGGGAGTGCCTGCTCCACGTCCATGGGCCGTCACAGTACCGCCCGGGTGCGCGCAAAGGGGGCCTACGGTTTGGGCTGCAGCGCGCTGGCCGCATCGGCGGCGCCGTCGCCGTCGGTGTCGGTCAGCTTGACATCCCAACGTCCGTCGCCGTCGGTATCGACGTAGCCGGTCACGCCGTTCTCGTCGGCTGGAGATTGCCCGGTCGGCCAGCCCGTTCCCGTCGCTGTCGAGCAGCCGGTCGTCGGCCTGACCGTCGCCGTCGAAGTCCACCAGCGGCCCGCCGGTGTGCTCGACGCCGTCCAGGCCCAGCCAGCGGAGTTGTCCCTCGGCGGGATTTCCCTGCGAGGGGTTGCCCGCTCGCGGCGGGCTCACGGCCACCGCCCAGGTCCCCGATCCGTCGTCGGTGAAGTAGCTTTCCGCGGTGCCGTCGTTGTCGAGATCGAGCACGGCATGGTCGGCCAGGCCGTCGCCGTCGAGGTCGGCCAGGGCGTCATCGGCCAGTCCGTCGCCGTCGAAATCCAGAGCGACGGCATCTAGCCGGCCGTCACCGTCTAAGTCGAGATCAGGGCCGCGCTCCCAGATCGTCGCCGTTCCGTCGCCGTCGCCCAAGCAGTACTCCATGCCGGGTGGGACGCCGCCGAGCCGCTATTGGTTCCCGCGGGAGCGCCACCAGGTCATCAGCTCGGCCGTCGCCTCGTCACGGTTCAGCGGTCCACGGTCTAACCGCAATTCTTTGAGGTAGTCCCACGCCTCCCCCACCTGCGGGCCCGGCGGGATGCCCAGCAGTTCCATGATTTCGTTGCCGTCCAAATCGGGACGGACCCGCTGCAGGTCTTCCTTTGCGGCCAGTTCGGCGATGCGCGCTTCGAGGTTGTCGTAGTTGGCTTGCAGCCGGGCGGCTCGTCGCTTGTTGCGGGTGGTGCAGTCGGCCCGCACCAGCTTGTGCAGCCGGGGCAACAAGGGTCCTGCGTCGGTGACGTAGCGACGCACCGCCGAGTCTGTCCACCTGCCCTCGCCGTAACCATGGAAGCGCAGATGCAGATACACCAGCTGCGAGACGTCGTCGACCATCTGTTTCGAATATTTCAAGGCACGCAACCGCTTTCGAGTCATTTTGGCACCGACCACCTCATGGTGGTGGAAGCTGACTCCGCCGTCTGGCTCATGCTTGCGGGTGGCGGGCTTGCCGATGTCGTGCAGCAGCGCCGCCCAACGCAACAGCAGGTCGGGCCCCTCGTCTTCCAACGCGATCGCCTGGCGCAGCACCGTCAGCGAATGCTGGTAGACATCTTTGTGCTGGTGGTGCTCGTCGATTGCCATTTGCATGCCCCCGACCTCAGGTAGCACCACGTCGCCCATCCCGGTCTGCACCATCAGCTCGATGCCGGCGGCCGGATCATGACCGAGAAGCATTTTGTCCAGTTCGGCGGCCACCCGTTCGGCGCTGATCCGGGCCAGCTCCGGTGCCATCTCCTCGATCGCCGACCGCACCCGCGGGGCGACCGTGAAGCCCAGCTGCGAGACGAACCGCCCGGCGCGCAGCATCCGCAGCGGATCGTCGCCGAACGAGTCCGACGGCGCTGCCGGCGTATCCAGCACACCGGCGCGCAGCGCGGCCAAACCGCCTATCGGATCGACGAATTCGCCGGCCCCGGCCGACGTAATGCGCACTGCCATCGCGTTCACGGTGAAGTCGCGGCGCAGCAGATCGTCGTCCAACGAGTCGCCGAACCGCACTTCCGGGTTGCGCGACACCCGGTCGTAGCGGTCGGCGCGGAAGGTGGTGATCTCCAGCCGATGCTCATCCTTGCCGGCACCCAGGGTGCCGAACTCGATACCGGTGTCCCACAACGCATCTGCCCACGGGCGCAGCAGCTTTTGCACCTGCTCGGGCCGCGCGTTGGTGGCGAAGTCCAGGTCGGGGCTCAGCCGGCCCATCAGCGCATCCCGCACCGAGCCGCCCACCAGATACAACTCGTGGCCCGCCGCCGCGAACACCGAGCCGAGCTCGCGCAGCAGCTCGGCGTGCCTGTTCAAGGCAACCGCAGCCGCGGTCAGCAGATCGGCGTCCTGGGCAGCTTCGGGCACCCGAAGAGCGTAGTCCGCCTCCTCCCCAGGCCGTTCCGGCCCGCATCGTCGCCGGGACGCGAACAGCCTAATCTGCGGTCGGGCAGCCTAGTCCGGCGAGTGCGGCCGGGAGCGTCTGAGCACGCCAGCTACTATCGCTTGGGTGTCCGACGGCGAAAAAGCGCAACCACGTCGGCGCCGCGGGAGGCGCCGTGGTCGTCGCAGCGCCGGGTCCGTGCAGGGCCAAACCGACAACGGGGCGATCGACGGCGCCACACCTGCCGGTGTGAACAAGCCCGGCCGCTCCCGTTCCGCCCGCCGCGGACCTGAGCGACTGCGCACCGTGCACGAAACGTCGGCCGGCGGATTGGTCATCGACGGCATCGACAGGCCGCGAGAAGAGCAGGTCGCCGCGCTCATCGGACGCGTCGACCGGCGCGGCCGGATGCTGTGGTCGTTGCCCAAAGGCCACATCGAGCAGGGTGAAACGGCCGAGCAGACCGCGATTCGCGAGGTCGCTGAGGAGACCGGGATTCAGGGCAGCGTGCTGGCGGCGCTGGGCCGAATCGACTACTGGTTCGTCACCGACGGGCGGCGGGTGCACAAGACCGTGCACCATTATTTGATGCGCTGCTCGGGTGGAGAGTTGTCCGACGACGACGTCGAGGTCGCCGAGGTGGCGTGGGTGCCGATCCCCGAGCTGCCGTCGCGGCTCGCCTACGCCGACGAACGCCGGCTGGCCGAGGTGGCCGACGAACTGATCGACAAGCTGCAGACCGACGGCCCGGCCGCGCTGCCGCCACTGCCACCCAGCTCGCCGCGACGGCGCCCGCAAACACATTCGCGCACCCGAAACCGTCGGCCCGACGAGTCGGTGCGGAGTCGGAAGAACGGTCGAGGTCCCGGGCCCTAAGGGCCCGAAGGACATTAGCCGCCGACGACGATGCAGAGCAAAGCAATGTGGGGACACCCCCAGCCGCGCAGCGGCGAGGGGGCGTGGGGTCACCACCCGCTTGCGGGTGCGAGCGGCGCCTTGAGGCCGCAGCTCCGGCGAGCCGTCTTGCGCCTCGCCGTGGTGGTCGGCATCCTGACCGGCCTAGCAGCCGGCCTGACACTGCCCACCGCCGCGCCGCGCGCCGCCGCGGACGAGCCCGGCGCAACACCATTCGTGCAGGTCCGGATCGACCAGGTGACCCCGCAGACGGTCACCACGACCAGCGAGCCCGTCGTCACCGTCGCCGGAACCGTGACCAACGTCGGCGACCGTCCGGTCCGCGACGTCGTGATTCGCCTCGAACATGCCCCGGCGGTGAGCGCATCGGCGGCGCTGCGCACCGACCTCGACGGCAACACCGACCAATACCAGCCGGTTGCCGATTTCCTGACGGTCTCCCCCGAGCTCCAGCGCGGCCACAAGGTGGGCTTCACGCTGTCCGCCCCGGTCCGCTCGCTGACCAAACCTTCGCTGGGGATCGGCAAGCCCGGTGTCTACCCGCTGCTGGTCAACGTCAACGGAACACCCGACTACGGCGAACCCGCACGCCTCGACAACGCCCGGTTCCTGCTGCCGGTGGTGGGAGTACCACCGGATCCGCTGGACACCTCCGGCGACGTGCTCAGGGGGGTCGTCGCGCCCGACACCTCCAAACCCGTGCCGATCACCATGCTGTGGCCGCTGGCCGACCGCCCCCGGCTGGCGCCCGGTGTGCCGGGCGGCACGATACCGGTGCGGTTGATGGACGACGAGCTGGCGACGTCGCTGGCCAGCGGGGGCCGGCTGGACGTCCTGTTGGCCGCGGCCGAATTCGCGACCAGCCGCGACGTGGACCCCGACGGCGCCGTCAGCCGCTCGCTGTGCCTGGCCGTCGACCCGGACCTGCTGGTCACCGTCAATGCGATGACCCGCGGTTACGTCGTCTCCGACTCCCCCGACGGCTCCGCCCAACAACCGGGGACCCCGACGCGCCCCGGGACCGGGCAGGCCGCGGCGGTGAGCTGGTTGGACCGGTTGCGCGGACTGGCGCACCGGATGTGTGTGGCCCCGCTGCCGTATGCCCAGGCCGACCTCGACGCGGTGCAACGGGTCGGTGATCCCGGGCTCAGCACGATCGCCACCAGCTCCGCCGGCGACATCGTCGATGAAATCCTCGGCGTCACCGCGGTCCGCGGCGCCACCCTGATCCCCGACGGCTCGCTGACCCGCCGCGCCGTGAACCTGTTGAGCGCCAACGGCAACACCGTGGTGATCGCCGCCGCTGACTCGTCCGCCGAAGATTCCGCCGCCGCCTCGCCCGCGTCGGTGGACACCACGCCGCGCAGGCTGTCGCCGCAGGTGGTGATCGCGCCGTTCGACCCGGCCGTCGGCGCTGCCTTCGCGGCGAGCGGCTCTGACCCGGGCGCCCCGACCTACCTGAACGCCGCGCTCGCGGTTCCGCTTCAGCACGACTCCGACACCGGCCGCCGTGAGGACGCGCTGGGCTCGATGCTGTGGCGAACCTTGCAGCCGGGCGTCACGCCGCGCGCCGAGGTCTTGCTACCGCCGACCAACTGGAAACTGCGCTCCGACGACGCCGGTGCCATTCTGACCACGCTGGCGACCGCGATCCGCTCCGGTCTGGCGGTGCCACGGCCGCTGCCGGCGCTGATCGCCGATGCCTCAGCCATCCCACCCGTCGCCGGCACGCCGCAACTTCCCGGCATCGGCGCGGGCGAACGCGGCCGGTTCGATAACGACGTCGTCGCCAAGATCGCTGACGAAGTGGGCCGGCTGTGGGGGCTGACCGCAGCGTTGACGACCGATGCCCGGACCGGGCTGACCGGCGTCAGCTACACCGCGCCGCTGCGCGAGGACATGCTGCGTGCCATCAGCCAGGCCGAACGGCCCGACACCCGCAACGGGCTGGCGCAACGGCGGCTGGAGATCGTCGGAAACGCGATCGATGACTTGTTCGGTGCGGTCATCATCGTCAACCCGACCGAGTCCTACACGCTGGCCACCGAACACAGCCCGCTCCCACTGGCACTGCACAATGGGCTGGCCGTTCCGATCCGGGTGCGACTGCACGTCGAGGCCCCGCCGGGTATGCGGGTGACCGATCCCGGCGAAATCGAGATGCCGCCGGGATACCTGCCGCTGCGGGTGCCGATCGAAGTGAACTTCACCCAGCGTGTGGCGATCGACGTGACGTTGCGCACTCCGGCCGGGGTGCCGCTGGGCGAGCCGGTGCGGCTGTCGGTGCATTCGAATGCCTACGGCAAGGTGCTGTTCGCGATCACGCTGAGCGCGGCGGCGGTGCTGGCGACGCTCGCGGGACGACGTCTGTGGCACCGGTTCCGCGGCCAACCGGACCCCGCCGACCTTGATCGTCCGGATCCCCCCGACACGCCGCACCGCAGCAAAGACCGTGCAGCGGATCACCGCGTGGACGAAGAGAATCGGGTATGAGTTCCGTCGGCCGCCCGGTGCCGCCACCGGCGCAGCCATCGCGGCCACCTGGCCCGCACCCGCGCTCGCCGCGACATGCGGGACCGCCGACCGGGCCGCTGCCGCCGACCGGGTTGGTGTCGTCGCAGGGCACACCGCCACCGGCCCGCCCTGAGCTGTCCGACGCCGCGCTGGTGTCCCGGTCCTGGGGAATGGCGTTGGCAACCCTGGTCAGCCGACTCACCGGCTTTGCCAGGATCGTGATCCTGGCCGCGATCCTGGGTGCGGCGCTGTCCAGCGCGTTCTCGGTCGCCAACCAGCTGCCGAACCTGGTCGCGGCGCTCGTGCTGGAGGCGACGTTCACCGCGATCTTCGTGCCGGTGCTCGCGCGCGCAGAGCAGGACGACGCAGACGCCGGCGCGGCGTTCGTGCGGCGCCTGGTGACGCTGGCGACCACCTTGCTGCTAGTGACGACGTTGCTGTCGGTGGCCGCTGCCCCGCTGCTGGTGCAGTTGATGCTAGGCCGCAACCCCCAGGTCAACGGGCCACTGACCACCGCGTTCGCCTACCTGCTATTGCCGCAGGTGATCTTCTACGGCCTCTCCTCGGTGTTCATGGCCATCCTGAATACGCGCAACGTGTTCGGGCCGCCGGCCTGGGCGCCCGTCGTCAACAACGTCGTCGCGATCGCCACCCTGGGCGCCTACCTGGCAACACCCGGGCAACTGTCGGTGGACCCGGTGCAGATGGGCAACGCCAAGCTGCTGGTGTTGGGCATCGGGACCACGTTGGGAGTGGTCGCGCAGACCGTCGTGCTGCTGGTCTCGATCCAGCGTCAGCGCATCAGCCTTCGCCCGCTATGGGGAATCGACGAGCGGCTCAAACGCTTCGGCGCGATGGCCGCCGCGATGGTGTTCTACGTGCTGATCAGCCAGATCGGCCTGATCGTCACCAACCAAATCGCCAGCACGGCAGCCGCTTCCGGCCCGGCGATCTACAACTACACCTGGCTGGTGCTGATGCTGCCGTTCGGCATGATCGGGGTGACGGTGCTCACCGTGGTGATGCCGCGGCTGAGCCGCAATGCGGCCGCCGACGACACCCCGGCGGTGCTGGCCGACCTCTCGCTGGCCAGCCGATTGACGATGATCACACTGATCCCGACGGTGGCGTTCATGACCGTCGGCGGGCCGGCGATCGGCAGTGCGCTGTTCGCCTACGGCCATTTCGGTGACGTCGACGCCGGCTACCTGGGCGCGGCGATCGCGTTGTCGGCGTTCACGTTGATCCCGTACTCGGTTGTGCTGCTGGAGTTGCGCGTCTTCTACGCCCGTGAGCAGCCATGGATACCGATCGTGATCATCATCATCATCACGACCGTCAAGATCGCCGGCTCACTGCTCGCGCCGCACATCACCGGCAACCCCGACCTGGTCGCCGGTTACCTCGGCTTGGCCAACGGCCTGGGATTTTTGGCCGGCGCGATCGTCGGCTATTACCTGCTGCGGAACGCGCTGCGGCCCCCCGGCGGCCACCTGCTCGGCGTCGCGGAGGTGCGGACCATTCTGGTCACGATCACGGCGTCGTTGCTGGCCGGGCTGATCGCGCACGTGGTGGACCAGCTGATGGGGATGCAACGGCTCACCGCCTACGGCGGCGGCGCCGGCTCGCTGTTGCGGTTGTTCGTGCTCGCGGTGATCATCGCGCCGATCGTGGCCGTGGTGATGCTGCGCGCGCGCGTGCCAGAGGCACAGGCGGCGCTGACGGCATTTCGCCGCTGGCTCGGCGCTAAACCCGCCGGGGCGCCCGCGCGCGAACGGGTGCTGCCCGCCCCAGCCGGCCGAGTGCCCCCTCGCCGACCCGCTCCGGCCCCTCGGGAGGGGTCAATGAACGTCGCTGCCCGCAAATCCGCAGCACCCGATCAGGTGTTGCGCCCCGGTCATGTCACGTACCCTGAGCAAAGGAATTCGACTACGCCGGGGGGATATCCGGTACCAGAGCCCGGTCGGCGCGGGCTTCCGGATCAAGTAGCCGGGGAGGGGATGGGGAAAGGACCGGGGATGACCGACGGCCCATGGGACAGCACCTCATCCAAGGCTGTCTCCGAAACCGCCCCTGATGATTTCCAGCCCGATGTGCCGCCCGATCTTCAGGTCGGCACCGTCTCGGCGCCTGAGCCGCCGACGCGGTCCGACGGCGGACCATCCGCGCATCCCGACCTCGAAACGACGAACTTCGGCGCCGCCGGTGATCCGATGGAGTCGGCACCCGAACCATCGCCCCGTCAGGACGCCCTGCACCTGGTTCCCGGCGCCAGCATCGCCCGCGGTCGCTACCGGCTGTTGGTCTTCCACGGCGGCGCGCCGCACCTGCAGTTCTGGCAGGCGCTGGACACTGCACTGGATCGGCAGGTGGCGCTGACCTTCGTCGATCCGGACGGGACGCTGTCCGACGAGCAGGTTCGCGAGATCCTGTCGCGCACCATGCGGCTGAGCCGCGTGGACAAACTCGGGATCGCGCGGGTCCTCGACGTCGTCCACACCGGCACCGGTGGCTTGGTCGTCACCGAATGGATCCGGGGTGGTTCACTGCAGGAGGTCGCCAACACCTCACCATCCGCGGTCGGCGCTGCCCGTGCGATGCAAACCCTCGCGGCTGCAGCCGACGCCGCCCACCATGCCGGCGTCGCGCTGTCGGTCGACCATCCCAGCCGGGTGCGGGTCAGCATCGAAGGCGACGTGGTGCTGGCCTTCCCCGCGACCATGCCCGACGCCACCCCCGAAGACGACATTCGTGGCATCGGCGCCGCGCTGTACGCCCTGCTGGTCAACCGGTGGCCGCTGCCGGAGTCCGGGGTGCGCAGCGAAATGGCGGCGCCACCGCGGGATCCGACCGGCCAGCCCGTCGAACCCAGTTCGATCGACCGGGACATCCCGTTCCAGATTTCCGCGGCGGCCACGCATTCGATTCAGGTTGATGGGATTCGCAGTGCCGCAACGCTTTTGAATCTCCTGCAGCAGGCGACAGCGGTGGCCGACCGCACCGAGCTGTTGAGTCCGCTTCCTGACCCGCCGCCGGCACCTGCGCGGCCGGCGCGGGCCCGGGCGCCCGCGCTGGAGGAGGCGCAGGCACGCGTGCGTCGTCGCCGCGTCCTGATGATCTGGATCGGTGCCGGCGCCGCCGTCCTTGTGGTGGCACTACTGGTCATGGCGTCGGTGCTGAGCCGGATGTTCGGCGACGTCGGTGGACTGGACAAGGACCGGCTGGGCCTCAATGCGCCCTCGGAGAGTTCGAGCTCCAGTGCCAGCTCAGCGGCGGGCAGCACGGTCAAACCGGTGAGCGCGACGGTCTTCTCCCCCGGCGGCCAGGCCGACAACCCGGGCCAGGCCGGGCTGGCGATCGACGGCAACCCGGCGACCGCGTGGGAAACCGACACCTACCACGACGCCGTCCCGTTCCCGACCTTCAAAAGCGGCATCGGCTTGCTGCTGCGGCTGCCGAAACCCACCGTGGTGGGAGCCGTGACCGTCGACCTCGCCAGCACCGGAACGAAAATTCAGATCCGCTCGGCGGCGACGTCGACACCGGCCAAGCTCGACGACACCACCGCGCTGACTCAGCCGGTGTCGATGCAGCCGGGCCACAACAGCATCCCGGTCAAGGCGTCGGCGCCCACGTCGTATCTGCTGGTGTGGATTTCGACCCTGGGTACCACCAACGGCGAGAGCCGCTCCGACATCGCCGAGGTCACGGTGCAAGCCGCGTCTTGACACATCGGCCCGCTCGGGTGAAGTGCCGGGTACCGACCGATTGGTTACTGTCCGGCCGTGGGCTTCGGGCGCGAGGTTCGGCAGGACCGTCTACCAGAACTCAGCGACGCCGAATTACTGGCCGCGCACGTCGCGGGCGATCGCTATGCCTTCGAGCAACTCTTCTACCGACACCACCGGCAACTGCACCGGCTGGCCCGGCTGACCAGCCGTAGCCGCGAGGACGCCGAGGACGCGCTGCAGGACGCGATGGTCTCGGCGCACCGCGGCGCCGGCTCCTTCCGACACGACGCCGCGGTGAGCAGCTGGTTACATCGCATCGTGGTCAACGCCTGCCTGGACCGGTTGCGCCGCAACAAAACTCATCCCACCACCGCGCTGGACGACGTCTACCCGGTGGCCGACCGGACCGCGCAGGTGGACACCGCGATTGCGGTGCACCGAGCGCTGATGCGGCTGCCCGTCGAGCAGCGCGCCGCAGTGGTGGCCGTCGACATGCACGGCTATTCGGTGGCCGACACCGCGGCGATGCTCGGGGTGGCCGAAGGCACCGTCAAGAGTCGCTGCGCCCGCGCCCGGGCCCGACTTGCCGCCATCCTCGGCTACCTGGAGAGCGACACCGCGCCCCACCGCCCGGCCGGCTAGCCGGCCGCGTCGCGGGCGAACCGCGGCGTGGCATTCGGGTTGTCGATGACGGACACTGAGGCGAATGGACGGAGTTGAGCCGGGCGAATGCGACGAGGCGGGCGCCAATCCACCGCTGACGGTGGAGGCCCTCGCCTACCTGCAGGCAGGCCTAGTCGACGACGACACCGCTGCCCGGCTGCGTAAGAAAGTTCGCGCAGACCCCGACGCCCGGCAGACGATGGACGCGCTGAACCGGGTCCGCCGCGACATCGCGGCGCTGGGCACCGACGCGTCGTCGGCTCCAGAAGTCGCGCCGCAGGTCGTCGACAGCGTCGCCGCGGCGCTGCGCGCGGAGCGACCCGAACCTTCCCGGCGGCGCGCCGCGCACACCGTGCGCCCCGGCCGCCTCCCCCGCTCGGCGCAGGTGGCTGTCGCCGTCGCCGGTTTGGCCGCGGCCGCCGCGGCGGTCTGGCTGGGAACCGCGGCACTGATCACGGCGCCGCCGCCCACATCGAGCAGGCCGACCACCGCAGAACACATCACGGTGTCACGCCCGCCGATGACCATTCCGTTGTCGGACCAACAGATCCTCGCCCTGCTCGACGGCCAACCGAACCTCGGCCCGTTCGCCGACCCACAACGCCGCACGTCATGCCTGGCCGGCCTGGGCTATCCGGCCGACGCCCGAGTTTTGGCTGCCCGCCCGGTCGAGATCGCCGGACGCCCGGCCATCCTGCTGGTGCTGCCCGGCGACACGCCCGGCACGGTGGCGGCCCTCGTGGTGGCGCCGACGTGTAGTTCGGTGGACACCGGCCTGTTGGCTGACAGGATTGTCAACCGGCCGTAGTGTTCGCGGGAACACCACCGCCTACCCTGGCGTTCGACTGATTTAAACGGCTCTTTGAACGGGTTAGGTATCCGAAAGGCTGGTATGAGCTCCTCATCGAACACTGTTCACAACGTGATCATCATCGGCTCCGGACCTGCCGGTTACACCGCGGCGCTGTACGCGGCGCGTGCGCAACTAGCGCCGGTGGTATTCGAGGGCACCTCGTTCGGCGGAGCGCTGATGACCACGACCGAAGTGGAGAACTATCCCGGTTTTCGGGACGGGATCACGGGTCCCGAATTGATGGACCAGATGCGCGAGCAGGCACTGCGGTTCGGTGCGGACCTGCGGATGGAAGACGTCGAATCGGTGTCGCTGCACGGCCCGGTCAAGTCGGTCACCACCGCCGACGGGGAGACCTTGCAGGCGCAGGCCGTGATCCTGGCGATGGGCGCCGCGGCGCGCTATCTGCACGTGCCGGGCGAGCAGGAGCTGCTGGGCCGCGGAGTGAGCTCTTGCGCCACCTGCGACGGCTTTTTCTTCCGCGATCAGGACATCGCCGTGATCGGCGGCGGGGACTCGGCGATGGAGGAGGCCACCTTCCTGACGAAATTCGCCCGCAGCGTTACCGTCGTGCATCGCCGCGACGAGTTTCGGGCCTCCAAGATCATGCTCGACCGGGCCCGCGACAACGACAAGATCCGGTTCATCACCAACAGCGTCGTGGTCGGCGTCGAGGGCGACACCACCGTCACCGGCTTGCGGCTACGGGACACCGGCACCGGCAAGGAATCCACGCTGGCCGTGACCGGGGTATTCGTCGCAATCGGCCACCATCCGCGGTCTGGATTGGTGCGCGGTGCTGTGGACCTGGATCCGGAAGGCTACGTGCTGGTCCAGGGCAACACCACGCACACTTCGCTCGACGGGGTGTTTGCGGCCGGCGACTTGGTTGATCACACTTACCGGCAGGCGGTCACCGCCGCCGGCACGGGTTGCAGCGCAGCGATTGACGCCGAGCGCTGGCTGACCGAGCAAGCGGAAGCACCAGCATCCGCACGGACCAAATCCGCCGAAACCCCGGCGGCAGCGACACTTTGATTGGAGCACCGCGATGACGAACACCGATTCCGCCGGCACACCTGTGGACGTCTCTGACGCATCTTTTCAAAACGATGTGTTGGCCAGCAATACCCCTGTGCTGGTTGACTTTTGGGCTACCTGGTGCGGACCATGCAAGATGGTGGCGCCGGTGCTGGCGGAGATCGCCGCCGAAACTGCCGGGCAGCTCACCGTCGCCAAACTCGATGTTGACGCAAACCCCGAGACCGCCCGCAATTTTCAGGTGGTCTCGATCCCGACGTTGATCTTGTTCAAGGACGGCGAGCCGGTCAAGCGGATCGTTGGCGCCAAAGGTAAGGCGGCGTTGTTGCGCGAACTTTCCGACGCCGTTCCCAACGTCGGTTAGTTCGCTACTGATCGCCGCGATTTGCCTGGCGTTTTCCCGAAATCGACGAGCGTCTGCGACAATACCGCCAAGCCTGTCAACGAACGGCAGGGCTGTCACCAGCTCACCGGAGGCCTTGAATGTCGCATCCGCACCGCGGCGCCGGCGAAGCGCTGCGCTGTGGTGACCGCAGCGCAGCGGTCACCGAAATTCGAGCTTCACTGACCGCGCTGGGGCATCTCGAGAGCCCAGACGAGAACCTCACCACCGGAAAGCATGTGGCACTCGACGTCTTCAACGAAGAGCTTGACCACGCGGTGCGGGCGTTTCAGCAGCATCGAGGCCTGTTGGTGGACGGCGTCGTTGGCGAAGCCACCTACCGGGCGCTGAAAGAGGCGTCCTACCGGCTCGGCGCCCGCACACTGAACCATCAGTTCGGTGCGCCGATGTACGGTGACGACGTCGCCACCCTGCAAGCCAGGCTGCAGGATCTCGGCTTTTACACCGGGCTCGTCGACGGATACTTCGGCCTGCAGACCCACAACGGGTTGATGTCGTACCAGCGCGAGTCCGGGCTCTACGCCGACGGTATTTGCGGCCCGGAAACGTTGCGCTCCTTGTACTTTCTCAGTTCGCGAGTGACTGGCGGCTCGCTGCACGCCATCCGTGAAGAGGAACTGGTCCGTCGATCCGGGCCGAAGCTGTCGGGCAAGCGAATCATCATCGATCCCGGTCGCGGCGGTGCCGACCACGGGCTGATCACGCACGGGGCCGCCGGACCCATCAGCGAAGCAGACGTGTTGTGGGACTTGGCAAGTCGTCTTGAAGGCCGGATGACCGCCATCGGCATGGAAACCTTCCTGTCGCGGCCCACCAACCGCAGCCCATCGGACGACGAGCGTGCCGCGACGGCTAATGCCGTCGGTGCCGACCTGATGATCAGCCTGCGCTGCGCAACCCAGGCCAGCCCGTCGGCCAACGGCGTGGCCTCGTTCCACTTCGGCAATGCGCACGGTTCGGTCTCCACCATTGGCCGTAACCTGGCTGACTTCATTCAACGAGAAGTGGTCGCGCGCACCGGTTTACGCGACTGCCGGGTCCATGGTCGGACCTGGGACCTGCTGCGGTTGACCCGGATGCCTACCGTTCAGGTCGACATCGGCTACATCACCAACCCGCGTGATCGAGCGCTGCTGATCACCACGCAGACCCGCGATGCGATCGCTGAGGGGATACTGGCGGCGGTCAAGCGCCTGTATCTGCTCGGCAAGAACGACCGGCCCACCGGAACGTTCACCTTTGCCGAGCTACTTGCTCACGAGTTGTCGGTGGAGCAGGCCAGCCGGCTCAGCGGTTCATAGCAGCGGACCCTGCTGCGACCGGTTGCTGCAGCGACGAGGTCTCCAGCAGCCGTTCTAACGCCGCTTCGACCTCCGCCTTCCAGCCAAGACCCTTGTCCAACTCGAGTCGCAAGCGCGGGAAATACCGATGGTGGGCCACCACGACGAATCCCACATCCCGAAGGAAGTCGGCCTCGATCACGCAGTGCTCGACCGAACAGTCACCCAGCGCCTCGAGCACCGGTCGGAGATCGGGATCGACGGTCTGCGGGTTGAGCAGCTCCGCGACGTTCTCGGTGCGACCGAACGCCTCCAGCGCCCGGACGCCCCGGCGGACCAATTCATCGACCACCCGCGCCACCAGGCTGTACGGCAGCTCCTCGGCGGCTGGGCCGGGCTCCACTCGCATCGAGGTGAGCAGTACGGCGTCAGCCGACACCGGTGCGGTGGGAAACCGGTGTGCCCGGGGCACCGCCCGGGGCGGAGCGTAGAAGGCATAGCCCAGGCAGGAGGCCTCGCCCTGGCCGGCCTCCGCCGGAGCCGCCATCGCCACCTGACCGCACGATCCCCACTCCAGCATGACCATCGACAGCCACGCTTCTTTTTCGAATTCCGGGTCGGCCAGGTGGTCTTCGTTGCCAAGGGTCGCGGGGTCGACTTCCCAGAAGGTGCAGCGGCGGGCGTGTTTGGGAAGCTGGTCGAAGGCTTCGAGTCGTAGCGGTGTGATTCGAGCAGACACTAAACTCCTGGGCCTCCGTGGAGCGTTGTCATTGATGACCCCGCTTCTCCTCGGGCCATATTGGCCCGCATCGTCGCAGGGCGCCGCCGATGTCCAACTTCCCCGCGACCGGGTGGTGCCGCCACCCCGCAGCTGAGCGTACCCTCCGGGTACGGCCGACGGCGATACCCACGCGACCCCGAATTGAGGCCCAGAAACGCCTCTGCCCCTGCCGACCCGGGCCAACCAGCTACCCAGCGCCTGGCCGATTCCGGGTCAACGCTGAAATGAACTGGTGCACAGCCCGATTCAGTTGACGGCGGCATGTTGGGGCAGCTTGGTTGGCCGGATTGTCACAGTGACGTAATCAGTTGGTGTCTGTGGTCAGCTGTCCGACGAGTTCATCAGGCCGACGATGCGCTGCAAATCGTCCACCGAACCAAACTCGATCACGATCTTGCCTTTGCGTTTGCCCACGCTGACCGTGACGCGGGTATCGAAGGTGCTGGAGAGCTGCTCGGCTACGTCTTGAAGGCCGGGCATCTGGATCGGCTTGCGCCGCGGCGGCGCTGGCTGGTTGGTATCGCTGCGATTGGCGAGGGTGACCGCCTCCTCGGTTGCCCGCACCGACAGCCCCTCGGCGATGATCCGTGCCGCCAGGTTTTCTTGCGCGTCCGGACCGCCCTCGAGGGACAGCAGCGCCCGGGCGTGGCCGGCCGACAGCACTCCTGCTGCGACCCGGCGCTGAACAGGAATCGGCAACCGCAGCAATCGGATCATGTTGGTGATCAATGGACGGGACCGGCCGATGCGGGCGGCCAGTTCGTCGTGGGTGACGCCGAACTCGTCGAGCAGTTGCTGATAGGCTGCCGCCTCTTCCAGCGGGTTCAACTGCACCCGGTGGATGTTCTCCAGCAGTGCATCGCGCAGCAGGTTGTCCTCGGCGGTCTCGCGCACGATCGCGGGGATGGCAGTCATGCCGGCCGCCTGGGCCGCGCGCCACCGTCGCTCCCCCATCACGAGCTGATAACGCTGGCCGCCGGATCGCTGGGCTCCGTCGACTGCGCGGACCACGATCGGCTGCATGAGACCGAACTCGCGGATCGAGTGCACCAGCTCGGCCAGCGCCTCGTCGTCGAACACCTGCCGGGGCTGGCGCGGGTTCGGCTCGATGAGGGCCGGGTCGATCTCCCGGTACACCGCACCGATATCGGTTGAACCCGCTGAGCCCCCAGCCGGTGGACCCCCCAGCACTACGTCGGCCGCCGCATCGCCCATCCGCGGCCCGAACCGGGTCGAGTCATCATTGGGATCCGCCGGTCCGGTGGGGATCAGCGACGCCAGGCCTCGCCCGAGTCCGCCCTTCCTACGGTGCGCCTGGGTCATGCCTGTCCCCCTCTTTAGGTGATGGTCCGTCACGCTCGGCGAGCTCGCGGCTGGCGTCGAGGTAACTCATCGCACCGCGCGAACCGGGATCGTAATCGATGATCGTCATGCTGTAACCGGGCGCCTCCGAGACCTTCACGCTGCGCGGGATCACGGTGCGCAAGACCTTCGGCCCGAAGTAGCGGCGGACTTCGTCGGCCACCTGATCGGCGAGCTTGGTCCGGCCGTCGTACATGGTGAGGATGACCGTGCTGACGTTCAGGCCGGGATTCAGATGGACCTTGACCATCTCGATGTTGTTCATCAACTGAGACACTCCCTCCAGCGCGTAGTACTCGCACTGGATGGGGATCAGTACCTCGGGGGCGGCGACCAACGCGTTGATGGTCAGCAGGCCCAGCGACGGCGGACAGTCGATGAAGACGTAGTCGAAGTCTGAATTGGCGGGGCCATCGAGTTCGGCCAGCGCGGTGCGCAATCGATTCTCGCGTGCCACCATGCTGACCAATTCAATCTCGGCGCCGGCCAGGTCGATCGTCGATGGCACACAGAACAGGCGCTCGCTGTGCGGGCTGCGCCGCAGCGCGGTCTGTAAAGACATCTCGCCGAGAAGCACCTCATACGACGACGGCGTGCCGGAATGACGGTCGGTGATGCCCAGCGCTGTGCTCGCATTGCCCTGAGGATCCAGATCGATGACGAGCGTTTTGAGGCCTTGGATGGCGAGCGCTGCTGCCAGGTTCACGGCCGTTGTGGTTTTGCCGACGCCGCCCTTCTGATTGGCGATCGTGAACAGTCGGCGATGACGCGGACGGCGCAGCGGTTGGTAGGCGGTGTGCAGTACCTGCATGGCGCGTTCGGCAGCGGCTCCGATCGGAGTGTCGAATTCCGATGTTTCACGTGAAACATGCGTAGCGGAGTGGGCTCCGCGATCGGAACCGAACGGGTCGTGCGGCGCACTCATAGGCTCTCCCTGTTCGACCGCCGGCGCGGCACACCCCGGCCCGGACCCGGCTTGCCGCGCCGTGCAACCACGACGGTTGTCGGCGGAGACAGATAGTTCACGCCACATTCCACCACCCTGGCATCCGCGGCGCCCAACGCGGTCATCACACGCCGGTACTCGCGCACTTCGTCGGGTGCCCGCTCGCCCTTGATCGCGAGCATCCGACCGCCTGGCCGCAGCAGCGGCAGACTCCACCGTGTCACCTTGTCCAGTGGGGCCACGGCCCGTGACACGACGGCATCGCATCCGCCGACGCTCTCGCGGATGGCCGGCTCCTCGGCGCGGCCCCGGAGTACTTCGGCATCCAACCCGAGCTCGGTGACGGCCATGCGCAGAAACTCGGCTCGGCGAAGCAGCGACTCGATCAGAACGATGCGGAGTTCGGGCTGAGCGATCGCCAGCGGCAATCCCGGTAAGCCGGCCCCGCTACCGATGTCGGCCACCCGCTCGCCGGGCTTCAACAGCTCGGCGACCACACCGCAATTCAGGAGGTGCCGTTCCCAGATTCGGTCGACTTCGTGCGGGCCCAGGAGCCCCCACTCGACGCCGGTGTCGGCCAGCAACTCGGCGTAGCGATGGGCGAGGTCGACACGGGGCCCGAAAACGGCAGTCGCTACTTCGGGCGGTGGCGGCACCTGCGGCAGCGCTCGCTTGTTCGGAACGACATGTTTCACGTGAAACATCCCTCCCGTCCGTACTCGCCGGACCCAAGCGAACTACAGCTGTGTAACTCTGCGTCTGGTTCAGTCGACCAGTACGACGACTCGACGCGACGGCTCCACGCCCTCGCTCTCGCTCCGGACTCCTCGAACCGCCGCGACCGCATCGTGAACGATCTTGCGCTCAAATGGCGTCATCGGAGCGAGTTCTTCGCGCTCGCCACTTTCCAGTACTCTCCTGGCAACCTTGTCGCCCAACGCCGCCAACTCGTCCCGGCGGCGGCGGCGCCAACTTGCGATATCGAGCATCAGTCGGCTGCGCACCCCCGTCTTCTGATGCACCGCCAGCCGGGTCAGTTCCTGCAAGGCGTCGAGCACCTCGCCCTTGCGGCCCACCAACTTGTTCAAGTCGTCGCTGCCGTCGATGCTGACCACCGCGCGGGTGCCATCGACGTCCAGATCGATGTCGCCATCAAAGTCCAGGAGGTCCAGGAGCTCTTCCAAGTAGTCGCCCGCAATCTCTCCCTCGGCGACCAACCGCTCCTCCGTATCGGCCTCGGTATCGGTATCGGTGTCACCATCGTCCGCTGCCGTGTCCTCCGACGCCTCTTCCAGAACCTCTTCCGTCGGAGCTTCGTCGATGTCGTGTCCGTTTGTGTCCGTGTCCGTCATGCCTGCCTGTTTCCTTCCCGTCGTCCGGACCTGCGCCCGGCTAAGTCTGCTGCCCGGTCCCGGTACCGAGCTCATCCCCTGCGCCCACCATGGACCGTCGTCTTGGGTCGGCCCGATCCTCGGTCAGCGTCTGCGCTTCTTCGGCTTTGCGCCCGGGCGTGGGGTGCGGCCGGCCGGATTGCTGTTGCGCGCCACCTGATCGCCCTTGCTCGTGCCGGCCTCCGACGATTCCGCAGCTGCAGATTCAGCATCGGCACCGCCCGCGGGCGCCGACGATCCGTTGCCGTCCGCCACCGCGCTCCTCGCCGGCCGCTTGGGTTTGGCGCCGGGCGCCGGCGCGTTCGCCGCCCGACGTTCCAACGCTTCGCGCTTTTTCGCCTCTTCCTCTTTTTCGATCATCCCGAAGACCACGTGCTGCTGGCCGAACGTCCAGATGTTGTTCGAGAACCAGTAGAAGATGATCGCCAACGGCAAGAACGGTCCGCCGACCACCACACCGAGCGGGAAGACGTACAGCGCGAGCTTGTTCATCATCGCCGTCTGCGGGTTGGCCGCGGCTTCGGGGCTCTGCCGCGCGATCGACGCCCGGCTGTTGAAGTAGGTGGCGATGCCGGCCAGGATCATCACCGGCAGGCCGACCGCGATGACGGCGGGCCGACTGAATTCGGTGAAGGCCGCGAGACTGGCGCCCCGTTGTGTCATGGAGGCACCCAGGGGTGCGCCAAACAGGTTGGCGTCCAGGAAGTGTCCGACATCCGCGGCGCTGAAGACATAGTTACCCAGCTCGCGGTTGCGCTCCGGAGAGAGCCCCAGCTGTCCGATACCGGTGGTGGTCCGGTTGAAGCACCGCAGCACGTGGTACAGCCCCAGGAACACCGGGATCTGGGCCAGCATCGGCAAGCAACCGAGTATTGGATTGAACCCGTGTTCGCGCTGCAGCTTCTGCATCTCCAGCGCCATCCGCTGGCGGTCCTTGCCGTACTTCTTCTGCAGCGCCTTGATCTGCGGTTGCAACTCCTGCATCTGGCGCGTGGTGCGGATCTGCCGGACGAACGGCTTGTACAAAATTGCCCGCAGCGAGAACACCAGGAACATCACCGACAGCGTCCACGCGAAGAAGTTCGACGGGCCCAGCAGAAAGCCGAAGGCCTTGTACCAGAGCCACATGATCGCCGAAACCGGGTAGTAGAAGTAGTCCAGGCTGAACGGATCAAACAACTTCAATCACTCTCCCCTAGCGTCGCTGGGGTGCCCCAGATTTCCACCCGGACCGCCCGGCGCTCCGGTATCGGGTCCCATCCTCCCCGATGCCACGGACCGCACTTGGCCAGCCGGACGGCTGCCAGCCCAGTCCCCCGCACCAACCCGTACTCGGCCAGCGCCTCCACGGCGTACTGACTACACGTTGGGGTGAACCGGCACGTCGGTAGCCGAAGCGGCGACACCATGTGCCGGTACAGCTGAATGAGGAAAATCAACCCGCGGACAACTGCGGTCTCGGCGCCGTGTAGCCACTGCCCCAACTTTGACGTTATGTCATTCACCGGCCGGATCCCGTCGCGTCGATCCGCCGTAAGCCAGCCCGTAGTTCTTCTTCCAACCGAGCAGATCCGACGCCACGACTGCTCGGCAGCGCGCGGATCACGACGTGCTCGGAGCGGTCCAGCCCGTCGAGCACTCCCCGAGCGACATGGCGTAACCGCCGAGCCAATTGATGCCTTTGCACGGCCGAGCCCACTGATCGCGAAATGATCAGTCCGACCTTCGGCGCTTCGGCGCCGTTCTCGTTTCCGCGCCGCGAATAGATGACGAGGTCTGGCTGCACGGCCCGAGTTCCGTGCTTTACCGTGGCACCGAAATCGGCCGACCGCGTCATGCGGTTCCGCGCGGAAAGCACCGCTGTGACACCGAGATTCGAATCAGGCAGTCAGCGAGCGGCGGCCCTTACGCCGCCGGTTTGACACGATCGCCCGCCCTGCCCGGGTGCGCATCCGCAGCCGGAAGCCGTGCACGCGGGCTCGGCGCCGGTTATTCGGCTGGAAGGTCCGCTTGCCCTTTGCCACGACTCTCTCCTCGTTGAATCTGGCATCGTGTTCCGGCCCGGTACCGATGCCGGTGGAACACGATTGCACTCACCAAGCCTTGGCAGGCTCTGTGTCTCGCTGGTAACCGGCGCGGGCCCCGTTGCATATTGCGCGGATCGCAGCCGTATCGCCGACTTTCGGGCGACTAGACGAGGGTACGCAGCAGCGTTCGCCGGGTCAAACCTGGCCGTCTCGGCGCCCGACTGCACGGCGATATTTCACTCATGCCACACGCCGCCACCGCGGCCGGCGAGCAATTCTACGAAAGCGCGCCCGAATGTTGCAGAACGGTTGGCGCGCGGACGGAAAACTTGTTAGCTTCGGCCAATGCCGTTTCAGACTGGAACGGCGCCCGACAACGAAGCGAGGATGGCGGATCGGCTTCCTGGCCAAGTGACCTATGCTGGCTGTCTCGAGCGCCGATCCCGCGTGCCGTCAGCCGTGACTAGCGGCTTGGTGGCGGTCGTCCTGTCCACACTTGTGGATAACCATGTGGACAGTTCGTGGTCGCGGTTAAACGCTGTACTTCGACGTCATAGCAAGGGGACCGTCGTTGACCGATGACCCCGGATCAAGTTTCGCGGCGGTCTGGAATGCGGTCGTCTCCGAACTCAACGGCGAGACCGCCACAGACGCTTCCGTAACCAACGGCGAACCGTACGTCCCTGCCCTGACACCGCAGCAACGAGCCTGGTTGAACCTCGTACAACCGCTGACGATCGTCGAAGGGTTCGCTCTGCTGTCGGTGCCCAGCAGTTTCGTCCAGAACGAAATCGAACGACACCTGCGTACCCAGATCACCGAGGCGCTGAGCCGTCGGCTCGGCCAACAGATCGAGCTCGGCGTCCGTATCGCCGCCCTGTCCGGTGACGAATCCGATGACGGCCTGGTGCCCGACGAGTCGCTGGCCGATGTCGACGAAGTTGACGAAGACCGCGAAGCCCTCGCCAGCGCGCATCAAAACTGGCCGACCTACTTCACCGAGCGACCACAGACCGCTGACCCGGAAGCCTCCGGCGGCACCAGCCTGAACCGGCGCTACACCTTTGACACCTTCGTCATCGGCGCCTCGAACCGGTTCGCCCACGCCGCTGCCCTCGCGATTGCCGAGGCACCCGCCCGGGCCTACAACCCACTGTTCATCTGGGGCGAATCCGGCCTCGGTAAGACGCACCTCTTACACGCGGCCGGCAACTACGCACAACGACTGTTCCCCGGTATGCGGGTCAAGTACGTCTCCACCGAAGAGTTCACCAACGACTTCATCAACTCGCTGCGGGACGATCGCAAGGTCGCCTTCAAGCGCAGCTACCGCGATGTCGACGTGCTGCTGGTCGACGACATCCAATTCATCGAAGGCAAAGAGGGTATCCAGGAAGAGTTCTTCCACACTTTCAATACTCTGCACAACGCCAACAAGCAGATCGTCATCTCCTCCGACCGACCACCCAAGCAACTGGCCACCCTGGAAGACCGGCTCCGGACCCGGTTCGAATGGGGGCTGATCACCGATGTGCAGCCACCGGAGCTAGAAACCCGCATCGCCATTCTGCGCAAGAAAGCACAGATGGAGCGCCTGGCGGTGCCCGACGATGTGCTGGAACTCATCGCCAGCAGCATCGAACGCAACATCCGCGAACTCGAAGGCGCGCTCATCCGAGTGACCGCGTTCGCGTCGCTGAACAAAACCCCGATCGACAAGGCGCTGGCCGAAATCGTGTTGCGCGATCTGATTGCCGACGCCAGCACCATGCAGATCAGCGCGGCCACCATCATGGCCGCCACCGCGGAGTACTTCGATACCACGGTCGAGGAACTCCGTGGCCCCGGTAAGACCCGGGCCCTTGCCCAGTCACGGCAAATCGCGATGTATCTGTGCCGCGAACTGACCGACCTGTCACTGCCGAAGATCGGGCAAGCATTCGGCCGCGACCACACCACGGTGATGTACGCCCAACGCAAAATCCTCTCCGAGATGGCCGAGCGCCGCGAAGTCTTCGACCACGTCAAGGAACTCACCACCCGGATCCGGCAGCGGTCAAAGCGCTGAGCGCCGGCCGCAAGACCACAACGCCAAAAAACTTTGGGCACGGCCATCCCACCAGTCACAGCACAGGCTGTGGATATCCCTGTGGGCAGGCTGCTTGCGTTATCACGCGGGCATAACGGTCACGTGCACAACCGCGGGTAATCCCCAACCCCTACACACAAACCACACAGCCATGCACGTGTCATTCACAACCCGGTCGGCATCGTTGCGCAGCGCAGATGTCGTGCTGTCCCCAACATGCACAGGCCTTAATACTGTTACTGGTATATCTCCGTAGTTTCTTCTTGGAAAAGACACCTGGGGACGGAGCGTTCCACACCCAGCCGGGAAGGCAACAACACCCTGAGTGTCATTGATTCCGATTAGCTTTCAAGATGGCGCTCAAAGCTCTACGGTTGTGGTTCGACTGCCGGTTCGGTCGTCGAAGCGGGTTTACGGGCACAGGCGTTAATCAGCGGGAAATCGCACTCCACCGGCGGTGGGGCCCGCTGAAGTTAGCCTTGTTGTTCGAGGTGATGAAGGGACGCAATGGACGTGGCGACGACCACAGTCGGTGTGACCGACTTGAAGTTTCGCTTGGTGCGCGAAGACTTCGCCGATGCGGTGGCATGGGTGGCGCGGACGCTGCCCACCAGGCCCACGGTGCCGGTGCTGGCCGGCGTGCTACTGGCCGGCTCGGACGACGGCTTAACGATCTCTGGGTTCGATTACGAAGTTTCCGCCGAAGTACGGCTGGCAGCGGAAATCGCTTCTCCGGGAACAGTTTTGGTGTCGGGACGGCTGTTGTCGGATATCACTCGCGCGTTGCCCGACAAGCCGGTCGACGTGCAGGTGGAAGGCACCAGAGTTTCCTTGACGTGCGGAAGCGCGAGATTTTCGTTGCCGACGATGGCGGTGGAGGACTACCCCACGCTGCCGGCGTTGCCGGAAGAGACCGGTGCGCTGTCGTCGGATGTGTTCGCCGAAGCCATCGGTCAGGTTGCAGTCGCGGCCGGCCGCGACGACACGTTGCCGATGCTGACCGGAATCCGGGTGGAGATTTCCGGTGCGGCGGTGGTGTTGGCCGCTACCGACCGGTTCCGGCTGGCGGTTCGGGAGCTGACGTGGTCGGCGGCCGGAGCTGACGTTGAGGCGGCCGTGCTGGTGCCGGCCAAGACGTTGGCCGAGGCGGCCAAGACCGGAACCGACGGCGCCGAAGTTCATTTGTCATTGGGGTCCGGACCCGCCGTGGGCAAGGATGGATTACTCGGGATCAGTGGAAACGGGAAACGCAGCACAACCCGGTTGCTGGATGCGGAGTTCCCGAAGTTTCGGCAGCTGCTGCCGACCGAACACACCGCGGTGGCCACCGTCGGGGTGGCGGAGTTGACCGAGGCGATCAAGCGCGTCGCGCTGGTCGCCGATCGTGGTGCGCAGGTCCGGATGGAGTTCGCCGAGGATGTGTTACGACTGTCGGCCGGGGCCGACGACGTCGGCCGGGCCGAAGAGGACGTTGCCGTCGAATTCGCCGGCGAACCGCTGACGATCGCCTTCAACCCGACTTACCTGACCGACGGGTTGGGTTCGTTGCACTCCGAGCGGGTGTCGTTTGGTTTCACCACGCCGAGTCGACCGGCGGTGTTGCGACCGGCCAGCGACGACGATCCACAGCCCACCGATAGCGGACCTTTCCCGGCGGTTTCGACCGACTACGTCTATTTGTTGATGCCGGTCCGTCTTCCTGGTTAGCGGTCAGGTGTTTGTCCGTCATCTGGGCTTGCGGGATTTTCGATCGTGGGCACACGCCGAGGTCGACTTGACACCGGGTCGGACGGTGTTTGTCGGTCCGAACGGTTTCGGTAAGACGAATCTTGTTGAAGCACTGTGGTATTCGTCCACATTGGGCTCGCATCGAGTAGCGACCGACGCGCCCTTGGTTCGGGTCGGTTCGTCACGGGCGGTGGTGTCGACGATCGTGGTCAATGACGGACACGAGTGTGCCGTGGACTTGGAGATCGCCGCTGGTCGGGCCAACAAAGCCCGGTTGAATCGATCGCCGGTGCGCAGCCCGCGTGAGGTAATCGGGGTACTGCGCGCGGTGTTATTCGCGCCGGAAGATCTCGCTCTAGTTCGGGGAGACCCCGCAGATCGACGCCGCTACCTCGACGATCTGGCGGCGGTGCGACGACCGCGGGTGGCCGCTGTGCGGGCTGACTATGAGAAAGTTCTGCGCCAGCGCACCGCACTACTCAAATCCGCGTCCGGCGCGAGGTTTCGGGGTGATCGCGGCGCCCTGGACACGCTTGATGTGTGGGACGGGCATTTGGCCGCGCACGGCGCCGAGTTGATGGCCGCCCGGATGGAACTAGTGAACGAGTTGGCGCCCGAGGTGCAGAAGAGCTATCAGCTGCTGGCGCCGGGCGCACGGTCCGCCGCGATCGGTTATCGTGCCAGCGTCGATGTCGAGCCCGACTGCACGGACGTCGAACGGTTGCGTGCGGCGTTGCTGGCGGGGATGGCGCAGCGCCGCGACGCCGAACTGGAGCGTGGTGTCTGCCTGGTCGGTCCGCACCGCGACGACCTCGAGCTCCGCCTTGGTGAACAACCCGCGAAAGGCTTTGCCAGCCATGGTGAATCGTGGTCGTTGGCGTTGGCGTTGCGGCTGGCGGCCTATGAACTGTTGCGCGCGGAGGGGGGCGACCCGGTGTTGTTGCTCGATGACGTCTTCGCCGAACTCGATACCGCCCGCCGGGAGGCGCTGGCCGCGGCCGCGGGCTCGGCGGAGCAGGTACTGGTGACCGCGGCGGTCCTCGACGACATTCCCCGCGACTGGGATGCCAAGCGAGTGACCATCACGCTGCAGGACGGCGACAGTGGACCGGTCTCGGCGGTGCAGACGTGACCGGAGCGGTGACGATGCAGGCCGGGACGGTCTGAGGAGGAGCGCGACCCTTGACGGGAGCGGTGACGATGCAGGCCGGGACGGTCTGAGGAGGAGCGCGACGCTTGACTGATGAACCTGACGGACCTGACCCACCTGCCAGCGGGCCGCCGGAGCGGCTGAGCGGGTTGCCCGGTATGGACCTGGTGAGGCGAGCGCTGGAAGAGGCTCGCGGTGCCGCTCGCACGCAAGGCAAAGATGTGGGGCGCGGGCGGCGACTGCCGCCCACCCGCCGCGTTGCCGGCGCCGCGAGCCGGCGCCGGTGGTCTGGTCCGGGGCCGGACAGCCGCGATCCGCAGCGGTTGGGCAATGTGACCCGCGACGTAGCGAAGAAGCAGGGCTGGTCGTCGCGGGTGGCGGAAGGCACAGTGGTCGGCCAGTGGCCGTCGGTGGTCGGTCACCACATCGCCGACCATGCGACCCCGACCGCGCTGCGCGACGGAGTGCTGAGCGTGTCGGCGGAGTCGACTGCTTGGGCCACGCAGCTACGGATCATCCAGGCGCAGGTGCTGGCAAAAATCGCGGCCGCGGTCGGCGACGGTGTGGTGACCACGCTGAAAATCACCGGCCCGGTCGCGCCGTCGTGGCGCAAAGGACCGTTGCACATCGCCGGAAGAGGGCCTCGTGACACCTACGGTTGAGCCGCCCAACGATCCGCTGAGGGGCGTCACAACGGTACGACTTGGGCCGTCAAGCGTCGGGACGCAAGCTAGATCGAAAAATTCCGCACACGGCGAAGATAGCTGTGTAGAAACACCCTCGCAGAATCGGTGCTACCGCTTGTTATAGGTAGACTGGCGGAGAACCCAGCGCACAGTCATTGGACTACCCGCGCGCAACCCCAAGGAGAGCTTTCCGATCGTGGCTGCCCAGAAGAAGGCCCGCAACTCATACGACGCCGGAGACATCCAGGTTCTTGAAGGGTTGGAGGCAGTTCGCAAACGACCGGGCATGTACATCGGGTCGACCGGCGAGCGCGGCCTGCACCATCTGGTCTGGGAGGTCGTCGACAACGCGGTGGACGAGGCGATGGCCGGATACGCCACCAAAGTCGACGTCAAGATCCTCGAGGACGGCAGCGTCCAGGTCACCGATGACGGCCGCGGTATCCCGGTGGCGATGCACTCAACCGGGATTAGCACCGTGGACGTCGTCATGACCCAGCTGCACGCGGGTGGCAAGTTCGGCGGCGATGACGGCGCCTACGCGGTGTCGGGTGGTTTGCACGGGGTGGGCGTGTCGGTGGTCAACGCGTTGTCCACGCGCCTTGAGGTAGAGATCTCCCGCGACGGTTATGAGTGGTCGCAGTACTACGACCACTCGGTTCCCGGGACCCTCAAGCAGGGTGAGAAGACCAAGAAGACCGGCACCACGGTGCGGTTCTGGGCGGATCCGAACATCTTCGAGACCACCGAATACGATTTCGAGACCGTGGCCCGCCGGCTGCAGGAGATGGCCTTCCTCAATAAGGGGTTGACCATTGATTTGGTCGACGAGCGCGTCGCCGCCGAGGAAGTGGTCGACGAAGTTGTCAGCGACACCGCCGAGGCGCCGAAGTCAGCCGAGGAAAAAGCCGAAGAACGCAACGCGCCGCAGAAAGTCAAACACCGCACCTTCCACTACCCCGGCGGTCTGGTCGATTTCGTCAAACACATCAACCGCACCAAAAACGCGATCCACAGCAGCATCGTGGATTTCTCCGGCAAGGGTCCCGGCCACGAGGTCGAGATCGCGATGCAGTGGAACGCGGGCTATTCGGAGTCGGTGCACACCTTCGCCAACACCATCAACACGCACGAGGGCGGTACCCATGAGGAGGGTTTCCGCGCGGCGCTGACATCGGTGGTGAACAAGTACGCCAAAGACAAGAAGCTACTGAAAGACAAAGATCCCAACCTCACCGGCGACGACATCCGTGAGGGGCTGGCAGCGGTCATCTCGGTCAAGGTCAGCGAGCCGCAGTTCGAGGGCCAAACCAAGACCAAACTGGGCAACACCGAAGTCAAGTCGTTCGTGCAGAAGGTCTGCAACGAACAACTGACCCACTGGTTCGAAGCCAACCCGGCCGATGCCAAGACCGTGGTGAACAAGGCGGTATCTTCAGCGCAGGCCCGTATCGCCGCCCGAAAAGCCCGAGAGTTGGTGCGCCGCAAGAGCGCCACCGATCTGGGAGGGCTGCCCGGCAAACTGGCCGACTGCCGCTCCACCGATCCGCGAAAGTCGGAACTGTATGTGGTGGAAGGTGATTCGGCCGGCGGCTCCGCCAAAAGCGGCCGCGACTCGATGTTCCAGGCGATTCTGCCGTTGCGCGGCAAGATCATCAACGTCGAAAAAGCCCGCATCGACCGGGTGCTGAAAAACACCGAAGTGCAGGCGATCATCACCGCGCTGGGCACCGGAATCCACGACGAGTTCGATCTCACCAGATTGCGCTACCACAAGATCGTGCTGATGGCCGACGCCGACGTTGACGGCCAGCACATCTCGACGCTGCTGTTGACGCTGTTGTTCCGGTTCATGCGACCGCTGATCGAGAACGGACACGTATTCCTGGCGCAGCCGCCGCTGTACAAGCTGAAGTGGCAGCGCAGCGAACCCGAGTTCGCCTACTCCGACCGGGAACGCGACGGTCTGTTGGACGCCGGTCTGAAGGCCGGCAAGAAGATCAACAAGGAAGACGGTATCCAGCGCTACAAAGGTCTGGGCGAAATGGATGCCAAGGAGTTGTGGGAAACCACGATGGACCCGTCGGTCAGGGTGCTGCGTCAAGTCACCCTCGACGACGCCGCGGCGGCGGACGAGTTGTTCTCCATCCTGATGGGCGAAGACGTCGAGGCCCGCCGAAGCTTTATCACCCGCAATGCCAAGGACGTTCGCTTCCTGGATGTCTGACGATTCAGATCGCTCCCCTATTCACAACTTCAACGAGGAATAGATGACAGACACCACGCTGCCACCCGGCGGTGACGCCGCCGATCGAATCGAGCCGGTCGACATCCAGCAGGAGATGCAGCGCAGCTACATCGACTACGCGATGAGCGTCATCGTGGGCCGCGCGTTGCCGGAAGTGCGCGATGGCCTCAAGCCCGTGCACCGCAGGGTGCTCTACGCGATGTACGACTCCGGATTCCGCCCGGACCGCAGCCACGCCAAGTCGGCGCGGTCGGTTGCCGAGACGATGGGCAACTACCATCCGCACGGCGACGCATCGATCTACGACACCCTGGTGCGGATGGCCCAACCGTGGTCGCTGCGCTACCCGTTGGTCGACGGTCAGGGCAACTTCGGCTCACCGGGCAACGACCCACCGGCCGCCATGAGGTACTGTATTACCGGAGATGCGTTGGTGCGCTTGCCGTTTGGGCAGTCGGTGCGGATCGCCGATGTGGTGCCGGATGCCCGGCCCAATTCGGACAACACAGTCGAGCTGAAGGTCCTCGATCGGCATGGCAACCCGGTTATGGCCGATCGCCTGTTTCACTCGGGCGAACACCAGACCTACACGGTGCGTACCGCCGAGGGTTACCAAGTCACGGGTACGGTCAACCACCCATTGCTCTGCGTAGTCGATATTGGCGGTGTGCCCACGCTGCTGTGGAAGCTGATCGAGGAGATTCGCCCCGACGACTATGTCGTGCTGCAACGCACCCCGCCGACCGAGCTGGGTCCGGCCGACTGGGAGCCGACGATGGAGGCACTCTTGTTGGGAGCCTTCATCAGTGAGGGCTACGTTTCAGAAAGCGAAGCCGGCTTCGCCAATTTGGACCGCGACTATTTCACCATGGTCGCGGGCGCCTACGACGCAGTCGTCGGCGGGAAACGCTGCATTTACGAGACAACGAATCCGTCAGGATCTCGGATGCGTGTGCTCCACATCCAAAACAACATGACTGCGCTGAAACAGAGCCGTCTGTGGGAGATGGTGGGGCGCCGATCGGCGGACAAGTACGTGCCGGAATGGATGTGGCACGCCCCCGCCGCGGTCAAGCGGGTGTTCCTGCAGGCGCTTTTCGAGGGCGACGGCTCGTGTTCTGCTCTGCCGCGTAACACGATTCAGGTGTCCTATTCGACCCGCAGCGAGCGGCTGGCTGTAGACGTGCAGCAGATGCTCCTGGAGTTCGGGGTCATCTCGCGCCGGTATCGGCATGCCGTTGGCGAGCACAAGGTGGTCATCACCAATCGGGCCCAGGCCGACCTCTTTGCAAGCCAAGTCGGCTTCGGGGGCGCTAAGCAGGAGAAGCTGCTCGGCATCCTGTCGTCCATGCCGCCGCGCGCGGGCATGGACAACGACCATGTTCCCGGACTGGCAGCGTTCATTCGCAAGCACGCGGGTGGCTCATGGGCCGATCGTGACTGGCTCAATCGCCACAACGTCGACCGCATTCAACGTTGGCGCACCCGTGGCGCGGAGATCCTGGCGCACATCGCCGATCCCGACGTGCGCGCCATCGCTACCGACTTGACGGACGGCCGGTTCTACTACGCGCGCGTGGCCTCTGTGACCGATGCCGGTGTGCAACCGGTGTACAGCTTGCGCGTCGACACCGAAGACCACGCGTTTGTCGCCAATGGGTTCGTCAGCCACAACACCGAGGCGCGGCTGACGCCGTTGGCAATGGAGATGCTGCGCGAAATCGACGAGGAGACAGTCGATTTCATACCGAACTACGACGGCCGGGTGCAGGAGCCCACAGTCCTGCCCAGCCGGTTCCCGAACCTGCTGGCCAACGGATCCGGCGGCATCGCGGTCGGTATGGCGACCAACATGCCGCCGCACAACCTGCGCGAGCTCGCCGAAGCGGTGTTCTGGGCGCTGGACAACTACGACGCCGACGAAGAGGCCACCCTGGCCGCCGTCATGGAACGGATCAAAGGCCCCGACTTCCCTACCTCGGGGCTGATCGTCGGTTCGCAAGGCATCGCGGATGCGTACAAGACTGGCCGCGGTTCCATCCGGATGCGCGGAGTGGTTGAGGTGGAAGAAGATTCGCGGGGCCGGACGGGCCTGGTGATCACCGAGTTGCCGTATCAGGTCAACCACGACAACTTCATCACCTCGATCGCAGAGCAGGTCCGCGACGGCAGGCTGGCCGGGATCGCCAACATCGAAGACCAGAGCAGTGACCGGGTCGGGCTGCGCATCGTCGTCGAGATCAAGCGCGACGCGGTGGCCAAGGTGGTGCTGAACAACCTCTACAAGCACACCCAGCTGCAGACCAGCTTCGGCGCCAACATGCTGGCCATCGTCGACGGGGTGCCGCGCACCCTGCGGCTGGATCAGCTGATCCGCTACTACGTCGAGCACCAACTCGACGTCATCATCCGGCGCACCACCTACCGGCTGCGCAAGGCCAACGAACGCGCCCACATCCTGCGCGGCCTGGTCAAAGCGCTGGACGCGCTCGACGAAGTCATCGCCTTGATCCGGGCATCGGAGACGGTGGACATCGCGCGGGCCGGCCTGATCGACCTGCTCGACATCGACGACATCCAGGCCCAGGCCATCCTGGACATGCAGTTGCGCCGACTGGCGGCGTTGGAGCGCCAGCGCATCGTCGACGACCTGGCCAAGATCGAAGCCGAAATTGCCGATCTGGAAGACATTTTGGCCAAGCCGGAGCGTCAGCGCCGGATCGTGCACGACGAGCTCGCCGAGATTGTCGAGAAGCACGGCGACGACCGCCGCACCCGGATCATCGCCGCCGATGGCGAGGTCAGCGACGAGGACCTGATCACCCGCGAAGACGTCGTCGTCACCATCACCGAAACCGGCTACGCCAAGCGCACCAAGACCGACCTGTACCGCAGCCAAAAGCGCGGCGGGAAGGGGGTGCAGGGCGCCGGGCTGAAGCAGGACGACATCGTGCGGCACTTCTTCGTGTGCTCGACGCACGACTGGATCTTGTTCTTTACGACCCAGGGCCGGGTATACCGGGCCAAGGCCTACGACCTGCCGGAAGCCTCGCGGACGGCGCGCGGCCAGCACGTCGCCAACCTGCTGGCCTTCCAACCCGAGGAGCGGATCGCTCAGGTGATCCAGATCCAGAGCTACGAGGACGCCCCGTATTTGGTATTGGCCACCCGCAACGGGCTGGTCAAAAAGACGGCGCTCACCGACTTCGACTCCAACCGGTCCGGCGGGATTGTGGCGGTCAACTTGCGCGACGGCGACGAACTCGTCGGGGCGGTGCTGTGCTCGGCCGACGACGACCTGTTGCTGGTCTCGGCCAACGGCCAGTCGATCCGGTTCTCCGCAACCGACGAGGCACTGCGGCCGATGGGCCGCGCGACCTCGGGTGTGCAGGGCATGCGGTTCAACACCGACGACTATTTACTGTCGCTCAACGTGGTCCGAGAAGGCACATACCTGCTGGTAGCGACGTCCGGAGGCTATGCCAAGCGCACGGCGATCGAGGAGTACACGGCGCAGGGCCGCGGCGGTAAAGGCATCTTGACGATCCAGTACGACACCCGCCGTGGCAGGCTGGTAGGGGCGCTGATCGTCGATGACGACAGCGAGGTGTATGCGATCACCTCCGGGGGCGGGGTGATCCGAACGGCGGCCAGACAGGTCCGGAAGGCCGGACGGCAGACCAAAGGTGTTCGCTTGATGAACTTGGGCGAGGGCGACACACTATTAGCCATCGCCCGTAATGCCGAGGAAGCCGCCGTCACCGACGACGATCCGGGTAGCGGACCGGACGCGTGAGCGATCGCCGACCGCGGCTGCGGCCGGATGCACAGTTAGGAGCCGTGGGGTGACTTCACCGAACGAGCCGGGATATCCCGGACCGGGCGACAGCCCGAACGGGAATGGCTCGGTCGACCGGGGAGGTACGCCGCGGACGCCGCATGGGTCCGGTACCGAGCGGGTCTCCGACGCCGCGGACGCCCCGCGGCCGCGCGGCGGCGCCCGATCCTCCCAAGCGCCACAGCGCCCGTCCTCGGATGCGCCGAAACCGCGCGAGCCGCGGCCGACGGGCCGCACCTCCGGTGGCACTAGTGCCGACGCCCGGTTGAGTCGCTTCATCTCGGGCACCGCGGCGCCGGGTGCGGCCAAGACGCCGTCGCACGACGAAAGCCGGTCCAGCGAGGCCTACGCCAGCGAATTGCCCGATCTGTCCGGTCCGATCCCCCGGGTCGGGCAGCGGAAACCGGTGGCCGACCAAGCACCGGACACGTCGACGTCACCGGTGCGGACGGAACGCCGCATTCAGGTGGCCACGCGACCCCAAGGCCCGGTCCGTGCCAGCATGCAGATCCGTCGAATCGATCCCTGGAGCACGCTGAAGGTGTCGCTGGTGCTCTCGGTGGCGTTGTTCTTCGTCTGGATGATCGCGGTCGCGTTCCTCTATCTGGTGCTCGGCGGCATGGGCGTGTGGAGCAAGCTCAACAGCAATGTCGGGGACCTGCTGAACAACACCAGCGGCAACACCGCCGACCTGGTGTCCGCCGGCACGATCTTCGGTGGCGCCGTGCTGATCGGCTTGGTGAACATCGTGCTGCTCAGCGCCATGGCCACCATCGGCGCGTTTATCTACAACCTGACGACCGACCTGATCGGGGGCGTCGAGGTGACGCTCGCCGACCGGGACTAGCGGTTTGGGTGCGGACGCTGCGGTGCGGTAATCTCGTCGCTCGGCCGTGTGCGCGTGCGGGCCTATAGCTCAGGCGGTTAGAGCGCTTCGCTGATAACGAAGAGGTCGGAGGTTCGAGTCCTCCTAGGCCCACAACCATGTGTTTGCCAAGACGTTTCGTGAGACTGGTGTTGCCGCTGGCAGCGATCGCCGCGCTGGCGGTGGTGATCCGGTCTCGGCAGGGCGTCGAGGTCTGGCATGTGGCCGCCGACCAGACCGATGGTCGGAGTGCGGGGCCTTAGCTCAGTTGGTAGAGCGCTGCCTTTGCAAGGCAGAAGTCAGGGGTTCGAATCCCCTAGGCTCCACAGGTAATATCGCAGTTCAGGGGCGAATCGGGGCGGGTGTCAGCGAGCCACTTGCGAGCCCGTGACCACATTTTGACCACAATCACGAGTTAACAGGCCATTGATGGCCACTTCGACGGCCTCCACGTCCGACTCGTACAGGTGGCCATACCGGTCCAACGTCAGGCCCGCGGACTCATGTCCGAGCATGTTCTGCAGGGCCTTGATGTTCGCGCCCGCCTGAATCGCCAGAGACGCCGCGGTGTGCCTCAGCTCGTGCAGCTTGAACTCGTACTCCACGAGCGGCTCTACGGCCGCGTCCGTCACGGTCCGGGGGAACAGTTGCGCCGTGGTGACCGCTCGCGACCACCACCGGCGCCGAACGTTCGTGCCGCGCATGTAGCCGCCCGCCGAGTCCGGGAACACCAGGCCGTCCAGATCGCCCGGTTCCAGCAGATCCGCGACCAACCCCGGCAAGCTGACCGTTCGGGCTTTGCCGTTCTTCGGCGATCCCACCACGAACATGCCGTCGACCAGCGTCACTGACCGCGAGATCCGCAGCCGTAGGTTGTCCAGATCCAGATCCCGCCACCGGAGCTCTGCGACTTCCCCGAACCGCAACCCACAAGTCCCCAGCACGTACACGAGCGGCCTGTACGCGCCCGCGGCTGTCGCGAGCGCGTGGCAACTGGTCCAGAGTCAGGAATCGCTGTTCGGTCGCCGTCACAGGCGGCAGCTCGACACCGTCGACCGGATTCATCGCCAGCCGATTCTCGGCCACCGCCATTGCCAACACCTGGCGCAGCACACCGACCGTCTTGTGCACCGACGCTGGCGCCAGGTCGACGCTGAGGTCAGAAACCCACTCCCGCACCCAGCGCCGGCTGATGTCACCCAGCGCGACGCGCGAATGCTCGGCAAGCGCAGTATCGAGTACCACCTGATACCGTGCCCGCGTCGACGGTTTGAGCTTGTGCTTGGACCCCAGCCACTCGCGGGCATAGTCGCCCAACCCCATGCGGCCCGCGGCCGGTGCGACATACACGCCGCGCCGCATGTCGACCTCGAGCTGATTCGCCCACGCCTGAGCATCCCGCTTGGTCGGAAACCCCCGTTTCGTCGTTTGACGATGATCTGGCGTTCGGTAACGAACTCTGTAACGGGTTGCACCAGCAGCCGTTTCGTATTTATCAATGGTCGCCACCGTCGCCCCCCTGTGATTTGAGATTCTGTTGCTGTCTGCGTTGGTTTTCTTCCGCTAATCTCGCGGCCGCGCCCTCATACAGTGATCTGACCTTCCAGATGGGCCACGCCTCGTGGATGAACTCAACCCACTCGTCGGATCGGCCGAACACTGCGCTGCAGCCATGACGGACAAGCCGCTGCCCGGCTCATGTAATGGGTCGTCGAAAAGCTGTCCAAGCCGCGCGAGTGCAACGACCGCGGAGCGGAGGCGCGTAAACAATGCTCCGGAGTCGTGCTGCATTTTCGCAGAGCCCATAAGCCCGGCCGCTCCGCGCATCGGGGTGTCGAAACGGTGATTACCACGCCGAACGACCAAGTTGCTGGCCCCGGTTGTCTATCTGTGCCGGCTCCACCACGGCACTACCGTGTTGTGGTGACCTTCGAACCGCCTTCCACATGGAAGCAACTTCCGGCCGCTCAAGTGGAGAACGGCGCGAGGCCGCCCTACCTGATGAAGGCGTTGGACGACAACGACTCGGAGTGGAACCTTGTCGAGGAGAATCCCCAAACGACTCTGCAGCCAAGCGGGGCCGATGAGGGAACGGGATTCCTGCCCGAGGTCACCACATTCAAGTTCGCGGACGGGAAGACCCGATGGTTCGGGCCGAACGATCCACGTGTGCCAGATATGTGCCAGTTCGTGCCGGGCAAACCTGCGGATCGGCGCGCCGTTGGGATTGCGGTCCCACAGGGTTGTAGACGACGGGTCGCCCCTGGGCGCGGGCCACTTCGAGGCAGTATCGCAACGACAGTGGTGTCCGGACTGAACCACTCTGTCAAGATGTTGTTATGACCGATTCCGGAGAAGTTGGGGACGCCGGCCACCGGCCCGAAGGTGCGGCAGCGCGCCGCGCAGTACAAGGACGAAATCGCGGCGATCGATGGCAAGCTGGCCGCGGCGGTGCGGGCCAGCCCGACCGCGGCACTGCTGGCCAATGGCAAGGAGCTGCGGGAGCGGTGGGAGAAGCTCACCCCGTCGGTCCGCAGCCAGATCATCGACGAGATCGCCGTGGTGACGATCAACCCGACCCGGCGCGGGGTGCGCGTGTTCGATCCCGCGGCCATCGAGGTGGTGTGGAAGACGTGAGGTACCAGGGGGGCTGGGCCGCCACGATCTCGCGGGGTCTGGCCTCGTCGCTGTTCAGCCACGCTCGCAGCTCTGCCAGCGAGGTGGGTCCCGTCAGCGGGCTTGGGTCCGGCTTGTCGGGCATGGCAACCATCATGTCAAGGAGTTCGCCCGTCGACGCTGGTCGGGGGCGTGTCGAGATTGCGAGATTGTGTGTGAATCACACGCAATCAGCTGCTCATCCCCCTCGCCATCTCAGCGTCGACTCCCTGCCAGGGGGTTGGGGCCGGCTTACCAGCCGCGGCCGGGGTCCCAGCCGGGGTTCGGGCCGGGGGCACCCGGGCGGCCCGGGTCCCAGCCGCCGGGCCCGTGCCAGTGGCCCGCGTCGCGGGGGTCGCCGTCGTAATAGTTGTCGTCGTGGCAGCGGCCCCAGTCCCAGTTGAGACCCCAGCCGGGGTCCCACCCCTCGCCGGGACACCAGTGATAGTCGGGCAACGGCCCGGCAGGCCCGGGGAATGCCTCAGCGACGCTCGCCGCGCCCAGACCCGCAAGTCCTAGACCTGTGGTGATGGCAGTCGCGGCTGCGATTCGTTTGATGTTTTTCACCTGTTCTTCGTACCACGCAGACCCCGGGCCGCCCAGAGCACCCCGCGGAAGGAAACAACCACACCGGGAGGCCGCAGAACGCCACGTGATCCGGGGTCTAGCACGACGTACTTGGACGCGTGGCCCTGCGAGCCGTACTCCACGCGCGCGAGGCACTGCTTGGCGATGAGGCCATGGACGGTGCGCGACATCGTGGTGCGCGAGACGCGAGGGCATTGGCGACGCGAAGGCCGCACTCGACGCCCATACGGCGAAGGGTAGGCGGTCGGCTGGCACTTGGGCCTTCACCGTCGCTGAAACTTATGCCGCGACACTCGACGAACAAGGGAACGCTCCTTTATGTGCATACGACGATGAGACCGACGACGATCCCTATCACGTCTCGGTGTGGTTCCCCGAGGGGCTGAAACGAACCCAGATAGGAGACTCGCCAAGCGCTCTATGACTTCGCGCGTAGCCGTGGAACCGACGGTTGGCTTTACGGTCCAGTACCGGGCTGAGGAACAAAGTTGTTGCCTGGCCTGCTTGTTTACACCCCGGCGGCAGGCCCTTCCGCCGCGCGGCCATACAGCTTAGAAGAGCATTCCTTGCTGACCCAAGGCCCGAAAGCCAGCGGGGAGTTAACAAGCGAATGATGGTTTACGTGCTCAGAAGCGTTGTGGAGCTAAGGTGTGTGACGCTGCAACGTCGGCGTCGTCGTGGTGGTTGACGGGCCGAAGTGGACATCCTGCATCTTGTCTGCGATCAGGCCCGCAACCAGCACCGAAGAGGGTGATGCGCAATGACTATGGGCCCGGACGTTGACCGGCTCCGCGGCGCTTTACGCCTGACCGTCGGGGGCCATCCGGGCTGCGTGCTCGGGTCAATGCGAGTAGCGCTCCTGGTAGCGCCACCGCGAGCGAGAGCGTGGCAAGTTCGGCGACGGCGGCGCCGGTACTGAAGTGCTCTAGGTGGGTTGCGTGGAAGATCAGGTGGGCAACCGCGAAGACCAGCAATGCGGACAGCGCGGCGCGCACCAGGAGGGTGTTCACGGTCACTGCTGCGACCGTGATCACCACGGCCAGCGCGAGGTTCATCGCGCCGTAGTCGCGCATCAGGTGTTCGCTGTAGGGCGGGTTCATGGCAACCCAAGGCACACGCTGGTAAAACGTGCTCGGCAGCAAGGTCGCCGTTACCCCGACCACGGCGATGCTAGCCGCGAGGAACCAGAGTCCGGCGCGCAAAAGCATTAGTGGTGCCTTTTCCGGCGCGGGAGTCTGGTGTAGGCGCGGATGACGTCGGCGTAGGGCAGAGTGCCCGCGACCAGCTGCTCGGTGAGGTACTGCTCGAATGTGATCGTTCCGACTGGCCGCTGGGGTGCGAGGTGCTCTCCGGCGCGGTAGGCGCGATACACCCGCCCCGGCAGAGTGACTGACACGATGGGGCGACGCTTGTCCACCGCGGCCAGATAGGTGCGCGCGAGTTCTTGGAGGGCGCGCACCTGCGGTCCGCCCATATCCGGTACACGGCCGGAGGGCTCACCCAGGGCGAGGTCCGCCAGTGCGGCGCCGACCTCGCGGGCGTCGATGGGCTGGAAGCGCCACTCTTTCGGCAGCACCATCAGGGGCGGCTTGGCCAGCATGCGCAGCATGACCGCGATCAGGTCGTGGAATTGGGTTGCGCGCAGCACGGTCCACGGAAGCCCGGAGCTGGCGATCAGCTGTTCGTCGGCGAGCTTGCGCCGGTAATAACCGAAAGGCACGCGATCGATGCCGACGATCGAGATGTAGACCAGATGCGGCTTGGCCGCCGCGAGCGCGGCTTCTAACACGTGGGGGACCGGATCGACACAAACCACGATCGTGTCCACGCCCGCGACCGCCTCGGCGAGCCCCTCGCCGGTGCGGACATCGCCGGTCAGGTGTCGGCCCGGGCCGGTCGGGCGGCGGCCGCGGCTGAGCACATGCACCTGCCTTCCGGCGTCGAGAACCTTCTCGACGACGACCCGTCCGACCGTGCCAGTGCCGCCGATCACCAGAATCGGATTCGCCACGAGAGTCCTTTCAAGTGGATCACTTGCCGAGGCAGGTGCCGACCGCGATGGCTGCCACCGAGGACCAGCCATCGCCAGATTGCGGCCACTAGGTTCGACAGTTCGTCGCCGATGTCCTGCGCTGTGATGCGCTGCTGCTCGCTCACGGTGACCTCCCTTTCAGCCGATCGGTCTAGTTTCGCAAGGCGGCAACTGATTCAGTCCGTAGCAGTGCTATTTTTCGCATCCCGCATTGAGCGCATCGTGTTGACGCTGGGCATGACTACGCACATCCTTACTCACCACATCCTGGTCCGGTTCATCAGTGACGCAAGGGCTTTCATCATCGGGGTGGCATATGCCCGCGGCGGCGTTCCGCGCAGGCTCCGCGCGGCTGTACTAGGGACAGTGCGGGTACGCGGCTTGCGCGGCGGCGACCATCGCGCGGGCCTGCCGCAGCGTGTAGGAGGTCCAGGTCAACGGTTCGTCGGCGGGGCTGGTGCCGTTGCGCAGATCCTGGCAGATCAAATGCCCTGCACCGATCATGTCCTGCGGGTCATCAACGGTTACCCCTGCTGCGCGTAGGGCGGCTAGGTAGTGCCCACACCGTGCCCACAAGTACCGGTTATCTCGCGAGTTAGCAGGTCATTGATGGCAACTCGGACAGCCTCGACGTCCGACCCGTACAGATGGCCTGACTCATCGATGCTGTGGGAACTGATCAAGATGTCGCCGCGCTACGAATTGTCGATCCTGCGCGAACGCAGCGCCGCTCGCGCGACCGTCACGGGGTGGTTAAGCAGAGTCATGATCCGACCGGTCAGGGTGTTGGGTTCGCGAGCGACACCGAGCTGGATGAACAGCGAAAGGCGGTCGTAGTAGACGCGTTCGCTAACGAGGTCGGGGCCATCGAACTGGAAGATCAACAAAAACGGCACGTCGAGGCGGCGGCCGGTCGGCGGCAGGCCGCGAAAGGGTCCTCGGTGGGTGCCGTGCATGCACGTCTCAGTCATCACGCGGTGACCGTGGTGACACAGTGAGCCGGGCTTGATATCGAAGTGCATGTCTGGAAGAGCGGTGAAGAGTTCACGGTAGGTGGCGGCGACCGCGTCAGGACCGTCGGCGACCTCCCCGGGCAATTCCGTTCGCGCGGCACCGGGTTTGAATGTCGCGAGCGTCGCAGCGACGTCCTGCCGATTTTCTGCTTCGAGATGCGCTAGGACGGTTTGCTCGCGCGATTGCCGCAGGCCCGCATCCACCTCGGCTGCCTCGGTCATATCGCTCCCTCGCTCGAGGCCGATCTACGCCAACGGGAGTGTAATTGATGGCGAGGATCGCAGTGCTACTCAAGCACCATTCCCGCCGAGCCTCTCGAGGAGGGAGTCGACGAGCGTCGAGGCGACGCCACCGACGTCGATGATGTTGTCGTGGGGCCGAGACCGATCGTCTCGATGACCTCCAGGCCGACGGTAACCAGATACTCGTCTGCGCACGGACTGGAGCTAGTGCCGTAAAACCCCGCCGCACCCCACACTGGACTGCTACCAACCGCCGACCCGTTACGCTGCTAGCTTGTACCCACCAATGAACGACTCTCGTTCGTCGTGGACCAGTTCACGGGGGCCGGTCACAATTTCCCGGTTTTGTGGCTAGTGACGATTCCGAATAGTGGGACAAACAGGCACGTCTCTGCGCGCTTTTGTGCGCTTCACGGGCTTTTCGCCATTCTCACTTTTCGGAATTGAGGCGCGCCTGATTCGTTTGCTGTCGGTAACACAGCTAGCTCGATAGTACGGCTCTTGAACTGCCTCGTTGCCGCTTATTTCCGCAAGTCGATGGTTAGCTTGATGTCGTGAGCGCAAAAGCACCCGACCGCAGCAATAAGAACGGCCAGCCCGTACATATCAATTAGGCAAGCCGCGGAATACCTCGGCGTCACCGACCGCACTATCCGGCAGATGCGAAGCGCGGCACACTGCGGTCACGGTGGGCTGGTGCAGCCAGCGCTGATACCCGGTTACACCGCGTAAGTCGTGGCGGCCGTCGAGAACGGGTGCTCGACGCCGTCATAGGTGAGCCTGCCTCAGGTTTTCCTCATTCATCGGGGCTGGGAGGGTGTGCAGACCGCCGGTCAGGCCCTCCGGCGGGCGGCGTGTTTGCCTGCATGCACCGGTTATATCGGGATTGTCTGACCCTTACGCTGGAGTGGATGGTAACCAGCCCGACCCGCAGCGGCCCGTGGATAGTTCCCGGCATCCTCGACGTGGCCGAGCCGATCACGGTTCGCACCTGGTAGCTGTTCGGCGGTGACCGAATTATCCGAGTCGTGCGTCGCACAGAGCTTCCCGGCGTTACTCTTTGCCGATGATCGCGGGCGAGAAGGCGCCTGACTTCACTCTGTATGATCACACCGGTCGGCCTCGGACACTGTCCGCGCTCCTTGCCGAAGGGCCGGTTGTGCTGTTCTTCTTCCCAATAGCGTCCTCACCGATCTGTACAGCCCAGGCTTGTCATTTTCGGGACCTGAGCGACGAATTCGCCAGGGTGGGCGCCCAGCGGGTGGGCATCAGCACCGACACCGTCGACAAGCAGGCCCACTTCGCCCAACAGCGCTCGTTCGACTATCCGCTGCTCTCCGACGCGGACGGCGTGGTGTCCGAGCTGTTCGGGGTGCGTCGAGGCAGGCTCGCCAAGCTGCGTAGATCCGTCGTGGCGCGTGAGGCGGCCCGGCGTGGTCGGCACACTCGGCGCCGTGGCCTGCTGGCCCAGCTGCTGCCGGTCAGACGGACCACATTCGTCATCGACACCGACCGCACCATACTCAAGGTCGTCTCCAGCGAGGTGCGCGCATCGGTGCACGCCGACCAGGCCTTGTGGTTCTTGGAGAACCAGAACGTGCCGCATAGTTCGCCACATGTCCGGGAGAAGCGCACCGACGCGCATCAGCAGTCGGAGGGCAAGGGCGAACCGATCGGCGACTGGTTCACAGAACCGGAAACCGCGGACGAGCCGAGCTTGGTCCGGCCATACACGCTGATGGCAGGCCGTACGGACTCTGGTGTCGAACTGGCACTCGAGGCTCCGGTCGAAGCGCTCAACACCACAGCGAAGCGGCCGCGCTGGCGGAGAAATGATGTGCGGGGCCAGATCCTGACGTCGTGCGTGCACAGCCCCTCGGTCGCAGAGATCGCCGCTCGTCTGTCCTTGCCGCTCGGTGCGACGCGGTTCCTGGTCGACGACCTGGTGACACAGGGTTATTTGCGGGTGCACGCCCCCCTCGGTGACTCGATGACAATAGACGAACGACGTGAACTGATAAGAAGGACCCTGCGTGGCCTACGAGCACTCTGAGGGGTGGGGCGCCGCCCGTGCACGGAATTCACTCTCCGTCGGGTCGCTAGAGCGTTGTAACTCCGTGTCGCCAATGTCATGAGACAGCACAGCTAGTTCTCCACGAACATTAGCGATGTCGACCAAGTCGCCATCGAACTCCTGCAGCGTCGAAGAAGAAGCGCCCGGCGTTATTCGGCACCGAAAGTGCCCATACGGCAATGGGATTCAAACGCAACGGTGCACCCTGGCCATGCGCCAGCTATGTGGTGCATAAGTGGTGCAAGCCCAGATTCGAGCCTCAAAGACAGCCGTTAAGCTGCACAAACTGTGGTGCGCGGTACTGGGATTGATTCAGTACCGCTGGCGGTACACCACGTCGGGCGGGACATGGTTCGGGCCGATGTGGCACGTTGCCTAGGATGGCCAGCCGCGCTCGGCGACGGTCTTGATGCGTTCGAGGGTCTGCCGGATGCTGCGACGCACATCTTGCTCAAAATCGTCATTGCCGCCGAGTACCTTGTCCACCAAGAACTTTGAGAAGGCGGTGACGTTCTCGGCGACACGGCGCTCAGTCAACCTCACCCCAGCGCCCGACGGCTCGATCTGGTAGCTCCACACCGTGTTGTTATCGAGGATCCGAAAGGCGATCCACTCGTTGGCCTCCAGCTGCACGACCTTGCTGCGGGTCGGCCACACCACCGACCACAACATGACGACTTTGCCTAGCCCATGGGGCCACGCCCTCCAGCCCGGGCGGTTAACGGTTACCGCAGTGGTGCCAACACCTACGGGATCGCGCACGAAGACCTTGCGCACTTGCGGACTCCACTCACTCATCCTGCGCAAGTCGGACACGATCGACCAGACCTGTTCCGCACGGGCGTCGATCTCGATGGAATCTTCAATCAGCGGTGTTGGCATATGAGACTCCCGACGGGTGGTGCTTCAACACCGCAAAGTTCGTCGCATCGATACCGGGTCAGGGTCGATCACCACAACCCGCGCCCATACCACGACTACCAAATCCTGCCATTTCCTTGACGTAAGACACCATGATGAGTATCGGCGCCAACAATCCGAAGCCTGTGCGTAGGGGGCCGCGGCCGATGCTGACCCCAAATAGCCGGCGCAGTCAGGGGCGGGGCTGCACGTCGACGCTCGGCGGCAACGGCGATGGCTCCCGCTGCGTCGAGCGGCGGACGATCGAGAACGCCGCCGCGCCACCGGCAAGGACCACCACGGCCAATCCCGCGATCAGCAAGGGGCGCTTGCCGCGCCGCCGCGATCGGCGGGCCTGCTGAAGCGCTTGCGGCAGCCCGGTGACGACCTCCTGCGCGGCCGCCAGCTCTTGCGCCAGCGTCTCCTGGGCTGTTTGCAGATCGCGGGCCAGCCGGCCCTCGCGGTAACGGCGACGCAGAGTCGACGCGCCGGCCTGCGCCGAGTGAGCGCCCAGCCCGACAATGCCGCGGGTGACGTCCACCGGCCCGACCGCCGTATAGGTCAGGCCGCGGGATAGCCGCTGCCGCGGGGTAAGCCGGGTGTGGTTCCTCGCGCTCATGTCTCGCCTTTCCCGGCCGCTTTCGCAAGACCGTGGTCCGAATACTTTCAGATTGCCATCACCCGCACGCCTGCGGGCCCGATGCGCTCGAGTACGGGCACCGGATGCCCGGCGGGACACGATGTGATGGCAGACTGTGATGCCGTGACTACCAGCCCGATTCAGACTGCCACTGCCACACTGCACACCAACCGCGGCGACATCAAGATCGCGCTGTTCGGAAACCACGCCCCCAAGACCGTCGCGAACTTCGTCGGTCTGGCCCAAGGCACCAAGGACTATTCGACCGAGAACGCCTCGGGCGATAGCTCGGGCCCGTTCTACGACGGCGCAATCTTTCACCGGGTGATCAGCGGCTTCATGATCCAGGGCGGCGACCCGACCGGGACCGGCCGCGGCGGCCCTGGCTACAAATTCGCCGACGAATTCCACCCCGAGTTGCAGTTCGACAAGCCGTACCTGCTGGCGATGGCCAATGCGGGCCCGGGAACCAACGGGTCACAGTTTTTCATCACGGTGGGTCAGACGCCGCACCTGAACCGGCGGCACACCATCTTCGGTGAGGTCGTCGGCACCGATTCGCAGAAAGTCGTCGACACCATCGCCGCCACCGCCACCGATCACGGCGACCGGCCAACCGAACCGGTGGTCATCGAGTCGATCACGATTTCCTAAATTCCCCGCCCTGCGGGCGGATCAGGAACCGGCGTAACCCGCGGTGGTCAGCGCGTCGAGCACGTCCAGCGGATCGGTGCCGAGGTCCCAGCGCGATAAGATCAGCAGCCGGCCGTCCACTGCGTCGATTTCCAGCAACCGAATTTTTCGTCCGATCCGCCGGAATTCGGTGATCCGGATGATCTTGATGTCGGTGCGGCGTAATAGCTGCGTCCGCCACCATCCGCGTACCTGAAGACCGTCAGAGGTAATTGCCAGCTTCGGACGCGCGCGCCACGCCGCGCTTGCAAACAAGATCAGACCGACTGCGGAAATACCGAGCAGTAACCGGCCGGGCGCGTCTGTGACGACGGTCACACATGCGATAGCCATCACGACACCGGCGGTACCGCAAGCTGCGATTCCGGGTGAAGACGGCGACCACTGTGTTTGCTGCACGGTGTTCCTAGGCGGGTCTACCACCATCGATGGGGTTATCCACAAGCGCTATACACAATGGGGATGAATCACACGCGTGTGATCCGGTGGGTCCGACGTTGCCAGGCCAGTAACCGCGCAGACCCAAAATGAATTCATTACAGCGGCTAACGCGGCTACCGCCACCGCATTGTGAGCAACAAGCCGCTGATCATGAAAGCAAACGCGACGGCGTAGTTCCACGGGCCGAGGTTGGCCATCCAACTGAGCAACGAGGGTGCATCGGGGCCGGTGGCAGCCAGCTGGAACACCATCAGCCAGATCAGGCCGATCAGCATCAGGCCGACGAACAGCGCAACGAACCACACGCTGGACGGGCCGGCCTTGACCTTGACCGGCGTACGGCTCACCCCGCTGACGGTGAAGTCGCTTTTCTTGCGGACCTTGGACTTGGGCATCGGTACCTCGGCGATACTGGTATTCAGGGCAGGTGCACCGACGAGCCTAACGCACCCGTCAGCAGCGAACGGAGAGCCGATGGCCAAACGCGTCGCCCGGCTGCTCGCCGCGCGTGGCGCCACGTCGCGCGGGGACGCTGCATCCATCGCCCGGCTCCTCCTCGGGCCGTTGCACGGCCCGCATCGTCGCCAGGCGTCGCGCCCGTCGCCGTGGCGGGTCGGCGTTCCGCTGGTCTGCCTGCTGGCCGGGTTGCTGCTCGGTGCTACCCACGGGGTATCTCGTGGCGGCGAGATCCGCCGCAGTGACGCGCCGCGGCTGGTGGACCTGGTCCGCCAGGAACAGTCCGACGTCGACCGGTTGAACGCCGAACGGGATCGACTGGCCAACACGATCGATTCGACGCACGGCCGATCGTCGGACACCGCGCTGGCGGCCATGCTGCGCCGGTCCGCCGAGCTGGCCGGTGACGCCGGTCTGGACCCGGTGCACGGGCCGGGCCTGATCGTGACCCTCAACGACGCGCAGCGGGACACCAACGGCCGCTTCCCGCGCGACGCGTCCCCGGATGACCTCGTCGTGCACCAACAGGACATCCAGGCCGTACTCAACGCGATGTGGAGCGCCGGTGCGGAGGCGATCCAGATGCAGGACCAGCGCATCATCGCCACCTCGGCGCCCCGCTGTGTCGGGAACACGTTGCTTCTCAACGGGCGGACCTATAGCCCGCCTTACACGATCACCGCCATCGGTGACGCGTCGGCTATGCAGGCCGCTTTGACCGCCGCTCCCCTGGTCATCCTCTATAAGCAATATGTGGTGCGGTTCGGGCTCGGCTACACCGAGCAGGTCACGACGGATATCCGCGTCCCCGGATACAGCGAGCCGGTCCGGATGCACTTCGCCCAGCCCGCCGGCCCGGTCAGTTACTAAAGCGGCGAGCCGATAGAGCGGCCCGGTAGCCTGGCACGATGCGGATCTTGGTCATCGACAACTACGACAGTTTCGTCTTCAACCTGGTGCAGTACCTCGGCCAGCTGGGCGTCGAGGCACAGGTATGGCGCAACGACGACGCCCGGTTGTCCGACCACGCCGCGGTCGCCGCCGAAGTCGATGGGATCCTGCTCAGCCCCGGGCCCGGTACACCGGAACGGGCGGGCGCGTCGATCGGCTTGGTACGCGCGTGCGCGGTGGCCCGCACTCCGCTACTGGGTGTGTGCCTGGGGCACCAGGCCATCGGTGTCGCGTTCGGCGCCACCGTGGATCGGGCTCCGGAGTTGCTGCACGGCAAGACCAGTAGCGTCTTCCACACGAATACTGGTGTGCTGCAGGGACTTCCAGATCCATTCACGGCGACCCGGTACCACTCGCTGACCATCTTGCCGGAAACCCTGCCCGCCGAGCTGGAGGTGACCGCCCGCACCCGTAGCGGCGTGATCATGGGCGTGCGGCACACGGACCTGCCCATCCACGGGGTCCAGTTCCATCCGGAATCGATCCTCACCGAAGGCGGCCATCGAATGCTGGCCAACTGGCTGGCCTACTGCGGCCAGGTCTGGGACGACGCGTTGGTACGGCGCCTCGAAAACGAAGTCGTGAGCAGTTTGGCCACGGTGCGGCGCCACGACGACAACCCGAGGTCATCCGGACGGGCGCTGTCGGCTATTGACCGAACTTCAGCGTGATCGGGCCGTCCTTGTTCACGCCCTGACTGGCGGACGGGCTCTGATACACCACCCGGTTGTGCTGAGGACCGCCCGCGTCGACGTCGGCGCCCTTGACCAGCACGCCGGTCCATCCGAGCGCGCGCAGCTGCGGCTCGGCGTCGGTCCAGAACAGGCCCGACAAATCCGGCATGATGAACTGGTTGCCCTTGGAGACCTGGATCTCGATCACCTGATCGACCGGAACAGTCGCTCCCGCAGGCGGATTGGTAGCGAGCACGTCGCCGGCCGGACGGGGACTGTCGACGGCGGTCTGAGTGAATTTGGTGAACCCGTAGACGGTGAGGTTTTTCTGCGCGCTGTCGGCGGTCTGCCCCGCGACGTCGGGAACCTGCTTGGTCGACGGACCCGAGCCGACGATGATCGAGATCTCGTTGGTGATCGCCGACGTCTGGTTGGCCGGCGGATTGGTCCCGATGACCTTGTCTTTCATCTCCGGTGTGGAGGGCGATTGGACCTCCTTGAAGCGGCCGAACCCGGCCGATTTCAGTTTCTTAACCGCGGCGGAGTAGCTCAGCGACGACACGTCCGGCACCTCGCGCTGCTCGGGGCCGGTGGACACGTCGACCGTGACCAGGTCGCCGGCCCCCACTTTGGCGTTGGCGGCCGGGTCGGTGTCGATGACGTGGTCGGGCTGGACGGTTGAATCGGGCTTCTGCTGGGTGCGCGTCTTGAAGCCGTGATTTTGCAGCGCGGCGATCGCGTCGGCGGACGCCTGGCCTCGCACGTCGGGCACTTGCACGTCGCGCATGCCGCCGCCGAAGGTGTTGATCAGGATGGTGACGATGACGGTCAGCACCGCCAGCGCCGCGACCGCGACGACCCAGCGGCTCACCGAACCGGGGCCGCGTTCCCGAGTGAAGTCGAGTTCCTGGCGGGGCAGCGGATCGGTCTGCGGCCCGGCCGAGTCGCTGGGATGGGGCGACGCCAGCAGCGACGAGCGCTCGGCGTCGGTGAGAACCTTGGGCGCCTCGGGCGGCTCACCGCTGTGCACCCGAACCAGGTCGGCGCGCATCTCTGCGGCGGTCTGATAGCGGTTCTCGGGATTTTTGGCCAGCGCCTTGAGCACCACGGCGTCCAGGTCGGCGGAAATGCCCTGGATGCCGCTGCGACGGCGAAACAGGGTCCTCGCGGACATGCTGGTAGGCCACCGCGACGGGCGAATCGCCGACGAAAGGGGGTTCGCCGGTAAGCATTTCGTAGAGCACGCAGCCCAGCGAGTAGACATCCGAGCGGGCATCGACCGATTCGCCGCGGGCCTGCTCGGGGGAAAGGTATTGCGCGGTACCGATCACCGCCGCGGTCTGGGTGACGCTGTTTCCGCCGTCGGCGAGCGCCCGCGCGATACCGAAGTCCATCACCTTCACCGCGTTGGTCGTGCTGATCATGATGTTGGCGGGCTTGACGTCGCGGTGGATGATGCCGTGCTGGTGGGAAAAGTTCAGCGCCTGGCAGGCGTCGGCGATGATCTCGATGGCCCGCTTCGGCGGCAGCGGTCCGTCGGTGTGAACGATGTCGCGCAGCGTGACGCCGTTGACGTACTCCATCACGATGTAGGGCAGCGGGCCGGCGGCGGTTTCAGCCTCGCCGGTGTCGTAGACCGCGACGATCGCCGGGTGGTTCAGTGCGGCGGCGTTTTGCGCCTCTCGCCGGAAGCGCAGGTAAAAGCTGGGGTCGCGGGCCAGGTCGGCGCGCAACACCTTGACCGCCACATCGCGGTGTAACCGGACATCCCGGGCCAAATGAACCTCCGACATGCCACCGAAGCCGAGGATTTCGCCCAGTTCGTAGCGGTCGGACAGGTGTTGCGGGGTCGTCATCCTGGTGTCTCGTGTCGGGGCGGCAACGCGCGGTAGTGGATCAGCGCGGCCGCCCGTCTGTGTGTGGGCAGCTTGCATTGCCGTCCAGCATTACCTGTCACCCCTCGATCCGTCCAATTTGTCGGATGCGCCGGCGATGGACTCGGCTTGTTGGGCGGCTGCCCCGTGTCGGTCACGGTGGGTGCCGACGGTTGCTGCTGAGAGTTGTTGTCGTGCGAGTTGATGACGATGAGGACCGCGATGATGATCGCGAGTGCGCCCAGTACCCCGGCGGCCCACAGCAGCGCCCGTTGACCGGACGAGAAGGTGCGCCGTGGCGGCTGCGTGCGGTGACCGCCGGTGCTCGGCCGGGCGCGACGGGCGGTGGGAGCCCGGCCGGTGGCGGTGGCGGCGGCGCGCGCCTGTGCACCCGACGGAATGGCGGCTGGAGTGGCCCGGCCGGCGGGTGCCCCCTGGTTGGGTCGAGGCGGCCTGCGGCCGGCGCGGACGGCGGCTACGGCGTCGGCGAACGGTCCCCCGCTGCGATAACGCATGCCGGGGTTTTTGACCAGCGTTATCTCGATGAGCTCGCGCACGTTGGGCGGCAGGTCGGGCGGCAGCGGCGGGGGCGGCTCTTTGATGTGCTTCATCGCCACCGTCAACGCGCCGTCACCAGTGAACGGCCGCTTACCCGAAACCGCTTCGTAGCCAACCACTCCCAGCGAGTAGACATCGCTGGCCGGAGACGCATCGTGGCCCAGCGCCTGTTCGGGGGCGATGTACTGGGCGGTGCCCATCACCATGCCGGTCTGGGTCACCGGAGCGGCGTCGACGGCCTTGGCGATACCGAAGTCGGTGATTTTCACCTGACCGGTGGGCGTGATCAGAATGTTGCCGGGCTTGACGTCACGATGCACCAGGCCGGCGGCGTGCGCGACTTGCAGCGCACGCCCGGTCTGCTCGAGCATGTCCAGCGTGTGCCGCAGCGAGAGGCGGCCCGTGCGCTTGAGCACCGAGTTGAGCGGCTCGCCGTTGACCAACTCCATCACCAGGTAGGCGGTGCGACCCTCGCCGTCCATCTGGGTTTCCCCGTAGTCGTGCACGCTGGCGATCCCGGGATGATTGAGCATCGCCGTGGTACGTGCCTCGAACCGAAACCGCTCGATGAACTCAGGGTCGGAGGAGAACTCGCTCTTGAGCACCTTGACCGCGACACGCCGCCCCAGCCGGCTGTCCACCGCCTCCCACACTTGGCCCATGCCGCCGGTGGCGATGAGGCGCTGCAGCCGGTACCGGCCAGACAGCGTCACACCTACTCGCGGGCTCATGGTCCTCCCTGCAGCGCGGACTCGATCACGGCCCGTCCGATCGGTGCGGCGAGCGCACCGCCGGTTGCGGACAAGCGGTCAGCGCCGTCCTCCACCAGCACCGCAACCGCCACCTTCGGGGTCTGTGCGGGCGCGAAGGCGATGTACCACGCGTGGGGTGGCGTGTGGCGCGGGTCGGTGCCGTGCTCTGCGGTGCCCGTCTTGGATGCGATCTGCACGCCGGGGATCGCCCCTTTCTGCTGTGTGACCTTCTCGGCGCCGACCATCAACTCCGTTAGCTTAGCTGCGACCTCTGGGGAGACTGCACGGCGCCATTGATGCGGCGCGGTGGTGCCAATGTTAGCCAGATCGGGCCCTTGCAGGCTGTTGACCAGGTAGGGCTGCATGGTTACGCCGGCATTGGCGATGGTAGCGGCAACCAGCGCATTCTCCAGCGGGGTCACCGCGACGTCCTTTTGGCCGATGCTCGACATTCCCAACGCGGCGGCGTCCGCGATCGGGCCCGCGGTGGACTCGGCGACCTGCAGCGGAATGGGGTCGGGGACGTCGTCGAGGCCGAACGACTGGGCGGTGCTGCGCAGCGCGTCGGTGCCGGTGAGCAGGCCCAACTGGACGAACGCGGTGTTGCACGACCGGGCGAACGCCTCACGCAGCGAGACGGTTTCGGCATTGATGCAGGCGGCGCCGCCGTAGTTTTCCAGGGTGGCGGTGCTGTCCGGCAATGGAATCGTGGCCGCGGCGGTGAGCTGTTCGTCTTCGGTGGCGCCGTTCTGCAGCGCGGCCGCGGTGGTGATCACCTTGAATGTCGAACCGGGTGGATAGGTCTCGGAGATGGCGCGGTTGGTCATCGGCGAATGCGGGTCGTCGCGAAGTTGCTGCCAGGTTTGCGACTGCTGTTCGGGGTCATGCGACGCGAGCAGGTTTTGGTCGTAGGACGGCGTAGACACCAGCGCCAGGATTTTGCCGGTTGACGGCTCCAGCGCGACAACCGCTCCCCGGCAGGGTCCGTTGCAGCCCTGCTGCATGGCGTCCCAACCGGCTTGCTGGATCCGCGGGTTGATGGTGGTGTCGACGTTGCCGCCGCGCGGGTCGCGGCCGGTGAAGAAGTCGGCCAGCCGGCGACCGAACAACCGTTGGTCGGATCCGTTCAGCAGGGGATCCTCGGCCCGTTCCAGCCCGGTGCTGGAATAGCGCAAGGAATAGAACCCGGTGACCGGGGCGTAGACCGCGGCGTTGGGATAGACCCGCAGGAATCGGAAGCGGCTCTCGGTGGCCACCGAATACGCCAGTAGCTGGCCGCTCGCGGTGATTTGGCCGCGCTGGCGCGAATACTCGTCGAGCAGCACCCGCTGGTTGCGCGGATCGGCCCGCAACCCGTCGGCGGTGAACACCTGAGTGAGGGTGGCGTTGAACAGCAACAGCACGATCAGCGCCATCACGGTCACCGAGATCCGGCGCAACGAGGTGTTCATACCCGCTCGATCACATCGGTGCTGGCACCGGCGATCGGCGACGTATTACGCGGCCGGGTGCGGAACGGGCGCCGGGCCGAATGCGAGATGCGCACCAGGATGGCCAGCAGCACATAGTTGGCCAACAGCGACGAGCCCCCGTAGGACATCCAGGGCGTGGTCAGCCCGGTTAGCGGAATGAGGTTGGTCACCCCGCCGACGACGATGAACAGCTGCACGGCGAGCGCCGAGGCCAGGCCCGCGGCCAGCAGCTTGCCGAAACTGTCCCGCACCGCGATCGCCGTCCGCATGCCGCGGATGATCACGATCGTGTAGAGCATCAGCAGGCCGGCCAACCCGACCAGCCCGAGTTCTTCGCCGAACGCGGCGACGATGAAATCGGTCGACGCGGCCGGCACGGTACCGGGCTGACCATTGCCGAGACCGGTGCCGAACACTCCGCCGGTAGCAAAGCTGAACAGTGACTGCACAATCTGATAGCCCGCACCATCCGGGTCGGCGAATGGGTCCAGCCAGGTCTGAACGCGAACCCGAACATGGTTGAAAATGAAGTACGCCGCAACACTTCCCAGCGCGAACAGGGCCAAGCCGAGGACGACCCAACTGAACCGCTGGGTGGCAAGGTAAACGACCACCAGGAATGACGCGTAGAGCAGCAGCGAAGTCCCCAGGTCTTTTTCGAAGACCATCACGCCGACCGAAGCCACCCAGGCCGCCAGCAGCGGAGCCAGGTCACGCGGCCGCGGTAGGTCCATGCCCAGGACATGTTTGCCGGCACTGGTGAACAGACCGCGTTTGGCTATCAGCACCGCTGAAAAGAAAATGAGCAGAAGGATTTTGGAGAATTCAGCCGGCTGAATCGAAAAGCCCGGCAACTTGATCCAGATCTTCGCGCCGTTCTGCTCAGATAACGACCGTGGCAGCAGTGCCGGAATCGCGAGTATGACCAGTCCGGTCAGCCCACAGATGTAGCCGTAGCGGGCCAGTTGGCGATGGTCCTTCAACCAGATCACCACGAAAGCAAAAGCCCCCACCCCCACCAGGGTCCACAGAATTTGCGGGTTTGCGCGGGCATTGGCCCCGGAGAGACGGTCGTCCAGGTCAAGCCGGTGAATCATCACCAGGCCCAGACCGTTGAGCAGCGCCACTATCGGCAGCAGCAACGGATCCGCGTACGGCGCAAAGCGTCTGATGGCCAGGTGGGCGCATGCGAACACCGCCAAAAACCCTACGGTGTAATTGATCAGCTGCCAGTTCAAGCCGCGTTCCTGGTCGGCCTGCACGATCACGAAAGCCGCCGTGGTGATCACGGCGGCGAAGCACAGCAGCAGCAGTTCGGCATTGCGCCGGTTCGGCAGCGGAGGTGTCACCGCGACGGGCGGCTGCGGCTGGGTGGTCATGTCGGCGCCCGGCAGTCGGTGCCCGGCTGCGGTGGTGGTGGCGCGAGCGCAGTGACAGTGGGAGCGGCCGATGTCGGCGATGGACTTGCCGCAGGTTGATCCGGGGTACTGGCGCCTGACTCCGGCGCCTGGGTCGTGGTGGGCGCGGTCGGTTGTGGCGTCGACGCAGGTGGCGACTGGGCGCGCGCGGGCGGGCAGAGCGGCAGCAGCGACTCGGTCGACAATCTGCGCAGCTGTGCATCGGCCTGGTCGAGCGTGCCTACCGGAAGCCCGGCGGCCACCTGCGCACGAGCCGACTCGGCCAGGTCGGACAGCTTCATCGGTTGGCAGTTACCGCCGGCCTGGCCGTAGCGGATCACCGACAGCTGGTTGCGGCTGTTCAGGCAGCCTTGCGAATAGGGCTGGTGCAGGGGCACTCCCAGGATGGACACCTGGATGCCTTGCATGATGGACACGGCGCCGCCGTATTCGGCGACATAGTAGTAATTGCGGATGATGGTTCGGCCGATGGCCAGCGCTGCGAGCACCAGCAAGACGATGAGCGCGGCGCCGATCGCGATCCGCCGTCGCGACCGCCGCGGCGGGGTGAAGGTATCGACTTGCGGCAGAACGCGTTTGACGGCATTCTTGCGCGGACGGATGGCCGAGGCGCGGCCTGCTGCGGTGTTGGGGCGGGTCAGGGTCAGTTGGTCGTCTTCGCCGGATACCGCGCCCGCGATGATCGGTTGGGTCGGGCCGTAGTCGTAGTCGACGACGTCGGCGACCACCACGGTGACGTTGTCGGGCCCGCCGCCGCGCAGCGCCAATTCGATAAGGCGGTCGGCGCTGTCGGTGACATCGGGAATCTGCAGGGCGTCGAGGATGGTTTCGTCGCTGACCGGGTCGGAGAGGCCGTCCGAGCACAGCAGGTAGCGATCACCGGTGTGTACTTCCCGCATGGTCAGGGTGGGCTCGACCTCATGACCGGTGAGCGCCCGCATGATCAACGATCGCTGCGGGTGGCTGTGGGCCTCTTCCCGGGTGATCCGCCCTTCGTCAACCAAGGTCTGGACGAACGTGTCGTCCTTGGTGATCTGGGTCAGCTCGCCGTCGCGCAGCAGATAGCCGCGCGAATCGCCAATGTGCGCCAACCCAAGACGGTTGCCCGCGAACAGGATTGCGGTGAGTGTAGTGCCCATCCCCTCGAGGTCGGGTTCCATCTCGACCTGTGCGGCGATGGCGGAGTTGCCGGAACGTATCGCCTCGTCGAGCTTGGCCAGCAGGTCGCCGCCGGGTTCGTCGTCGTCGAGGTGGGCCAATGCGGCAATTACCAACTGGGAAGCGACTTCTCCGGCGGCGTGCCCGCCCATGCCGTCGGCCAGTGCCAGCAACCGCGCGCCGGCGTACACCGAGTCTTCGTTGTTGGAGCGCACCAAGCCGACGTCGCTCCGGGCCGCATAACGCAAGACCAAAGTCACGGGCGCAGCTCAATTACCGTCTTACCGATACGAACCGGCGTGCTGATGGGAACCCGTACCGCGGTCGTCACCTTTGCCCTGTCAAGGTATGTGCCGTTCGTCGATCCTAGATCTTCGACGTACCATTCCGTGCCGCGCTGGGAAAGCCGCGCGTGCCGCGTCGAGGCGTAGTCGTCGGTCAATACCAGAGTGGAGTCGTCGGCGCGCCCGATCAGCACGGGTTGGCCGCTGAGGGTGATACGAGCACCGACCAACGCCCCCTCGGTCACGACCAGGTAGCGCGCGGCGGTTAAGCGCTGTCGCGACGGCAATAGTGTGCCCCGCAACGTCAAACCGCGCCGCACCATCACCGCGCCGGTCGGAGCGTAGATGTCAGTCCGCAGGATTCTCAGCACCGACCAGATGAACAGCCACAACAGCATCAAGAACCCGGCGCGCGTCAGCTGCAGCACTAGTCCCTGCATCTGGCGTCCCCTCCGTCCTGGCGCCGCACGCTTCGCGTGACCGGATATGGCAACGTCACGATACTTGGACGGCGGTCGACGCGGGGTGAAGCTGGGTAGCTCCGCTACCTACTGGCTCAATGGATGTGGACGACGATCTCAGAGTGCCCAAGCCGGATCACGTCGCCGTCGGCCAACTGCCATTCCTGCACAGGCGCGTTGTTGACGGTGGTGCCGTTGGTGGAGTTGAGGTCCGACAGTAACGCGACGTGGCCGTCCCAACGGATCTCCAGATGGCGGCGCGACACACCGGTGTCCGGCAGCCGGAACTGGGCGTCCTGGCCGCGGCCGATGATGTTGGCGCCTTCGCGCAACTGGTAGGTGCGTCCACTGCCGTCATCGAGCTGCAAAGTGACCGCGGTCCCGGAGGACGAGTAACCGCCCTGTCCATAGCCGCCGGCGTCGGCCGACTGGCCGTAGTCGTAGTCGCGCCCGGCCTGCTCGGGGTATGCACCGCCATAGGTCTGGCCCGGGGCCTCGCCGTAACGGCCGTAGTCGGGCTGTTGGGCGTAGTCCTGTCGGCCGTACCCCGGGCCACCGGCGTAGCCCTGCTCGTAGCCGCCGCCCTGCTCGGGATAGGGCGATCGTTGGTCGGGTGCGCCGTAGCCGCCCTCGTCGTGGCGGGCCGGTCCGCGGCCGTAGTCGGCGTACTCGCCGTATCCCTGGCCGCCGGGTTGGTCATAGCCGCCCTGGCGGTAGCCGGCGTCATAACCTTGGCCGCCGCCGTAACCGCCGGCGGGGCGCTGTTCGTGCTGCGGGTAGCCGCGCTGGTCGGGGTAGCCGCCCTGCTCCGGGTATCCCCCTTGCTCGGGGTAGCCGCGCTGGTCGGGGTACCCGCGTTGGTCGGGGTATCCCCCTTGCTCGGGGTAGCCGCGTTGGTCGGGGTACCCGCGTTGGTCGGGGTATCCCCCTTGCTCGGGGTAGCCGCGTTGGTCGGGGTAGCCGCCTTGCGCCGGGTAGCCACCCTGGTCGGGTGGCGCGGCCGGATAACCGGGCTGGTCGGGGTAGCCGCCCGGTTCCGGCGGATAGGCACCCCGGGGATCCTGGCCACCGCGCGGGTCGTCTTGCGGATGCCCGTGGTGTTCGTCGTAGTAGTCGTCGGGCCGCCCCTGCCCCTGGCCGCCGCGATAGCTCGAATTCTCAGTCATCGGTGGTACTCCTGGTTCTGCGCTGAACGCATGGTCTGATTGTGGCGGGGCGAGGTCGCTGGCCGTCGGGCGGGGCGCGACATCGGGGTTGACAGCACCGCGGGCGCGGAACTGGCCGGTATGTAGGTTCGCCGACTGCTCGAACCGGACGACCACGTCACCATATGTTTGCCACCCCTGTTCGCCGATGTATCCCGCCAACTGCTTAGCGAAAGCGTCCGAAGTGAGGTCCGGGTCGGCGCCCACTTTCCGGTAGTCGTGCATACCGAGGGTAATGATGTATTCGTTGGGAGCCAAAAGCCGATCGCCCTGAAGCGGGCGGATTCCGTCGGCCGCCTCCCTGCGCAGCAGGGCTTCTACTTCTTGGGGGACGATCGATCCGCCGAACACCCGGGCGAAAGCATCACCGACGGTGACCTCAAGTTTGCGCTCGATGCGTTGAACTAGCCCCTTCTGGCTGCTGGTGTCCAAGCGCCCGCCTCAGTCCTGGTCTATCGCGGCTGCACGGCGGACGATTCTCCGGCGTGTCGCATCAAGCGTGTCGTACTTCAGCATGGTATCGGGCCTGTGCAGCGCAGCGGCACTTGCAGAATTCTGAGAATCGCATCAATCCAGGTCAAGCGTTGGGTTCGGCGGTGGCGAGCACCGCTGTCCGGGCGTCGGCGTAGTTGGGGATGCCGGCCACTGCAGTGGTAGGCTCCACCGATTGTTCAGGGCGAGTGGCGGAATGGCAGACGCGCTGGCTTCAGGTGCCAGTGTCCTTCGGGACGTGGGGGTTCAAGTCCCCCTTCGCCCAC
>CAVVUH010000033.1:0-30788 GCA_963751315.1 uncultured Actinomycetota bacterium | reverse complement strand
GCGACACGGTCACGGATGTGTACCTGTTTGCGACTCAGTAGCAACGGTGGCCACATAGACCACTATCGTCACATAAGCCAACTGCGGACGTCAATGCGACGGCTCGCCCTTGGAAAGGTGGGACATGTCGGCGATTCGTCGGATCGTTGCAATATCGGTGGCGTCGGCCACGGCTATCGGCCTCGTCGTGCCGGTTGGCTTCGCACCGCCGGCGATCGCGACGCCGTGCTCGGCCCCGGAAGCCAACGTCCCGGCCCCTGCCGCGCTCCCGGACATGCCCGCGCCTGCGCCGGTTGTCGCACCACCGACGGGGCGCAGGCCTCGGGGTGCGAATGAGAATGCGCCACTGCCCAAACTGGGTCCGCTGATCCAGTCCTTCGGTTCTCTCCTTAAACCCCTGACCCAGGCCCAAAAGCAGGCGCAACTGCAGGCGGCGGTGACACCGGGGCCCACTCCTCCCGGCGCCATCCCACAGTCCCCAAACGCTAATCAGGCGGTTCCGAACGCCGCCCCAGCGCCTCCGCCTCCTGCCCAGATCGCGGGGGCTCCGACGTCGCTGGTGGACTATGTGACCGGGCCGAACAGCCCGAACAAAACCCTCGAACGCTTCGGCATCTCCGGGACCGACCTCGGAATCCCATGGGACAACGGCGATCCCGGCGGTCGCCAGGTCTTGATGGCCTTCGGCGACACCTTCGGATATTGCAGCGTCCACGGCCAACAGTGGCGATACAACGTACTTTTCCGCAGCCAAGACCGCAACCTGTCACAGGGAATCCACGTGGCGGACGGGGTGCCGAACAACCCATACTCCGGTTCACCGGTCTGGGCACCGGGCCTTTCCAAGCAAGTCGTCAACAGCATCCATAAGGCCTCGCACGAGACGGGGATCATTCCGACCTCCGCGATTTCCCTTGGGCGAACCCAATACATGAACTTCATGTCGATCAAGAACTGGGGCCGCGACGGCGACTGGTCGACGAACTACTCGGGAATCGCACGGTCCGTCGACAATGGCCAGAGCTGGGGCGTCTTCCCCGGCAGCATCCGGCTGGCCTCGGCGGACACCGTCCCGGGAGGCCGGTACTTTCGGGGCAATGAGAACTTTCAGATGGGCGCGTTCATGAAGGGCAGGGACGGTTACCTTTACTCGTTCGGGACCCCGTCCGGACGCGGCGGCCCAGCGTTTCTGTCCCGAGTTCCCCCGAACTTTGTGCCCGACCTCACCAAATACCAGTACTGGAACGGCGAGGGGAAGGGCTGGGTCCCGATGGACCCAGGGGCTGCGACGCCGATTTTCCCGGGGCCGGTGGGCGAAATGTCAGGGCAGTACAACGATTATCTCAAGCAATACCTGGTGCTATACACCAACGGGGGCAGCAACGACGTCGTGGCGCGGACCGCGCCGTCTCCGGCAGGACCGTGGAGTCCGGAACAACCGCTGGTGTCGTCCTTCTCGATGCCCGGCGGCATTTACGCGCCGATGATCCATCCCTGGTCGTCGGGTAGAGACTTGTACTTCAACCTGTCGCTGTGGTCGGCATACGACGTGATGTTGATGCACACCGTGTTGCCGTAACCCCAGACGCTTTATCGGTCGGCTTGCGACGACGCCACGGCCGCCAGCCGGAAGCTCATGTTCACCGTCGTCCCCGACGGGGTGCATTCCATCTCGAGCCAGTCGCTCACGGCGCGGATCAGCAGCAGTCCGCGTCCGCGGACACCGGGGTCGGCAGGTGCTGGCTTCCAGGAACCCTTGTCGATGATCCTCACATGCACTCGGGCGCCGTCGTTTTCGCCTTCCACCCGAACCTTGCCCGGTTTATGCCCGCGGTAGGCGTGCTCGATGCTGTTGGCGGCCGCCTCGTTGACGGCCAAGACGATGTCGGCGATCGCCCCCTCGGGGATGGCAGCGGCGCGCAGCCATGCGGCGAGCCGGTGTCGGATATCGCTCAATTGCCCAGCGGCTGCCGCCTTTTCAATCTTCAACGGGGCATACGGTTGCCGGTAGACGACGATCGCGATGTCGTCGTCGTATCCCGTTGGCGGTGCCATCGCGCTGAGCACCGCGTCCGCGACGCCATCGACGGGCAGATTCAACCCGCTGGCCACCGTCTCACTGACCCGCGCGATGCCGTCGTCGATTGACACCTCGCGTCGCTCAACCAGTCCGTCGGTGTAGAGCATCAACGTTGAGCCGGGCGGCAGAACAACGAATGATTGTGGCCGAGAACGCTTGCGGCTTACCGCCAGCGGTACTGAGCGAGCGTCTGAGAGCAGAGTCGGCTCGGAGTGCGGCGCGGCCAGTACCGCCGGCAGGTGGCCGGCGCAGCTATAACAGAATTCCCCGGTCTCGGTATTCAGAATTGCCAGAAAAACAGTGGTGCAGAAGGCATCCGGGATCAGCTCGGCCACGGCATCGAGGTCTTCGAGCAGCATGCCAGGCTCGGCGCCGGTGAGTAGCAGCGCCCGCGCGGAGCTGCGGAGCTGACCCATCACCGCCGCGGCCGAGAGGCCGCGCCCCACGCAGTCTCCGACGATGATGCCGATCCGGTTGTCGCCGACCCGCAGTACGTCGTACCAATCACCGCCGATCTCCAGGGGCGGGACCGCCGGTTCGTAGCGGACGGCGAAGCCGGGCGGAAGCTCCGTTGGCGCCAGCATCGCGTGCTGCAAAGTCAGCGACGTCTCACGCGCAGTCTCGAACTGGCGCACGTGCTGGATTGCCAGCCCGAGGTGGCCGACGAGGACGGTGACCAGCAGCCGATCTTCCGCACTGACCCGGCGAGGCACCCGAAGCTCCAGCCACAATGCGACGTCCCCGCCGCCGGTCAGGACTGCGACGATGCCACGTGCCGTGCCGGGGGCGTCCGGCCACTCGATCGGCTGCACCGTGAGCGGCAATTGATGACGCGCTTGCTGGAATATCTCGCGCAGCGCCGGATCTAGTTGACGCCAGCGCAATGTGGCTTTCTCTCCCGCGACCTGGATCGTCGGCTCACCTCCATTCGTCGGCCACACTGCGGCCACCACCCGGTGAACGTCGAGCGCTAGGCGGCACTCGTCCAGGGTGATCGACAGCACCTCGGCCACGCTTTTTGCCACACCGACGGCCGTGGCCAGCCGCAGGACCGCGCTTTCCCGGGCTGCGAAGGCGCGCTCGGCGGTGATGTCGCGAATCGTTCCGACATACACGTCGCCATCGGCGGCGTCAGTCATGACCCGGTTGATGTTGGACGTCACCCACACCAGACGGCCGTCCCGATGCCGGATCGGAGTCTCGTATTGAACGTGGTTTTCTTGCCCGAGCCTGGATTGCTGCAGCCGCGCCGCCTTTTCGTCGACCAGCCACGGGTGCGGCCACCGGTAGGGGATGCCGTGCGCCGGATAGCCGGTGATCTTGGTGAAGGCGTCGTTGAGCTCGACGACGGCGCCGGTGCGATCGGCAACAAAGAATCCCTCCTGCAGCGAATTCACCAAGGCGCTGTGGAACTCGTCGCGATCGGCAAGATCTTCGGCGCGGGCCCGTTGTTCCTCGTAACGCCTTGTGCCGTCCAGGAATCCGCGGGTCGCGACATCGAGTGGGGCCAGCATCTGCAACAGGAAGGCAAGGGCCGCCGCCCCGTCGAAGCCCGGTTTCTGCGCGAAGTCGTCGACCAGCTGGAAGTGATTCTCGATGACATCCAGCATGCTGATGCCTTCTTGCAAGGCTCGACGCCCTAGCTCGTGGCCGACGGCAAGGTCTTCTTCGCCGCGCGCTTCCAGGTAGGTACGCAGTGCGGCGGCGTACCCGACATGGAAGTCGCGGGGCTCAGTCATAGGCGCCGCTCCTCGATCCCGGCTGCGCCGGCATCATCGTCGCCGACGCGGTCATGGGCGCCGCTCCTCGATCCCGGCGCGGTCATAGGCGCCGCTCCTCGACGCCAGCATTGCTGGCGTCATCGTCGCCGGCGCGAGTCATCCCGACACGCCTCGGTGACGTGCGGCGAGCACCAGCGCGTCGTCGCTGTCTTTGGCGTGTCTGCGCAGAATCTGATCGGCGATCGCCAAAGACGATGCTGCGAAGTCGATGTCGTCCAGGTGATCTTCGACGATTCCGTCGCTGGTGATCACCAGCAAATCGCCGGGGCGAATCGGGACTTCCTGCGGTGTCAGCGCTTCGGGTATCCGGTAGCCGACGATGCCGCCGGCAAGACGTGCCGAGGACCGGACCTCGACACCGGCAGGGTGTTTGGCGACAAGGTCGGCGGCGACATTGCCGATTCCCGCCCAGCTCAGGGTATCGGTCCGAAAATCGATGCGCGCCAACGTCATCGCAACCCCTCTGGTGCCGGAGAGAGCACGGTGGCAGCGCTGCACGAGGACGTCGAGTGGCTCGGCGCGGGCAGCCCGGAGCACGTCCACGCCGCAGCTGGCCGCCTCGGCGGCTTCCGCGCCATGGCCGAGACCGTCCAGCACCCCGATCAGGGCGCCGGTATCCTCCACGTCGACCGCGATCATCCGGTCGCCGCAAACGTTTTCGCCCGGTCGCGGGCGCGCCTTGGCCGCCCATTCGATCGGACCCAGCCAGCCGTGTTCAGCCATTGCGCGGAATCCACTTCCACATCTCAACAACTGTTCCGTGACCCGGTGTGGACTCCACGATCAAGCGGTCCATCAGCCGGCGTGCACCGGGCAAGCCGAGTCCCAGGCCTCGCCCGGTCGAAAAGCCGTCCTCCATCGCCCTTTCGATGTTGGCGATACCCGGACCGTCGTCTTCGGCACGCACCACCAGTGCCTGCCGGCCTTCTCGGTCTTGCACCCCAACCCGAATCGCCCCGTAACCGGCGTAGCTGGTGATGTTGCGGGCGACCTCCGAGATCGCCGTGGCGATCATCGTCACATCGGTCAAAGAGAAGCCCAGCTTGCGGGCCATCTGGTGGCCCGCCTGACGTGCCGCGACGATGTCGTCGGGGTTGCCGACATCGACGATGACGTCATCCGCCACTGTCGAGTCCGATCGACTTTCCGAGCCCCAGGTGTCTATTCAGCAGCGCCAGGCCCTCTTCCAGGTCCAGCGCCGTGTACATATCGTCGAACATCAAGCCCAGCTGGACCATCGCAAACGCGACTTCCGGTTGCAGGCCGACGATTACGGTGTCCGCCCCACGTAGCCGCGTCATGTGCGCGATCGTGCGCAGTGACCGGGCCGCGAACGAGTCCATCACGTCGATGGCGGTGACGTCGACGATGATGCCCTGTGCGCGAAAACGGCTGACCCGCTCCATGAGGTCGTAGCGAAGTCGCTCGGTGTCGGAGTCGGTCAGCGCCGCCTGCACCGACGCAATGAGGATTGGGCCCTGCTTCAGGATCGGTACTGGCATGGCGCGCTCGTGTTAGCTCTCAACGAAGTATTGTTATCCGCCCGTTTCGCCGGTGCGCGTGACCTCGTAGCCCAGCAGACGTTCGGCTTCTTCGATTCCACCCTGCAGGTCACCGACGGCGTTCATCTTGGAAAGATCCAGCCCGATCGTCACCAGGGTGAGTGCGATCTCCGAAGACAGGCCGGTGATGATCACGCTGGCGCCCATCAAGCCCGATGCGTCGACGGTCTGCACCAGGTGGTTGGCCACCGTGGAGTCGATGGTGGGCACACCGGTGATGTCGATGACGACGACCTTGGCGCGGTTGGCGCGAATAGCCCGCAACAGCTGCTCGGTGACCTGCCGGGCGCGCTGACTGTCGAGGACGCCGATGATCGGCAAGATCAGCAACTGCTCGCGCACCTGCAGCACCGGCGTGGACAGCTCGCGGATGGCCTCCTGCTGCTGCCGAATGATGCGTTCGCGTTCCTGCACGAAGCCGACGGCCACGGTGTTGGCGATGCGGTTGGCCGCGGGCTCGTAGGCGTCGAGCACCCGGTTGAGCAGGTCGAAGTCCGTCTGGTACTTCTCGAACAGCGAACGGGCCAGCACGTCGCGCAGCAGAAGCACGATGCCGACGACTTCGTTCGTCTCCACGCCACGCGGAATGATGCGCTCGGACAAGTCGCGTGCGTAGTCCTGCAGCGCCTCGACGCTACCGGTCTCGAGCACCTCGACGTAGCTGTCGTACACCGTCGTTGCCTCGGAGAAGATTTCCTCCGGCGACATCGCCGTGAGCAATTCGGCTTCGGTGATCCTGCGGGCCCATTCCTCACGCAAAGCCGTTCGGTTTTGGCGTAGGTGCTGCACGAGCTGTGGCAGCAGCAAACCCTCACTCGAGAACGGTGGCGTCTGACTGACGACGCCCGTTCCCGAAAGATCTATCGTCTGATCCGACATCGAACCTCCCGGCTCCGCGCAGCGGACACAAGCCCCGCGCCAAGACTAACCGAGCCTCGCCGGACGAGGAGTTGAAGTAGTATTTCTGCCAGTTTGCGACGGCGGCACCGGGTCGGCACCAGGTCCGCCAGGCGCGATGGGACGCCAGACTAAGGATGGCTGTTGTCAGCTGCGGATCCGATCACCACCTCCGTCGCGCACCGCGAAGGGGTCGCCGTGGTAACCATCGGCGGCGAAATCGATTTGAGCACCGCGCCGGCTTTTGAAGCGGCAATCGCGGGTGCGCTTGACGATGATCCGCCAGTTCTCGTCATCGAACTTTCCGAAGTGAGATTCATGGCGTCGGTGGGTCTGCGGATCCTGGCGGCCACCCAAGAAAAGGTCAGCAAATCCGCTCGGGTCGCGATAGTGGCCGACAATCCGGCGACAAGCAGACCGATGCAGTTGACCGGACTCGACAAAATCATCTCGTTGTACCCGACGTTGGACGACGCGTTGGCCGCGGTGGGTATGGCCACTGATAACTAACGCAGCACCTGACGTGCGATCGCGTACTTATGCACTTCGGTCGGGCCGTCGTAGAGGCGGAAGGCCCGCATATCGGAGAAGATCATGCCGACCGGTGTCTCGTCAGAGATACCGATGCCGCCGAGGATCTGCACGCAGCGGTCGGCGACCTTGAACAGCTCCTCCGACACGTAGGCCTTCGCCATCGAGCTTTCGTGTCGGCCCGTGCCGCGCTCTTTGTCCAGAACCCAGCAGGCCCACCAGATCGCGAGTCGGCATTGCTGCAAGGCGATTTCGTTGTCGGCGATCATGAAACTCACGCCCTGGTGCTCACCGATCGGTTTGCCGAACGCGGTGCGTTCACGGGCGTGCTGCACTGCGATCGACTGCGCGCGCGAGGCGGCTCCCAGCCAGCGCATGCAGTGCGTCAGCCGTGCCGGCGCCAACCGCAACTGGGCGTAGCGCAGGGCTTGGCCGACCTCGCCGAGCACTGCCGACGACGGCAGCCGCAGGTTGCTGAACCGCACAACGCCGTGGCCTTCGACGTAATTGCGGTCCATCGTGTTCATCACCCGCTCGATCTCGATGCCCGCAGTAGTGCCGTCACACAGAAACAGCGTCGGCCCGTCGGCGCCGTGCGGGTTAGGCGCGACGCGGGCCATGATGATCCACGTCCCGGCGCCGTGCGCACCGGTGATCAACCACTTGCGCCCGTTGATGACGTAGTCGGCCCCGTCGAACGCCGCCTCGGTGGCCAGCTGGTTGGGATCCGAACCGGCCCCGCCGGGTTCGGTCATCGCGAACACTGACCGTGATCGCCCGTCGATCACCGGCAGCAGGAATTGATCGATCTGCTCTTCACTGGCGACCCGCCCCAGCAGGTACATGTTGCCTTCGTCGGGTGCGGCGCAGTTGAGCGCCACCGGGCCCAGCGTCGACCAACCGGCCGCCTCGAACAGCACCGCCTGCTCGCGGTGCGATGGCTCCCGGCCACCAAAACGCTTGGGCGCCTGGAATGTCAGCAGTCCCGCTGCACGGGCCAGCTCCACCAGCTCGGATCGCAGGTCATCGTCGGGGCCATGTCGAGTAAGACGTGGATCGGTCTCGTACGGCACGATCCGCTGGGTGACGAATGCGCGGATCTCGTCGCGCAGCGCGGCCAGCTCCGCGGGTATGTCGAAATCGATCATGTGGTCTCCATCAGCTCGCACGCCTGCTCGAACAGGCGCACCGTCGCCGCATGCAGTAGTTCGCCGACTTCCATCGGCGCCTTACCGGCGCTCGCCCTGGCCAGGGTGCCCTCCAGCACGATGCCGAGCTTGAAACACGCCAGCACGGTGTACCAGGTGATGTGCGACAGGTCGCGCGTGGTGTTGCGGGCATACTGCTCCACCAGGTCTGAGTTGCTGGCCAACCCGCTCATCTCATAGAGGGTGCCGCCGAACGGGCTGGATCCGCCGGACTGGTCCCAAGTCGCCAGCAACCAGCCCAGATCCAGCAGCGGGTCGCCGATCGTGCACATCTCCCAGTCGACGATGGCGACGACCTCGGGGCCGGTCCGGGAGAACATCACGTTGGCGGCGTGATAGTCGCCGTGCATGATGCCCGGCGTCCACACCGACGGCCGGCCTTGTTCGAGCCAGGTCGCGACATCGTGAACCCCGGGAATGTCCGGCCCGGGATAGTTTTCGAACGCCCGATACGATTCCAACTCCGAAAGCCAGCGCGGCACTTGGCGTTCCAGGAAGCCCTCGGGCTTACCGAAATCGCCGAGCCCGACGGCGAGATGGTCCACGGCCCCCAGCTTGGCGAGGGCGTCGGCCATCGACAGTCCCATCCGAAACCGCATAGCCGGGTCGCCGGCATGCAGCGGGGGCAGCTCTTCGCCCGCGTTGAACCCGTCGATGGGTTCCATCAGATAGAAGACCGCGTCGCCGAGCACGTTCGGGTCGTCGCAGCTGGCAATCAGGCGCGGATGCGGCACGTCGGTGCCGGCCAGCGCGGCCAATACCTGGGTCTCGCGCATGATGACAACGTTGCTGCGCGGGCGAAGGTGCTTCGGCCCGCGGCGCAGTACGTATGGTCGGCCCGACCTGGTGAACCGCAACATGATGTTCTGCGTTCCGCCGCTGATCCTCGAAACGTTCTCCAGCGGGCCGTTGCCTAACCCCTGCTGCGACATCCACTCGGTCAGGGCGTCTAGGGCTACTGGGTCGTCCACGTTGGAAGAAGCTACCCTTCCCCGGTGCCGGATGGCGGAGGTCTGCAAGGATCGCGCCATGACGCCATCAGTGATTCAGCGCTGGACCTCGATCATCGAGAACGGCCGCACTGACGAACTGGACGCTCTGCTCGCCGACGACGCGGTGTTCTTCTCGCCCGCGGTCTTCACCCCGCAGGAAGGCCGGCAGAAGACCCTGATGTACCTCGAGGCGGCCGTGAAAGTGTTTGGCGACACGGACTTCCATTACGTCGAGCAGTGGTACAACGATCAATCCGCGATCCTTGAGTTCGCCGCGACGATCGACGGCATCTACGTCAACGGGATCGACATGATCCACTGGAACGACGACGAGCAGATCGTGTCGTTCAAGGTCATGCTGCGACCGCTGAAGGCGTTGCAGACAATCATCCCGGCGATGGCAGAGTTGTTGCAGCACTTCACGGCCGGTGACGGCCCGCTGCACCCGGCTTCGCCGCGCTTGCGACCGCCACGATGACGGCCGGTGACGGCCCGCTGCACCCGGCTTCGCCGCGCTTGCGACCGCCACGATGACGGCCGGTGACGGCCCGCTGCACCCGGCTTCGCCGCGCTTGCGACCGCCACGATGACGGACCGGGCTGCCCGACTGAGCGACGTCCATGAGATCGCCGCCGGGATGCCCCATGCCCGGCGCATCGAAGGACCGAAGGGCAACGCGATCTATCAGGTCGGCGGCAAGTCGTACGTCTTCTTCCGCACTCCGCAACCCGACGCCGTCGACCCCGATACCGGGGAGCGGCTCGGCGACGTGATCATGATCTGGGTGGAATCCGAGAGCGAGAAATTGGCGCTGGTGCAGGATCCGGATTCACCCTTTTTCACCACCGATCGATTCGACGACCATCCCTCGGTGCTGATCAGGGCCAGCAGGCTAGCCGATGTCAGCAGAACAGAGCTGGCCGAGCTCATCCAAGATGGCTGGCTCTCGCGCGCGTCGAAGCGTCGGGCGGAGGAGTGGATCGCCGCGAACCGAAAGTAGCGGGCCCAGGGCCTTCACAGACAGCCGGCGTACTGTCCGGGGCTGGTTGGAGACGAGAGGAACAACGATGCCGCGAACCGACAACGATTCCTGGGATATCACCGAGAGTGTGGGATCAACAGCGCTCGGGGTTGCCGCGGCTCGCGCCGCCGAAACCGAAAGCGAGAACCCGCTCATCCAGGATCCGTTCGCACGGGCATTTCTCGAGGCGGCCGGCGACGGCATGTGGAGCCTGATGGCAAATCCCACGAAGTCGGCCGAACTGACCGATCTCGACCCGGATCTGCTGGCCCACATGCGGGTGATGATCGACTTCATGGCCGTTCGGACAGCGTTTTTCGATGAGTACTTCCTCAACGGGGTTGGGTCCGGCGTTCGGCAGGTGGTGATCCTGGCGGCCGGCCTGGACGCGCGCGCCTGGCGGCTGCCATGGCCCGATGGGACAGCAGTCTATGAGCTGGATCAGGCCAAGGTTCTGGAGTTCAAGTCGACCACCCTGCGGAACCGTGGCGCGCACCCGACGTCGAGGCTGATAAGCGTCGCGGTAGACCTGCGACAGGACTGGCCAACAGCGTTGCAGGAGGCGGGGTTTGACCCATCGATCCCGACGGTGTGGTCGGCCGAGGGGCTGCTCCGGTATCTGCCTGCGCGGGCCCAGGATCTGCTGTTCGAGCGCGTCCAGGCGTTGAGTCCGTCCGGCAGTTGGCTGGCCGTCAACGCGCCCGCGAAAGAGGCGGCGGATCCTGACAAGCTGGCCCGTCGGCGTGAACAATCGCAACGTTTCCGCGCGGTCGCATCCCGGGTGCTGGACATCGCAGTGCCCGACGTCGACGACCTCTGGTACCCCGAGGAACGCACCGACGTTACCGACTGGCTGCGTGAACACGGCTGGGACGCATCGGCCATCACCATGAGCGAAATGCTGGCCCGGTACGGCCGTAACGTCCCCGGGGACGACGTGCTACCGCCGACCGTCTTCGTTTCTGCGCAACGGTCCTGATCGCGGCCGGTGCAGCCGGCTGCCGCCGCGTCGCAATGTTTCTGTATCGCAGCACTAGTCGAGCGGCGTTGCCTTTCCCGCGGCACTGAACAGTCCTGGCAGCGAGAACGGTGTAAACGTTCGCTGTCAGTTATTCAGATGTTTAGTCCAGATGTTTGGACGTTTGCCGCCGTGGGTACGTTAGCTCTGCTCTGCGGTTTTCTTTTCCCACATTGATGGAGGCCAGGATGCGCGGCGGAGGTTTAATCAGTGCAATTGTGGTGGTCTGGTTGGTGATCGGCGTGGTCGCCGCATTCCAACGGGGCTACTTGAAGAACACCGACCAAAATTGTGCCTCATTGGGCACTATCGCGGTCACGGTGCTCGTGGGTCCTCTGAATTACGCGGGTGTCAACCCGAAGGTGGGCGATTGTCATTTGCCGCAGCCAAGTTCGATGCCCGCCATGGACATCGAGCACCTGATTGGAATGGAGGCGTCATGATTGCCTTGGGCATCCTTCTGCTGGTTGTGGGATTTTTCCTCAAGGTGCCTGTCCTTACAACGATCGGCATCATCTTGCTGGTCATCGGTGCGGTGCTATGGGTTCTGGGCAGCGTCGGCCGCCCAGTCGGCGGCAGGCGCTACTGGTACTGACCCGAATCACCGGGAAAGAACCTAACCAAAACATCTGAAATTGACTGAAATGGAGTCGTCATGATCGTCCTCGGAATTATCTTGCTCGTCCTCGGTTATGTGCTGCCTGTGCCACTGCTGGCTACCCTCGGGTGGATTCTGGTGGTCATAGGCGTGGTGTTCTTCATCTTGGGCAGTGTCGGCCGCCCGGTCGCCGGTCGAAAAGTCTGGTTCTGATCGCGAACCTGCAGTGGGGGCGGTTCACAGCCGACACATAGGAACGCCATAGCAGCGCCTCATCGTGCTGGGCATACTTTAAAGCTGTGAGCCAACCCCATGCACCCGTCGAGCGGGTTGTTATGCGCCGCGCCGACGGAAATCCGATCAATGTCCTGGTGGTCGACGACGAAGCCGTCCTCGCCGAGATGGTGTCGATGGCGCTCCGCTACGAAGGCTGGAACATCGCCACCGCCGGCGACGGATCGTCGGCGCTGGAGTCCGCCCGGGCGCAGCGGCCCGACGTGGTCGTCCTCGACGTGATGCTGCCCGATATGAGCGGGCTCGATGTTCTCCGGAAACTGCGCGAACAAAATCCGCAGCTGCCGGTGCTGCTGCTTACGGCGAAGGATGCGGTGGAAGACCGCATCGCCGGCCTCACCGCCGGTGGCGATGACTATGTCACCAAACCGTTCAGCCTCGAAGAGGTGGTGTTGCGGCTGCGGGCGCTGCTGCGGCGCACCGGCGTGACGACTGAGGACAGCGGCGCGCAGCTCGTCGTCGGCGACCTGGTGCTCAACGAGGACAGCCACGAGGTGACCCGTGCCGGGGAGCCGATCTCGTTGACTTCCACCGAGTTTGAGTTGCTGCGATTCATGATGCGCAACTCCAAGCGCGTGCTGAGCAAGGCACAGATCTTGGACCGGGTGTGGAGTTACGACTTCGGCGGCCGGTCCAACATCGTCGAGCTGTACATCTCGTATTTGCGCAAGAAAATCGACAATGGGCGCAACCCCATGATCCATACGCTGCGCGGCGCCGGGTACGTACTCAAGCCGGCCCCCTAGCATGGGGCGGACTTGGTCCCTTCGGCTACGGCTGTTGATCGGACAGGTCGTGTTGCTCGCCATCGTGTGCGTGGGAATCGGCGCGGTGACCGAACTTTCGTTGTACCGATACCTGGTTGCACAGCTCGACACCCAACTGCACGACGCCTCGCAGCGCTCGGTGCGGATATTCGGTGAGCCGCCCTCGGCGCCGTGGCGCCGTCACCTGCGGCCATTCCCGCGACCCGGCCCCGGGCCGGTCTTCCTTGACGCTCCGGGCCAGCCGGTGGGCATGGTCGCCGCCATCGTCGGCAACGGTGAGGCGATGGAGGCCGGCTACCTGACCACCGCCGGCGGCCGGGCCGGGTTGACCGACGCGGCCAAGGCTCAGTTGTCTGCGATCCCGGCCAACCGGACACCGGTAACCCGAAATCTCGACGGCCTGGGCCGGTATCGCGTCATTGCCGCACCCGCCCGGCAGAGCGGCGACATCATCATCACCGGCCTGTCGATGTCCAATGTCGATGCCACGATGATCCGCGTCCTGCTGATTTTCGCGGTGGTCATCGTGATCGCCGTGGCGGCCGCCACGACGGCCGACATCGTGATCATCCGGCGGGCGCTGGCGCCGTTGCGACGAGTCGCGCAGACCGCCGGCGAGGTTGTCGATCTGCCGCTGGACCGCGGCGAAGTCGCGCTGCCGGTTCGGGTGCTCGACGCAGATGCCAACCCGCGCACCGAGGTTGGGCAGCTCGGGTCGGCGGTGAACCGGATGCTCGACCACATCGCGGCGGCATTGTCGACACGGCAGGCCAGCGAGACCCGGGTGCGTCAGTTCGTCGCCGACGCCAGTCACGAACTGCGCACGCCGCTGACCGCGATCCGCGGTTACACCGAGCTGGCGCAACGGATGCGTGACGACAGCGATGCGGTGACACATGCGATGCAGCGCGTGCAATCCGAAACCGAGCGGATGACTCACCTCGTTGAGGATCTTTTGCTGCTTGCCCGGTTGGACTCCGGGCGGCCATTGGAACGCGAATCGGTGGATCTCTCGCGGGTGGCAGTCGACGCGGTCAGCGATGCGCACGTCGCCGGGCCGGATCACCAGTGGGAGCTCGACTTGCCCGAAGACCCGGTAATGGTCTGCGGCGATGCGGCCCGGCTGCATCAGGTAGTGACCAATCTGCTGGCCAACGCCCGCGTCCACACCGGCCAGGGAACCGTCGTGACCACGCGATTGGCTTCCGACACAACGCATGCCGTGCTGAGCGTGGCGGACAACGGTCCCGGAATCCCCGAGCAGTTGCAGTCGGAGGTGTTCGAGCGGTTCGCCCGCGGCGACACCTCCCGATCTCGAAAGGGCGGCAGCACCGGCCTAGGCCTGGCCATCGTCTCGGCGGTGATCAAAGCCCATCACGGCACGATCACGCTGGATAGCGCGCCGGGCCATACCGATTTCACGGTGCGGTTGCCGCTGACGACCGAGGTATAGCGACCCAAACCCGCTAGCACGCAACGACGGCGACGCCGTGGGGGCGCCGCCGTCGTGTGGGTGTGTTACCCACGGACTCGAATCGAAGAGAAGCCCTAGGGGCAGGTGACGTCTATCTCGAAGGGCTTGTTCACCGGCTGCATCGGGTTGGCCATATCCACCCCGGTCGCGGTCCCGGCAATCTTGTAGGTGCTGCCGTCCTTGGTCACGCTGGCGTTGCCCTGACCGGTACCGGAGGTGTAGCCCAGCATGACCCCGTTGACGTTGCCGAGTCCGACCGACTTCACAGCGGGCGGGTTGGCGTCAGTGAGCACGGCGCCAATGCCGGTCTGCGCCGCACCGACGGCGATGTTGACGTTGCCGGCCGCCGCGGTGCAGGCGACCATGCCTTGGACGTTCTGGTCTTTGCCGTCGATGGTCACTTTTGCCGCGGATGTGCCGCTCGAGCCGGCTGCCGCCGCGCTGCTGGCGCTCGAGGATGACCCGCCACCGCTCGTCGTCGACTTATTAGTCGAACATCCGGACAGGCCTACCACGACGATCGCCGTCGCTGCTGCAGCGACCGTAACTGAACGCTTCACTCGTGCTCCTTTGCCATTGTGGCGGTCCACAGGAACTTCACAGACCGCTTTGGCAGTATGCAGCTTTACCGAACCACGGGTATCGAATTCGCCAAAAATTCGTTCGCAGGCCAATGCCGCTCATCGGGCTTCAGCAGAAGTTTGCTGGCGGCTTGCCGATCGGGTATTTCTGTTCCCGCGCCGCGGAATTGATGGCAGTGTCAGGCGGGTGGAACATAAACGCCAGAGTCGCGGGCTACCGCTGGAAGACACGACGGATTTCGCCGACGCCGACCGGGGATTCATCGGTGCGCTGACACCCTGTGTCGTCAAGGCCGCCGACGGACGTGTGGTGTGGGATAACGACGCGTACTCGTTCATCAGCGGGGACCCGCCGTCATCAGTGCATCCCAGTCTGTGGCGGCAGTGCATGCTGACCGCCAAGCAAGGTCTCTACGAGGTGGTGCCGGGCATCTACCAGGTCCGCGGCCTGGACATCTCCAACATCAGCTTCGTTGAGGCCGACACCGGCCTGATCGTCATCGACCCACTGGTCTCCACCGAGGTGGCGGCTGCCGCGCTGCAGTTGTACCGCACGCATCGCGGCGACCGGCCCGTCGTCGCGGTGATCTACACCCACAGCCATGTGGACCATTTCGGTGGCGTGCTGGGCGTGACCTCACAGGCTGACGTGGACGCTGGAAAAGTGGCGGTGCTGGCGCCGGAAGGCTTCGTCGAGCACGCGGTGCAGGAGAACGTCTACGCCGGTCCGGCGATGACGCGGCGGGCGACCTACATGTACGGAACACTGCTGCCGCGCGGGCCTTACGGCCAAGTGGGCTGCGGACTCGGGCAGGCACCGTCGACCGGCGAGGTCGCGGTCATCGTCCCGACGATCGATATCGCGACCACCGGCGAGACGCACAACATCGACGGTGTGCAGATCGAATTCCAGATGGCACCGGGCACCGAAGCCCCGGCCGAAATGCACTTCTATTTCCCGCGATTCCGCGCACTATGCATGGCCGAGAACGCCACGCATAACCTGCACAACCTGTTGACGCTTCGCGGCGCGCTGGTGCGCGACCCGCATGCCTGGTCCGGCTATCTGACCGAGGCGATCGACAAGTTCGTCGACCGCACCGACGTGGTGTTTGCCTCTCACCACTGGCCAACCTGGGGACGTGAGCGCGTCGTCGAATTTCTGTCGCTGCAACGCGACTTGTATGCCTATTTGCATGACCAGACGCTGCGCCTGCTGAACCAAGGTCACACGGGCGCCGAGATCGCCGAAATGCTCGAGATGCCACCGGCGCTGGACAAGGCGTGGCACACGCACGGGTATTACGGGTCGGTCAGCCACAACGTCAAGGCGATCTACCAGCGCTACATGGGCTGGTTCGACGGCAACCCGGCACGGCTGTGGCCGCACCCGCCAGAAGCACTGGCCACCCGATACGTCGACGCGATAGGCGGCATCGAGCGCGTCGTCGAACTCGCGCGGCAAGCGTTCGACTCCGGTGACTTCCGTTGGGCTGCAACACTACTCGATCACGCGGTGTTCGCCGACAGCACGCATGCCGCCGCCTGCGCCCTGCTCGCGGACACGTTCGCGCAGTTGGCCTACGGCGCCGAGAATGCAACATGGCGCAACTTCTTCCTGTCCGGTGCTGTCGAATTGCGGGACGGCAACTTCGGCACCGCGACCCAGGCCACCTCGCTGACGTTGTTGTCTCAGCTGACGCCGGAGCAGATCTTCGACGGCCTGGCGCTCAGCATCAACGGACCCCGCGCGTGGGACCTGGACCTCGCCGTCGACATCACCTTGACCGACGCGGACACCAATTACCGGCTGGCACTGCGTAACGGCGTGCTGGTGAACCGCCAAGTCCCCGCCGAACCCGCAACGGCGAACGTGACCGTCAAGCTGGACAACGCGGTTCGCCTCCTCACAGTGGCGATGGGCGATATCGGCTCAGCGGGGCTGGAGATATCGGGGGATCAGACGGCCCTACAGCGGCTGCTGAGTGTCCTGGACAAGCCCGATCCGGCGTTCAACATCGTCACGCCGTGACGACCCGCGGTAGTCACGGGGGATGCAGGCCAAGTCAAGCCACATCGATGACCACCTTGCCGACCGCCTTGCGCTCGGCCACGTGCCGTAACGCCGCTGCGGCGTCGGCCAACGGGAACCGGGCGCCGATATAGGGCTGGATGCGGCCGTCGGCGAACATCTGCTGCAGCTCCCGGATATCGCGCGCGGCGGCGTCGGGGTGATCGGCGGTGAAGGTGCGGATCTCCATGCCGCGGATGGTGATGTCTTTGAGCAGAACCAGATTGAGCGGGATAGCGGGAATCGTGCCCGCGGCGTAGCCCAGGGTGACGAACGTTCCGCCCCGGGCCAGGGCACGCAGGGCCGGCTCGGCGTAGCGTCCGCCAACCGGATCGATGACGACGCGAGCACCGCCGCCGGTGAATTCGCGGATGGCCGATTTCAGATCGTCCCGGTCGTAGGCGACAGTCGCCTCGGCCCCGCGCTGCCGGCAGATCTCGAGTTTGCCCTCGGTCGACGCCGCGGCCAGTACCCGGGCCCTCATGCCGACTGCCAAGTCGAGCGCGGCCTGGCCGACGCCTCCGGCCGCTCCGAGGATCACCACCCAATCCCCTTCTGTGACTTGGGCAACCGATCGCAGGGCGTGATATGCGGTACGGTAGGTGACGCCGAACGCCGCCGCGGGGGCGAAGTCCGTGCCGTCGGGAATCACCGACATCTGGTGCGTATCGAGCAGGGCCAGCTCGGCGAAAGCACCGGTCGGGGTGGCCCCGAACACCCGGTCGCCGGGTCGAAACGGCGCTCCGTAAGAACCGGGGCCCGCGGCCACCACCTCGCCGGCGAGTTCGCTGCCCGGGGTGAACGGCACCGGAATCTTGATCTGGTACTTGCCGGCGATCAGCAGCACATCGGGGAAGTTGACGGCCGCGGCGTGTACCCGCACCAGCAGTTGGCCCGGACCTGGCGTCGGATCGGCAATGTCGTCGACAACGAGGTCTTCCGGCGGACCGTAGCTGCGGCAGACAACGGCGCGCATCAGCCCGCCCCCAACCCGCGTAAACAAAACCGCACCAAGTGATCGACGTCGGCCGGGCCGGGCCGGTCGGCCGAGCCCAGATGGCGCCGCATGGCCGCCGCCGTGCAGCGGAATACGGTGTCGGCATCGCGGCGAACGTCCGTGCTGCCCAATGCCGCGATCGGCTCAGTTAGCAGATCGCGCATCGGTGACATGATCTCGTCGTCAGCCGCCCGCCAATTGGCAGTGGCCGAAATCTGGCCGGCCGCAGCCCGGCTCATGCTAATCAGGTGCGGGTCGGCGACCTGCGCCAGCGCACCCTCGATCCAGCGCCGCACCTTGCCCGCCGGCGTGGGCTCCTTGTCCATCTGATGCTGCAGGTAAGAGACGACGATCGCGACGCCGCGCTCCATCACCGCCAGGATGACGTCGTCTTTGCCGGCGAAGTATCGGTAGAACGCTTTGTTCGACGAGCCGGCCTGCGCGACAATATCGCTGACCCGCGGCGGTTCGGGCGCCACCCGTTCCATCACCCGGACGGCGGCGGCGAGGATGCGTTCGACTTCCTCGGTGGCTTCCCGCTGACGATCGTCGAGGGCGCGCTCGACGGCCGCGGTCACCCGGCTATTGGTCAACGAGCTCACCATATTTGGCGCGGGCAGCCGCGCGGCGGACGTCCAGCATTTCGCTCGGCCAGTCCCCGTCTTCGGCCTCGACACCCTTGAGCAGCATCCGGGCCAGGTTGACCTTGTGTGCCTCGGTCGGCCCGTCGGCCAGACCGAGCGCGATACCGCCGAGCAGAACATTGACCAGCGGCAGCTGATCGGTGAGCCCGAGCGCTCCGTGCACCTGGATCGCTCGCAGCGCAATCGATTTCAGAACTTGCGACGCCAAGATCTTGCAGGTGGCGATCTCGGCCCGGGCGGCGTGCTCGTCGCCGCTGTCAATCAGCCACGCGGCGTGCAGCACGGTCAGCCGGAACGGTGTCAACTCGGTGTAGGAGTCAGCAACGAACTCCTGCACCAACTGCTTATCGGCGAGCAATGTGCCTTGAGTGAAACGGCTTTTCGCGCGCTTGGACATCATCTCGACTGTGCGTTGCGCCATGCCGATCGAGCGCATCGCGTGATGCAGCCGTCCGCCTGCCAACCGGGTCTGCAGGATCAGGAAGCCCTGGCCGGGCTCACCGAGCAATGCGTCCGACGGCACCCGCACCCCGTCGTAGTGCACCAGGGAATGCCCTGGTTCGTGCGGATCCGCTCCGACCAGATGGTGGTTGGCTTCGACATTCAGGCCCTCGGTGCCTGCCGGAATCAGGAACGTCGAGGCGCCGTGATGCACCGCCACGTCAGGGTTGGTGATCGCCACGACAATGAAGAAGGATGCGACGGACGCGTTGGAGGAGAAGTACTTTCGTCCGGTGATCACCCAGTCGTCGCCGTCGCGGACGGCGCGGGTGGTGAAGACCCTTGGGTCGGCGCCGCCTTGGGGCTCGGTCATTGAGAAGCAGGAGAAGATCTCGCCGGACAGCAGGCCGTTCAGATAGCGGTCCTTCTGGTCCTGGGTGCCGAAGCGGGCGATGATCTCCGCATTACCGGTGTCAGGTGCCTGGGTGCCAAAGATGATTGGCGCCCACGGGCTGCGGCCCAGGATCTCGTTGATCAGCGTCAGCTTGACTGCGCCGAAGCCCTGCCCGCCGAGTTCCGGACCGAGGTGCGAGGCCCACAGTCCTTGGTCGCGGACCTGCTGTTTGAGCGGGTCGACGATTTTGCGGCGCTCGTCGTTCAACGGTAAGAACTCGCAACCGGGGAACAGTACCTCCAGCGGCTCGACCTCTTCGCGAACGAACTCGCGGATCCAGTCGAGTTTCTTCTCGAACTCCGGTTCGGTGGAGAAGTCCCATGCCATATCGAATACTCCTGCTCGTTAGGGAATTCCACCGTCGGCCCGCAGAATCGAGCCGGTGGTGAAGCTGGATGCGTCGGAAGCCAGAAACAACGCGGCACCCACGATTTCGGCCGGGTCTCCGGCCCTTTGTAGTGAGAGGTGGACGAATGGGTTCTGCGTCGCCTGGTCCAGGTTCCAGGACTTGCTGACGTCGGTGAGAAAAGGTCCGGCCATCAGCGTGTTGACCCTCACCGTCGGGCCGAAGGCGCGCGCCAGACCCTCGGTCATGGCGTTGAGCCCTGCTTTCGACGCCGCGTAGGGAATGATGTCGGGTGCCGGGCGTAGCGATCCGGCGGTGCTGACGTTGATGATCGAGCCGCGCCCAGCCGTCACCATCCGTTCACCGACCAACGCGGACAACCGAAACGGGCCCTTGAGGTTGAGGTTTACCACCGCGTCGAACAGCTTCTCGGTGACGTCAGTGAGCTTGTCGTAAACCGGTGACATGCCGGCATTGTTGATCAGCGTATCGACCTTGCCGAACCGTTCGTAGGTCGCGTCGACGAGGCCGTCGAGCTGGTCCCACCGCCCGACATGGACCTGGTACGGCATTGCCGTGCGGCCGGTTTCGTGCTCGATCTGCTCTGCGGTGGCGACACAGTTGTCCATCTTCCTGCTCGCGATCACCACGTCGGCGCCGCATCGGGCGGCGCCAAACGCCATTTCCCGGCCCAGCCCCCGGCTGCCGCCGGTGATCAGCACCACCTGGCCGGTCAGATCGAAAAGTTCGTCGGCGTAACCCATCTCAGTGGGCTTTCGTGGGTAGCGAGCCGGCCAGTTCGGCGGCGGTGGCGATCAGCTGCGGGATCATCGCCCCGAAAGCGTCCTGAATCTTCGAGTCGACTTTCCCGGTGCGTACTCCCGCGGCGTACGTCTTTTCCAGCACAATGCCGAGTTTCCAGTTCGCCAGCACCAGGTAGTAGTCGATGTTCTCGGTCGACAGCCCGCTGACCTTCTCGTAGTGCTCGAGGAGTTCGCTGCGGGTCGGCATGCCCTTCATGTCGAGATAAAAGCCGTCCTCGCGCGGGTTTTCGCCGTCGTAGCCCAGCAGGCACCAGGCCAGGTCCAGCAGCGGATCACCGACCGTGGTCATCTCCCAGTCCACGATCGCAGCCAGCCGAGCCGGCTCGCCGTGCGCGAACATCACGTTGGCGAACTGGTAGTCGCCGTGCATGATGCCCGGCTTGTACTGCGCGGGCCGGTTGCGGCGCAACCAGTCGGAGGCTTCGTCCAGGCCGGGAAGATCACGCACCCGATAGCTGTCGAGGAAGGCCAGCCAGCGGTCGACCTGCCGCTCGTGGAATCCGTCGGGCCGGCCGAACCCGTCCAACCCCTGAGCGCGCCAGTCCACCCGGCCCAGCTTGGCCGCGCCCTCGACGAGCTCGAACGCCAAGCCGCGGCGCGTGGCCAGGTCGGTGTCGAACGGCGCCGGCCAGCCGCCGTCCATCGGACTCCAGCCGTCGATCGCCCGCATGACATAGAAGGGCATACCGAGCAGATCGCCGACGTCGTTGGCGGCGATCAGCTCGGCATGCGGCACGTCGGTGCCGCGCAGCGCGCGCACCAGTCGGATCTCGCGGAGCAGCCCGTCGATGCGGGCCGCGTCGGCGCGGGCGCCGGGCATCCGCAGCACCATGCGCTCGTTACCACGCTGGATCAGATAGAGCGTGTTCTGCGAGCCTCCGGACAGCTGTTCGAGGACGGGCTCTTCACCTGCGCCAGGGGCGCCGTTGGCGTCCAGCCAGCGTCCCAGCACGCCTGCGGCCAACCGGGAACCGCCATCGGCATCCGACATCTGCACACCTCAATCTCTGCTCGGAGAATAACATTCTCCAGCGGGATGCCAAAGACCGTACACCGCATGCGAGGCTGTGCGGGTGCAACTGCTTCTAGTCCGGCATGCGTTGCCGCTCCGCAGCGAACCCGGCCAGGGAGCTGACCCCGACCTTTCCGACGAGGGGCGGGCGCAGGTCGCACGGCTGCCTGACGCGCTGGCCAGGTTTCCCATCTCCCGGGTGGTGAGCAGCCCGCAGCGTCGCGCGATCCAGACCGCGGAACCGGTCGCCGCCGCGCGCGAGCTGGCAGTCGAGATCGACGACCGCTTCGCCGAATACGACCGTGATCTGCCGGTGTACATCCCCATCGAGCACATCCGTGACGAGAACCCGCAGGAGTGGGCCCGCATGGCGGCGGGACACCTGCCCAGCACGGTCGACGAAGACGCTTTCCGTGCACGGGTGCGTGCGGCCGTCGACGACGTCGCCGCCGGCGCCGAGCACGACGACACCGTCGCGGTATTCAGCCACGGCGGGGTGATCAACGTGGTGCTGCACGAGATATTGGGAACCAAGCGAGTGTTGTCGTTTCCCATCGACTACGTGTCGGTCACCCGGCTGCTGTTCTCCCGGTCCGGTCAAGCGAGCGTCGTGACGGTAAACGGCACTGAACACGTGTGGGATCTGTTGCCGCGGAACCAGCGCGCCCGGTGAGCACGGCTGGGAAGCAGCTCGGTGCGCCCGGCGACGATGCGGCCGGAACGGCTGGGAAGGAGTCGGGCAGTCGGTGCGCCCGGCGACGATGCGGCCGGAACGGTTGGGAAGGAGTCGGGCAGTCGGTGGTAGACAGATCCGGTGACTTCCTCGCCGCTTGACGGGCTTGACCTGGTTGCGCTGGACGGGTACCTGCGCTCGGCCGGCGTCGGCCGTGATGGGCAGCTGCGCGCACAGCTCATCTCCGGCGGCCGTTCCAACCTGACCTTTCTGGTCGCCGATGACTCATCGACGTGGGTGCTGCGACGCCCGCCGTTGCATGGGCTGACGCCGTCGGCACACGACATGACGCGTGAATACAAAGTGGTCGCGGCGCTCTCCGACACGGCGGTCCCGGTGGCCCGTGCGGTCGCACTGTGCGACGACGACTCGGTGCTCGGTGCGCCGTTCCAAATGGTCGAATACGTTGCCGGGCAAGTGGTGCGCAGCCGCGCCGAACTCGAGGCGCTGGGCGACCAGCACGTCATCGAAGGTTGCGTCGACGCGCTGATCCGGGTGCTGGCAGACCTGCACGCGGTTGACCCGGCGGCCGTCGGACTCGCCGATTTCGGCAAACCGAGCGGATATCTGGAACGCCAGGTCCGCCGATGGGGCTCGCAGTGGGAGCTCGTGCGGTTACCCGATGACGACCGCGACGCCGACGTTGCGCGGCTGCATTCGGCGCTGCAGCAGTCGATTCCGCAGCAGAGCCGCACGTCGATCGTGCACGGCGACTATCGCATCGACAACACCATCCTGGACGCGAACGATCCTGCCCAGGTCCGTGCGGTCGTGGACTGGGAACTGTCCACGCTCGGCGATCCGCTCAGCGACGCGGCGCTGATGTGCGTCTACCGCGATCCGTCACTGGACCTGATCATCAACACCCACGCGGCCTGGACGTCGCCGTTGCTACCGGCCGCCGACGAGCTTGCGCACCGCTACTCTGTGGTTTCCGGACAGCCGCTGGCGCACTGGAATTTCTACATGGCGCTGGCTTACTTCAAGCTCGCCATCATTGCCGCGGGCATCGATTTCCGCAGGCGTATGTCGGGTGGTGCGGACGACGTTGATTCATCCGATCGGGTGGGGGACACCGTGGGGCCGTTGATCGCTCGTGGGCTGACCCAGCTGCAGACCTCTGACCTCTAGGTGTCGACTCTGCGGAACCTGACGACGTCCTCCCAGCGGTTCCCGGTCGCTTCGACGAATTCGAAATTCTCGGGTTCGACGAGGTCACGCAACTCTCGCACGCTGAGTCGGTCGGGGTCGGGAAACATCTCGACGAACACCAGCCGCCCGCCGGGTTTCAGTACCTGGCCAAGCGAACGTAGGCATGCCTGCTGGTTTGGTACCTCGCCGATCACTGCGGCCAAGAAAGCGACGTCAAACGTGTTGTCCGGGAATGGAAGCCCGTCGCTCGCCTGTCCCGCGGTGAAGCCGACGTCGGATCGGCCGGCCCGTTCGAGTTGCCGTCGGGCCATCTCGAGCATTTCCGGCTGGATGTCGAACAACTCCAGTCGGCCGTCGGTAAGCCGACGGGCAATCTCCACGCTGAAGAACCCGGGGCCGGGCCCGAGTTCCAGGACGTGCTCAGAGCCCGCCAGACCGAGCTTGTCGACGATGCGCGCTGGCTTGAGCAGCGCTCGGCGGACGGGGTTGTTGATCATGAACGCCGCCTGGTACGGGAACGGCGACTTTCCTTGTTGACGCGACTTGTGCAGTAGCGCGCCCACCCAGGTTGATGCCATTAGGGCCTCCCCGCTGTTGAAGTTAGGGTACCCTAAGTTTTCGGCGGTGGGGTGGCTATGGTCGCTCAGCGGCCAGCCGCGAGATTCTTCTTTGCCGCTCGCCGCAACTGGTACATCCGCGCCGTACCGGCCAGCACGGTGATCAGCCCGCCGCCGACCGCCGCCAGCAGAATCGCCACCCCCAGCGGCAGGGTCCAGCGCCAGCTGAAGAACGCGAGCTGCACCGTACTCGTGTTCTGGGTGATGAAGATCAGCAGCACGATGAGAATCAGGAAGCCCGCCGTCAGGGACGTCCATATGCTGGCCGTGCGGGTGAACTTCACCGCCGATTCCGGTGGCGCCGCGTTGTCTTGGCTTGGCGCGGTGGTTTGAGGTGGTTGATCGGGCGATACCGACGAATCGCTACTCATGCTGCCATCTTCACCCTTTCCGGCGCGGAAAGGAGCCGAACTCCCGCGAAACTTGGGCAAGTTGGCCCGCGTGCCCGAGCCAACGCGGTGTGACCTGCCGGTTGGCGATAGTGTCGGTTGCTATGGGCATGCTGCGACGGCGCGGGCACCGCGCGGCGGCGTGGCTCGCGGCCTTATGTGTTGTTGTGACAGCGTGCGGCACGTCGAATCCGCTTGGCGGGATGTCGGGCAACATGAATTCGATCGTGGTCGGATCCGCTGGCTTTCCGGAATCGAAAATTATCGCCGAAATCTATGCACAAGCCTTGCAGACCAACGGTTTCAACGTCGGACGACGGATGGGTATCGGCAGCCGCGAGGCGTATATCCCTGCGCTGAAGGACCATTCGATCGACCTGGTGCCCGAATACATCGGCAACCTGCTGCAGTACTTCGAGCCGAATGAGACAGTAACCATGCTCGACGCCGTCGAGTTGGAACTCTACAAACGACTGCCGGGTGACTTGTCGATTCTGACGCCGTCACCGGCGGCGGACACCGACACGGTAACCGTCACCGCCGAAACCGCTGCCAAATGGAACCTGAAGACGATCGCCGATCTGGCGGCACATTCACCAGAGGTGAAATTCGCCGCGCCCTCCGACTTTCAGGCTCGGTCGTCGGGGCTGGTCGGGCTCCGCGCACGATACGGGCTCGACATCGCGCCCGGAAACTTCATCGCGATCAGCGACGACGGCGGAGCTGTCACCGTTCGTGCACTGCTGGAGGGTACGGTCAACGCCGCCAACATCTTCAGCACCTCACCGGCGATCATGCAGAATCATTTGGTGGTGCTCGACGATCCGCAGCACAACTTCCTGGCCGGCAACATTGTGCCGCTGGTGAATTCGCAGAAGAAATCCGATCGGCTCAAAGATGTGCTGGACACGGTGTCAGCGAAAATGACCACTCGCGGCTTGGCCGATCTCAACGCCTCGGTCACCGGCAATTCTGGGATCGACCCCGACCAGGCAGCTCATAACTGGTTGCGGGACAACGGATTCAAGCATCCAATCGGGAGTTGAGGCCTGGCTTGATCAGCTTCGACAATGTCAACAAGGTCTACCCCGACGGCACCGTCGCCGTAGACAACCTGAATCTGGAAGTGCCGGAAGGCACGCTGACCGTTTTCGTAGGTCCGTCCGGCTGCGGCAAAACCACGTCGATGCGGATGATCAACCGAATGGTCGAGCCGACGTCGGGCACCGTCATGGTAGACGGCTCTGACATCGCACGTGTCGACCCGGTGCAACTGCGCCTCGGCATCGGCTATGTGATCCAGGGCGCGGGCCTGATGCCCCACCAAAGGGTGATCGACAACGTGGCGACGGTACCGGTGCTCAAAGGGCAGTCGCGCCGGTCGGCCCGAAAGGCCGCCTACAACGTGTTGGAGCGCGTCGGTTTGGATGCCAGGTTAGCCACCCGATATCCCGCGCAGCTGTCCGGCGGCGAGCAGCAGCGTGTTGGCGTAGCCCGGGCGCTGGCCGCCGATCCGCCGATTTTGTTGATGGATGAGCCTTTTTCGGCTGTGGACCCGATAGTCCGCCACGAGCTGCAGCACGAAATACTGCGGTTGCAAGCCGAATTGCACAAAACCATCGTGTTCGTCACGCACGATATCGATGAGGCCGTCCGCCTCGCCGACCGGGTCGCGGTGTTGGGTCCGGGTGGTTCACTGCAGCAGTACGAGGAGCCCGCGCGGCTGCTGTCGCGTCCGGCAAACGATTTCGTGTCGAGAATGATCGGTGCCGGTCGTGGCTATCGGTGGTTGCAGTTTCTGGACGCGACCCGACTGCCGGTGCACGACATCCGCCAGATCGCCGAGTCCGCCATCGGGGACGCGCAACTTCGCGACGGCTGGACACTGGTCGTCAAAGCCGATGGCGCGCCGTTGGGGTGGATCGATGCGAGCGGCGTGCGCAAGCACCGCGGCGGCGCCTCGTTGGGCGATAGCGTGACGTCGGTCGGTTCGTTCTTCCGCCCGGGCGCCAACCTGAGCCAGGCATTGGATGCCGCGTTGTCGTCGCCGGCAGCGATGGGTGTGGCCGTCGATAAGACGGGCAAGGTAATTGGGGGAGTGCAGGCCCGCGATGTGCTGGCCATATTGGAATCCCAGCCGCAGGACTAGGCGTGCATTACCTGGTCACTCACCTGCCGGCGGCGTGGATGCTGACCGTGATCCACCTACGGCTATCGCTGGTGCCGGTGCTGGCCGGCCTGGCGATCGCGCTGCCATGGGGAGTGCTGGCGTGGCGCAGAGTCCTGCTGCGAAGGCTGACCACGGTGACCGCCAGTGTGGTGTTCACCATCCCGTCGCTGGCGCTTTTCGTGGTGTTGCCGCTGCTCATCCCGACTCGGATCCTGGACGAAGCCAACGTCATCGTCGCGTTGACGCTCTACACCACGGCGCTGATGGTGCGGGTGGTGTTGGAGGCTCTGGACGCGGTGCCGCAGCAGGTGCGTGACGCTGCCAGCGCGATCGGCTACCGGCCAATCACGCGACTGCTCAAAGTTGAGCTGCCACTGTCGATTCCGGTGCTGGTCGCCGGGCTACGGGTGGTCGTGGTGACCAACATCTCGATGGTCTCGGTGGGTGCGGTGATCGGCATCGGCGGCCTGGGCACCTGGTTCACCGAGGGCTACCAGGCGAACAAGAGTGACCAGATCGTCGCGGGGATCATCGCCATTCTGATGCTTGCGTTCGTCGTGGACATGCTGATCCTGCTGGCCGGACAGCTGGCGACGCCCTGGGCTCGTGCGCCGCGCCGCGGCCGCCGGCTGTTGATGGCTCCGGTGGTGGGGGGTTCGCGATGAGCTTCGTCGGGCAAGCGCTGTCCTACCTGTTCACCGCCGCCAACTGGGCCGGCCCGGTGGGACTGGCGGCCCGCACTGTGGAGCACTTGGAGTACACCGCCGCCGCGGTAGCGGTTTCGGCGCTGGTTGCCATCCCGGTCGGCTTGATCGTCGGCCATACCGGCCGCGGCACGCTCGTGGTGGTGAGCCTGATCAACGCGCTGCGCGCGCTGCCGACGCTGGGTGTGCTGCTGTTGGCCGTGTTGCTGTGGGGGCTGGGCCTGGTGCCGCCGATTGTGGCGCTGATGCTGCTGGGCATCCCACCGCTGCTGGCCGGCACCTATGCCGGCATTGCCGCTGTGGATCGCACCGTCGTCGACGCCGCCCGCTCGATGGGGATGAGCGAGCTGCGGGTGCTACTGCGCGTCGAGGTGCCCAACGCGCTGCCGCTGATGTTGGGCGGGCTGCGCACCGCGACGTTGCAGGTGGTCGCGACCGCGACGGTGGCTGCCTACGCCAGCTTGGGCGGGCTAGGGCGCTATTTGATCGACGGCATCCAGGCGCGCCAATTCCACATCGCCCTGGTCGGTGCGCTGATGGTGGCTGCGCTGGCGTTGATGCTGGACGCCGCGCTGGCGTTCGCGATCTGGGTCTCGGTGCCCGGTACCGGTCGGCTGCGCCGGAAGCCGCCGAACGACTCCAACGTGACGGAATACGCCTCGAAATCACCGGGGCCGTCGCCTAACGTAGACCCGTGAGCCCAGCCCCAACGGAAGCGACGTCGAGCTCCTGGTCGGCGATCTTGACCTGGCGCGCACACGACGCCAGGCGGATGGAATCGGTACGAGTGCAGTTGTCTGGCAAGCGAATCAAGGCCAACGGCCGCATCGTGGCCGCTGACTCTGACGCCAACCCGGCGTTCGCTGCCTATTACGACCTGCAGACCGACGAGACCGGCGCGACCAAACGACTCGGGATGACGGTCACGCTGGCCGAGCGGGAGCGGCAGCTTGCCATCGCCCGCGACGAGGAAAACATGTGGCTGGTCACCGACCATCAGGGCGAGTCGCGGGCAGCCTACGACGGCGCGCTCGACGTCGATGTCGTGTTCAGCCCGTTCTTCAACGCGCTGCCGATCCGCCGCTGCGGCCTGATGGAGCGAGCCGACTCGATCACGGTGCCGACGATTTACGTCAGACTGCCGGAGATGTCGGTGTCCTCAGCAATGGTCAGCTACAGCAGTCCGGCGCCGGGAGCTGGCGAGGGAATCAAGGTGCACTCGCCGGTGTCCGACACAACGCTGACCGTCGATGCAGACGGGTTCATCATCAACTATCCAGACTTGGCAGAGCGGATCTGATCACCCCGCCGGCCCGGCCCGCGGCAGCCAGCTCTTCGCGCCAATTCTCGGCGCCGACGAACACCGTGACGATCTCCGGCCGCGAAAAACTGTCGTAACGCGTCCGGGCGGCATGCCCGGCCTCGGCAAGCTCGGCGACAGATTTGTTGTGCGCCAGCGCATCCCGGGCACCGGCAAGCAATTCGACGGCCCGGTCCACTGCCGGCAGCAATTGGCCCGCGTTGGCTTCGCACATGGCCCGCACCAGATCCGGCGCGCTACCCGCCACCCGCGTGCCGTCCCGGAAAGACCCCGCGGCCAGTGCGAAGGCCAGCGGGACCTCCGAAGCGGTGACCGCCAGTGCTTCGGCCAGCAGATGTGGCAGATGTGAGATCGCGGCGGCAGCGGCGTCGTGTTCGTCGGATCTGGCCGGCACCACCACCGACCCGCAGTCCAGCGCCAGCTCCATCACCATCGACCAGACCGCGGGGTCGACGTGGTCGTCCACGCTGATCACCCACGGCGCCCCGGTGAACAGCCGGGCATGGCCGGCGGCCCAACCCGAGTGCGCGGTCCCCGTCATCGGATGCCCGCCGACGAAGCGCGCCTGCAGACCGGCCGCTTTGACCGCATCGAGTACCGCGCTTTTGACGCTGGTGACGTCGGTGAGCGGGCAGTTGGGGGCCGATTCCCTGATGTGGGTGAGCAGCATGGGCAACGCCGGCATGGGCACGGCGAGCACGATCAGCGCGCCGCTGTCGGCGGCGCGGGTCAGCACGTCGGTGAGGTCGGTAGTGGCATCGAAGCCGTCGAACCGGGCCGCCTGGGCCCCTTCGACCGAGCGGTTGTAGCCGAACGCCTGGCGGCCGGCTGCCGTTGCCGCGCGCAGTATCGAGCCCCCGATCAGCCCCAGGCCCAGCACGCACACCGGTGTCTTGAAAACAGGACGAGCCACCCCACAAGGTTGGCACATGCGCCGGAAGGGTCGGCCCCGATAGGCGGCCGACGCGACGCCGATCTGCTGGTCATGTGCTGGTCAACGGGCTCCAGCGGGACTAGCGTAGGCGCCCATGGGAGCACAGCGCGCTTCCGCGCAGGCGGATACGCCGGACGGATTCGGCGTGGCCGTCGTGCGCGAGGACGGTAAATGGCGCTGTTCTGCCATGCGATCAAAAGCCCTGACCAGCTTGACTGACGCAGAAACCGAGCTGCGCGAGTTGCGCAGCGCCGGCGCGGTTTTCGGGCTACTCGACATCGACGACGAGTTCTTCGTCATCGTTCGGCCGGCCCCATCGGGAACCCGGCTGTTGCTCTCGGACGCCACCGCGGCACTGGACTACGACATCGCCGCCGAAGTGCTGGACAACCTGGACGCCGACATCGATCCGGAGGATCTGGAGGACGCCGACCCCTTCGAGGAGGGTGACCTTGGACTGCTCTCCGACGTCGGGCTGCCCGAGGCGGTGCTGGGCGTCATTCTCGACGAGACCGATCTCTACGCCGACGAGCAGTTGGGCCGCATCGCGCGGGAAATGGGCTTCGCCGAGGAATTGTCGGCGGTGCTCGAACGTCTGGGACGGTGAGGTCCGACGAAGACCTGATCCGTGCCGCTTTGGCGGTTGCCGCCACCGCGGGCCCGCGTGACGTCCCGGTGGGTGCTGTGGTCGTCGGCGCGGACGGGAGCGAGCTGGCCCGCGCGGTCAATGCCCGCGAGGCGCTGGGTGATCCGACCGCACACGCCGAGATCCTGGCCATGCGGGCCGCCGCCGGTGTGCTTGGCGACGGTTGGCGGCTGGCCGGAGCGACGTTGGCGGTCACCGTCGAGCCGTGCACGATGTGCGCGGGTGCGCTGGTGATGGCACGGGTCGACCGCCTGGTGTTCGGGGCCTGGGAGCCCAAGACCGGAGCGGTCGGTTCGCTGTGGGACGTGGTTCGCGACCGTCGGCTCAACCACCGTCCCGCCGTCCGCGGCGGGGTGCTGGCCGAGGAATGCGCCGCCCTGCTGGCGGCCTTCTTCGCCCGCCAGCGATTGGGGTAAGCACCGCGACGTTGGGTAAGCTGTCCGGCGGTGGCGTGTCCGAGCGGCCTAAGGAGCACGCCTCGAAAGCGTGTGACGGGTAACCCCCGTCCGAGGGTTCAAATCCCTCCGCC
>CAVVUH010000032.1:0-29512 GCA_963751315.1 uncultured Actinomycetota bacterium | reverse complement strand
AAGCGGAAGGTCGCCGGTTCGATCCCGGCCCTGGCCACCACGGTCCTTGCACAGGTCAGGGGCTTTTTCCGTCTCCTCGAACGCGCCATTCGATCCACCGCGGCCCCGGTGTATCCGCCGTGTATCCGCAGTCACGGTCAGTCTCCGAGCCCATCGAGCGCATTCGCCACACCATCGAGGTCGGAGTCATAGAGGTCCGCGTAGGTATGCGCGGTGACCATGATCGACGCGTGGCCCATCGTCACCGGCAGCAGTTTCATGTCGGCGCCGGCCGATCGAGCCAACGACGCGTAGGTGTGTCGGAGGTCGTGCAAGCGCATCCCAGGACGCCCGAGTTCGGTGATCCGACTCCGCCAGCCAACTGCACGCTTCCAGTTTTCGAGCCCGAGCCGCGAACCCTTCGGCGACATGATCGCCGGCTGACCAGCCATACCCCCTCGATCCGGCGTTTCAGGATCGGCGCCAGCCAGTTCGGAATCGGCACGCTACGACGACCGGCGCGGCTCTTCGGTGGTCCCTCAAGGAGACGGCCAGACAACTGTGTGATCGACCTTCGCACCCGAATACGCCGCGCCTGCAGGTCCACATCTTCCACATTGAGTCCAGTCAATTCTCCGAACCGCAATCCGGTGTAGGCCAGGATCAACACCACATCGCCCTGGTTAACGGCTCTCGAGTCCTCGCCGGTGGCGGTGTTGCAAAGTTCGGCCAGCTTCGCGACTTCTACCGCGGTGAGATAGGTGTGGCTGGTTTCGCCCATTGCTGGAAATCGCACAATCGAAGCGGGATTCTTGCCGCGCAGCTTTTTGTCTGTGATGGCATGATCCAGCGTCATTCGCAGCACGCTGTGAGTCCAGCGGACGGTGCGGGGTCCGAGGCAGCGTCACCGGGATTGTCGTTCGTGACGATGACCGGGTTCTGGTGATCAGGCGAGACGACAACGGCCACTGGGAGGCTCCGGGTGGCGTATGGAACTCGACGAATCCTTCGAGGAAGGCGTTCGACGGGAAGTACTCGAGGAAACCGGCTTAACAATCACCGTGGAACGTCTCGCCGGCGTCTACAAGAACCTGAATGGTGGATTCGTCGCCCTCGTCTTCCGCTGCAGCCCGGCCGGAGGCGACGCTCACTCAACTCCAGAAGTTCGCGAAGTTCGTTGGATGACAAGAGAACAAGTCCAATCGTCGATGAACCCTGCCTTCGCCGTACGTATCCTCGAGGCCTTTGACGATCACGTTCAATCGCGTGCCCACGACGGAGTCAATCTGGTGTCGATCTAGCGATTGGCACACGGTTGACGCCACCTTGCGGCGTTAGCTATATGCGGTGTGAGGAATTTCGTTACCGCTATTGAAGCTGACCGCGCCTCGGCGGCGTTGTCGACCACCTGGCGCCAGGCGCGTTGCACCCCCTGCCTGATTTCGTCAAATCCCAAGAGAGCCGGCGGTTTCAGCGTGCTGGCGGTGGTGGCCGCAGGACTGGGGCGGCCGGCTGCCGCGGTTTGGTGGCTACAGCATGGAGGCGAGCATGCTCTTGGCGTCGGACAATGCCGCCTGAAACGCGTCGGGGCTGATGGCGCGGAAATCGATGAAGCCGGCAGTTTGGGTGGAGGCGTTAAACAGCGTCGTCCAGATCCCGTAGAGCTGCATCGTGCCCTGGTTGGTTTGGCGATTGGCGGTGTAGTTGACCTGCAGGGACTGGGTGAAGTTCTTGCCCTGCACCGTCTGCACCCCCTGGGGTTCCTGAACCACGTCCGTGAGTCCGCTGGTGTCCAGACCGGCCATGAAGCCTGCTTCTCCGGTGATATCCGGCATCGCCGGCTTGCCAGGTTGGCCTCCATCAGCGCGCTGTTGTCGCTGTTGGCGAGCAAGACCCGGGTCTGTGACGATTGGACGATCGTCCAGCCGGGGGCCACGGTGAGGGTGACTCCGTCTGGGAAATTGATCGTCCCGCCGCCGAGCGCGTGGGGTGTGGGAACAACCCCGCCGCCGGGTCCGGTCCTGGGGGGCTTGGGCTGGGTCGATGGGCCGCTAAACACCACGGCTGCGGTGACCCCCGCGGCGAGCATCACCACCACGACGATGATCGCGGCCACCACCGCCCCGTGCAATCGGTGCTCGACGGGGCTCACATCGGGCGCGGCGTCGACGGCGGTGTGCAGCGCGGTGCGCGTGGCCAAAACGCCCGCCCCGGCCAGCACGAACGCCACCAGCGTGGTGAGCACAATCCCGCGCGTCCCGTACGGCTGCAGCAGCGTGGTGGCCAACTCATAGAGCACCACCAACACCAGGCCCTCGATCACGCCCACGGCCGGGTTGAACCCGGGGCTGCGCAACCCCAAGACGGCCACCGCCGCCGCGGTGGCCAAGATCACCGGCTGCAAAAATCCCAGGGTCAACGCGATGAACGCCACGCTCACCGGGTCACCCGCGGTGGCCTGCAGGTGGGTGAACGCGCCGTGTTGGACCACCACACTCAGGCCCAGCGACAGCGCGGCGCCGCTGAGCGCACAGGCGACCACCACATCCATCGGATGGCGAAACGCCGCACGGGCGGTCACCAGCAGCGGCGCGACCAGCACCGCCACGAACGCCACCACCGGCACCAGCACACCCAGTTCGAGGATCCGCGACATCGGCGGGAGTCGGTAATGGCCGGCGGCCAGTGCGATCCCCGGGGTGAAATAGGTTTGCAAAAACCCCACACCCACGCCCAGAACCAGTGACAGCGCAAACGTCACGGCGATGACGGTCAGCGGCTCGTCATGCCACAACCGGTGGTCGTGGATATAGGTCAACACCGCCGCCGGCAACGCCACCGCGGCCAGCACCAGCGCAATCGACAACGACCCGAACGCCGCGGCGGTCAACGCCGCCAACAGCGCCAGCGCGGTCACGCTGCGGTAAATGTGATGACGCTCGGCGGCCAGATGCGGCATCAACGTCCCGATCACTGTCACCGGGCGGCGCGACCCATCAGGCGCCGGGCTACTCGGGTTAACCATTTTTCATACCTCCTGGATCATCGGCGAGCCACTCACCGCCATCATCGCCAAGGTCACCATCATCCCGCTTCCAGACTTTTGGGTATGGGCGCCGCTGTGCATCTCGGGGAGTTTGGCCGCGTTCGCGGCAGCCTGGTCGTGGCGGGAGAGGCTGCGTCCGCTCATGCGCGATTGGACGCAGCCAACCGACCTAGAGCTCAGTTAGCCATGTCCAAACTCAATTAGCTACGGGGCTTACTTAACTTCGGGGTTAACTTCTGGGGCTGCCGCCTGAGTCAAGCAAGGGGAGATGCATTACCGCGACTGTCCCCCAAGGTATGCCGCCGGCTCCGTCAGAATCGACCGCATACCCTGACGAGGACCCTCTGCAAGTTCCAACGCTCAGCACAAGAAGGAAGAAACCACCTTGACGCTGGATGATGACTTCGCACAGCTGGAAAGCAAGCTCCACGCGAGGATGGGTATCGCCATCAGCGCCGTGGGCAACAGGCAAGCCCCGATCACACTGGGGCATTGGCACGACGGACCCGCCTGGTCAACGATTAAGGTGCCTTTGGTCATTGCCGGCTACCGTGAAGAGGACCCGCCCCATATCACCGACGAGATGACCCTCGCCATCACCGAATCCGACAACGCTGCAGCCGAATCAATCTGGGGGCGTTTGGGCGACCCGGTCACCGCCGCGCACAAGGTCGAAGACGTGTTGAGACAGACCGGCGATCCAACGATCGTTCAGTCACAGCGGGTGCGGCCAGGGTTCACCGCTTTCGGTCAGACCAATTGGTCGTTGACAAACCAAGTTCGGTTCACCTCTGTTGCTGCGTGTGACAGCCAGAACGACCCGATATTCGAGCTGATGGGCCACATCGACCCCGACCAGAGCTGGGGCATCGGCCGCATTCCAGACACCCAATTCAAAGGCGGTTGGGGGCCGTCACCCTCCGGTAGGTATCTGGTACGACAGATCGGAATCCTCAAGGCCTCGACCGGGAGGGTCGCCGTTGCGGTTGCAGCGCAACCCGAATTCGGCTCATTCGCCGACGGCACCCACGACCTCACGAAAGTGGCCAACTGGCTGAAGGACCATATCGGAGCGCTGCCCGCCGGCAACGAACGTATCGGGATCTGGCCTAATTCCCGCCGTAGGTAGGGCCTTGCACGCCATCGCGGTAGGTAGTGCATTTCTGCGCTGGCCCGGTGGAGATGCAACAGGTCTCGATCAGAGTGGGGGCGGAACCGAAGTGAGGTGATACCTCCTCCGACGTATATTGGCCGCCGGAATTCGCGCAGTTGGTCTGAACATCGGTTTGCGCGTGGGCAAGAGGTGCGGCCAAGATCGTCGCCGCGACGGCGATCCCGAAAGCGGTCGCGGGCCTGGCTTTTAATACACGGCGCTTCATGTTCCTCCGTAGCTCGGCGTGAGTCTCGAGGCCATTCCTCCAAGCCGATGCTCTTGCGGAACTGACGGCGACAGTTTACCGGCTCTACGCTCGACGCCGGTCCGCCGCCGCAGCCTCCGCAGCGGTCCGCGGACGCAGGTAAACTACAAGGATGTAATTCGGCGTGACGGCGGGCGAAGATCGCCCTCGCCAACCAAAGGAACGGCCCATGGACCCACTCAAAATATCCAGCGTTGAGCTCGACGATCGGGATCCTTTTCGAGCGACCTTCAACGTGCACCTGTCCCGCGACATGACGGACTTCGAACGCCAGACGCTGCCCCCGCTGCTCTCCGGGAGTTTCTCACCGTCGGAGGCTCGAGGTGCTGCGGTGGTGGCCATCAGAAACGCGACCATCGCGATGATCGAAGACCACCGGGACCTGCTCAAGCAGATTGTCGCGGAAGCCGAATCTTTGGCCAGGACAATGGAACACGATCAACATGCGGTTGCCGCCCAAGTCGCGGCCAGAGTGGAGGACGTCCGGCAGCGCGCCGCAGCTATCGACTGGAGCTGAAGTGCGCGGCCGCGGAAGGGCAGACTTGGACGCATGCCCGTAGCGAGGTTCCTGGCCGCGCTGCTCGGCGTGGTGTCCGCCGCAAGCTGGGCTGCCCGCGCCAATGCCGACGTGCCTCCGCTGAGCCCCGAGGCACGCTCGGCGGGATTTGTCGATGTGCGCTCCGTCGTTCCGAGCGCGGTCATCGATCTGCGCTATGCGACGCCGAACAATTTCACCGGCATGACGTTGTATCCGGCCGATGCCCGCTGCCTGGTGCACGAATCCATGGCTCCTGGGCTTGCCGCTGGGGCAAAGGCATTGGCTTCGCATGGCGAGGTACTGGTTTTCTGGGACTGCTATCGACCGCACGATGTGCAGGTCAAGATGTTCAACGTTGTGCCGAATCCCGCCTGGGTGGCCAAGCCTGGTCCCTATGCGCGCGGCCATGAGGCGGGACGTTCGGTTGACGTGACGATCGCAAGCGCACAACAGCAATGCCCGCCTGCGCGCCAGTTGGCCGGCCTATGCCTCGCCGATATGGGAACCGACTTCGACGACTTTTCGCCCCGCGCTACTGCCTTCGCCACTGACGGCGTCAGCGCCGACGAGCAGGCAAACCGGGTGCGGCTGCGCAATGCGATGGGTGCCGGCGGATTGTCGGTGTACTCCGGGGAATGGTGGCATTTCGACGGTCCCGGTTCCGGGGTGCAACGCCCGATCCTCACCGTTCCAGTCGACTGAGCCGGCGTGACGTATCTCAAAATATGAGATAACAGTTTCGTATTATGAAACTCCCGGCGGTAGCCTTTCGTGCGGCATGGTTCGATCGCAAGGAGCCGCAGGATGAACACCAAACCTCAGGCCGTCTACACCCACGGGCATCACGAGTCGGTGCTGCGCGCGCACCGCAGGCGCACCGCGAAGGACTCTGCCGGCTACCTGCTGCCGCACCTGCGGCCAGGGATGTCGGTACTCGACGTGGGCTGCGGACCCGGGACCATCACCGTCGACCTTGCCGCCCTCGTCGCGCCCGGCCGGGTCACCGCCGTCGAACTCACCGATGCGGCTTTGGATTTGGCACGCGCGGAGGCGCAAGCACGCAACCAGTCGAACATCTCGTTCGTGACATCCGACGTGCACGCTCTCGACTTCCCGGACCACACCTTCGACGTCGTGCACGCGCATCAGGTACTGCAACACGTGGCCGATCCGGTGCAGGCGCTGCGGGAGCTGCGGCGGGTGTGTGTGTCCGACGGCATCGTCGCGGTCCGCGACGCCGACTACGCCGGATTCACCTGGTTTCCGCTACTTCCGACACTGGAGCGTTGGCGGGAGCTTTACGACGAAGCGGCCCGCGCGAATGGCGGTGAGCCCGATGCCGGACGCCGTTTGTTGTCCTGGGCGCAAGAAGCGGGGTTCGACGACATCATGCCGACGGGCAGCATGTGGTGTTTTGCGACGCCGGAGAGCCGCGAGTGGTGGGGCCGGATGTGGGCGGACCGGATCGTCGAGTCGGCCCTGGCCCGTCAACTGGTGGACTCGGGGATGGCCACGACCGCGGAGCTCGACGAGATCTCGTCGGCATGGCGGGATTGGGCCGCTGCGCCGAACGGCTGGCTGGCGATCCCGCATGGCGAGATTCTCTGCCGGGCATAGCAAAGCCTCCGCTGAGCCGTTCGAAGGCATCAGCGAACGTGAGCACGGTGGCGTCGTCAACCGGCGCAGTCTCACTTCGCGCTGGTCAGACCCATGGTATTGGCATTCTCTTTTTCTGCAAGTACGTTATCCATCGATGGATAACCACACCGAAACCACATCCGGCATCCCGCTGGAGCCCGTGTACGGGCCGGGGGACCGTGGTGACGAGCCGCCGCCACCGGGCACCTATCCATTCACCCGGGGCAACTTCGCCAGCGGCTACCGCGGCAAGCTGTGGACGTTTCGGCAGTACTCCGGGTTCGGCACCGTCGAGGAGTCCAACCGCCGTTACCGCTACTTGCTGGAACAGGGTGGAACCGGGTTGTCGGTGGCGCTCGACCTGCCCACCCAGTGTGGATACGACTCCGACGATCCCGAGTTCGGTGAGGAGGTCGGCCGGGTCGGAGTCGCGATTGACACCCTCGCCGACGCCGAGATCCTGTTCGACGGCATTCCACTGGACAAAATCAGCACCAGCTTCACCATCAACGGGACCGCTGCGATCCTGCTGGCGTTCTACGTCGCGGCCGCGGAGCGCAAAGGGGTGCCGCGCGCCAAGCTCACCGGCACCATCCAGAACGACATCCTCAAGGAGTACGCGTCGCGGGGGACCTGGATCTGGCCGCCGGAGCCGTCGCTGCGGCTGATCGCCGACACCATCGAGTTTTGCGCGGCGGAGGTGCCGCGGTTCAATGCCATTTCGGTGGCCGGGGCGCATTTCCGTGACGCCGGGGCCAACGCGGTGCAAGAGATGGCGTTCACGCTGGCCGACGGTGTGACCTATTGCGACACCGTGGTGGAACGCGGCCGCATGACCATTGACCAATTCGCACCGCAGATTTCGTTCTTCTTCTACACACACGGCGATTTTTTCGAGGAGATCGCCAAATATCGCGCCGGACGGCGACGTTGGGCGACGATCGTGCGGGAACGCTACGGCGCGACGACAGACAAGGCGTCGATGTTTCGCTTTGGCTGCGTGTGCGGTGGCGCGTCTCTGTTTGCGCCGCAGGCGCAGAACAACCTGGTGCGAGTGGCCTACGAGGCGATGGCCGCCGTGCTGGGTGGCGTGCAGTCGATGTTCACTGCGGCCTGGGACGAGCCGTTCGCGCTACCCACCGAGGAGTCCACCACCCTGGCGCTACGCACCCAACAGATCCTGGCCCACGAAACCGGCGTCGCGCGCGTCGCGGATCCACTCGGCGGCTCCTACTTCGTCGAGGCCCTCACCGACGCCACCGAGAACCGCATCATCGAGATCATGCATGACCTCGAGCAGCACGGCGGAATGGTCCGCGCCATCGAAGACGGCTATCTACAGGGCCTGATTGCCGACGAAGCCTATCGGGTCCACCAGGACATCGAGGCCGGCACGCGGCCGGTCGTCGGGGTCAACCGGTTCGTCTCCGAGGAGCCGGCGCCGGACATCGTCACCTACCAGCTGGACGCCGAGGGACGCGATCTCCAACTCAAACGGCTCTCCAAGGTGAAGGCCGAAAGAGATGCTGCCGCGGTAGAATCCAGCCTCGCTGCGCTGTCGCGTGCAGCCGAAGGAACCGACAATCTGATGCATAAGCTGATCGACTGCGCAGACGCCTACTGCACGGTCGGTGAGATGGTCGCGACGCTTAAAGCGGTCTGGGGCGAATTCCAGCAGCCGGTGGTGTTCTAGATGGCGGTGCGGATCCTGGTTGCCAAGCCCGGCCTCGATGGACATGACCGCGGCGCCAAGATCGTCGCCCGCACCCTGCGCGACGCGGGATTCGAGGTGATCTACACCGGCATCCGGCAGCGCATCGAGGACATCGCGTCAATCGCCGTACAAGAAGATGTGGCGGTGGTTGGGCTGAGCATTCTCTCCGGTGCGCATGTCGCGCTGACCACCCGCACCATCGCGGCGTTGCGCGCGGCCGACGCCGCCGACATCGCCGTCGTGGTCGGCGGGACGATACCCGAGGCTGACGTGCCCAAGCTGCTGACTGCCGGTGCGGCGGCGGTGTTCCCGACTGGGACGCCGCTGGATGTCCTGGTGCGCGAGATCCGCACTCTCACTGGCAGTCCCGAACCGACGATGGAGGAACCGTGCGCCTCGGAGTAATGATCGGCGCCGAACGTGGCGATTCTGCGCGCAAGGTCAGCAAACTGCTCGCCGATATCGAGTGGGCCGAGGCGGCGGGTATGGACACCGCCTGGATTCCGCAGGTTCCCAACGACTTCGACGCGCTGACGGCGGTCGCGCTGATGGCGACCCGCAGCAGCCGCATCGAGCTGGGCACCGCGGTCGTGCCGTTGCAGGCACAACACCCGATCGCGTTGGCGCGGCAGGCGTTGTCCGTGCATGCCGCCGCCGGGGGCAGGTTGGCGCTCGGGGTGGGGCCATCGCATCACTGGATCATCCGCGACATGCTCGGATTGCCCTACGAGCGGCCTGCCGCCTACACCCGCGACTATCTCGAAGTGCTGGACGCGGCGTTACACGGCCCGGGGCCGATCGACGTCGAGAACGAGACTTTCACCGTGCACAATCCGCTGGATCTCAGCCCGGTGGCACCGCTGCCGGTGTTCGTCGCCGCACTGGGTCCGGTGATGCTGTCGCTGGCGGGGGAGCGTTCCGACGGAACCGTGCTATGGATGGCCGACGAGCGGTCCGTCGCCGAGCATGTGGTGCCACGGATCACCAAGGCCGCCGACAACGCGGGCCGTCCGGCGCCACGCATTGTCGCGGGAATACCCGTTTGCCTTTGCGCTGCGAGCGAAGTCGACGCGGCCCGCGAGCGCGCCAACCGGATCCTGGGTGAAGCCGAGGTCTCGCCCAACTATCAGCGGTTGCTGGAGTACGGCGATGCGCGCGATGTTGGCGACATCTGCGCGGCCGGCGACGAGGAGGCCATCCTGGCGCGGATGCGCCGGTTCGCCGACGCCGGAGTCACCGACCTGTCGGTGCGGCTGCTGCCAATCGGCGACAACCGCGACGAGCTGATCGCGTCGAAACGCCGCACTCGAGAAGTCATCGCGGCACTCGGCGCAGAAGTGCGATGACGGGGCCGCTGGCGGGGATCAAGATCCTCGAGGTCGGTACCATGCTGGCCGGGCCATACGCCACCATGCTGCTCGCCGACCTCGGAGCGCAGGTCACCAAGATCGAGCCGCCCGGCGGCGAGATCTCGCGGCGGGTCTCCGACAGCTACTTCGCCAGCCTCAACCGTAACAAGGACAGCGTCTGCCTGGACCTGAACTCGGGCGAGGGTCAACGAGAGCTGGGACAGCTGGTCGCGGAATCCCATGCGCTGCTGGTGAATTTGAAGCCGTCGGCGATCAACCGGCTGGGGCTGACCTACCAGTCGCTGCGACGGTGGAACGAGCGCATCGTATGCGTCGCGATCACCGGCTTCGGGTTGGACAACGGCGATGACCCGGCCTTCGACTACGTCATCCAGGCCGCCACCGGGATAGCCGCGCTCACCGGCGAGCCGGACGGGCCGCCGACGCTGCCCGGCTATTCGTCGGCAGACAACTCCACCGGAATGGCGGCTGCACTCGGGCTGCTGGCCCAAATCACCTCGGGGCGCGGCGGTCAAGTCGATGTGTCGCTGCGTGACGTGATGCTGTCCCAGTTGAACTACCACGCATCCGCTTACCTCAACAGCGGCATCGAGCCCCAACGCCGACCGTTCGGTGCTCACTCGTATTACGTTCCGGCCCAAATGTTCTCGACGGCGTTCGGCTATCTGGCGTTGTTCATTACCCATGACGGCTTCTGGAAATCCTTTGCCAATGAAGCGAACATCACCGGGTTCGAGACGATGGCCGAACGGGTGTCGCGGCGCGAAGAGGTGCTGACCGTCGTCACGGCCGCGCTCGCGACCGATACCGCCGCCAGTTGGGAAGCCCGCCTGCGTCCGCTGGGGGTGCCTGCGGCAGCGGTGCGCACTCTGCCCGAGGCGTTGCAGGCCACACCGGAAATCGTGGTCACCGCGGGTGATTTCCGGTTGGTGGGCAACCCGATCCGGGTCGCTGGCTACCAGCCGGACTATCGCCCGCCGCCGAAGCTGACTGACGCCTGACCGGGGCCGGTGAGGTGGGCTTCGGCGAGTTTGCGGAACGCCGCCACCAATCGGCTGCGATCCCCGGCGCGGGTCGCTAAGACGACGTGGCTGGGCTCGACGCCTTCCAAGGGGACCGTGGTGATGTCGGGGCGCACGCTGTTGCCGTGGAAGCCGGCTGTGATGGCCACCGCCTGCCCGGAAGCGATGAGTTCGAACTTGTCCTCGAGCGCGTCGATGAACGGACCGTCGGGTGCCCTGCGTCCGTCGGGACGAGGATCGATGCGCCAGAAGGCACTCCAGGCCGGATCGGAGTGCCGCACCCGCGGCATGGGTTCGTCGGCGATGTCGTCGAGGGTGACGGATTCCCTGCCCGCGAGGCGATGGTTGATGGGCACCGCCAGCACCCGGGGCTCGTCGTAGAGGACCGTCACGTGTAGCTGGTCGGTCGGGAACGGCAGGCGGGTCACCACCGCGTCCACTCGATGGTCGAGGAGCGCATCGTGCGCCTGGTCCCAGTCCAGGTGCGAGACTTGCACGTCCGCGTCCGGGTGCTCGCGGCGCAACTCGCGCACCGCCGGGGTGACGATCATGCCCATTGTGTAGCCGATGATGACGCGGCTGGGCTGGGCCGCGGCCCGGGCCTGCGCCGCGGCTTGGGCCGCCGAACGCAACAGCCCCTTGGCCCGCGGCAGGAACACCTCACCCGCCTCGGTCAGCCGGGTGCCTTGCGGTGTGCGGTCAAAAAGGCGGACACCGAGCTGGTGTTCCAGGCGGCGAATCTGCCGACTCAGCGACGGCTGCGCAACGCGCAACGCGCTGGCCGCGCGGCCGAAGTGCCGGTGCTCGGCCACCACAACGAAGTACCCGACCAGTCGCAGGTCAAGGTCCACCACCGGCGATGTCGAGTCGGTCATGCGCTAATTGTAGCGGGCCGATAAGCCTCAGATCTCTGTATAGCCTTAATGAGCTGTGGTGATGCCTAAACTGCATCGCGCCATGTGGAATAGATCTTGGACACTCGGCCAAGGCGCTCGTTGACTTGATGGCATCGGACGCCAATCAGAAGGGACCTGAAACCCATGCACGTTTTTGTTACCGGCGCGAGCGGACACATCGGTTCGGCCGTCGTCGACGAACTCCTCGAGGCCGGGCACCGCGTCACCGGCCTGGCCCGTTCGGACACCTCCGCCGCGGCGCTGACGGCCAAGGGCGTTGAGGTGCACCGGGGCGACCTCGGCGATCTCGACGGCCTCCGGGCAGCCGCCGCGGCGGCCGACGGCGTCATTCATCTCGCCTATCGAGACGACTTCGACAACGACTTCGTGGGTGCTGCCGAGACTGACCTGCGTGTCGTCAACGCAATGGGCGAGGTGCTCGCGGGTTCCGACCGACCGCTGGTAAACACCTCCGGCACCCTATTGCTGGCGGGAGTCGCGCAAGGACGGACCGCGACGGAAAACGATGTCGCCGAGGCCGGTCCGCGGATCGACTCGGAGAATGCGACCATCGCGATGGCCGAACGCGGCGTGCGATCGTCCGTCGTCCGGCTGTCGCCGCTGGTGCACAGCACACTTGATCACCACGGCTTCGCCCATCGCCTGATCGACATCGCCCGCGAGAAAGGCGTCGCCGCCTACGTCGGCGACGGGTCCAACCGCTGGCCCGCCGTCCACACGCTCGATGCGGCGCGCCTGTACCGGCTTGCGGTCGAGGCGGTTCCCGCGGGGACCAGGTTGCACGGTGTCGCCGACGAAGGCGTGCCGTTCCGTGAGATCGCGGCCCTCATCGGCCGTCACCTGGACCTGCCGGTGGCGAGCATCTCCGCCGAACAAGCCTATGAGCACTTCGGATTCCTTTCGGTCTTCGGATCTCTGGACAATCCGACATCGAGCGCCCTGACGCAGAAAGTGCTCGACTGGCATCCCGACGGTCCAGGCCTCATCGAGGATCTCGACGCGGGCCACTACTTCCAACAGTGATGGCTCGCCAATCGCTGGGGCCGGTGGGCGTTTGCCTGCCGGTCTCGTTCACCAGCACCCCGCAGGCCGATCTGCAGCGTGCGGCCGTGCGGCGGCTGGAAGACGCTGGCTATCAAGCGATTTGGACGAATGAGGTCATCGGCAAGGACGCCTTTGTGCAACTCGGCGTGCTGCTGGCCGCGGCCGAGCGGACGGTGTTCGGCACCTTTATCGCCAATATCTGGGCCCGGCCTGCGCAGACCATGCACGCCGCGGCTGCCCAACTCGCCGAGGCGTACCCTGGCCGGCTCGCTGTAGGTCTGGGCGTCGGGTATCCCGAGCAGGCGGCCAGCGTCGGACAGAAATTCGGCAGCCCGCTGGCCACGATGCGCGACTACCTGGACCGGATGGACAGCCCCACCTGGCCGCAAGCACCTGACGCGGCGTATCCGCGGATCATTGCCGCCAACGGGCCGAAAATGCTTGCGCTGGCTGGCGAGATTGCCGATGGCGCAATGCCGGCCGGGCTGCCCGCGATGTTCACCGCTCACGCCCGCGAGGCGCTGGGGCCCGACAAGCTCTTGGTCGTCGGGCTGTCGGTGATCCCGGACACTGACGCTGACCGGGCGAAAGCCGCTGCGCGGGAATCGGTGTCGGGCCGGCTCGCCGCGCCTTCATACACTGCCAGGATAGCGGGGCTGGGCTACTCGGCCCAGGAGATCGCCGAGGTGAGCGATCGGCTGGTGGATGCGATTGTCGCGCACGGTGATTCGACGGCCGTCGCGGTCAAGGTGCGCGAGCACCTGCTCGCCGGCGCGGACCACGTGACGCTGCTGATGCCGATCGGCCGCGAATTCAGCGCGGGCATCGACCAACTCGAACAACTTGCGCCGGCGCTGGCCGAACTCAGCTAACTTGACGCCGGGTTGGCGTAAACGCGCGTGGGTGAGATCAACACAGCGGTGCGACGTTGCTCTCGCATCACCCGATCGTAGGTGTCCCAATCGTCGTGGGTTCCGCCTGCGGCCGTGAAGATTTCGCGGAGTAGGACGCGGAGTCGCTCCTCGTCCACCTCCGGGTGGGGGTCATCGGGTCCGATCAGCTGGGCCGAACCTTCGACGGTGGCCCACTGCCAACCGGCGCGGGCTACGACCGTGGTTCGCGGGTCGGCGCGCAGGTTGGCCAGCTTGCGCGCGCCCCCGATGGCCACCAGTGCGACCACCGGATCATTCGTCAGCGGGTGTGGCATAACCCCGGCGTTGACCACCGACGCCTGGGCACTGCCGTCGCGGCGCAAGGTGGTGAACACGATAAGCCCGTGATCGGCGGCGGCGAGATCAGCGAAGGCTGAGAGGTCGGCCATGAGTCATGCTCCTTTCCAGCCCGGGCTATGCCTAAGCCGTTGCAGTGCAGGGCTACTCGTAAACCACCATCACCGAGGGTGTGTCGGGTACCGCCTGACACGTCAGAATATAGCCCTCGGCGAGCTCGTCGTCTTCGAGCACGTCGTTGTTGCGCATGGTGGCCTTGCCCTCGGTGAGCCTGGCCATGCACGTCCCGCAGTTGCCGGCCTCACAACTGAATGGCGGCGACAGCCCGGCCCGTCGCGCGCTCTCCAACAGCGTCTCGCCAGCGACCTGCGGCACCGACACCTTCTTGCGTTCGAGGTGGATCGTCACCGTGCCCCCCGCCTCACCGTCGTCGGCGGCCACGTCGGACGCAGGCGATTTGACCGGTGGTGATGCGTCGAAGTCCTCGACCAGGACTCGCGCCGCATCCGGCAGCGCGGAGCGCACCACGGCCATGAAGCCTTCCGGGCCGCACAGATAGCATTCGGCATCGGTATCGCCGCCGACGAACTTCGTGACCGCATCCGGGTTCAACAGCTCGTGCTCGGCATCGATATGGCGGTCCACCGACAGGCGGCCGGGATAACCCTCGACGAGTTCGTCGATGGCCGCCTCGAAGATCACCGACGCCCGGTCGCGGTCGGCGCACAGGATCCGCACCGCGCGGTCCGTGGTCGCTAACGCGCTCTTGGTCAGCGACAGGATCGGCGTGATGCCGCTGCCGCCGGCAAAGGCCAGCAGCGGCACGGAGGTTGGACTCAAGACGAAGGTTCCCGCGGCTCTGGTCATGGTCAGCTCGTCGCCCTCGACCACGTTGTCGACGATCCAGTTGGATACCCTGCCGCCGGCGACCCGCTTGACCGTGGTCATCAGCTCACTGTCGGTCTCCGGTGCGCTCGACATCGAATACGACCGATACAGCTCCTCGCCGTCGACCGTCACCCGGAATGTGCAGAACTGTCCGGCGCGATAGGAGAAGGGCTGCTCGTGTGGGGCGATCACTAAGGTGCGGGTGTCGGCTGTCTCCTTGATGATCCGGGTCACCGTGGCCTGCTGGAACACGTGGCGTTCCGCCATGCCTGCACCCTCCACACTTTGCGTTCTTCACTTCAGAGAATACTATTCTCTCAAAACGATAGGATGTTCTCAATGTCCTCGATGTCCTCGATGTCGCAGTGCGGGTTGGCGCCGCCGGGTGAGCCGACGGCGCTCGTGTTCGAAGACCGGCACTACAGCCTCGCGGAGCTCAACGCGCTGGCTGACGGGCTGGCCGCGAGCCTGGGCGGACGTGGCGTGACGGCTGGTGCGCGGGTGGCGTTGATGGCGTCCAACCGCCCCGAGTTCATCGTCGCGCTGCACGCGATGTGGCGGCTGGCAGCGACCGTCGTGCTGATCAGCCCCGCCTGGAAGCGCGACGAAGTCGAGCACGCGCTGGCGTTGACGAATCCGTCGCACGCCGTCGGCGACCATGCGGTCTTGTCGGAACTGATGCCGATGCTGCATCTCGACGAGCCGATCTCGCCAGGCGAAGCGGTGTTCGGCCCACCGCCGCCGGATGCCGACGCAGTGTTGGCGTTCAGCTCGGGCACGACCGGTCTGCCCAAGGCCGTCCGGCACACCCATGCGTCATTGCACGCCGCGGTTCGGCATTGGCGTGACGCGCTGGGCTTGACCTCCCGCGACCGAATCCAGATCGCCACGCCGCCGTCGCACATCCTCGGCTTGCTGAACATCGTGACGGCACTGCAGACCGGTGTATGGATGCGGTTGCATCGCCGATTCGACATCGACCGAATCCTGCAGCACATCCAAGCCGATCGAATCACCATCGAGATGGCCGTCGCGCCAATCGCTTCGGCCATCGCGTCGCACCCGCACCTGGAGTCCTACGACCTCTCGTCGCTGCGGTTCATCATGTGGGGCGCGACCCCGGTCAGCGAAAGCGTCGCCCAGACCGTCACAAAGCGCACCGGCGTCGGTTGGGTTCCCGCGTATGGCACCACCGAGCTGCCGGTCATCACCTGCAACCCACTTGACGGCGCCCGGCTCGATTCGGTTGGGCAACCAGTGCCGGGCGTGCAGGTGCGGGTTGCGTCGCTACAGACCGGCGAGCCGGTCGGCCCGGGTGAGGTCGGCGAGATCCAGGCGCGGTCGGACTCGCTGATGGCCGGCTATCTGCCGTGCGAGGCAACGCGAGATGTCTTGTGCGACGGCTGGTATCGCACCGGTGATGTCGGATATTTTGACACCGGCGGTTGGCTGCGGATCACCGACCGGGCCAAGGAGATGATCAAGGTCCGGGGTTTCCAGGTCGCGCCCGCCGAGATCGAGGCCGTGCTGCACGCTCACCCCGCCGTCGAAGACTGCGCGGTGTTCGGAATCCCCGACGGCGTCGACGGGGAGTCGGTGGTCGCCGCCGTCGCGACGCGGGCACCGGTCGACGCCGCCGAACTCAGTGCCCGGGTGGGCGAGCGGCTCGCGTCGTATAAACGCCTGAGCCGTGTCGTGTTCGTGCCCGAAATACCTCGGCTGCCCTCCGGAAAGGTGCTACGCCGAGTTGTCAAGGAGCGCTATGGATGTACGTCTGACAGCTGAACAACGACAACTGCGCGACGCCGCGGCAAAGCTGGCCGACGACCTCGGCCCGGGATCGGTGCAAGGTCTCGCCGACGACGATCGAATTGCCCGGTTGGACAAGCAAATCGAGATCACGGGTTGGCGATCGCTGCGTTCCGACGGTGCCTCCGGCGTCGAAGTCGCCATCGTCGCTGAGGAATTCGGCCGCGGATTGGTGGACGCGCCGTTTCTCGGTCCGGTCCTCGCCGACGATCTGGCGCGGCATGTCGGCCACGACGGCTCCGGGTCGACCATCGCGCTGGGTGGTCACGGCATCGACGCACGGGGCTACCAGCGGGCGTTGGCGTTGGACGGCACCACGGTGCTCGCCGTCGACCTGGGCGCCGTCCCCGACGCCGTCGACCTGACCCGGGCCACCGCCGATGTCGTCGTAACACCAGTCGCTGTCGGCGAAGTCGACTCCGATGTCGCCAACCGGTGGCTGGCACTCGCTCTGGCCGCTACGTCGGCGGACCTGGTCGGAACGGCCCGAGGCGCACACACCCTGGCTTGTGACTACGCGAAGATCCGTGAGCAATACGGTCATTCGATCGGGTCCTATCAAGCCGTCGCGCACCTGCTCGCGGAAAGCCTGGCGCTGATCGAGGGTTCGGTGAGTGTGTTGCGCCATGCCGCCTGGGCGGTTGACGAGCTCGCCCCGGTCGAGGCGATCCGCGCCGCTCGGGTCGCGAAGATCTACTGCGCGCGCGCCGCACGAACCGTGTGCGAGACCGCTATCCAGGTGCACGGCGGCATCGGCAATACCTGGGAGTGCCTGGCGCACGTCTATCTGCGACGTGCGCTGACATCGACCGAACTGTGGCCCGTCAAGCTGGAGGAGATCGACGTTGGACTTTCGTGATTCGCCCGACGAAGCCGCCTTCCGAGAGCGGTTACGATCGTGGCTTTCTTTGCACGCCAAGGAATTTCCGAGCTCAGGCGACGAGTATTGGGCCCGACAGGGTGAATGGCATCGTGCGCTGTATAAGGGCGGCTTCTTCGGGTTGTCCTGGCCGCGCGAGTACGGCGGGCAGGAACTGCCGCCGGTGTACGACGTCATTCTCGACGAAGAGCTGGCACGGGCCGGCTCCCCGCCCCGGCCCAGCCTCGGCTACCTCGTCTCCGGCCTGACCCGACACGGCAGCGAAGAGCTCTGCCGCCGGTTTCTGCCCGGCATGATCAACGGCACCGAACGGTGGTGCCAGGGCTTCAGCGAGCCCGGCTCGGGCTCCGATCTCGCCTCGCTGACAACCGCCGCCACCCGCGAGGGCGACAACTACGTCATCCAGGGACACAAGATTTGGACCAGTTACTCCGATGTCGCTGACTGGTGTCTGCTATTGGCCCGTACTGATCCGGACGCCAAACGCCACCGCGGCATTTCGGCGTTCATCATATCGATGAAACAGCCTGGCGTGCGACAGCGTCCGCTGCGCATGATCAACGGTGTCACCACCGAATTCGGCCAGGTGTTCTTCGACGGTGCTTTCGCGCCGGCGGACCACATGGTGGGTGCCCCGGGCGAGGGGTGGGCACTTGCCATGACGGTGGTCGGCCACGAACGCGAACCCTCCACGCTGGGCTACGCGGCCCGCTACGGCAAGCTTGTTCGTGAGCTGGCCGCGCGCACCGACGGGCCGGCGGGCGAGGAGCTCGCCTGGGCGGTTGTGCAGACCGAGATGCTGACCCATCACGTCCGACGGCGGTTGTCCGAACAGCTCGACGGTGTTACGCACACGTCGGACGGATCGCTGGACAAGTTGTTGATGACCTGGGTCGAGCAGTCGGTCGGCCACGCCGCGTTGGCTGTCGCCGGCATCGACGACCCCGGCCTGCTCAGCGCCTATCTGTACAGCCGCGCGCAAAGCGTGATGGGCGGAACATCGCAGATCCAGAAAAACATCATCGCCGCACGAATCTTGGGATTAGGAGTCTGACATGTACGACATGCCGACCGAAATCGACGTGCAGGCCGACGGGCCGCTACGCATTATCACGCTGAACCGGCCCGATTCGCTGAACTCGGTCAACGATGACCTACACCACGGGCTGGCGAAGCTGTGGCAGCGGTTGAGCGACGACCGCAGCGCCCGAGCCGCGGTGATAACCGGTGCGGGCCGGGCCTTTTCGGCCGGCGGCGACTTCGCGTATCTGGCCGAGTTGGCTGGCGACGCCGACCTGCGCGCCAAGACCATCGCCGACGGACGCGAGATCGTGTTGGGCATGGCACGGTGCCGGATACCGGTAGTGGCGGCGGTCAACGGCCCGGCCGTCGGTCTGGGCTGCAGCCTGGTCGCGCTCAGCGACATCGTCTACATCGCCGAGAACGCCTACCTGGCCGACCCGCACGTGCAGGTGGGGTTGGTGGCCGCCGACGGCGGACCGCTGACCTGGCCGCTGCACATCAGCCTGCTGCTGGCCAAGGAGTACGCGCTGACAGGCACCCGGATCCCCGCCGAGCGGGCGGTCGAACTGGGCCTGGCCAACCACGTGGTCGCTGATCCGGTCGCCGAGGCGGTGCAGTGCGCACAGAAGATCATGCAACTGCCGCAGCAGGCCGTCGAAAGCACCAAACGCGTCCTCAACATCCATCTTGAGCGCGCGGTGCTGGCCAGCCTGGATTACGCTCTGTCCGCTGAGACCCAGTCCTTCCAGACCGAGGACTTCCGCTCGATCGTGACCAAGCTGGCGGCCGGCAAAAACTGAGCTGCCGCCGGCATGCTGCCGAACGTCACGCCAGAGTGGCTTTCGGCGGCGACGGTCGCGCTGGCGTGACGCTCCTGGCGCCGACGCCTACTTTGGCGGGAATCGCAGCGCACCGTCCAGCCGGATGACCTCGCCGTTGAGGTAGTCGTTTTCGACAATGCTCTGCACGAATGCGCCGTATTCGGCAGACCGGCCCATGCGCTTGGGGTAAGGGATCTGCGGGCCCCAGTACGCCTCCAGCTGGTCGCCGGCCTTGCCGTAGGCCGGCGTGAGGAACGTGCCGGGGGCGATGGTGACCACGCGGATCCCGAGCGGGGACAGGTCACGCGCGGCGACCAGCGTCATGCTGACGACGCCGCCCTTGGCGGCCGCATAGGGCAGCTGGCCGATCTGGCCCTCGTAGGCGGCGATCGATGCGGTGTTGATGATGACGCCGCGCGCGCCGTCGACGGGTTCCTGGCGCGCCATGGCCGCGGCGGCCAGCCGCAGCACATTGAACACCCCGGTCAGGTAGACGTCGATCGTCGTCTTGAAGCCGTCCAGGTCCAGCGGCGAGCCGTCCTTGCCGACCAGCCGGCCACCGCTGGCCGGGCCGCCGTGCGCATCCACCGAGATTCGCAGCGGGCCAAGCGATTCCGCTTCGACCAGCGCCGCCTGCACGTCGTCGGTGTTGGTGGCATCGGTGCGCACATAGCGGGCATCGAGCTCGCTGGCCAGCTTCTTGCCTTTGTCGTCGGCCAGATCGGCGATGACCACCTTGGCTCCCGCCGCGTGCAGCCGACGAACGGTGGCCTCACCTAGGCCGCCGGCGCCGCCGACGACGATCGCCGAGGTACCGCTGATTTGCATTGGCGTTTCCCTTCTTGCAATTCTTACTCTCAAACTAAGAGAATAGTATTCTCGTCTCGCCGCGGGCGACTCGGGTCCCCCTTGCCGAATTGGAGAGAAACCGCGATGTGCGAGGTTCTGGCTGCATGATCATCAGGTGACCATCGGTGATCTGATCGAGGCCGCGCGTGGCGGTTCCCCGCGTGCCGCAGGCCGGCTGCTCAGCCTGGTCGAGGGTGAGCGTCGCGACGAGGTGCTGGCGAACCTCGGTCCGTCGTCGATTCTGGTCGTTGGGATCACCGGCCCGCCGGGCGCGGGTAAATCGACGACGATCGCGGCGTTGGTGGGGGCTTATCGGCAGCGCGAGTTGCGGGTGGCGGTGCTTGCCGTTGATCCGTCATCGCCGTTCAGCGGGGGTGCGCTGCTCGGCGACCGAATTCGGATGGCGGCGCACATCAACGACCCCGATGTGCTGATCCGCTCGGTGGCCACCCGGGGACATCTGGGCGGGCTCGCCGCGGCCGTGCCGGCGGCCATCCGGCTGCTCGGGGCATTGGGTTACGACGTGATCCTGCTGGAAACGGTCGGCGTAGGGCAGTCCGAGATCGAGATCGCCGCGGTCGCCGACCCGACCGTGGTCATCCTCAATCCCGGTGCCGGCGACGCGGTCCAGGCTGCGAAGGCGGGACTGCTGGAGGTCGCCGACATCGTTGCGGTCAACAAAGCCGACCGGGACGGCGCCGAGCAGACCGTCCGCGACCTTCGGGGTGAGACCAAAGCCCCGATCATCAGCCTGATCGCCGCGAAAGGTGAAGGGCTGTCGGACTTGATGGAGGCGATCGACGCGCACCACCGCGCCGACAGCGCCGCGCGCCGGTCCGCTCGCGCGCGAGCCCAGATCCTGTCGTTGGCGCAAACCCGGCTGCGCACGCACCCGGATCTCGATCGGCTCGCGCAGTCGGTGGCCGATGGCCGCGACGATCCCTACACCGCGGCTGAACGGCTGCTGACCCGCGGAGCGGGGTCTACTCAACCGGCAGGTTGAGGATCCGCCGTGTCGTGCGCAGCAGGTCGGCGCGCAGGGTGTCGTCGTCGATGTCGGTAACCAGTGGATGCATGACGCCGGCGGAGATGGCTCCCGACAGCATCGCCGCCGGAACGCGTCCCATCGGATCGGTGTCGCCGAGCAGCACCGCATAAAGGCGGCCGACGTACTGGTGGAACGGTTCAGGTGGCGGGCGACCGCGACATCAATCACCTTGCCCAGCAGGACTTCTCGAGCTCGAATTGCGCACCTTTCCGCCTCGGCCGCCTCCAGAGCAGGTTCGAGCCCGCCGATTTCTCGTTCGGTGAGCGCGATGACGATGTCGTCTTTGGATTTGAACTGCCGGTAGACGGCCGCCTTCGTGACCCCGATCGCGTCGGCGATCATCTACAGTGACGTGCCGCTTACTCCTTGCTGCGCAATCAAATTGAAGGCAGCATCGAGGACGCGGGTCTGATTGCGGTGCGCGTGATGGAGCCGAACCGAATGGCGGACCGTCCAGAGATCACAGGGAGAGGGAAGACGACCGGCATTGCCGTGTTGTTGCCGATCGGCTACTGTGCCGGGTGGCTCATCGGCGACAAACCCGGCCCACGGAGACTCATGACATCGCGATCAACGGCCAACGAGGTTCTGGTCATCATCGGTGCCGGCGGGATGGGGCTGTCGATCGCCCGCCGCGTCGGAGCGGGACGAACAATCGTGCTGGCCGACGTGAACGCGGCAGGCCTGAATGCTGCCGCCGATGCGCTTACCAGCGACGGGCATCGGGTGCTGACGCGAGAAGTCGACGTCACCTCGCGGCGTTCGGTGGCCGCCGTTGCGGAGATGGCAGACAAGGCCGGCCTTGTCACGGCTGTTGTTCATACCGCGGGACTTTCGCCGCAACAGGCACCCGCTGAAGCGGTTCTGGCGGTCGACCTGCTGGGGGTCGCCCTCAGCATCGACGAGTTCGGCCGCGTGATCGAGCCCGGTGGCGCCGCGGTCGTCATCGCCAGCATGGCCGGCCACATGCAGCCGGCGCTTGATCCGGGAGTTGAGCGGCAGCTGGCGAGCGCGCCGACTGACCAGCTGCTCGGCCTCGAAGCGTGCTCGAAGATCACCGATAGCCGGATAGCATATCCATTCGCCAAGCGGGCCAACCAAATCCGGGTTGCCGCCGCGGCCGGGTCCTGGGGTGAGCGCGGCGCGCGGATCAATTCCATCAGCCCCGGTGTCATCTCCACGGCGATGGGGCGATTGGAGTTGAGCAGTGAATCCGGCGCGCTCATGCAAGCCATGGTCGACAACTCCGGCCTGCGACGTCTTGGGACGCCCGAGGACATTGCCGCCGCCACCGAGTTCCTGCTCGGCCCGTCGGCCGCATTCATCACCGGCACCGACCTGTTGGTCGATGGCGGCGTCGTCGCCGCGATCCGAACCGGCACAATCGATCTCGCCAAGGCACTCGCCGAACGCTGACGCGCGTCTTTGCAGACGAGGAGCTTCGATGAGAGCGTCCGTGGTGACAGCGCCGGGACAGACGCAGGTCGTCGAGCTACCCAAGCCTGCGGTCGGACCGACGGATGTCCTGGTGAAGATACGGGCCTGCGGCATCTGCGGGTCGGACGCGTTGTACATCGCGCTGGGCGGGCTGCCGCCGCGGCAGGGACGCATGCCGCTCGGCCACGAACCCGCGGGCGAAGTCGTTGAAGTCGGTCGCGACGTCACCGGCGTATCCGTGGGCGATCATGTCGTGATCAATCCGATGGCGGCGCCCAGTGGCATCATCGGCAACGGCGGTGCGACCGGTGCGCTCGCGGACTATCTGCTGATCGAGAACGCCGTTCGCGGCAAAAGCCTTGAGATCGTGCCTGGCCACGTACCTTTCGAAGTGGCGGCACTGAACGAGCCGATGGCTGTCGCGCGACATGGGGTTAATCAAGTCGCGCCGAAACCGTCCGACAAGGTCGTGGTATTCGGTGCCGGTCCGATCGGGCTCGGGGCAACAATCGGATTCAAGGCCGTTGGTGTACAACATGTCATCGTTGTCGACCTGATTTCGTCACGGCTGGAGAAGGCCCTCGAAGTGGGTGCCGACGCGGTTATCAACTCCACCGATGAAGACGTGGCGCGCCGCCTGATCGAACTCCACGGCGCAGGCGAGTCGATGTTCCCGGGGAAGGCCGCCACCGACGTCTATCTGGACGCCGCGGGTGCGCCCGCGGTGATCAACACCGCCTTGACGGCCGCCAAGTCGGGAGCCCGGGTCGTGGTGGTCGCCGTCCACAAGGAGCCGATACCGGTCGACTTTCTCAACGTCATGAGCAACCAAATCACCATCGTCGGATCGATGGGCTATCCGGAGGAGATCTTCGAGGTCACCAAAGACATCATCGACAACTGGGAGAAGTACGCGGTCATTATCAGCCATACGGTCCCATTCGATGACGTAGCCGAAGCGCTGCGGCTCGCCACCACGCCCGGTGCGGCCGACAAGGTGGTGGTTACTTTCGGCAGCGGAGACGTGCAACGGTCTTGATTTATTGTGTTGCAACGTGTTTCATAAAGTGATGACTCGTTCTGCTGATGAGCTGGTAACCGAATTCTGTAAGCTGTGGTCGTCCCCCAACCCGGAAGAATTGGCCGGGTACTTCACCGAAGACGCCGTCTATCACAACATTCCCATGGAGCCTGTGCAGGGTCGAGAGGCGATCAAGCAATTCATCGCGGGATTCCTCGCCGCGGTTGACGGCATCGACTTCAATGTGCACCGGCAGGTCAGCGATGGCACGGTGGTGATGAACGAACGCACCGACGTGATGCATCGCAAGGACGGCGGCGAGGTAGCGCTACCGGTGATGGGTGTCTTCGAGGTACACGACGACAAGCTCGCAGCCTGGCGTGACTACTTCGACATGGCAGCCATCACGAAGGCCTTTACCTAGGCCGTCAGCTAGTCAACCGACTTGCCTGTTGCCGCGGTGTAGCCGGCGCGGAATCCGAAAACCATCGCCGGACCGATGGTGCCGCCGGCGCCGCCGTAGGCCCGCCCGGTTACGCCGCCCATCGCGTTGCCGGCGGCATACAAGCCCGGTATCGGCGCGCCATTGACGTGCAAGACCCGTCCGTCGCGGTCGGTACGCGGCCCGCCCTTGGTTCCCATCGCACCGACCGAGACCGGTACCGCGTAGTAGGGGGCGGTATCGACGGGGCCAAGCGTCTTACCGGCCAGCGTCGTCGCGCGGTCGTCACCCCAATAACCGTCGTATGCGCTCGAGCCACGGCCGAAGTCGGGATCCGATCCCTCGCCGACATTGTGGTTCCAGTCCTCGGTCGTGCGGGTGAGTCCGTCGAGTGCGATTCCGGTCTTGGCGGCCAACTCGGCCAGATCGGCCGACGCGCAGAACCAATCCGGAATCGGGTCTCCCGGCTCGACACCCAGGAACCCGTAACGCTTGAGGTGCAATGAATCGAACACGATCCACGCCGGGTCGTTGACGTAGCCGTCACGTGGGTCCAGGTAGTGAAAGGCGCCGGCCATCGAGTTGTAATCGCAGGCCTCGTTGACGAATCGCTTCCCGGCCCGGTTGACGATGATGCTGCGCGGGCGAGTTCGTTCCAGGCGTACGCTGCGGCTGCGTTGTTTCCCCTCGATCGTGTCGCCCGGGATCTGGACGATCGGCACCCACCACGCTTCGCCCATGTTGGCCAGATCGGCACCGTGAGCCATCACCATGCGCAACCCGTCGCCGGTGTTGTTGGGTGGTGAGACGGCGCCGTGCATCGGTCCGCGCAGGAAAGCGTTGACCAACGACGGATCCCATTCGAACCCTCCGGTGCCCAGGATGACACCGTGACGGGCATGCACCCTGAGTTGTCCTCCCGCGCAGCTGATCCGGACCCCGACAATCTCGCCGCCTTCGGCATAGAGCTCCTCGGCCCGAGCATTCGTCTGCGGTGTCACGCCGGAATCCAGCAATCCCTTCAGCAGCCCGGCGATCAGCGCAGTGCCTGCCACGCACAGGTCCGTTGTGCTCTCATCGATAGTCGCGTGCAGCCTCGCCCGGGTTTCGGCGTCGAAACCGACGTTGGACCAATCGGCCGGGAACGAGGTGATCCGATCCCGCCATTCGCCCAGTCGGGCGAGATCGAAGGGAGCAGCGGTCAGCGATCGTCCCCCGGTCGGCCGGCCGCCGGGCAACTCCGGTTTGTAATCCGGGAAACCGTCGGCGATCTCGAAGTGCAAACCGCTGTGCGCCTCCACGAAGTCGAGCATCGCCGGCCCTGTTCGCACAAACGTCTCGACCAGCGCCTGATCCATCGAACCGAACGACTGCGCGTCCAGATACCTCAGCGCGTCATCCACCGTCAGTTCCCCGTCGGACGCACGCTTATGCGCGGGAATCCACACCACCCCGCCCGAAACCGCCGTGGTGCCACCGACAGTCGCGGCTTTCTCGTAGACCGCCACCGAAGCGCCGTTGGCGGCCGCGGTCAACGCCGCGGTCAGTGCGGCGCCGCCGCTGCCCAGTACGACGACGTCGACTTCGTGGTCCCAAGACCGCATAGGCTCGTATTCCTTCCAGCTCAGGTCAGCTGAGTAGTGCCGATAATTCCTTGGCTGCCTTGATGACTGCGTCCTTGCCCCGCATCACCACGTCTTCCCGGTGCGAGATCAGGTTGATGCAGGTCGGCGGGGACGGCGGCAGGCGGTGCACGGGGACAGCCAGACCGTAGGTGTTCGGCTCGATCTCGCCGTGGGTAATCACCCACTCCTGCTCGCGGGCGCGGCCGACGAGGTCGCGTTCGTCGGGGCGTGGCGGCATGCTCGCCAGCAACGCGATGCCCGCGGCTCCCCGGTCCAGCGGGTAGCGGCTGCCCTCGTGGAAGGCCAGCTGGTAGGCGACTTGGGTGGGGACGATCACCGCGACGGCCACCTGCTGGTCACCCTCGGCGACGAGCAACGACACCGTGGTACCCAGATCGTCGGCGAGCGCGCGCAGGGTCGGCAGACTCAGTTGGCGCACGTTGCGGTCGAACGACGCGCCGAGAATCGCCAGACCCGCAGCCGGCCGATAGCGTCCGTCCTCACCCCTGGCGACGAACCGAAATTGGGAAAGTGTGGCGAGCAGGCGATAGGCGATCGTCCGATGCACGCCGACGCCATCGGCGACCTGCTGCACGGTCAGCCCCGCCGGGGCCTCGGCTACCAGCTGCAGCGCATTGAGCCCCCGGGCCAGGGTTTGCGAACCGGGCGCTGTGGTGGTCGGCGTCTCAGCCATGTCAGCGCTCCGGGACCGGGCCGGCCAACGCGACCTGCGCTTCCCTTGACAGACAACCGGCGGAGAGTGATGCTCTATATATAGTGCACATCAGTGTGCGATTTTAGCACAAGATGTTGGCGTTAAACGAGAACAAAATTTCCCTTGGAGGCCGCGAGCCTTGACAAGAAAGGAACCGGTGGCCGAGCACGAAAGCGTGTGGAGCGATCTGCAGGGTGTCCCCTTCGAGCAGGGCTACCTCGACGCCGGCGGCGTGCGAACCCGCTACCTGCAAGCGGGCGATTCGGCCAAGCCGGTGCTGGTGCTGTTGCACGGATCGGGTGGCCACGCCGAGGCGTATGTCCGCAATCTGGAAGCGCACGCCGAGCATTTCTGGACCTGGTCGATCGACATGCTGGGGCACGGCTACACCGACAAGCCCGGCCACCCGCTGGAGGTCGCCCACTATGTCGAACACCTGATGGCGGTCTTCGACGCCATCGGCGCCGAGCACGCCAGCCTGTCCGGCGAATCACTCGGCGGCTGGGTGGCGGCCCGCGCTGCCGTCGACCATCCCGACAGGATTGACCGGCTGGTCCTCAACACCGCCGGCGGTTCGCAGGCTGATCCCGAGGTGATGAAGCGAATCATCACCCTGTCGATGGCGGCTGCGGAAAACCCGACCTGGGAAACCGTGCAAGTGCGAATCAAGTGGCTAATGGCCGACAAGTCCAAGGACTACGACGATCTGGTCGCCAGCCGGCAGCGGGTGTATCGCCAGCCGGGCTTCGTGGCGGCGATGCGCGACATTATGGCACTGCAGGATCCAGAGATTCGGGCGCGCAACCTCCTCGGCCCGGCCGAGTATGGGTCGATCACCGCGCCCACTCTGGTGTTGTGGACCAGCGATGACCCGACCGCCGATGTCGCTGAGGGCCGCCGAATCGCGTCGATGATCCCCGGCGCGCGGTTTGAGCTGATGCCCGGTTGTGGTCACTGGCCGCAGTACGAGGACGCCAAGACCTTCAACCGCCTGCACGTCGACTTCCTGCTGGGTCGCTGACTGTGGGTCATGACCAAGAGGTCCACCAGGTCGACGTCGTCGTCGTCGGCGCGGGCCCGGTCGGCCTGACCCTGGCCAATATCCTTGGCCTGCAAGGCGTACGCACCCTGGTGGTCGACGAACGCGCAACGCTGATCGATTATCCCCGCGGCGTGGGTCTTGACGACGAGTCGCTGCGGACCTTTCAGGCGATCGGTCTGGTCGATCGCATTCTGCCCCACACGGTGCCCAACCAGATCCTGCGATTCGTCGACGCCAAACGTCGAGTGCTGGCCGAAATGGCCCCGCCTGACGCGCGGTTCGGCTGGCCCAAACGCAACGGTTTCGTGCAACCGCTTGTCGACGCCGAGTTGCTCAGCGGCTTAGACAGATTCGAGCACGTTGACGTGTGGTGGGGCCGCCCCATGACCTCATGCACAGAAACCGACGGTGCGGTGACGGTCGAACTCGACGGGGAGGCTGGGCGGAAGAACCTGCGGGCCCGTTACGTGGTCGGCTGTGACGGCGGGCGAAGCACCACTCGGCGGCTGATGGGGGTGTCTTTCGACGGCACCACCTCGCCGACACGCTGGTTGGTCGTCGACGTCGCCAACGATCCGCTCGGACATCCCAACAGCGAGGTCGGCGCCGACCCGCGGCGCCCCTACGCCTCGATCTCGATCGCACACGGGATTCGCCGCTTCGAGTTCATGATTCACGCCAACGAGACCGACGAGCAGGCAGAGGATCCGGCCTTTCTCTCGCGAATGCTCGCTTCATTCGTCCCGCATCCCGACCGAGTCGACGTGATCCGGCACCGGGTTTACACCCATCATTCGCGGATCGCCGGGACGTTTCGTCGTGGTCGGCTCCTGCTCGCAGGAGACGCCGCGCACCTGATGCCGGTGTGGCAGGGACAGGGCTACAACAGCGGTATCCGGGACGCGGCGAATCTGGGTTGGAAGCTTGCTGCGGTGGTGACCGGATACGCCGAGGATGCGTTGCTCGACACCTACGACGTGGAGCGCCGCAAGCACGCCCGGGCGATGATCGACCTGTCGACGATGGTCGGGCGCGTCATCTCTCCGACCAATCGGCGAGTCGCCGCGGCTCGCGATCTTCTGGTGCGGTCCGCGTCAATTGTGCCCTCGCTCAAGAGGTATGTGCTGGAGATGCGGTTCAAGCCGATGCCGCGATACGAGCAGGGGGCGGTCGTGCATTCCGAGCCGCGTCGCACCGACTCGCCGGTCGGTACCTTGTTCGAGCAACCCCGGGTGAACACCCGCGAACACCAGAATGCCCTGCTCGACGACGTCCTGGGCGGAGGGTTCGCCATTCTGTGCTGGAACAACAATCCGCGCGAAATACTAGGCGCCACAGCATTTGCGAACTGGAAGGCGCTGGGCGCGAAGTTCGTCGCAGCGCGGCCGCTGAGCCAGCTGCACTGGACAGGTCACGACGATCCGGACGTCGTGGTCGTCGGGGACCGCGGCGGTCATCTCAAAGCCTGGTTCGACACCCACCAAGAATCTGTGCTGTTCCTGCGCCCCGATCGTTGCATTGCGGGCGCCTGCATCGCTCAACTCGCACCCGAGCTGAGTGTCTCGCTCTTCGACGTCCTCGCCCTGACACCGGGAGGAAACCATGCCGCTAGCCCTATGTTGTATGTCCCACAGCCCGCTACTGAATCTGCCCGGGCCGTCGCAGGACCTCCTTGACGACATTGACACGGCACTCGCGCAGGCACGGGAATTCGTCGAGGCCTTCAACCCGGAGCTCGTCGTCATCTTCGCCCCCGACCACTACAACGGCTTCTTCTACAAACTGATGCCACCGTTCTGCATTGGCACCGACGCGCAGGGAGTCGGCGATTACGGCACCCACAAAGGGCCGCTGGACGTTCCGGAAGCCACCGCGGTTGCCTGCGCAAAAGCGGTTCTGTCCGCAGGCGTCGACATAGCCATATCGGCGAACATGGACGTGGATCACGGCACGGTTCAACCGCTGGAGAGATTGTTCGGTGCGGCCACGGCGCATCC
>CAVVUH010000031.1:0-29553 GCA_963751315.1 uncultured Actinomycetota bacterium | reverse complement strand
AAGCCGGCGTCCCAGTCGTGACCGTGACGGAAACGGTCCCGCAAGGCGCGACCACGTTCGTGGGCTGGCAGGACGCCCAACTGACCGCGTTGGCGAAGGCGCTCGGTGTCGCCGTCTGAGGTTCACGCCCAACGCACCGCGCTGCGGTTCAGTGATGTCAGCGCGGTGCGTGGCGGGCGTCTGATCTGGTCGCAGGCCACCTTCGAGGTGCCCGCCGGCGGCATTGTTGCGGTCATCGGGGCCAACGGGTCAGGCAAGACCACGCTGCTGCACATGATTCTCGGTTTAATCCCCGTTGCGTCGGGTCAGTTGCGAGTTTTCGGCCGGCGACCCGGCGCAGACAACAGCATCGGCTACGTCCCTCAGGACTACGCGGCCGGCGCCGGAGAAGCGATCCGCGCTGCCGACGCCGTACTGCTGGGCTTGACCGGTCATCATTGGGCGTTGAGACGCGTCACCGCGGCGCAACGACGCCAGGTTCGGCAGACCTTGGACGGCGTCGGGGCCGGTGGCTTTGCTAACAAACGACTGGCCACACTGTCGGGCGGGCAACGGCAGCGTGTGGCTATCGCCGAGGCGCTGGTGGCCTCGCCGCGCATGCTGATCCTCGACGAGCCGTTGGCTTCGCTGGACCTGCGCAGCCAGCGCGAGATGGTTCTCCTGCTGGCCCGGTTGCACGGCGAACTGGGCATGACCATCCTCGTGGTTGCCCATGACCTCAATCCGCTGCTGCCCATCCTGGACAGCGCAATCTATCTGCTTGACGAGCATGCTCACCACGCGCCGATTGCCGAGGTGGTCGATGACGTCTTGTTGACTGATCTGTATGGCACACCCATCCGGGTCACGCACATGCTGCACGGTGAGTTGTTCATGAGGAGTGCTCTGTGACAACAACTTTCGTGGCGATGCCTGTTGGCTACCAGAGCGACTGGTGGCCGATCCTTGGGTCTGCGTTCATGCGCCACGCGCTTGTCGGCGGGACCGTCGTGGCCTTGGCGGCGGGCCTGCTCGGATATTTCATCGTCGTGCGGCGCACCGCCTTCGCTGCCCATGCCTCCGCGCATATAGGGCTGCCAGGAGCCACCGGTGCTGTTCTGCTGGGCCTGCCCCCAGTCTTCGGGCTCGGCGTGTTCTGCGTCGGCGGGGCCGTCGCCATTGGGTTGCTCGGCAAGCGTGCCGCCGAGCGCGACGTCGCCACCGGAACCACCTTGGCCTTCGCCACCGGCCTCGGCCTCTTCTTCAACTCGCTGGCGAGGAAAAACTCCAGCACGATGACCAACGTGTTGTTCGGTAACCTGCTTGCCATCTCTGCCGACCAACTCCTCACCTTCGCGGCACTGCTGTTGCTGCTTGCGGTAAGTGTCGGAATGGCCTACCGGCCGTTGTTGTACAGCTCCATCAATGCCGCCGTCGCCGAAGCCAAAGGCGTCCCCGTGCGTTTCCTGTCGGTCTTGTTCATGGTTCTGCTTGGGCTGGCGGTGACAATGGCCGTGCAAGCCGTGGGCACGCTGTTGTTATTCGCGCTTCTCGTCGCGCCCGCGGCGACGGCCATCATGCTCACGCCACGGCCGGCTCTTGCGATGGCCATTGCCACCGCCATCAGCGTGACCTCCGTGTGGATCGGACTGGCTGCATCGGCGATGTTCAACTTCCCGCCCAGCTTCCTGATCGTCACCATTGCCTGCGGAATCTGGCTGATCGTCTGGCTGACCGATCATCGTGTCCGCGTCACCGCCGAAGCGCTCGACCAACGGGCCCAGCCTGACAACCCTCGGCAGTGGAAACGCCGCCGACGACGCCCGCCGCCCCAATGACCAGCCCGGGCAACAAGAGATAACGGTCCGATGACTGAACCACACCGAACGAAACGGCGGCACACCACAGCCAAACAGCGCGTCGGCATCTGCCCTGGACGCCGAGCACCGGGCCCCTGACCGGCAATGGCGCACTCGCATTCGCATTCCCACCCGACCGGTTCTGATTCGGCAACTCCGCTCGGTCGAATCGCGGCTCGAGTCGTGGTGGGCCTGCTCGCCGTGTTCGGCGTCGCCATCGTTGCCGGCGCGGCAATGCTGTGGCCGCGCCAGCAAAAAGTCGACATCCCGCTGCCGTTCCAAAACGCCGCCGGCGGCGCTGTCCAGACAGCCGCGGGACGGGTGCTGTCCAGCCGACCGGGCTACTGCGGTAGCCCCTCGGCCGGAAAGGTCCTCACTGCAGCCCCGGCGGCGGGCCCGCACAGTGGTGCGCGATGCGCCCAAGCGCTGATCGCGATTGACTCGGGACCTAACAGCGGGGCCGCCACGTTGCTGGAGTTCGGCGAGGGACCGGGCCAGCCGACACTGGCGGCCGGCGAGGATGTCCGGCTCATCCGGCAAGTCGATGAGCAGGGCATGACCAGCTACGGGTTCTACGACTACGAGCGAACGTGGTCGCTTATCGGGATCGCAGCGCTGTTCGCGGTGGTGATCGCAGCGGTGGCACGCTGGCGTGGACTGCTGGCGTTGGTCGGCATTATCGTCGCGTTCTTGGTGCTGGTGGTTTTCCTGCTGCCGGCGCTTCGCGACGGCGCGCCGGCGGTGCCGGCGGCGCTGGTCGCGTCGGCCGCGATCCTGTTCGCCGTGATCTATCTGGCGCACGGGGTGAGCCTGCGTACCAGCGCCGCGTTGCTTGGGACGCTGGCCTCGCTGCTGCTGGCGGGGCTGCTGTCCTGGGCGGCGATTGCGTTGGCTCATCTCACCGGCCTGTCCGAAGAGCAGAGCAACGAGGTCGCCGCGTACCTGGGCCGGGTATCCATCACCGGCCTGCTGCTAGCTGGGTTCATCATCGGCTCACTTGGTGTGCTCAACGACGTCACCGTCACGCAGGCCTCGACGGTCTTTGAGCTGGCCAACCTGGGCGAAAGCCGTTCTCGTCGAGCGATTTTCGTCGGCGCCATGCGGGTGGGGCGCGACCACATCGCCAGCACCGTCTACACGCTGGTGCTCGCCTACGCAGGCAGCGCGCTGCCGCTGCTGTTGTTGTTTTCCGTGGCGAACCGGTCGCTGGGTGATGTGCTGACGAGCGAGAGCGTGGCGATCGAAATCGTGCGCTCGGCGGTCGGCGGCATAGCGCTGGCACTATCGGTGCCGCTGACTACGGCGATCGCCACCGTGCTGGCAACGCCCGGTGTTGCTAGCTCTCCTAGAGGCGCAATGCATGGTCAGAAGCGGCCGGCTGGACGTTAACCGCTAGGGCGTCAGCACGATCGAACCGACCGTCTGACGGCCCTGCAAGTCGCGGTGCGCCTGGGCGGCGTCCGCCAGCCGATAGCTGCGGCTCACCGTCACATCGAGCGAACCCTCGGCGATCGCGTCGAACAATTCTCCTGAGCGCCAAGCGAATTCCTCGCCGGTGCGGGTGAAATGAACTAGCGCCGGGCGGGTCAGGTACACCGAGCCGGCGGCGTTGAGCCGCTGCGGGTCGACCGGCGGAACCGGGCCGCTGGAAGCGCCGAACAACGCCAAGGTTCCCCGCACGGCGAGACTGGCCAGGCTGGCGTCGAACGTGCTCGCCCCGACGCCGTCGTAGACCGCGGCCACGCCCGCCCCGGCGGTCAGCTCCCGGATAAGCCTTCCGAACTCTTCCGGATCATCGCCCGGATAGTCCAGCACGTCCGTCGCGCCGGCCTGCCGGGACAGCTCGGCTTTGGCCGGTGTCGACACCGTCGTGATCACCCGGACACCCAGACTGGTCGCCCACTGCGTCAAGATCAGCCCCACGCCGCCCGCCCCGGCGTGGACCAACACCGTGTCGCCCGACTGCACCGGGTACACCGATTTGATCAGGTAATGCGCCGTCATGCCTTTCAACAGCGCCGATGCGGCCACGTCCAAGCCGACTGCCGACGGCACGCGGGCGACGAATTGCCCGAACGCGGTGGTGAATTCGGCGTAGGCACCCGCGGCTGCTGCAGTCACCACCCGGTCGCCGACCTGCAGCGCTGTGACGCCGTCGCCGACGGCGGCGACCGTCCCGGCCACCTCGGTGCCCAACACGAATGGCAGCTCGCGCGGGTAAGACCCGGAGCGGAAATAGGTGTCGATGAAATTCACGCCGACCGCTTCGGACTTGATCAGCACCTCGCCCGGACCAGGGGAGGGCTGAGGCCTCTCGACATAGCTCAGGACTTCCGGACCGCCGATTTCGGGGACTTCGATTGCGCGCATGCTAACCATGATGCATACCCAGCATCCGCAACCATGGAGTCCACATGAAGTTGGCCCGGCCCGACATTCGTCATCCGCGGATCGTGCTGGTCGGTTCGGAGGGCGGCGACGACGCCGGTCTGGTCGCCGCGCTGCGCAAGCGAGGGCTGCATGCCCGCTGGTTGTCCTGGGACGATCCGGAGACTTTGCACGCCGACCTGGTGATCCTGCGGACCAGCACCGATTACGCCGAGCGGCGCGACGAGTTCCTGGCGTGGACCAAGCGAGTTTCCAATTTGCTCAACGGCGCCGATGTCGTCGCGTGGAATGCCGGCCAACACTGTCTGCGTGATCTGCGACATGCCGGGGTGCCGATTCGGGGCCGGCGGTCGACGGCCTCGGCCGTCGGAACGGCGCTGGTTTACCTCGGCGGCATTCAGTCGCATGCGTTTGACGCGGCCGCAGCGGTCGAGGCCGACTTCGAATTGTGGGACCTTGGACAGGCTGCCCTACGAGCGGCGGCCGACCATCTGGGCGTCGGCGCCGACGAGCTGCTCTACGCCCGCGCCGATGTGATCGGCGGACCGGGTGACGCCGAATTGGTCGGGCTGGATTTGGTTGCGCCGTCGCTGGGTTGGCAGCTGCTCGACGACACCGTGCGCGACGACGGGCAGCGGCAGTTCGCGCTGTGCGTCGAGTCAGCCCTGGACCGGCTTGGGCTCGGTCCGCTCTCGCATCGACGCCCATAACGCGGCGGTGGCTGCGGTGCACGCCGCCGCTCCGGCGACATGAACCGCCACCAGCGCGGCGGGGACTCCGGTGAAGAACTGCACAGTGCCGACGGCGGCCTGAGCGAACACCAGCAGCACCAGCACGCCCAACCGCAGCAGTACCGGGCGGGGTGCGCGTACCGCCAGCAGCCCAAAACCTAGACCGACCAGCAGTCCGAGATAGGCCACCAGCAGCGACGAGTGCGCATGCACCAGCGTGGTGATCTCGATCCTCAGCCGCGGCACCGTCCGATAGGGGCTGGTGTCGCCGGCGTGTGGGCCCGCCGCGGTGACCAGGGTGCCGGCCACCAGCACCGCGGCCAGCGTCGTCGCGCTGAGCGCGGTGAGCCAGCGCAGCGGCGGGACGACCGTGGCGGTCGGCTCGCCTTCGTCAGGTTCGCCGATCTTGACGTAGAGCAGCACCGCCAGCCACACCATCGCCATCGATGCCAGCAGATGGATGGCCACCGTCCACCACAGCAAGCCGGTGAGCACGGTGATGCCGCCGATCACCGCCTGCAGCACGGTCGAGGCCGGCATCAACCAGGCGTACACCAACACCTCTGTGCGTCGCCGGGCCCGGATGACCGCCAGCACCGCCAGTATCGCCGCGATGACCACGGCGAAACTGATCATCCGGTTCCCGAATTCGACGGCCTGGTGGATGCGGGGCACCTCGGCGACGGCCACCGGGGTAAAGCTGCCCGGAAAGCATTGCGGCCACGTCGGACAGCCCAATCCCGACGCCGTGACCCGAACGATCGCACCGGTGACGGCGATACCGCCCTGGGTCACGATGACCACTGCGGCGATCAGGCGCTGCGCGCCGAGGCTGGGTTCGGGCAGCAGATCCACCAGCCGCAAGAGCCACCGTCGGACAGGCATCGCCCGATCGTAGGACAACGAAAACTACGTCACGTAGTAGGGCTGCGAGCGCGGCATTCTCGCGCGAGCGTCACGCTGGCGTGGCGATGGGGTTCGAGCTGGGGGCACCGCCCGCTTGCGGGGGACACGCCAGCGTGACGCTCGACGTCGCCGTCAGGTGAACCGGAACCACCGCAACGCGGCCAGGCCGGCCAGGCCGCCCCAGGCGGCCAGCACGGCGACGCCGAACCAGTCCACCGACACGCTCATCGCCTGCGACAGCGCCTCGGTCAGCGCGCCGGCCGGGGTGAGCCGCGCCGCCCATTTGACCGGTGCTGCGACCATGTCGGTGTCCACCGTCAGCGCGCCGAGTCCGGCGAAGACGAACCACAGCAGGTTGGCCACCGCCAGCACGATCTCAGCGCGCAGCGTGCCGCCCAGCAGCAGACCCAGCGCGGCGAAGCCCGCGGTGCCCAGCGCGATGATGACCGCGCCCAACGCCAGGCCCGCCGGATGCGGCCGCCAACCAAGCGCAAACCCGATGGCGCCCAAGATGATTGCCTGTAGGAACACCACCGTGACCACCGCCAGCGATTTACCGGCGATGATGCCCCACACCGGAAGCGCGGTCGCGCCCAGCCGTTTGAGCGCGCCGTACCGGCGATCGAACGCGACCGCGATGGCCTGACCGGTGAACGCCGTAGAGATCACCGCCAGCGCCATGATGACCGGGACAAAGGTGGCGGCGCGGTTGTTGCCGAAGGATCCGAGCGGCAACAGCGTCAAACCCACCAGCAGTGTGATCGGGATGAACATGGTCAGCAGCAGTTGTTCGCCGTTGCGCAGTAGCAGCTTCAGTTCCAGTGCGAACTGCGCGGCCAGCATCCGCGGTACCGCTGCCGGGCGCGGGTCAGGAGTGAAAGTGCCTGCGGGGAAAAGCGATTCGGTCACAACCGCCGCTCCTCATTATCGCTTCGCTCTCTGTCGTCGCCGGCGGTCACGACCGCAACTCCCGGCCGGTCAGCTCCAGGAACACGTCTTCCAGGCTGCGCTGCTCCACTCGCATGTCGGTGGCCAGCACGTCGATCTGGGCACACCACGCCGTCACCGTCGCCAACACCTGCGGATCCACCGGGCCTTCCACCAGGTACTCACCCGACGCCACCTCGGAGGCCCGGTAATCCTCCGGCAAGGCCGAGACCAGCAGGGACAAGTCGAGCCGTGGCGGAGCGGTGAACCGAAGCTGATCCTTGGCGCCGCTACGGGTGAGCTCTGCCGGGGTTCCGGCCGCGACGGTCACCCCTTGGTCGATGATGACCAGTCGGTCGGCGAGTTCCTCGGCCTCCTTGAGTTGGTGGGTGGTCAGCACCACCGTCACGCCGTCGCGGCGCAGCGCGTCGATCAACTCCCACACCAGTAGCCGGGCTTGCGCGTCCATTCCCGCGGTGGGCTCGTCGAGGAACACCAGTTCGGGTCGGCCGACCAACGCGCAGGCCAGCGCGAGCCGCTGCTGCTGCCCACCGGACAGCCGTCGGTAGGTGGTGCGCGCCGCGTCGGTCAGACCCAATGTGGACAGCAGCCAGTGCGGGTCCAGCGGGTCGGCGGCGTAGGAGGCCACCAGGTTGAGCATCTCGCCGGCCCGGGCCGCGGGATAGCCGCCGCCGCCCTGCAACATCACACCGATGCGCGCCCGCAGCCGAGCGTTATCGGCGATCGGGTCCAGCCCGAGCACCTCGATGGTGCCGGTATCGGGACGGACGAAGCCCTCGCACATCTCGACCGTGGTCGTCTTTCCGGCGCCGTTCGGGCCCAGCAGCGCCAACACCTCGGCGGTATGCACGTCGAGGTCGAGGTTGGCGACGGCCCTGGTGGCGGTCGGCCCCGAGCCGTACTGCTTGCATACCCCGCGCAACCGCACGGGGATTTGCACGGCCTGGCTCACGAGGATTCAGCGTATGCGCCAGGCACCGGCGCGGGCTGCCGGGTCTCGCTGCTGGGCGCCAGATCCGGTGTCGCCGTGTCACCGGTCGACTCGGCGCTCGGCAGCGGCCGCCACGGCAAGCTGGTGTGGGTCGCCGCGATCAGCAGCGCCACGATGATGGTGCTGGCCACGGTGGCGTCCACGATCTGGAACAGCGCGAACCGATCGCCGTTGGCCGTCGGACCGAAGACGCCGATGACGATCGTGACGATGATCACCGCGATCCGGAATCCAGGGCGCGTCGCCCATGCGGCCAACGGGATGATGGCCCACAGCAGATACCACGGCTGCACCACAGGAAACAGCAGTACCGTTCCTCCCAGCGCGACTCCGAGCCCGCCAACCGGGTGCAGCCGGCCACGCAACACCGCGATCAGCAGCCAGCCCACCATCACCGCGATGATCAACACGCCGATGCCGCGGGTCAGCGACAGCACGGCGGTGGTGTGATCGCCCAGGCCCAGCAGAATCCCCACCTGCCCGGTGCCTAGGGCAAGCAGCGTCGGCGGCGACATCCAGCTGCGGACCACGTTGGCGGTGCCGAGCGTGTAGATCCAGCCGAAGCCGAGCCGGCTGGCCCAGCCGACCGCGGCCATCACTGCCAGCGCCAAGCCGGCCATCAGCCCACCCGCCAACAGGAATGCCCGCAGGTTGCCGCCCCAGCGCCAGGCAAGCGCCATCGCGACAAACCCCAAAGCCAGCAGCGACGGCAGCTTGATCTGCGAGGACAGCGTGATCAGGATCGCGCCCGCGAGCAGCATGCTCAACGGCGCCCAATCCGGCCAGTGGGTCCGGAGGCCAGGCCACGGACGGGGCACCAGCGGACGCGCGGAGTCGATTCCGCGCAGCGCGAACTCGGTGCCGGCCAGCATCAGCCCGAGCATCGGTGCCTCGTTGTGGATGCCGGCGACCAGATGCATGATCAGCAGCGGGTTGGCGGCCCCCAACCACAGCGCGCTGACCTCGGCCACCCCGCAGCGGCGGGCCAGCCGCGGTGTCGCCCACACGATAAGACCCACGCCGATCAGCACCACCAGCCGATGGCATAGCACGGCGGCGACGATGTTTTCGCCGGTCAATGCCGAGATTCCACGGCCGATCCACAAGAACAGCGGCCCGTACGGCGCAGGGGTCTCCCGCCACAGGCTGGGCACCGACAACGTGAACACATGGTCGAGGCCCAACCCGGTCGCCGGACCGACCCGATAGGGGTCGAGTCCCAACCGGCAGATCTGGCTTTGCGCCAGGTAGGAGTAGACGTCCTTGCTGTACATCGGGGGCGCCGCCAACAGCGGGAGCACCCACAACCACAGCGTGCGGTCCAGCTCGCCGCGGGACATCCGCCGTTGGCCCAGCGCGAAGCGGCCGAGCATCAGCCAGGCCAGCGCCATCATCACGGCGCCGGTGGTGGTCATCGTCAGCGACACCGTCTGGATCCGGGACGGCAGGTTGAGCAGCCGAACCCCGAATGTCGGGTCCTGGACCACCGGCCGTGCCCCGGCGCCCAGCGCGCCGATGGCCATCAGCACCGTGCCGGTGGCACCGAACAGCCGGGTGCGGCGGACCGCGACCAGCTCGTCCGCGTTGAGCGGCGATCCCACCGCCAGCTCGTCGCCGTGCAACCTGGCGATCGACAAACTCAGCGGGTGGTGGCGGGCTGCCATCACAGCAGCGTAGCCGCCGGCCGACAGCGGCCGGATCGGTCAGGTGTGACCAGCGCAACCCTGGCAGAGGGTAGCCTTCCTAGACCTGTTACCGGAATTGCGTCACACTGGTGTTGTGAAATTCCCGTCGTACGCCAAAGGGGTCGAAGCAACAGCCGCAGCTTCGACCCACGATGGCCAGACCCGAAGCGCCGTTGTGCGGTTGCTGTTGGAGTCCGGGTCGATCACTGCCGGGCAGATCGGCGACCGGTTGGGCCTGTCGGCCGCCGGGGTGCGACGCCATCTGGACGCGCTGATCGACGCGGGCGAGGCGGAATCGGTTCCCGCGGCGGCCTGGCAGCAGGAGGGACGGGGCCGACCGGCCAAGCGCTACCGGCTCACCGCGGGCGGCCGCGCCAAGCTGGACCATAGCTACGACGACCTGGCGTCCGCGGCGATGCGTCAACTCCGCGAAATCGGCGGTGAGGATGCCGTTCGCACCTTCGCCCGGCAGCGCATCGACGCAATCCTGTCCGGTGTCGAGGCGGCCGATTCGGGCGCCGATGCCGATATCGAAGCCACCGCCGAGCGGATTGCCACCGCGCTGTCCGAGGCCGGCTACGTCGCGACCACTACACAGGTGCGCGGTCCGATCAACGGTGTGCAGATCTGTCAGCACCATTGCCCGGTGTCGCACGTCGCCGAGGAGTTTCCGGAGTTGTGCGAAACAGAGCAGCAGGCCATGGCCGAGGTGCTCGGGACCCACGTGCAGCGGCTGGCGACCATCGTCAACGGTGACTGCGCCTGCACCACCCACGTCCCGCTCACGACCGCTGAGAAGCCGCTAACCCTTCGACGCTCAGCCCACGTCGAAGCCACCACGAGCAAGCAAGGAGCGTCGTCATGACGACCACCCCTGAGGTTCAGAAGCTGGGCACACCCTTGATCAAGGAATCCCTGTCGCAGGAAGAGGCCATCGCCTCGATGGGCCGGTACGGCTACGGCTGGGCCGACTCCGACATCGCGGGCGCCAGCGCACAGCGCGGGCTGTCCGAAGCGGTGGTCCGTGACATCTCCGCGAAGAAGAACGAGCCGGAGTGGATGCTGGCTACCCGGCTGAAGGCATTGCGCATCTTCGGCCGCAAGCCGATGCCGAAGTGGGGTTCCAACCTCGAGGGCATCCACTTCGACAACATCAAATACTTCGTGCGCTCCACCGAGAAGCAGGCCGCGACCTGGGATGACCTGCCGGAGGACATCCGCAACACCTACGACAAGCTCGGCATCCCTGAAGCCGAGAAGCAGCGGCTGGTGTCCGGCGTCGCCGCGCAGTACGAGTCAGAGGTGGTCTACCACCAGATCCGGGAAGACCTGGAAGCTCAGGGCGTCATGTTCCTGGACACCGACACGGCGCTGCGCGAGCACCCGGAGATCTTCAAGCAGTACTTCGGCACGGTGATCCCTGCCGGGGACAACAAGTTCTCGGCGCTGAACACCGCGGTGTGGAGTGGCGGGAGCTTCATCTACGTCCCGCCGGGTGTGCACGTCGACATCCCGCTGCAGGCCTACTTCCGGATCAACACCGAGAACATGGGCCAGTTCGAGCGGACGCTGATCATCGTCGACGAGGGCGCCTACGTGCACTACGTCGAGGGCTGCACCGCGCCGATCTACAAGTCGGATTCGCTGCACTCGGCGGTGGTGGAGATCATCGTCAAGCCCGGCGGCCGTTGTCGCTACACCACGATCCAGAACTGGTCGAACAACGTCTACAACCTGGTGACCAAGCGGGCCCGCGCCGAGGCCGGCGCCACCATGGAGTGGGTCGACGGCAACATCGGGTCGAAGGTGACCATGAAGTACCCAGCGGTCTGGATGACCGGCGAGCACGCCAAGGGTGAGGTGCTGTCGGTGGCATTCGCCGGCGAAGGCCAGCACCAGGACACCGGCGCCAAGATGCTGCACCTGGCCCCGAACACGTCGAGCAACATCGTGTCCAAGTCGGTGGCGCGCGGCGGTGGCCGTACGTCGTATCGCGGTCTGGTTCAGGTCAACAAGGGCGCGCACGGATCGCGCTCCAGCGTGAAATGCGATGCGCTGCTGGTGGATACGATCAGCCGCAGCGACACGTATCCCTACGTCGACATCCGCGAGGACGACGTGACGATGGGCCATGAGGCGACGGTGTCCAAGGTCAGCGAGAACCAGCTGTTCTACCTGATGAGCCGCGGGCTGACCGAGGACGAGGCGATGGCGATGGTGGTGCGCGGCTTCGTCGAGCCGATCGCCAAGGAGCTGCCCATGGAGTACGCGCTGGAGCTCAACCGGCTGATCGAGCTGCAGATGGAAGGCGCGGTCGGGTAGTGACGGGATTGACTGAAGCGGTTGAGGGTTCCTCGCTCGCCGCTGCCAACAAGGCCGAGCAGTTCGCGTCTTTCGATGTCGACGCGTTCGAGGTCCCCGGCGGCCGCGACGAGCTCTGGCGGTTCACCCCGCTGCGCCGGCTCCGCGGCCTGCATGACGGCTCGGCGCACGCGACTGCGAGCGCGCGGATCACCGTCGAGGAGCGGCCCGGGGTGCGAGTCGAGACTGTGCGGCGCGGCGACAAGCGGCTCGGCGACGGCGGTGTGCCCGCCGACCGTGTTGCCGCGCAGGCATTTTCGTCGTTCAACTCGGCGACGCTGGTCACCGTCGCGCCCGACACGCAGGTCGCCGATCCGGTCGAGGTGGTGATCACCGGTCCGGGTGAGGGTGCGGTGGCCTACGGGCATCTGCAGATCCGGGTCGAGGAGCTTGCCGAGGCCGTCGTCGTCATCGACCAGCGCGGCAGCGGAACTTACGCCGACAACGTGGAATTCGTCGTCGACGACGCCGCCCGGCTCACTGTGGTGTGGATCGCCGACTGGGCCGACGACACCGTGCATGTCAGCGCGCAACACGCCCGGTTGGGCAAGGACGCGGTGCTGCGGCATGTGGCCGTCATGCTCGGTGGCGATGTGGTGCGAATGTCGGCGACGGTGCGCTTCGCCGGGCCGGGTGGTGACGCCGAACTGCTCGGGCTGTACTTCGCCGACGACGGCCAGCATTTGGAATCGCGGCTGCTCGTCGACCACGCTCAGCCGAACTGCAGGTCGCATGTCACGTACAAGGGCGCGCTGCAAGGCGATCCGGAGTCTGCGCGGCCCGACGCGCACACCGTCTGGGTGGGCGACGTGCTGATCCGGGCCGAGGCCACCGGCACCGACACCTTCGAGACCAACCGCAACCTGGTGCTCACCGACGGCGCGCGAGCCGACTCGGTCCCGAATCTGGAGATCGAGACCGGCGAGATCGTCGGCGCCGGACACGCCAGCGCCACCGGACGATTCGACGATGAGCAGCTGTTCTATCTGCGCTCCCGCGGTATCCCCGAAGAGCAGGCCCGCCGACTGGTGGTGCGCGGCTTTTTCGGAGAGATTATCGCCAAGATCGCGGTCCCTGAGGTGCGGGAGCGCCTCACCAGAGCCATTGAGCACGAACTGGCCATCACGGAATCGAGAATTACCGCCTCATGACCACTTTGGACATCAAAGACCTGCACGTCAGCGTTAGCGCGCCCAACGATGTCGACGAGATCGCCATTCTCAGCGGCGTCGACCTAACGGTGCGCTCCGGCGAGACGCACGCTCTGATGGGCCCCAACGGATCCGGCAAGTCCACGCTGTCCTATGCGATTGCCGGGCACCCCAAGTACCGCGTGACGTCGGGCTCCATCACGCTCAACGGCGAAAACGTCCTGGACATGAGCGTCGACGAGCGCGCCCGGGCCGGGCTGTTTTTGGCGATGCAGTACCCCATCGAGGTGCCGGGCGTGTCGACGTCGAATTTCCTGCGCTCGGCCGCTACCGCCGTCCGCGGCGAGGCGCCCAAGCTGCGGCACTGGGTCAAAGAGGTCAAGGCCGCGATGGATGCCCTCGACATCGACCCGGCTTTCGCCGAACGCAGCGTCAACGAGGGCTTTTCCGGCGGTGAGAAGAAACGCCACGAGATCCTGCAGCTGGGGTTGCTGAAGCCCAAGATCGCGATTCTCGACGAGACCGACTCTGGCCTGGACGTCGACGCGCTGCGGGTGGTCAGCGAGGGCGTCAACCGTTACGCCGAATCCGAGCACGGCGGCATCCTGCTGATCACGCACTACACCCGGATCCTGCGTTACATCCATCCGGAATTCGTGCATGTGTTCGTCGGTGGCCGGATCATCGAATCGGGCGGTCCGGAACTGGCCGACGAACTCGAAGAGAACGGCTACGAGCGCTTCACGCCGACGGCGGCCACTCCGGGCCCGACATGACGGTCTCGGTGAGTCGCCCCACGGTGCCGGACCTCGCCGCGATCCGGGCCGATTTCCCAATCCTAAGCCGTGTCATGCGGGGCGGAAATCAACTGGCGTACCTGGATTCCGGCGCCACGTCGCAGCGGCCGGTGCAGGTCCTCGACGCCGAACGCGAATTCCTCACCACCTCCAACGGCGCGGTGCACCGAGGCGCGCACCAGCTGATGGAGGAGTCCACCGACGCCTACGAGCAGGGCCGGGCCGACATCGCCGCGTTCGTCGGCGCCGACACCGACGAACTGGTGTTCACCAAGAACGCAACCGAATCGCTGAACCTGGTGTCCTATGTGCTGGGGGACAACCGGTTTGAGCGTGCCGTCGGCCCGGGCGATGTCATCGTCACCACCGAGCTCGAGCACCACGCCAACCTGATCCCATGGCAGGAACTGGCCCGGCGTACCGGCGCCACGCTGCGCTGGTACGGCGTAACCGACACGGGGCGTATCGATCTTGATTCGTTGCGGCTCGACGAGCGGGTCAAGGTCGTCGCGTTCAGCCATCATTCGAATGTGACCGGAGCGGTTGCCCCGGTGGCCGAATTGGTCGCCCGGGCTAACGCGGTGGGCGCGTTGACGGTGCTGGACGCCTGCCAGTCGGTGCCGCACCAGCCGGTCGATTTGCATGCGCTCGGCGTCGACTTCGCCGCGTTCTCAGGACATAAGATGCTGGGCCCCAACGGGGTCGGCGTTCTCTACGGGCGGCGTGAGCTGTTGTCGTCGATGCCGCCCTTCCTCACCGGAGGGTCGATGATCGAGACGGTCACGATGGAGGCCACCACCTACGCGCAGCCGCCGCAACGGTTCGAGGCAGGCACCCCGATGACCTCCCAGGTGGTCGGTCTGGGTGCGGCCGCGCGCTATCTCGGCGCCATCGGCATGGACGCCGTCGAAGCGCACGAACGCGAATTGGTGGCCGCCGCGATCGATGGCCTGTCCGCTATCGACGGAGTGCGGGTGATCGGGCCGACGTCGATGGAGAACCGTGGCTCGCCAGTGTCTTTCATCGTCGACGGCGTGCACGCCCACGACGTCGGTCAGGTGCTCGACGACGACGGTGTCGCCGTGCGGGTGGGACATCACTGCGCATTGCCGCTGCACCGCCGATTCGGCCTTGTCGCAACCGCGCGCGCATCGTTCGCGGTCTACAGCACCCACGAGGAGGTCGACCGGCTGGTGGCCGGCGTGCGCCATGCCATCGATTTCTTCGGCGGAGTGTGAGTCGCGGTGCGCCTCGAGCAGATCTACCAAGACGTGATCCTGGATCACTACAAGCACCCGCAGCACCGCGGGCTGCGCGAGCCGTTCGCCGCGCAGGTGCACCACGTCAACCCGGTGTGCGGCGACGAGGTCACGCTGCGGGTGGCGCTCTCGGACGACGGTGAGCACATCGCCGACGTCTCTTACGACGGCCAGGGCTGTTCGATCAGTCAGGCGGCCACGTCGGTGTTGACCGAGCAGGTGATCGGGCAAAGTGTCGGGCGGGCGTTGAAGACGGTCACCGCGTTCACCGAGATGGTGTCTTCTCGCGGAACCGTGGCCGGTGACGAGGATGTGTTGGGCGATGGCATCGCGTTCGCGGGCGTCGCCAAGTATCCGGCCCGGGTCAAGTGCGCGCTGCTCGGCTGGATGGCGTTCAAAGACGCGCTGTCGCAAGCGACTGAAGATGTCGAGGAGGTTAAGGATGAGCGAAACTTCCGCACCGGATAACGAGTTGCTCGCCGACGTTGAAGAGGCGATGCGCGATGTCGTCGACCCCGAATTGGGTATCAACGTGGTCGATCTGGGACTGGTCTACGGCCTCAATCTCGAGGAGGGCGACGAGGGGACTGTCGCGCTGATCGACATGACGTTGACGTCGCCGGCCTGCCCGTTGACCGACGTCATCGAAGATCAGTCGCGTAGCGCACTGATCGGCGCCGGTCTGGTCGACGAGCTGCGCATCAACTGGGTGTGGAACCCGCCCTGGGGCCCGGACAAGATCACTGAAGAAGGTCGTGATCAGCTGCGAGCCCTCGGTTTTACCGTCTAACCTCGCCGAGCCGGTCACGTCATGACCGCCTCCGCGAGGTTGCGGTCGGACCAGGCCTGGCTACGATCATCGTTGTGAGCGATGCTGACGTGACCCGCGCGGTCAAGAACAAGGGCGCCGGCGTCGGCGCGGAGCCCCATGTGGTGGTGATGTTCGGCGCGACAGGCGATTTAGCGCGCCGAAAGCTGCTACCCGGCCTGCTGCACCTTTCCTGCTCCAAGCTGGCTCCCGAGATCCGCATCATCGGCGCGTCGCTCGATGAATTCGACAACGAGACCTTCGGCAAGCTGGCGCACAAGGCCTGCAAAGAGTTCTCCCACCATCACATTTCCGATGAGCAAATCGATCAGTTCACCGCCAACCTCACCTTTGTGCCAACGCAGGCCGGCCCGGAAGCGCTGGCCAGTGCCGTGGCGGAGCAAGTCGCGGCGCTAGGTGGCGATGCCAGTCTGTTGCATTACTTGAGCATCCCGCCGGCGGCGGTGATGCCCGTCATGGAAACGTTGCACAAGGCGGACTTGGTGCAGAACTCTCGGGTCGTCATGGAGAAGCCGTTCGGCGTCGATCTGGCCAGCGCGCGGGCACTGAACAAGGCGATTCACGAGATCTTCGAGGAAGAACAGATCTTCCGGATCGATCACTTCCTGGGTAAGGAGGCCGCGCAGAACATTCTCGCGTTCCGGTTCGCGAACGGATTGTTCGAGCCGATTTGGAATCGACAATTCATCGACCACATCCAGATCGACGTGCCGGAGCGGCTTACATGTGAGAACCGCGCGCAGTTTTACGATGCCGTCGGGGCGTTCAAGGACATGGTGGTCACCCACTTGTTCCAGATTCTGGCGTTCGTCGCGATGGAACCGCCCACCGAGCTGGCTTCAGAGGCGATCAGCGACGAGAAAAACAAGGTATTCCGCTCGATGCGCCCGCTTGATCCAAACGGGGTGGTGCGCGGGCAATACCGGGGTTACCGCGACGAGCCTGGGGTGTCTGCGGAATCGGATACCGAGACGTTCGTCGCGCTCAAATGCGAGATCGACAACTGGCGCTGGGCGGGTGTCCCGTTCTTTCTGCGCACCGGCAAGGGCCTCGCTGAGGGACAGCGCATCATCTCCATCGCATTCCACGAGCCGCCGAGGAGCATGTTTCCGCCCGGATCCGGTGTGGGACAAAAGGGTCCGGATCACCTGACCTTCGATCTTGCCGATGTGTCAAAGATGTCGCTGTCGTTTTACGGCAAGCGGCCTGGACCGGGAATGAAGCTGGACAAGCTCAGTCTGCAGTTCACCATGGAAGATTCCGGCCATGCCGGCGATGTGCTCGAGGCCTACGAGCGTCTGATCCTTGACGCGATGCGCGGCGACCGGACGCTGTACAACACGGCGGAGGGTATCGAGCGGCTCTGGGAGGTCTCGGCCCCGTTGCTCGAGGATCCGCCGCCGGTACGCAGCTACGACCTCGATTCATGGGGTCCCAACGCGGTCCATCCGTTGATTGCCCCGCGAGCGTGGCGGCTGCCGTTCGAACGTGGCTGGCGCGGCAAGAAATAACTGCCCTAGTGCTGGTGCCTTCTTCCGCCGGGCTGCGGGCAGGTGCCGTTGTCAGCTGATTGAACGTTGATGGCCGTAGCCTGCAGGGTGCCGCTGTCGTCTTTGGTCCCGCGCGCGGCGATGCACTGACCTTGGGTCAGCGCTTGCGCGTCGGTGGCTGACTGCTTGGTGTATTTGGTCGTGTCGGTGACGGTCACGCTGGTCTGCGACGTGCTGCCGCCGGCCGCGGCGTCGGTCACGGTGATGGTGTTACCCGCAACGGACGCAACCGTGCCCCGCACTGGCCGATGCCCCGCCGGTCCGCCCGAGTGCGGCGCGCCTGCCGGATGTTTGGGCTCGGGGCACTGGGCGTCGACGGCCGGGCTGACCCGCACGAATTGCGCGGTGATCGTGCCGCCGGTGTCCGCGCTCTCACGGCGAGGAAGCACAACAACGCAACTGCCGGCGGTGACATCCGTCAGCTGACCGGGAGTGACCTGAGTGATCTTCGTGGACGGCGTGAAGTCGACGGTGGCGCTTCCGGTCTGCTGGGTGACCTGGATTGCGTCGCCCGAGACCGAAGCGATCATCCCGCTGACCCAGCTCTTGCCGTTCGCGGATGCTGATGGCGATGAGGGCGTCGCAGCTGAGCTTGTCGGACTTGCCGATGGAGCGGGCTTCGAATTGTTTGACGCACCGCATGCGGCGACCGATAGTGCGGTTGCGCCGGTGAGCGTGAGGATCGCCAATCGGGTGAGCCGCGCGGGCGGGCAAGTGACAGACATCGAGGTCCTTTCAGATCGTCGGCCGCTGTGCGCGGCCGGCCAAACCACGGTTCTCACGATTAGTGGCGCAGCTGGGTGCTGGCTGGCGGCCGATTATGAGCCAGCTGTGTATTCGGGCAGGCCCGCGAATCGTCGCTAGAACGCCGCTTCGGGAAGCGCCATGATGTCGTCGTCGATGGCCGCGATGATGCCGCGCAGTGCGGTGAGGTTCGGAAGCACGTTCTTAGCGAAGAATCGCGCGGTGGCAATCTTGCCCTGATAGAACACTTCGTCGTTCGCCGGTGCGGTGGCCAGGGCCGCGTGCGCGACGTCGGCTTGTGCCAATAGCCGCCAACCGATCAGCAGGTCGCCAACGGCGAGCAGGAATCGCACCGATGCGAGCCCGACTTTGTATATCTCCGTTGGGTTTTCCGCGGCGGCCATCAGGTATCCGGTCAGGGTGGCTGTCATCGCTTTGACGTCGTCAAGCGCGGTACGCAGCAGCTCGGCATGCTGCCGCAACGTCTCATCGCAGTTTTCGATGGTGTGGCTGATCAGCGACGCCACATGCTCGAGGGCCTGGCCGCGGTCCCGGATGATCTTGCGGAAAAAGAAATCCAGCGCCTGGATTGCGGTGGTGCCCTCGTAGAGGGAATCGATCCTGGCGTCACGGATGTACTGCTCGATGGGGTAATCGGTCAAAAAGCCCGACCCGCCGAGCGTCTGCAGCGACTCGGTCAGGATTTCGTAAGCCCGTTCCGAGCTCACCCCCTTGACCACCGGGAGCAGCAGATCGTTAAGACGGTGCGCCATTTCGGCGTCCACACCTGAAACATGTTGTGCAACAGTCTCGTCCTGGTGTGCCGCGGCATAAAGGTAGAGTGCTCGCAAGCCTTCGGCGTAGGCCTTCTGCGTGATCAGGCTGCGGCGTACGTCCGGATGGTGCATGATCGTGACCCGCGGCGCGGTTTTGTCGGTCATCTGGGTCAGATCGGTGCCCTGTACCCGCTGCGTGGCGAATGCCAGCGCGTTGAGATAGCCGGTGGACAGCGTGCCGGCAGCCTTGACGCCGACTGTCATGCGTGCGTGCTCGATGACGGTGAACATCTGCGCGATCCCGTTGTGCACGTCGCCGACCAGGTAGCCAACCGCGGGCAGTCCGTGGGCGCCGAAGGTCAACTCGCAGGTCGGGGAGGCCTTCAAGCCCATCTTGTGTTCCAGCCCGGTGGCGAAAACCCCGTTGCGGGAGCCGAGTTCGAATGTCTCCGGGTCGAACAGATACTTGGGTACGTAGAACAGGCTCAGACCTTTGGTGCCCGGACCGGCGCCCTCGGGCCGGGCAAGCACGAGATGGAAGATGTTCTCGGCGGTATCGCCCACATCGCCACCGGAGATGAACCGCTTGACGCCCTCGATGTGCCAGCTGCCGTCCGGTTGCGCGATGGCCTTGGTTCGCCCTGCGCCCACATCGGAGCCGGCGTCGGCCTCGGTCAACACCATGGTGGCCGCCCAACCTCGTTCCAGGGCCGTCGCCGCCCACTGCTTCTGCTGTTCGGTGCCCTCGATGTAGAGCGCGTTGGCCATCGCCGGGCCCACGCTGTAGAAAAAGGCGGCAGCCGGATTGGCGCAGACCAGCATCTCGTTGATCGCCCACGTCACTGGGCCCGGTGCGGACACGCCGCCGATTTCTTCGGCAAGACCGATGCGCCACCACTCGGCGTCTTTGACCGCCTGCACCGACTTGGCCAACTCGGCGGGGACCGAGATGGTGTGACGGTCCGGCTCGAAAACGGGTGGGTTGCGGTCCGCTTCGGCGAACGATTCGGCGATGGGGCCCTCAGCCAAGCGAGCGACTTCGTCGAGCATCGTGTGGACCGTGTCGACGTCGAGGTCGCTGTAGCGTCCTGAGCCGAGGACGGTGCCGATGTTCAAAACCTCGAACAGATTGAACTCGATGTCGCGCAGGTTGGCGATGTAGTGCCCCACCGGTTTTCCCTTCCCCTGATGAACTCGAACGCAGTGTGTCCGAGGCGGGAATGGGTACGCAACCGTAACCTACGACGACGGAACCGTAAGCTACGGTGACGCAACCGTAGCGTGCCAGGTCAGCGCTCTGGGCCCGGCTATTCGGGGCTACCTCAACGCCGTTGGGGCCACTTCCACATCGTGCATAGGCGTTCGGACGAGTCGCGTCTTGGCCCTAATGGCGATGGTGCGGCCACGGAAAGTGGAAGTGGTGGTGCGGGCGACCCATCGGTGGACACGGTTCGAGGTCGATGGTCGCCGCGTGCAGCACACCGCCGTCCTTGGTTCCCTGCGCCGCCAGGCACTTACCGTTCTGGATCGCTTGCGCAGTGGTAACCGCGTGCTTGGTGTAGGTCGTCGTGTTGATGACGGTCACGGTCGTGTGCGTGGTCTTGCCGGTGGGATCGATGCTGTTGACGGCGATGGTGTTACCCGTAACCGAGCCGACGATGCCGTAGACGCTGGGACTTCCAGCCGGCCCTACGGGCGGAGGGCATTTGCCGCCTTCAGATGGGCTGATCTCCACGGATTCCGCGGTGATCGCACCGCCGGGCGAAGCGCCTTGCGACGCGGCCTTGACGTCGACGCAACTGCCGGGTTTCACGTCGGTCAGAGCAGCGGAGCTGAGCTCGGTGACCATGGTCTGCGGTGTGAAGTCCACCGCGGCCGCCGTCCGATCCCGCTGCGTGAGCTGGATCCTGTTGCCCGACACCGATCTGACCAAGCCCTCGACCTCGTCATGACCCATGGGTGGTGCCGGCGGCGGCGTGGGCTTAGGAGGCGTGGGCTTAGGAGTTGTCGAGCTTGCCGACGTGCTGGGCTTTCCGGTGTTTTCGTTGCTCGAATTGCCGCACGCGGCGAGCGACACTGCGGTAGCGCCGGTGACCGCGAGGATCACGAGCTGAGCCAATCGACGTCGATGCGTGGCGGCGGACATCACGGTTCTCCGATCGAGGCGTTGCGGGGAGGGGTACCCGCTGCACTGCCGAGTTGCACAATTATTAGCTGAGCTCGTGAGCGGCCTTTTGACGCGGTCCGGTCGAATAGGGTTGTGCCATGTTTTGGGTGTGCAGAACCTGCGGTGTTGAGCACGCCACCGCATCAGACGTCTGCGCGATTTGTGCTGACGAGCGGCAGTGGGTGCCGGCCGAAGGGCAACAGTGGGCGACGCTGGAGCAGCTGGTTGCCGAAGGTATGCGGTCGCAGGTCTCGGTCATTGAGGACGGACTCGTCGCGATCGGCAGTTCGCCGCCGCTCGGAATCGGGCAGCTGGGAAAGCTGGTGTGCACCGATGCCGGCAACGTGTTGTGGGACCCGTCCGGCTTCGTCGACGACGACGCCGTGGCCGCGGTAACCGAGCGCGGGCCGGTGATCGCCATTGTGGCCAGCCATCCGCACATGTATGGCGCACAAGTCGAGTGGAGCCACCGCCTGGGCGGCGTCCCGGTGTACGTGAACGCCGCGGATGCCGAGTGGGTGATGCGTCGCGACCCGGTGATCCAGCAGTGGTCGGACACCTTGCGGCTGAGCCCGTCGTTATCGGTGGTCCGGGTCGGCGGACATTTTCCGGGCAGCGCGGTCGCCTGTTGGACCGACGGCGCCGGCGGGCGCGGCGTATTGCTGGCCGGCGACACCATCTTTCCCAACCCGGACCGCCGCACGGTTGCGTTCTTGCGTAGCTACCCCAACCGCCTTCCGCTGTCGGCTGCGGTTGTGCAGCGGATGGCCGGCACCCTGGCGGCGTTGGACTTCGATCGGATCTACGGCCTGTTCACCAACGCCATCGACACCGACGGCCACGCGGCGGTCCGGCGGTCGGCCGATCGCCACGCCGCCTGGGTCCGCGGCGACTACGACCACCTGACCTAGAGACCTGGACGAACGCCGAGGAACGCTGGGAACACAGTGGCAGTTCGCGGCGTTAACTGGGGCGTGACCACCAAAGACCTGACTGCCGAGCAGTTCAACGAGACCATTAACGGCAACGACATCGTCCTCGTCGACTTCTGGGCGTCCTGGTGTGGCCCGTGCCGCCAGTTCGCGCCCACGTTTGCTGCATCGGCGGAGAAGCACCCCGACGTCGTGCACGCCAAAGTCGACACCGAAGCCGAACAGCAACTCGCTGCGGCCGCCCAGATCCGATCCATCCCCACGCTGATGGCGTTTAAGAAGGGCAAGCTGGTGTTCAATCAGCCCGGAGCCCTGCCGCCAGCAGCACTGGAGGATCTGGTCCAGCAGGTGAAGAACTTCGACGTCGACGCAGCGATCGCGGCCCAGGAGCACGACTAGGCCTGATAGCCGGGAGGGGGGCCAGGTTACCGTTCAACGGTGAGCATGGTCCTCGTTGAACACCCGCGGCCGCAGATAGCGCTGATCACCCTCAACCGGCCTGAGCGGATGAATTCCATGGCGTTCGACGTCATGGTGCCGCTCAAGGCGGCTCTGGAGAACATCAGCTACGACAATTCGGTGCGGGTGGTAGTACTGACCGGCGCAGGCCGGGGTTTCTCCTCGGGCGCCGACCACAAATCGGCCGGGGAGGTGCCGCATGTCCAAGGTCTGACCCGGCCCACCTATGCGCTGCGTTCGATGCAGATTCTCGACGACGTCATTCTGGCGCTACGACGGCTGCACCAACCGGTGATCGCCGCGGTCAACGGTGCAGCGATCGGTGGCGGGTTGTGCCTGGCGCTGGCCGCCGATATTCGCGTCGCATCGAGCGGAGCTTATTTCCGGGCCGCAGGTATCAACAACGGGCTGACCGCCAGTGAACTGGGGCTCAGCTATCTGTTGCCCCGGGCTATCGGCTCGTCGCGGGCGTTCGAGATCATGCTGACCGGTCGCGACATCGACGCCGAGGAAGCCGAGCGGATCGGGCTGGTGTCGCGCCAGGTGCCGGACGACCAGCTGCTGGACACCTGCTATGCGATTGCCGAGCGGATGGCCGCGTTCTCGCGGCCGGGAATCGAGTTGACCAAACGCACACTGTGGAGTGGACTGGACGCCGCTAGCCTGGAAGGGCACATGCAGGCCGAAGGCCTAGGACAGCTCTTCGTTCGTCTGCTCACCACCAACTTCGAAGAGGCGGTTGCCGCGCGTGCCGAGAAACGGCCGCCGGTGTTCACCGACGATAAGTAATACAACACAACCGTTCGGTGACGATGCCGGCCAGGATGGCCTGTTGAGGAGCCGGACAAGAAAACCGTTCAGCGACGATGCGGGCCAGGATGGCCTGTTGAGGAGCCGGACAAGAAAACAGGGAGAGTGACCGTGATCACGGCTACGGACCTCGAGGTCCGCGCTGGCGCGCGCACGCTGCTCTCCGCGGACGGCCCGGCACTGCGGATACAGCCGGGTGACCGCATCGGGCTGGTCGGGCGCAACGGCGCCGGGAAGACCACTACCTTGCGAATCCTCGCGGGGGCGGGGCAGCCGTACGCCGGCACGGTGACCCGCACCGGCGAGATCGGTTATCTGCCGCAGGATCCCAAAGAGGGTGACCTCGACATCTTGGCCCGTGACCGGGTGCTGTCGGCGCGCGGATTAGACACCCTGCTCACCGATCTGGAAAAGCAGCAGGCGCTGATGGCCGAAGTCGCCGACGACGCCGCCCGCGACCGTGCGATCCGCCGCTACGGTCAACTCGAGGAACGCTTCGCCGCGCTTGGCGGTTACGGCGCCGAAAGCGAGGCGGGCCGGATTTGCGCGAGTCTCGGGTTGCCCGAACGGGTGTTGAGCCAGCAGCTGCACACGTTGTCCGGCGGACAACGCCGCCGGGTGGAGCTGGCGCGCATTCTGTTCGCCGCGTCGGACACGGGCGCCGGCTCGGCCACCACCTTGCTGCTCGACGAGCCGACCAACCACCTCGACGCCGATTCACTGGGCTGGCTACGGGAATTCCTGCGCGGGCACACCGGCGGCCTGGTGGTGATCAGCCACAATGTCGACTTGTTGGCCGACGTCGTCAACCGGGTCTGGTTTCTCGACGCGGTGCGCGGTGAAGTCGACGTCTACAACATGGGTTGGCAGAAGTATATCGACGCCCGCGCCACCGACGAGCAGCGCCGCCGCCGGGAGCGTGCCAATGCCGAACGCAAGGCCACCGCGTTGCGTGCCCAAGCCGCCAAGCTGGGCGCCAAGGCCACCAAAGCTGTTGCGGCCCAGAACATGCTGCGACGCGCCGACCGAATGATGGCCGCTCTCGACGAGGAGCGGGTGGCCGACAAGGTGGCCCGAATCAAGTTCCCCAGCCCGGCGGCCTGTGGGCGGACCCCGCTGGTGGCCACCGGCCTGACCAAGACCTACGGATCGCTGGAAGTGTTCACCGGCGTAGACCTCGCCATCGATCGCGGCTCCCGGGTGGTCGTGCTGGGACTCAACGGCGCGGGCAAGACGACACTGCTGCGGCTGTTGGCCGGTGTCGAGCAACCCGACGCCGGGGCGCTGGAACCCGGACACGGTTTGAAAGTCGGATATTTCGCACAGGAGCACGACACCCTCGACGACACCGCGACGGTATGGCAGAACATCCGGCACGCCGCCCCCGATTCCGGCGAGCAGGACCTGCGGGGGTTGCTCGGGGCGTTCATGTTCAGCGGTAGTCAGCTCGAGCAGTTGGCCGGCACACTATCCGGCGGCGAGAAGACTCGGCTGGCGCTCGCTGGTTTGGTGGCCTCGACGGCGAATGTGTTGCTGCTTGATGAGCCGACGAACAATCTCGATCCGGCCTCCCGCGAGCAGGTACTGGACGCGCTGCGGAGCTACACCGGAGCCGTGGTGCTGGTGACACACGACCCCGGTGCGGCCGAAGCGCTCGATCCGCAACGGGTCGTGCTGCTGCCCGACGGCACCGAAGACCATTGGTCTGAGGAGTATCGGGATCTGATCGAGCTGGCCTGACCGGCTATGCTCGGCTCGACGGTGCCCCAGGCGATTTCGTCAAAGTGGCCCGCCGCCGACGTCTGCTTCCTACGCTGGGTGCTTTGGGGATCCTTTTGAAGCGGGGAGGCGCCGATGAGGAAAACGAAAAAGACACGCGATCAGTTGCTGGTCGAATTGCGCAGCGCCTACGAGGGCGGGGCCAGCATTCGAACTCTGGTCGCGTCCACCGGCAGGTCGTACGGCTCGATCCACAGCTTGCTGCGCGAGTCGGGCACCACCATGCGCAGCCGCGGTGGGCCCAATCACCGCACGCGATCTCTGTAACGCGATTAACTTATCGCCGGCGTACCGAACCCTCGACCAGATCGAGGACGGCGGTAAGCCGCTGTGGGTCTTCACCGGAGGCCACTCGGGCGACCAAGCCGTCGAGAACCAGGTCCAGGTAGCACACCAATACGTCGCTGGGGATGTCGTTGCGCACCCGCCCGGCCTGCTTCTGCCGCCGTAGCCGATCGATCGTTGCCGTCGTCAGCTCCGCCGAGCGCTCCGCCCACCCCCGACTGAACGCGGGGTCGTGGCGCAGCTTTCGGGCGATCTCCAATCGCGTGGCGAGCCAGTCGAACTGGTCGGGCGCGGTGAGCATGTCGCGCATCACCTGGATGAGACCCTCCCGCGACGCGACCGCGGCCATCCGCTCGGCGTCCTCGCGGGCCAGCTCGAAGAATAACGTGTCCTTGTCGCGGAAATGGTGGAAGATCGCTCCCCGCGACAAGCCGATGGCCTGTTCCAGCCGGCGCACCGTCGCCTTCTCGTAGCCATATTCGGCAAAGCAGCGACGGGCGCCGTCGAGGATCTGACGGCGACGGGCCGCCAGATGGTCCTGGCTGACCTTGGGCACAAGCGTTCCGGGCTAGTTCGACCTGAGCATGTTGCGCAGCACGTACTGCAAGATGCCGCCGTTGCGGTAATAGTCGGCTTCACCCGGGGTGTCGATCCGCACCACAGCGTCGAACTCGATAGCGTCCGAACCCTCCTTGCCGGCCTTGACGTGCACCGTCTTTGGCGTCTTGCCGTCGTTGAGCGCCTCGATGCCGGTGATGTCGAATACCTCGGTGCCGTCCAGACCCAACGACTCGGCGGTCTTGCCTTCGGGGAATTGCAGCGGGATCACCCCCATGCCGATCAGGTTGGACCGGTGGATGCGCTCGAATGATTCGGCAATCACGGCACGCACGCCCAGCAGCCGCGTGCCCTTGGCTGCCCAGTCCCGCGACGAGCCCGAACCGTATTCCTTGCCGCCGAGCACCACCAGCGGAATGTCTTTTGCCGCATAGTTTTGCGCAGCGTCGTAGATAAACGCCTGCGGCCCACCCTGCTGGGTGAAGTCGCGCGTGTACCCACCGGAGACATCGTCGAGCAGCTGGTTGCGCAGTCGGATGTTGGCGAACGTGCCGCGGATCATCACCTCGTGGTTGCCCCGCCGAGACCCGAAGGAGTTGTAGTCCTTGCGCTCGACGCCATGCTCGTCGAGATACTGCGCCGCCGGGGTGCCGGGCTTGATGCTGCTCGCGGGTGAAATGTGGTCGGTGGTCACCGAGTCACCGAGCAGCGCCAGCACCCGGGCACCGCTGATGTCACCGACCGGCTCAGGGTCGGCGGGCATCCCGTCGAAGTACGGCGGCTTGCGCACATAGGTCGAGTCGGCGTCCCACTCAAAGGTTTTGCCACTGGGAGTGGGCAGGTTGCGCCACCGCTCGTCGCCCTTGAACACGTCGGCATAGTTCGTGATGAACATCTCCTGGTTGATCGCCGACGCGATGGTGTCGGAGACGTCCTTCTGCGACGGCCAGATGTCTTTGAGGAAGACGTCGTTGCCATCGTTGTCCTTACCCAGCGGCTGCGACTCGAAATCGAAGTCCATCGTGCCGGCCAGCGCGTAGGCGATCACCAGCGGCGGTGAGGCCAGATAGTTCATCTTCACGTCCGGGTTGATGCGGCCCTCGAAGTTCCGGTTACCGGACAGCACCGCGGCGACTGACAGGTCGTTGTCGTTGACCGCCTTCGAGATCTCCTCGGGCAGCGGGCCGGAGTTGCCGATGCAGGTGGTGCAGCCGTAGCCGACCAGGTAGAAGCCAAGCTTCTCCAAATACGGCCATAGCCCAGCCTTTTCGTAGTAGTCGCTGACGACCTGCGAGCCCGGCGCCATCGTGGTCTTCACCCAGGGCTTGGCGCTGAGGCCCTTCTCGACGGCATTCCGCGCCAGCAGCGCCGCGCCCAGCATCACCTGGGGGTTGGACGTGTTGGTGCACGAGGTGATCGCGGCGATCACCACCGCGCCGTGGTCGACCACGAATTCGCCGAGTTCGTCGGACTTCACCGTCACCGGGTTGCTTACCCGACCGTTGGCGTGCTTTGCGGCCGACTCGACCGGTTTGTGGTCGTCAGCGTGGCCGTTGCTCAGTGCCCCGGGGTCGCTGGCCGGGAACGTCTCGTCGACCGACTCGTCCAGCCTCGAGTAGTCCTTCTTGTCCGGGTCGTCGCCGACGTAGTCGGGGATCTGCTCGCGGAACGTGGATTTGGCTTTGGACAATGCGATTCGATCCTGCGGCCGCTTCGGCCCCGCGATCGACGGCACCACGTCGGCCAGGTTGAGCTCGAGGTACTCGGAGAACTCCGGCTCGTGTTTGGCGTCGTGCCACAGGCCCTGCTCTTTGGCGTACGCCTCCACCAGGGCGAGTTGCTCTTCTTTGCGCCCGGTGAACCGCAGGTAGTCGATTGTCTCCTGGTCGATCGGGAAAATCGCCGCAGTAGAACCGAACTCGGGGCTCATGTTGCCCAGTGTCGCGCGGTTCGCCAGCGGCACCTCGGCCACACCCTCGCCGTAGAACTCGACGAACTTGCCGACCACACCGTGCTTGCGCAGCATCTCGGTGACGGTCAGCACCACGTCGGTGGCGGTGACACCGGGCTGGATCTCACCGCTGAGCTTGAAGCCGACAACCCGCGGGATGAGCATCGACACCGGCTGACCGAGCATGGCGGCTTCCGCTTCGATTCCGCCCACACCCCAGCCCAATACGCCCAGGCCGTTGACCATCGTGGTGTGCGAGTCGGTACCGACACAGGTGTCCGGATAGGCCACACCGTCGCGCTCCATCACGACATGGGCCAGGTATTCGATGTTCACCTGGTGCACGATGCCGGTGCCCGGCGGCACCACCTTGAAATCCTGGAAGGCGCCCTGCCCCCACCGCAGAAACTGGTAGCGCTCACCGTTGCGCTGGTATTCGATCTCGACGTTGCGCTCGAACGCGTCGGCTCGGCCGAAAAGGTCCGCGATCACCGAGTGATCGATCACCAGGTCGGCCGGCGCCAGCGGATTGACTTTCTCGGCGTCGCCGCCCAGATCGGCGATCGCCTCACGCATGGTGGCCAGGTCGACGATGCACGGCACGCCGGTGAAGTCCTGCATGACCACGCGGGCGGGCGTGTACTGGATCTCGATGCTGGGCTCGGCCGACGGATCCCAGTTCGCAATCGCCTGGATGTGGTCCTTGGTGATGTTGCTGCCGTCCTCGTTGCGCAGCAGGTTTTCCGCGAGCACTTTGAGGCTGTAGGGGAGTTTCTCCGTGCCGGGCACCGCGTCCAGGCGATATATCTGGTAACTGCGATCGCCGACCGTCAGGGTGTTGCGCGCTTCGAATGAGTTCACCGAATCTTTGCTGGTCACATCAACTCCCGGGATTTAGTTCTGCTCGCCGACGGGCCATGCCGACAAGGCCAGTCTAACAGTACGCTTGTCCTGCATTAAAGAGGACCGTCCCGCACCCCCGAGACTTAAACCATTGCGACGCGCCTCGGCGTGTCGTCGCCATGGGTTAAGTGTCGCGATGTCGCGATACGCCCGTCTCCACCACGGCCCTAGCCTTCGACGCGGTACGGTCTTGGACCGTGACCACCCCGCACGTGCCGCTGTACATCCCGGGCGAGATTTGCGGCACCGTCGGTGCCGATCCCGCAACACCGCCCGACCAGTGCCTGGCGATCGTGCAAGCACAGGTCACCGCCCACAACATCAGTGCGCCAGCGGCCGTCACGCCGGCATTACTTCAGGTGATCGACCAAGCGCATCACGACGGCATCGATCTCAAAATCGTCGTCCTTGACCACAACCCCCCGACCGACACACCGCTTCGAGACATCGCCACCAGGGTGGGCGCCCAACACACCGATGCCACCGTGCTGGCGCTCAGCCCAAACTTCGTCGGCACCTACAGCACACACTTCCCGCGAGCCACGCTTGAGATCGGCGAAGACAACGCCAAGACCGGCAACCCGGTGGTCTCGGCGCAGAATTTCTTGCACCAGCTCAACACGCCACAGTTTCCCTGGACCGCGTTCACCATCGTGCTTCTTATCGGAGTGCTGGCGGCAGCGACCGGCACCCGGATCATGCAGCTGCGCGCCAGGCGGTCAGCAACGTCGCCGAACGAGATCGAAGCGCCCACA
>CAVVUH010000030.1:0-71915 GCA_963751315.1 uncultured Actinomycetota bacterium | reverse complement strand
AGAGCTGGATATAGAGAGTCAGGCTGCTGTGCCCGGCCGACAGCACGAACCGATCGCGGCCCAGCCAGGGGGTGTCGCCCGGGTCGTGCCGCATGGTCCGCTGGAACAGCGTGTAGGCCAGCGGCGCCAGGCTCATCGCCGTCCCGGGATGACCGTTGCCCGATTTCTGGACCGCGTCGGCGGCCAGCACCCGAACGGTGTCCACCGCGGCCGAATCGATCTCGGCCCAGTCATCGGGAAGGTGGGGTTGGGTAGGGTCGAGATGTCTTCGAGTGTGGTCACAAAGGCTCCTCGGGTCGACAAAATAATTGATCCTCCACCCTAGTGCGGGAACCTACGTCGATGCAGGTCCAGTAGCACATGAACTCCGGGCAAATTATTGTGAGTCGACCCTGCGACTGCGAGCGGTGCGTGCAAGCGGTCTACCATCCTCTGTAGTAGAAGCTGCGCGCTGCTGCGATCCGAGGAGTTATTGCGTGAGCATTCGCGAGCGCGTTGCGCCGAGTCGAGTCAGCACGACTTTGCTGGCTTATTTGGCGCTGACCAAGCCGCGAGTCATTGAGCTGTTGCTGGTCACCGCGATCCCGGCGATGTTGCTGGCCGACCGCGGCACGGTGAACCCGCTGCTGATCCTCAATACCCTGATCGGCGGGATACTGGCCGCCGGGGGCGCCAACACGCTCAACTGTGTGGCCGACGCCGACATCGACAAGATGATGAAGCGGACCGCCCGACGGCCGCTGGCGCGGGCTGCGGTGCCGACCCGGAACGCCCTGGTGTTCGGGCTGGTGTTGAGTGTCGCTTCGTTCTTCTGGTTGTGGTGGACAACGAACCTGCTGTCGGGGCTGCTGGCGGTGGCCACGATCGCGTTCTACGTGTTCGTCTACACCCTGTTGCTCAAGCGCCGCACCTCGCAGAACGTGGTCTGGGGCGGGGCGGCCGGCTGCATGCCGGTGATGATCGCCTGGTCGGCCGTCACCGGCACGATCGGTTGGCCGGCGCTGGTGATGTTCGCGATCATCTTCTTCTGGACGCCGCCGCATACCTGGGCGCTGGCCATGCGGTACAAGGACGACTACAAAGCGGCCGGCGTGCCGATGCTGCCGGCCGTCGCGACCGAGCGTCAGGTCACCAAGCAGATCCTGATTTACACCTGGCTGACGGTGGCCGCGACGCTGGCGCTGGCGCTGGCAGCCGGATGGCTATACACCGCGGTCGCGGCGGTGGCCGGGGTGTGGTTCTTGGCGATGGCCCACCAGCTCTACGCCGGTGTGCGCCGCGGCGAGCCGGTCAAGCCGCTGCGGCTGTTCTTGCAGTCGAACAACTACCTGGCGGTGGTGTTCTGCGCGTTGGCGCTCGATTCGGCGATGGCGCTGCCGACGCTGCTGCGTGTCTGACGCTTAACGCCAGGTCTTAGACCTGCGGATACCCCCTACCCGGTCGGGGTCTTGCGCCTACGACACAGCGTCGTATTCAATGCCCGACGTGATCTCACCGGTGGTTCGCCGATGACGGCGCCGGTCTGGATGGCCTCGCCGCCGGAGGTGCACTCAGCGTTGTTGAGCAGCGGCCCGGGCCCGGGTTCACTGCTGGCTGCGGCCGGCGCGTGGAACTCGTTGAGCACCGAATACGCGTCGGTCGCTGAGGAGCTCAGCGCGGTCTTGGCGGAGGTGCAGGCCGGGGCGTGGCAAGGCCCCAGTGCCGACCAGTACGTGGCTGCGCATCTGCCCTATTTGGCGTGGCTGGTGCAGGCCAGCGCCAAAAGCGCGTCGGAGGCTGCCCAGCACGAGACCGCGGCCACCGCCTACACCGCGGCATTGGCCGCGATGCCGACCCTGCCGGAGCTGGCCGCCAACCACGTGGTTCACGGGGTGTTGGTGGCGACCAATTTCTTTGGTATCAACACGATTCCGATCGCGCTCAACGAGGCCGACTATGCGCGGATGTGGATCCAGGCGGCCACCACGATGGCCACCTATCAAACGGTCTCCGCCACCGCGGTGGCTGCGGCGCCGCAGACCGATCCAGCGCCGCAAATCGTGAATGCCCGCCCCGCCGATGGCATCTATGGTGGCGGGGGCATCGCCGACCAGGGGATACTGCCCATCGTCGACAACGACTCCGGCAATCCATACCACTTGAGTTGGTATTTCAATCGAATCACTCGAACTATCCGACACCTTGACGAGGGACATCCAACTCATCGGACAGAACCCGGCGCAAGGGCTACTACAGCTGGAGTACGACGTTGTCGGAGTCGCATCGGACGAGTTCGGCCACGCGATTGAATTCGTTACGCCTTCCCCGAAATTTTGGCGCTTCCTCTCGCTCGTGCCGGCCGGAGCTGCGGGAGGCTTCGCGGGCCTGGCCGGGCTGGCCGGGATCCAGCCTGAAACGGCCCCGCCCCCGCCGTGTCGCCCGCACCGGCGCCCCAGACACAAGTTTGCCGGCGGTGACGAGCAGCCCCGTTGCGATAGGCGTGTCGGGCGGCGCGCCCGGCACGTCCCCGAGCCCTTCTCCCGCGTCCGACGGCAAGCACTGTCGCCGGTGCCGCGCCGCCGCCGCCCGCTGCTGCGGGAGGTGCGGGTTTTGTGCCGCCCTACGCCGTGGGGCCGCCCGGCATCGGCGTCGGTTCGGGGATGAGTGCCAGCGCCAAGACTCAAGAGCCGACGTCGCGTGGGTCCGCGAAGGCACCCGAGATCGCTGCGGCCGCGGCGGCCGCGGCGGTGCCGCCGCCGCCGACGCCGGCGGGTGGGTATGCGCGGGTACGGCGACGAGTTCATGGATATGAATGTCCAGGTCGACCCGGACTGGGGTGCGCCGCCGGTGGGGAGACGGTGGCGTCGGATCAGGGAGCGGGGCCGTTGGGGTTTGCCGGCACGGTGTCGAAGGGCAGTACGCAGGCGGCGGGGTTGGCGACACTTTCCGGTGACGAGTTCGGAGGGGGCCCGACTATGCCGATGCTGCCGGGCACCTGGGATCCCGAGGCAGGCCGGCGACGGGCAAGAAGGCTGAACTAAGACTGATCGCAGAACGCTTGTCGAGCGTTGACGTCGAGCCTTCGCTAGCCTGGTTGCTGCAACCTCTGGCGGTAGAGACCTTTCTCAACGAGATATGGGCGGAAACGCACTACCACGTCAAGCGAAACTGCCCCGGCTACTTCGACGGCCTCCTACCCGGGCCGTCGGCGGTCGAGGAGCTCCTGGAGTTGTTTCGACCGAGCCGTCGAGCGGTGCGCCTGATCAGAGAGCACGACAAAAAGAGCGCGGACAACTACCGGCTTGCTGATGGCAGTCTCGATCTGGTCCGCGTCCGCAGCGACTTCGCCGACGGCTACACGATCGTCCTGGATGGACGTTGAGCAGTACGTGCGCGCCGATTGCCTCGCTGGCGCACGCCATCGAGGTCGAGCTGAACTTCGCGACAAAGGTCAATGCCTACATCACGCCACCCGGATCGCAAGGCTTCGTCGCCCACTACGACGGGCACGACGTGTTGATCCTGCAGATTCAGGGATCCAAGATCTGGCATTTATACGAAGGCGCCGATGTGCCGCCCCGCACCAGCTGCGGCGTGAGGAGACAGTGGGTTGCTGTCGACGGCCTCCCGTCACCGACCGACCTGCGCCTGGAAGTCGGCGACGTGCTGTACTTGCCGCGCGGCCTCGTTCATGCGGCGGAAGCAACCTCGGAGCCATCCGTCCACCTGACCGTCGGCATCCACGCGCCCACCGCTGCTCACGTTTGCCGTCTGCGGCGCTCAACTCGCTGAGTTTCTCCGACGATCGTCTGAACGCCCGTCTGCCGCCGCGGCATCTCGATGACGCGGATGCGCGGGCGACCCTGGGCGCCCTGCTGCGTGACGCTGTCGAGAACCCTCGAGGACCCGCGCGCCATCGCAGGGGGGCTTGACGCGTTGGCGGATATCTTGGTCCGCCGCGGCCAATGCCCACCAGTCGGACCGGTCTCGAACGCCATCGCGAATCGACGGACAGACAGTGGTGAGGAAGTACCAACCCCTCTACTCGCGGGTGACGGCCGTTAATGACGGCGTTACGTTGCACTTTGCGCAATTGTCGATAACCGCTAGTCCCGACCACAAAGCCGCGATGCTGTTCGTCTCCGGTAGTACCGAGCCGTTTCGGGTTTGCGATCTGCCGGGGCTGAGTGCGGCGCAGCAGATCGAGCTGGCCCGAACCCTGATCGTGAGCGGATTCCTTGTCCGCTGCCCGACAACTGACGTAGACGACCGGCCGCGCTGATGGAGCTCGCTGACCTCGCCCGCTGGACACCGATCAGGTTCGACTTTTCCGGGCCCGTCCCGACGGTCGACTGGGCCGATCTCTCGGCGGAGCGCTTCGTCGACCCGTTTTTCGATGAGACCGTTGCCCGCTGGGCTATCGGGCCCGCGATGCCAGGCCACTCGTCAGGACCGGGCTCGAGGCGCTTGTCGCTCTCGATAACGAGCCGTCACTCGAGCCGGCGGGCATGATCTTTCACCTCTCGCGGTGCGGCTCTACGCTCGTGTCCCGCCTGCTGCGCGCGGTTCCGGGGGTCGTCGTTCTCGCCGAGCCGGCGCCGCTCAACGCGTTGCTCGAGGCTCGATCCCGATCGGGTCGACCAGGCCACACTGGTCCGGTTGGTGCGGTTGCTGGTCCGTGCGCTCGGCCGACGTCGGCACGGCGACGAACGGCAACTGGTGCTCAAGTGCACGAGCTGGAACATCCGCCGCCGAGAAATCCTGGCCGCCGCCTTTCCCGAAGTGCCCTGGATCTGGGTCCAGCGCGACCCGGTGCGCGTCTTGGCCTCGCTTCTCGCTGAGCCGCCGGGCTGGCTCGGGCTCCAGGGCAGGCCCCACCGGGCCGCGCGGCTTTTCGGTCTTGATCCGGCCGCGGTGCCCGCGATGTCGCGCGTCGAGTTCGCGGCCCGCGTCCTGGGCGCGATGCTGGATGCTGCGACGAACGATCCGGGTCGGCGCCTCTTGATCGACTACGCCGATCTGCCCGCCGCGGTCTGGCAGCGCGTGGCCCCGCATTTCGGGCTGGAAACCGATGCTGCGGCCATTGACCGCATGATCGAGGAGTCCCGGTTCTACTCAAAGGATCCCGCATCGCGGATCTTCACCGGCGACGCTCCAGAGCGTCGCCTGGCGACCGATGAAATGCGGGAGGCGGCCGAGCGCTTCGCCCAACCTGGCTATCGTGCCCTCGCGTCGCAGCCATAAGTTTCGAGCCCACGATCGTGTGGTAGTTATTAATGAAAATCATATTCTATCTGCTCCGGAACGGGGCGGTGACAACCTGGATTCAGACCAGGCCGACGACGGCGGCAGAAGGCGGAAAGCACGGCTGATGCAGCAACGCTTATCGGGCGTTAGCGCCGAGTTCTCGCTCGCCGGGTTGCTTGAGCCGCTGTCGGTCGAGACCTTTCTTGACGAGATATGGGACGTAGACCACCACCACGTAAAGCGAGGCCGCCCGGGCTTCTTCGATGCTCTCCTGCCCGGGCCGTCGACGGTTGACGAGCTGCTGGAGTTGTTTCGCCGCGAGCCATCGGCAGTACGGCTGGTAAAGGGAAGGGACAAAAAGGGATCCGACAACTACCGGCTCGTTGACGGCAGCCTCGATCTCGTCGGTATCCGTAGCGACTTCGCCGACGGCTACACCATCGTCTTTGACGCCGTTGAGCAATATGTGCGCGCGGTCGGGACGTTGGCCCGCTCGATCGAGGTCGAGTTGAACTTCCCGGTACAGGTCAACACCTACATCACTCCGCCAGGGCAGATGGGGCTCGCGCCCCACTACGACGACCACGATGTGTTGATCCTGCAGGTCCAGGGCTGCAAGATCTGGCATTTGTACGTCGGAGCCGACCGCCGGCCACGTGAGATCCAGCGGGACAACGAAAAGGCGGTTGCTGTTGAAGGTCTCCCGGTGCCAACCGACGTGCACCTGGAAGCCGGCGACGTGCTTTACGTGCCGCGCGGCCGCGTTCATGCCGCCGAGACAGCTTCAGAGCAATCCGTCCACCTGACCGTCGGAATCCACGCACCGACCGTGCTGATGCTTGCCATCGGTGCGCTGTACTCGCAGAGCTTCCGCGATGACCGGTTGAACGCCCGTCTGCCGGCGCGGCATCTAGACGATGCCGACCTGGATGCGACGGTGCGCGACCTGATGAAGGAAGCTGTTGGGACAGTTGAGGATCCGGGCGCGATGGCTGGCGGGCTCGGATTGCTGGCGGACACCTTGGTTCGGCGCGGCCGATGCCCACCGGTCGGACAGATCGCAAGCGCCAACGCAATCGACGGGCAAACACGGGTGGCGAAGTACCAACCGCTCTATTCGCGGGTGATGGCTGTTGACGTCAGCGTTGTCCTTCAGTTCGCCAGCTTGTCGATAAACGCCGGCGCTGACCACGAAGCCGCGCTGCGGTTCGTCTCCAGTAGTACCGGGCCGTTTCGGGTCGGTGAGCTGCCAGGGCTGAGTGCGGGGCAGCAGACGGATTTGGCCCGAACGCTGATCGTGAGCGGATTTCTTGTCCGGCTGCCCGACGACTGATCAAATAGGCTTTGCCGGGCAAACGCAGGCAAGAAAGCAGTCCGGGAGGCGGCGGGCTTGGGCGTTGACATCGAGTTGTCATTGGCCTGGTTGCTTCAACCGCTGACGGTCAAGACCTTCATCAACGAGATATGGGGGACGACTCACTACCACCTGAGCCGGAACTGCCCGGAATACTTCGACAGCCTGCTGAACAGCTCAGCCTCCGTTGATGAGCTGGTGGGGTTGTTTCGGCCGGATCTGTCATTGGTGAGCCTGGTCCGGGAGAACGACAAAAAGGATCAATACGTCTACCGGCTTGCCGGTGGCGGTTTCGATGCTGCCGGAGTCGGCAAAGACTTCGCCAATGGCTACACGGTCGTCTTGGAGAGTGTTCAGCGATATGTGCGCGCGATTGCCTCGCTACTGCACTCCATCGAGGTCGAGCTGAACTTCGCGGCGCAGGCCAACGCCTACATCACGCCGCCCGAATCCCAAGGCTTTGCCACCCATTACGACGAGCACGACGTGTTGATCCTGCAGATTCGGGGATCCAAGATCTGGCACCTCTACGACGGCGCTGATGTAGCACCGCACCAGATGTGTCGCCAGGAGCCGGTTGCTACGGCCGCGCTCCCGTCGCCCACCGACGTGCGCATGGAGGTCGGCGACGTGCTTTACCTGCCGCGTGGACGAGTTCATGCGGCAGAAGCAACTTCGGAGTTATCGGTCCACTTGACCGTCGGCCTCCACGCACCCACGCTGCTCATGCTGGCCACCCGAGCGCTTCAATCGCTGAGCTACTCGGATGACCGCGTCCACACCCAGCTGCCGCCGCGGTACCTCGACGACCCGGACGTACGGGCCAGTCTGGGCATCCTCATGCGCGACATCGCCGAAGCCCTCGAACAGCCGAGTGTCATCGACGAAGGTCTCGGTTCGCTGGGAGATGACCTCGTCAAGCGTGGTCAATCCCCGCCAGTCGGACAGGCGATCTCGAACGCCGTCGGGATCGATGGCCACGCCCGAGTGATGAAGTACCAACCGCTCTATTCGCGGGTGACAGACATTTCCGGCGGCGTCGCGCTGCACTTTGCGCAATTAGTGATAAAAGCCGCTCCCGACCACAAAGACGCACTGCAGTTTCTCTCGAAAAGTACTCAGCCATTTCGGGTTTGCGACCTGCCGGGGCTGTCTGCGACGCAGCAGACGGAACTGGTCCGAACCCTGATCGTGAATGGATTCCTCGTCCGGCTACCGGACGACTGATGGAACTCGCCGAACTCGCACGTTGGACGCCAATCAGATTCGACCTTTCCGGTGCGGCCCCGGTGGTCGACTGGGCCGATCTTTCCAAAGAACGCTTCATCGAACCGTTTTTCGACCAGACCGTTGCCCGCTGGGCGTCCGGCCCACGGGCCCGGCCGCTTGTCAGGACCGGACTCGAAGCCCTCGTCGCTCTCGACAACGAGCCGTCGCTCGCGCCCGCGGGCATGATCTTTCACCTGTCGCGCTGCGGGTCTACGCTCGTGTCCCGGCTGCTGGGCACACTTCCCGGCGCCGTCGTCCTCGCCGAGCCCTCGCCGTTGAACGCGCTTCTCGGGCTCAACCCCGGTCGGGTCAGCGAGGCCACGCTGGTCCGGTTGGTGCGGCTTTTAGTGCGTGCCCTGGGCCGATGCCGGCACGGGGACGAACGGCACTTGGTCCTCAAATGCACCAGCTGGAATATCCGCCGCCGGGCGGTCCTGGCGGCCGCCTTCCCCGAGACGCCTTGGGTCTGGGTCCAGCGCGAGCCGGCGCACGTCCTGGCCTCGCTCCTGGCCACGCCGCCGGGCTGGCTTGGGCTCGGGGTTACGCCGTCTCGGTCCGCGGGGCTTTTCGGCCTCGATCCGGCGTCGGTTCCGGCGAGAGCGCGCGTCGAGTTTGCGGCTCGCGCACTCGGCGCCATGCTGGAGGCGGCGGCGACCGATCCCGCGGGGCGTCTGTCGATCGACTATGCCGACTTGCCCGGGGCGGTTTGGCAGCGCGCAGCCCCGCATTTCGGGCTCGAGATCGACGCTGTGGCAATTGAACGCATGATCGAGGAATCCCGGTTCTACTCCAAGGACCCATCACCTCGGAACTTTGACAGGGATGCCTCCGAGCGCCGCCTGATGACCGATGCGATGTGTAAGGCCGCCGAGCGCTTCGCCGAGCCCGGTTATCGCTTGCTGGCATCGCCTCGTTAGAGCGGCTGGCCGGCCTCGCGCGGCAAGACACGGCCGTCGAGTTTCTAATCCCGCGGCCGTGTGGTATTAGTCTTAATGAAAATCATATTCATCTCGGCCATTCGGCCCATGACCGAGGAGTTGCTGTCATGACGTTGCGTGTCGTTCCCGAAGGTCTCGCCGGTGCCAGTGCAGCGATCGAAGCGTTGACCGCGCGTCTGGCCGCTGCCAGTGCCGGCGCGGCCCCGCTGATCACGGTTGTGGCGCCTCCTGCCGCGGATCCGGTGTCGTTGCAGAACGCGGCCGGGTTCAGCGTTCGCGGCGGCGAACATTCAGCGGCGGTGGCCCAAGGCGCGGAAGAACTTGGTCGCGCCGGTGTCGGGGTGGGCGATTCGGGCGCCGGCTATGCGGCACGTGATGCTGCGGCGGCGTCGTCGTATCACATTTTGGGCGGCTGACGATGACGGCGCCTGTCTGGATGGCCGCACCGCCGGAGGTGCATTCGACGTTGTTGAGCAGTGGCCCCGGGCCCGGCTCGTTACTGGCGGCAGCTGGGGCGTGGAACTCGCTGAGCGCCGAATACACGTCGGTGGCCGAGGAACTCAGCGCGGTGTTGGCGCAGGTGCAAGCGGGCGCATGGCAGGGGCCGAGCGCGGAGTCGTTTGTGGCCGCGTTCGTCCCGTACTTGGCCTGGTTGACGCAGGCCAGCGCCAACAGTGCCGCCGCGGCTACGCAGCATGAGACCACGGCCGCGGCCTACACCGCCGCACTGGCGGCCATGCCGACGCTGCCCGAGTTGGCCGCCAACCACGTGATTCACGGGGTGTTGACGGCGACGAATTTCTTTGGGATCAATACGATTCCGATCGCACTCAACGAGGCCGACTATGTGCGGATGTGGGTTCAGGCCGCTACCACGATGGGCACTTATCAAGCGGTGTCGAGCGCGGCGCTGGCGTCGACCCCGGAAACCACGTCGGCACCGCCAATCGTGAAATCTGAGGCGGCAGCTCAGCCTGCTCTCTCCGTCGATCAACTCTCCGGCGACAACCCGCTGGGGTTCCCGCCACAGATCGAGCAGTTCTTGAACCAGTTTGGTATAGGAAACACCATCGTTGCCCACGACCCGACACTCGATTACTTCTTCGATAACTGGGTTGCGGATTTCCTGCAGAACTTCGGGGTCACCTGGGACCCCGCCGCCGGCACGGTCAACGGAGCCACCTACGACTCCTATTCGAACGCGGGCATGCCGATATTTTGGCTCGTTCGAGCGCTCGAACTCTTTGAGGACGCTCAACAGTTCGGCACATACCTGGTGCAAAATCCGGTGGAGGCTTTTCAGTACTTCTTCAGCTGGGAGCTGTTCGACTTTCCGCTGCACATCGAAGAAGTCCTGGTCTACATGGTCTCGAATCCGCTGCTACTGGCGGTCGTGGCCAGCCCCGCACTCGCCCTTCCCGGTGTCGGCGCTGCCGGACTTGCCGGGCTGGCAGCCATTCCGCCTCCGACCGCCGCTCCGGCACCCATCCCGGCCCCGCCCGTGTTGCCGGTCGTCGCGACGGCCCCCACGCCGGCGATAGGGGCTGCCGGCGTCGCACCTGGCACGCCCCCAGGCACTTCTCCCGCGTCCGCTACAAGTACCGTTGCAAATCCCGCCGCACCGGCACCACCGCCGCCCGCGGGTGGCCCGGGTTTTGTGCCGCCCTACGTGATGGGCCCTCCCGGTATCGGGGCCCGGGCGGGGATGAGCCTGGGCGCCAAGACTCAGGAGCCGACGTCGCGTGGTTCCGCAAAGGCACCCGAGATTGCCGCGGCCGCGGCGGCCGCAGCGGGGCGGACTCGGCAGCGGCGGCGGCGGAAGGCGAGCCAACGCGCGTATGGCGACGAGTTCATGGACATGAATATCGATGTGGACCCGGACTGGGGCGGGCCGCCGAGTGAGCCGGTGGCATCCACGGTGGCCTCGGATCAAGGTGCCGGAAACCTGGGATTTGCCGGAACGGTGTCGAAGGGCAGCACGCAGGCGGCGGGATTGGCTACGCTTTCCGATGACGAGTTCGGTGGAGGACCGAGTATGCCGATGTTGCCGGGCACGTGGGATCCCGAGGCGCCGCAGGGGGAGGGAGATCATCGCTGAATGTTCCTGTGCGGCAATGGTAGTCGATTAGAGAAAGGATTTAACCGATGAGTATGTTGGATGCTCATATTCCGCAGTTGGTGGCTTCGCAGTCGGCGTTTGCCGCCAAGGCGGGATTGATGCGCAGCACGATTGGTCAGGCCGAGCAGGAAGCCATGTCGGCGCAGGCGTTTCACGCTGGGGAGTCCGCGGCGGCGTTTCAGGCCGCGCATGCCCGCTTCGTGGCGGCCGCGGCGAAAATCAATAGTTTGCTGGATATCGCTCAGGCCAACATCGGCGATGCCGCCGGTATCTATGTGGCCGCCGATGCGGCTGCGGCCGGCAGCTACCCGGGCTTCTGACGAAAGGACTTGTGATGTCGCAGATTATGTACAACTACCCGGCGATGCTGGCGCACTCCGCGGATATGGCCGGCTATGCGGGCACGCTGCAAAGCCTGGGTGCTGATATCGCCAGTGAGCAGGCGGCGTTGTCGGCGGGGTGGCAAGGCGATACCGGGATGAGCTATCAGGCTTGGCAGGCCCAGTGGAACCAGGCCATGGAGCAACTGGTGTTGGCCTACCGTGCGATGGCCGGCACCCATGAAAACAACACCACCTCGATGCTGGCCCGCGACCAAGCCGAAGGCGCCAAATGGGGCGGCTAAGCGTCTGCGTTCTTGGTGTTACCGGTCTGCTGAATGGCTGACCGCTCGCGATCCTGACCGGCCAATACCCCTACCGGCACTTGGTCTTGTCCTAGACACGGCGTCGTATTGAATGCCGTCGTCGATCTTTAAACGTTAGGAGCGCCTGTGCTGACCGCGGCGCCCCGCCAGGCGGCTTGGCGCAGCAGTCGCAACCCGTTGAGTCCGACGATGACGGTGTGGCGTCGTGGGGCGCAGGATCCGCTGCGCCCAACTTGTTACGGGCAGCATGGATGCCTTGCTGACGCCGTACCGAGATTCAGCCGGTCGTCTTTACCATGGTCTTGCCGCAGCAGGTCAGGGCCTCTGGGTCAGGACAGGTTGGTAGCGCTGGCTTGGTCACCGTCAGTTCGCACCCGCAGTCGCTGTCAGGGCAGCGGTAGACCTCGCCTTCACGGAACGGCATGGTTCCTCGCCTCCTTCACTGATGTGTGGATCGGGGAGTTCCAACGCTAGAACCTGGCCCCAGGGGCGAGGGCAATACTGGGATGCGAGGAGGTGCGAGATTATGTCGGCATCCGAACTGACGATCGGGCAAGCCGCCGCGGCTGCCGGGCTCACCCGCAAAGCGATACGAGTCTATGAGACCAAGGGCCTGCTCGCACCTGCCGATCGAAGCCCAACAGGCTATCGGCTCTACGATCAGCGCTCATGTCGAGCTGTTGACGTTCATCCGGCGCGCCCGCACCCTCGGCCTGCATTTGGACGATATCCGCAAAGTCCTCGACATCCGCAGCGGTGGTATCCCGCCGTGTGCCGCCGTCCGTGACGTGCTCGATGAACGAATCGCCGATATCGAGGCCACGGTCGAGGAATTGCTCAGCCTGCGCCGGTCCCTGGTCGGCACGCGCCGCCGAGCCGACAACTGCTGCACCGACGACAAACCCGCCACCATCTGCAGCGCCATCGAGGAGGGCGCCGAGTAGACACTTAACGTCCGACAAGTGCCCCGATCGGTCCGTTCCAACATGCATGACAGATCACCAGGTCTGCGATACAAGCTGCTGCGCTCGGCGTCGACCGTCCGACACGATGTTCGCACCTTTCGCCAGCCCAGCGGCACCTCATACGCAAGGAGTGCCCGCTCAGCTCGTCATCATGTCTGGGGCCACTTCAAGCCGTCTCCGTGGGGCCATTCAAGTTGACATCGCCATCATGCGGGCGACTCTTGCCGCACACCGCCCCCGCCGTCTGTGTGACACGCCGGGGAAATATCTAGCGGCTTACGGGGGAATTCGATGTCCGCCAGCGAGGCACCAAGTGGCCGCCCAAGGGGAGAATTACATGGCCGCGGACAACCGAATGCGCGTCGGTCGCTGACCTGCTCAGCGAGATCCCACGATGGGCACATCAAGCGGTCTCCACCACGGCAGTGGCGTCGGGGCCGCAGACCGATCCGGCGCCACAAATCGTGAACAGCAAGTCGCCCCGCCCGGCCGGTGGCGAGTTCGGTGGCCAGGGCGGACCTTGAGTGTGCCGTCAATTTCGAGAGCTGGCAGCGGCCAGCGAATTCAGTGGCGATCGCAGGCGTTGTGGCAGGGTGCCTATGTCCCAGTCGCCGCGCTCAAGCCAGGCCCGCACAGCTTCTGCATCCGCAGGGTTACTGATGGGACCGACCCATCGCGGTGGGCCGACGGGTGATCGGTCTGTGGAGCAGGGCTGTAGCAGCACCATGGTGTCTGGCCCGTCGGTGCGCGCCGCGCAGCTGAGCTTTCCCAGAAGGCACGGCGCGGACACTAACATGCCGTGCTGGCAGCGTCGGATGCTCTCACCAAGTTCCTGCAGGACGGATAGCCCGGGCTCGGCCGCGCAGCAGGAGCACACGATGACAGTGAATGGGCGGTCGGTGGCGCGGCGCCAGGATGTCACCGCGCTGCCTTGGGGTAGGGCAGTAGTGCCATCTCGCGCGCGTTTTTGATTGCGGTGGCAACCTCACGCTGCTGGCGGACGGTGAGCCCGGTGACTCGGCGTGAACGGATCTTTCCACGCTCGGAGATGAACACCCGCAAGGTGGCGGTGTCTTTGTAGTCCACCGCACTGATGCCCAGGCCGGTAAGCAGATTCTTTCTCGGAGCGGTGGTTTCGACTCGGGCCGGACGGCGGCCCCGCGCAGCTTTTTTGGCCATCACCAGCTGGCCTTCCGCACGCCGGGCAGTTGCCCAGCATGAGCGAGCTGCCGCACCCGCACACGTGACAACCCAAACTTGCGCAGATGGCCGCGGGGCCGGCCGTCGACCGCGTCGCGGTTGCGCAGCCGAACAGCGCTGGCGTCGCGGGGCTGGCGGGCCAGCGCGCTTTGGGCCGCCTGCCGTTGCTCGGCGGTACTCGCTGGCGAGCGGATGATCGCCTTGAGCTCGGCGCGCTGCTCGGCGTAGCGCGCCACCACCGCGCGGCGTTGCTGGTTGCGGGCGATCTTGGATTGCTTGGCCATCAGCGCTCATCGCGGAACTCGACGTGGCGGCGGATCACCGGGTCGTACTTGCGTAGCCGCAGCCGGTCAGGGTCGTTGCGCCGGTTCTTGCGCGTGACGTAGGTGTAGCCGGTACCCGCCGCGGAGCGCAGTTTGACGATGGGCCGGATCTCGTTGTGCGGCATCAGATCCGCTGCCCGTCACGGCGTAGTCGCGCCACGACCGCCTCGATGCCGTCGCGGTCGATGACCTTGATGCCTTTGGCGCTCACGCGCAGCTTCACCCGTCGGCCCTCCGATGGCAGAAAGTAGGCTTTGGTCTGGATATTGGGTGACCACCGGCGTCGGCTGCGGCGGTGTGAATGCGACACCGTGTTACCGAAACCGACTGTGCGGCCGGTGACTTGACAGCGTGCCGACACGGACGCGCTCCTCAGCAGTAGAAACCTAGATGAAAATCATTTTCGACAAGCGGCGATCGCCACTGTAGCGTGTCGGAAACGTAGATGAAAATCGTTTTCAATAGGGGATGGTGATGAGGACTCCCGTGGTTCTCGTGGCCGGGCAAGGTGACACCGACTCGGTGACCGGTGCGCTGATGCAGCGGCCGGGCACGGTGGTCGTCGAGCACCGATTCGACGGGCATGTGGTGCGGCGGACGACCGCGACGCTGCGGCGCGACGAGTTGACGACGGTGGAGGCCGTCCTGGAGCTGGCGCACGGCTGCGTGGCCTGCACCATCCGCAACGACCTGCTGGTCTATTTACGCGTGTTGCATCGGCGAAGCGATGTCCAGCGCATCGTTGTGCACTTGGCGCCGTGGCTGGAACCCGAGCCGATCTGCGTGGCTATCAACCATCTTCGGGTGCGCATCGGCCCCGGCTACGTCGACGGCCCTGCCGCCCGCGATGTGGCCATTGCCGGTGTCATCACCTGCGTGAATGCCGGCGAATGGTTGACCCAAGCGCTCGGCGACGAAGAGCTGCCCGACGGGCGCACCTCCGCCCAGGTCGTCGTCGGCCAGGCCGAGTTCGGCGACGTCATCATGCTCAGTTATCCAGAGGCGGTCACGCTCGCGGTGCTGCGCCGGCTCGCACCCCGCTCCCGCATCACGGTTGGCACCGAGCGCATCGAACTGGCGCTGGCCAACCTGGATGACGAGTCGCGGCGTGGCCGCAGCGACGACCCGCACGGCCCGCTGCTCGCCGGCGCGCCACCACTGAATCCCGACGGCTCGGTCGCGATGGTCGAGTTCCACGCCCGCCAGCCGTTTCACCCGCCACGCCTGCATGATGCAATCGACCACCTGCTCGACGGAGTGATCCGCAGCCGAGGCCGGTTGTGGCTGGCCAACCGCTCCGACCAGGCGATGTGGCTGGAGTCCGCCGGCGGCGGACTGCGGGTGTCCAGCGCCGGCAAGTGGGTGGCCGCGATGAGCGCGTCCGAGGCCGCCTACATCGATCCTGAGCGGCGTGCCTTTGCGAACCTGCTGTGGGACGACGACTTCGGTGACCGGCACACCTCGATGACGGTCCTGGTGTGTGGCACGCATCCCGACGAGATCCTCGAAGCCCTGCGCGGCGCCCTGCTAACCGACGACGAATCTGCCGAACCGGCGACCTGGGTGCACTACGACGACCCGTTCGGCGACTGGCACGAAGACCCCTGCAACGACGCCGCGCCCGTCAGCGCTGACGCAACGTCGGCGCACGGAAACGACGAGGCGCCATGAAGCCCGGCATTCATCCCGATTACCATCCGGTCGTCTTCCAAGACGCGACCACCGGAAAGTTGTTTCTCACCCGCTCGACGATCATCAGCTCACGCGTTGTCGACTGGCCGACGCCCGATGGTGTCCGGACTTATCCCCTGGTGGTCGTCGAGGTTTCGTCGGACTCTCACCCCTTCTGGACCGGCGCCCGTCGGATCCTCGACACCGCAGGCCAGGTCGAAAAGTTCTACCGTCGCTACGGCCAGCGGCTGTCGGATGGCCTGAAGGCGGCCGACGGTGACGCCTCGTAGGCGTAGGCGTGGCTTCCAAAGAGACGGGCTTATTGGGACTGATTATCGTTTGCATCATGACCCGTTGCCGGCGCCACCTTCGGCTCACCGCAGCGGTGGTCGTGGCGCTGACCTGGGGACTAGTCGCCTGCGGGTCGAACCAGAGCAGTCAATCGAGATCGACCACGAGCGCTGGTGCTGCATCAGCGGCCGGTGCGAGTGACGCGCCCCCACCGTGTCCGGGCGCACCGGCGGACGTGGCCGTCAGCGTCGATCAGTGGGGAGACATCGTCTCACAGCTCGGCGGCGCATGCGCCCAGGTCAAAACGGTGCTGGTCAGTTCGTCAGTGGACCCACACGACTACGAACCGTCACCACGCGACGCCGCGCAGTTTTCCGGGGCGAGACTGATCGTGCTCAACGGCGCGAATTACGACCCCTGGGCATCAAAGCTGGCGGCAATTTCCGCGCCCGTGGCACCCGTCGTCAGCGCAGCCGAAGTGACGAAAACAGCCGACGGAGCCAACCCGCACCTGTGGTACAGCCCGTCGGCGGTCACCGCCGTCGCCGACGCAGTCACCGCCGAGCTGAGCAAGATCGATCCGGGGATGCAGGCCTACTTCACCGGGCGGCGTTCGGCGTTCAGCACAACGCTGCAGCCCTACACCCGCCTAATCGACACCATCAAGGCACACGCCGCGGGCAAGTCCTACGCCGCCACGGAGGGAATCTTCAACTACATGGCTGACGCTCTGGGCCTGGTCAACAAAACCCCGCGCGGCTATCAACAGGCCGCGATCAGCGAGTCCGATCCATCTCCGGCCGACATCAAAGCGTTCCTTGACGCGCTCGCCGGCCATCGGATCGATGTGCTGATCTACAACACCCAGACCGAGGGCTCAATCCCCGACCAGATCCACGACGCCGCCGAGGAAGCCGGCGTCCCAGTCGTGACCGTGACGGAAACGGTCCCGCAAGGCGCGACCACGTTCGTGGGCTGGCAGGACGCCCAACTGACCGCGTTGGCGAAGGCGCTCGGTGTCGCCGTCTGAGGTTCACGCCCAACGCACCGCGCTGCGGTTCAGTGATGTCAGCGCGGTGCGTGGCGGGCGTCTGATCTGGTCGCAGGCCACCTTCGAGGTGCCCGCCGGCGGCATTGTTGCGGTCATCGGGGCCAACGGGTCAGGCAAGACCACGCTGCTGCACATGATTCTCGGTTTAATCCCCGTTGCGTCGGGTCAGTTGCGAGTTTTCGGCCGGCGACCCGGCGCAGACAACAGCATCGGCTACGTCCCTCAGGACTACGCGGCCGGCGCCGGAGAAGCGATCCGCGCTGCCGACGCCGTACTGCTGGGCTTGACCGGTCATCATTGGGCGTTGAGACGCGTCACCGCGGCGCAACGACGCCAGGTTCGGCAGACCTTGGACGGCGTCGGGGCCGGTGGCTTTGCTAACAAACGACTGGCCACACTGTCGGGCGGGCAACGGCAGCGTGTGGCTATCGCCGAGGCGCTGGTGGCCTCGCCGCGCATGCTGATCCTCGACGAGCCGTTGGCTTCGCTGGACCTGCGCAGCCAGCGCGAGATGGTTCTCCTGCTGGCCCGGTTGCACGGCGAACTGGGCATGACCATCCTCGTGGTTGCCCATGACCTCAATCCGCTGCTGCCCATCCTGGACAGCGCAATCTATCTGCTTGACGAGCATGCTCACCACGCGCCGATTGCCGAGGTGGTCGATGACGTCTTGTTGACTGATCTGTATGGCACACCCATCCGGGTCACGCACATGCTGCACGGTGAGTTGTTCATGAGGAGTGCTCTGTGACAACAACTTTCGTGGCGATGCCTGTTGGCTACCAGAGCGACTGGTGGCCGATCCTTGGGTCTGCGTTCATGCGCCACGCGCTTGTCGGCGGGACCGTCGTGGCCTTGGCGGCGGGCCTGCTCGGATATTTCATCGTCGTGCGGCGCACCGCCTTCGCTGCCCATGCCTCCGCGCATATAGGGCTGCCAGGAGCCACCGGTGCTGTTCTGCTGGGCCTGCCCCCAGTCTTCGGGCTCGGCGTGTTCTGCGTCGGCGGGGCCGTCGCCATTGGGTTGCTCGGCAAGCGTGCCGCCGAGCGCGACGTCGCCACCGGAACCACCTTGGCCTTCGCCACCGGCCTCGGCCTCTTCTTCAACTCGCTGGCGAGGAAAAACTCCAGCACGATGACCAACGTGTTGTTCGGTAACCTGCTTGCCATCTCTGCCGACCAACTCCTCACCTTCGCGGCACTGCTGTTGCTGCTTGCGGTAAGTGTCGGAATGGCCTACCGGCCGTTGTTGTACAGCTCCATCAATGCCGCCGTCGCCGAAGCCAAAGGCGTCCCCGTGCGTTTCCTGTCGGTCTTGTTCATGGTTCTGCTTGGGCTGGCGGTGACAATGGCCGTGCAAGCCGTGGGCACGCTGTTGTTATTCGCGCTTCTCGTCGCGCCCGCGGCGACGGCCATCATGCTCACGCCACGGCCGGCTCTTGCGATGGCCATTGCCACCGCCATCAGCGTGACCTCCGTGTGGATCGGACTGGCTGCATCGGCGATGTTCAACTTCCCGCCCAGCTTCCTGATCGTCACCATTGCCTGCGGAATCTGGCTGATCGTCTGGCTGACCGATCATCGTGTCCGCGTCACCGCCGAAGCGCTCGACCAACGGGCCCAGCCTGACAACCCTCGGCAGTGGAAACGCCGCCGACGACGCCCGCCGCCCCAATGACCAGCCCGGGCAACAAGAGATAACGGTCCGATGACTGAACCACACCGAACGAAACGGCGGCACACCACAGCCAAACAGCGCGTCGGCATCTGCCCTGGACGCCGAGCACCGGGCCCCTGACCGGCAATGGCGCACTCGCATTCGCATTCCCACCCGACCGGTTCTGATTCGGCAACTCCGCTCGGTCGAATCGCGGCTCGAGTCGTGGTGGGCCTGCTCGCCGTGTTCGGCGTCGCCATCGTTGCCGGCGCGGCAATGCTGTGGCCGCGCCAGCAAAAAGTCGACATCCCGCTGCCGTTCCAAAACGCCGCCGGCGGCGCTGTCCAGACAGCCGCGGGACGGGTGCTGTCCAGCCGACCGGGCTACTGCGGTAGCCCCTCGGCCGGAAAGGTCCTCACTGCAGCCCCGGCGGCGGGCCCGCACAGTGGTGCGCGATGCGCCCAAGCGCTGATCGCGATTGACTCGGGACCTAACAGCGGGGCCGCCACGTTGCTGGAGTTCGGCGAGGGACCGGGCCAGCCGACACTGGCGGCCGGCGAGGATGTCCGGCTCATCCGGCAAGTCGATGAGCAGGGCATGACCAGCTACGGGTTCTACGACTACGAGCGAACGTGGTCGCTTATCGGGATCGCAGCGCTGTTCGCGGTGGTGATCGCAGCGGTGGCACGCTGGCGTGGACTGCTGGCGTTGGTCGGCATTATCGTCGCGTTCTTGGTGCTGGTGGTTTTCCTGCTGCCGGCGCTTCGCGACGGCGCGCCGGCGGTGCCGGCGGCGCTGGTCGCGTCGGCCGCGATCCTGTTCGCCGTGATCTATCTGGCGCACGGGGTGAGCCTGCGTACCAGCGCCGCGTTGCTTGGGACGCTGGCCTCGCTGCTGCTGGCGGGGCTGCTGTCCTGGGCGGCGATTGCGTTGGCTCATCTCACCGGCCTGTCCGAAGAGCAGAGCAACGAGGTCGCCGCGTACCTGGGCCGGGTATCCATCACCGGCCTGCTGCTAGCTGGGTTCATCATCGGCTCACTTGGTGTGCTCAACGACGTCACCGTCACGCAGGCCTCGACGGTCTTTGAGCTGGCCAACCTGGGCGAAAGCCGTTCTCGTCGAGCGATTTTCGTCGGCGCCATGCGGGTGGGGCGCGACCACATCGCCAGCACCGTCTACACGCTGGTGCTCGCCTACGCAGGCAGCGCGCTGCCGCTGCTGTTGTTGTTTTCCGTGGCGAACCGGTCGCTGGGTGATGTGCTGACGAGCGAGAGCGTGGCGATCGAAATCGTGCGCTCGGCGGTCGGCGGCATAGCGCTGGCACTATCGGTGCCGCTGACTACGGCGATCGCCACCGTGCTGGCAACGCCCGGTGTTGCTAGCTCTCCTAGAGGCGCAATGCATGGTCAGAAGCGGCCGGCTGGACGTTAACCGCTAGGGCGTCAGCACGATCGAACCGACCGTCTGACGGCCCTGCAAGTCGCGGTGCGCCTGGGCGGCGTCCGCCAGCCGATAGCTGCGGCTCACCGTCACATCGAGCGAACCCTCGGCGATCGCGTCGAACAATTCTCCTGAGCGCCAAGCGAATTCCTCGCCGGTGCGGGTGAAATGAACTAGCGCCGGGCGGGTCAGGTACACCGAGCCGGCGGCGTTGAGCCGCTGCGGGTCGACCGGCGGAACCGGGCCGCTGGAAGCGCCGAACAACGCCAAGGTTCCCCGCACGGCGAGACTGGCCAGGCTGGCGTCGAACGTGCTCGCCCCGACGCCGTCGTAGACCGCGGCCACGCCCGCCCCAGCGGTCAGCTCCCGGATAAGCCTTCCGAACTCTTCCGGATCATCGCCCGGATAGTCCAGCACGTCCGTCGCGCCGGCCTGCCGGGACAGCTCGGCTTTGGCCGGTGTCGACACCGTCGTGATCACCCGGACACCCAGACTGGTCGCCCACTGCGTCAAGATCAGCCCCACGCCGCCCGCCCCGGCGTGGACCAACACCGTGTCGCCCGACTGCACCGGGTACACCGATTTGATCAGGTAATGCGCCGTCATGCCTTTCAACAGCGCCGATGCGGCCACGTCCAAGCCGACTGCCGACGGCACGCGGGCGACGAATTGCCCGAACGCGGTGGTGAATTCGGCGTAGGCACCCGCGGCTGCTGCAGTCACCACCCGGTCGCCGACCTGCAGCGCTGTGACGCCGTCGCCGACGGCGGCGACCGTCCCGGCCACCTCGGTGCCCAACACGAATGGCAGCTCGCGCGGGTAAGACCCGGAGCGGAAATAGGTGTCGATGAAATTCACGCCGACCGCTTCGGACTTGATCAGCACCTCGCCCGGACCAGGGGAGGGCTGAGGCCTCTCGACATAGCTCAGGACTTCCGGACCGCCGATTTCGGGGACTTCGATTGCGCGCATGCTAACCATGATGCATACCCAGCACTCCGTCAACCCGCTCACCTACTTAGCGCAGTAGAGCTGAGTTGAGGTTCACAGTTCGCAACCGCCCTACGCGAGTCTCCCTGTGCTGGTACCGCCCGTCCGCGCGATGTTGCGGCTGCGTTCCGTCTGCGTTGCACGGCCCTGCTTTGCAGCGAGCACGAGAAACCGCTTGGCTCTTGCGGTTTCCGGGTGCATATGCCCGCAGGCGGAGCATCGTTGCGACGTGTACGCGGCCGGAGCGCGTTCGACACGTCCCGCAGCTTTTTGGTCGAGCCTGGCCACCAGCCGTCCCCAGCTTGTCGGCGATGCGCGGTTGAGTCCCCGTTTCTGCGCCACTCGACGCCCGGTTGCTCAGTGCCGCGCGCGAGCGGTCATCGCCCGCGCGTCGAGCTCCTCCACTCGAATGTGTCGAACCGGCGCGCCAGATCAGTCGTGCTCTTTTCCACCCAATCTCGTCGCCGGTCTGCTTCGCGCGCTTTCAGTCGCGCGATCGCCAGCTTGGTGCGCTGCTCGGCGGTTGGAGCCGCGCTTGGCGCGCGCGAGGCGTCGCTGCGCCGGCGCAGCCTGGTCCGCTCACCGGGTGTAAGGCTCGGCGCGTGCAGCAGCTCTCCAGTGGACAGCGCTGCCGACACCACCACACCCCGTCGACACCACCACGCTGCCATCGAGTGGCGCCCGGATCGGGTCGGGGATGTGCGCGAAGGCGACATGCCAGCGCCCGGCCCGATCTCGCGTGATGCGATAGGACTTCACGCCCTTCGGCACGGGCGTCTCCAGCGAATCGACCCACCCGACCTTCGGTACCCATACCCGCCCGTAACGCCTGGTGAGCTTCTCGACATGGCGCGGCTCGACCCCGACCTGCCGAAACCTTCATGCACGCCCGTCTTCGCCACGATGGACGGCGATGGTACCGGCGAGAAGTTACGCATGGCCTGGCGAATCGCGCAACGCCTGCTGCTGCACCTCTGCACCCAGCCGCCAACCGCATATTCAGCGCGGGCCTCGGTCAACTGCGCCGACTGCTCGTTATACCCGGCGACGGCCAGGTGCCAAACTGCTGTTGCTCCACGCACATTCCACACGAACCGGCATCGGCAAGCCCAACCCACCTGCTCTCGTGCACAATCACCAGACATACCGCAACTCCCACCACCCCGCAACGTATGGAGTCCACATGAAGTTGGCCCGGCCCGACATTCGTCATCCGCGGATCGTGCTGGTCGGTTCGGAGGGCGGCGACGACGCCGGTCTGGTCGCCGCGCTGCGCAAGCGAGGGCTGCATGCCCGCTGGTTGTCCTGGGACGACCCGGAGACTTTGCGACGCCGACCTGGTGATCCTGCGGACCAGCACCGATTACGCCGAGCGGCGCGACGAGTTCCTGGCGTGGACCAAGCGAGTTTCCAATTTGCTCAACGGCGCCGATGTCGTCGCGTGGAATGCCGGCCAACACTATCTGCGTGATCTGCGACATGCCGGGGTGCCGATTCGGGGCCGGCGGCCGACGGCCTCGGCCGTCCGAACGGCGCTGGTTTACCTCGGCGGCATTCAGTCGCATGCGTTTGACGCGGCGTCGCGCGGTCGAGGCCGACTTCGAATTGTGGGACCTTGGGCAGGCCGCCCTGCAAGCGGCGGCCGACCATCTGGGCATCGGCGCCGACGAGCTGCTCTACGCCCGCGCCGATGTGATCGGCGGACCGGGTGACGCCGAATTGGTCGGGCTGGATCTGGTTGCGCCGTCGCTGGGTTGGCAGCTGCTCGACGACACCGCGCGCGACGACGCGCAGCGGCAGTTCGCGCTGTGCGTCGAGTCAGCCCTGGACCGGCTTGGGCTCGGTCCGCTCTCGCATCGACGCCCATAACGCGGCGGTGGCTGCGGTGCAGGCCGCCGCTCCGGCGACGTGAACCGCCACCAGCGCGGCGGGGACTCCGGTGAAGAACTGCACGGTGCCGACGGCGGCCTGAGCCGAACACCAGCAGCACCAGCACGCCCAGCCGCAGCAGCACCGGGCGGGCGCGCACGCACCGCCAGCAGCCCGAAACCTAGACCGACCAGCAGTGCCAGATAGGCCACCAGCAGCGACGAGTGCGCATGCACCAGCGTGGTGATCTCGATCCGCAGCCGCGGCACCGTCCGATTGGGGCTGGTGTCGCCGGCGTGCGGGCCCGCGGCGGTGACCAGGGTGCCGGCCACCAGCACCGCGGCCAGCGTCATCGCGCTGAGCGCGGTGAGCCAGCGCAGCGGCGGGACCACCGTGGCCGTCGACCCGCCGTCGTCGGGTTCGCCGATCTTGACGTAGAGCAGCACCGCCAGCCACACCATCGCCATCGACGCCAGCAGATGGATGGCCACCGTCCACCACAGCAAGCCGGTGAGCACGGTGATGCCGCCGATCACCGCCTGCAGCACGGTCGAGGCCGGCATCAGCCAGGCGTAGACCAGCACCTCGCGCCGTCGCCGGGCCCGGATGACCGCCAGCACCGCCAGCGCCGCGGTGATGCACCACGGCGAAAGTGATCATCCGGTTGCCGAATTCGACGGCCTGGTGGATGCGGGGCACCTCGGAGACGGCGACCGGGGTGAAGCTGCCCGGAAAGCATTGCGGCCAGGTCGGACAGCCCAGTCCCGACGCGGTGACCCGGACGATCGCACCGGTGACGGCGATACCGCCCTGGGTCAGGATGACCAGCGCCGCGATGACGCGCTGCGTGCGCAGGCTGGGTCGGGCAGCAGTCCACCAGCCGCAGTGATTACCGTCGACAGGCATCGCCCGATCGTAGGGCAACGAAAACTACGCCACGTAGTAGGGCGCAGTCGCGCGGGTCAGGTGAACTCGGAACCAGCGCAGCGCGGCGCCAGCGCCGGCCAGCGCTGCCCCACACGACGCAGCACCGACGACGCCGAACCAGTCCACCGACACGCTCATTGCCTGCGACAGTGCTTCGGTCAGCGCGCCCGGCCGGGGTGAGCCGCGCCGCCCACTTGACGGCGGAGCCGACCATTCCGGATTCGACCGTCAGCGCGCCGAGTCCGGCGAAGACGAACCACAGCAGGTTGGCCACCGCCAGCACGATCTCGGCCCGCAGGGTGCCGCCCAGCAGCAGCCCCAGCGCCGCGAACGCCGCGGTGCCCAGCGCGATGACCGCCGCGCCCAGCATCAGGCCGCGCGGATGCGGCCGCCAGCCCAGCGCAAAACCGATGGCGCCCAGGATGATTGACTGCAGAAACACCACCGTGACCACCGCCAGCGACTTGCCGGCGATGATGCCCCACACCGGCAGCGCGGTCGCACCCAGCCGTTTGAGCGCGCCGTACCGGCGATCGAACGCGACGGCGATGGCCTGCCCGGTGAACGCCGTCGAGATCACCGCCAACGCCATGATCACCGGGACGAACGTGGCGGCGCGGTTGGTGCCGAAGGATCCCAGCGGCAGCAGCGTCAGACCGACCAGCAGCGTGATCGGGATGAACATGGTCAGCAGCAGTTGCTCGCCGTTGCGCAGCAGCAGCTTCAGCTCCAGCCCGAACTGCGCGGCCAGCATTTTCGGCACCGCGGCGGGCCGCGGGTTCGGGGCGAAAGTGCCTGCGGGAAAGTGACTCAGTCATCGGCACCGCTCCTCAGCATCGCTGCGCTCTGCTTCTTCGTCGGCGCGGTCATGACCGCAACTCCCGGCCGGTCAGCTCCAGGAACACGTCTTCCAGGCTGCGCTGCTCGACCCGCATATCGGTGGCCAGCACGTCGATCTGGGCGCACCACGCGGTGACCGTCGCCAGCACCTGCGGATCGACGTCGCCCTCCACCAGATACTCGCCCGGCGTCACCTCGGACGCCAGGTAATCCTCGGGCAGCGCCGACACCAGCAGCGACAGGTCGAGCCGCGGCGGAGCGCTGAACCGGAGTTGGTCCTTGGCGCCGCTACGGGTCAACTCCGCCGGCGTTCCGGCGGCCACCGTCACCCCGTGGTCGATGATGACCAGCCGGTCGGCCAGTTCCTCGGCCTCCTTGAGCTGGTGGGTGGTCAGCACGACGGTCACGCCGTCGCGGCGCAGCGCATCGATCAACTCCCACACCAGGATCCGGGCCTGGGCGTCCATGCCCGCGGTGGGCTCGTCGAGGAACACCAGTTCGGGTCGGCCGACCAGCGCGCAGGCCAGCGCGAGTCGCTGCTGCTGACCACCGGACAGCCGTCGGTAGGTGGTGCGGGCGGCGTCGGTCAGACCGAGCGTGTCCAGCAGCCACTGCGGGTCCAGTGGGTCGGCGGCGTAGGACGCCACCAGGTTCAGCATCTCGCCGGCCCGGGCCGCGGGATAGCCGCCGCCGCCCTGCAGCATCACGCCGATGCGCGCGCGCAGCCGCGCGTTGTCGGCGATCGGGTCCAGCCCGAGCACCTCGATGGTGCCGGCGTCGGGCCGGACGAAGCCCTCGCACATCTCCACGGTCGTCGTCTTGCCCGCGCCGTTGGGGCCGAGCAGCGCCAGCACCTCGGCGGTGTGCACCTCGAGGTCGAGTTGGGCGACGGCGGTGGTCGCGGCCGCGCCCGAGCCGTACTGCTTGCACACCCCGCGCAACCGCACGGGGATATCGGAGGCTGGGCTCACGACGATTGAGCGTAAGCGCCAGGCAACGGATCGCTGGCTGCGGGGTCTCGCCGGCCGGGCGCCGGATCCGTCGTGAACCGCGTCGTGGGTGAGCTCGTCGGTCGAGCAGCGGCCGCCACGGCAGCCGGTCGTAGGTCGACCGCGATCAGCAGCGCCACGATGACGGTGCTGGCCACGCGTGGCGTCCACGATCTGGAACAGCGCGAACCGGTCGCCGTTGGCCGTGGGGCCGAAGACGCCGACGACCATCGTCACGATGATCACCGCGATCGCGGAAGCCCGGTCGGGTGGCCCAGGCGGCCAGCGGGATGATCGCCCACAGCAGGTACCACGGCTGCACCACCGGGAACAGCAGCACCGCGCACACCCAGCGCGACGCCGAGCCCGCCGACCGGATGCAGCCGGCCGCGCAGCACGGCCAGCAGCAGCCAGCGCGACCATCACCGCGATGATCAAGCACGCCGATGCCACGGGTCAGCGACAGCACGGCGGTGGTGTGATCGCCCAGCCCCAGCAGAATCCCAACCTGCCCGGTGCCCAGCGCGATCAGCGTCGGCGGCGACATCCAGCTGCGCACCACGTTGGCGGTGCCGAGGGTGAAGATCCAGCCGAAGCCCAGCCGGCTGGCCGAGCCGACGGCCGCCATCACCGCCAGCGACAGCGCCGCCATCAGCCCGCCGGTCAGCAGAAGCGCCTTGCAGGCTGCCGCCGTAGCGGTGGGCCAGCGCCATCGTGACGAACCCCAACGCCAGCAGCGACGGCAGCTTGATCTGCGACGACAGCACGATCAGCACCGATCCCGCCAGCAGCATGCCCAGCGGCGCCCAGTCGGCCCGATCGCCGCGGGCCTGGGGCCACGGCCGCGGCCAGCAGCGGACGGGCGGCAGTCGATGCCACGCAGCGCAAACTCGGTGCCGGCCAGCATCAGCCCGAGCATCGGGGCCTCGTTATGGATGCCCGCGACCAGATGCATGATCAGCAGCGGGTTTGCCGCCCCCAGCCACAGCGCGCTGACTTCGGCCACCCCGCAGCGGCGGGCCAGGCGCGGTGTCGCCCACACGATCAGGCCGACGCCGAGCAGCACCACCAGTCGATGGCAGAGCACCGCGGCGACGATGTTCTCGCCGGTCAGCGCCGAGATGCCGCGGCCGATCCACAGGAACAGCGGTCCGTACGGCGCGGGCGTCTCCCGCCACAGGCTGGGCACCGACAGCGTGAAGACATGGTCGAGGCCCAGGCCGGTCGCCGGGCCCACCCGGTATGGGTCGAGGCCCAGCCGGCAGATCTGGCTCTGCGCCAGGTAGGAGTAGACGTCCTTGCTGTACATCGGCGGGCGCGATCAGCAGCGGCAGCACCCACAGCATCAGCGTGCGGTCCAGCTCGCCGCGCGACATCCGCCGCTTGCCCAGCGCGAACCGGCCCAGCATCAGCCAGGCCAGCGCCATCATCACCGCGCCGGTGGTGGTCATCGTCAGCGACACCGTCTGGATCCGCGACGGCAGATTGAGCAGCCGAACCCCGAACGTCGGGTCCTGGACCACCGGTCGCGCGCCGGCGCCCAGCGCGCCGATCGCCATCAAGACCGTGCCGGTCGCGCCGAACACCCGGGTGCGACTGAGCGCGCGCTCCTCGGCGTCGTTCAGCGGCTGACCCACCGCCACCTCGTCGCCATGCAAGCTGGCGATCGACGAACTCAGCGAGTGGTGGCGGTCTGCCATCAGAGCAGCGTAACCGGCGTCCCGGGACGTCGCCGCTCCGATCAGGTGTGACCAGGGCAACGCAGGCAGAGGGTAGCCTTCCTGGACCCGTCCGCGGAATTGCGTCACACTGGTGTTGTGAAATTCCCGCCCTCCGTTCACAGCGCCGAAGCAGCAGCCGCTGCCGCGACGCACGACGGTCAGACCCGCAGCGCCGTCGTGCGGCTGCTGTTGGAGTCCGGGTCTATCACGGCCGGGCAGATCGGCGAACAGCTGGGCTTGTCCGCCGCCGGCGTGCGACGCCACCTCGACGTGCTGATCGACGTGGGTGAAGCCGAGTCGGTCCCGGCCGCGCCCTGGCAGCAGGCCGGCCGGGGCCGCCCGGCCAAGCGCTACCGGCTCACCGCGACCGGCCGCGCCAAGCTCGACCACAGCTACGACGACCTGGCGTCCGCCGCGATGCGTCAACTCCGCGAGATCGGCGGCGAGGAGGCGGTCCGCAGCTTCGCCCGCCAGCGCATCGACACCATCCTGTCCGACGTCGAGGCCGCCGACTCCGACGCCGACGAGGAGATCGAGGCCACCGCCGAGCGCATCGCCGGCGCCTTGTCCAAAGCCGGCTACGTCGCGACCACCACACAGGTGGGCGGTCCGATCCACGGCGTGCAGATCTGTCAGCATCACTGCCCGGTGTCGCATGTCGCCGAGGAGTTCCCGGAGTTGTGCGAGACCGAGCAGCAGGCGATCGCCGAGGTGCTCGGCACCCACGTGCAGCGGCTGGCGACAATCGTCAACGGCGATTGCGCCTGCACCACCCACGTCCCGCTCGCCGCCGCCGAAGCCAAACCGACTGAACTTCGGCGCACAGCCCGCGCTGAAGCCACCACGAGCACCAAAGGAGTGTCGTTATGACCCTCACCCCGGAGGCCGCCAAGACGGTCATGCCCGCCGAGACGCTGACCCAGGAGGAGGCGATCGCCTCGCTGGGCCGCTACGGCTACGGCTGGTCGGACTCCGACGTGGCCGGCGCCAGCGCGCAGCGCGGGCTGTCCGAGGCGGTGGTCCGCGATATCTCGGCCAAGAAGAACGAGCCCGAGTGGATGCTGGAGTACCGGCTGAAGGCGCTGCGGATCTTCGGGCGCAAGCCGATGCCGAACTGGGGATCCAACCTCGAGGGCATCCACTTCGACAACATCAAGTACTTCGTGCGGTCCAGCGAGAAGCAGGCCGCCACCTGGGACGATCTGCCTGCAGACATCAAGAACACCTACGACAGGCTGGGCATCCCCGAAGCCGAGAAGCAGCGGCTGGTCTCCGGCGTTGCGGCGCAGTACGAGTCAGAGGTGGTCTACCACTCGATCCGCGAGGATCTGGAGAAACTGGGCGTCATCTTCCTGGACACCGACACCGCGCTGCGTGAGCACCCGGAGATCTTCAGGCAGTACTTCGGCACCGTGATCCCGGCCGGCGACAACAAGTTCTCCGCACTGAACGCCGCGGTGTGGAGTGGTGGTTCGTTCATCTACGTCCCGCAAGGGCGTGCACGTCGACATCCCGCTGCAGGCCTACTTCCGGATCAACACCGAGAACATGGGCCAGTTCGAGCGGACGCTGATCATCGTCGACGAGGACGCCTACGTGCACTACGTCGAGGGCTGTACCGCGCCGATCTACAAGTCGCGACTCGCTGCACTCGGCGGTGGTGGAGATCATCGTCAAGCCCGGTGGCCGTTGCCGCTACACCACGATCCAGAACTGGTCGAACAACGTCTACAACCTGGTCACCAAGCGGGCCCGGGCCGAGGCCGGCGCCACCATGGAGTGGGTCGACGGCAACATCGGCTCCAAGGTGACGATGAAGTACCCGGCGGTCTGGATGACCGGCGAGCACGCCAAGGGCGAGGTGCTGTCGGTCGCGTTCGCCGGCGAGGGCCAGCACCAGGACACCGGCGCCAAGATGCTGCACCTGGCGCCCAACACGTCGAGCAACATCGTCTCCAAGTCGGTCGCCCGCGGCGGCGGCCGTGCCTCCTACCGCGGCCTGGTTCAGGTGAACAAGGGTTCGCACGGATCGCGTTCCAGCGTGAAATGCGATGCGCTGCTGGTGGATACGATCAGCCGCAGCGACACCTACCCCTACGTCGACATCCGCGAGGACGACGTCACGATGGGCCACGAGGCCACCGTGTCCAAGGTCAGCGAGAACCAGCTGTTCTATCTGATGAGCCGCGGGCTGACCGAGGACGAGGCGATGGCGATGGTGGTGCGCGGCTTCGTCGAGCCGATCGCCAAGGAGCTGCCCGATGGAGTACGCCCTGGAGCTCAACCGGCTGATCGAGCTGCAGATGGAAGGCTCGGTCGGCTAGTGACGGGATTGACTGAAGCGGTTGAGGGTTCGGCCCTCGCCGCTGCCAACAAGGGCGAGCTGTTCTCCTCGTTCGACGTCAACGCGTTCGAGGTGCCCGGTGGCCGCGACGAGCTGTGGCGGTTCACCCCGCTGAAGCGGCTGCGTGGTCTGCACGACGGCTCGGCGCCGGCGACCGGGACCGCGCAGATCACCGTCGGCGACGGCCCGGGTGTGACGCGTCGAGACCGTCCGGCGCGGCGACGAGCGGCTCGGCCAGGGCGGTGTGCCCGCCGATCGTGTTGCCGCGCAGGCATTTTCGTCGTTCAACTCGGCGACGCTCGTTACCGTCGCGCGGGATACCGAGGTGGCCGAGCCGATCGAGGTCGCTGATCACCGGCCCCGGTGAGGGTGCGGTGGCCTACGGGCACCTGCAGATCCGGGTCGAAGAACTCGCGCGGGCCATCGTCGTCATCGACCATGCGCGGCAGCGGAACCTACGCCGACAACGTCGAGATTCATCGTCGGCGACTCGGCGCGGCGTCAGCGTGATCTGGATCGCGGACTGGGCCGACGACACGGTGCATGTCAGCGCCCACCACGCCCGGTTGGGCAAGGACGCGGTGCTGGGGCACGTCGCCGTCACGCTGGGCGGCGATGTGGTGCGCACGTCGGCGACGGTGCGGTTCGACCGCGCCCGGTGGCGACGCCGCAGCTGCTCGGCACCGTACTTCGCCGACGACGGTCAGCACTTCGAGTCGCGGCTGCTGGTCGACCACTCTCAGCCCAACTGCAAGTCCGACGTGCTGTACAAGGGTGCGCTGCAAGGGGATCCGGATTCGAACCGAGCCGGACGCGCACACCGTCTGGATCGGCGACGTGTTGATCCGCGCCGAGGCCGCCGGCACCGACACCTTCGAGGTCAACCGCAACCTGGTGCTCACCGACGGCGCCCGCGCCGACTCGGTGCCCAACCTGGAGATCGAGACCGGCGAGATCGTCGGCGCCGGACATGCCAGCGCCACCGGACGATTCGACGACGAGCAGCTGTTCTACCTGCGTGCCCGCGGCATCCCGGAAGAGCCAGGCCCGCCGCCTGGTGGTGCGCGGCTTCTTCAACGAGATCATCGCCAAGATCGCCGTCCCCGCGGTGCGCGAGCGCCTGACCGACAGCCATCGAACGAGAACTAGCGATCACGGAATCGAGAAGTAACTGACTCATGACCACTCTGGAAATCAAAGACCTGCACGTCAGCGGTCGAGCACCCCCGAGAGGCGACGAAGTCGCCGATCCTCAAGGGCGTCAACCTGACGGTGAGCTCCGGCGAGACGCATGCGGTGATGGGACCCAACGGATCCGGCAAGTCCACGCTGTCCTACGCCATCGCCGGCCACCCCAAGTACACGCGTCACCTCCGGCTCGATCACGCTCGACGGCGCAGAACGTCCTGGAGATGAGCATCGACGAGCGCGCCCGGGCCGGCCTGTTCTTGGCCATGCAGTATCCCGGTCGAGGTGCCCGGGTGTGTCGATGTCGAACTTCCTGCGCTCGGCCGCGACCGCGGTCCGCGGCGAGGCGCCCAAGCTGCGGCACTGGGTCAAAGAGGTCAAGGCCGCGATGGCGGACCTCGACATCGACCAGGCCTTCGGCGAACGCAGTGTCAACGAAGGCTTCTCCGGCGGCGAGAAGAAGCGCCACGAGATCCTGCAGCTGGGGCTGCTGAAGCCGAAGATCGCGATCCTCGACGAGACCGACTCCGGCCTGGACGTCGACGCGCTGCGGGTGGTCAGCGAGGGCGTCAACCGCTACGCCGAAGCCGAGCATGGCGGCATCCTGCTGATCACGCACTACACCCGCATCCTGCGGTACATCCACCCGCAGTTCGTGCACGTGTTCGTCGGCGGCCGGATCATCGAATCGGGCGGCCCGGAGTTGGCCGACGAGCTCGAAGAGAACGGCTACGAGCGCTTCACGCAAACGGCCGCCACGGGAGCTTGACATGACGGCAGTTCGGCGTCGACCTCGACGCTCGATCTCGCGGCGATCCGGGCCGACTTCCCGATCCTCAGCGGGTGATGCGGGGCGGAAATCAGTTGGCGTACCTGGATTCCGGTGCCACATCGCAGCGGCCGCTGCAGGTGCTCGACGCCGAACGCGAGTTCCTGCTCACCTCCAACGGCGGGGTGCACCGCGGCGCGCACCAGCTGATGGAGGAGGCCACCGACGCCTACGAGCAGGGCCGCGCCGACATCGCCGCGTTCGTCGGCGCCGACCCCGACGAGCTGGTGTTCACCAAGAACGCCACCGAATCGCTCAACCTGGTGTCCTATGTGCTGGGGGACAACCGGTTCGAGCACGCCGTCGGCCCAGGCGACGTCATCGTCACCACCGAGCTCGAGCACCACGCCAACCTGGTCCCGTGGCAGGAGCTGGCCCGGCGCACCGGCGCCACGCTGCGCTGGTACGGCGTAACCGACGACGGCCGCATCGACCTGGACTCGCTGCAGCTCGACGAGCAACGTCAAAGTCGTTGCCTTCAGCCATCATTCGAATGTGACCGGCGCGGTGGCCCCGGTAGCCGAGCTGGTCGCCCGGGCCAAGGCCGTCGGCGCGCTGACGGTGCTGGACGCCTGCCAGTCGGTGCCGCACCAGCCGGTCGACTTTCACGCGCTCGGCGTCGACTTCGCCGCCTTCTCCGGACATAAGATGCTGGGCCCCAACGGGATCGGCGTGCTCTACGGCCACCGTGAGTTGTTGTCGGCGATGCCGCCGTTCCTCACCGGCGGCTCGATGATCGAGACGGTCACCATGGAGGCCACCACCTACGCGGCGCCGCCGCAACGGTTCGAGGCCGGCACGCCGATGACCTCCCAGGTGGTCGGGCTGGGCGCGGCCGCGCGCTACCTCGGCGCGATCGGCATGGACGCCGTCGAAGCTCACGAACGTGAGTTGGTGGCCGCCGCGATCGACGGCCTGTCCGGTATCGACGGCGTGCGGGTCGATCGGGCCGACGTCGATGGAGAACCGCGGCTCGCCGGTGTCTTTCGTCGTCGACGGCGTGCACGCGCACGACGTCGGCCAGGTGCTCGACGACGACGGTGTCGCCGTGCGGGTCGGGCACCACTGCGCGTTGCCGCTGCACCGCCGATTCGGCCTTGCCGCCACCGCGCGCGCATCGTTCGCGGTCTACAACACCCTCGAGGAGGTCGACCGGCTGGTGGCCGGCGTGCGGCACGCCATCGATTTCTTCGGCGGAGCGTGAGTCGGCAGTGCGCCTCGAGCAGATCTACCAAGACGTGATCCTCGATCACTACAAGCACCCGCAGCACCGCGGGCTGCGCGAGCCGTTCGGCGCGCAGGTGCACCACGTCAACCCGATCTGCGGCGACGAGGTCACGCTGCGGGTGGCGCTGTCGGACGACGGTGAGCACATCGCCGACGTCTCCTACGACGGGCAGGGCTGTTCGATCAGCCAGGCGGCCACGTCGGTGCTCACCGAGCAGGTGATCGGCCAAAGCGTCGGGCAGGCGTTGAAGACCGTCACCGCGTTCACCGAGATGGTGTCGTCCCGCGGAACCGTCGCCGGCGACGAGGACGTCTTAGGCGACGGCATCGCGTTCGCCGGCGTCGCCAAGTATCCGGCCCGGGTCAAATGCGCGCTGCTCGGCTGGATGGCGTTCAAGGATGCGCTGGCGCAAGCGACTGCAGACGTCGAGGAGGTCAAAGGATGAGCGAAATCGCCGCACCGGACAACGAACTGCTCGCCGACATCGAAGAGGCGATGCGCGATGTCGTCGACCCCGAGCTGGGCATCAACGTCGTCGACCTGGGACTGGTCTACGGCCTGAATCTCGAAGAGGGCGACGAGGGGACCGTCGCGCTGATCGACATGACGTTGACGTCGCCGGCCTGCCCGCTGACCGACGTCATCGAAGACCAGTCGCGCAGCGCACTGGTCGGCGCCGGTCTGGTCGACGAGCTGCGGATCAACTGGGTGTGGAACCCGCCGTGGGGCCCGGACAAGATCACCGACGACGGTCGCGATCAGCTGCGCGCCCTGGGTTTCACCGTCTGAGTCCTCCGAGCCGGTGAGTATGACCGAGCTCGCGAGGTTGCGGTCGGACCAGGCCTGGCTACCATCATCGTTGTGAGCGATGCTATATCCCGCGCGGTCAAGAACAAGGGCGCCGGCGCGGAGCCCCATGTCGTCGTGATGTTCGGCGCGACAGGCGATTTAGCGCGCCGAAAGCTGCTGCCCGGCCTGCTGCACCTTTCCTGCTCGAACCTGGCTCCCGAGATCCGCATCATCGGCACGTCGCTCGACGAAATCGACAACGAGACTTTCCGCAAGCAGGCGGAGAAGGCCTGCAACGAGTTCTCCCACCATGACGTTTCCGATGAGCTTCTCGATCAGTTCATCTCCAATCTGACCTTTTGTGCCACAGCAGGCCGGCCCGGAAGCGCTGGCCAGTGCGGTGGCCGAGCAGGTCGCGGCGCTCGGTGGCGAGGCCCGTCTGCTGCACTACTTGAGCGTCCCGCCGGCGGCGGTGATGCCCGTGATGGACACGCTGCACAAGGCGGATCTGGTCGAGAACTCCCGGGTCATCATGGAAAAGCCGTTCGGCGTCGATCTGGCCAGCGCGCGCGAACTGAACAAGGCGATTCACGAGCGATTCGACGAAGAGCAGATCTTCCGGATCGATCACTTCCTGGGTAAGGAGGCCGCGCAGAACATCCTCGCGTTCCGGTTCGCGAACGGACTGTTCGAGCCGATCTGGAATCGCCAATTCATCGACCACATCCAGATCGACGTGCCCGAGCGGCTCACCTGTGAGAGCCGCGCCCAGTTCTACGAAGCCGTGGGCGCGTTCAAAGACATGGTGGTCACCCACCTGTTCCAGATTCTGGCGTTCGTCGCGATGGAACCGCCCACCGAGTTGGCGTCAGACGCGATCAGCAGCGAGAAGAACAAGGTATTCCGCTCGATGCGCCTGCTTGACCCAAGCGAGGTGGTGCGCGGGCAATACCGGGGTTACCGCGACAAGCCCGGGGTGCCCGCGGAATCGGACACCGAGACGTTCATCGCGCTCAAATGCGAGATCGACAACTGGCGCTGGGCGGGTGTCCCGTTCTTTCTGCGCACCGGCAAGGGCTTGGCCGAGGGGCAGCGCATCATCTCGATCGCATTCCACGAGCCGCCGAGGAGCATGTTTCCGCCCGGATCCGGTGTGGGACAAAAGGGTCCGGATCACCTGACCTTCGATCTCGCCGATGTGTCCAAGATGTCGCTGTCGTTTTACGGCAAGCGGCCGGGGCCGGGAATGAAGCTGGACAAGCTCAGCCTGCAGTTCACCATGGAAGAGAGCGGCCATGCCGGCGATGTGCTCGAGGCCTACGAGCGTCTGATTCTTGACGCGATGCGCGGCGACCGGACGCTGTACAACACGGCGGAGGGCATCGAGCGGCTCTGGGAGGTCTCGGCGCCGTTGCTCGAGGATCCGCCGCCGGTGCGCAGCTACGACCTCGACTCATGGGGTCCCAACGCGGTCCATCCGTTGATTGCGCCGCGAGCGTGGCGGCTGCCGTTCGAACGAGGCTGGCGCGGCAAGAAATAACTGCGCGTCACCGCCAGGGCAGGTCGCTGTTATCGCCGCGCCAGCGTGACGGCGGGATCATCGGCGCGCCGCGCAGTCCCGACGCTTCGACGTGGCGCAGCGCGGCTTCGAGGTGCTGGCGCATCCGATGTTCAGCCTTCTCGGGATCTTTCGCGGTGATGGCAGCGGCGATCGCGCGATGCGACTTCGCCGCTTCGGCGCGGTCGTATTGAGTGATGTCTTGTCGGCGGCGGCCCACCGCACCGCCTGTCGACCGCGGCCAGAACGGTAGTGAGAAGCGGGTTTCCGCTGGCCTGCACCAGCAGCTCGTGGAATTCGTGGTAGCCGGTGCCGTCGGGTGCGATGCCGCGCTCGGCGACGGCGGCGATGTGCTCGCGTTGTTGGGCCGTGGCGTGCTCGGCGACGTGCGCCGCCGCGGCAGGCTCGAGCATCTTGCGGAAATCCAGCAGGTCGCCCAGGTCGCTCGGTGAGGGTGAATAACTGCACCAGTGAGGAGCGGTCCGCTCGGGTTCGGGATGGCGGATGCGCACGCCGCTGCGTCCCTGGCTGGTGGTGGTGAGACCCTCAGCGTCCAGCAGACGCAGGGCCATGCGGACCGTTTCGCGGCTGACGCCGAGTTGGTTGATCAGTTCGGCTCGGTGGGCAGCGAATCGCCCGGCACGAGTTCGCCGGACAGAATTCGCCGGCGCAGGGTTGCGGCGACGACCTCGGGAGCGCGGGAGGGCGTTGTCATCGTCACAGCACTTAGTATACTAAGTTGTCATGGATGTGTCGATGGACTTCCGGTGATTCTGACCGACGTCGAGGAAGCGAATTACGTGCCTCGGTCACGGTATCGTCGCCGGCTTCGGTAACGCCTACTTCAGTCGGTGCAGCGAAACCCTGCAGCATCCACCGAGCTGGGGACGCGTTGGCGCGGGCGGTTTCGTTGGCGTGAACCTGCCGGAGGAATACGGCGGCGGCGGAATGGGATTGAGCGCGATGAACATCGTCGCCGAGGAAGCGCCGCCGCGGGCTGTCCGCAGATCATGCTGATGATCTCACCGGGAATCGTCGGCAGCCTACTGGCGCGGCACGCCAACCATGAGCAGAAACTGCAGTGGCTGGCCCCGATGGCGGCGGGAAACGTCAAGATCGCGTTCGCGATCACCGAACCCGACGCCGGATCAAACAGCCACCAGCTCGCCACCACCGCACACCGCGACGGCGACAAGTACTACATCAGCGGACAGAAGACATTCATCACCGCTGCCGACCAAGCCGACGCGCTGCTGGTCGTCACTCGCACGGGCACCGATGCGAAAGGCCGCGCGCAGCTCTCGCTGTTCCTCGTCGACCGCGATACGCCCGGAATCGAGATGCACCGCATCCCCATGACTTTCGAGATCACCGACAAATCGTTCACCGTGTTCTTCGACAACGTCGCCGTCCCAGCGGATCGGCTGGTCGGTGGCGAAGGCAACGGATTACGTGTTGCGTTCGACGGCATGAACCCCGAGCGGGTGATCATCGCCGCGATCTGCAACGGCGTGAGCCGCTACGCCCTCGACAAAGCGGTCGCCTACGCGCGAGAACGCCAGGTTTGGCAGGTGCCGATCGGAGCGCACCAAGGCGTCGCGCATCCGTTGGCCGAAGCCGAGATCGCGCTCGAGGCTGCCCGGTTGATGACACGCCACGCCGCCGCCGGCTACGACGCCGGAGTCGACGCCGGCGAACCCGCGAACATGGCCAAATTCCTGGCCGCCGATGCTGCCATCCGCTGCCTCGACCAGGCGATCGAGGTGCACGGTGGCAGTGGCTTTACCCGCGAGGTCGCGCTGGCCAACATGTACGAGTTCGTCCGGTTGTTCAAAACCGTGCCGATCACGCGCGAGATGATCCTCAACCACATCGCTCAGCACAGCCTCGGCCTGCCGAAGTCGTACTGATCCAGCCGTCGCTAGTGCTGGTGCTTCCTCCCGCCGGGCTGCGGGCAGCTGCCGTTGTCAGCCTGTTGAACGCTGATCGCCGTAGCCTGCAGCGTGCCGCTGTCGTCTTTGGTCCCTCGCGCGGCGATGCACTTACCTTGGGCCAGCGCTTGCGCGTCGGTGGCTGACTGCTTGGTGTACTTGGTCGTGTCGGTGACGGTCACGTTGGTCTGCGACGTGTTGCCGTCGGCATCGGTGGCGGTCACGGTGATGGTGTTACCCGCGACGGAGGCAACCGTGCCGCTGACCGGCGATGCTTCGCATTTGCGCCCGCTGGGTGTTTGGGCTCTGGGCACTTGCCGTCGACGGCCGGGCTGACGCGCACGAATTGCGCGGTGATCGCGCCGCCGCTGTCCGCGCTGTCACGGGTGGGAAGCACAGCAACGCAACTGCCGGCGGTGACGTCCGTCAGCTGAGCGGGGGTGACCTCGGTGATCTTCGTCGACGGCGTGAAGTCGACGGTGGCGTTTCCGGTCTGCTGGGTGACCTGGATTGCGTCGCCCGACACCGAAGCGATCATCCCGCTGACCCAGCTCTTGCCGTTCGCGGACGCTGACGGCGGACGACGTCGCAGCCGAGCTTGTCGGACTTGCCGCAGTTGGCGGGCTTCGAATTGTTCGACGCACCGCACGCGGCGACGGACAGCGCGGTTGCGCCGGTGAGCGTGAGGATCGCCAATCGGGTGAGTCGCGCGGGCGGGAGAACGACAGGCATCCCAAACATCTAGGTCCTTTCAGATCGTCGGCCGCTGTGCGCGGGCCGGCCATGCAACGCTTCTCACGATTAGTGGCGCAGCTGAGTGCCGGCTGGCGGCCGATTATGAGCCAGCTGTGTATTCGGGACGCCCTAGCGAGTCGTCGCTAGAACGCCGCTTCGGGAAGCTCCATGATGTCGTCGTCGATGGCGTCGATGATGCCGCGCAGTGCGGTGAGGTTCGGCAGCATGTTCTTAGCGAAGAATCGCGCGGTGGCGATCTTGCCCTGATAGAACGCCTCGTCGTTCGTCGGTGCGGTGGCCAGGGCCGCGTGCGCGACGTCGGCTTGTACCAATAGCCGCCAACCGATCAGCAAGTCGCCGACGGCGAGCAGGAATCGCACCGATGCGAGCCCGACTTTGTATATCTCCGTTGGGTTTTCCGCGGCGGCCATCAGGTATCCGGTCAGGGTGGCTGTCATCGCTCTGACGTCGTCGAGCGCGGTACGCAGCAGCTCGGCATGCTGCCGCAACGTCTCATCGCAGTTTTCGATGGTGTGGCTGATCTGCGACGCCACATGCTCGAGGGCTTGGCCGCGGTCGCGGATGATCTTGCGGAAGAAGAAATCCAGCGCCTGGATTGCGGTGGTGCCCTCGTAGAGGGAATCGATCCTGGCGTCACGGATGTACTGCTCGATGGGGTAATCGGTCAAAAAGCCCGACCCGCCGAGCGTCTGCAGCGACTCGGTCAGGATTTCGTAAGCCCGTTCCGAGCTCACCCCCTTGACCACCGGGAGCAGCAGATCGTTAACGCGGTGCGCCATCTCGGCGTCCGCACCTGAAACATGTTGTGCAACAGAACCGTCCTGGTGCGCCGCGGCATAGAGGTAGAGCGCTCGCAAGCCTTCGGCGTAGGCCTTCTGCGTGATCAGGCTGCGGCGCACATCCGGGATGGTGCATGATCGTGACCCGCGGCGCGGCCTTGTCGGTCATCTGGGTCAGATCCGCGCCCTGCACCCGCTGCTTGGCGAATGCCAGCGCGTTGAGATAGCCGGTGGACAGCGTGCCGGCAGCCTTGACGCCGACTGTCATGCGTGCGTGCTCGATGACGGTGAACATCTGCGCGATCCCGTTGTGCACGTCGCCGACCAGGTAGCCAACCGCGGGCGGTCCGTGGGCGCCGAAGGTCAACTCGCAGGTCGGGGAGGCCTTCAGGCCCATCTTGTGTTCCAGCCCGGTGGCGAAAACCCCGTTGCGGGAGCCGAGTTCGAAAGTCTCCGGGTCGAACAGGTATTTGGGCACGTAGAACAGGCTCAAACCTTTGGTGCCCGGACCGGCGCCCTCGGGTCGGGCCAGCACGAGATGGAAGATGTTCTCGGCGGTATCGCCCACATCGCCACCGGAGATGAACCGCTTGACGCCCTCGATGTGCCAGCTGCCGTCCGGTTGCGCGATGGCCTTGGTTCGCCCCGCGCCGACATCGGAGCCGGCGTCGGCCTCGGTCAACACCATGGTGGCCGCCCAACCTCGTTCCAGGGCCATCGCCGCCCACTGCTTCTGCTGTTCGGTGCCCTCGATGTAGAGCGCGTTGGCCATCGCCGGGCCCATGCTGTAGAAAAAGGCCGCCGCCGGATTGGCGCAGAGCAGCATCTCGTTGATCGCCCACGTCACTGGGCCCGGTGCGGACACGCCGCCGATTTCTTCGGCAAGACCGATGCGCCACCACTCGGCGTCTTTGACCGCCTGCACCGATTTGGCCAACTCGGCGGGGACCGAGATGGTGTGACGGTCCGGCTCGAAAACCGGTGGGTTGCGGTCGGCTTCGGCGAATGACTCGGCGATGGGGCCCTCGGCCAGGCGAGCGACTTCGTCGAGCATCGTGTGGACCGTGTCGACGTCGAGGTCGCGATAGCGCCCTGAGCCGAGGACGGTGCCGATGTTCAAAACCTCGAACAGATTGAACTCGATGTCGCGCAGGTTGGCGATGTAGTGCCCCAACGGTTTTCCCTTCCCCTGATGAACTCGGACGCAGTGTGTCCGAGGCGGGAATGGGTACGCAACCGTAACCTACGGCGACGGAAGCGTAACCTACGGCGACGCAACCGTAGGGTGCCAGGTCAGCGCTATGGGCCCGGCTATTCGGGGCTACCTCAACGCCGTTGGGGCCACTTCCACATCGTGCGTAGGCGTTTGGACGAGTCGCGTCTTGGCTCTAATGGCGATGGTGCGGCCACGGAATAGTGGAAATGGTGGTGCGGGCGACCCATCGGTGGACACGGTTCGAGGTCGATGGTCGCCGCGTGCAGCACACCGCCGTCCTTGGTTCCCTGCGCCGCCATGCACTTACCGTTCTGGATCGCTTGCGCATTGGTAACCGCGTGCTTGGTGTAGGTGGTCGTGTCGGTGACGGTCACAGTGGTGTGCGTGGTCTTGCCGGTGGGATCGATGCTGTTGACGGCGATGGTGTTACCCGTAACCGAGTCGACGATGCCGTTGACGCTGGGACTTCCAGCCGGCCCTCCGGGCGGGGTTGCGCGGCGGAGGGCACTTGCCGCCTTCAGACGGGCTGATCTCCACGGATTGCGCGGTGACCGGCACCACCAGGCGGACCGCCCTGCGCGGCGGCCTCGACGTCGACGCAACTGCCGGGGGTGACGTCGGTCAGCTGAGCCGAGCCGAGCTCGGTGACCATTGTCGCGGCGTGAAGTCCACCGCGGCCGCCGTCCGATCCCGCTGCGTGAGCTGGATCCTGTTGCCCGACACCGATCTGACCAAGCCCTCGACCTCGTCATGCCCCATGGGTGGTGCCGGCGGCGGCGTGGGCTTAGGAGGCGTGGGCTTAGGAGTTGTCGAGCTTGCCGACGTGCTGGGCTTTCCGGTGTTTTCGTTGCTCGAATTGCCGCACGCGGCGAGCGACACTGCGGTGGCGCCGGTGACCGCGAGGATCACGAGCTGAGTCAATCGACGTCGATGCGTGGCGGCGGACATCACGGTTCTCCGATCGAGGCGTTGCGGGGAGGGGTACCCGCTGCACTGCCGAGTTGCACAATTATTAGCTGAGCTCGTGAGCGGCCTTTTGACGCGGTCCGGTCGAATAGAGTTGTGCCATGTTTTGGTTGTGCAGAACCTGCGGTGTCGAGCACAGCACCGCATCAGAGCGTGTGCGCGATTTGTGCCGACGACCGGCAGTGGGTGCCGGCCGAGGGGCAGCAGTGGGCGACGCTGGAGCAGCTGGTTGCCGAAGGCATGCGGTCGCAGGTCTCGGTCATTGAGGACGGACTCGTCGCGATCGGCAGTTCGCCGCGCGTTCGGAATCGGGCAGCTGGGAAAGCTGGTGTGCACCGATGCCGGCAACGTGTTGTGGGATCCGTCCGGCTTTGTCGACGACGACGCCGTGGCCGCGGTAGCAGAGCGCGGGCCGGTCATCGCCATTGTGGCCAGCCATCCGCACATGTACGGCGCACAAGTCGAGTGGAGCCACCGACTGGGCGGCGTCCCGGTGTACGTGAACGCCGCGGATGCCGAGTGGGTGATGCGTCCCGACCCGGTGATCCAGCAGTGGTCGGACACCTTGCGGCTGACCCCGTCGTTATCCGTGGTCCGGGTCGGCGGACATTTTCCCGGCAGCGCGGTCGCCTGCTGGACCGAGGGCGCCGGCGGGCGCGGCGTGCTGCTGGCCGGCGACACCATCTTTCCCAACCCGGACCGCCGCACGGTTGCGTTCTTGCGCAGCTACCCGAACCGCCTTCCGCTGTCGGCTGCGGTTGTGCAGCGCATGGCCGGCACCCTGGCGGCGTTGGACTTCGACCGCATCTACGGCCTGTTCACCAACGCCATCGACACCGACGGCCACGCGGCGGTCCAGCGATCGGCCGACCGCCACGCCGCCTGGGTCCGCGGCGACTACGACCACCTGACCTAGAGACCCGGCGGAACGCTGGGGAACACAGCGGCAGTTCACGGCGTTAACGCGGGTCGTGACTACCCAAGACCTCACTGCCGAACAGTTCAACGACACCATCAACGGCAACGACATCGTGCTCGTCGACTTCTGGGCGTCCTGGTGCGGGCCGTGCCGCCAGTTCGCGCCCACGTTTGCCGCATCCGCGGAGAAGCACCCCGACATCGTGCACGCCAAGGTCGACACCGAAGCCGAACAGCAACTTGCCGCGGCCGCCCAGATCCGATCCATCCCCACGCTGATGGCGTTCAAGAAGGGCAAGCTGGTGTTCAACCAGCCCGGCGCCCTGCCGCCAGCCGCGCTGGAGGATCTGGTCCAGCAGGTGAAGAACTTCGACATCGACGCAGCGATCGCGGCGCAGGAGCACGACCAGGCCTGATCAGTCCGGCGGGCGGCCGGGTTACCGTTCAACGGTGAGCATGGTCCTCGTTGAACATCCGCGGCCGCAGATCGCGCTGATCACCCTCAACCGGCCGGAGCGGATGAACTCCATGGCGTTCGACGTCATGGTGCCGCTCAAGGCGGCTCTGGAGAACATCACCTACGACAACTCGGTGCGGGTGGTCGTGCTGACCGGCGCAGGCCGGGGTTTCTCCTCGGGCGCCGACCACAAGTCGGCCGGGGAGGTGCCGCATGTCCAAGGCCTGACCCGGCCCACCTACGCGCTGCGTTCGATGCAGATTCTCGACGACGTCATTCTGGCGCTACGACGGCTGCACCAACCGGTGATCGCCGCGGTCAACGGTGCAGCGATCGGTGGCGGGCTGTGCCTGGCGCTGGCCGCCGATATTCGCGTCGCATCGAGCGGAGCCTATTTCCGGGCCGCAGGTATCAACAACGGGCTGACCGCCAGTGAGCTGGGGCTCAGCTATCTGTTGCCCCGGGCCATCGGCTCGTCGCGGGCGTTCGAGATCATGCTGACCGGTCGCGACATCGACGCCGAGGAAGCCGAGCGGATCGGGCTGGTGTCGCGCCAGGTGCCGGACGACCAGCTGCTGGACACCTGCTATGCGATGGCCGAGCGGATCGCCGCGTTCTCGCGGCCGGGAATCGAGTTGACCAAGCGCACACTGTGGAGTGGACTGGACGCCGCTAGCCTGGAAGGGCACATGCAGGCCGAGGGCCTAGGACAGCTCTTCGTTCGTCTGCTCACCACCAACTTCGAAGAGGCGGTTGCCGCGCGTGCCGAGAAACGGCCGCCGGTGTTCACCGACGATAAGTAACGCCGTTCGGCGACGATGCGGGCCAGGATGGCCTGCTGAGGAGCCGGACAAGAAACGCAAGGAGAGTGACCGTGATCACGGCTACGGACCTCGAGGTCCGCGCTGGCGCGCGCACGCTGCTCTCCGCGGACGGCCCGGCACTGCGGATACAGCCGGGTGACCGCATCGGGCTGGTCGGGCGCAACGGCGCCGGGAAGACCACTACCTTGCGAATCCTCGCGGGGGAGGGGCAGCCGTACGCCGGCACGGTGACCCGCACCGGCGAGATCGGTTATCTGCCGCAGGATCCCAAAGAGGGCGACCTCGACATCCTGGCCCGTGACCGGGTGCTGTCGGCGCGCGGATTAGACACCCTGCTCACCGATCTGGAAAAGCAGCAGGCGCTGATGGCCGAAGTCGCCGACGACGCCGCCCGCGACCGTGCGATCCGCCGCTACGGTCAACTCGAGGAACGCTTCGCCGCGCTGGGCGGTTACGGCGCCGAAAGCGAGGCGGGCCGGATTTGCGCGAGTCTCGGGTTGCCCGAACGGGTGTTGAGCCAGCAGCTGCACACGTTGTCCGGCGGACAACGCCGCCGGGTGGAGCTGGCGCGCATTCTGTTCGCCGCGTCGGACACGGGCGCCGGCTCGGCCACCACCTTGCTGCTCGACGAGCCGACCAACCACCTCGACGCCGATTCACTGGGCTGGCTACGGGAATTCCTGCGCGGGCACACCGGCGGCCTGGTGGTGATCAGCCACAATGTCGACTTGTTGGCCGACGTCGTCAACCGGGTCTGGTTTCTCGACGCGGTGCGCGGTGAAGTCGACGTCTACAACATGGGTTGGCAGAAGTATCTCGACGCCCGCGCCACCGACGAGCAGCGCCGCCGCCGGGAGCGTGCCAATGCCGAACGCAAGGCCACCGCGTTGCGTGCCCAAGCCGCCAAGCTGGGCGCCAAGGCCACCAAAGCTGTTGCGGCCCAGAACATGCTGCGACGCGCCGACCGAATGATGGCCGCTCTCGACGAGGAGCGGGTGGCCGACAAGGTGGCCCGAATCAAGTTCCCCAGCCCGGCGGCCTGTGGGCGGACCCCGCTGGTGGCCACCGGCCTGACCAAGACCTACGGATCGCTGGAAGTGTTCACCGGCGTAGACCTCGCCATCGATCGCGGCTCCCGGGTGGTCGTGCTGGGACTCAACGGCGCGGGCAAGACGACACTGCTGCGGCTGTTGGCCGGTGTCGAGCAACCCGACGCCGGGGCGCTGGAACCCGGACACGGTTTGAAAGTCGGATATTTCGCACAGGAGCACGACACCCTCGACGACACCGCGACGGTATGGCAGAACATCCGGCACGCCGCCCCCGATTCCGGCGAGCAGGACCTGCGGGGGTTGCTCGGGGCGTTCATGTTCAGCGGTAGTCAGCTCGAGCAGTTGGCCGGCACGCTATCCGGCGGCGAGAAGACTCGGCTGGCGCTCGCTGGTCTGGTGGCCTCGACGGCGAATGTGTTGCTGCTTGATGAGCCGACGAACAATCTCGATCCGGCCTCCCGCGAGCAGGTACTGGACGCGCTGCGGAGCTACACCGGAGCCGTGGTGCTGGTGACACACGACCCCGGTGCGGCCGAAGCGCTCGATCCGCAACGGGTCGTGCTGCTGCCCGACGGCACCGAAGACCATTGGTCTGAGGAGTATCGGGATCTGATCGAGCTGGCCTGACCGGCTATGCTCGGCTCGACGGTGCCCCAGGCGATTTCGTCAAAGTGGCCCGCCGCCGACGTCTGCTTCCTACGCTGGGTGCTTTGGGGATCCTTTTGAAGCGGGGAGGCGCCGATGAGGAAAACGAAAAAGACACGCGATCAGTTGCTGGTCGAATTGCGCAGCGCCTACGAGGGCGGGGCCAGCATTCGAACTCTGGTCGCGTCCACCGGCAGGTCGTACGGCTCGATCCACAGCTTGCTGCGCGAGTCGGGCACCACCATGCGCAGCCGCGGTGGGCCCAACCACCGCACGCGATCTCTGTAACGCGATTAACTTATCGCCGGCGTACCGAACCCTCGACCAGATCGAGGACGGCGGTAAGCCGCTGTGGGTCTTCACCGGAGGCCACTCGGGCGACCAAGCCGTCGAGAACCAGGTCCAGGTAGCACACCAATACGTCGCTGGGGATGTCGTTGCGCACCCGCCCGGCCTGCTTCTGCCGCCGTAGCCGATCGATCGTTGCCGTCGTCAGCTCCGCCGAGCGCTCCGCCCACCCCCGACTGAACGCGGGGTCGTGGCGCAGCTTTCGGGCGATCTCCAATCGCGTGGCGAGCCAGTCGAACTGGTCGGGCGCGGTGAGCATGTCGCGCATCACCTGGATGAGACCCTCCCGCGACGCGACCGCGGCCATCCGCTCGGCGTCCTCGCGGGCCAGCTCGAAGAATAACGTGTCCTTGTCGCGGAAATGGTGGAAGATCGCTCCCCGCGACAAGCCGATGGCCTGTTCCAGCCGGCGCACCGTCGCCTTCTCGTAGCCATATTCGGCAAAGCAGCGACGGGCGCCGTCGAGGATCTGACGGCGACGGGCCGCCAGATGGTCCTGGCTGACCTTGGGCACAAGCGTTCCGGGCTAGTTCGACCTGAGCATGTTGCGCAGCACGTACTGCAAGATGCCGCCGTTGCGGTAATAGTCGGCTTCACCCGGGGTGTCGATCCGCACCACAGCGTCGAACTCGATAGCGTCCGAACCCTCCTTGCCGGCCTTGACGTGCACCGTCTTTGGCGTCTTGCCGTCGTTGAGCGCCTCGATGCCGGTGATGTCGAATACCTCGGTGCCGTCCAGACCCAACGACTCGGCGGTCTTGCCTTCGGGGAATTGCAGCGGGATCACCCCCATGCCGATCAGGTTGGACCGGTGGATGCGCTCGAATGATTCGGCAATCACGGCACGCACGCCCAGCAGCCGCGTGCCCTTGGCTGCCCAGTCCCGCGACGAGCCCGAACCGTATTCCTTGCCGCCGAGCACCACCAGCGGAATGTCTTTTGCCGCATAGTTTTGCGCAGCGTCGTAGATAAACGCCTGCGGCCCACCCTGCTGGGTGAAGTCGCGCGTGTACCCACCGGAGACATCGTCGAGCAGCTGGTTGCGCAGTCGGATGTTGGCGAACGTGCCGCGGATCATCACCTCGTGGTTGCCCCGCCGAGACCCGAAGGAGTTGTAGTCCTTGCGCTCGACGCCATGCTCGTCGAGATACTGCGCCGCCGGGGTGCCGGGCTTGATGCTGCTCGCGGGTGAAATGTGGTCGGTGGTCACCGAGTCACCGAGCAGCGCCAGCACCCGGGCACCGCTGATGTCACCGACCGGCTCAGGGTCGGCGGGCATCCCGTCGAAGTACGGCGGCTTGCGCACATAGGTCGAGTCGGCGTCCCACTCAAAGGTTTTGCCACTGGGAGTGGGCAGGTTGCGCCACCGCTCGTCGCCCTTGAACACGTCGGCATAGTTCGTGATGAACATCTCCTGGTTGATCGCCGACGCGATGGTGTCGGAGACGTCCTTCTGCGACGGCCAGATGTCTTTGAGGAAGACGTCGTTGCCATCGTTGTCCTTACCCAGCGGCTGCGACTCGAAATCGAAGTCCATCGTGCCGGCCAGCGCGTAGGCGATCACCAGCGGCGGTGAGGCCAGATAGTTCATCTTCACGTCCGGGTTGATGCGGCCCTCGAAGTTCCGGTTACCGGACAGCACCGCGGCGACTGACAGGTCGTTGTCGTTGACCGCCTTCGAGATCTCCTCGGGCAGCGGGCCGGAGTTGCCGATGCAGGTGGTGCAGCCGTAGCCGACCAGGTAGAAGCCAAGCTTCTCCAAATACGGCCATAGCCCAGCCTTTTCGTAGTAGTCGCTGACGACCTGCGAGCCCGGCGCCATCGTGGTCTTCACCCAGGGCTTGGCGCTGAGGCCCTTCTCGACGGCATTCCGCGCCAGCAGCGCCGCGCCCAGCATCACCTGGGGGTTGGACGTGTTGGTGCACGAGGTGATCGCGGCGATCACCACCGCGCCGTGGTCGACCACGAATTCGCCGAGTTCGTCGGACTTCACCGTCACCGGGTTGCTTACCCGACCGTTGGCGTGCTTTGCGGCCGACTCGACCGGTTTGTGGTCGTCAGCGTGGCCGTTGCTCAGTGCCCCGGGGTCGCTGGCCGGGAACGTCTCGTCGACCGACTCGTCCAGCCTCGAGTAGTCCTTCTTGTCCGGGTCGTCGCCGACGTAGTCGGGGATCTGCTCGCGGAACGTGGATTTGGCTTTGGACAATGCGATTCGATCCTGCGGCCGCTTCGGCCCCGCGATCGACGGCACCACGTCGGCCAGGTTGAGCTCGAGGTACTCGGAGAACTCCGGCTCGTGTTTGGCGTCGTGCCACAGGCCCTGCTCTTTGGCGTACGCCTCCACCAGGGCGAGTTGCTCTTCTTTGCGCCCGGTGAACCGCAGGTAGTCGATTGTCTCCTGGTCGATCGGGAAAATCGCCGCAGTAGAACCGAACTCGGGGCTCATGTTGCCCAGTGTCGCGCGGTTCGCCAGCGGCACCTCGGCCACACCCTCGCCGTAGAACTCGACGAACTTGCCGACCACACCGTGCTTGCGCAGCATCTCGGTGACGGTCAGCACCACGTCGGTGGCGGTGACACCGGGCTGGATCTCACCGCTGAGCTTGAAGCCGACAACCCGCGGGATGAGCATCGACACCGGCTGACCGAGCATGGCGGCTTCCGCTTCGATTCCGCCCACACCCCAGCCCAATACGCCCAGGCCGTTGACCATCGTGGTGTGCGAGTCGGTACCGACACAGGTGTCCGGATAGGCCACACCGTCGCGCTCCATCACGACATGGGCCAGGTATTCGATGTTCACCTGGTGCACGATGCCGGTGCCCGGCGGCACCACCTTGAAATCCTGGAAGGCGCCCTGCCCCCACCGCAGAAACTGGTAGCGCTCACCGTTGCGCTGGTATTCGATCTCGACGTTGCGCTCGAACGCGTCGGCTCGGCCGAAAAGGTCCGCGATCACCGAGTGATCGATCACCAGGTCGGCCGGCGCCAGCGGATTGACTTTCTCGGCGTCGCCGCCCAGATCGGCGATCGCCTCACGCATGGTGGCCAGGTCGACGATGCACGGCACGCCGGTGAAGTCCTGCATGACCACGCGGGCGGGCGTGTACTGGATCTCGATGCTGGGCTCGGCCGACGGATCCCAGTTCGCAATCGCCTGGATGTGGTCCTTGGTGATGTTGCTGCCGTCCTCGTTGCGCAGCAGGTTTTCCGCGAGCACTTTGAGGCTGTAGGGGAGTTTCTCCGTGCCGGGCACCGCGTCCAGGCGATATATCTGGTAACTGCGATCGCCGACCGTCAGGGTGTTGCGCGCTTCGAATGAGTTCACCGAATCTTTGCTGGTCACATCAACTCCCGGGATTTAGTTCTGCTCGCCGACGGGCCATGCCGACAAGGCCAGTCTAACAGTACGCTTGTCCTGCATTAAAGAGGACCGTCCCGCACCCCCGAGACTTAAACCATTGCGACGCGCCTCGGCGTGTCGTCGCCATGGGTTAAGTGTCGCGATGTCGCGATACGCCCGTCTCCACCACGGCCCTAGCCTTCGACGCGGTACGGTCTTGGACCGTGACCACCCCGCACGTGCCGCTGTACATCCCGGGCGAGATTTGCGGCACCGTCGGTGCCGATCCCGCAACACCGCCCGACCAGTGCCTGGCGATCGTGCAAGCACAGGTCACCGCCCACAACATCAGTGCGCCAGCGGCCGTCACGCCGGCATTACTTCAGGTGATCGACCAAGCGCATCACGACGGCATCGATCTCAAAATCGTCGTCCTTGACCACAACCCCCCGACCGACACACCGCTTCGAGACATCGCCACCAGGGTGGGCGCCCAACACACCGATGCCACCGTGCTGGCGCTCAGCCCAAACTTCGTCGGCACCTACAGCACACACTTCCCGCGAGCCACGCTTGAGATCGGCGAAGACAACGCCAAGACCGGCAACCCGGTGGTCTCGGCGCAGAATTTCTTGCACCAGCTCAACACGCCACAGTTTCCCTGGACCGCGTTCACCATCGTGCTTCTTATCGGAGTGCTGGCGGCAGCGACCGGCACCCGGATCATGCAGCTGCGCGCCAGGCGGTCAGCAACGTCGCCGAACGAGATCGAAGCGCCCACAGAAGAAGCTGGCGAGAGCGTCTAACTCGCCGTATTTGGCATGTGTCGCATAACGGTGGCACCCGTACCGTCATTGCGGGCAAAACGGTGATGTCACCGTACGGTCACAGTTGTCGGAAGAACACACTTGTAATTTGTTACTAAAGTTTCCATTGGGTCAGATGTGACATACGGTGCAAAGGATGCTTTTGATTTAATCGCGCTTCCAGTGATTACTGGGGTCGACGCCGTCCGCCCGCGTTGAGCCATAGGAGACCCGAGTCGAATGAGACGCAACTGCCGCGGCTCGTCTATCCGACTGGCCACCAGGCTCACTCGCCTTGTCGCTCCGGTAGCGCTCAGTGTGGCCGTGATGCTGTCCATGCCCGGACTGGCAAATGCCGACCCGGGTGCTCAACCGGACACCATGGCCAAGCTGATCGCCGATGTCGCGCAGGCCAACCAGCGTCTGCAGGACCTCGGCGCGCAAATTCAGACCGAGCAGGAGAGCGTCAACAAGGCTGTGGTCGACGTCGAAACCGCACGCGACAATGCCGCGGCCGCACAACATGACGTCGAGGCCAGCCAGCAGGCGGTCACGGACGCCAACGCCGCAATCACGGCCGCCCAGAAGCGATTCGACCGCTTCGCGGTAGCCGGTTACGTCAACGGCCCATCCGACAGCTACCTCACGGCGGCCAGCCCCGACGACATCATCGCCACCGCGGCCGCCGGCCAGACCCTGGCCACCAGTTCCCAGCAGGTGATGGACAACTTGCAACGCGCCCGCACCGAGCAAGTGAACAAGGAGTCGGCCGCCCGGCTGGCCAAGCAGAAAGCCGACAAGGCTCTTGCCGACGCCCAATCCAGCCAGAACGCCGCGGTGGCCGCACTGACCGACATCCACCGCAGGTTCGGCGAGCAGCAGCAGGAGATCAACCGCCTGGCCGACGAACGTAACGCGGCCCAAGCCAGACTCGACGCCGCCCGCAATTGGTCGGCATCCGCGGGAGGACCGGATGCCGGACAGCGGGCGGCGTCGTCCTCAGGTGACCGGTGGGATCCGGCGGCTCCGGGATCGCCTACCCGACCCCAGGGCAACGGCGGCCAATGGGCCGGCGACTGGGATCCCACGTTGCCGATGGTGCCCAGCGCCAACGTCCCGGGCGACCCCATCGCGATCCTCAACAAGGTCCTGGGGATTTCGGCGACCTCGTCTGAGGTCACCTCCAATATGGGCCGCAGCTTCCTGCAGCAGCTGGGGCTGGCTCCCACACCCACCGGCTTCACCAACGGCCGCATTCCGCGGGTGTACGGACGGCAGGCCTCCGAGTACGTGATTCGCCGCGGGCTCTCGCAGTTGGGCGTGCCCTATTCGTGGGGTGGCGGCACTGCCGCCGGGCCTGGCAGGGGCATCGACTCAGGCTCCGGCACTGTCGGCTTCGACTGCTCCGGCCTGGTGCTGTACTCGTTCGCCGGGGTGGGCATCAAGCTGCCGCACTACTCGGGTTCGCAGTACAACCTGGGCCGCAAGATCCCGTCTTCGCAGATGCGCCGTGGCGACGTGATCTTCTACGGCCCCGGCGGCAGTCAGCACGTGACGATCTATCTGGGCCAGGGGCAGATGCTCGAGGCGCCCGACGTCGGGTTGAAGGTCCGGGTCGCCCCGGTCCGCACCAGCGGTATGACGCCCTACGTGGTCCGCTACATCGAGTACTGACGCGTGGAAGGATTTATGCGCCGCTGGTCGAAGAACGCCAACGGGTTGCACCGGGCCGGGCCGGTCTGGTCGATATTGGCTGCACTCGGTCTGCTGATCGGTCTGGCCGGTCCCGCCCGTGCCGAGGACGGCCAGTGGGATCCGACCCTGCCGCCGACGATCAGCGCGGGCGCGCCGGGCGACCCGGTGGCGATCGCCAACCAATCCCTGCAGGCCACTGCCAACGCCACCCAGACCACGCTTGATCTGGGTCGGCAGTTTCTCGGCGGGCTCGGGCTCAACCTGGGCGGCAGCGGCAGCGGCAGCACCAGCCCCAACGGGATACCGCGGGTGTACGGGCGGCAGGCGGTCGAGTACGTGATTCGCCGCGGGTCCTCGCAGATGGGATTGCCGTATTCGTGGGGCGGCGGCACGCCGAATGGCCCGAGCAAAGGCGTGGACTCCGGCGCGAACACCGTCGGCTTCGACTGCTCGGGACTGGTTCGGTACAGCTTCGCCGGGGTGGGCGTGCTCCTGCCGAGGTTCTCGGGAGACCAATACAACGCCGGTCGCCATATCCCGCCGTCTCAGGCCAAGCGTGGCGACCTCATCTTCTACGGCCCGGGCGGCGGCCAGCATGTCACCATCTACCTGGGCAACGGCCAGATGTTGGAGGCGTCGGGCAGCGCCGGCAAAGTTACCGTCAGCCCGGTGCGAAAAGCCGGGATGACGCCGTTTTTGACCCGGATCATCGAGTACTGAACCGGTTGTGGTGTGCTTTAGCGGGACTTTGCGCTCGCCGTCGGGCAGGGTTGGATGGTCCGGTTCCTCAGCAGACCGTTCCACGGTCTGCATCGTCGCCGGACAGGTCACGTCGACGGAATCCGGGTGGCCTGGAATAGTTGAGCGGGGGCACGCAGCTGCCCCGCGACGTTCGTCGTGCGAGCAGTCGTGTCTGATCACGTTTTGGAGGTTGAGCCGTGGAGGGTAATCGATGACATCAGCAGGCGGGCCGCCCCCGGGCGCCGGCGATTACTCGGGTCCGGGCGCACACGCGACCGCCCCTGCGCACGCGGCGCCATCCGGCGGCGGCAATGGGCTGGCTGCCGAGGTGCACACCCTGGAACGTGCCATCTTCGAAGTCAAGCGGATCATCGTGGGCCAAGACCAGCTCGTGGAGCGAATGCTGGTCGGGCTGCTGTCCAAGGGCCACGTGCTGCTCGAGGGTGTGCCTGGCGTCGCCAAGACGCTGGCGGTGGAGACCTTCGCGAAGGTGGTCGGCGGGACGTTCGCCCGCATCCAGTTCACCCCTGACCTGGTGCCCACCGACATCATCGGTACTCGCATCTACCGGCAGGGCAAGGAGGAGTTTGATACCGAACTCGGCCCGGTGGTGGTCAACTTCCTGCTCGCCGACGAGATCAACCGGGCCCCGGCGAAGGTGCAGTCGGCGCTGCTGGAGGTCATGCAGGAACGCCAGGTGTCGATCGGTGGCAAGAGGTTCCCGCTGCCCAACCCGTTCCTGGTGATGGCGACACAGAACCCGATCGAGCACGAGGGCGTCTACCCGCTGCCCGAGGCGCAGCGGGACCGCTTCCTGTTCAAGATCAACGTCGGCTACCCCTCGCCCGAGGAAGAGCGGGAGATCATCTACCGGATGGGTGTGAAGCCGCCGGAGCCCAAGCAAATCCTGGCCACCGGTGACCTGCTGCGGTTGCAGGAGATCGCCGCGAACAACTTCGTTCACCACGCGCTGGTTGACTATGTGGTGCGCGTCGTCATGGCCACCCGCTATCCCGAGCAACTGGGGATGAACGACGTCAAGAGCTGGGTCTCGTTTGGCGCATCGCCGCGTGCGTCTCTGGGCATCATCGCCGGCGCGCGCTCGCTGGCGTTGGTGCGCGGTCGCGACTACGTGATCCCACAGGACATTGTCGAGGTCATTCCCGACGTGCTGCGGCATCGGTTGGTGCTCACCTATGACGCGCTCGCCGACGAAATCTCAGCGGAAATCGTCATCAACCGGATTCTGCAGACTGTCGGTATGCCGCAGGTGAATGCTGTTCCGCAACAAGGCCATTCGGTACCGCCAGCGATGCAGGCCGCGGGCGCGGCTAGCGGTCGGTGACCGATCCCAAAGAGCCGGCGGTGGTCCACCCGCCGTCGATGCAGCGCGGGCAGATCGACGACCCGAAGCTGTCGGCGGCGCTGCGCACCCTCGAACTCACGGTTAAACGCAAGCTCGACGGTGTCCTGCACGGCGACCACCTCGGCCTGATCCCGGGTCCGGGTTCCGAGCCGGGGGAGTCGCGCGAGTATCAGCCGGGTGACGACGTCCGGCGGATGGACTGGGCGGTCACCGCGCGCACCAACCACCCGCATGTCCGGCAGATGATCGCCGACCGTGAACTGGAGACCTGGCTGGTGGTCGATATGTCGGCCAGCCTGGACTTCGGCACAGCCGTGTGCGAGAAACGCGACCTGGCGGTGGCCGCTGCGGCCGCTATCACGTTCCTCAATAGCGGTGGCGGAAACCGGCTCGGCGCGCTGATTGCCAACGGAGAGAAGACTACTCGGGTGCCGGCGCGCTCCGGACGCCAGCATGAGCACACCCTGCTGCGCACCATCGCCACCATGCCCAAAGCACCGGTGGGGGTGCGGGGGGATTTGGCGGTGGCCATCGACGCGCTGCGCAGGCCGGAACGCCGGCGCGGGATGGCCGTCATCATCAGCGATTTCCTCGGCCCGATCAACTGGATGCGTCCGTTGCGGGCCATCGCGGCTCGCCACGAGGTGCTCGGCATCGAGGTGCTCGATCCGCGCGATGTCGAATTGCCCGACATCGGCGACGTCGTTTTGCAGGACGCCGAAACGGGTGCCACCCGCGAGTTCACCATCGATGCGCAGCTGCGCGACGACTTCGCCAAGGCGGTCGTGGCCCATCGTGCTGACGTGGCCCGCACCATGCGCAGCTGCGGAGCGCCGCTGATGTCGCTGCGCACCGACCGGGACTGGATCGCCGACATCGTCCGTTTCGTCGAATCCCGCCGGCGCGGGGCACTGGCGGGGCGCCAGTGACGCGCGTCTTTCCCGGCAAGGGCGTACACATCAAGAGGCTGTGCCGCTCCTCCGCATCGCTGCGCTCTGCATCGTCGCCGGCACGGACGGGTTCGCTATGACATTGCCGTTGCTCGGGCCGATGACGCTGTCCGGCTTCGCCCACGCCTGGTTTTTCCTGTTCCTGCTGGTCGTTCTGGGACTGGTGGCGCTCTACATCATCGTGCAGGTGGCCCGGCAGCGCCGGATGCTGCGCTTCGCCAATATGGAGCTGCTGGAGAGCGTCGCCCCCAAGCAGCCCACCCGGTGGCGTCACCTGTCGGCCATCCTGCTGGTATCCGCGCTGGTGCTGTTCACGATCGCGATGGCCGGACCGACCCACGATGTGCGAATCCCACGCAACCGCGCGGTCGTCATGCTGGTCATCGACGTGTCGCAATCGATGCGGGCCACCGACGTCGAACCCAACCGGATGGCCGCGGCCGAAGCTGCCGCCAAGGAATTCGCCGGTGAGCTCACACCGGGCATCAACCTCGGGCTGATCGCCTATGCCGGGACCGCCACGGTTCTGGTGCAACCGACGACCAACCGCGAGGCGACCAAAGCCGCGCTGGACAAGTTGCAGTTCGCCGACCGCACCGCCACCGGGGAGGGCATCTTCACCGCGCTGCAGGCCATTGCCACCGTGGGCGCGGTGATCGGCGGCGGCGACACGCCGCCGCCGGCACGCGTCGTGTTGTTCTCCGACGGCAAGGAAACGATGCCGACCAACCCGGACAATCCCAAGGGAGCCTTCACCGCGGCGCGCACCGCCAAGGACCAGGGCGTGCCGATCTCGACGATCTCGTTCGGCACCCCGTACGGCTTCGTCGAGATCAATGGCCAGCGTCAGCCGGTGCCCGTCGACGACACTACGATGAAGAAAGTCGCCGAGCTGTCCGGCGGCAACCATTACGGCGCCTCTAACTTGCAGGAGCTCAAGCAGGTCTACGCGTCGCTGCAGGAGCAGATCGGCTACGAGACGATCCGCGGTGACGCCAGCGTCGGTTGGCTGCGGCTGGGTTCGCTGGTACTGGCGCTGGCCGGGCTGGCGGCGCTGCTGATCAACCGGCGGCTGCCGACCTGACGTCCGGCCGAGCCCGGGCCAACATGCGAGGGGCAGATTGCAGTCCTGCGGCATCGAGGCGATAAGTTGGCCAGGTGACTGAGGTAGCCACCGAGCTCGCCGCCGACAGCGGTAAGCCCGCTTTCGTGTCTCGTTCAGTGCTGGTGACGGGCGGAAACCGGGGGATCGGTCTGGCGATCGCACAGCGGCTGGCCGCCGACGGCCACAAGGTGGCCGTCACGCACCGCGGATCCGGGGCGCCCCAGGGGCTGTTCGGCGTCGAGTGTGACGTCACCGACAACGACGCCGTCGATCGCGCCTTCAAAGAGGTCGAGGAGCACCAGGGTCCGGTCGAGGTGCTGGTGTCCAACGCCGGCCTGGCCGCGGACGCGTTCCTCATGCGAATGACCGAGGAGAAGTTCGAGAAGGTCATCGACGCCAACCTCACCGGGGCGTTCCGGGTGGCTCAGCGGGCATCGCGCAGCATGCAGCGAAAGCGGTTCGGCCGGATGATCTTCATCGGTTCGGTCTCCGGCACCTGGGGCATCGGCAACCAGGCCAATTACGCAGCCTCCAAGGCCGGTGTGATCGGCATGGCCCGCTCGATCGCCCGGGAGCTGTCAAAGGCCGGGGTGACCGCGAATGTGGTGGCCCCGGGCTACATAGACACCGATATGACCCGTGCGCTGGATGAGCGGATTCAAAAGGGGGCACTGGAATTCATCCCGGCGAAACGGGTTGGGACCGCCGCCGAGGTCGCCGGGGTGGTCAGCTTCCTGGCGTCGGAGGATGCGAGTTACATCTCGGGTGCGGTGATCCCGGTCGACGGCGGCATGGGCATGGGTCACTGACGGACCGACCTGACCCTAACCCCAAGAAATAAGGACGGACATGGCAGGACTGCTCGAAGGCAAACGGATTCTGGTCAGCGGGATCATCACCGACGCATCGATTGCGTTCCACATCGCACGGGTGGCCCAGGAAGAGGGTGCCCAACTGGTGCTGACCGGGTTCGACCGGCTGCGGCTGATCCAGCGCATCGCCGACCGGTTGCCGGAGAAGGCCCCGCTGATCGAGCTCGATGTGCAAGACGAAAAGCACCTGGACACGTTGGGCGAACGGGTGAAAGAAGTGATCGGCCAGGACAACAATCTCGACGGTGTGGTGCACTCGATCGGCTTCATGCCGCAGAGCGGGATGGGCATCAACCCGTTCTTCGACGCCCCCTACGAGGATGTCTCCAAGGGGATCCACATTTCCGCGTACTCCTATGCCTCGCTGGCCAAAGCGCTGCTGCCGATCATGAACCCCGGCGGCTCCATCGTCGGCATGGACTTCGACCCGAGCCGGGCGATGCCGGCCTACAACTGGATGACCGTCGCCAAGAGTGCGCTGGAGTCGGTCAACCGATTCGTGGCGCGTGAGGCAGGAAAGTATGGCGTGCGGTCGAATCTTGTTGCCGCAGGCCCGATCCGGACACTGGCCATGAGCGCGATCGTCGGCGGCGCGCTCGGCGACGAGGCCGGTGCCCAGATACAGCTGCTCGAGGAGGGCTGGGACCAGCGCGCGCCCATCGGCTGGAACATGAAGGACGCCACGCCGGTCGCCAAGACGGTGTGTGCGCTGCTCTCCGAGTGGCTGCCGGCGACCACCGGCACGATCATCTACGCCGACGGCGGCGCCAGCACCCAGTTGCTTTAAAAGCAGATTGCTCTGGGCGCTAATGGATTTCGACGCGGTCCTGCTGCTGTCGTTCGGTGGGCCGGAAGGGCCCGAGCAGGTACGGCCGTTCCTGGAGAACGTCACGCGTGGTCGCGACGTGCCGCCCGAACGCCTTGACCATGTCGCCCAGCACTACCTGCACTTCGGTGGGGTGTCGCCGATCAACCAGATCAACCGGGCGCTGATCGCCCAAGTGCGCGCAGAACTCGTTCAGCGCGGTTTGGACCTGCCAGTCTATTTCGGCAATCGCAACTGGGAGCCCTACGTCGAAGACACCGTCGTGACCATGCGCGACAACGGTATTCAGCGCGCGGCGGTGTTCACCACGTCGGCCTGGAGCGGTTACTCGAGCTGCACGCAGTATGTCGAGGACATCGCCCGGGCTCGCCGGGCGGCCGGGCCGGACGCGCCCGAATTGGTGAAACTGCGCCCCTACTTCGACCATCCGGGTTTCGTGCAGATCTTTGCCGACACCATCGGTGCGGCCGCCGGCGCCGTGCCCGCCGAGCTGTTCGCCGAGGCGCGGGTGGTGTTCACCGCTCATTCGATCCCGGTGGCCGCCGACCAGCGCTGCGGTCCGCAACTGTACAGCCGCCAAGTCGCTTATGCCGCAAGGCTGGTCGCGGCGGCCGCCGGATACCGCGATTTCGACCTGGTTTGGCAGTCACGATCGGGTCCACCGCAAGTGCCATGGCTGGAGCCCGATGTCGCCGACCACCTTTCAGCGTTGGCTGCGACGGGGACCAAGGCCGTCATCATCTGCCCGATAGGGTTTGTCGCCGACCACATCGAGGTGGTGTGGGATCTGGACCAGGAGTTGCGATCCCAGGCCGAGGCGGCGGGCGTGGCGTTGGTGCGGGCTTCTACGCCTAATGCCCACCCGCGATTCGCCCGTATGGTCGTGGACCTGATCGACGAATTGCGTTATGGCCGTGCGCCTGCCCGGGTGACCGGACCCGATCCGGTGCCCGGCTGCACGGCCAGCGTCAACGGCGAGCCGTGCCGTCCGCCGCACTGCGTCGCCGAGGAACGTCCGGCCTGATCGGAGGCTAGGCCTGCCAGGCGGCATGCAGAATCGCGCTGAGCGCGGCCATTCTCGCCGACCGCACCACGGCGGCGAGTGGACGCAGCGCATCGGTGGCGATCTGGGCCTCCGACAACGACTGCGTTCCGATGCTGGTCAGCCCCGCGCTGACGGTGATGATCGCATCGACATGTGCGGCGTTTTCCAGCACCCGCAAGGCGCGCGACGGCGCGGGCTCGGGAACTTGGTGTTGCCGCGCGGATTCCAGCAGCTGCTCGACGAGCCCGCGCGGATCGTCGACGTCGACGCCCGTGGTACCCAGCCCGATTGTGATCAGCGCGTCGGCGGCTGATCGCACCGCCAGCCGGAGCGCGTATTCGGCCTCACCCAACTCGGTGCGGTCGACGACCGGGGCACCCGGGAGTGAGTACACTGTCCAGGACATCGCACATAGTTCGGGTACTGCGAGTTCGTCATCGGATTGGTCATATCCGAATTCGGGCACTAGCCCGACGGCCATACCGGGATCGTCGGGATTGCTGACGATCAGTGCTTCTCCCGCGGTCAAGGCATCCCGCTCGAACTGTGTGCTTGCCGCTAACCCGCGGACATCGCCCGGAACCGGCAGCAGCACCGTGATCGAGGATGCGCCCGTCGACGGCCGGCCGGCCGCGGTCCGCAGCGTCTGTAGCAGTGACACCACACCTGCGTCGTGCACGTCCGGCCATGGTAGTCCGGTATGACCCGCCGCGACCGCATCGTATGCGGTGACTGATTGTATTGGTGCCCAACAAGATAACGCATCGAGGACGTCGTCGGGCGCGGCCTTGCCGGCAAGCCAGGCGTTGGCCCAGACCGAGAGCGTTGCGCTGGGGCACCACATGGTTTCGCAGTCTAGTTGTTCGCCGTGGCAAAGGCCGGTCGCGCGATATCCTGGCGGCATGCCTGCGGCCGTGATCTGGCTGATCGTCGCGTTGGGGCTGGCCGGCGCGGAGGCGCTGACCGGCGATATGTTCTTGCTCATGCTCAGCGGCGGTGCGCTGGCGGCAGCCGGTTCCAGTTGGCTGCTGGACCTGCCGGTCTGGACCGATGGGGCGGTGTTCCTGGTGGTTTCGGTCCTTCTTCTGCTGCTGGTCCGGCCTGCGCTGCGGCGGCGGCTGACCCCCGCCAAGGGCCTGCCGACCGGTATCCAGGCGCTGGAGGGCAAAAACGCGCTGGTCCTGGACCGCGTTGCCCGCGACGAAGGTCAGGTGAAATTGGGCGGCCAGGTGTGGACAGCGCGGCCGTTGAATGAGGGGGATGTCTTCGAACCCGGCGAGTTGGTGACCGTCATGCATATCGACGGGGCCACCGCGGTGGTGTGGAAAAACACGTAAGTTCTCTGGAGCAATAGGAGGAACTGTGGTTGCTTTGGTATTGCTGGCCGTCCTGGTGGGTTTTGCCGCCATCGTGGTGGCCAAGTCGGTAACGCTGATTCCGCAGGCTGAAGCGGCGGTGATAGAACGGCTGGGCCGATATAGCCGCACGATCAGCGGCCAGTTAACCCTGTTGGTTCCGTTCATCGACCGCGTCCGAGCCCGGGTGGACCTGCGTGAGCGGGTGGTGTCGTTCCCGCCGCAGCCGGTGATCACCGAGGACAACCTCACGCTCAACATCGACACCGTGGTGTACTTCCAGGTCACTAACCCACAGGCGGCGGTCTATGAGATCAGCAACTACATCGTTGGCGTCGAGCAGCTCACCACCACCACGTTGCGCAACGTGGTCGGTGGCATGACGCTGGAGCAGACCCTGACATCCCGCGACAAGATCAACGGTCAATTGCGCGGCGTGCTCGACGAGGCGACCGGCCGGTGGGGGCTGCGGGTGGCGCGGGTGGAATTGCGCAGCATCGACCCGCCGCCGTCGATTCAGGCGTCGATGGAAAAGCAGATGAAGGCCGATCGGGAGAAGCGGGCGATGATCCTGACCGCTGAAGGGAGCCGGCAGGCCGCGATTACAGAGGCCGAAGGTGCCAAGCAAGCCCAGATCCTGGCCGCCGAAGGTGCCAAGCAGTCAGCGATCCTGGCTGCCGAGGCCGAGCGGCAATCCCGGATGTTGCGTGCGCAGGGTGAGCGGGCCGCGGCCTACCTGCAGGCTCAGGGCCAGGCCAAGGCGATCGAGAAGACGTTCGCCGCGATCAAGGCCGGTCGGCCCACCCCGGAGATGCTGGCTTACCAATACCTGCAGGTGTTGCCGCAGATGGCGCGGGGCGATGCCAACAAAGTGTGGGTAGTGCCCAGCGACTTCGGAACGGCGTTACAAGGTTTCACCAAGCTGCTGGGCGCTCCGGGTGACGACGGGGTGTTCCGATTTGTGCCATCACCGGTCGACGACCAAGCGGCGAAGCATGCGAAGGACGACGATGACGACATGGCCGACTGGTTCTCCACCGAGACCGACCCGGCACTCATGCAGGCGGTGGCCAAGGCCGAGGCCGACGCGCGCAAGCCGGTGGAAGGCACCTTCCCGCCGCCCCAACTGAATCAGTGACATGAGCGCTCTGACTTCGCCGAAAACGTATGCGGCGCTTGCCACGTTCCAGGCCGCCGATGCGATCGCGTGCGCAATCCCGCTGCCTCCAATCGCCAAAGCCTTAGACGCGCTGGACATCCCACAAAATATTCGATGGCTTCTTCCGGTATCCAAAACCGCCTCGGTCGTCGGTTTGCTTGCGGCCAGCAGGATCCCGGCGTTGGCGCGGCTGACCACCGCGATGCTGACGCTGTATTTTGCGCTAGCGGTGGGCGCACACCTTCGCGCACGCGACCGAATCGTGAATGCCGTTCCGGCGGCGTCGTTTTTGGCCACCTATGCGCTGCTGACGGCCAAGGGGCCGGATCGGCGTTAGCCGCGTCTGCGTTCGAGGGCCCGCGCCAGCGCGGGTCTGAATTGTTCCCAGGCCCGCGGATGCCGGCCAAGGTCGCGCGGCGAGAGAAAGCTCGGACCGCTCAGCTCGGCGGCGGCGGTGCGGCTGTGGGGCACGGCTGCGGGTATACCGGCACCCCACCGCCGCCTTTAGGACCTCCCGGCCCCTGGCGCCCGTACTTCCAGCATTTTTCGGCTGGAATGCCCGGCGCTGGAGCCATATTCGGATTCGGATTCTGCTCGCAGGTCGGGCATGGCGGGGCCGGGTCCAACGGGGCAGCGTTGACTTGTCCTGTCCCGCCCGTCAGCGCCGCTATGCTAACGCCGACCGCGATCCGCGCCGCGGCGGCTAAGCGTTTACCGTCCATTTCTGCTTTCCTCCCAGACTCTCACCACGGTGACTAGCAGCTCCCGGGCGGCTGGGCTCGGATGCATCGTCGCAACGGCAAACGGCGACGCCATTGTCTTGACGCTGCGAATTGCTACGACTCTCGAGTGTAGGCCGAACTCACTGGTCGCGCCGGGGGATCTGTGCAGTGAAGCGAAAGGCCGGTTACCCGCGAAGCGCCGGCTCGCCCGCAGCGTCGATTTCCGTCTCCGGCGCAGTTTTATGCCGCCGGTGGTGCCGTATCTCGTAGGCCAAGAGCGCCAGTCCCACGATGCCGGTGCATAGCGAAACCAGGAACAGCAACGGGCTGACGTGACCGGTGAGCGCGTCGCCCAAGATCACCACGGCCGCCGTCCCGGGAAGCATGCCGGCCAGCGTCGCCAACGTGTAGGGCAGCACCCGGATCGCTGACGCGCCGACGGCATAGTTCAGTACCGAAAACGGCACCGCGGGGATCAACCGCAATGACATCACGGCAATCCAGCCGCGGTCGCGAAGACGGTTGTCGAGCGTCTCGACGGCCTGGTGGCGAACCAGGCGGCTGAGTTGCCAGCCGGCCGCCCGAACCAACAGCAGCGCAATCACCGCGCTGGCCGTGCTGGCCGCCACCGCCAGCGTCACTCCGAGCAGCGGCCCGAATAGCAGACCGGCGGCCAACGTGAACGCCGTGCGGGGAAAGGGGAATACCGTCACCACGATGTGGGCGGCCAGAAAAGCCAGCGGGAACCATGGGCCGACTGAGGTCGCCCAGTCCCGCATCTGCACCGCGGTGGGCAGCGGAACCAGCAACGCCACCGCGATCATGACGGCGATCACCGCCCCCGTGATGACCATCCGCGGCCTGGACACCTGACGCGTCGTCGCGACGACTGCGGCGGCCAGGCCGCGCAGCGCGTCGGTGATTCTGCTGGTGGCGGGCGCCGTCACGGGACTCAAGAGTACGGCCCACCGGTGAACAGCGCGTGGCACGTACTTCAGCGGATCAGTAACGACAGCAACTTCCTACCCAATGGCATTGCAGCCGACTCGTTTTCGCTCACAACAGTCACCTGTTGACCTGCCCGGCGGCGCAGTTCGCGCTGTAGCTTGTCGTGCAGGGTAGAGCCTGCGGCCAGGCACCCGTGGCACGCGCCCGACATCCGAACGGTCACGGTCTCGCCGACCACCGAAACCAATTCGATCGATCCGCCGTGCGATTCGGCGAGTGCGCCGATCGGACCGGCCAGCAGTTCCGCGGCGATCGCCGCCAGCTGCGAGGTGTTGTCTGAGGCGTCAACTCGCCATCCGGCCGGGTTGAGCAGGGCGTCGCTGAGTGCCTCGCGGATGTCATCGCCCAGCTCTCGCCAGCTATTGCCGGCGCTAAGGGTGATCAACACTTCGCCTTTGTTCCGGGCGGTGCGGACCACCATCTCGTCGATCACCCCGCTATCCAGCAAGGCGCCGAGACGGCCAGGGGCCTGGCGGACGGTGCCGGCGGGCGGCAGCCCGTCGGCGGCGATCACCCAGCGCAGCTGTTGCGGGTCCGCGGTGGCGGTGGCGTGAAGGGGAATCATGAGCCCAGGCCTACCGCAATCGACCGGGCGACAAACGCCATCACCCATGCGAGGACAAACATGTAGGAGAACGCGAACGCCGGCCATCGCCATGAGTTGGTCTCGCGTCGCATCACGGCGATGGTCGACATGCACTGCAAGGCGAACATGAAATAGATCATCAGCGCGATGACGGTCGGTGCGGTGAACACCCGTTGGCCGTGATCGTCGGTCATGGTGGCCAACGCTTGACGTGGGTTGGCAGGGTCTGTCGCCGCCGACACCTGGCCCAGGGTGGAGACGAACACTTCGCGCGCCGAGAGCGAACCGAGCAGGGCAACGTCGGTGCGCCAGTCGAAGCCCAGTGGTGTGAACACCGGCGCGATAGCCTTGCCGACGTCGGCCGCGTAGCTGTGATTCATCACATAGGCGGTCGAGTCGGTCGGGGACAGCCCTCGGGTCTCGGCCTGGCGAAGCGGCAGACTGAGCAGCGCCCACAGGACCAGAGACGTGGCCAGGATGATGGTGCCCGCCTTACGCAAAAACACCCTGGCCGCACTCCACATCGCTGCCAGCATCGCCTGCGGAGACGGAAGTCGGTAGGGCGGAAGCTCCATGGTGAACGGCAGCAGATCGCCGCGCAGGATCGTGGACTTGACCAGCAACGCAGCGATCAGCCCGGACATCCCGCCGCCCAGGTAGAGCAGGAACATCGTGACGCCCTGTGCGCTGAGCCCCCACCATCGCGTTTGCGGCGCCACCAGCAGACCGACCAGCAACGTGTACACCGGCAGCCGGGCCGAGCAGGTCATCAACGGCGCGGTGACGATGGTCGCGATCCGGTCGCGCGACGACGGCAACGTCCGGGTCGCCATGATGCCCGGGATGGCACAGGCGAACGACGAGAGCATCGCGACGAAGGCGCGGCCCTCTAGCCCGGTCTTGGCCATGACCCGGTCCATCAAGAACGCCGCCCGTGACATGTAGCCGATGTTCTCCAGAAACGCGAGCAGCAAGAACAGCAACACGATCTGCGGGATGAACTGCAGCACGGTGCCGACTCCGCCGATAATCCCCTGGCCTGAGCAGACCCCGGATGATCGGATTACCGATGTGCTCGGCAACCTGGCCGCCCAGCCAGGTCAGCGCCCTGGCGATCCCGTCCCGCAGTGGCGCGGCGGCGGTGAACAGGACCTGAAAGAACCAGAACATCACCGCGAAAAAAGTGACGATGCCCCACAGCGGGTGCAACAGCACCCGGTCGATCCGGCGGGTGCGCCGATCTGGTTGCGGCGCAACGTAATCAGCCGCATCGAGCACCGACTGCCCCCAGGCGTCGATGGCTTGCTGGCCGGACGGGGGAAGGATCGGCGGGCGTTGCCACTGCGTCGAAGGACGCCAGTTGTGCCCGCAGGCCGTCGATGCCCGACCCATGGTGCCCGACGACCGCGAGCACCGGAACACCCAGCGCCGTCGACAACGCCTCGACGTCGATTCGGCCGCCACGGGAGGTCAATTCGTCGCCCATGGTCAGCGTCAGCAGGCACGGCAGGTCCAGCCGTAGCACCTGGCCGATCAGCATGATTGAGCGACGCAGCGTGGTCGAGTCGGCGACCAGCACCACCGCGTCGGGCCGGTCGATGTCCGGGTATTTGCCGGTTAGCAGGTCGGTCACCACCTGCTCGTCCGGGCTGATCGGGTCGAGGCTGTAGGTGCCGGGCAGGTCTTCCACGGCGATCGCGACGCCGTCCACGGTGGTGGTGCCGACGCTGCGTCCGACGGTGACGCCCGGGTAATTACCGGTCTTGGCGCGCAACCCGGTCAGGTGGTTGAAGACGCTGGTCTTACCGGCATTGGGGCTGCCGACCAACGCAACTCGCCGGATACCGGCGACGGTGACCGGCGCGGCATCGACGTCGTGGCAGGCGGTCATTGGTCTGGTTCGGGAACGACTTCGATCAGCTGCGCCTCGCGGCGGCGCAGGCACAGTTCGGTGTCCTGAACCCGGTAGATGGTCGGGTCGCCCAGCGGTGCGCGACGGATCACGTCGACCTGGGCCCTCGCGCGAAAGCCCAATTGGACTAGCCGGCTTGCCACCGCGGAGGTCGCCTGCGGCACGGTGCCCACGACCGTTGCCCGCCCGCCGGGCGGCAGCTGGGCAAGCACGATCACCGATCCGGATTGATCGGGTGCGCGCTGCGCCGGAGTAGCCATTATCGGTCCAACATTAGCCGTTCTTACCTTAGTTAGGTATACCTAACTTTCGCAGCCCGTCGGGGCTTCACAGGCCCGGTCCGGTCGCCCACCGGGTGTTAGCGCCGGGCGATTCCGCGGCGCCGCCGGCCATCATTTAGCCTGGTGGTCGGGTGGCAGGTCAGCGCGAGGGCCGCCACATCCTGCGACAGAGGAGCTTTCGGTGTCAGCCGATGTGTCCGCCGAACCCGCCGATTTGGCGGAAGGCCGCGCCCGATGGCGCGAGGCGGTGGCGGGCGTGCTGGCCAAGAGCACACGGCGCGACGCTGACGATCTTGGGCCCGAACCCGAGCGCCTGCTCGATAGTCCGACCTACGAGGGCTTTGCCATCCATCCGCTGTACACCGCGCTGGATGCGCTGCCGGAACCAGCGCTGCCGGGCGAATGGCCGTACCTGCGCGGCGGCGACGCGCTGCGCGACGTCAAGTCCGGTTGGAAGGTCGCCGAGGCTTTTCCGGCCCAAGCGGTGCCCGGGGTGGCGGCCGAGGACGTCAACACCGCAGTGCTGGCAGCGCTCGGTGAAGGCGCCAGCGCGCTGCTGATCCGGGTGGGGGAGTCCGGTGTGGCACCGACCCAGCTGGAGAAGGTGCTCGACGGCGTGTACCTGAGCATGGCGCCGGTCATCCTCGATGCCGGCACCGACTACTCCGCGGCCTGCGACGCGCTGTTAGCGCTGGTCGCCGAGGTGGAACCCGATCAGCGCGGCACCCTGTCGGTCGACCTGGGCGCCGACCCGCTGACGGCGCTGCTCAGTGAGCGTCCGGTTCCGCCGCTCGAGGATGTCGTCGCCGTGGCGACCCGGGTGGCCGGCCAGCACGGGGTGCGGGCGATCACGGTGGACGCGCCCGCCTTCCATAATCTGGGCGCCAATGCCGCGTGGGAACTCGCCGGCAGCGTCGCGGCCGCGGTGGCCTACGTGCGAACGCTCGTCGAGGCCGGCGTCTCGCTGGGCGATGCGCTACGGCAGATCAGCTTTCGGCTGGCCGCCGACGACGATCAGTTCATGACGCTGGCCAAGATGCGCGCTGTGCGTCAACTGTGGGCCAGGGTTGCCGAGGTCGTCGGTGATCCGGAGGGCGGCGCGGCTGTGGTGCATGCCGAGACATCGCTGCCGATGATGACGCAGCGCGACCCGTGGGTGAACATGTTGCGCAGCACCCTGGCGGCGTTCGGCGCGGGGGTCGGCGGCGCCGACACGGTCCTGGTGTTGCCGTTCGATGTGGCGATTCCGGGCGGATTCCCCGGCATGGCAACGAGCTTCGCGCGCCGAATGGCCCGAAACGTCCAGTTGCTGCTGCTGGAAGAGTCACACGTTGGCCGCGTGCTGGACCCGGCCGGCGGGTCGTGGTTCGTCGAGGACCTGACCGAGCAGCTGGCGCAGCAGGCCTGGGAGCATTTCCAGGCCATCGAGGCGCACGGCGGATTCGTCGACGCCCGCGACCACATCGCCGGCCAAATCGCCGAGATCGCGGCCAAGCGCGCCGACGACATAGCGCATCGCCGGACCGCGGTCACCGGCGTCAGCGAATTCCCGAATCTGGGCGAACCGCCTCTGCCGCAGAGCGATTCGCCGGGCACTCCGCTTGCCGCAGGCAATTTGTTACGGTATGCGGCCGGGTTCGAAGCGCTGCGCGACCGTTCGGACGTGTACCTGGCCGATAACGGTTCGCGGCCGCAGGCACTGCTACTGCCCCTGGGACCGTTGGCCGAACACAACATCCGAACGACCTTCGCGTCGAATTTGCTTGCCTCGGGTGGTATCGAGGCGATCAACCCGGGGACAGTCGATGCCGACGGTGTCGCACGGGCGGTTTCCGATGCAGGGTCGCCCACGGTAGCGGTCATCTGCGGCACCGACACCCGATACGGCACCGAGGCGGCCGGCATTGTCGAGGCGGCGCATCATGCGGGGGTTTCGCACGTCTGCCTGGCCGGGCCGCCGAAGGCGCTGGAAGGCACTGCTGAAAAATCAGCGACAACAGATCCCGAACATCGACCCGACGAGTTTCTGACCGCGAAAATCGATGCGGTCAAAGTGCTCTCGAGTCTGCTCGCCCGGCTAGGAGCCTGAGGGAGGCCAGCCACGATGACCACCACCGCACCAGTTGTCGGCAGTTTCGCCGACGTCCCGCTGCGCAGCGAGCGCAGCGTGCAGCCGCCCACCGAAGCCGCGGTGGAAAAGCACGTCGCAGCGGCCGCGGCAGCGTCCTGGCACACGCCGGACCAGCTGATCTGGCATACGCCGGAAGACATCGACGTCAAACCGGTGTACATCGCCGCGGATCGTGCAGCCGTCGAAGCGGACGGCTATCCGCTGGACAGTTTCCCCGGCGAGCCGCCGTTTGTGCGCGGCCCCTACCCGACGATGTACGTCAACCAGCCCTGGACAATCCGCCAATATGCCGGGTTCTCCACCGCCGCGGAGTCCAACGCGTTCTATCGCCGCAACCTCGCCGCCGGCCAGAAGGGGCTGTCGGTGGCTTTCGACCTGGCCACCCACCGCGGTTACGACTCCGACCATCCACGCGTGCAGGGTGACGTCGGAATGGCAGGTGTGGCAATCGATTCCATCTTGGATATGCGGCAACTGTTCGACGGCATCGACCTGTCGACGGTGTCGGTGTCGATGACCATGAACGGCGCGGTGCTGCCGATCTTGGCGCTCTACGTGGTGGCCGCCGAGGAGCAAGGGGTGCCGCCGGAGAAGCTGGCCGGCACCATCCAGAACGACATCCTCAAAGAATTCATGGTCCGAAACACTTACATCTATCCGCCCGAGCCGTCGATGCGGATCATCTCCGACATCTTCGGTTACACCAGCGCGAAGATGCCGAAGTTCAACTCGATCTCGATCTCCGGCTACCACATCCAAGAGGCCGGCGCCACTGCCGATTTGGAGCTGGCCTACACACTGGCCGACGGTGTCGACTACATCAAAGCGGGCTTGGACGCCGAGTTGGACATCGACAAGTTCGCCCCCCGGCTGTCCTTCTTCTGGGGCATCGGGATGAACTTCTTCATGGAGGTCGCCAAGCTGCGAGCTGGGCGGCTGCTGTGGAGCGAGCTAGTCGCACAGTTCAACCCGAAGAGTTCCAAATCGCTGTCACTGCGCACACATTCGCAGACCTCGGGCTGGTCGTTGACCGCGCAGGACGCCTTCAACAACGTCGCCCGCACCTGCATCGAGGCGATGGCCGCGACCCAGGGACACACCCAGTCGCTGCACACCAACGCGCTCGACGAGGCGCTGGCGCTGCCGACGGACTTCTCTGCCCGGATTGCCCGTAACACCCAGCTGTTGCTGCAGCAGGAGTCCGGTACCACCAGGCCGATCGACCCCTGGGCCGGTTCCTACTACCTGGAGTGGTTGACCTATCAGCTCGCGCAGCGGGCGCGTGCCCACATCGCCGAAGTCGCCGAGCACGGCGGCATGGCGCAGGCCATCAGCGACGGTATTCCGAAGCTGCGCATCGAGGAGGCGGCGGCGCGTACTCAGGCCCGCATCGACTCCGGGACCCAGCCGGTGATCGGGATCAACAAGTACCAGGTCGAAGAGGACCAGGAGGTCGAGGTTCTCAAGGTCGAGAACAGCCGGGTGCGTGCCGAACAGCTGGCCAAACTGCAAGAGCTGCGGGCAAATCGGGACCGGCAGGCGGTTGACGCCGCCCTGGCCGAGTTGTCGCGTGCCGCCGCCGCAAACGGCCGCGCGGGTGAAGACGGACTGGGCAACAACCTGTTGGCGCTGGCGATCGACGCGGCTCGGGCCAAGGCCACCGTGGGCGAGATCTCCGATGCGCTGGAGAAGGTATACGGGCGGCACCAGGCGGAGATCCGTACTATCGCCGGGGTCTATCGCGACGAAGCTGGAAAGGCCGGCAACATGGTTACCGCCACCGAACTCGTCGAGAAGTTCGCCGAGGCCGACGGTCGCCGCCCGAGGATTCTGGTGGCCAAGATGGGGCAGGACGGCCACGACCGTGGTCAGAAGGTGATCGCAACGGCCTTCGCGGACATCGGTTTCGACGTCGATGTCGGGGCGCTGTTCTCCACGCCTGACGAGGTGGCCCGCCAAGCGGCGGACAACGACGTGCATGTGGTCGGGGTCTCGTCACTGGCCGCCGGCCACCTGACGCTGGTGCCTGCACTGCGAGATGCGTTGGCCGAGGCGGGCCGGCCGGACATCATGATCGTGGTCGGCGGCGTCATCCCGCCGGGCGACTTCGACGAGCTGTATGCCGCCGGAGCCGCGGCGATCTTCCCGCCCGGCACGGTGATCGCCGACGCCGCCATCGATCTGCTGAACAAGATGGCCGAGCGCCGCGGGTACACCCTTAGCTAGATGGCAACCGAGAAGGGCGACGGCGTCGACGAACTCGCCGCAGCTGTCCGCCGTCGCGACCGTGCGGCCCTGCCGCGGGCCATCACCCTGGTGGAGTCCACCCGCCCCGACCATCGCGAACAGGCTCAGCAGTTGCTGCTCGCGCTGATGCCGGATGCCGGAAGTGCCCACCATGTCGGCATCACCGGGGTCCCCGGAGTGGGTAAGTCGACGACCATCGAGGCGCTCGGCATGTATTTGATCGAGCGAGGGCATCGGGTGGCGGTGCTGGCCGTCGACCCGTCGTCGACCCGCACCGGCGGATCGATCCTGGGCGACAAAACCCGGATGCCGCGGCTGGCAGCGCATGCAGACGCTTATATCCGCCCGTCACCGACATCGGGCACGCTCGGCGGGGTGGCCAAGGCCACCCGGGAAACCATCGTGCTGTTGGAGGCTGCCGGCTTCGACGTGATCTTGGTAGAGACCGTCGGCGTCGGCCAATCCGAGGTGGCGGTGGCCAATATGGTCGACACCTTTGTCTTTCTGACCCTGGCGCGCACCGGTGATCAGTTGCAGGGCATCAAGAAAGGCGTGCTGGAATTGGCCGACATCGTCGTGGTGAACAAGGCTGATGGCGAGCACCTGCGCGAGGCGCGCAAAGCCGCACGCGACCTTTCCGGTGCGATCCGGCTGATCTATCCACGCGAAACCCTCTGGCGTCCACCGGTTCTCACTATGAGCGCGCTGGAAGGTACCGGGCTGGAGGAGCTTTGGGAGACCGTCGAGCGCCATCAGAAGGTGCTCAGCGAGGCAGGAGAGTTCGAGGCGCGGCGGCGAGCCCAGCAGGTCGACTGGACCTGGCAGATGGTGCGGGACACCGTACTGGACCGGATGCTGTCCAACCCTGCGGTGCGCAAAGCCCGCGCCGAGGTAGAGCGCCAGGTGCTGGCTGGGGAATTAACGCCGGCCATGGCAGCTCAGCAAATACTTGAGCTCGGGTCGATAACGGAAGGGTAAATTTCAAGTTGTTTGCCGAACGGGAACGGTAAATTCAACGGTATGACCCTCGAGGTGGTGGGCAATCGCCGGTCAGTGCTGCCGCGCGGTGTTCACGGCGCAGCCGATCCACACTTTGCCTGCGCGGTGCGCAGCTTCGCCAGCATGTTCCTGGGGCGCCGATACGGCGGCGGGGCGATGGCGGTCTATCTCGATGGCGAGCCCGTCGTGGACGTGTGGACCGGGTGGTCGGACCGGCGCGGACGGGTGCCATGGTCGGCAGACACTGCCACCATGGTGTTCTCGGCCACGAAGGGCATGGCCTCGACCGTCATCCACCGGCTCGTCGACCGCGGACTGATCGACTACGACGCACCGGTCGCCGAGTACTGGCGGGAGTTCGGCGCCAATGGCAAAGCGAACATCACCGTCCGCCAGGTGATGCGGCACCGAGCAGGTCTGTCGGCGCTGCACGGCGCCAGCAAGGAAGACCTGCTGAATCATGAAGTGATGGAACAGCGTCTGGCGGCGGCGCCCGCGGGTTACTCGTTCGGCAAACCCGCCTATCACGCACTGACCTACGGTTGGCTGATGTCGGGTCTGGCCCGCGCGGTCACCGGACAGGGCATGCGCGAGCTGATCCGCCAAGAGCTCGCGGAGCCGCTGGGCACCGACGGTCTGCACCTGGGCCGCCCGCCCGTCGAGTCACCGACCCGGCCCGCGCAGATCATCATGCCGCAGAGCGCAATCGCTAATCCGCTTTTCAACGCGGTGGCGCCGACAATCGCCGCGCTGCCAATATCGGGCGGATTCGGTTCCATGTATTTCCCCGGCATGAAAGCTTTTGTGCAAGGCGATATCCCGATGATGGACGCCGAGATGCCGGCGGCCAACGGAGTGGCGACCGCGCGCGGATTGGCCCGGATGTACGGTGCGATCGCCAACGGCGGCCAAATCGACGGTGCCCAGTTCCTTTCTCGCGAGCTGGTGGCGGGTCTCACCGGGCGAAAGAGCCTGCGGCTGGATCGTAACCTTCTGGTGCCGTTGGCATTTCATCTCGGCTATCACACGGTGCCCTTTAATGCGATGCCGGGATTCGGCCATATCGGGCTGGGCGGTTCGCTCGGTTGGGCCGACCCCGCGACTGGGCTGGCAGTCGGATTCGTGCATAACCGGCTGCTGTCTCCATTCGTGGTCGTGGACCACGCCGGATTCGTCGTGACCAACGGCTTGATCCGACGGGCTGCCGCCGAGGCCCGGCAACACGGACTCGAGAGGGTGGCCGACTTCGGCTCGCCCTTCCCCGAGCCCGGAGCCGTTGCCGGTTAACGGTTTTACTAAGCGTCCTCGAGCCGGAAGCCCACTTTCAGCGTCACCTGGAAGTGTGCGACAACGCCGTTCTCCAAGTGGCCGCGAACGGACTGCACTTCGAACCAGTCCAGTCCGCGTGTCGTCTCGGCCGCTCGGGACAGGCCGTTACGGATCGCGGCATCGG
>CAVVUH010000029.1:0-21881 GCA_963751315.1 uncultured Actinomycetota bacterium | reverse complement strand
CTTCGATGTGGAGAACCCGCATGACGACGGCGTCTCTTTGGACACTTTCGTCGACTGGCTCGTCGACGCCGGCCACGAGATCCAGCGGATCGGCGACTACAACGAGTGGCTTACTCGGTTTGAAACCACACTGAAGGCGCTACCGGAGAAGCAACGGCAGCAGTCGGTGCTGCCGTTACTCGGCGCCTACCGCGAACCCGAAAAGGCGCTGCGCGGCGCCCCCACCCCCACCGACGGGTTCCACACCGCAGTACGGGCGGCCAAAATTGGCGCAGACAAGGACATTCCACACTTGCCGGCCACACTGATCGACAAGTACGTCACCGACCTGCAGCACCTGGGCCTGCTATGACAGGCCCAGACCGCGGGATGACACCGGCGTGCCGGCCGGGTAGGCGTTAGAGGCCTCACGACCTCGAAAAAAGCGGCAAATTCACGTTTTGGCCATCTAACAGCGGGCACTCGCAGCAAGATCGATTCATGGCGATCGCAAGCGCGGCGCAGCCGGGCGCAGCGGGTCGCCATGCGACAGGTGTTGCATGGCGATCGCAAGCGCGGCGCAGCCGGCCGAAAAGGCGGCAAATTCACGTTTTGGCCATCCAGCGGGTCGCCATGCGACAATGTTGCGAGATTGCTGAGAGCACAGAAGGAAGTTCGATGAGCCAGACCAGCCTGACCCCGACGGCCACCCAAGCACCTAATTTGGCGATGCTGTTCCTGCAGCGCGTCGAGGCATCGGCAGACAAGGAAGCCTTCCGATACCCCGAGAATGGGGGCTGGACCTCGGTCACCTGGAAGCAGACGGCCGAGCGGGTGGACGCCCTGGCAGCCGGCCTGCTGGCGCTGGGTGTCGCGGCTGAGGATCGGATTGGTATCGCATCGACCACCCGGTTCGAGTGGATCCTGGCCGACCTGGCGATCATGTGCGCCGGCGCGGCAACCACCACCGTCTACCCGAGTACCAACGCCGAGGACACCGCCTACATCCTCGCCGACTCCGAGTCGCGGATCGTCTTCGCCGAAGACGACAAGCAGGTCGGGAAGCTCACCGAGAGTCGCGGCGACTTGCCCAAACTCGCCAAGGTGGTGGTGTTCGACGGAGCCGGTGACGGCGACTGGGTGATCACCCTGGACGATCTCGCCGAGCAAGGCACGAAGTACCTGGCCGACCACCCGTCCTGCGTTCGCACCGTCGCCGAGGAGATCCCCGGCGACCGGCTGGCAACGCTGATTTACACCTCCGGGACCACCGGCAAGCCCAAAGGGGTGCGGCTGCGTCACGAGGCCTGGGTGTACACCGGCGAGGCGATCTCCGACATGGATCTGCTCGGCGAGGACGACCTGCAGCTGCTGTGGCTGCCGCTCGCGCACGCGTTCGGCAAGGTCCTGATCTCCACTCAACTGGCGTGCGGGTTCGCCAGCGCAATCGACGGCCGGGTCGACAAGATCGTCGAAAACACCGGGGTGGTCAAACCGACGTTCATGGGTGCCGCGCCGCGCATCTTCGAGAAGGCCTTCTCCCGCGTCGTCACCACGCAGCAGTCCCAAGGCGGGATCAAAGCACGCCTGTTCGACACTGCCTTCGCGGTAGGCCGCAAGGTCGCCGAGCGCCGCCGCAACGGCCAATCCGTCCCGCTCTTTTTGCAGCTGCCGCACGGGCTGTTCGACAGGTTGGTGTTCGCCAAGGTGCGGGAGGTGTTCGGGGGGCGAATCCGGTTCTTCGTGTCCGGGTCGGCGCCGCTCAACCGCGACATCGCCGAATGGTTCGATGCCGCGGGCCTGCTGATCCTGGAGGGCTACGGGCTGACCGAGTCCTCCGGCGCGGGCTTCATCAACCGCCCCAACAACTACAAGCTCGGCACCGTAGGTCTGCCGTTCGAGGGCACCGAGGTGCGGATCAGCGACGCCGGGGAGGTCCAGTTCCGCAGTAAATGTGTGATGGCCGGCTACCACCACCTGGAGAAGGCCACCGCCGAGGCGCTCAGCGCCGACGGCTGGCTGTCCACCGGAGACCAGGGCAGCATCGATGACGACGGGTTCCTCAAGATCACCGGGCGGATCAAGGAGCTGTTCAAGACCTCCGGCGGCAAATACGTCGCGCCGCCGGCGATCGAGGCGAAATTCGCGACGTTGTGCCCGTACGCCAGTCAGTTCATGGTGTTCGGGGAGGGACGCAACTTCGCCGTTGCCTTGGTCACCCTCGATGCCGACGCGATCAGCGGCTGGGCCAAGGACCATGGCCTGGCCAACACGTCGTACGCGGAGCTGACCAAGGCGCCCGAGGTGCACAAGATGGTCGAGGAGCACGTCAAGAAGCTCAACGCCAACCTCAATCGGTGGGAGACCATCAAAAAATGGGCCCTGCTTGACCACGAGCTCTCCGTCGAGCGCGGCGAACTCACACCGTCGTTGAAAGTCAAGCGTGGCGTGGTCGCCGAGCAGAACAAGGAAACCTTGAATGACTTCTATTCCTGAACCCGTTGCCGAGCAACCCGCTCAGCCGCCCGATGCGGTCAACGCGGCCCCGCCGGCACATCTGCTGCGTGTGCTGGAGTGGCGCACCGGCCTCGAGTATCTCGCCGCCCTGCGCGCTGCGCGACGCATCGCCGACTGGCCCCGAGGTGACGGCCATCCTGTTCTGGTGCTTCCCGGATTCCTGGCCGGCCCCGGCTCGACACAGCTGCTGCGTGATGTGCTGCGCCGCTTGGACTATCGGGTCTATGACTGGGGTTTGGGCTACAACATGGGGTACCGCGCCAGCATGACGGAGACGCTGCCGGCACGCCTACACCACATCCGCCAACGGGCCGACGGGCGCCGCGTGAGCCTCATCGGCTGGAGCGCCGGCGGAATCTATGCCCGTGAACTGGCGCGCGCCTTCCCCGACGATGTCCGGTCGGTGATCACTTTGGGATCTCCCTTCCGCGGCAACCATCGGGCCAGCACCGCGTGGAAAGTGTGGCAGCTCGTCAACCGCGGCGCCGACGCCACCGAGGCGGTCTCCAAACAGGCGCTGCTACACCGCGCCCGACCGCTCTCCGTCCCGACAACCTGCATTTACAGCAAAACCGATGGCATCGTGGCCTGGCAGTGCTGCACCAGCGTGCCTGCTCCGGAGACCGAAAACGTCGAGGTGCACAGCAGCCACCTCGGATACGGCCACAACGTGGAAACGCTGTCGGTGATCGCCGATCGTCTCGCCCAACCGGAAGACTGTTGGCGGCCGTTCCAGCGCTAGCAGGCCGGATGCTTACCAGGCTGCTTCCTGGGCCACGTATGGGTTGCTCATCGATGTCGGCCCGACGCGGCGTTCGAGGATTCGCCACCCGTTCTCGGTGCGGCGCAGCCGGTCCGTCATGGCGGAGTAGATCCAGAGCTGCGGCATATCGGCCGGGCCCGTGACTACTTGGCCCGAGACAATCCGTGGCGAAGCCGTTTGTTCTGTCTGGCGGACGAGAAGATTGTGGTACCGCACGATCACCCCGTCGTCATCGTCCGGGTCGACGACAAGGCTGAGGGCTTGCCGGCTGACTCCGGGCACCAAGTAAGGAGACTGCTCCTGAAAGAATCGCCGAGTCTCGACCTTGCCGCGACTAATGCCATGTGTGTGGTGCGTCACGCTGTCCGGCAGAAACGCCTCGACCATCACGTCGATATCCCAGGCGTCGAACAGCCGGTTGACGCGATGAATGAAATCGATCGCGCTCACCCGGTCTGCGGGGTCCACCGCGTTATCGAGCGCTATTGCGGGCAACTTCTGCACAAACATCTACAAACCTCCGGAGCGGTCGCAGTCCTCAACTTCGGGTCCAAGACCTGTTGGTTAACCTTTTATTCATGTCTCGTTCATTAACTGGGTGGCGCTAGTTTGCCCTGTTGTCGTCGGTGTTGGCGCGTCCATTACGCGAAGCCCGGCGCGTGTCGCTCGAGCCCGGCAGATGTCGGCGTGGAAAATTATGCTGCTACAAACCGTTAACGGCGTACGAAAAACCTTCCCGGTTAACCTGATTGACTGCCTGTCGATTGCTCGGGTCATCTGGGCTGCGACATGATCGGTGTATGGCCGATATCGATTTTTCGCTGCTGGATGTGCCACGGTCTGCACCTGTTGACGACCCTGAGGCGTACTTACGCGCGGCGATAGCCTGGCACTTCGGCGAAGACACCGGCTCCGATTTCTGGCTGCGCGCGGCGCGCACGCTGAACTTCAACCCGCTGACCGATGTCAACACGTTTGCCGATTTGCGGCTGTTCCCCAACCTGCTGAACGAGTTGCGGAACGTGCCCATCGAAGAGCTGATCCCGCATGGCTACGGCTCGCCGCCGCCGATTCCGCAGATTTTCGAGTCCGGTGGCACCACAGGTGCGCCCAAAAGAACTGTGCAGCTGCCAGATTGGATCGAGCAAGTCATCGAATGGCAGACCGAGGACTTCGACACCGGTGGTTTTCTGCACGGCCGCGGCTTCGTCTGCATGATGCCGAGCGGGCCGCACGGGGTCGGCTACTTTTCTCGTCTGGTCTCACAGCGGCTCGGCTCGGTGTTTCACTCGATCGACCTGGATCCCCGCTGGGTCAAGAAGATTGCCGCCCGCAACGCCACCTCTGAGGTGTCGGCCTACGTCGACCATCTCATCGAACAGGCCGTTTACATCCTCCAGACCCAAGACGTGGCGAATCTCCACACCACTCCCCCGCTGCTCGAGGCCATTGCGCGCAACGACCGGGTGGCGAACCTGGTGAACGAGAAGATCCGCTTCATGCTGCTCAGCGGCGCTCATGTGGACGTCGACACGCTTGACTTGCTGCGGGAAATCTTCCCGAATACGACGATCACCATGGTGTTCGGCAGCACCATGATTCTTTCGCAGGCGGTCACTCGCCACAACGGCGACGGTGAGCCGTTCGTGTTCGATCCGCGCACACCCTACGGCGTCTTCTCGGTAGTGGATCCCGACACCGGCGACGAAGTGCCTTACGGACAACGCGGGCAGGTGGTGATGAACCATCTCAGCAAGGGCATGTTCCTGCCGAACAACCTGGAGCGCGATAGTGCGATCCGCATACCGGGACCCGAAGGCCAAGTTGGCGATTCGCTCAGCGAGGTGCAACCCGTCGCTGCTTTCGAAGGCGAGCCCGTCATCGAAGGCGTCTACTGATGGCTTCCGTGGATCTGCTGCGCATCGACGCGCTCGGTCCCAACGGTGCCTACCAGACCCGCAACCGCGAAGTTGTCACGAGCACCGGCGGCGTCGCGGTTGTCGACCTCAGCATCGCCCCGCCGCTGTATGTCTCGCGCACCATCAGCACTCAGCGCGACACCCGACCGCTGCCGGCCGAACAACGCGAGGCCGCGTTGGCCAAAGCCGCCGACGCTTTCGCCACCGGGGTGATCGCCGGGCTGGACTTCGACACCTACGTCGAGCTGGCCAGCCGGATTTCCGGGATCCCGATCGCGGTGACCCGTTGGGGGGCCCGCGGGGTCACCGATGGCGTGGCTTCGGCGTTCGGCGTGGTGCAGCTGGCGCGGCCGACGGGCGCCGTGCTGGATTGGCGCGACGAGCGCACCCGCGACGGTGCTGCGGTGTGGGTGCGGCGGGGCGAAGTGTTCGCGGTGCTGGCCTCGGGAAACGGTCCGGGCGTGCACGGGCTGTGGCCTCAGGCGCTCGCGCTCGGATACCGGGTGGCGGTCCGGCCGTCACGCCGCGAGCCGCTCACCGCGCACCGGCTGGTTCACGCGTTGAGGGAAGCCGGATTTCGCCCGCAGGACGCGGTGTATCTGCCCACCGATCATCGCGGAGCCGACGAGATCATCCGGTCGGCCGACCTCGCCATGGTCTATGGGAGCCAAGACGTCGTCGACCACTACGCCAACGACCCGACGGTGTTGGTCAACGGCCCGGGCCGGGCGAAGATCCTCATCACCGCCGACCAGGACTGGCGTGACTACCTCGATGTCATCACCGACTCGATCGCGAACCTGGGCGGGATCGCCTGCGTCAACACCACCGCCGTGCTGTACGAGGGCGACCCGACCCCGCTGGCCGATGCGATCGGCGAGCGGCTCTCGGCGATTCCGGTGCTGCCGACCGAGGACGAGCGGGCGATCCTGCCCACCCAAAACATCGACAAGGCAACGGCTTTGGCGGCCTATCTGGCGACCGTGGCCGCAGGGACCACACCGGTGCTCGGCGCCGATCAGGTGGTCGCCGCGCTCAGCGACGGCTGCGCCGCACTGCGCCCGGCCGTGCACCTGATGGCCAAGCCCGACGCCGCCAAGCTCAACGTAGAGCTACCCTTTCCGTGCGTTTGGGTCTCGCCCTGGTCGCGCTCCGACGGTCTCGACCCGCTGCGGCATTCGTTGGTGATCAACGCGATCACCAACGATGAAGACCTGATCGACGATCTGCTCAACGATTCGACCATCGCCAACGTGTACCGCGGCCACCACCCGACGTATTACGGGGAGCCGCAAATCCCGCACGACGGGTTTCTGCCCGATTTTCTGATGCGCAACAAGGGCTTTATTCGCGACTGAGATCGTGGGCGCTGCTGCAAAGGCGATTACGAAGACCGCTGACCGTAACGTCGGTAGAACCTTTCCACCCGACCGGCGGTATCGATCGTGCGCCGTGCGCCGGTCCAAAACGGATGCGAGTCGCAGGACACCTCGACCACCACCAACGGGTAGGTATGCACGCCCGAGGGAGTCTCCCACTCGATGGTGCGTGAACTGGTCAGCGTGGAGCGGGTGAGGAATAACGCCCCGGTCGTGGCGTCCTGGAATACCACCGGATGGTAGTCGGGATGGATGTCGGGTTTCATCAGCCTTCCCCGTCGCTGTTGCGGTGTGCCGTGAATTCCCCTGCCATATCAGGTGTTTCGTAACACGGGTCTTGATGCCAGTCACCGAACGGATCTTCGTAGCGGCTCCAGTTTTGCGGGCAGGCCATCTCGTCGTCGTTGAGCAGAGCACCATTCAACGCATCGACGATCTCGACCGGGTTAGCGCCGCACACCAGGATCGTCATCGAGGTGTGCCGATCGCCGAACCGGTGCTCCCACATCAGATCGGCGAACGCCCGCCGTTCGGGGTCGACGTAGGCCACCTCCGAGGAGGTCATTGCCGCCAGCCATTTTCCGGCGGACGCGACGCGCAACCCGCCGCCCGCGGATTCCAGCCACATGACTTGGTCGTCGCGGTTAGCCAGCCATAGCCGACCACGAGTGCGAACCACTCCGTCCAGCAGCAGATCGACTGCGGCGTGCAGACGTTCGGGGTGAAACGGGCGACGCGCGGTGAACTCGAGAATCCGGACCGTTCCGTCAGCCGCCAGCGGAGGCAGGCCGGCCAGCAGCGGTGCGTGCGGATGATCGCCGCGACCGCGCCGCGAGTCGGAATCCAGGTGCGCCAACGCCAATTCGACGCGGTCGACGCCGACGGTGATGCGCGCGCGTGGGGTGAGCCGCCGTAAAACCGCCAGCGTCACCGGGTCCGGGTGGTTCAGCACGACGAGGTCGGCGAACTCGGCCTGACCGACCACCACTTGGGCGACCGTGCGTCCATCGGCCAGTTCGTCGTCGCCCAGTGCCTGAGTCAGGAAATCGACGGTGTCCACGCAGGTGACCACCGCAGCGATCGCCACATCGCACGCAGCCGGGCCGTCGGGGTAACCGGATCCGACCCGAACACGGATGTGGTTGATCGCCCAGCAGATGGGTTCGGGTTCCAGCCACTGCGCCAGGTGCACGACGATCCGGTCGATGCCCCGACGGCGGTGCAGTTTGCGTAGCAGGATCAGCAAGTCGTTGCGGATCGTGCAGGCCACGCAGCCGTGAGCCAGTTCCAGAGCGTCCTCGGTAGTGATCAGTTCGCCATCCCGCAGCGTGACCAGTGTCCGTCGCACGATGTGGCCGTCGAACCGGTGCTCGACGACCAGCGTCCCGGGCTGGCGTAACAAGGCGCCGACCACCGCGTCGGTATCGCCCTGGCCCGCCACGAGCAGTACGGGAGTCCGCATCGTCCTCCTTGTTGGCCTTCCTTATTGAAAATGCTTTTCATTAAGCTCTCGATCACGCTACAGTGCCATCCGGGGCTTGTCGAAAACGATTTTCATTATCTTCAGCAGCCGGAAAGGAGAGCTATGTCCGCACGCTGCCAAGTCACCGGCCGCACAGTGGGCTTTGGTAACGCGGTGTCGCACTCGCACCGGCGCACCCGCCGGCGTTGGTCACCGAACATCCAGGTGAAGACGTATTACCTGCCGTCAGAGAACCGCCGCATCACGTTGCGGGTCAGCGCCAAAGGGATCAAGGTCATCGACCGCGACGGCATCGAGGCAGTCGTCGCGCGGCTCAGGACGGATTCGCCCCGGCTCTCTTCGCGCGCTAAGCGCGCTCATCGCCCGGCGCGGCGCAAATCGGGCGAGCACATCTGATGGCGCGCAACGAGATTCGCCCTATCGTCAAGCTGCGTTCCAGCGCGGGCACCGGCTACACCTACGTGACCCGCAAAAACCGTCGCAACGACCCCGACCGACTCAGGCTGAAAAAGTACGACCCGGTGATCCGCCAGCACGTCGAGTTCCGGGAAGAACGCTGAGTGGCCAAGAAATCCAAGATCGTCAAGAACGACCAGCGCCGCGTCATGGTCGCTCGCTACGCCGACCGGCGGGCCGAACTCAAAGCGATCATCCGGTCGCCGGCGAGCAGCTACGAGCAGCGACTTGCCCCGCAACGCGCTCTTGCCCGCCAACCCCGCGATGCCAGTCCCGTGCGGATACGAAACCGCAACGCCGTCGACGGCCGTCCCCGCGGCCACCTGCGTAAGTTCGGCTTGTCGCGGGTTCGGGTTCGCGAGCTGGCCCACGAGGGCCAGCTACCGGGCATACGCAAAGCGAGTTGGTAGATGACGCGCAAATCGACGCGGTCCCGTCGGCTTTTCCCGGCTCTGCCGAAAGTTGCCAAGAACAACTTGCTCGACAGCCTCGGCGTGACTGCGGTCAACTACAAAGACACCGCCCGGTTGCGGATGTTCATCTCCGAGCGCGGCAAAATCCGCTCCCGCCGGGTCACTGGTTTGACCGTCCAACAGCAGCGCCAGCAGCTGGTCCGTCCGGCTTTGATGCATTTGTTGTGGTGCCACGAATACCACGTTGAGCTTGACGTACCACTTCGTCCATCGACTGTGTTGGAGGCGGCTCGATGAAACGCGGGTGTACGGGTAGGCGTAGGTACGCGATTCACCTACGGCGGAGAAATCGTCGAGGTCGTCGAGATGCACCCCGTGCGCGGGGTACCCGAAGTGGTGACGCGAGACTTGCGGACGGAGGCGGTCCGGCGGTTCGCGGTGGATGAGTTGATGTTCGCCGACAGATCGTGTCTGCTCAGCGAAGACCTCCCCGGGAGCTATCGCAATCGATCAACCTGACAAACACTCGCGATGGCAGGAAGCTGAGCGGGCCTACAGTGAGCCCATGTCCCTTGACGGGCCAGAGCGCTCGCCGGAGGAAACGCCGGACAGTCATGAGGCATTTCCTCGTTTGAGCACCGATCAGCTGGACGTGCTCGAGGGCTGGGGTGAACGACGATCCACGGCGGTGGGCGACGTTCTTTACCGAGTAGGCGAGGGTGTCGGCGAGGTCTTTGTCGTGCTGAGCGGACGCGTGGGCATCGTTGCGGGCGACCTCGACGGTGAGCGGCTGATTCAGGTGCACGGGCAAGGACGGTTGCTCGGCGAGTTGGGGATGCTGCAGGGCCAGCCGGCTCTGTTCGGTGCACGAGTGGTGCAGGCCGGAGAGATCGTGGCGGTGCCGTCTGGGCAACTCGGCGATGTCGCACGGCAGGATTCAGTCTTGGGGGAGACGATCCTACGGGCCTACTTGATCCGCCGTTCGCACCTGATCGACGGCGGTGCCGGGATGCGTATCGTCGGATCGTGCTATGCCCCCGATACCCGTCGACTGCTGGAATTCGCTACACGAAATCGCTTGCCACACAAATGGATCGACCTGGAGAAAGATCCAGACGCCGACGCCTTCCTGCACAGAATGAATGTGGCGTCAAAGGACACCCCCGTCGTCGTCCTCGGTCGTGGAAAGTTGTTGCGTAACCCGTCTAATTCCGTGCTTGCGACCGAATTGGGGTTACGTACATCGCTCACCGACGCCGCGGTCTGCGACCTGTTGGTCGTCGGGGCGGGGCCCGCCGGTCTGGCCGCCAGCGTGTACGGGGCGTCGGACGGTCTCGAGGTCACCACCGTGGATGCGATGGCCGTCGGGGGTCAGGCCAGTACGACCTCCCGGATCGAGAACTATCTCGGTTTTCCCGCCGGTATTTCCGGAGCAGAGCTGACCGAACGTGCGGGCGTGCAGGCGGCCAGATTCGGCGCCCGGGTGATAGTGCCCGCGGCGGTCACGGCGCTGACCTCTGCCGGGGATCACTTTCGAACCGAACTCGACGGTCACGACCAGGTGCGTGCCCGCGCGCTAATCGTGGCGTCGGGAGCCCGCTACCGGCGTCTCGACGTGCCCGGATTGGCCCGTTTCGAGACCGCGAACGTATATTACGAAGCCACCGTCAACGAGCGCCACGCGTGCGGCGTCGAACCGGTGGCGGTGATTGGCGGAGGCAATTCGGCCGGCCAGGCAGCGGTATTTCTCGCCGATACTGCACGCGTCGTATACCTGCTGGTGCGGGACCCGAACTTGGGCGCCAAGATGTCTGGCTATCTGGCGGATCAGATTGTGAGCGACCGCCGTATCAAGGTCATGACCCACACGCAGATTCGCGAACTACACGGCGGCGCGTACCTGACGTCGATTGAGGTGGAAGACACCGTGAACGGGGCGCGCACGGACCTCATTGTGCGGGCCCTGTTCGTCTTTATCGGTGCGCAGCCGCAGTCGGCATGGCTTACCGGTGTAGTCGAGCTCGACGAGCACGGATTCGTGTTGACCGGCTCAGATCTGGACACCGAAACCGACGGGGTGCTACCGGTTCAGCATCGGGCCATCCTGGAGACTAGTGAGCCGGGAATTTTTGCGGCAGGCGACGTGCGCCGCGGGGCAACCAGACGAGTTGCTGCGGCAATGGGGGAGGGCGCCATCGCGGTGGCGTTGGTCAATCAATATCTCGCGAACATCGGGCACGCCGTCAGACACCCGTAACGGCAGTGTCAACTTGAGTCAACCTAATTGGCCGGTGGGTTGATTCGGGGTGATGAGCCGTGGCTTGGACGAAACGTCCTGTCCCAGTCGCTGATTCAGGCGGCGGCCGTGGTCGTCGCCCCGGTGATCTCGTTCCAGACCGCGAAGCGGTCGGCCATCACCTGTCGGTAGTCGGCCGCCGACAGCAGGTGCCGACGGGGCCGAAAGTGCGGCGAGATGCCGCTGAACGCGGACAGGAATCGTTGCGCGTGCCGGATCGACTTGAAGCGTTTCATCGCCCGCTCGCGTTGCCGGGTCGGCTGGTGAGAGTTCTCGGCGCGGTTGTTCAGGTACTTCGACCGGCGATGCCGCACCGACGGCATGAGCTCGCGGTGCGCCACCTGGTAGCTGGCGAGCTTGTCGGTGACGATCACCCTGGGCACGTACCGCAGGCCCTTGAGCAGTCGGCGGAAGAACTTCTTTGCGGCCACCGCGTTTCGGCGCGACTGGACCAGAATGTCGAGCACGTTGCCGTGCTGGTCGACCGCGCGCCACAGGTACCGCTGTGCGCCGTTGATCTGGACGAACACCTCATCCAGGTGCCATTTGTCGCCCAGCCGCCGACCACGACGGCGCAGCTGGTTCGCGTACTGCTGCCCGAACCGGTCGCAGCAGGCCCGGATCGTCTCATAGGACACGTCGACATCACGTTCGAGGATCAGCTCCTGCACGTCGCGGAAGCTCAACGGGAACCGGTGGTACAGCCAGACGCAATGGCTGATGACCTCGGGCGGAAACCGGAACCCCTTATACGACGAGCCTGCAGCGGTCACGATCGTCGATCCTGCCCCACCTCACCTTCCCGGCTCACCAACTTGACAGTGCCCCCGCCGCACCTGCGCACAGGTCATCGCGTGCCGTCGATCATCTCCGGCTCGGCCGACACGGGCGGCTCCCTCGCGTTGCTTCCCCTGCAGGCACAAGCTAGCTTCCGGAGCATGACCGTGGTGATCAACGGCAGGGACGACTTCACGCTGGAGAACTACCGGCGGGTGTCGGAGGGCGGGGAGCCGGTCGCCATCGGCCCGCGTGCGCGCGAGGCGATGGCCGCGGCGCGGGCGGACTTCATCCGGCTGCTCGAGTCCGACCGCACCCAGTTCATCTACGGCGTGACCAGCAGCTTCGGGCCGCGCGCCAAGGTCACGATCCCGCCGGAGCAGCAGCGGGCGCACGCCCGGGGGTTCGAGTTCCGCGGGAACTGGGCCCGCGGGTTCGGCGGCGGCTATCTCGACGAGCGGGTCGTGCGCGGCATCATCTTCGCCCGGCTTGCCAACTTCGTCGCCGGGAACTCCAAGGCCAGGCCGGTGATCGCCGAGCGGCTGGCGGCCCTGCTCGACGGCCCGCTGCCGCCGGTGCCGCTGGACGGGGAGGTCGGCGCGGGCGAGGCGCTGCCGCTGGCCCACGTGTTGCGCGGCTTCCGGCGCGATGACGTCGAGGAGGGCGAGGCCAACCCGGTGGTCAACGGATCCCCGGTGTCGGCCGCGCTGGCCGCGGACGCCGCGCTGCGGGCCGCCCCCAGGCTGGGCCGCGCGGAGCGAGCGCTGGCGCTGTCGGCGGCGGCGTTCGGCGTCCCGGCCGACGCCTATGCCGAGGAGCTCGGTGAGCTGTGGGGAGACGCGGACGAGGCGGCGGCGCTGGCGGCGCTTCGCCGCCACCTGTCCGGCGCGTCGCCTGGCCGGCGGCAGGCAGGCCAGGTGCCGGCCAGCTACCTGATCCTCGGCCGGGTGCTCGGGCAGGCGCACCGTGCGGTGGCGGGGTTGACCGAGGCGGCCCGGGTCTCGCTGCGGTCGGTGACCGACAACCCGGTGTACCTGCCGCCCGACGCTGCGCACCCGCTGGGGCAGGCCCTCTCCACCGGCGGCTTCCACAACGCCATGGCTTACCCTGCGCTGAATGCGCTCGCGGCCGTATGGGCCGACCTGACGCTGCTGGCCGGGAGGCACGTGACGGCGCTGCGGGCCGCCGATCCTGCGGCCGGCCCGGGACCGGAGCTAAGCGCGCTGGCCGAGGAGGCGCGGGCGGCGGCCATGCCCACGCTGCTGCCCGCGGCGGTCAACGACCCGCAGGACGACGTATCCTCGCCGGCCTTCGGCGCCTACCGCCGGGAGGCCACGGCCGCGGAGTGCCTCGACGGCGCCATCGCGCTGCTTGCCGGGGAGGCGGGCCGGGCGCTGGACGCCGCGGGGCGCCGGCCCGCTCCGCCGGTCAGGGATCCGCTGCAGCGCGTACGCGCGGCGCGCGAAGGACCCGACCCGGCATGACGGTCGTGCTGGATACCAGGGACGACTTCACCCTCGCGAACTTCCGGCGGGTCTGCTACGGCGGCGAGGCTGTGCGGCTCGGCGAGCAGGCCCGCCGTGCGCTGGCCGCGGCCGGACGGGTCCGCACGGCGCCGGGAGAGGCGGGCGCGGCCAGCGCACGGGCGGTCCCTGCGGCCGCCGCGCGCGCGGGCTCCGGGTCTGCGGGCTCGGGGTCTGCGGCCTCGGGCGGCGGGTATCTCGACGAGGCCGTGGTGCGGGGGATCCTCTTCGCCCGGCTGGCCGGCTGCGTGTCCGGGCACACCGCGGTGCGGCTGACCGCCGCCGAGCGGGTGGCCGCCCTGCTCGGCGGCCCGGCTCCCCGGGTCCCGTCCGGCGGCCCGGCCGGCCCGGACGAAGCCGCTGTGATGGCCGCCGCCCTCGCCGGGGTGCGGCGCGACGACCTCGGCGAGGCCGAGCGGCGGGCGCTGGCCGAGCCGGCGCCGTGCCCGGCGGCGCTGGCCGCCGACACCGCGCTGCGGTCCCGGCACCGGCTGGAGAGCGCGCAGGCCATCTGCGCGCTCTCGATCGAGGCGTTCGGCGCCCCGCTCGGCGCCTACGACGCAGCGCTCGACGACCTGTGGGGGGACGCGCACGAAGCCGCGGCGCTGCGGGCGCTGCGCCGCCACCTCGACGGCGCGGGGACGGACGGCAGGCGGTTCCACCAGGCCCCGGTGAGCTACCGGATCATCCCGCGGGTGCTCGGCCAGGCGCACCGGGCGGTGGCGGCGGTCGAGAAGGCCGCCGCGACCGCGCTGCGCGCGGTGACCGGCGACGTGCTGCTGGCCGACCGGGTGCTGCCCAGCGGCGGCTTCCACAACGGCATGGCCTACCCGGCCATGAACGCGCTGTCCGCGGCCTGGGCGGATCTGGCGCTGGTCGCCGAGCGCCAGATCACCGCTCTGAACACCGCCGAGACCTCGGGCCTGCCGGTCAACCTGGCCGTCCCCGGGGCGGCGCCGACCGGCACCTACGCCTACGGCTGGGCGGCGAGCAGCTACGTCGAGGAGGCGCGGGCCGCGGCCACGCCCGCGCTGCTGCCCGCCGCGGCCTGCGACCCGCGCTCCGACGTGCTGTCGCCGGCGTTCAGCGCGCACCGCAGGGAGCGCCGCGCCGCGGAATGCCTCGACGGGGTGCTGGCCATCCTGGTGATCGTGTGCAGCCAGGCGCTGTTCGTGACCGGCCGCAGCCCGGCCGGGCCGCTGCGGCCGTTGCTGTCGTTCGCGCGCTCGGTGTTCCCGCCGATCGACGGGACCGGAGTGCGGGATTTGAGCGCGGACGGCCAATCGCTGCAGCAGGCCCTGGCGGCGGCGGCGGTCACCGGCCACCTTGTCCCCGTGTCCCGGCCGTAACGACAGCCGATGTGGTTCTCAAGCTCCGTGGCGGATCTTGCCGTTACTACACCTGCCAAGTGTGCGTGGGCGGGCGCATTGCACCGCGCCGAAATGGGGCCGATGCTGCATCAGCGAGCCGCACAGATCATGGTCGGATCGGTGATGGGCGACGTGGACGGCGGGTGCGTGACGATCGTCCGGCCGGATGGCACGACGATCGGTGAATTCGACGTCGACACAGTAGTTGCCGTCTGCCCTCCGCAACCTCGGCTCGAGCTGGTGTCCGTGCTGGACGGTTCCGGAATCGCCTACCAGGTCGTCGGCGACGCGCTGGCCCCGCGCGACGCCGTACACGCGTTCAAGGAGGGCCATGAGGCCGCGCTCGCAATCTGACGGGCCGACCGTCAGCCCGACAAGGCGCACCAAACAATTAGCGGGGCGACGGCGCGCGCCGCGTTGTCCCGATTCAGCTTCCCGATTTAGCTACTGAGCGGAGACCCTTATGAGCGTGGCCTACGTGAGCGCTGTCGTCGACGCGGACGTCGACACCGTCCGGTCGGTGATCGGCGACTTCCACGGGTTGCCGGCCTGGATGGGCCGGATCCGGTCCGAGAGCCCGAACACGGGGGCGGCGCCGGCGAAGTCGGCTCGGTGCGTCGGCTCACCCTCAACCCCGATGGCCATACCGCCCGTGAGCGACTGGTGCGCTACGACAGTCCCGGCCGCAGCTACTCCTACGAGTTCGCCGACGAGATCCCGTTCCCAGTGCGACGCTACCGCGGCACCCTGCGCCTCCTGCCCATCACCGAGGCCGGTACCACCTTCATCGAATGGTACGGCGAATTCGACTGCGAACTCGCTGTTCTCGACGAGATAAGCACCACGTTCCGGGCGATCTACACCGAATTCGTCGACGATCTGCGCCGTCACCTGAAAGGCCAGCGCTCGGCCTGAAGATCCCTCCGCTGGTCCTGGCGGCCATGCTTGGGCTGCCCGCCGAGGACGCCGCCACCATCCACCATCTGACCTCGGATCTGCTCTCCGCGGTCGGCCGGGACATGCAGGCAGCGATGCGCGCCGCACAGGCACTGGAAAGCTGGGTGCACGATCAGGTGGATAGTCGCCTCGGCGTCGCGCCCCACGACGCGCTCGGGGAAATGGTCAACGCGCCGCCGGACCCGCAGAATCCGTTGACCCGCAACGAGATCGCGGGACTGGTTCACCTGCTGATCATCGCCGGTCACGAAACCACCACCAACGGCATCTCCGCCATGCTGTATCGCTACATGACTGTCGACGGGCTTCGCGAACGCTTGCAGGACGACCCGGGCCTCATCGAGGCCGTCGTCGAGGAGTCACTGCGCCTAGACCCGCCCATCTACAACTTCGCCCGCACCGCCCGCCGTGACACCGCGCTCGGTGACGTCACCATTTGCTCCGGCGAATGCCTCCCCGGAGGGATGGACCGCGCAGCCGCCCGCGGCGACCGCGAGCAGAAAGCCTGGCTGCACACCATGACCGGCGACGGCGAGGCCACCATCGGGGCCTCCGCCACCCTGGTGAGCGGGGCCGCATGACACCCGGCTCTCGACGATTGAGCAGTGTCTAGAAATAGACGAGGTATGAGTTTCTTGAAACTTTGTCGCAGCCAACCCCGACTTGGCTCAAATTAGTGCAAACCGTCGGCGCGGATCTTGATGAGCGCGCCGCGGAGGTCGTCGGGAAGGGGGTCGGGGACGGTCAGGGTTTGCCTGCCGGCCTCGTCGGATCCGAAGAATTGTTTCGGTTACATGATCGAACGGCGCGCAGCTTTGTTCAGGGTTGTGCGGTTGCCTGATGGCATGATTTACGGCTATGTGTCAGAACGGTCGGCGACCTAGTGAGGTAGCGCCCATCCTTCTCACGGGTTGGCGAACACGGCGACACCCTGGTGAGGCTGGCCTCGGGCCGCGCGTAGTGCCGACCACCACCGGCCCCCGACACCGCGCCGCGTTGTGTCCGAGCTGAATCGGCGCCGTTTTCTCGGGGCGCTTTCTGCCGCAGTTCTCGGCGGCATGGGCGTGGCGCGCGGCGTATTCGGCGATCCGCCACGAACTTTGACGGCCGCGGCTGCGGCTGCCGCCTCGCCGCACCCAGCGGGCGGCAAGGTCATTCCTGCTGCGTCGTTATCGCAGCCCGCGCCCATCGAGCGTGTGCCGCTGCCCGGTGGCGGCGTGCTTAACAAGCTGCCTAGGGACGGCAATCTGCTGGCACTGACCGTTGATGACGGCGTGAACACCGACGTGGTGCGCCTCTATACGGAGTTCGCCAGAGAGACCGGCGTGCGGCTGACCTATTTCGTCAACGGCATATACCGCTCGTGGACCGACAATCTGGCATTGCTGCGGCCCTTGGTGGAGTCCGGCCAGATTCAACTGGGCAACCACACCTGGTCGCATCCGAACCTGACAAAGCTGCCAGTAAGTCGAGTGGCCCAACAGATCTCCCGCAACGACGAGTTCTTGAAAACCACCTTCGGGGTGGAAGCGCGGCCGTACCTCCGGCCACCGTACGGAAGGCACAACTCAACCGTTGATGCCGTGGCCGCCGATCTCGGCTACACCGCGATCACGCTGTGGTCGGGTTCGCTGTCGGATTCCACCGTGGTCAAGGAGGACTACATCGTCCAGATGGCCCAGCGGGCTTTCACCGGGCAGGCGATCGTGATCGGACACCTTAACCACCTGCCGGTCACCCACGTCTACGAGCAACTCCGCGATCTCATCCGCGCACGCAACTTACGCACCGTCACCCTCAACGATGTCTTCCTCCCACCGCACTAGGCCAGGCCTTTAAGGCGCACTCCGTGCTCTCGCGATATGGGTGGGATGGGCAGCCCCAGGCACACCGTGATGTAGCCGATATCGGCGACCCCCAGTCGTTCCAATGCTTGTGGCTCATGTTGGCAGTCAGCTTGCTGCATAACATCGCACAGGTGAGGGTGCGGGGTAGTGCCCGTAGATTCGTCCACTGCCGAGAGGGTGAGGCGATAGACCTTGCGACGACCACGACGGCTGCCGCTTCCGTCGCAAAATAGACGAGTTCCGAGAGTCTCGAAAGTCAGTCGCGATTGGCCAGATTGAGGAGGCTCTGTGTGACATCCTTTGGCGGTGGGCTCGCCTTCGGGCGTTGTGACGTTTTTGTTCACCGACGTGGAGGGTTCGACCCGTCGGTGGGAGACCGACGCCGAGGGGATGCGGATCGCCCTCGCCGCCCACGACGAGGTATTGCGCGGGGCGATCGAGGGGCACGGCGGCTGGCTGTTCAAACACACCGGTGACGGGGTATGCGCCGCCTTCGCCTCGCCGCGCTCGGCGGTGGATGCCGCGGTGCCCGCGCAGCGGGCGCTGGAGTTGCCGGTGCGGATGGGGCTGGCGACCGGGGAAGCCGAGCTGCGGGGTGCGGATTACTTCGGTGCGGTGCTGAATCGTGCTGCGCGGGTGATGGCCGCCGGGCATGACGGTCAGACGTGCTCCACACCAGCGCACCAGACCCGCCGAATCTGTCGTGTGGCGCGGATGTCGGCGATGGGATCGCCGTCGATCAGTACGAGGTCGGCCCGTCGGCCGGGTTCGATCACGCCCCTGTCGTGTAACCCGAAGTGTTGGGCTGGCAGCACTGTCGCCGCGCGCAGCGCCTCGACGTTCGACAAGCCGGCTTCGATGAGCAATTCGAGCTCGTCGTGCAGGCTTTCGCCGTGGCGGGGTGAGAAGGGTATGCCGGGCCCGGCGTTGGCGTCGGTACCCGCGAGGATCGGCACACCGGCTCGGTGCAGTTCCGTGACGCTGTCGCGAGCTGATTCGTAGCTCGGCCCAGCCGCCGGTACACCCTCGGGCTGCGAAGCCGCCACAGCGGCGATCCGGTCGACGACGCCCTTCATCATCGTCAACGTTGGAATGCTGACGCACCCCTGCGCGAGTATGCGAGCCGTCGTGGACTCGGTGAGCGGGCGGTCGAGCGGGGCATGCGTGATCATGTCGACCCCAGCCAGCAGTGCCATGTCGAGGGCAGCCGTGGACGCGGCATGTGCGACGGTGAGCTTGCCGTGCCGGTGCGACGCGGCAACTAGTGCGTCGAGTATCTCCTGGTCGGGTCCGGGGGTGTCGACGATGAGCTTGATGTAATCGGCTCCCTCGGCGATGCGGTCGGTCACGAATTGGGCTGCGCCCGCGGGACCGTCGACCATTTCCTCGGCCGGCCACCCCGGTAGGTGACTGTGGGTACTGCCGGCGGTGGTCGCGGGGATGCCTGCGCTGCGAATGTCCGCCATACCGGTCCTGTTGCGCAGCGAGTCGACCATGGATGGCGGCCAGGCCCCCATGTCCAGCGCCGTGGTGACCCCGAAATCCGCTAGTTGCTGCAGGTGCCCTTCCTCCAAGAGGTGAACGTGGGCATCGATGAGTCCGGGAAGCAGGGTGGCGCCGCCGGCGTCGATGATCCGCGCGCCTGCGGAGTCGTTGCCCACGATGCCGCCCTCGATGACCACAGTGCTGGGCCCGCGAAGTTCACGTCCGTCGAACACGCGCACGTTGGTCAACGCGATCTTTTCGCTGCGAGCCGTCCGGGCGCCGTCGAGCAAATCAGACATCTCTTCTCCTTCAATCGATGGTGCAACTTCTGCGACGCGCGGTTGCGTCGATGACCAGCCGCCACGCCCGTGGCGTCGAATCCCGCGCCGCAAGGCAGTTCAGGCCAGCAAGCGACGAGCCCGACAGGGATCGCTACCTCGGCATGTGCGACACGATCGGACGTTGGCGTTGGGAGCTGACTCGAAGAGGGCGGTCACTGATTGAGCCGCTGCTCGCCGATCACCGCCAGCAGCTGCAATTTCTCGTAGCTTTCGCTGCCCGGCGTTGCAGTGAAGACCAGCAACGCCTGCGACTGGCCGAAGTCGAACAGCATCTGACAATGCAACTCCAGGACGCCCAGCTCAGGGTGGACGATGCGTTTGAGGTCGCTGCGAATCAAGCCGACCTCATGGGCCTCCCACACTCGTTCGAACTCGAGGCTGACTTCCCTCAGTTCGCGAACCATGGCCGCGGCACTTGACGCATTGCCCTCACGACTGACCACTGTGCGCAGATCCGCGGCGAAGGCCCGGCTGTGCATCTCGTGGTCCTCGTGGGGATAGATTCTGCGGGTGTCGACATCGGTGAACCACCGGTAGATCAGGCTGCGCTGCTTACCGGTGAACTGCGACGCGTCGCCCAGCAACGCCGTCGCAGTCTGGTTCTGAACGAGAACCTCCCCCAGACCCGTCACCACCTGGGCGGGCGTGTCGTAGAGGCGGTCGAGAACCCGCATCATTCCCGGATTGACATGGGTCGCCCGCAGCGCCCGCTGCGGCGCGTTGCGGCCCGCGAGCTGAAACAAATGATCACGCTCATCCTGAGTGAGCCGCAAACCGCGAGCGATCGCGGCGAGCATCTGATCGGAAGGCTGAGGCCCGCGTTGCTGCTCCAACCGTGCGAGGTAGTCCACGCTCATCCCGCACAGGGCCGCCACTTCCTCACGCCGCAGCCCTTCGGTGCGGCGGCGGGGCCCGCTGGTCAGCCCGACATCTCCCGGCCGCAACGCGTCTCGACGCCTGCGGAGGAAGTCCGCCAGCTGTGCGCGATCCATCATGGTCTTCCTCATGTTCGCATCCCATGGCCAGGAGCGAACCGACACTGGAGCTCATTATGGTCTGCCGGCTGGCGTCCGGGCACTGACCACGAGGATCCTGCGTCGCGGCGGCGGAGCGTACCGGGCTAAGCGATCGCATCGCAGAGGTATCGGTCATCGAAGGGCCACAGTCACGCCGGAGAGGTTCTCGGCAACTGCCCACAGCTGCTTGGCCTCTTTGAAGTTCTCAGCGGTCGGGTAATACTTCTGCTCGACGGGGGCTCCGGTGAGATGACCTCGGCCGCCCGGCCCGTAGAACGTGTCATTCTTGGCGTCGGGGCTGGTGGCGGCGTAAAGGGCAGGAAGCGCCCCGGTGTCGACCTGTTGCACGACGGACGGAAAGTGCCGTCCCATCCAGGGGAAGGTCCGCGACATGGCTGAACGTGAATCGCGGCCCATGTTCGGCCCCGAGCCCTGCAGATTGGTAACCGTCAGGCCTGGGTGCGCCACATTGCTCATCACACCCCATTGCTGACGGCGCTGCGGCGTGCGAATTCACGGGCGAACAAAGTCAGCGCGAGCTTGGACTGGTTGTACGCCGGCCACGGCTTGTACTTCTTGCTGCTTTGCAGGTCGTCGAAATCGATCTTCCCGTTGCGTGAGCCGAAGCTGGACATGGTCGTCATGTGCGCGTGGCCGGCCTTGAGAAGGGGTAGGGCGTGGCCCACCAACGCGAAGTGACCAAGGAAGTTCGTCGCGAACTGGAGTTCGAATCCGTCCTCGGACTCGTGACGGGTCGGGGGAATCATGACGCCGGCATTGTTCACCCAGATGTTGATTGGGCGGCCTTCACCCAACAGCACCTCTCCGAGCTCGTGCACCGACCGCAGAGAGGCGAGGTCCAGTGCGCGGGTGCTGACCACCGAATCTGGTGCCTCGGCGGCGATCCGGTCAACCGCGGCGGCGCCCTTCTTCGGATTCCGTACGGGCATGATCACCTCGGCGCCGGCCACAGCAAGCCGCCGCGCGATTTCCAACCCGAGGCCATCACTGGCCCCAGTCACCAGCGCTAGCTTTCCACGCAGATTGGGGATATCGATATTTGCCTTCTTGCGGGCCATCAGAATGTCCTTCCGAACACTGAGTATTTGAATTCAGTCCCACCTGGAATCCCTGTTGGCTCGATCCTGTCAGAGTGAGCGAGCCCCATTCAGGGACCAGTTATCCACGGACTGCCAGTCCCCCCTTGGGCGCGGCCAAGCCAACCTCACTGTTCCCGCGGCCGCGTCAACCGATCGCACCGCAGCGCCGCGGAGGACCAAGAGCGTCGAAAGTGCAAGTGGGCCTTGGTTTCCCAGGTGAATCCCTTCCCGCTGAGGATACCGCCGAGGTCGACGCTAAC
>CAVVUH010000028.1:0-34375 GCA_963751315.1 uncultured Actinomycetota bacterium | reverse complement strand
CAGCGGCGGACCCGCCGCCGAGCATCCCGGAATGGCCAATTACCCGGCAGACGAGCCGGGCTATCGCCGGCCGCGCCGACCGCCGCCGATGCCCAGCGCCAACCGCTATCTGCCGCCGCTGAACCGCGAGCCCGAGCCCGACCGCCGCAGCGAACCGCCGCGTGGCAGCGCGGGCGGCGAGCGTGTCACGGTCACCCGCGCCGCCGCGCAGCGCAGCCGCGAGATGGGTTCGCGGATGTACGGGTTGGTGCAGCGAGCCGCCACCGCCGACGGCGCCGACAAGTCCGGGCTGACGGCGCTGACCTGGCCGGTGGTAGCCAACTTCGCCACCGACGCCGCGATGGCCGTCGCACTCGCCAACACGCTGTTCTTCGCCGCGGCCACCGGGGAAAGCAAGGACAAGGTCGCGTTATACCTGCTGATCACCATCGCGCCGTTCGCGGTGGTCGCGCCGCTGATCGGTCCGGCGCTAGACCGGCTTCAGCACGGCCGACGGGTCGCGCTGGCGGCATCGTTCGCGCTGCGCACCGGGTTGGCGGTGCTGCTGATCAGCAACTACGACGGCGCCACCGGAAGCTACCCGTCGTGGGTGTTGTACCCGTGCGCGCTGGCAATGATGGTGCTGTCGAAGTCGTTCAGCGTTCTGCGCAGCGCGGTGACGCCACGGGTGATGCCGCCGACGATCGACCTGGTGCGCGTCAATTCGCGGCTGACCATGTTCGGGCTGCTGGGCGGCACCATCATCGGCGGTGGCATCGCAAGCGGCATCGAGTACGCCTTTACCCGCATGTTCCATTGGCCCGGCGCGTTATTCGTCGTCATTGCCGTCACGGTTGCCGGTGCCTGGCTGTCCATGCGAATTCCGCGCTGGGTCGAAGTGACCGAGGGTGAGGTTCCCACCACCCTGAGCTATCGCAGCCGCCCACCGGGCCGAAGCTGGTCCCAGGAGTTCAGCGGTGCGCTTCGACAGCCGTTGGGCCGCAATATCATTACGGCGTTGTGGGGCAATTCCACCATCAAGGTCATGGTGGGATTCCTGTTTTTGTATCCAGCCTTCGTCGCCAAGGCGCACGCCGCCAGTGGATGGGTGCAGCTTGGCATGCTGGGGCTGATCGGCGCTGCCGCCGCCACCGGTAACTTCGTCGGCAACTTCGCCAGTGCCCGGCTTCGGTTGGGCAGGCCCGCGGTGCTCGCGGTGCGCTGCACCGTGGCGGTGACCGCGGCGGCACTAGCGGCGGCGGTGGCCGGCAATCTCGTGACGGCCGCCATCGCAACCTTGATCACGTCGGGTTCAAGCGCGATTGCCAAGGCCGCACTGGACGCATCGCTACAGGACGACTTGCCCGAGGAATCACGCGCGTCGGCGTTCGGGCGGTCGGAATCGACGCTGCAGCTGGCTTGGGTCCTCGGCGGCGCGCTCGGCGTGTTGCTCTACACCGACCTGTGGGTTGGCTTCAGCGTCGTCGGGGCTGTGCTGATCCTCGGTTTGGCGCAGACGGTGGTCAGCTTCCGCGGTGACTCGTTGATCCCCGGTCTAGGAGGCAACCGGCCGGTGATGGTCGAGCAGGAAGGTGGCCTCAGCGCCCCGGACGCCGCGGCGGTCTCGTGGGAGTAAAGCCGACGGCGAAGTCAGGCGTCGCTGTGCTGCTCGCGGCTTTGGTGGTGCTGGCATGTGCGGGTGCGGGAGTCGGCGCCTGGGCGCTTGAGCACGGGCGCGCTCCGCTACACCCCGAGATCAGCGCGTATTCCCATGGCCAGCTGACCCGGGTGGGACCCTACCGATATTGCAAAGTGCTCGACCTTGACGACTGCCAAACCCCGGATGCGCAAGGCGAGCTGCCGGTGAATGCGCGTGATCCGGTGCAACTTTCGGTGCCACCGGCGATCGGGCGGGCACCCTGGTGGCTGTTGCGCGTCTACGAGGATGCGGTCAACCCCGTGACGACCTTCTACCGTCCGGGCAGCCGGCTGGCAGTCACCATCCCCACGGTCGATCCGAAACGGGGGCGGCTGACGGGAATCGCCATCGAGTTGATGACGGTCGTCGTCGACCGGGCCGGCACATTGCACGGGGTGCCGCACGCGGAGTGGTCGGTGCGCACCGTGTGGGGCTGAGCTCAATAACACGAAGCTACGCGCCGTGGCCGGCGGGCACCCTTTCCTCTTCGAGCGGCGGTCCGGGCGGGGTGCCATCACCGAAGGGCCTGCCGCCCAATGCTTCTCGGCCGTGCGGCGTCAGCCAGTTGGCCAGCTCCGGTCCCTTCGGCACGATACGGGTCGGATTGATGTCGACGTGCACGATGTAGTAGTGCTGCTTGATCTGGACGAAGTCGACGGTATCGCCGAAGCCTGGCGTCTGGAACAGGTCGCGCGCGTAGGCCCACAGCACCGGCATCTCGGAGAGTTTGCTCCGATTGCACTTGAAGTGACCGTGGTAAACGGGGTCGAAGCGGGCCAAGGTCGTGAACAACCGGACATCGGCTTCGGTGATCGTCTCGCCCACCAGAAACCGCTGGTTTTCCAGCCGATCGCTGACCCAGTCCAATGCCGTGAACAACCGGTCATAGGCGGCGTCGTAGGCCTGTTGCGAGCCGGCGAAACCGCACCGATAAACCCCGTTGTTGATTTCGGTGTAGACCCTTTTGCTGACCTCGTCGATCTCATCGCGCAGAGGCTCGGGATATAGCTGCGGAGCGCCGTCGCGGTGGTAGGCAGTCCATTCCGTCGAGAAGTCCAACGTCAGCTGCGCGAAATCGTTAGTGACCACGGCGCCCGTCGGCACGTCGACGATCGCGGGGACAGTGATGCCTTTCGGATAGTCGGGAAAACGTTTGAAATACGCGTCTTGCAGCCGGGGGATCTTCAACACCGGGTCGACACCACCCGGGTCGAGGTCGAAAGTCCAACTGCGCTTGTCATGGGTAGGGCCGCAAAACCCAATGGAGATAACACTTTCCAGTCCCAGTAACCGTCGCACGATGATCGCGCGATTGGCCCATGGACAGGCGCGCGCGACGATGAGCCGATATCGGCCCGGCTCTACCGGATAACCGTCACGGCCGTCGGCGGTAATACGGGTCGCGATGTAGTTGGTGTCGCGGGTGAATTCGCCGGCCTCGGCGACGTACGAAGCCATGGTTGCCCCGGTCAGGACTCGGCAAGGGTCAGGAACCGCCGAGCCAAATCGGTCTCGGAGGAGGCGGCAGCTTCCCAATGCGCAATCCACGGTCCGGTGCCCTCGGACTGATCGACGATCCCGTCTTCGAGCCAGGTGTAGCGACCTTTCAGCACGTTGCGCGCCAGCGCGGCGTCGGTGCTGTCGGTGTTGGTCCACAACGCGTCGAACAGCGCCTCGACCCGCAGGGTGGCCTGCTGACAAAAAGCTTCGGCCAACTCGTAGGACTGTTGACCGCGGGCCGGATCGGCAACTCGCTGCGCCTCGGCCCGCACACACGTCGCTGCGATGGCGAACAGTTCCGCGCCGATATCCACTACCCGCCCCAGGAATCCCTGCTTTTGCTCCAGCGCAGCTTGCCAACGCGCCATCCCGTAGAAGGTGTTACGGGCCAGCTTGCGCGCGGAGCGCTCGACGAATCGCAGATGCATGGCCAACTTGCCGAACTCGCGATACGCGGTTGGCCGTTGTCCCTCACCGAACACCAACTGCGGCAACCACTTTGCGTAGAACCCACTCGCACCGACCGCCGCCTTCGCCTTCTGACGAACATCGGCTTTCGGATTCGCCAGATCACCGGCCGCGCTCAGGTGGGCGTCGACCGCCTCGCGGGCGATGAGCAGCCGCATGATCTCGCTGGATCCTTCGAAGATGCGGTTGATCCTCAGGTCGCGGACCACCTGCTCCACCGGCACGGCACGCTCCCCCCGCGCGGCCAGCGATTCGGCGGTCTCATAGCCGCGGCCACCGCGGATCTGCAGCAGTTCGTCGCCGATCACGCAGGCCATTTCGCTCGACCACAGCTTGGCCAGTGCCGCTTCGATCCGGATGTCGTTGCGGCCTTCGTCGGCCATCTGACCGGACAACTCCAACACCGACTCGAGCGCATAGGTGGTCGCGGCCATGAACGAAATCTTTTCTGCGACGGCCCCGTGTTCGCCGACCGGTTTGCCCCACTGCACCCGTTCACCGGACCACTCCCGCGCGATTTTCACCGACCACTTGGCGGAGCCGGCCGCGATCGCCGGTATCGAGAGTCGGCCGGCGTTCAGGGTGGTCAGCGCGATCTTCAGGCCGTCGCCTTCTCGGCCGATCAGGTTTTCCGCAGGGACTCGGACTCGGTGCAGCCTGGTGAGACCGTTTTCGATACCGCGCAATCCCATGAATTTGTTGCGCCGCTCCACGGTGATGCCCGGTGAATCGGCCTCGACGACGAACGCGCTGATGCCGCCGCGGTGCCCGTCGCTCTTGGGCACGGTGGCCATCACCACCAGCAGTTCCGCCACGACGCCGTTGGTCGTCCACAACTTCACACCGTCTAGTTCGTAGGCGGCGCCGCCGTCGACCGGAGTCGCCGTCGAGGCCAGCCTCGCCGGGTCTGAACCCACATCCGGTTCGGTGAGCAAAAACGCCGATATTGCCCCTGCGGCACACCGCGGCAGAAACTTCCGCTTCTGCTCCTCAGTCCCAGCCAGCTTGAGCGGTTCCGGCACGCCGATCGACTGATGAGCGGACAGCAGCGCCCCGAGGCTGGCATGCACGGTCGACACCATCATCAACGCCCGGTTGTAGGCGACTTGCGACATGTTCAGCCCGCCGTATTCCGACGGGATCTTCATCCCGAAACAACCCAGTTCGGCGAGGCCCTTGACATATTCGTCGGGGATCTGCGCGTCGCGCTCGATGACGCTGCCGTCGACCGTGTCGAGGAATTCCCGCAGTTGGGCTAAGAACTTCCCGGTGCGAGCGGCCTCTTCGTCAGAGGGCCTGGGAAACGGGTGAATGAGCTCAAGCGGGAATCGGCCGAGGAAAAGCTCCTTGGCCAAAGATGGTTTATCCCAACCACTTTCGCGAGATTCCTCAGCTACGGCTCTCGCTTGTTCTTCGCTGATCTGCGCCTGCTGTGCCATCGGACTTCCCTCACTCGAAGCGACTCCTGCGGATCTTCGGTGTCCAGTGTTCCCCCGAGAGCTCGCCGATACACGCGTTTGTGCAACTAGCGCGCAACCACCGACGCGGGCATCGGCGCGCGACGCAGGTCGAGCTAGGCGTCGAGTTCGCGGGCCACGGCTTTGACCACGTCGGAGACCCTGCGAGCGGTTTTGCGGTCCGGGTAGCGACCCTTGCGCAGCTCCGGCTGCACGGTGCTCTCCAACAAGGTGATCATGTCCTCGACCATGCCGTGCAGCTCATCAGGGCTGTGCTTGTGTTCGGCCGGGGCCTCCCTGCGCGGGCGGGTGAGGGTGGGCGGCGGGTCAAGCAGTTTGAGGCTCAGTGCTTGCGGTCCGCGGCGCCCGGAGGCGACGCCGAATTCCACGCGCTGCCCTGCCTTGAGGCCTTCGACGCCCGCAGGCAGCGCCGAGGAGCGGACGTAGACGTCCTCGCCGTCCTCCTGGGACAAGAACCCGAATCCCTTGTCAGCGTCGTACCACTTCACCTTGCCAGTCGGCACCGGTCTCACCTGCTTGTCTTACGGATGAATAGAACGAGCAACACAATGAAGCGTCCCGCCTGCGCAGGACGCGATGACGACAGATCCTACTCGGAGGGCCCACCGCCGAGCACCCGGTTTCTCGGTACGCTGGCACTACCCCTGGAGGAGACAATGCGCCTGATCCTGAACGTTATCTGGTTGATTTTCGGCGGCCTGTGGTTGGCCCTAGGTTACTTGCTGGCTGCGCTCGTCTGCTTCCTGCTCATTGTCACCATCCCCTTCGGATTCGCAGCGTTGCGCATCGCATCCTATGCGCTATGGCCGTTCGGACGGACGATCATCGACAAGCCCGGTGCCAGCAGCGGCGCGCTGATCGGGAACATCATCTGGTTGGTGTTGTTCGGGATCTGGCTCGCGATCGGGCACCTGGTAAGCGCGGTGGCGATGGCGCTGACAATCATCGGTATTCCGCTGGCGCTGGCCAACCTCAAATTGATCCCGGTATCGCTGGTGCCGCTGGGCAAGGAAATCGTCCCCGTCGATCAGGCACACCGAGGCGGATCCCTGCCGGTGCACCACTGACCGCCGATACGCTTCTCGGCGCCGTCACTCCGGCCCCAAGATCAACTGTGATCCGTTCCTCGACGGCAAAATCGATGTGAATTCCGTCACATAACGGAATTATCACAGCACGGCTACAGCTCGATATCGCAGCCAGTGAGCTGCACAAACAACGAGCCCTCCTGGTGTTTTCCCGGTTCGCGGGAAACGAAACGCTGAAATCGCCATGAAATGACTCCACCGCGATCACCCGCTAGCGTCGTCCGGAGCTTGCCGAGTCTTACTGAGCGGCGGGCCTTCTCGCCTATAGCGCCGAGCTCCATCCGATAGGCGGGGACACACCAACCCGTGGATGGAGGCGGGGGACCCACTGGTCCACCGAAATCGGACCGGAGCCGTCCGCGGCTCCTTGGGGTGAAGCCGTCGCCGTTCCCGTGGGACTCGGCGCGGCCGGGCGACCTCTTCCGCCCGAACCCGACAGCTGACCTCGTGGGCGCATCAAGAGAGGACGTCTTCGGCGTATGAGCGGACGGCATCGTAAGCCCACCACTTCGAACATCAGTGTCGCCAAACTCGCATTCACCGGTGCTGTGCTCGGTGGCGGTGGCATCGCACTCGCGGGCCACGCGTCCGCGGCCACCGACGAGCAATGGGACGCTGTCGCTGGATGCGAGTCCGGCGGCAACTGGGGCATCAACACCGGCAACGGGTACCACGGCGGGCTGCAATTCTCGCAGGGCACCTGGGCGGCGCACGGCGGCGGCGAGTTCGCCCCGTCCGCGAACCAGGCCACCCGCGGCCAGCAGATAGCGGTCGCCGAGCGGGTTCTGGCCACCCAGGGCCGCGGCGCCTGGCCAGTGTGCGGCCACGGACTCGGGGCCGCGACACCGCGCAACGTCCTCGCCAACGCGCCCGCACCGGACGCGCCCCCGCCGGACGCGCCCCCACCAGACGCGCCAGTCGCGCCCCCACCGCCTGCACCAGTCGAGCTGGCCGCCCTCGATGCGCCGCCACCGGCAGACGCTCCGCCGCCAGACGCGCCCCCACCGCCTGCACCAGTCGAGCCGGCCGCCCTCGATGCGCCGCCACCGGCAGACGCTCGGCCACCGGCAGACGCTCCGCCGGCCGAACCGGCACCAGTCGAGCCGGCCGCTCTCGATGCGCCGCCACCGGCAGACGCTCCACCACCGGCAGACGCTCCACCACCGGCAGACGCTCCACCACCGGCAGACGCTCCACCGCCGGCCGAACCGGCACCAGTCGAGCCGGCCGCCCTCGATGCGCCGCCACCGGCAGACGCTCCACCACCGGCAGACGCTCCACCGCCGGCAGACGCTCCACCGGCCGAACCGGCACCAGTCGAGCCGGCCGCCCTCGATGCGCCGCCACCGGCAGACGCTCCGCCACCGGCAGACGCTCCACCGCCGGCCCCACCCGCCGACGCGCCCTCGGATGTGCACCAGGCCACCACAGTGGCGCATTGGGCCTCCGCCGACGATCCGGCCCCGGGCCTGCCGACAGTTCCAGGGCTGCCCACCGATCTTGCTACCGCGGGCTCCGCGATACACGACCGTCAGGTACCCCCGCAGGTCGCGCCCTTGCTCGATCCGGCGAACCTGCCTGGTACCAGCAAAGGACTGCCCGTCGCGCCGCAGCAAAACATGGACCCGAGCTACGTGAAAGACCTGCTCAAAGCCATCCAGTCACAAAACGTGAGCGGTAACCCGGCCCTGTCCTCGCTCGCCTGACCGGCGCAAGCAACCCCGCGAACTGCGCGGGGTGGGAACATCGTCCGCCTAGCGGTTGATCTCCGTGACGGGATGCAGGTACGGCAGCTCGTCGGCAGGCAGCGGGAAGACCACGTCGCCGTAGGGAGACAGGGCGCCCACCCGATCGGTCGCCAGTTCGCTCACGGCGTGGTCATCTGGGTTGGTTGTCGGCCAGCCCCTGTCGACATAACGGGTCTTCTGCGCCTTCTTGCCAGCGTTGTCAGCCACGGGACCCATTCTGACAGGTCTTGGGCAGCCTTGACGGCTGGGCTCTCCGATTCGTCTCACGCCGTCGCCTCGGAAGTCCCACTCGCCGGGCTGCTTTACGCTGGTCAGCAATGACTGAACACACCCCGGGTATCCCGCTGGGGTCCTGGCTGGCCGACTTGCCCGACGAGCGGCTGATCCGTCTGCTGGAACTACGACCCGACCTTGCCCAGCCACCGCCGGGCAGCATCGCGGCCCTTGCCGCCCGCGCCCAGGCCCGGCAGTCGCTCAAGGCCGCCAGCGACGAACTGGACTTCTTGCGGCTGGCGGTGATCGACGCGCTGTTGGTTCTGCACGCGGATACCGCGCCGGTAACCGTTGCCAAGTTGCTGGCATTGATCGGCGGTCGTGCGCCCGAATCCGAGGTGCTCGACGCCCTCGATGACCTCAGAGAACGCGCCCTGGTGTGGGGTGACACCGAATTACGAGCGGCCCCCGATGCCGGTGCCGGTCTGCCCTGGCATCCGGGGCAGGTGACCCTGGAAGACGCCTCGCAGAGCGGTGATCAGATTGCCGAGCTGATCGACGGCCTCGACGGCGCACAGCGGGATGTGCTGGACAAGCTGCTGGAAGGGTCGCCACTGGGACGCACTCGCGACGCCGCGCCCGGGGCTCCCGCGGATCGCCCGGTGCCACAGCTGCTCGCGATGGGACTACTGCGGCGAATCGACGCCGACACGGTGATCCTGCCGCGCCACGTCGGGCAGGTGCTGCGCGGCGAGGAACCCGGACCAGCGCAACTGGCCGCGCCCGATCCGGTGGTCGCCACCACCACGTCCGCCGACGCCGACGCCGCGGCCGCAGGCGCAGTCATCGACCTGCTGCGCGAGCTCGATGTGCTGCTCGAAACACTCAGCGCGACACCGATTTCCGAGCTGCGCAGCGGCGGCTTAGGAGTGCGTGAGGTCAGGCGGCTGGCGAAGATCACCGGTATCGACGAGGCCCGACTGGGTTTGATCCTCGAGCTGGCCGCCGCGGCGGGCCTGATCGCCAGCGGCCTCCCCGATCCGCAACCGGCCGGCGGAGAGCCACCCTACTGGGCGCCGACGGCGGCCGCCGACCGGTTTGCCGAAGCCTCCCCCGCCGACCGCTGGCACCTGCTGGCCACTACCTGGCTTGATCTAGCGGCCCGTCCGGCGTTGATCGGGACCCGCGGGCCCGACGCCAAACCGTATGCCGCGCTGTCGGATTCGCTGTACTCGACGGCAGCCCCGCTGGACCGGCGGCTGCTGCTGGGCATGCTGGCCAAGCTGCCGCCCGGTGCAGGAGTGGACAAGACCACAGCGTCAGCAGCGCTGATCTGGCGGCGGCCGCGCTGGGCCAAGCGGCTACAGCCGGCGCCGGTTGCGGACCTGCTAGAAGAGGCACACCTGCTCGGCCTGGTGGGCCGCGGAGCGATCAGCACGCCCGGCCGCGCGTTGGTTGACGGCGGCTTAAAAGATGGAGACGCCGACGTCGTCGACGCGATGGCACGTGCCTTGCCCGCGCCGATCGACCACTTCCTGGTGCAGGCCGACCTGACGGTCGTGGTGCCCGGGCCGCTCGAACGTTATCTCACCGAGGAGCTGGCCGCGGTGGCCACCGTCGAGTCCGCGGGTACGGCGATGGTGTACCGCGTCAGCGAACCGTCCATCCGGCACGCGTTGGATATCGGCAAAACCGCTGACGCATTGCATTCGCTGTTCGACAAGCACTCCAAAACGCCTGTGCCGCAGGGGCTGACTTACCTCATCGACGACGTCGCACGCCGGCACGGGCAACTGAGGATCGGCATGGCCGCATCGTTCGTGCGATGCGAAGACCCAACGCTGCTCGCCCAGGCGGTGGCCTCCGCCAAAGCCCACGCGCTGGGCCTGCGGGTGTTGGCGCCGACGGTGGCGATATCCCAGGCGCCGATCAGCGAAGTGCTCGCGGCCTTGCAGGACGCCGGTTTCGCCCCGGCCGCCGAGGACTCCACCGGCACCATCGTCGACATCCGGACCCGCGGCGCCCGGGTACCCGCGCCGCAGCGCCGTCGACCGCACCGACCCATTCCACGCCCGAGCGGCGAAAGCCTGGGCGCGGTCGTCGCGGTGCTACGCAAGGTGACCACCGCACCGTTCGGCAGTGTCCGGGTTGACCCGGCGGTGGCCATGTCGCTGCTGCAGCGCGCCGCCCAGCGGCAGGACACCGTGGTCATCGGCTACGTCGACGCCGCCGGGGTGGCCACTCAACGGGTGGTGTCGCCGATCACGGTGGCCGGCGGGCAGCTGGTGGCCTTCGATTCCGCCTCCAGCCGCGCACGTGAGTTCGCTATCCACCGCATCACCTCGGTGGTGTCGGTCGACGACGGATAATGGGGTCTATGACGAAGAGGAGCACCGCGAGTGCCTGACGGGCCGTTGATCGTGCAGTCCGACAAGACGGTGCTGCTCGAGGTTGACCATCAGCTGGCCGGCGAGGCGCGCGCGGCGATCGCGCCGTTTGCCGAGCTGGAACGCGCACCCGAGCATGTGCACACCTACCGCATCACCCCGCTGGCGCTATGGAACGCGCGCGCCGCGGGCCACGACGCCGAGCAGGTGGTCGACGCGCTGGTCAGCTACTCCCGTTATGCCGTCCCGCAGCCGCTGCTGGTCGACATCGTCGACACCATGGCTCGCTACGGGCGGCTGCAGTTGGTCAAGAGCCCGGCGCACGGCCTGACGCTGGTCAGCCTGGACCGCGCGGTGCTCGAGGAAGTGTTGCGCCACAAGAAGATCGCGCCGATGCTGGGTGCGCGGATCGACGACGACACCGTCATCGTGCATCCCAGCGAGCGGGGCCGGGTCAAACAGATGCTGCTCAAGATCGGCTGGCCCGCTGAGGATCTGGCCGGATACGTCGACGGCGAGGCACATCCGATCAGCTTGCGGCAGGACGGCTGGCATCTGCGCGACTATCAGGAGATGGCCGCCGAGTCGTTCTGGGCCGGCGGATCAGGCGTGGTGGTCCTGCCGTGCGGAGCGGGCAAGACACTCGTCGGCGCAGCAGCTATGGCGAAAGCCAGTGCGACGACGCTGATTCTGGTCACCAACACCGTCGCCGGCCGCCAGTGGAAGCGTGAACTGATCGCCCGCACCTCGCTGACCGACGAGGAGATCGGCGAATACTCCGGGGAGCGCAAGGAAGTTCGGCCGGTCACCATCGCCACCTATCAAGTCATCACCCGTCGCACCAAGGGCGAGTACCGCCACCTGGAGCTGTTCGACAGCCGCGACTGGGGGTTGATCATCTACGACGAGGTGCACCTGCTGCCGGCGCCGGTGTTCCGGATGACCGCCGATCTGCAGTCGCGGCGGCGGCTGGGGTTGACCGCGACGCTGATCCGCGAGGACGGCCGCGAGGGCGACGTGTTCTCGCTGATCGGGCCGAAACGCTATGACGCGCCGTGGAAGGACATCGAGGCACAAGGCTGGATCGCGCCGGCGGAGTGCATCGAGGTACGGGTCACGCTGACCGACAGCGAACGGATGACGTATGCCACCGCCGAACCCGAGGAGCGCTATCGGCTCTGCTCGACGGCCCATTCGAAGATCGCTGTGGTCAAGTCCATCCTGAGCCGCCACCCCGGTGAGCCGACCTTGGTGATCGGCGCCTACCTCGATCAGCTCGACGAGCTCGGAACCGTGCTGGATGCCCCGGTGATCCAGGGGTCGACCAAGACCGCCGAGCGCGAGGCCCTGTTTGACGCCTTCCGCCGCGGTGAGGTGAACACCCTGGTGGTGTCCAAGGTCGCCAACTTCTCCATCGACCTGCCGGAAGCCGCAGTGGCGGTGCAGGTTTCGGGCACGTTCGGATCACGGCAGGAGGAGGCCCAGCGGCTCGGCCGGTTGCTGCGGCCCAAGGCCGACGGCGGCGGGGCGGTGTTTTATTCGGTGGTGGCCCGCGACAGCCAGGACGCCGAATACGCCGCGCACCGGCAACGATTTCTGGCCGAACAGGGCTACGGCTACATCATCCGCGACGCCGATGACCTACTGGGCCCGGCCATTTAGGGCGAGCAGTCCCCCGCAAGCGGGAGGTACCCCGAGCAAAAGCCCCCGCACACACGGCGTGTCGGGGGCTTTTGCGACTGCTCGCGCTGGAACTAGAGCGACAGGATGGTCGCCGACGACGTACCGGGGGCGCCGTACACCTGCGCCAGGCCGACGCGGGGATTGCCGGGCACCTGACGATCGCCCGCCTCGCCCCGCAGCTGACGCACCAGCTCGTGCACCTGCCGCAGCCCCGATGCGCCGATCGGCTCACCGTTGGCGATCAGCCCGCCGTCGGTGTTGACCGGAATCGAGCCGTGGATCTCGGTGGCGCCGTCGGCCACCAACTTCTCCTGCTCGCCGTCGGCGCACAGCCCGGTCTCGGCCATGTGGATGACCTCGGCGCCGGCGTCGGTGTCCTGCAGCTGGGCGATGTCGACGTCCTCGGGTCCGATGCCCGCTGCCTCGTAGGCGGCTTTGGCCGCATACACGGTGGGCGAAACGTCCTCGTCCAACGGCGCGAAGGTGGCGTGCACCTCGTAGGCGCCGTAGCGGCGGGTACGGATCTCGGTGGCTCGCACGTAGACCGGTTTGTCGGTGAACTTGTGCGCGATGTCCGCTCGGCACATGACGACCGCCGCCGCACCCTCGTCGGGGGCGCAGAACATGTACTGCGTCAACGGGTAGTTCAGTACGGTCGAGTTGAGGATCTGATCTTCAGGAATCGGCTTGCGGCGGAACGCATTCGGGTTCAGTGCGCCGTTGCGGAAGTTCTTGGCGGCCACCTTGGCCAGGGTGGCCTGGGAGATATTGTGGTCGTGTAGGTACTTGTTGGCCTTCATTCCGAAGAATTTGGTGGTGACGAACTGCCCGTTCTGCGCATACCACTGCGGCAGCGCCAGCTTGGCGGGGTCGTCGGTGAAGGCGCCGCGGGGGTGCTTGTCCAAACCGATGGCGATGCCGATGTCGTACTTGCCCAATCGGATGGTGTCGGCGGTCTGCTGAATGGCGCTGGCCGCGGTGGCACAGGCGTTGAAGACGTTGGTGAAGGTGATGCCGGTCAGCCCGACCAGGCGGGTCACCGCGTCGGGGTTGGACACCTCGTGGCTGCCGCCGAAGCCGAATTGGATGTCCTTCCAGTCCACACCGGCGTCGGTCAACGCGAATTGGATGGCCTCGGCACCCATCTCCATCGCGGTTTTCTCGAACCTGCCGAAGGGATGCAGGCCCACGCCGATGATGGCTACTTGGTTGCTCATGTCACTCATGCCGCTGGCTCCTCCTAGGTAGATGGTGGCGACCCGCTTCACCCGGCTCCGCCGCGCTCGCGATCGCCACTAGACCGGCTGGAAGGCGAACGTGACGATCTCGTTGCCGTCAGCGTCGGTGGTGAACGGCACCATGGTGAGCTCTACCTGCTGGCCGAACTTGAGCTTGGCCGGGTCGTTCTCGGTCAGCCGGCCCTCGACTCGGATCACGTCACCGAGCTGGACCAGGCCGACGCCGAACGGCACGAAATCGTCGCCGGCCGGGCCGGCGTAGGGAGCTCCGGGCGGGAAGCCCTGGGTGGTCCATGTCACCAAAGTTCCGCTGCGCGGCAACAACAGCTCGCTCATCTCGCCGCCACTGCAGCGTGGACACCGCTGCTGCACTGGGAAGGTGGTGGCGCCGCAGTCGCCGCATCGACTGCCGATCAGCTGCGGGCTGTCATCGGGCCAGGTGGAGATGTCGGGGGCAAGTGCTTTCTGCATCCAGCGATCCTCCAGCGATCATCCGTCCAGCGACCAGAATATTGCTCACTGAACCGTATAACAGCCTTCCGAAAAGTGGAAATCCCATTCTCCCAGCATGCACACGGCAGCCCTGCATTAGGTTGGCGACTATGGCGGTCACGGTGACACTCGAACTCAGATTCAAGCCCGACGAGGTCGTCGCGGGGCGCGAACTCATGGGCCGGGCGCTGCAAGACACCCGCGCGTTCGACGGCAATCTGCAAACCGACGTGCTTGTCGACGAGGATGACGAAGCGCACTGGCTCATCTACGAACTCTGGGACACGGTCGAGCATGACGAGGCCTACCGCAGGTTCCGGGCCGGCGAAGGCAAGCTGACGCAGCTGCCCCCGCTGCTGGCCGCACCTTCGGTCAAGACGCGGTACACCCCCACCGATATCTAGGACGGCCTAGCTGAGCGCGGGAATCACTTCGCGTTCGAAAAGCTCGATGCCGGAACGGTCATAGGCGGCCTCCGGGAAGTAACAGATCACGTACTCGCAGCCCAAGCCGCGCAGATGTTGCAGCCGCTCGATCACCTGTTCCGTTGTGCCGGTGGCTGAATCCGGTCCGCTGCCGCTGGCGATCATCGCATCGGCCGCCGCTTCCGGGACATAGCCGATCATCCGGTCCCGGATGCGCTGCAGCCGGTCTTTGACATCGGCCTCCGAGGTGCCGAGGGTTGCGTTGACGTTGACCGAGCGCACGATCGCATCGAAGTCGGTGCCCACGTCGCGGCAATGCCCGGCAAGCACTTCGGATTTGTGCACAAATCCCTCAGACTCGCCAGTGAAGTTGGTGTACTGCGCGTATTTCGCGGCGATGCGCAAGGTCACCTTCTCGCCTCCGCCGGCGATCCACAGCGGAATCCCGCCGTCCTGCAACGGCTTCGGGGCCACGATCGCGCCGTCGACCTGGTAATGCTTGCCGTCCAGGCTGACCTTGCCGTCGCGCCAGGCGTCGCGCATGATCTGCACGCCTTCGTCCAACCGGCCCAACCGCACCCCCGCCGACGGGAACCCGTAACCGTAAGCGCGCCACTCGTGTTCGTACCAGCCGCCTCCGATGCCCATCTGGATGCGGCCACCCGAGATGATGTCGGCGGTCGCCGCGACTTTGGCCAGGTACACCGGATTGCGGTAACTCATCGCCGTGCACATCTGGCCGAGCTTGATCCGCGACGTGGTCGCCGCGTAGGCCGACATCAGCGACCACGCTTCGTGGGTGGCTTCCGCGGTCGGCATCGGCACGGTGTGGAAGTGGTCGTACACCCACAACGAGTCCCACGCGCCGTCGTCGGCGTGGGCCGCCAGGTCCCGCATCACCGCCCAGTGCTTGGCCGGGTCAATCCCGACCAGATCCATACGCCAACCCTGCGGAATGAAGAGTCCGAATCGCATAGCTTCGGACTCTAGCCCGACGCCGGTTGGTCGATTCCAAGGGCGGCCAGCGCTCCGTCGACGGTGGCCCGCCGCAGTTTCTCGTAGGGCGTGTCCGGGAATTGCAGACAACAGTCCTGCAGGCCGCCGAAGGCGATCACCGCGCGGGTTGACTGCTCTAGCGTGGGACGCCGACCGAAAACCAGCTTCCCCAGCCGGTCGCGCCAGGCAAGCAGTTGATCGATAAGGCCGAGATCGGCGAGGGTCGTCAACTCGGCAACCACCAACACCAGATCGGCGCGGTGCGCAAAGTGATAGTCGAAGTACCCCTCGAGCAATTCACGTGGGGTCGCATCGCGTGCCCGTTCGTGCTCGGCGATGAACCGCTCCCCCTCGTCAATCAACGGTTGCACGATGCTGCGGACCAGGTCCTCCCGGGACGTGAAGTGGTAGTACAGGGCCGGCTTGGTGAGTCCGAGCTTGTCGGCGATGTCCTGCAGGCTGGTGCGTTGCACACCTTGGCTCGCGAACAATTCACGGGCGACGTCCTGAATGCGCTCGCGGGTGTCGGAGCGGGGCCTGCTCATCCGACGAGTTTATCTGACTTACCGATAAGTAAGTGCGCATGATAAACTTACCGATCGTTAAGTAAGCAGGGAGGTGCATGGTGCGAATCCTCATCTCTGGTGCCAGCATCGCCGGGCCGGTGCTGGCCTACTGGCTCACCCGGCACGATTTCGACGTCACCGTGGTCGAACGCGCGCCGACCTTACGCAAAACCGGCGGACATGCGGTCGATCTGTTCCGGCCGTCGATGGAGATCTCGGCGAAGATGGGCGTCTTGCCGCGCATCGAGGCGTTGGCCACCGGAACAGACACGCTGAGGCTGTACCGCGAGGGCAGCCACCGCCCGGCACGGATCGATCTCACCAAGATCGTTGGCGCCGCGTCTGATCGGCACGTGGAGATCATGCGCGACGACCTCAGCGAGGTCTACTACGAAGCAGGCCGCGACCAGGTCGAGTATCTGTTCGGCGACTCGATCACGGCCCTCTCCTCCGACGGCGAGGTGACATTCGAGCATGCAGCGCCTCGTGGGTTCGACATCGTGGTCGGCGCCGACGGGTTGCACTCGAATGTTCGGCGCCTGATCTTCGGTGAGGAGGCGGGGCTCACCCGGTTCATCGGTGGATACCTGGCGGTGGTGTCGGCACCGAAAGCGCTGGCAGATCACGGCGGGATGGTCGTTCACGTCGGCGCCGGCCGCCTCGCGGGGATCTACAGCGCAGAGCATCTGACAGATGCCCGCGCATTGTTCATGTTCCGCAGCAAGAACGAACTTCAATACCACCACCGAGATGTCATGCGACAGAAGGAATTACTGCGCGGCACATTTACCGGAATGGATCCGCAGGTCGACCGCTGGCTGGACGAGCTCGACCGGACGCCGACGTTCTACTTCGACTCGATCACCCAGTTGCAACTCGACACCTGGTCGAGCGGGCGCGTCACGCTTGTCGGCGACGCCGGGTATTGCCCCGGACCCGCGGTGGGTGGCAGCACCAGCCTCGCGGTGCTCGGGGCCTATGTGCTCGCCGGCGAGCTGGCGCGGGCGCACGGAGACCACGTCCGGGCGTTCGCGGCCTACGAGCAGGAAATGCGACAGCCGGTGCTTCGCAGTCGCGCCTTTGCGCGCGGGGCCGCCAAAGGCCTCGTTCCGGGCTCCCGTGCCGCGGTTTGGGCAATGACCCAGGCCGTCCGGCTGGTCTCGCTGCTGCCCGCATCGCTCACCAGAACGGCCGCGAAATTCAACACCAAGGGTGTGCGGATGTACGACTCGATGCGGGTGCCCGACTACGCCGACGTTTGGCAACATAGCCGGCATGAAACTTGACCTTCTGGGCTCCAAGCACATCCTCTTCCGGCTGTTTTACCGGCTTGGGTTCACGCCCTGGGATGGCCATCCGCTGGCGCAGAGTCTGCGAAACCTGGTCGAAGGCTCAGAAGCTCAAGGCTCCAACGGCTCACCCGCACTTTCGCCGGGTGCCGCACTCGAACTTGGTTGCGGCACCGGCGACACCTCCATTTATCTGGCCAAGCAGGGCTGGCAGGTCACGGCCGTGGATTTCGTGCCTGCCGCGCTGGAGAAGGCGCGGGCCAAGGCGCGCGTCGACAACGCCACCGTCGACTTCGTCCACGCCGACGTCAGGCAGTTGCGTCAAGCCGGGATCAACGGCCCGTTGCAGCTGATCGTCGACAACGGCTGCCTGCACAACATGAACGACGACGACCGCGAGTCGTACGTCCGCGAGGTCACCGCCGTGGCGGCACCCGACGCGCGGCTGCTGATCGTGGCGTTCGTTCCCGGCGGACGATTCGGCGTGCGGGGCATCGACCGCGCCGAGATGGAACGACGGTTCGCTTCCGGCTGGACATTGCTGTCCGCCGGCGACGAGCAGGAGCTAGACCGCGAGAAGACCCCGACGCGGTACTACCTCTTCCAGCGCCGCGACACTTAAACCTCGACGACGATGCGCCGCGTACCCACGCAGTGGTTTAAGTTTCGACGCGCCGCCGCCGAGCGGTAGAACTAGGTGGGCGAGTCCGGCGGCAATCAGCGGCCGCGGAGGAATACCGTGCAGTGGTGGCTTCTCGACACAACTTGTTTCGGGTCTTTTACGGTTTCGGCTTTACTCCGTGGGACGGTCACGCGCATACGAAAGCGCTGCGGGAGCTGATTGAGGGAACGGCTGACACACCTGCATTACCGCCAGCAGCGGCGCTGGATGTTGGATGTGGCACCGGAGACTCGTCGGTTTACTTGGCGCAGCACGGTTGGCACGTCACCGGGGTCGACTTCGTCCCGAAGGCGCTCGACAAGGCCCGCGCAAAGGCTCGTGCCGCCGGCGTGCCGATCGACTTCATGCACGCTGACGTCACACATCTAAGTCGAGCCGGGATCGATACAAAGTTTCAGTTGATCGTGGACAACGGCTGCCTACACGGCATGAGTCACGGCGACCGTGACCTTTACGTCCAGGAGATCGCCGCGGCCGCCGCCCCCGGCGCGACGCTGTTGCTCGTCGCTGCCAAACCCGGTGGCCCGATTGGATTTCTGGGGCTCGACGAGGCGGAGGTCGAGCGACGATTCACGCCCGCATGGACGGTGCTGTCGGCAGCCGAAGAACCACTGGCGTTTGCTAAAGGGCCAGCGAACCGATACACACCGATCGCCTTTGTCCGCAACCGATTCACGGCGAACTGTTACGTGCTGCAGCGCACCGCTTAGGTCAGCGAGTCCGGCGGCAGGAAGCGGTCGCCGTACTTGGCCGCCAGCTCGCGAGCCCGCGCGACGAAAGCTTCCTTGCCCGTGCCGTGCGCGCCCTCATAGCCGACGATGTGCTGCGCACTGCCACCGGTCCACGGCGGGAATCCGATGCCCATGACCGATCCGATGTTGGCGTCGGCGGTGGACGTCAGCACGTTCTCGTCAAGGCACTTCTGGGTTTCCAGCGCCTCGGCGAACAGCATCCGGTCGATCATGTCCTGCAACGGCGGCTCCGACGCGCCGGACTTGAACGTCTCCCGTAGGCCCGGCCACAACCCGGTGCGCTTGCCGTCGACGTATTCGTAGAACCCGGCACCCTTCAGCCGGCTGGGCCGGCCGATCTCGATCATCTTCTCCACGACGGCTTCCGCCGGGTGCGGCTCATACTTGCCGCCGGCATCCTCGATACCCTTGCGGCTGGCGACGGCGATCTTGTGCATCAGCTCCAGGTTAAGCTCGTCGGACAGCTGCAGCGGCGGCGCCGGGTAGCCGGCCCGCGAACCGGCGTGCTCGATGCTGGCGGGCTCCACGCCCTCGCCCAGCATCGCCAGCGCCTCGTTCACGAAGGTGCCGATGACGCGGCTGGTGAAGAAGCCGCGGCTGTCGTTGACCACGATCGGGGTCTTGCCGATGGCCAGCGTGTAGTCGAACACGCGGGCCAGCGCCTCGTCAGAAGTCTTCTCGCCCTTGATGATTTCGACCAGCGGCATCTTGTCGACCGGTGAGAAGAAGTGGATCCCGATGAAGTCCTCCTGCCGCTTCACGCCGGTCGCCAGACCAGTGATCGGCAGGGTCGAGGTGTTCGAGCCGAGCAGCGCGTTGGGTTCGACGACGTCCTCGATCTCCTGGAACACCTTGTGCTTGAGGTCCTGGTTCTCGAACACCGCCTCGATCACGAAGTCGACACCCTTGAAGTCGGCGGGGTCAGCCGACGGCGTGATGCGGTCCAGCAGCGCCTTGCTCTTCTCCTCGGTGGTCTTGCCACGCTGAAGTGCCTTGGCCTCAAGCTTTTCCGAGTAGTTCTTGCCCTTTTCCGCGGCCTCGATGCTGACATCCTTGAGCACCACGTCGTATCCGGCCTTCGCCGAGACGTAGGCGATGCCGGCGCCCATCATGCCCGCGCCGAGCACACCGATCTTGTTGATCTTGACCGGAGCGATACCGTCGGGTCGCGAGCCGCCGCCGTTGATGTGCTGCAGGTCGAAGAAGAACGCCTGAATCATGTTCTTGGCGACCTGGCCGGTGACCAGAGAAGTGAAGTAGCGGCTCTCGATGCGGCTGGCCGTATCGAAGTCGACCTGCGCACCCTCCACGGCCGCGTCCAGGATGGCCCGCGGCGCCGGCATCGGCGCACCCTTGAGCTGCTTTTTCAGCAGCGCCGGGAACGACGGCAGGATGCCGGCCAGCGCCGGGCTGGACGGAGTGCCGCCAGGCATCTTGTAGCCCTTGGCATCCCACGGCTGAGTGTGCGAGTCGGGGTTGGCCTTGATCCACGCCTTGGCGGCGGGCACCAGTTCGTCGACCGAGCCGACGAGCTCGTCGACAAGACCGTTCTCCTTGGCCTGCGCGGGCTTGAAGCGAGTGCCCTGCGACAGAACGTTCATGAATGCGTTTTGGATGCCGAACATCCGCACGGTTCGGGTCACCCCGCCCCCGCCCGGCAGCAGACCCAGCGTCACCTCGGGGAACCCGACCACGAGGCCCTTGACGTCGGCGGCGATGCGGTGGTGACACGCGAGCGCGATCTCCAGGCCACCGCCGAGCGCGGCACCGTTGAGGGCGGCCACCACCGGCTTGCCGAGGGTTTCCAGCGTGCGCAGGTCCTTCTTGATCCCCTCGACGGTGCTGAAGAACTCGCCTGCGTCCTCCGGCTGGGCCTTGATCATTGTCGTCAGGTCGCCACCGGCGAAGAAGGTCTTCTTCGCGCTGGTGATGACCACGCCGGTGATCGAATCCTTCTCGGCGACAAGGCGTTCGACGGCGTTGTGCATCGACTCGGTGTAGTGCTCGTTCATCACATTGGCCGAGCCGGTCGGGTCGTCAAGTGTCAGCGTGACGATGCCGTCGGCGTCCTTGTCCCAAGCAATGGTGTTCTCGGTCATGGTCTTAAACCCTCTCGATGATGGTCGCCACGCCCATGCCGCCGCCGATGCACAGCGTGACCAGCGCGCGTCGCGCGTTGCGGCGCTCGAGCTCGTCGACCATGGTGCCGGTGATCATGGCGCCGGTGGCGCCCAGCGGGTGGCCCATCGCGATGGCGCCACCGTTGACGTTGAGCTTCTCGTCCGGGATGTCGAGGTCCTGTTGGAATTTCAGCACCACCGAGGCGAACGCCTCGTTCAGCTCGAACAGGTCGATGTCGTCGACCGTCATACCGGCGCGGTCGAGCACCTTGCGGGTGGCGGGAGTCGGGCCGGTGAGCATGATGACCGGGTCTGCGCCGCTGGTGGCGGTGGCCACGATGCGGGCCCGCGGGGTCAGTCCCTGAGACTTGCCCGCGGCTTCGGAACCGACCAGCACCAGCGCGGCCCCGTCCACGATGCCGGAGCTGTTGCCGCCGGTGTGGACGTGGTTGATCTTTTCGACCCAGTGGTACTTCTGCAGCGCCACGTCGTCGAAGCCGCCCATCTCACCGATGCCGTCGAATGCGGTCTTCAGCTTGGCCAGTCCCTCCATCGTGGAGTCGGGCCGCATGTGCTCGTCGTGGTCGAGGATGACCAGACCGTTCTGGTCACGCACCGGCACGACCGACTTCGCGAAGTAGCCGCCCGACCAGGCGTCGGCGGCCTTCTCCTGGCTGCGCAGCGCGTAGGCGTCGACGTCCTCGCGGGAGAAGCCTTCGATGGTGGCGATCAGGTCGGCGCCGATGCCCTGCGGCACGAAGCCGATCTGGTAGTTGGTCTCGGGGTCGGTCGCCCAGGCGCCGCCGTCCGAGCCCATCGGGACGCGGCTCATCGACTCGACACCACCGGCCAGCACCAGATCGTCCCAGCCGGAGCGCACCTTCTGCGCGGCGGTGTTGACCGCTTCCAGACCCGAGGCGCAGAACCGGTTCAGCTGGACACCACCGGTGGTCTCAGGCAGCCCGGCTGCCAGCACGGCGGTCCGGGCGATGTCGCCGCCCTGGTCGCCGACCGGGGAAACCACGCCGAGGATCATGTCGCTGATCAGCGTCTCGTCGAGGTCGGGGAAGCGCCTGCGGAGCTCGTCGACCAGACCGACGACCAGGTTCAGCGGCTTGACCTCGTTCAAGGACCCGTTGCGCTGCTTGCCGCGCGGCGTGCGGATGGCCTCGTAGATGAAGGCTTCTTCGGACATGGGTGATTCTCTTTCCACTGAGTTCAACACCGGGGTTTTTGGATCTGTCCTTGGGACGCTAGTCCTCTGTCGTCCACCCTAACAGGGCGCCCGATCAACCTGTTGGTTGGGCCATGTCGCGTGCCGACCGTCACGCTGGAGTGACGTTGGCTGCCGACCGTCACGCTGGCGTGTCCCCCGCAAGCGGGGGTGCCCCCAGCTCGACGAGACCGACGCATACCCTCGACACCCATGACGGTGTCGCGACTGCAGCCGTACGCAACCACGGTGTTCGCAGAAATGTCGGCGCTGGCCGCCCGGGTCGGCGCGGTGAACCTCGGGCAGGGCTTCCCCGACGAAGACGGGCCGCCGGCCATGCTCAAGGCCGCGCAAGACGCCATCGCCGAGGGCGTCAACCAATATCCACCGGGAATCGGTATCGCGCCGCTGCGCGACGCCGTCGCAGCACAGCGCAAGAGGCACTTCGACATCGACTACGATCCGGACACCGAGGTGCTGGTGACGGTCGGGGCCACCGAGGGCATCGCGGCGGCGGTGCTCGGGTTGATCGAGCCCAGCTCCGAGGTGATCTTGATCCAGCCCTTCTACGACTCCTACTCCCCGGTGGTCGCGATGGCCGGTGCCCGGCGGGTCATCGTGCCGCTGGTGCCCGACGGACGCGGCTTTGCGCTCGACACCGACGCACTGCGGCGTGCGGTGACACCACGCACCAAGGCGTTGATCGTCAACTCGCCGCACAACCCCACCGGCACGGTGCTCCGCGCGACCGAGTTGGCGGCCATGGCACAGGTCGCGGTGGCCGCCGACTTGCTGGTCATTGCCGACGAGGTCTACGAGCATCTGGTGTATGACGGCCGCCGACACCTACCGCTGGCCAGCTTCGACGGGATGGCCGAGCGCACCATCACCATCTCGAGCGCGGCGAAGATGTTCAACTGCACCGGCTGGAAGATCGGCTGGGCTTGCGGGCCAGCCGATCTCATTCTCGGCGTGCGGGCGGCCAAACAGTACTTGAGTTACGTCGGTGGCGCGCCGTTTCAGCCGGCGGTGGCGGACGCGCTGAACACCGAGGAAGCCTGGGTGGCCGCGCTGCGAACTTCGTTGCAGGACAGGCGCGATCGGCTGGCACGTGGATTGACCGAGGTCGGCTTTCGGGTGCATGGCAGCTCGGGCACCTACTTCCTGTGCGCCGATCCGCGTCCGTTGGGTTACGACGACAGCACCGCCTTCTGCGCCGCGCTACCGGAACGAGTCGGGGTGGCCGCGATCCCGATGACGGCGTTCTGTGATCCCGCTGCCGCGGATTACAAGGAGTGGAATCACTTGGTGCGGTTCACCTTCTGCAAGCGCGACGACACGCTCGACGAGGCGATACGGCGGCTGGCGCGACTGCGAGACGGGTCGGCTATCTCGGCCGATCCGAACCGATAGCAGCCATGACCCGCCGTCGCAACCCCTCGGTCGCGGCATAGAGGACCTTCTTGCGGGCCCGGTTGACCAAGAACTCCGGCAGCGGCGCCGACGGCTCGAGGGTGATCTCGAATCGCACCCGCGTCGTGTCTTCCGTTTCGCGCTGCAGGGTGTACTCGACGTGCTGGGCGTGCTGCTGCAGAGTCTTGTCGGCATCCCACACCAGCCAGTCCGGCCCCCAGTGGTATTCGAGCACCTCGGTGTCGACGATGCCAACAATCCTGACCGTGACCTTCACATGGTGCGGGCGACCGTCGGGATAGCTGTCGATGACTTCGGCCCGTTTGTGTACCGGGGACCACGATGGCACCGAGCCGACATCGGCCAGCGCCTCCAGAATCGCCTCCGGCGGCGCGTCGATGACAACCTCTCGCGATGCTTGTACGGCCACTACTAGCAAGTTAGCAACGCAGCGGCCTTCGCGGACCAGGTTGAGCGGCTTACCCTGGGGTCTGTGCAGCAGCTGAGTTGGACCGATGACATGATGCTGCGCGCGGAGAGACCAGCGACGCCATTACAGATTCAGATGCTGCTGATCTATGACCCGTCGACCGCCCCGGGCGGCAAGGTGACCTTCAAGGGGATTCTTGACGAGCTCGACGCCCGGCTGCATCTCGCGGACGTCTTTCGGCGGCGGTTGACCGAGCTGCCGGGCGGTTTCCATCGGCCGTACTGGGTAGATGACCCCAGCTTCGATCTTGAGTATCACGTCCGTCATATCGGGTTGCCGCAGCCTGGTGACTGGCGGCAGCTCTGTATCCAGGTCGCGCGACTTCACGCCCGACAGATCGACCTGCGACGTCCGCCATGGGAGATCACTGTCATCGAGGGACTGAATTCCGTGCCGGGAGTACCGAGGGGCTCGTTCGCGATGGCGTTGAAGTTGCACCACTGTGCGGTCGACGGCATGGCGAGCGTTGCGATGATCGCGGCAATGCACGACCTTGCCGCTGATAGCCCACGCCCCGCTGGGCCCGATAGTCCGTGGCGACCCGCCCCTCTTCCAACGGCCGCAAACTTACTCTCGCGCACGGCGATTAACGCGGCGCTCCATCCTTTGCGGGCGGGCGCAGTGCTCGCGTCGAGCACTCCCAAGGCAGTCCGCGGTTTAGCCGGCCTGCCGGGGAAGCTGGTCAGCGGTGTCGTGTCCAGGGTTGCCGAGGGTAACGGGCCGTTGTTTCCACCGAAGACGCGTTTCAACCAATCGGTGTCACCGCACCGGGTCTTCGAGGCCCGGTTTCACGATCTCGCCGATTTCAAGCGGATCAAGGCGAGCGTGCCCGGCTCAACCGTCAACGATGTTGCGCTCGCCTACGTGGGAGGCACCCTTCGCGAGTATCTGGATGGCCACGGAGAACTTCCCGACGAATCGCTCGTCGCGGCCTGCCCAATGTCACTGCGCGAGAAGGGCGACCAGACCAGCCGGGGAAACGCGTTGTTCGGCCGATTGCAAAGCCTCGGTACGGACATCGCCGATCCGCTCGAACGGCTTGCCTCGATCGCTGCGTCGACCGCGGGGAGCCGTTCGGGGTCGGATAAGTCGACCGGGGCCCAACTGCTCGATCTGATTGGAACAGTGCCAACTTCACTGCTCGGAGCGACTGCGAGGGCCGCGAGCGTGCTTCCGTTCTCTGGCCCAACCGTCGCCAACACGACCGTGACCAATGTGCCAGGACCAACCGAACCGGTCTTCTTCAGCGGTGCGCGACTCGTACGCGCCGCCGGCCTCGGGCCGCTGATAGGCGGCTTGAACCTTATCCATGTCGTTGCAAGCTACAACGGAACTTTGTCGATCAGCGCTACCGCGGATCGCGACGCCCTGCCGGACCCCGCGACGTATGCCGAATGCATGGAGCACGCCTTTCAGGGGTTGCTCGTCGGCGCGAGCTGAGCTGGTTGAGCCTGATACCGGCTATTTCGGCTGATCGGATCCCATGTCGGAACCTATTAAGCCCATGACTTGCTCGCGCAGTCCCTTGGTCGCGGCATCCAGCACGATTTTGCTCGCCCGCTTGACGACGAAGGCGGGAACCGGTCCGGACGGTTCGACGGTGATGTCGAAGCGCACCCGGGTCTTATCGACGCCCACCCGCTGCAGGTTGTATTCCACGTGCTGCCCGCGCTGCTGGAAGGTGTCGTCGGCATCCCACACCACCCAATTGGGACCCCAGTGATATTCCAGGATCTCGTTGTCGACGAGCCCGAAGATCTTGATGGTGGCCTTCACGTGGTGGGGCCGACCATCGGCGTACCAGTCGAGAACCTCGATCCGTTTGTGCACCGGTGACCACGACGACAACGACCCGACGTCGGCCAGCGCCTCTAGGATGACCTCCGGCGGCGCGTCGATGAAGATCTCTCGCGATGCTCGTACGGCCACTACGTCAAAGCTAGCAAGGCGACCCGCTCAACGGGCTGATTACCAGCCGATTTCGTCCAGCGGTGTCGTTGCGGGCGGCGGCGGCCCGACCGGCCCGGCCGGTGTGCGGGAGAACCGCGGCGCAGGCGCGGCCTGGTCGACACCGTTGGCGTTGATCACCGTCGCCCGTGCGGTCACGTGTGGATCCGCGGCGGCCTCGCTCCACGTCAACACTGGCGTGACACACGCGTCGGTGCCGGCGAATATCTCCGCCCACTCGTCGCGGGTTTTGCTCGCGAACCGCGTGGTGAAAACCTCGAACATCCGCGTATACGAACCAATATCGAGCTGACCAGGCACCTCGTCGGGGGACAACCCCAGTCCGGTGAGCAATTCGGCGAAGAACTGCGGCTCGATTGCGCCCACGGCCATGTACTTACCGTCGGCGGTCTCGTAGCAGCGATAGAACGGGGCGCCGCCGTCGAGCAGAAATGCTTCGCGCTCGTCGCGCAGTGCTCCGGTCGACTTCATCGTCCACATCATCTGCGCGAGCACGCTGACGCCGTCGACCATCGCCGCGTCCACCACCTGACCGACCCCGGACCGCTCTCGCTCGTACAGCGCGGCCACGATGCCCAGCAACACGAACATCGAACCGCCACCGAAATCGGCGACCAGATTCAGCGGCGGCATCGGCGGCCGGTCGCGGTAGCCCAGCGCCGACAGCGCCCCGGTTTGGGACAGGTAGTTGATGTCATGGCCGGCGGTGTTGGCGCGTGGACCATCCTGTCCCCATCCGGTGATGCGGGCGAAGATCAGCCGCGGGTTGACCGCGGCGCAGTCGTCGGGGCCGACGCCGAGTCGCTCGCAGGTGCCGGGCCGGAAGCAGTCCAGCAGTACGTCGGCCTTGGCGGCCAACTCCAGTAGTGCCTGCGGATCCGTCTTGACGTCCAGGTCGACGATTCGCTTTCCGCGGTGCAGCAGGTCGCGGTCCTCGGCGGGCATCGTCAGTCCGCCCGGACGGCGAACCCGAACTACGTCGGCGCCCAGATCCGCGAGCACCATCGCGGCGTGTGGGCCCGGTCCGATGCCACCAAGTTCGATAACTCGCACGCCGGCCAGCGGCCCGGTCAAGCCCGGCCCTTACCCATGCTCAGCACCCGTTGGCGCAAGCCCTCGGTCCCTGCGTCGATGGTCCCTTTGATGGCGCGTTTGAGGACGAAGCCGGGCAGCGGTACCACCGGGTCGACGCTGATCTGGAACTGCACCTTGGTGCGGTCGCCGTCCGGTATCAACGTGTACGAGGCATCCTGCGAACGCTGCTGCGCAGAGCTGACCAAACTCCAACTCACTTTGTTATCGCTCCATGTGTAGGCCACGACCTGTTCGTCGGTGATCCCGGCCGCCTTCACCTTCATCTTGGCCTTGCTGGGTCGTCCGTCCGTGTCTCTCTCGAGAACTTCAGAGCTCTGGTGCGGCGGCGACCACTCGGTCAGCGACTCTAGATCCGCAATGACATCGAGGATCTCCGCCGGGGTCGCCTCGATGACTATCTCGCGGGTTTCGTTGATTGCCATGTCCGGACGATAGCGAGGCGGCGCCGAGCGGAGGGCGTTTTCGACCGCAGACGCGTAGCGTCGTCGTCGTGACCGCTGCACGTGAATACGCGTATACCGTCGGTGACTACCTGCTCGACCGCCTGGTAGAGCTCGGCGTTTCCGAAGTCTTCGGAGTCCCCGGCGACTACAACCTCGAATTCCTTGATCACATCGTCGCCCATCCCGACATTCGGTGGGTCGGGAACGCCAACGAACTCAATGCCGGCTATGCGGCCGACGGATACGGCCGTCTGCGCGGAATGTCAGCTGTGGTAACCACATTCGGAGTCGGCGAGCTCTCGGCGGCCAATGCGATCGCGGGCAGTTACGCCGAGCATGTGCCTGTGGTGCACATCGTCGGCGGGCCATCGAAAGACGCGCAGGGCACTCGCCGGGCTCTGCATCATTCGCTGGGCGACGGCGATTTCGAGCATTTCCTCCGGGTAAGCCGGGAAATCACCTGTGCCCAAGCCAATCTCATGCCAGCGACGGCCACCAGGGAGATCGACCGGGTGCTCAGCGAGGTACGGGAGCAGCGGCGGCCCGGATATCTTCTGCTGCCCACCGACGTCGCGCGCTTCGAAACCGAGCGGCCTACCGCACCGTTGCCACGCTATACCGGGGGTACCAGCCCACGGGCCCTTGCTCTGTTTACCGAAGCCGCAGCCGAACTCATCGCAGACCACCAGTTGACCGTGCTGGCCGATCTCTTGGTCCATCGTCTGAATGCCGTCGACAAGCTCGAGGCACTGCTGGCCGCCGACGTGGTACCCCATGCCACGCTGATGTGGGGCAAAAGCCTGGTCGACGAAAGTGCGCCGGAATTCCTGGGTATCTACGCTGGCGCGGCCAGCGCCGAACCGGTGCGCCGGGCGATCGAAGAGGCGCCGGTACTGGTGACCGCAGGAGTCGTGTTCACCGACATGGTGAGCGGCTTCTTCAGCCAGCGCATCGATCCGGCCAAGACCATCGACGTCGCAGCACAGCAGACCACGGTCGGCAATCAGGTGTTCGCGCCGCTGGAGATGGAGGCCGCGCTGGAAGCGCTGACCTCGATTATGATTCGCCGTGGGATCACCTCTCCACCGGTCGTATCGACGCCCGACGACGTGTCCGTGGAAACCCTTGACCGCCACGAGCCGCTCAGCCAAAAAGTGTTGTGGGACAGGTTCTGCGAGGCATTGACACCCGGCAATGTGGTGCTTGCGGATCAGGGCACCTCGTTCTACGGCATGGCCACTCACCGCCTTCCCCGCGGCGTGACCTTCATTGGCCAACCGTTATGGGGTTCGATCGGATACACGCTGCCCGCCACACTCGGCGCGGGGCTCGCGCATCGAGATCGCCGTCCGGTGTTGTTGATCGGCGACGGGGCCGCGCAGCTGACGGTTCAGGAGCTTGGCACCTTCTCTCGGGAAGGCCTGTCGCCGGTCGTCGTGGTGGTCAACAACGACGGCTACACCGTCGAACGGATGATCCACGGAAAAGACGAGCCCTACAACGACATCGTGAGCTGGAGTTGGGCCGACATTCCCAACGCGCTCGGTGTGACCAACCATCTCACGTTTCGGGCCCAAACCTACGGCGAGCTCGACGACGCCTTCGTCGCGGCGGCTGACCACCGCGACCGGATGGTGCTCATCGAGGCGATCGTGCCGCGCCTGGATGCCCCGGACCTGTTGAACGATCTGGCCCGACCCACATCTCCGGATGGCAGCCCGCGTCGCTGAACTGCTTGTCGCTCAGCCGCGCAACCGACCCCGATCCGCGGTCGATGCGCCGAGCAGCGCGCGCAGCGTGCGCCGGCATCGGCCGCAGTCAGCGCCCGCCCCGCACGCCGCGGCGAGATGATTGGTCGTCAATGCCCCTTTGGCTATGGCGTCGGCCACCACCTGGCTGGTAATGCCGTTACACAGGCAGACGAACACCGAGTGGTCCGTTCACTCGTCGATCCGCATCATGTCGAAGAACTTGCCCACAAACACTGGCGGGTAAGCGCCCACCCCAGCCCCGGCTATCCACGGGGCCGCGATGTCGGGATGGTCGATCCAGCGCCGCGCGCAATCCTCATCGTCGAGATGCTGCAGGATCAGCACCTCGTGGCCGTCGTCGAATGCCCGGAAGATCCACGTCTTTCGGACACCTGCCGCGGCGAACCTGGTCAGCCCCGCGCGCACTTCCCGGGTCAGTACGGACACGTCATCGACCGATGCGATCGCGGCGACTACCACGCTGGGAGGTCCCGGGTTCGACGGTGGCGACGCCTCGAACCGCTCGACGATCTCACCGGCGAAGACCGCCGGAATGTCTTCTACGCCAACCGCATCGAACCATTCGAAGAACACCCGCGACCGCAGTAATTCCACAATCGGCTCTCGGCTGCGCACACGGATCGTCACCAGCACGCGACCGTACTCATGTGTCGATGTGTAGACCAGTACCTGGTGGGCACCGATACCGGCGAGCGCCGATTTGCGGCGTTGAAGTAGCGGCCAGACCCGCTCCGGGTTGGGCACGCGATAGTCCGACGCGATGACCATCGAATGCGCTTGCGGATCTGGGGAGTTCACCGAAGTTGGTCCTTCATCACCTTGCCCGTCGCGTTCAGCGGCAACTCGTTGAGAAACTCAACATACCGCGGGGCTTTGAAACCAGCCATCCGATCGCGGCACCAGGCGATCAAATCCTCCTCGGACACCGATACTCTCGGCACCACAAAGGCCTTGCCCACCTGGCCGAGCCGCTGATCGGGAACACCGATCACCGCGACCTGAGCAACCGCGGGGTGTTCCAACATGAAGCCCTCGATCTCAGCCGGGTAGGCGTTGAACCCGCCGACGATGAACATGTCCTTTTTACGCCCATCGATGCGCAGCCGACCGGCCGCATCGAAGTTCCCCAAGTCTCCGGTGTGCAGCCAGCCCTCGTCGTCGATCGCCTTCGCAGTGGCGTCCGGGTCGTCCAGGTAGCCCTGCATCACGCCATAGCCGCGGACCAGCACCTCGCCGTCCTCGGCGATGCGCACCTCAACCCCCTCGCAGGGCAGGCCCGCGGTGGTGGCCACATCCTCGAAGGAGTCGCCGGGCCGCGACAAGGTGACGTTGCCCGCCTCGGTGAGCCCGTAACCGGTCATCAGCGTCTGGAACGGCAATTCGCCGTGTATGCGACGAACCAGTTCGACAGGGATGTCTGCGGCACCGGTCACGCCTGCCCGCAACGTCGACAGCCTGGCCTTGTCGCGAACAGCCAGCAACGAATGGTACAGCGTTGGCGGACCGGGCAGCATCGTAATGCGTTCTTGCTCAATGAGTTCCACCACTGTGTCCACCTCGAACACCGCGACCGGGAGCATCGTCGCGCCACGGAGGAAGGACGTGATGAGGCCCGCTTTCAAGCCGAAGGTGTGAAAATAGGGGTTGATCTGCAGATAGCGATCCCCCTCGCGTAGGTCAGCGAGCGTCGCCCACTCCTCATACATTCGCAGCGTTTGGCGATGATTCATCATCGCGCCCTTCGGGCGCCCGGTCGTGCCCGAGGTGAAGATGATGTCCGAGACGTCGGCGCCACTTACGGCGCGCTCGAATGGGGAAGCACTGGAAAGGAAGTCGGATTTGAGCTCGATGACCGGTATGCCCGCCGGCGCGGTGTAGTCCTGGTCCAAGAATCCCTTCTGGACCAGAACGGCCTTCGCTCGACTGCGGGTGATGATGTCGGCCGCTTCGTCCGTCTTGAACCGGGTGTTGACCGGCACCAGCACGCCACCCGCAGTCAGCAGCCCGAACGCCGCGATGATCCACTCCGCGGAATTGGGCGCCCAGACCGCGACCCGATCGCCTTGATCGATACCCAGGTCAGCGAAAGCGCCTGCGGCGCGGCGTATTCGCTCGACAGCTTCGGTGAAGGTGAAGCGCAGCGGACCGTCGACAATCGCTTCTGCGTCGCCGAAGCGGTCCGCCGCGCTCAAGACCATCTCGGGGATGGTCTCCCACATCTGATCGGCCGGCTCCTCCTCATCGCGCTGCGCGCTCTGCATCGTCACCGCCCGGGTGTCATGTCGTGACGAGCCGACCGAGGTTGCCGCCCATGATCTTTGCCTGATCCTCGACGGGCAGGTGCGCCAGCGCGTTGATGTAGAAGGTCGGCTCCGCCAGCCCTTCCGGGTGCGGCCAGTCCGAGCCGTACAGCACCTGATCCACACCGACGAGGTTGACCAGATCGTCGATGCCGTCCTCGAAGAACGGGCTGACGTGGATCCGGGTCTTGATCATCTCGACGGGGTCGCTCGGGAAAGCTTCCGGGGCCTTCCGGTAGACCTCGGCCAGGCCGTCCAGCAGCGGGAACATCCACTTCGAACCGGCCTCGACGATCGCGACCTTCAGCTTGGGATGGCGGTAGAGCGCGCCGTGGATCACCCACGACCCCACCGAGTCCTGGATCGGCCGCCACTCGTTGAGGATGCCCATCGCGTTGGTTTGGAACGGCAGCATCTCCTGGTCGGCACCGTCCCACTCGGAGGTGTACCGGGAGTAGCCGCTGTCGCTGGAGTGCATGCCGACCAGCACGTCGTGCTCGACGACCCGCTCCCAGAACGGGTCGAACTCGGGCAGCGCGAACGACCGGGGGCCGCGGAAGCCGGGAACCGGCGCCGGGCGGACCAGGATGCAACGCGCGCCGCGCTTGACCGCCCACTCCAGCTCCTCGATCGCCTTCTCCACGATCGGCAGGGTGATGACCGGGGTGGTGAAGATGCGGTTCTGGTAGTTGAAGCCCCAGACCTCATCGAGCCACTGGTTCAGCGCATGGATCAGGACGTGGATGGCGACCGGGTCGTCGCGCAGCCGCTCCTCGAGCAGGCTGGCGAGCGTCGGGAACATCAGGGTGCGGTCCAGGCCCAGTTTGTTCATCTGCTCCAGGCGCGGGCCGGGCTCGAAGAACGCCGGGATCGCGCGCATCGGCTCGCCGAACAGCTCGCGCTTGCTCTTGCCGTCCGGGTTGCCGAACTTGAAGTACTCCTCCCAGGCACCCGGCCGGGCGACGACCTCGAAGGTCGGGTTGGGAATGTAGTTGCTGATCTGGCCGCGGATCGCGATCTTGGTGCGCCCGTTGACCTGCACGTACTGGACGTAGTCCTTGTACTCCTTGGGCAGGAACTTGGTCAGCGCCTCCGGCGGTTCGTAGAGGTGATTATCCGCGTCAAAGAGCGGGAACGGAACGTCCTCCCGATGCGACAACTGTCCCATGAAATCCTCCTTCGCAATTTGTGAGAATACTATTCTCACGCCGAGGCTACCGCAATGCCCTCGCGCACCAGACGCTTCTGTACTTTGCCGCTTGCCGTGCGCGGATAGTCGCTGACTTCGAGCAAAACTTCCGGCCACTTCTGACGAGCCACCCCCTGGCCGGCGAAATGCTCACGTACGTCGTCGACCGTCGGCAACACGTGGCCTGGTTTGAGCCGCAGCACGGCGGCGACGCGTTCGCCAAGGCCGGCATCGGGGGCCGCGACAACCATTTAAGCGTGAGCATGTCGGTCCCGCGTCTTAAGCTGCACGCATGTCCGAGTTCCCGCACCTGCACAGCCACGTTAAAGCGTTTTGGTCGCAGTCGTATTTCGCAATCTCGGTCGCATACGTGTCGAAAGTCAGAGTGCGCGGCTATGCCGCGCACCATCGGAGCAAGCGGGCACAATGAGGCGTGCCTACGTGTTTCGGCTGCGGCCGACCGCGCGCCAGCACATCGCGTTGGGCGCGTGCGTGGAGTCGCATCGGGAGTTATATAACGCCGCGTTACAGGAGCGCCGTGATGCTTGGGCGCACAGCACGACCCGCGTCCGTTACGGGGCTCAGTCGGCGCAGCTGACGGAGATCCGTGTCGCGCGGCCCGATGTGGCCGTGTGGTCGTTCTCCAGTCAACAGGCCACGCTGCGACGGCTCGACAAAGCGTTCGCCGGATTCTTCCGAAGAGCGAGCGCCGGGCAGAGACCGGGGTATCCGCGGTTCAAAGGCGCGGGCCGGTTTGACAGTGCGGAGTGGCCTAAGGACGGCGATGGTGCGCGTTGGCTGCCGGAGCAGCGGCGCGTGTACCTACAAGGCATCGGCACCGTCAAAGTGCACCTTCACCGCCAGGTGCAAGGCCGCGTGAAGACAATCCAGATAAAGCGCTACGGCCGCCGCTGGATGCTGGTCCTCTCGAGTGACGAGGTACCGGCAAATCCACTGCCGGCGACGGGCCGGCAGGCGGGAATTGACGTCGGCATAGTCAGCTACGCCACCCTCAGCGACGGCACAGTAGTGAAGAATCCCCGCTGGAGCCGGCTGGCGAGTGACCGCTTGGCCGCGGCGCAACAGCGGTTGCAGCGTGCTAAGCGAGGTTCGAAAAACCGGTCCCGCCGCCGCGAAACAGTCGCCGCGAGACATCGCGCGATTGCCAACCAGCGTAAGGATTTCCACCACAAACAGGCTCGCAAGCTAGCCGAGAAATACGACATGCTGGTGGTGGAGGATTTGGCGATCGCCAACATGGTGCAACGGGCCAAACCGGTACCCGACCCCAATGTCGCGGGGCAGTTTCTGCCCAATGGTGGCCGGGCCAAGTCGGGGCTTAACAGGAGTATCAGCGACGCTGGCTGGGGTCAGTTCGTCTCGATTCTGCGCGCCAAAGCGGAAGACGCTGGGCGCACCTGGATCGAGGTCGACCCCCGGCATACCTCCGATGGCTGCGAGAACTGCGCTTACGCCGCACCGGAGAACCGCGTCACCCAAGCGGACTTCGTCTGCCAGCGCTGCGGCCATACCGCACTTGCCGACGAACACGCGGCATGCAACATCCTCCGGGCTGGACTGGCCCTTCACGCCCAAGTGGCATGAAAAGATGCTGGCGGCTTCCAGCCGCCAGAGAAGTCACCCAGTTCGGCAGCTGACCCGTCATACGCGCCACCAGCCCGCTTCCTC
>CAVVUH010000027.1:0-15152 GCA_963751315.1 uncultured Actinomycetota bacterium | reverse complement strand
TGTCATCCCAACGGCGGTGTACTCTGGGAGAGAGGTCATTACCTCGGCTAACTAACCGGGTAGGACTCGCCGCCTGGAAAGGGAGAACATTGCGCACAGACAACGACACGTGGGACCTGGCCACCAGCGTCGGAGCGACCGCGACGATGGTGGCCGCTGCCCGGGCGGTTGCCAGCAAGGCGCCGCATGGTCTTATCGACGATCCGTTCGCCGAACCACTGGTCCGCGCGGTCGGCGTCGATTTCTTCACGCGATGGGCCACCGGAGAGCTCGATCCCGCCGAAGTCGACCCACCCGACACGGCGTGGGGTATGCGGCCGATGGCCGATCTGATGGCAGCTCGGACAAGGTATTTCGACGATTTTCTCCTCGACGCGACCGGAGCCGGGGTCCGTCAGGCGGTGATTCTGGCCTCGGGCCTCGACGCGCGTGGGTACCGGTTTGCATGGCCGAGCGGTACGAAGGTGTTCGAGATCGATCAGCCGCAAGTCATCGAGTTCAAGACTGCGACGATCGCGGGTCTGGGTGCCGAGGCGACCGCTGACCTGAGAGCGGTACCGATCGACCTGCGTCATGACTGGCCAAAAGCGTTACAAGAGGCAGGCTTCGACGCCGGCCAACCCGCCGCCTGGATCGCCGAAGGGCTGGTGGGGTTTCTTCCGCCCGCGGCACAGGACCTGCTGCTGGACAACATCACTGCGCTCAGTGCCACCGGCAGCCGTCTGGCGGCCGAGATTTTCATCAACGCGCCGGACGCCGACAACGGGCAGTCCGCGAATCTGTTGGACTCGGCGACGGCGCGGTGGCGCGAACACGGTCTGGATGTCGAGCTCTCTGCGCTTGGCTACGACGGCGAGCGGCATGACGTTGCGACATACCTCGATGAGCACGGGTGGAGTGTGGTGCGCACGCCAATGAGTACGTTGCTGGCCGACAACGGATTACCGGCGATTCCGCCCACCGACGGCCAGCCGTCATTCGCCAACAACTACTACTGCACGGCGACGCTGCCCGAAACGTTCGCAGCCAGGGGTTAAATCGCTTCCAGCCCGAGGTAATCCGCTGCACCACGGGTGACTAAGGCGGTGGCGCGCCTGGATTGGCCGGCGGGGCTTGGCCCGGTGCCGGCTGGTCCGGCGGCGGGTTCTGCTGACCATGCAGGCGCTCGAGCAGCTTAGTGAGCAGTGGATGTGGATTCGGTTCCGGAGGCGGCGGTGGAGCGGCCGGTGGTGGCGGCGCAAGCGGCGGGACCGGTTGGGCGACGGGAACTTCAGCCGACGGTCCCTCGGAAACAACAGTCTGTGGCTGGGCAGCCGCCCGAGCTTGCGAGGGTGCGGGCGCCGGCGCCGGTCGCGCAACCGGTGCCTCGACCGCTGCCGGCCGCGGAGCTGGGCCTCGCACGACGGGCGGAGGCGCCGCCCGGTGGACCACATGTTGGACCGGTCCGGTACCTCGGTCGGGAACGAGATGCGGGCCCATGGCGAGTGACAGCGATGCCACGAACGTGACCGCGCCGGCCACCAGCATCGTCAACGCCCCCGCCGAAGAGTGCTGTCGGGAGCTTCCCCGCTCTCCCCTCATGCTGTTGACGGTCTCGAGCATCTCGGTGTCGGTGAATTCGGTGCTCGCGGCCGACGCGAGGGCGGCGCCCCGCGCCAAGGCCAACTGCGCGCCGGTCTGCGTCATGACGGGGACCGGCACCGCTGTTTCAAGCCGCCACGACACCGCTTCGAGCTCCTCATCAGGACCGACGACAACGATGCCGCCCGGTTGCCATGAACTCCGGTCGAACAGGGTCGTCAGCCACTGGACCAGGCGAACGGGCCCGCCCGACAGCTGCTTGATGGCGGTTTGTGGTTCGTCGTCGCAGCTGTCGACCATGACGACGATCGTCGAATCGCCGTCCAATACGCAGACGGCGGCCTGCTCGTAGCCGATGACCGGAGCGATCGCCCGGGCCAACATGTCGCAAGCCTCATGCAACCGAATCGGGACAACATTGTCGAGGCCGGCATTGTTCAGTGACTCCAGCAGCAGCGCGGCCTCCGCAGCCGCTTCGTCGCTCCAGGTGACACCGATAACGTGCAGCCGGTGGCCATATCTGGTGGCCGCCATTTGCGCGTCCAACAGGGCCGCGGTCGTCTGCTCTGAGGTGGTAACCGTGCGCACCCCACCGCCGGTAACCACCTCGAAATCATCGTGATCCAGGATGGTGCCGTCGGCATCGCGGCCTTCCACCAGGACCCAGCCGACCGACGTGGATGTCAGCGACAGCCCCAGTACCGTGTCCAAATTTGCACCTCAATCGTGGCCCAATGCCCGTGCGCCGCCACCAGCGCCAGACCGTCGAAGCGGTTGGTTCGTGTGCAGCGGAAGGACCGGGACAGCGTGGTCTCGTCGGTCTACCCCGGGTGAGCCTACGCGCTCATCGCGACAACAGCCGAACGGGTATAGACACCCCTGCGCATCAAAAAGTTGCCACGAACGGCTGCCTGACCTGCTCTGCGCAGGTGACGGCGGCCGATGCCGAATTGATATGTCTTTGCGTCCTAATCGACATATGGAGTACCGCACGGTAAGTTTTTGCCAGTAGCGCGTTTCGGGTAAGGGGCAGGGATGACATACGTGAGTGAAAAGACGCGTGGTTGGCTGCGGCGGCTCATGGTCGCCGCGATCGCGGCCGCCGCGCTCCCGGGCCTCGTAGGCCTTCTCGGCGGAGCGGCGACGGCCGGGGCGTTCTCCCGGCCCGGTCTTCCGGTCGACTACCTGCAGGTGCCGTCGGCGAGTATGGGCCGCAGCATCAAGGTCCAGTTCCAGAGCGGCGGGAACAACTCGCCGGCCGTATACCTGCTGGACGGCCTGCGAGCCCAGGACGACTACAACGGCTGGGACATCAACACCCCCGCCTTCGAGTGGTACTACCAGTCCGGGCTGTCGATCGTCATGCCGGTCGGCGGACAGTCCAGTTTCTACACCGACTGGTACCGCCCGGCTTGCGGCAAGGCTGGCTGCTCGACCTACAAGTGGGAGACCTTCCTGACCAGCGAGCTGCCTGGATATCTGGCCTCACAGAAGAGCGTGAAGTCGACCGGAAGCGCCGCGGTCGGGATCTCGATGGCCGGTGCATCTTCAATGAATCTGGCGATCTACCACCCAGGTCAGTTCATCTACGCCGGTTCGCTGTCCGGCTACCTCAGCCCGTCCACCGGGCAGGGCTGGATCGGCCTGGCAATGGGTGATGCCGGCGGCTACAAGAAGGAAGACATGTGGGGGCCAGACAGCGACCCGGCATGGGTGCGCAACGACCCCTTGGTCAACGTCGGCCAACTCGTCGCCAATAACACCCGGCTTTGGGTGTACTGCGGCAACGGGACTCCGAACGAACTGGGCGGTGCCAATTTGCCGGCCACGTTCATCGAGAGCAATTTCATGATCGGCGTCAACAAGAAGTTCCAAGACGCTTACAACGCCGCGGGCGGCCACAACGCGGTGTTCAACTTTCCGCCCTCCGGCACGCACAGCTGGGAGTACTGGGGCGCGCAGCTGAACGCCATGAAGGGTGACTTACAGGGGGCTCTGGGCGCCCACGCCGGCTGACACTCGCTCGCGTCCTGCACCGGCAGCCTTAGTGCAGTTGGCTGCTGATATCGACCCATCCCGTCGTCTCGTTGCGGTGGTCGTTCATGTCGCGGCATCGACCGTAGACCCGCGCGATTCCGTGATTCGCCGAGTCGCTGTCCTGGTACAGGATCGCGGTGACGCCGTCCTTCGACAGGGATTTGCCGAATAACCGCTGGTTAGGCGGTAGGCCCGCGCTCCAGCCGTGGGCAACCATCGCTGCGGCGATGGTCTGGAAGTATTCGTCGGGACGAGCTTCGGCGGGCAGCGTGAAGGACAGGTAAACCGCTCCCTGATAGGGCGGGTCGTCGCGGTTCTTGCACGACATCAGCAGATAGCCCGCCGTCGGCTGCTGAAGCCGAGCGGCGGCGACGAGGCTTCTGGTCTGCTCGATGACCTCGGTCTTGGTCTCGTCGTCGGTGGCGCTATGGCTCGGGTGCTCAACAGCGTCGGCGGCGGGTGAATGCAGCCGGCCCACCGCCAAAAACGCGCCGCCAAGGATTAGCACAGACCCCAGTGCCCCGGCAAGCAGCGCCCGAGCTGCCGGCGAGCGAAGCCGCTCTGCGGGGCTGGACGAAGAGTCAGCCACCCAGGGCGGCGAGGAGTTCCTTGATCCGGGCCGCTTCGTCATCGGTCGGGATTTCCTCGGCCTCGATGGCGTCGAGGAGATCGGCCGTCAGCCCCGCGCCGTTGGCGGTTTCCTGCGCCGACAGTTTGGCCCGCCGACGGACGACATACATTTGTTGACCCAACGTCGCGCCGGGCGCATCGGCGGCCATGGCCATCAGCTCGTCGTAGCGTGTTCGAACTCCGCTCAGCGAGACGATGACCGACGGCGTTGCCCTACCGCGAGACGCTGCTTTGGTGAGTGCCGTCTGCAGCTTCCGCAGCCCGGCAAGAATCACGTTGGCGCGTCCGGAGAACTCCGGGTCGTTGATGTCGGGCAAGGCGTCGATCGCTGCGGAGAACATCTGCATCGCCGCCTCGACCAAGCTGACGATGACCGGCGCCTCGCCGTCATCCGGTCCGCCGCCCTTGGCACGCTTTGTGCCGTGGGACGAATCACTGAACTCTGCGTCGATGATGATCACCCGTCTTGATCGAGATAGAAGACGTCGAAACGCTAGCGCGGATTCATCGTCGGGACAAGGGTTGGACCCGCTGCGGGCGATTAGGTTCGCGTATCCGCCGATAGCTCAGAACGGCAGCGCCATTACGCGAAAATCTGCGGGCTGCGGCCGCCACCAGGCCGCCGGCAACGTCAGAAGATATATTCACACATCGTTCTTTGCTGCCCAAAGAACGATGTGTTATCGCATATCCGCGCGGGTCGCATTCCAGGTCTTGTGCAGGTGCCGTGTCGCGAGAAGAGTAAATGCATGACCGAACAGAAATTGATTGAGCACTGGATTCGAGGCTGTGCGGTACAGCGGATCACGTTCCGTGACGGTCTCGTGCTGAACCTTGAGGATTACAACGAACTCGTCATCTCGACACCGATAACCCTGACCCTGCCGGCCACCGCCAACTCTCCTGTTGAGGTTGTATCCGTCGACCCCACTGACCCAGCTGATCACGAGCGACCGCTTTTTGATTTCGCCGGAGCGACGTGCACCGACATCGCCTGGGATGACGCCGGAGACCTGCACTTGGAATTCTCGGACGGACATCGGATCGACGTGCCGCCCGACGATCACGTCACCGCGTGGGAGCTGTATGGCAAATACCACGGCTACGCCGTCTGCCTGCCGGGTGGCAGGGTGAAGGTGGTGCGGCACGACGTGCCGGACGCCATCGAGGACTAGCGTCGACCGGTGAGACTCACCTTGCGGAAATAGTCGCGTCGGTGAAGATCAGCGTTTCCGGTCACCGGTCCGGCGCTGGCATGCTTGGATCGGCCCATGCAGGGCTCGGCGACGGTTCATATGGCGGCACCTGCGGACAAGATCTGGAACCTGATCGCGGATGTCCGCAACATCGGGCGGTTTTCCCCCGAAACATTCGAGGCCCAATGGCTTGACGGAGCTAGCGGGCCGGCGCTCGGGGCGCGATTCCGCGGCCACGTCAAGCGCAACGAAATCGGGCCGGTGTACTGGACGACCTGTCGAGTCACCGCGTGCGAACCGGGTCGGGAATTCGGCTTCGAGGTGCTCGTTGGCGACAGGCCGGTGAACAACTGGCATTACCGACTGACGCCCAGTGGCGACGGCACCGACGTCACCGAATCATTTCGGATGAATGCCTCTCCGTTCACCACGCTGTATTACTGGCTGTTTGGCGGTTACCTGCGTCAGCGACGCAACGTGCGTGACATGGCCAAGACGCTGCGCCGCATCAAGGATGTGGCCGAGGCGTGAATCGATCGAGCTGAGTGAGGTTGCGATGGGACAGTGGTCGCGCAGTGAGATCCAGTCGGCGTTCGAGCATCACAAACAAGTCGTCGTAGAGATCGGTTCCAGTTGGGATTGGTCACGGTTCGCCGATCAGTTCACCGAGGACGCAACCTACGTTGAGCACACCTACGGAACCTTCAACGGCCGCGAGCAGATCCGCGATTGGATCGTCTCGACGATGAATGTCTTCCCGGGAAGTGAGATGCCGTTGTATCCGACGTCGTGGCACTCCATCGACGAGGACCGCGGCTGGGTGTTCTGCGAGTTCCTCAATCGGATGCGGGATCCCGGTGATGGGAGCATTCACCAGGCGGCCAACCTGTCGGTCATGAAGTACGCCGGTGAGGGCCTGTGGAGCTATGAGGAAGACGCCTATAACCCGATGAACTTCCTGCCGATGGTCCGCGACTACATCCAGCGGTGTCACGCGCTCGGCACCGCCAGCGACGACGCGATCGCGTTCGCGAAAAACATGAACTGGGAACTGGCTTAACGGTCGACCCTGGCCTTGGTCGTAGGCTGGCGAAAGCACTGCCCGACGATGTGGAGGCCCTACACGTGGACATCGCATTAAAGCAGAGGTTGCACTGGCTGGCGCTGCACGGCTTCCTGCGCGGCGGCGCATCGATCGGCGCCCGACGGGGTGACCTGCAGGCTCGGCTGATCGCCGACCCGACCGTCAAAGCGGACCCGGTGCCGTTCTACGAGGAGGTGCGGGCCCGGGGGCCGCTGGCGCGTTCACGAGTCGGCTACATCACCGCGGACCATGCAATCGGGCATGAACTGCTGCGATCCGACGACTTCCGGGTGCTCTCGATCGGATCGAACCTACCGGCGCCGCTGCGGTGGCTGGAGGGTCGCGCCCGCGACGAGCTGCTCCATCCGCTGCGGCCGCCGTCGTTGCTGGCGGTAGAGCCGCCAGACCACACCCGCTACCGGAAGACGGTGTCGTCGGTGTTCACCACGAGGGCGGTCGCCGCACTGCGGGACGGGGTCGAGCAGACTGCGGTGACACTGCTCGATCAACTGTCCCGCGAACCGGGTGTCGTCGACATCGTCGACCGGTACTGCGCGCAGCTGCCGGTAGCGATCATCAGCGACATCCTGGGAGTGCCCGACGCGGATCGACGGCGGATTCTCGAGTTCGGCGAACTCGCAGCGCCCAGTTTGGATTTCGGCCTCACCTGGCCGCAATACCGGCGTGTGCAGCACGGGATCGCGGGATTCAACTTCTGGCTGGCTGAGCATCTGCAACAGTTGCGGCGGAACCCCGGCGACGACCTGATGAGCCAGCTGATCCAGAAAGCCGAAAGCGGTTCCAAGGAAACATATCTGGACGAGTCCGAACTCCAGGCGGTCGCCGGTTTGGTGTTAGCCGCCGGTTTCGAGACAACGGTGAATCTGTTGGGCAACGGGATTCGCATGCTGCTGGACACTCCTGAGCAACTGCACATACTGACTCAGCGTCCAGAGCTGTGGCCCAACGCCGTCGAAGAGATCTTGCGTTTGGAATCACCGGTGCAGCTCACCGCGCGGCTGGCGCTCAACGACACCGAGGTCGCCGGGACCTCAATCAAACAACGCGAACTGGTGGTGGTGTACGTCGCCGCGGCCAACCGGGACCCGGCCGTGTTCGCCGATCCGAACTGTTTCGACATCGAACGCGACAACGCCGGTAAACATCTGGCGTTCTCCGGTGGTCGGCATTTCTGCCTGGGCGCGGCCCTGGCCCGCGCCGAAGGCGAAGTGGGGCTGCGAGCATTTTTCGACCGCTTCCCCGACGTGCGGTCTGCCGGCGCGGGCAGCCGCCGTGACACCCGAGTTCTGCATGGTTGGTCGACGCTGCCGGTAGCGCTGGGTCCGGCGCGGTCGATGGCCACCCGGTGACTGAACGCTCGGCCTAGCGACCACCGATACCGTTTGGTGAATGCTGTTCGTAGAGCAGCCAATCCGACGAGTCGGGTGGTTAGCTCGCCCGCTAGGCCAGGTGGTGACCGAACCAATCCAGCACCCGGCCCCAGGCATCGGCCGCGGCGGCAGCGTTGTATCGCGGTCCGGTGTCGTTGAAAAACGCATGGTCGGCATTGGGTTCCACAACGATGTCGTTGATCAGGTCGGCACGGTCGAGGGCGGCTTTGGCCGCCGCCTCGGAGCTTGTGACACGGGTGTCGAGGGCCCCGTAGAGCGCCAGCACGGCGGCCTTGGAGGCGGCGAAGTCGGGGTTGTCCGGCAGCGGTCCGTAGAACGGCACCGCGGCCGACAGGTCCGGCACGCCGGAAGCCAGCAATTGCCATACCAGTCCGCCGCCGAAGCAAAAACCGACGACGGCGATTTTCCGGCCCGGAACGCGCATCTGCAGTTCGCTGATACCCGAATTCAGGTCCGCGATAAAGCGGTCCGGCTTAACGGAGCTCAATGCGGCTGTGGCCTGAGCAGGGTCCGCGAAGTGCCCGGTGCCGCCCTCCTCGGACAGCAGGTCGATGGCCAACGCCGAATAGCCGGCACCGGCGAAACGTCCGGCCACCGACCGCACCCAATCGTTCAGACCCTTGTTCTCGTGGATGACCAACACCCCGCGACGGGCGTTGTGGGACTGCGCCCAAGCACCCAGAAGCTGTCCGTGTGGCCCGGCCCAGGAGATCGGTTCGGTCGGTAGCGCCCGGTCCATCCCCGGTGGCTGTGTCCCCGTCGTGCCCGATGACCTGTCCGGGCGCGGTGGTTGCCGGTCGCCGCAGGCGGCGATCAATGCGGCCGCGGCCCCGCTACCCAGACCGAGCAGCGCCAGCCGGCGCAAGGCTTCGCGTCGCGTCAGCAGGCCGTCGACGTGGTCGGTGGCAATCTCTTCGGCGATGTATTGCTGTAGCGAGGTCACCTTGGGGAGTATGCGCCGAAAACCGCTGTGCCGCGCGGCGGTCGCTGCGACCGAGTTCAGCTGAAACTGTTCGGGTCAGCCACCGGGATGAGCAGATGCGACGGGGTCGGTCCGCCCTGATGGAGCTGGTAGCTACCGCCGATTAAGGCGCGGCGCGCAGGCTTGGTCGGGACCAGGTGCGGGAAGTCGTAGGTGGTCACCGTGAGACGCAGCCGGTGGCCGGGCTCAAGAAATGCAGCGGTCGGGAAGATCTCGACGTCGTAGCGGGTCAGTTCGCCGGGAACCACCGGCTTTACCGCCGATCGGGTGCTGAAATGATGCGGCCGCAGGACGGTGCCGTCGGGCAGGTACCAGGTCCGATCCGGATCCAGCGCGCGGTGCGAACCGAGCAGTGCGCCCTCCGTCAACGGGCGGCTGGTGCCGTCGGGCGCGACGTCGTCGAGGTGAGCGACCCACAGCGCCTCGCTGGTGGTGGCCGTCGCATGCACGGTGAGCGTGATCGGTCCGGCGACCAATGTTGGCGCGCCGAATGGTTCGGTGGTGTACGTCAGTGCGCCGCGCTGCAGTCGCCGGTTGTCCTGGTCGTAGCGGGTCTGGCCGCCGCGCTGGGTGCGGATGAAGCTGGTCATCCCGAGGGTCCACTGCTCGACGCTTCGGCCGGCCAGCGGACCGCGCTCCACGTATTTGATTGTCGCCGTGGAGGTTTCCGGCGCGCATTCGGTGGACAGTCGGCCGGACTGGGACAGGTAGAAGCGGGTCGGCGTCGCCTCGGCGAGCGGATAGTCGCGGGCGTGGAACCATCGCGGGCTTCCGATGGCCTGGAAGGTGAACGGCGATCCGGATATCGCGGCTCCCGCCACGTCGTTGAGCCAATGGTCGAACCAGCGCAGCTGCAGCGTGTTGAGGTGCAGGCCGCCGAAGTTGGACACGTGATACCAGGGACCCATCATCAGCCGCAACCGCTCGGACACTGGCTGGCCGGGTTGCATCGGCGACTCGTCGGGCCGCCCGGCGAAGGCGTTCTGCAACGTCGCATAGTTCAGCGGCGCGCCGCGCTGGAAAGCATCGTGCCAGCCGCCGACCAGAAAGACCGCCACGTCGTTGGCGACAATGCCCGGCAGCACCATGGCGGGCCGCAACGCATCCCAGAACGGCCCGTCGAAAGCCGTCTCACCGCCGGCGACGGCGTCGGCGATCAACGGTCGGAAATACCCCCGCTGATCACGCCCACGCTGCCGCACCCCGGCGAACCCGCCGGCCCGCGGCCGCGGATGCTTGCCGAGGTTGATCACCTCCAGTGCCGGGTTGAAGATGTTGAGCAAGCGGTAGACCGCCCCGTAAGCCCGTACCGTGCGCAGGTGCGGCGCCCCGCCCATTGTCGCCGCGTCGCGATAGAAATCGCGCGCGGCCATCACCGGGAAAATCGCCCTCAGCGGCGAATTCGGCCCGACGGCGGCGGCGGTGAACAGCTGGTTGATCGCCAGGTAGGAGGTTCCGAACATGCCGACACGTCCGTTGGCGTTCGGCAGCTTCGACGCCCAATCGACTAGCTCGATCCCGTCCTGCGTCTGACGCTCGCCGAACATTCGGAACGAACCGCCGGATACACCGCTCCCCCGGACGTCGACCATCGCCTCGATGTAGCCGCGCTTGATCAGATACGGGGTGGCGCCAGCCCCGATCTGCGCGGCCGGCTGAGGGGCCTTCTTGCCGTAGGGCGTCATGGACAACAGCACCGGGAACGGCCCGGCGGCGGGTCGGCCGGTCTCCGGCACCGTGGGGTAATGAATGTCGGCGCGCAACACGACGCCGTCGCTCATCGGTACCGCGACGTTGTGGTGCACACCCGCCCCGAACTGCGCCGGCCTGGGTGTCCGGGACGGCGTGAACGGCGACGGACTGGTCCTGCGGGCATCTGTCGTTCCGGCTCTGCGTCGGGATCGCAACGTCGCCATCCCCCACCTCCTGCGTGCTTTATTGACAACGTGTTCGGCAGCCCGGTTCTATGACATCCCATGCCGGTTGACGACACGGTACTCGGGCTGTGGCGTGCCCTATCGCGACGGGACTGGGACGCGGTCAAGACGTTCTTGTCGGCGGACTGCATCTATGTGGACATGCCGGTCGGACCGACCCTGGCGGCGCGTGGTCCCGACGACATCGTGAAGCGACTCAAGGTCGGACTCGAACCGCTGACGGGCTATGAGAACCACGACGGAGTGCTGGTGGCTACCGGTGCCGACGTCATGTACGAGCATTCCGAGACCTGGCGGTGGTCGACCGGCGAGACGGCTCTGCTGCGATTCGTGTCGGTCCACCGCGTCGAAGACGGCAGAGTGACGTTGTGGAAAGACTATTGGGATATGGGCAGCATGACCGCGCAAGCGCCGCCGACCTGGTTGGAGAACCTCGGAAAAGCGGATGTGAGCTGGGTATTTGATGCTACCGGGCTAGTCTGAGGCGCCCCAGCACGCTACAGAACACCACCTGAATTGCTTTGAGCATCGCTAGGCCAACTCCCCGCTGACTTCAGTTCGACCAGGGGTACACCCACAATGGGGTGACTGCAAATGTGAGTAGCCACAACAGTGCGCACAAGATCAGGAGCCAGATCGCCCCAGCGAAGAACCGCCTAAATTCGGCCATCAGATCATTATTCCCGTCACCTACTTCGTACCGGATGACGGTGCTCAGCCGATCCAGATCGCAGGCGGTCAGGAACACCCTCTCCCGACCGATCGCCATCAGATACGCGCGGGAGCCATTGGCCCGATCTAGGCGAACGAGGTGTAGCTGATCGCCGTCACTGTCGCGCAGGCCGATGAGGCTGGTTAGTTCTGGTTGTTTCACGGTGTACCCCTTCGGTTGTTGGGAGTTCCGTGGTTGGGCTGGGACGTTTTTCCTGTGGTTGGAACACGCTGACCATATCTCCCCCCGTGAATTCGCGCAATCCCTTGTCTCACAAGTGATTCCGTATTGCGGCGATACACTGGCGTCAACACGCCGCCAAAATGCCGCGTGACGTCACGCCATCACCGAAATTCGCGATTACCTCCGCAGTTGGCTGCGGGCTGCCTAGGTTTGCCGGTGTCCAATTAGTTGACCGCACAGCGCTCCCGCATTTGCCCATTTCCGCAGGTCAGAGTGCAGCGCTATCTCTGATCTAGGGAAAGACTATTGGGACATGGGCAGCATGACCGCTCAGGCGCCGCCGACCTGGCTGGAGGATCTCTCTACGGCGGATGTGAGCTGGGTATTTGATGCAACTGGGCTCATCTGATCGGCCCTTGCACGGGCGACGCATGACGCGCCGATGCCGGTGGGGACCCTGGGTAGAGATCTCAAGCCGGCCAGCGAAGACCGCGTGGGATTGCTCCGCGTCACCACCGAGGACGCTGAGACTGCGGAGAGTCGCGTAGGCAACGTGGTGCCGCCGAGCCGGCGCGGCCGTCGACCAGCACGCCCACAGGACTAGCGGCCCAACCAGCTGGCCTGCGGAGACCCCTACCACCATGCCGGGAGGGTTTGTCATGATTTCTTCTCCTTTTGAATGGCCCTGGAGTCGGGGCCACTGGCTACCGATCGACGGTGCCGCCAAGCAGTGCAACTGTCGCGAGTAGCCGACTACAGGTCTTGTTTCGACGCCATACCTCCGACCAGACGAGCCAGATCGTTGTTACGTCTCGCTGTCCTGGCCGGCGTCATCTGCCTATTGCGATCAGGGGCAGCCAAGCGCGCGGCCGGTCTCGACACTGCACATCCGAAGAGAGTGCATGACATGAGTACGGCCATCCACTGATCGACCATCCGGCATGGTCACCAATTCCCGTGGCGGCGCAACGGGGTTGGGGTGGGGCCGAACCTCCAGCGCGGCGCGGCCTCACGACCCTGATGGTGGACACCTAACTGGTAGGACTGCTGGTCCTGCGGGAAGGTTGTCCACCAAGCGAGGTCAGCCCAGATCGACCGACTAGCGGCCGGTGACGCCATCGATCAGCTCGCGCAGTATGTCGGCAGGGGCAGCATGACTGCTCAGGCGCCGCCCACCTGGCTGGAGGACCTCGCGACGGCCGATACCAGCTGGATATTTGATGCGACAGGGCTCATCTGAGCGGGCCGGCTAACTCTCGGTGGTCATGGCAGGCAGGCGTTCCCAGTTCCCGATCGTGGGTACGTCCTCGCCTTGGACGTCTATATAGGAAGCCTCCGTCAGAACCGGCGCCGAGAAACTCCGGCCGCCGGCTCGATTTTCAGTCACGCTGACGCCGTAGGGCGCACGGTCGACCTTGACGCTGGGGTCGTCAAGCTTTAGGCGCCACCGCGGTTGGTTCTTGATCGGCGTCAAGAACTTGAGTGCCTCTTCCGCCGTTGGGAATGACTGGCCAAAAACGGGAAGGGGCTCGTCCCAGCGATAGATCAGGTAGCTGACCGTCCCATACCAGTTTCGATACACCACCCAGTAGCCAAGGTGCGAGGCTAGCTCGCCCAGCTTCGTCACGCCGCGCCTCCTTCCGCCTCAATAATCGTGCCAGCCCCGACAACGTTTCGCCTCCGGAGGAAGGTGCGGGCTCACATCACGCCGCGTGCTGGGTTTGTCAGAACGGCGAACCTGCACCGCCGCAACGGCTCCACCAGCCAAACCGACACCGGTAGCACCCCTCGCCGGACACTGCTGGCCATCGCGACCGCCTCGTGCTGTTTCGCGACCAACCTTAATGGGACGTAAGCGTTACTGATTCACTAACCTAAGCTAAGGTCGGAGCCGTCGAGCTGAGCCCACGTCGTCCCAGCAAGTTCCAAGCAGCCACGCACGGAGTTCACAGCAAGCTAAATCCAACTCCGACGCATAAGTCTCCTAGACCGCGCTAACTAGACCGCGCTAAATTGCACGCCCGGAACACCTTCGGCAACGAATTCGTCAGCCGCGGGACTCGACAAGCGCCTTGAGGCGCTTGAGGGTATCGGCTGTGGTGCGACCCACCTGACGCACGGCGACCCGGTCGGCGATGTACCCCCAAATACCGCCGGGCGCTTGGTATGACAGCCGGAATGTCACCTTGGTCTGGTTCTCCCCCGCATCCCGCAACCGGATACGGCCACGCAGGCTGATTCCGGTGATGCCGACCCAGGCCAAGTCGCGCAGGTCGTCGAATTCAACCATCTCGATCAGGCCGCCCACCGGCACCGAGCCGATCTTCCAGTGGACGAAATAGCGGGCGCCGACGGCGGCCGGTTGTTCATTGGCGCTTTCCCATCGCTCCAGGTTGGTCATGAAGGACGGGTAGCTGTCCGGATCGCTGACGACCTTCCAGACCGCATCGCGGTTGGCGTCGATCACGCAGCGGCGTTCGACTCGCATCAGCCGATCACCGGGAATCGACGTCGGGCGGCAAGACGGTCGACACCGGCCTGCAGGCTGGACATCACCTTGTCATGCACCGCTTGGTCATCACCATCGACTTCGATGGGTTCTTGCACCTCGATCGCGATCTTGGCGGGCAACGGGATGTGCCCGGCCAGGTCGCTGATATTCAGGCCCCATGGCAGCGCCAACGATATCGGAATGCTCTTGAGCCGCAACAGTTTATCTGCGAAGAGCAGCTTGGCCAGCCACTGTCCACGGTCGAGGAATAACGCGGTTTCCTGCCCGCCCACGCTGGACACCGGCACGATCGGCACGCCGGCCTCTCGTGCTAACCGTACGTACCCCATCCGGCCATCGAAGTCGACCTTGTGGCGTTCCCATGACGGTCTGAAGACTTCATAGTCGCCACCGGGATACACCAGCAGCGCGGCACCGGATTCCAGTGCCAGTTGCGCGTTTTCGTGGTTGGCCGCCACCGTACCGAACTTGCGCAGCCAGCCTAACGGCGGCGCGGAGACGACGAGGTTGTGGGCCAATTGATAAAAGGGTCGTTCGACGCCGAAGTAGGAGCAGAATGCGAGCGTGAACACGAATGTGTCGGGAGGCACGTTGCCGCCGCTGTGGTTACCGATGAGCAATACCGGCCCCTTGGCGGGTATCCGATCCAGGTGCTGTACGTCGGCCCGGAAATACAGCGACGCCAGCAGCCAGGTTCCGGGCAGCTGGTCGCGGATGTAGTCGGGATCCCGTTGATCCAGGTCGGCCTTCGGGACCCGCGACGCGACTTGTTCGCGCACCCACCCGATGACATCCCCCAAAGTCGCCATAGCCGCCTGTATACCCGCCGAAGGCCGCCTTTATTCCTCAGGGTCGAGAGGGTCGAGCTGCCTCTAGTCGATAGACG
>CAVVUH010000026.1:0-13006 GCA_963751315.1 uncultured Actinomycetota bacterium | reverse complement strand
TTTTCGTCGTCAGCGCGCGCGTCAGCCTGCGCGTCGGCCAGGCCCCAGGCCGTCGCCATCGCGTCGAAGGAGCCGCCGACGGTCAGCGTCGCCGACGTCAACACCGCGGTGGCGCCGGCGAATAACCGGTCGCGCAGCAGTCCGGCCACCGACAGCGGCGCCACCCTCAGCACGACACGTGTCGAACCGCGGTTCTCCTCATGGTCCAGCCACACCACGTCGGTGCGGTCCGGGATCGCCGGAGCGAACGACGTCAGCATCCGCGATGCGGTATCGGCGATCTCGTTGAGGCTGGCGACGGCCTCGGCACGCGCAGACGCAGCCTTGGTATCGGACGGCGACATGTCGATCGCCGAACGTGCCGCACTGGCCGCATCGCGCAGCGCGGTCAGATCAGTCGCCAGCTCGTCGTCGAGGCGGTCGATGCGGCCCGGGGTCGCGTTCTGGATCGCCGCGGCGAACCTGGCGGACGCCCCTTCCCACCGCTGCATGAGTTCCGGTTCGACCAGCCTGGTGATGCGCCGGGAGGCGACCCCGAGTGCGGTCGACGTCAGTTCGCCGGTGGCCACGCCGGTTACTCGGTCCACCAGATCGTGCGCCTCGTCGACGACCAGCAGCTGGTGTTCGGGCAACACGGCCGAGTCGGCGACGGCGTCGATGGCCAGCAGCGCGTGGTTGGTGACGACAACATCAGCCCGGCCGGCTTTGGCTCGGGCGCGTTCGGCGAAGCATTCGGTGCCGAACGGGCAGCGCGCCATGCCGAGGCATTCCCGCGCGGACACGCTGACCTGTGACCAGGATCGGTCCGCTACGCCCGGCTTGAGGTCGTCGCGGTCACCGGACTCCGTCGTCGACGCCCAAGTGGTGACCCGTTGCACGTCGCGGCCCAATGCGGTGAGCGCCTGCGGCTCGAAAAGCTCGTCCGGCGGTTCGTCTTCAGCAGAGCTCGCGGCTGCGCCATTGTGAATCTTGTTCAGGCACAGATAATTTTGCCGGCCCTTCAGCAGTGCGAATCGCGGCGCGCGGGGCAGCGCATCGGTGAGCGCGTTCACCAGCTGGGGCAGATCACGATCGACCAGTTGGCGCTGCAGGGCGATCGTCGCGGTGGACACCACGACCGGCGTGTCGTCGGACACCGCGCGAACAATCGCCGGAACGAGGTAGGCCAACGATTTTCCGGTGCCGGTTCCTGCCTGCACGGCCAGGTGCTGTCCGGTTTCGAAGGCGTCGGCAACCGCGGTGGCCATCTGTAGTTGGCCGCTGCGTTCGCTGCCGCCCAGCGCTGCCACCGCGGTGGCGAGCAGCTCAGGCACGGACACCAGCAACTCGTCGGGCGTGGCTACTCCTGTTGGTCGATGGGCCGGCATCGGGCCGGGATTTGGGTTGTGGGAATCGCCGGGTCGCCGTGGGACAACATCAGACCCTCCCACGGCAAGCTTCGCAAGCCCGACGCCACCAGCTCGCGCGCCACGCCCAGATTCACGTCAACCACGGCCTGGCCGTTACGGGCCAGTGGAACCGTCAACACCCGGGACGGCTCGGTGGTCTGCGGCGGATGTCCCGCGGGATGCACGATCTCCTCGGTGATGGTGCCGCTCGAACGACACAGCCGCAGGGCCTCTTTGCGGCCGCCGTGGGACTCTTTGCGGGGGCTGCGCTTCTGCACCGGCGTGCCGTCCACTTCGACCAGCTTGTAGATCATGTTGGCAGTCGGCGCGCCCGACCCGGTGACCAGCGAGGTGCCCACGCCATAACTGTCGACAGGTTCGGCCCGCAATCCGGCGATGGCGAATTCGTCCAAATCACCGGACACCACAATGCGGGTCTGCCGGGCCCCGAGCCCGTCGAGCTGCTCGCGGACCTGACGAGCCAACACTCCCAAGTCCCCAGAGTCGATCCGCACCGCGCCGAGCCCGGTGCCGGCGGCCGCTACCGCGTTGTCCACACCGGTCGTCACGTCGTAGGTGTCGACCAGAAGCGTGGTGCCGGGACCGAGCGCGTCGACCTGTGCCGCGAACGCGGCCAGCTCGCCGGACTTGTCCGGGCCGGCGTGTAACAGGGTGAACGCATGCGCGCTGGTGCCCTCTGTCGGAACGCCGTAGCGACGACGGGCCTCCAGGTTGGATGATGCGGCGAAGCCCGCGATGTAGGCAGCGCGGGCCGCGGCGACTGCCGCGCGCTCGTGGGTGCGGCGTGACCCCATGTCGATCAACGGCCGCCGCTGCGCCGCACTGACCATCCGCGCGGCTGCCGACGCCACGGCGCTGTCGTGGTTGAAGATCGACAGCGCCAGCGTCTCGAGCACCACGCATTCAGCGAAGCTGCCGTGCACGGACAGCACCGGGGATCCGGGGAAGTACAGCTCGCCCTCGGCGTAGCCGTCGACATCACCGCCGAAGCGAAACTTGCGCAGATACGCCAACGTATCGCGGTCGAGAAACTCCGCCAGTGATTCGCACGCGACGTCGTCGAACCTGAACTCGGCCAGAGCTTCCAAAAACCGGCCTGTCCCGGCCACCACGCCGTAACGACGCCCGTCGGGCAGCCGGCGAGCGAACAACTCGAACGTGGTCCGGCGATCCGCGGTGCCGTCGCGCAGCGCCGCCGCCAGCATGGTCAATTCGTACCGGTCGGTCAGCAGCCCCGCGCAAACCGAGTCATCCACATCGCAACCGTATCGGGTGAATTGCTGCGGCTCGCTATCCTAGAAACCATGGTTGCGTCAGCCCCGACCAAACCGGGAACCACCGGGCAACGGGAAGCCGACTCGGTCGAGGCCACTGCCGCTCCCTGGGTGACCATCGTGTGGGACGATCCGGTCAACTTGATGAACTATGTGACCTATGTGTTCCAGAAGCTGTTTGGCTACACCGAGCCGCACGCCACCAAGCTGATGCTGCAGGTCCACAACGAAGGCAAGGCGGTGGTGTCGGCGGGCAGCCGCGAATCGATGGAGATCGACGTGTCCAAGCTGCATGCGGCCGGGTTGTGGGCCACCATGCAGCAGGACCGCTGAGATCGAGGGCGTCCGGGTCGCCAGGTGCGCAAGTGGAAGCGGGTTGAGACCGCGAACGGTCCCCGTTTTCGGTCCGCGCTGGACTCGCATGAGGCGGCCTTGCTCAAGAATCTGGTCGGCTCGATGATCGGAATGCTCGACGAACGGGAATCGTCTTCGCCGGCAGACGAACTCGAGCAAATCACCGGCATGAAGACCGGCAGCTCCGAACGCCCTGATAATGCGACGCTGCAGCGGCTGCTGCCGGACTTCTCGAAGCCGGACGATGCTGCACCCGAAGCGACCGAGAGCCTGAATGCCGCTCTGCGCAGCCTGCGCGAGCCGGAGATCATCGAGGCCAAACGTGTTGCCGCACAACAACTACTGGACACCGTCCCCGATGACGGCGGCCGATTCGAGCTGACCGAGGACGCCGCGAACGCCTGGATCGCAGCCGTCAACGACATCCGCCTGGCACTGGGCACCATGCTCGATATCCATCCCAACGGCCCCGATCGACTGCCCGACGACCATCCGTTGGCCCCGCACCTCGACGTCTATCAGTGGCTGACCTTCCTGCAGGAGTACCTGGTCCTGGCGTTGATGGGGTCCCGATGAGCTCGATCACCGACGTCGGGGGCATCCTGGTCGGCCACTATCACCGGCTGGACCCCGACGCGACCATGGGTGTCGGTTGGGCGAGCGGCGTGACCGTCGTCCTTACGCCGCCCGGCACGGTCGGCGCCGTCGATTGCCGCGGCGGTGCGCCCGGCAGCCGGGAGACCGATCTGCTGGACCCGTCCAACAGCGTGCGCCACGTGGATGCGGTGTTCATCGCCGGGGGCAGCGCCTACGGATTGGCCGCCGCGGACGGCATCATGCGTTGCCTGGAGGAGCACGACCGCGGCGTGGCGATGGCCGGCGGGGTGGTGCCGATCGTGCCGGGCGCGGTGATCTTCGATCTGGATGTCGGTGCCTGGAGCCATCGGCCGACGGCGGAGTTCGGCTACAACGCTTGCCAGGCGGCGTTCGCCGCCGTTGCCGAAGGTGCGCCGGTCGCGGTGGGCACGGTCGGCGCCGGGGTGGGGGCGTGCGCCGGTGTGCTGAAGGGCGGTGTGGGGACGGCATCGACAACGCTGCCGTCGGGGGTGACCGTCGGTGCGCTGGTCGTGGTGAACTCCGCGGGCAATGTCATCGACCAGTCGACCGGCCTGCCGTGGCTGACCTATCTGGTCGACGAGCTCGGCCTGACGCCGCCACCCGCTGAGCAGATCGCTGAGCTGGCAAAGCTCGAGTCCCCGTTGAGCTCGTTGAATACTGCGGTCGCGGTGGTCGCGACCGACGCCGTGCTGAGCCCGGCCGTCTGCCGACAAATTGCGAGCACTGCTCACGACGGGCTCGCCCGCAGCATCCGGCCGTCGCATACCCCGGTGGACGGTGACATCGTGTTCGCGCTGGCCACCGGCGCCGTCGAGGTTGCGCCGTCGGTCGACACGCCGGCCGCCTTTTCGCCGGAGACGCCGTTGGCCACCGCCGTTGGCGCCGCGGCGGCTGACTGCCTTGCCCGCGCGGTGTTGGTTGGTGTGATCGCCGCCGAATCGGTGGCCGGAATACCGACATACCGGGACCTGTTGCCCGGAGCATTCTTGCGACGCGCCGGCGACGATGCAGAGCGAAGCGATGCGGAGGAGCGGCGCAAGGTTCCGGCCGGCGACGATGCAGAGCGAAGCGATGCGGAGGAGCGGCGCAAGATTCAGGCCGGCGACGATGCAGAGCGAAGCGATGCGGAGGAGCGGCGCAAGATTCAGGCCGGCGACGATGCAGAGCGAAGCGATGCGGAGGAGCGGCGCAAGGTTCCGGCCGGCGACGATGCAGAGCGAAGCGATGCGGAGGAGCGGCGCAAGGTTCCGGCCGGCGACGATGCAGAGCGAAGCGATGCGGAGGAGCGGCGCAAGATTCAGGCCGGCGACGATGCAGAGCGAAGCGATGCGGAGGAGCGGCGCAAGATTCAGGCCGGCGACGATGCAGAGCGAAGCGATGCGGAGGAGCGGCGCTGATGACCAGAAGGCCATCGGTGACGTGCTGGTGATTCGTGCTGAGCTGGTGCAGGCGATGGTCGCGCATGCTCGCGCCGATCACCCCGAGGAAGCCTGTGGCGTGCTGGCCGGCCCGGAGGGCTCGGACCGCCCACAGCGGCATATCGCGATGGTCAACGCCGAACGCTCGCCGACGTTCTATCGCTTCGACGCCCAAGAGCATCTCAAGGTGTGGCGCGCGCTAGAGGAGTCAGGCGAGGTGCCGGTGGTCATCTATCACTCGCACACCGCGACGGAGGCCTACCCCAGCCGCACCGACGTGGGTCTGGCCGCCGAACCTGACGCGCACTACGTGCTGGTGTCTACCCGCAACCCTGGCCAGGACGAAGTCCGCAGTTACCGCATCCTCGACGGCGCCGTCACCGAAGAGCCCGTCCACATCGTCGAGCATTACCAAGACCAGGAGCATTCATGAGCGTCACCGTCGCCATCCCGACCATCCTGCGTCCGCACACGGGCGGCGAAAAACGCGTCGAGGCCAGCGGCGAGACGCTGCAAGCCGTGATCAGCGACTTGGAGGCGAACTATTCCGGCATTTCTGAGCGTCTCGTCGAGAACGGCAAATTGCACCGCTTCGTCAACATCTACGTCAACGACGAGGACGTGCGATTTTCGGGCGGGCTGGACACTGCGATCACCGACGGCGACTCGGTCACCATCTTGCCCGCCGTCGCGGGTGGGTAAGCGGGCCGCATGACCCGATACGACTCGCTGCTCGCCGCCTGGGCAACACGCCGCTGGTGGGACTGCAGCGGTTGTCGCCCCGGTGGGACGAGGAGCCGGGCGGCCCTCATGTGCGGCTGTGGGCCAAGCTCGAGGACCGCAACCCGACCGGCTCGATCAAAGACCGGCCTGCGCTGCGGATGATCGAGCAAGCCGAGGCCGAGGGCCGGCTGACGCCGGGGGCGACGATCCTCGAGCCCACCAGCGGCAACACCAGTATCTCGCTGGCGATGGCAGCGCGGTTGAAGGGCTACCAGCTGATCTGCGTGATGCCGGAGAACACCTCGATCGAACGTCGCCAACTGCTCGAGCTCTACGGCGCGCAAATCGTTTTTTCGCCGCCCGAGGGCGGGTCGAACACCGCGGTGGCGACCGCCAAGGAGCTGGCGGCTGACAACCCGTCGTGGGTGATGCTCTACCAGTACGGCAACGCGGCCAACACCGACTCGCACTACTACGGCACCGGCCCCGAGCTGTTGAAAGATTTGCCCGAGATCACCCATTTCGTGGCCGGGCTGGGCACGACCGGGACGCTGATGGGCACCGGCCGGTTTCTGCGTGAGCAGGTCCCCGAGATCCGGATCGTGGCCGCCGAACCCCGCTACGGCGAGGGCGTCTATGCGCTGCGCAACCTCGACGAGGGCTTTGTGCCTGAGCTCTACGACCCGAAGGTGCTGACGACCCGCTACTCAGTCGGCGCCGCCGACGCGGTCCGCCGCACCCGCGAGCTAGTTGACGCCGAAGGCATCTTCGCGGGGATTTCCACCGGCGCGGTGTTACATGCCGCGTTGGGTATCGCGGCGAAGTCCGTCGACGCCGCTGAGCGCGCCGACATCGCCATCGTGGTGGCCGACGCCGGATGGAAGTATCTATCGACGGGCGCCTACGCCGGTAGCTTGGATGAAGCGGAAGACGCTTTGGAAGGGCAGCTGTGGGCATGACCGCCAGCGATGAGGAGGAGCGGCGCATATGACTGCCGGCTCGACACACACACCGGCGCGGCGGCCGAAGAAACGCTCCCCGTGGCTGGTCGGCGGAGCCACGATCATCAGCTTCGTGGCGCTGCTCTACATCGTCGAGCTGTTCGACCAGCTCGACGACCACCAGCTCGATTACAACGGCATCCGGCCGCTGGAGGCCGACGGCCTGTGGGGCATCTTGTTGGCTCCGCTGCTGCACGCGAACTGGGCGCATCTGGCGGCCAACACCGGACCCGCGCTGGTGCTCGGCTTTCTGGTCACGCTGGCCGGGCTGTCCCGGTTTCTGTGGGCGACGGCGATCGTGTGGATCGTCGGCGGCTTCGGCACCTGGCTTATCGGCAACATGGGATCGCCCTGCGGCGAGACCGATCACATCGGCGCCTCGGGACTGATCTTCGGCTGGCTGACCTTCTTGCTTGTGTTCGGATTCTTCACTCGCTCGGCCTGGCAGATTGTCATCGGGATCCTGGTACTCATCGGCTACGGCGGTGTCCTGTTGGGCGCGGTGCCGGTTCTCAATGTCTGCGGAGGTGTGTCCTGGCAGGGGCATCTGTGCGGTGGAATCGCCGGCGTGCTCGCCGCCTACCTGCTGTCGAGCCCAGAACGGAAAGCTCGCGAGCTTCGCCGCCGCGGGCCCCAACGACCCCTCAAAGCTTGAGCAGAGATGAGTAATGCACTGGCCCCCATCGGGGTCTTCGACTCCGGCGTCGGCGGGCTGACGGTGGCGCGTGCCATCATCGACCAACTGCCCGACGAGGACATCATCTACGTCGGCGACACCGGCAACGGCCCCTACGGCCCGCTGACGATTCCCGAGATCCGCGGGCATGCGCTGGCCATCGGCGACGACCTCGTCGACCGCGGAGTCAAGGCCCTGGTGATCGCCTGCAACTCGGCATCCTCGGCATGCCTGCATGACGCGCGGGAGCGCTACGACGTGCCCGTCGTTGAAGTGATCCTGCCCGCGGTGCGCCGCGCGGTCGCCGCAACCCGCAACGGTCGCATCGGCGTGATCGGCACTCAGGCCACCGTGGCCTCGGGGGCCTACGAGGACGCGTTCGCCGCCGCGCGGGACACCCAGATCACCGCGGTGGCCTGCCCGCGGTTCGTTGATTTCGTCGAGCGCGGCATCACCAGTGGCCGCCAGGTGCTCGGATTGGCCGAGGGTTACCTCGAGCCGTTGCAGCGCGCCGACGTCGACACGCTGGTACTCGGTTGTACCCACTACCCGCTGCTTTCCGGACTGATCCAGCTGGCGATGGGCGAGATCGTCACGCTGGTCTCCAGCGCCGAGGAGACCGCGAAGGAGCTGGTACGGGTGCTCACCGAGGGTGATTTACTGCATCCGCACCCCGATCGTCCCGAGGTTTCCGCGCCGCGTCGCGTGTTCGAAGCCACCGGTGACCCGGAGGCGTTTCTCCGCCTTGCGGCGCGGTTTTTGGGACCGGCGATCACCGGCGTCCACCCCATCCACCGCCACGTCGCGACACCCGCTGAACCTCTCGCATACGAAAGCTGAGATGTTTTCGCCAACATGGCAGTAGGCATGGCACAGTAGTGACCGTGCGAATTACCGTGCTGGGCTGCTCCGGGAGCGTGGTCGGCCCGGATTCGCCCGCATCGGGTTATCTGCTGAGGGCGCCGGACACCCCGCCCCTGGCGATCGACTTCGGTGGAGGCGTCCTCGGTTCGCTGCAACGCCACGCCGATCCGGGTTCGGTCCACGTGTTGTTGTCGCACCTGCACGCCGACCACTGCCTCGACCTACCCGGATTGTTCGTCTGGCGCCGCTACCACCCGTCGCCGCCGGCCGGTAAGGCCTTGATGTACGGCCCGAGCGACACCTGGTCGCGGCTCGGTGCGGCGTCGTCGCCGTACGGCGGCGAGATCGACGATTTCTCCGACATTTTCGATATCCGGCATTGGGTCGACGGTGAGACCGTCAACGTGGGCGCGCTGACAGTCTTGCCGCGGCTGGTGTGTCATCCGACCGAGTCGTTCGGCCTGCGCATCACCAATCCCGCGGGCGCGACGTTTGTGTACAGCGGTGACACTGGGTACTGCGACGCGGTCATCGAGCTGGCCCGCGGCGCCGACGCCTTCCTCTGTGAGGCGTCCTGGACAGACTCGCCTGAGCGTCCACCCAACCTGCACCTGTCGGGCACCGAGGCCGGGCGGATCGCGACCGCAGCGGGAGTAGGGGAGCTGTTGCTCACCCACATCCCGCCATGGACCTCCCGCGAGGACGTGATCAGCGAGGCGAAAGCCGAATTCGGCGGCCCGGTGCATGCAGTCGTCTGCGGCGAGACGTTCAACGTCGGCCGCTCCTGATCGGGTAGCCGAGCGCTAGGGTTGGCGGCGTGTCCAAACGAGAAGACGGCCGCCTCGACGACGAGCTTCGACCGGTTGTCATTACCCGCGGGTTCACCTCGCACCCGGCGGGTTCGGTGGTGATCGAGTTCGGCCAGACCAAAGTCATGTGCACGGCGAGTGTCACCGAGGGCGTGCCCCGCTGGCGCAAGGGGTCAGGGTTGGGCTGGCTCACCGCCGAATACGCGATGCTGCCGTCGGCCACCCACACTCGCGGAGACCGCGAATCGGTGAAAGGCCGCCTGTCTGGCCGCACTCAAGAGATCAGCCGATTGGTCGGCAGGTCGCTGCGTGCATGCATCGATCTGGCGGCGTTAGGGGAGAACACCATTGCGATCGACTGCGATGTGCTGCAGGCCGACGGCGGTACTCGCACCGCGGCCATCACGGGTGCTTACGTCGCGCTGGCCGATGCGGTGACGTACCTGTCCGCCGCCGGCAAACTGTCCGATCCGCGGCCGCTGTCGTGTGCGATCGCGGCGGTCAGCGTCGGAGTGGTCGACGGCCGAGTGCGGGTGGACCTGCCCTACGAGGAAGACGCCCGCGCCGAGGTCGACATGAACGTCGTCGCCACCGACACCGGGACCTTGGTCGAGGTCCAGGGAACCGGCGAGGGTGCGACGTTCCCGCGCTCGACACTCGACAAGCTGCTCGACGTCGCGCAGGGGGCGTGCGAGAAGCTCTTTGTGGCGCAGCGGGAGGCGTTGGCTTTGCCGTATCCGGGTGTGCTGCCGGAAGGGCCGGCCCCGCAGAAGGCGTTCGGAAGCTGACCCTCCTTTTAGTCGCCAGCCGCAACCGCAAGAAACTGGCCGAGCTGCGTCGCGTGTTGGATGCCGCCGCGCTGACGGGACTGGCGTTGGTGTCACTCGACGACGTGCCGCCGTTCGACGAAGCACCGGAAACCTGCGCGACCTTCGAGGACAACGCGTTGGCGAAGGCCCGCGACGGGTTCGCCGCGACCGGGCTGCCGACCGTCGCCGATGACTCCGGGTTGGAGGTCGCCGCCCTGAACGGCATGCCCGGCGTGCTGTCGGCGCGGTGGTCGGGTGTGCATGGCGACGACGTCGGCAACACCGCGTTGCTGTTGGCACAACTGCGTGATGTGCCCGATGAGCGACGTGGTGCGGCGTTCGTGTCGGCGTGCGCGCTGGTGTCGGAGTCGGGCGAAGTTGTTGTACGCGGCGAGTGGCCCGGCGCCATCGCGCGAGAGCCGCGCGGCGACGCGGGCTTCGGCTACGACCCGGTTTTCATTCCAGACAGTTTCAATTGCACTGCGGCGCAACTGAGTTCGGCCGAAAAAGACGCGGTGTCGCACCGCGGTCGCGCGCTTACGTTGTTGTTGCCGGCGCTGCGAGCGCTGGCTACTGAAGCACACTGAGCTCGCGAATTGTGTTGGGCTATAGGGCGAAGCGAGCCTTGACGTCCTTAGTCTGGAAGTGCTCGACAATGATCCCGACCAGCGGGATGGTTCCGGCCAACAGCACGCCGATCGTCTTGCCGATCGGCCACCGGACCTTGACGGCAAGATTGAAAGCCGCCAATACGTAGGTGAAATACACCCAGCCGTGCACGACTTCGATCCAGCGGATTTCGTGATGGAAGACCAGATGCGAAACGATCTCGTAGCACAGTGCGATGAGCCAGATGCCCGTCGTCCACGCCATCACGCGATAGGCCAGCAGCGCGGTGCGGATCTTGTCGGCGGGCGTCGTCTGCGGCGCTTGGGGCGTCTCAGGTGTGGTCATGCGGTGGTCCTGTTCTGTCTTTCGGCATCGCGCTCTGCGAGCTCGGCGAGGTAGGCGTTGTACTCGCGCAGCGCTGGATCCGCGGCCTGCTGCTGTGCGGGTTTGGGCCGCTCGGGCAGCAGTCCGTCGGGCAGTTCGGTCATCGCGCGGTCCTTTGGCGGCTCGGGCGGTGCCTCCTCATAGCGGACGAACTTGCGGTAGGCGTACACACAGAATCCGGCGAACAGCGGCCACTGCATCGCATATCCGAGGTTCTGGAAGGTGCCTGACGTCGACTGAAACCTCGTCCATTGCCACCAGCCGAGAGCCAGGCAACCGCCGGCCGCGAGGATCACCAGCACAATCAGTGCGGGTCTCCGACGACGTGTAGTGGACACGCTTAGACGGTACTCCGAGGTCTTCAGTGGGGACCCATCATGCTTTCGGCCCGACGAATTCGTCGAGTCGCGCCACCGCGGCCTTGCGATAGACGGCGACCTCGAACCAACGCGGCTGTGTCCACGGAATTCCGAGATCGTCGAGCGCGGCGCAGAACAGCGCACGGATGTCGTCGGATCGGTTCGAGAAGTGGTAGCGGACGCTTCGAACCCCGCGGTCGTTCGCGACCACGCGGCAGCCATCGCTGTCGATCAGGCCACGAACGAATTCCTCGGTGGCCTCTTTGACAAGCATTTGCTGCCACGGCTCGAGCCTGATCGGCCTTAAGTGTTTCTTGCCCGGACCGTGCTGCGGAAGTAGGCACGGCCAGTGCTTGGAGTACAGGTAGACCTCCGTGCACTGATCAAAGCGACGGTAGATGCCCGCCCGTTGTCCGGGCATCAGGAGGTCGATCGCCTCGCGAGACCGTTCAATGATCCCCGGGTACTTCGCGTCGAGCGTGATTCTCAGCCGCCACGCTCGCGGGTGTCGCGTGATACAGCCGTCGCCGAGGTAGACACCGAGCAGATAGCAGTACGCAGCAGGAGGCAGCGCAGAGAAGTCACGATCAACGCAGCAGGGTGATGTACTTGAACTCCTGACTCGAATTGGTGATTTGAGGCGCCAATCGCACACTGTCCTTCGCGGCAACCCTGTTTGACGCGCGATCGCGCAGTCGTTTACACCGGCCAGAATCAGCTCCTGTACGACTTCGAACTCCTTCGCGGATCGCATTTCTAAGCCCCTTCGCCGCCGTGAGCAAATCAACGGTAGGAGGGGCCACCGACAGATTCGTCAACGACGTGAGCGGTACGCTCGTGGGGCTTGCGGGCGTGGTGGAATTGGCAGACACCCGGGTTTTAGGTGCCCGTGCTCGAGAGAGCGTGAGGGTTCGAGTCCCTCCGCCCGCACCGTTTCTTCGATCTCATCGCCGCTGGCAGAAGCGATTTCGATGTTTGCTAGCTGTCGTCTGCCTGCTCCCGTGCCCACATGTCAGCGACTCGAGATTGAGGAGTTGGGTGTCCAATTCGCGCAGCGGCGTCTGCAGCCTGACGACGACCGCACTAGCACCCGTCCGTCGCTGAGATCTTACGGCGCCCCACTCTGTGAGCCAGGCTCGGAGATGCCGCGGGGTTGCCGTCGATCAACAGCGCCGCACTCCTGATGCCGCCGGACGCCTGCGAGGCGAAGTACGTCGGCGTGCGGCGGATTCAGCAGTGTAATCGCCGTCCATGGTCACTACCGTAACGAGGGCTTGGATGCGCGCTCGTCAGCCCCGACCCACTCCGCTCAGGAACAACCTAAACGTGCTCACTGCGCTGCCCAATTGATTTCAGTGAGTGGTGTGGTTGCCGATGGTGGCCCGGCGACTGGACCCGGTGGTGTTCGGGAAAACCGGGGTGCCGGTGCTGCCTGAGTGACGCCTTCGCGGCAAATCAGGGTTGACCGGGCACGCAGATGCTCATTGGCAGCGGCTTCGGCCCACGTCAGAACCGGTGTGACACACGCATCGGTGCCGGCGAACACCGAGGTCCACTCGTCGCGCGTCTTGGTGGCGAACCGGTCGGTGAAGATTTTCCGCATCTGGCACCCGAGCCTGACTCGCGACCCGACAGAGGTGTCACTGACATAACGATTACCGCCGACGACATCCGTTGCGCCGCAATTAAAGCAGGTCCG
>CAVVUH010000025.1:0-176935 GCA_963751315.1 uncultured Actinomycetota bacterium | reverse complement strand
AGGTCTTGCGCTCAACCGGTCAGCGCATCGGTTGGATCAGGTTAGCTGGTCGTTTAGCCCCAGAAGATGGGGTCAGCTCGGTCGTCGAGGTAGTCAAGCAAGTCCTGGACTTGTGGGCTGGGGTCCAGAGGGGCGTAGCGGTGGTATTTCTCGTTCCGGTCGCGCCAGTACAGCGTCCATAGTCCGGTGGCCTTGGTGTAGTGCAGCCGGGCGATCGGGAATCGGGTCCAGTCGGGACCAAAGTCTTCGCGCCAGGGCGATCGGCATTCACAAATGGTCAGATGTCTTGGAGCGACGTCGCATTCGACGCGAACTTCGTTGCGAACTTGCTCGGGAACCTGGCCGGCGCACCAGCGTTGCACGCGGGCGACGTCGAGCTCGGGAAGTCCGCCAGCCACCCAGTCATGATCGCAGCCGAGAAACCGCACCAGCTAGGCAGGCGCGAGCAGCATCGGAATCGGCCCGGCAACGCCGAACGCCTCGGCCGGGGTGGCCCAGCCAAGTACTCGACGCGGACGGTGGTTGAGTTTCGCGGCAACGGCGTTCAGCTCGTCCTGAGTGAACGTGGCCAGATCGGCGTTCCTGTGCAGGTATTGGCGCAGCAATCGGTTCGTATTCTCGTTGGTGCCGCGCTGCCATGGGTGGTTGTTGCCATGGGTGGTGCGGGTCGCAGAAGAACACCGGCAGCCCCAGCGCCGCGGTGATGGCCGAATGCTGCGCCATCTCGCTGCCGCGGTCCCAGGTCAACGACCGCCGCACCTGGGTCGGCAGCCGGCCCAGGTGGTCGATCAACGCGCGCGCCACCGCGTCGGCCTTGTTGCCCTCGGGCAGCGCCACAACCATCGCGTAGCGGGTGGCGCGGTCAACGAGGGTGGCGACCGCCGATGGGCGCGCTCCGAACACGAGATCGCCCTCCCAATGGCCGGCCACCTGCCGGGTATCAGCCTCGGTCGGTCGCTCGCGGATGGAGACCATGTGCCGGATCTGGCCGCGACCGTGCGAACGCTTCTTTCCGCGCGGCCGTCGGATCGAACGCTTGCTTCGTAGAAGATGGAACATGCTGGCGTCAAATGCTTTCCGCGACGGCATATACAGGTCACGATAGATCGATTCGTGGGATATCCGCATCGCCGCGTCACTGCGAAACTCCCGCCGTAGCCACTGGGCGATCTGCTGGGGTGACCAATCGTCGTCGAGCTTGGCGGCGACCACACCCCGTAGCCCCGGGTTGGCGGCCAGCTTGCTCGATTTCGGGCGCCGGGCCCGCTCGAACGCGGCCGCGTCGGCGACCAATGCCCGGTACCCACCGCGGCCACCATTGCGGGCAATCTCCCGCGATACCGTCGACGACGGTCGATCGATGCGCCCGGCGATCATCCTTGCCGACAAGCCGGCTGCGATCCCGCGTGAGATCTCCTCACGCTCGTCCAGAGACAGATGACCGACTCTGCGCCGTCGAGGGATCGGCGGGATCCCACCCGATTCACGCAAGTACCGCCGGATCCGCGGCGACGTCTCACCCAGCGTGCGCTCCATCTCGCGAATCGCATCACCCCGCCGCCACATCGCCCAAATCAGCGCTTGCTGCTCGACGTCAAACCCAACCGGACCCACACCCATCCCGACCTCCACCAGCACATCATCATCGGCCTGCAGTGATGCATTGACCGGTTGAGCGCAAGGTCTATTTCGAGACACCAGCTTCCAGCGGTCAAGGGAAAGAAGCATGGCGGCGTGTCGTCACCGATGTTGGCCACACTTCTGACTCGCTTGCCGGCGTCCAGTGATCAGCAGACACAACTCGTTGACCTTGTTGCTTGCTGGGGTCAACGGGCCGCAGGCTCTGCTGCGCCGCGATGGCTTACTGCGGGTGCTTCACCAGGTAGTCCGCGACGGGGATCGGTGAGGTCGCGGAGTAACCGATGGGCAGGCGCACGTCACCGGCAGTCGTGTTGAAATAGACCTCCCACCGGTAGTACCCGGCAAACGCAGCGGGATCGGCTGCGAGCACCGCTGCGTAGTCGTTGACCGCCTGCACGTATTGGTTCGAGTTGTTGTACCGGTACAGGGCGTATTCGCGGTCGTCGGCGAAGCCGTTAACGGCGAGGTAGCGGCCGGCCGCCATGATGCTGTCGTGGGGCGAGAGGATGTCGCCGCCCTCGCCGTAGGCGCCAAAGGTCGAGGGCAAGAACTGCATAGGGCCTTGCGCGCCAGCGGTGCTCACGCCGGCGACGCGGCCGAAGCCGGTCTCGATCAGGTTGATCGCCGCCAGATAGGTCCATCCGACGCCGGACACCGATTCCGCCTCGCGGTAGTAACCCCGCAGCTCCTCGGCCGGCATCGGCGGGTCGATGCGCCACGCAGGCAGCGTGCCTTTCGTTTGGCCCTTGCTCATCGCGGTGAACTGCCGACGCGCGTCGACATTGCGGTCGTAGATTTCGAGGAGCGACGGCGGGATTCGTGGGCGCGCGATCGGGTCCCACTCGGGGTGCCGTCCGAGGGCGTAGTAGGCCACTTGCTGGCGGCGCGCCGCCGCCATCAATACGGCCTCCGACGACGACGGGTCGCGCAGCGCGCGCTCGTCGGCGACAAGGTCGTCGGCCAGGCGCGCGGGGTCGGATGCCAGCCGCCACTGCGCAGGGTCGGATGCCAGCCGCCACTGCGCGGGGTCGGATGCCAGCCGCGGCTGCGCGGGCGGGAGCGTGGTCGCTGTGGCGGTCGCCATCGTTATAGTTGACGGCCTGGTCGACTCTGAGCAGCCGACGAGTGCGAACATGGTCGTGACGACGAGCAGCAGCGTGGCGCGGTGAATCGTACCGATGCTCGCGACAGCCGACCGCAGCACGGCGGCGCCGACACGGTTGTGGCTCAATGTGTTTACTTCCCGGCGATTGCGTGAAATTGTCTGCGGTCCGGGTCTAGCGGGCCTGCAGCGAGTGTATTGCTCCGACCCCTCGTTGAAGTAGCGTTGACCGCGTTTCTTCAGAGGGCGGACTATTTATTACCAGCGCTGTCCTCGGTGAAGGTCTGCTCGGTGAGGCCGTTACAGCGGGCCTTTTAGGACTGCTTCGCGTGGCGTTACTGGGCGCAGTGTGGATGATCGGGCAGATGCTCGGCGGAATGGTGGGGCTGGTGAGCGGGCTGTCGTCGGTGGCCCCGGCCAACACCGCAACGCTGTCGGCCTCGCCTGCCCGATGCGATACAAGCGTATGGTCGCGTTAACCCACCGGGGCCCAGTTCCGGTCCGCTCAGCGGACCTGCCTATTGTGCGGGCCACGCCCAGCACCGCCAATCGAATATGCCACGACCGAACTTGTAACCGCAGCAGAACAAGTCGTGATCGAAAACCGCGGTGGAATCGGGGTGGGTCATGCCCAGAAGAACCGGAAACAATCCTGGCGGACGAAGCAAAAACAAACCCGCGGCTGAGATTCCCGCCGATTACGAGGCGCTGAAGGGCAGTCAGCGGCGGGCCCCGGACAACGCGAAGTTGCAGCTCCCGGCCGACCCGACGAGACCTTTTCGGTCACCATCGTGCTGCGGCGCCGGCCTGACGCCGTGGCGGTACCGGACTTCAGGCATTTCGTGACCATGCCGCTCAGCCCGCGGCGCCGGCCGGCCCCCATGGACTTTGGGTAGGCACGGCACTGTGATTCCTCTACGGGAGTCGTCGGAGAGTGCTCACAGCGTCGGCACCAGCCCGCCGTCGCAGCGCAGCGCAGCGACGGTCACGTAGGACGCCGGCGCGCTGCACAAGAAGGCGGCCACGGCGCCGAACTCGTCGGGCTCTCCATACCGGCCTGCGGGAATCTCACAGGTTGAGGATTGCTCGACGTCGGCGACTGGGATGCCGGACCGAGCCGCGCGGCCGCTCGCGCGCGGGAGGTCCTCGGGTTTGCCGCGAGGGTGGAGCCGCGCGTGGGTCTGCGCCAGTGGGCTGCTTCGTGATTGACGCAAGCCGACGCCGAATCGGATGGAAAACATTGACCGGCGTCGTTATCGTCGCGCTCGTGGTGAACGGACTGGTCGCGACTCTGTGGTCACAACAGCGGCGGCTCATCTACTTCCCGACGCGCGGTCCCGTGCCGTCGGCGGGGACCATGATGCGCGGCGCACAGGACGTCGTGCTGGAGACCGCCGACGGGCTTCGACTCGGTGCCTGGTATCTACCTGGACCAGGTCGGGGGCCAGCCGTACTGGTGTGCAACGGCAACGGCGGCGACCGCGCCGGGCGGGCGCCGCTGGCGATCGCACTGCACCGCGCCGGCTTCTCGGTGTTGCTTTTCGACTACCGGGGCTACGGAGAGAACCCCGGGCACCCCAGCGAGGAGGGCTTGGCTCTCGACGCGGCCGCCGCGCGCGACTGGCTGGCGGCGCGCGCGGAGGTCGACGACCACCGGCTGGTGTACTTCGGGGAATCGCTCGGCGGGGCGGTGTCGCTGCGGCTCGCCATCGAACATCCACCCGCCGCACTGGTCTTGCGCTCGCCGTTCACCTCACTGGCCGACGCCGGGCGGGTGCACTATCCGTGGCTCCCTCTGGGGCGCCTGCTCTTGGACCGCTATCCCTCCGCCAGCCGAATCGCCGATGTGAAGGCGCCGCTGCTGGTCTGCGCCGGTGATCGGGACACGATCGTGCCGGACACGCTGAGCAGGCAGCTTTTCGACGCCGCTCCCGAGCCAAAGCAGTTCGTGTTGATAGCCGGCGCAGACCACAATGACCCTCAATTGCTCGACGGCGCTGAGCTGATCAACGAGGTGGTGCGATTTCTCCGCGAGAACTCAGTGCTCTAAGCATTCGGTGTGATGACGGCAGCGACCTGGGTGATCACCGCCCCACCCAAAACCTCCAGCACCCCCGGGTAACGCACCTCGGACACACGCAGCTCCCGCAACATCGCGGCCCCCATCGCAGTCCCCCAGACCACGTGCCGTGAAGACGGCACGTGGTCGGGGAGGCATTTGCTGGGGGCCGTCCTCAGCGCGCAGGCGCAGCATGTGATCACGTCAGCTCCGGGTCCGATCGCGACCACGGAGCGCACCCCAACCGCAGATCCACGCCGCTCTGCCGGTCAGGGATGGCTGACTGCACGTCCGACACTGATGAGATATTGATTGACCAATGCGACCGCGATCGCGCCCTCACCGATTGCCGCCGCCACACGCCGGGTTGCCCCTCGGCGCACATCTCCTGCCGCAAAGATCCCTGGCTGACTTGTTTGCAATATCGACCGACGCCCGACACGCGTCGCCTTGTCTTCCGTGTCGAAATCTGAGCCGGTCAGTACGTACCCGTGCTTGTCGAGCTCCAGGACGCCGGTGAGCCACAACGACTGCGGCTCCGCACCGATGAAGACGAACAATGCTCGTACGGCCAGTTCCGCGCGTGACCGGTTCGTGGTGTCCTCCACCTCGATCGAAGTCAAAAACTCGTCGCCGCGCAATTTACGGATCTCCGTGTGCGTCATGACCGTGATGCGGTCGTCGCGAAGAATCTGGTCGGCGAGATATCGGGACATCTTGGCGCCGAGGTCACTGTCACGCACCAGCAGATAGACGCGTCGTGCGGTCTCGGCGAGATATACGGCCGCCTGCCCCGCGGAATTGCCTCCGCCGATCACAGCCACCGGTTCCACGCCGCATGCCTGGCGCTCGTTGACCGTCGCTTCGTAATAGACGTTGGCGGTCTCAAAGCGGGTCAATCCCGGCACATCGAGGCTCCGATAGCGCGCACCCGAGGCCACCACCACCGCGCGTGCTCGCACAGCATCGAGGCCGCCCAGCTCGGCCCGGAAATGGTCCCCATCGACCGCCAGCGCTGTCACCTTCGCAGGCACGATCACGCTGGCACCGAATCTGTTCGCCTGGATGACGGCACGTTCGATCAGCTCGGCTCCGGAGATACCGACGGGAAAACCGAGGTAGTTCGGCATACGAGGCTCTCAAAACTCTGTGTCGGAATCACCCTGAATGCCGAGGCTCCTTGCGGAGTGTCTAACCGCCTATCCTTAGAGCACCCTGGAAACGCTGGGGCCCGGGATCGGCGGAGGGTCGGATGACGGCCATAGCAGCGTGCCGGACGTGTGGCACTGAGCCTCTAGAGAACGCCCGGTTTTGTCACGGCTGTGGCTCCCCAGTCCAAGACGGCGATACCCGGGCCGAGTACAAGCAGGTAACCGTCTTGTTCGCCGATGTGGTGCACTCCATGGACATCGCCGCGACCGTCGGGACAGAGCGGCTACGGGAGATCATGGCCGACCTAGCTGATTGCTGCGCAGCGGTGGTGCAGCGTTACGGCGGCACGGTGGACAAGTTCACCGGTGACGGGATCATGGCGGTGTTCGGTGCGCCGGTTGCGTTGGAGGACCATGCTATCCGCGCTTGTCTTGCGGCACTGGGCATCCAGGAGGAAACGGCCCGGCTGGCCGCTGAGGTCAAAGACCGCGACTGTATCGACCTGCGGTTGCGCGTGGGGCTGAACTCAGGCCAAGTGATCGCCGGTGAAATCGGTTCGGGTGCTTTGGGTTACACCGCAATCGGGGACCAGGTCGGCGTGGCTCAGCGGATGGAATCCGTCGCGCCGCCCGGCGGGGTGTTGCTCAGCGAGTCCACGGCGCGGCTGGTCGAGGGCGCGGCGACTCTCGGTCAAGTTGAGCGTGTCCGCATCAAAGGCACCGATCAACTGGTCTGCGCCCAGCAGCTGCTGGGTGTGCCGGAAGGGCGTCACGCTGTCGGGCGTGCTGAGTCGAATCTGGTCGGTCGGCGGTGGGAAATGTCCGCCGTTGAAGGCTTGCTGGACCGTGCAATCGGAGGCCATGGTGCGGTGGTCGCCGTGGCGGGGCCACCTGGTATCGGCAAGAGCCGTCTGGTGCGCGAGCTGGTGGCGATCGCAGAGCGTCGTGGCTTAGAGGTGTTCACCACCTTCTGCGAGTCACACACCAGCCAGGTCCCCTTCCATGCCGTGGCACGGCTGCTGCGCGCGGCCGCCGGGGTCGAGGGTCTTGCCGGGCAGACCGCTCGCGATCGAGTACGCGACCGCGTTCCCGACGCAGACCCCGAGGACTTGCTGCTGCTCGATGACCTGCTGAGCATCGCCGACCCGAATGCTCCGTTACCGGCGATCGATCCCGATGCCCGTCGGCGACGGTTGACGGCGCTGCTGAATGCCGCTTCCTTGGCTCGGGAAACGCCCGCGGTCTATGTCATTGAAGACGCGCATTGGATCGATGAGGTCAGCGAGTCGATGCTGACCGAGTTCCTCACGGTGATCCCGCAGACGCCCTCGCTGGTGCTGGTCACCTACCGCCCCGAGTATCGAGGTGCGTTGGGCCGGGTGGCCGGTGCGCAGACTATCGCCCTTGCGCCGCTGAGTGATTCGGAAACTGCGGCACTGGTTTCAGAGCTGCTCGGGTCGGACCCCTCGGTGGGCGGGGTGGTCGCCATGATCGCCGAGAAGGCCGCCGGAAACCCGTTTTTCGCCGAGGAGATCGTGCGCGACCTGGCCGAGCGCGGCGTCCTACGGGGCACCCGCAGCGCCTACGAATCGACTGCCGATGCTGGCCAGGTCAGTGTGCCGGCCACCTTGCAGGCGACCATCGCCGCCCGCATCGACCGGCTCGACCCGGCGGCCAAGCGCACGTTGAGCGCAGCCGCTGTCATCGGTTCGCGGTTCAGCCGGGGCGTGCTCGAAACGTTGGGTGTTGATCCTGTCCTGGAGGATTTGGTGGGTGGCGAGTTCATCGATCAGATCCGCTTCACCCGCCAACCCGAGTATGTGTTCCACCATCCGCTGATTCGGACGGTGGCCTATGAAGCCCAGCTCAAATCGGATCGCGCCGAGCTGCACCGGCGCGTCGCGGCCGCGATCGAGGCACGTGACCCGGCAGCAGCCGAGGACAACGCTGCCCTGATCGCCGAACATCTCGATGCCGCCGGTGACCTGCATGCCGCCTACGGCTGGCACATGCGCGCCGCGACGTGGGCCACCAACCGCGACATCACCGCGGCGCGCCTCAGCTGGGAACGCGCCCAAACGATCGCCGACGCCCTACCCGCCGACGACCCAGACCGGGCAGCCATGCGCATCGCCCCGCGCACCATGTTGTGCGGGACCGCCTGGCGAGTCCATGTGAACGTGGCCGGTGACCGCTTTGATGAATTGCGGGAGTTGTGCACCGCCGCCGGGGACAAGGCGTCGCTGGCCATCGCGATGGCGGGGCAGGTGATGGATCACGCGTTTCACGACCGCCTGCGCGAGGCGTCGCAGCTGGCATCAGAAGCGTGGGCTCTCATCGAGTCGGTCGGCGATCCGACCTTGACGGTGGGGCTGTCCTTCCCGGTGATCTTGGCCAAGTGTCTGAGCGCCGAGTTTTCTGACGTGCTGCGCTGGTCACAGCGGGTCATCGACCTGGCCGACGGTGATCCGTCTAAAGGCAACTTGATTTTCGGGTCTCCGTTGGGGGTCGCCTTTACGACACGGGCAGCTTCCCGTTATTGCCTGGGTCGTCCTGGATGGCGTGACGACCTGCGGCACGGCCTGGCCATGGCCCGCAGCGCCGACCCGACGTCCTACGCTGCCGTTGTCGCCTACGTCTACAACCCGGGGATAACCCTTAGCGTGCTGAGGCCCGACGATCGCGCGGTGCGCGAGATCGAGGATGCCCTGCGGATTGCCGAACGATCCGGTGATGACCTCGCTTTGTCGAACGCCCGGTCGACGCTGGGACTTGCGCTGGTGCACCGCCCAATGGCTGCCGAGCGTGACCGCGGACAGCAGCTCCTGGCCGATGTCAGCGACGTGTTCCTGCGCCAGGGACACAACCTGGGCGATCGACCGCTCGTCGAGGTGTACTTGGCGCGCGAGAGGTCTCGGCGTGGAGATCGCGATGACGCTGTACCGCTCATGCGGGCCGCCGTCGACCATCTGTTCGGCGAGGGACAGCTGTTGGCGTGGGGCATTCCAGCGACCGGTGTCCTGGTGGAGACACTGCTCGACCGCGACGCCGACGGTGACGTGGCCGAAGCCGAGGCCGCGATCGAGCGGTTAGCGGCCGCGTCAACCGATGAGGGTCCGGTGATACGCGACATCCTGCTGCTGCGACTACAAGCTTTACTGGCGCGGGCTCACGGCGATGCCACGGCTTACGCGCACTTCCGGGATCGCTACCGCGACATGGCGACATCGCTTGGCTACGAGGGGCACATCGCGTGGGCCGAGGCGATGCCATGAGAGCGGTCAGACCCGAGGGCTGTCCCAGCGTCTCGGAATAAACGACATATGAGGGGGCGTCACCGGTGTGCTTGAACAGGAAGCCGCCGTGCACCTCAATCGCCGAGCGCAACACCTCGTCATGGGCGGCCAGCGCCACCCGCATCGCATCCGCGTCCTTCTCCCACCGACTGGTCGAACCCTCCACATCGGTGAACAAAAACGTCACCACCCCCGACGGGGCAGCCGCCGTCATCGCATCTCCTGGGCCCACTGCATGTGCCCCTCGAAGCCAAGCTCTGTGGCCATGGCGCGGTAGCGATCGCGATAGTCCCGGTAGGAAGCTTCGTCCCCCTGGGCTTGGGCCAGCAGCGCCCGCATCCGCAACAGCCAGATGTCGCGTATCACCAGACCCTCATCGGCTGGCGCGGCCGCCAACCGCTCGATCGCGGCTTCGGCTTCGGCTACGTCACCGTCGGTCCCGCGATCGAGCAGTGTCTCCACCAGAACACCCGTCCCTGGAATGCCCCACAGCAGCAGTCGTCCTGTGCGGAACAGATGGTCGACGGTGGAGCGCATGAGCGCTATCGCGTCATTGCGGTCTCCACCTCTAGCCCTTTCACGTGCCAAGTAGACCTCGACGATCGGCAAATCGCATAGGTTGCGTTTTTGGTTTAGGAGCACTTTGCTGACCTCGGCCCCCAGCTTCTGTCCACGGTCACGCTCCGCAGCCTTTTGGCGATGCACCAGCGCAAGGCCCAACGTTCCCTGGATGAAGCCCACCACGACGTCATCACTGGATCGCTCGGCGATCCGTAGAGCATCCTCGATCCCGTGCAGCGCACGGTCATCGGGCGTCAGCACGCCAAACGGTATCCCCAGCAAGTAGACATAGCCGACAGCCCCGGCGTAGGACGCGGGGTCAACGTGGCGGGCCATAGGCTGGCCGTGCCGCAGGTCTTCTGGCCATCCGGGACGACCCAACCAATACCGGGCCATACCCCGCGTGGTGATGGCGAGCGCTAACGGAGACCCGACAAGGAAGTTGCCTTTAGACGGGTCACCGTCGGCCAGGTCGATAACCGTCTGCGACCATCGCAGCACGTCGCACCACTCGGCGCTCTCGATCTTGCCGTAGATCAGCGGAAAAGACAGTCCCACCGTCAAGGTCGCATCGCCGACCGACTCAGCGAGGGCCATGGCTTCCGATGCCAGCTGCGACACCTCGCGCATCCGGTCCTGATGCGCGTGATCCATCACCAGCCCGGCCATGCCGATGGCCAGTGACGCCTTGTCCCCGGCGGCGCCGCACAACTCCTGCAATTCCTCGAAGCGGTCACCGGTAACGTTCACATGGACTCGCCAGGCGGTCCCGCACAACATGGTGCGCGGGGCGATGCGCATGGCTGTCCGGTGCGGGTGGTCGGCGGGTAGGGCGTCCGCGATCTTCTGGGCGCGCTCCCAACTCAGCCGCGCCGTCGCGATGTCGCGGTTGGTCGCCCATGCTGCGGCCCGCATGTGCCAGCCGTAGGCGGCGTGCAAATCACCGGCGGCCTCCAGATGTTCGGCGATGAGCGCCGCATTCTGGTCGGCCGATTCCGGCTCGCGGGCTTCGATCGCGGCGGCCAGCCGCCGGTGCAGCTCGGCGCGATCCGATTTGAGCTGAGCCTCATAGGCCACCGCACGAATCAGCGGATGGTGAAAGACATACTCCGGTTGTCGTGTGAACCTGACCTGATCGATGAGCTGGGCTGCCACCAAGTCAGCAATCACCGGCTCAACACCCAGCACCGTGAGTAGGTCGAGGCCGAACCGCGAGCCGATGACCGCCGCTGCGCTCAGCGTGCGCTTGGCTTTCGGATCGAGCCGGTCGATGCGCGCGGCAATAGTCGCCTGCAACGTGGCAGGCACGCTCACCTCGCTAACCTCCACCGCCGACATGTAGGCACCAGGCTCCCCACGCAGCACACCGCGCTCGGCCAGTTCGCGCACCAACTCCTCGGCGAAAAACGGATTACCGGCGGCCCTCTCGGCGACTCTCTGGCCCAGTGCATCAACCGACGGGTCGGGGCCGATGAGATGTGCGACTAGTGCTGCGGTTTCTGAATCACTCAGCGGCGCAAGGGCTACGGTGTGGGCACCGGCCACTCGGGTCAACGCGCCGTGATATTCGGGTCGGTAGGTGACCAGCACCAGCGAGGGCGTCTTTGGGATCACCGTAAGGAAATCGGTCAGCATCGACTCGCTGACCTCATCGATCCAGTGGGCGTCCTCAACGACATAGACCGCCGGGCTTTGGCGGGACAATCTGGCGGCGTTCACCAGCGCGGCCAACCGCCGCCGACGCGCATCGGGATCAATCGCCGGTATGGCAGTGCTCGGGTCGGCGATGCCGAGCAGGTCATCAAGCAGCAGCGCGTCCTCAGGGTCTGCGTCTGGAATTTGGTCTCGCACTCGGGCGCGGGCGGCCTGCGCGTCAAGACCCTCGACGCCGGTGGCCGCCCGCAGCAGACGCGCCACGGCATGAAATGGGACCTGGCTGGTGTGTGACTCACAGAAGGCGCTGAACACCTCCACATCCCGGACCGCTGCCATCGCGGCGACCTCGCGCACCAGACGGCTCTTGCCGATGCCGGGTTCGCCCACCACCTCAACCACAGCGCCATGTCCACCGAGTGCGCGGTCCAACAAGCCCTCGACGGCGGACATTTCCCACCGGCGACCCACCAGCTTCGACTCAGCACGGCCAACAGAGCCATGACCGTCGCCCATGCCTAAAAGCCGCTGGGCAGGCACCGGCGCGTCGCCACCCTTGATCTGGACCAACTCGGCGTCACCGAGAGTCGCAGCGCCCTCAACAAGTCGCGCGGTCGATGCACTGAGCATCACCCCACCCAGGGGTGCCACCGATTCCATCCGCTGTGCAAGGCCGACTTGTTCACCAACGGCGGTGTAACCGAAAGGCCCCGAACCGATTTCACCGGCGATTACCTGACCGGAGTTAAGTCCCACGCGCAACTGCAAGTCCACATCGTCGCGCTCACGGACGTTGACGGCTAGCCGCTTCGTCTCCTCCTGAACGCCCAAGGCCGCCAGACAGGCACGAATAGCGTGGTCCTCCAACGCCACTGGCGCACCGAACACCGCCATGATCCCGTCACCGGTGAACTTGTCCACCGTGCCGCCCAAGCGCTTCACCACCGCAGCCGACCGGTCCACCAGCTCGGCCATGATCTCGCGGAGTCGTTCAGGCCCAAGTGCGGCGGCGATGTCCATCGAGTGCACCACGTCGGCAAACAAGACGGTCACCTGCTTGTACTCAGCCGATCGGGTGGTGTGTGTGACCGGTGCACCGCACTCGCTACAGAACTTGGAGTTCGGTGGCAGTTCGGTGCCGCACGACCCACACGGCAGTCCCGCCGCTGTCAGCGCACCGCTACCGCTGTCATCCACGTCAGTATCGTTTCACTGCTGGTCAACGATGTCCGTCATATCGCCGTGCCATCTCTGACACGAAGTTTTGAGACGCTCATATGTCGTCTTGCGCTCAACCGGTCAATGCATCGGTTGGATCAGGTTAGCCGGTCGTTAGCCCCAGAAGATGGGGTCGGCTCGTTCGTCGAGGTAGTCGAGCAGGTCTCGGACTTGGGGGCTGGGGTCGAGCGGGTGGTAGCGGTGGTATTTCAGGTTCCGGTCGCGCCAATACAGCGTCCATAATCGGGTGGTCTTGGTGTAATGCAGCCGCGCGATCGGGAATCGGGTCCAGTCGGGCCCGAAGTCCTCGCGCCAGGGCGGTCGGCATTCGCAAATGGTCAGATGTCTTGGGGCGATGTCGCATTCGACGCGGATCTCGTCGCGAACGTGCTCGGGGACCTGGCCGGCGCACCAGCGTTGCACGCGGGCGACGTCGAGCTTGGCGGCGACCACACCCCGTAGCCCCGGGTTGGCGGCCAGCTTGCTCGATTTCGGGCGCCGGGCCCGCTTGAACGCGGCCGCGTCGGCGACCAATGCCCGGTACCCACCGCGGCCACCATTGCGGGCAATCTCCCGCGATACCGTCGACGACGGTCGATCGATGCGCTCAGCGATCGTCCGCCCCGACAGCCCAGCCGCGATCCCGCGTGAGATCTCCTCACGCTCGTCCAGGCCTGCTGATGGCCGGTGCCCCGCTCCCAGCGCGACACGACCACCTGAACAGGCTCATCGCAGAAGAGGGTGTAGTCGGGGTCTGTCGGTTTCCGAAGTCGCCCGCACGAATTTTCACCCTCGACTGCACTCCTGTCCGGGCGCGACGAGGCGTGCGCCGGGGCGCGAGCTATGCACCGTTGTTGCCATCGCGCAGGGAATGGATCATGCTCTGCAGGATCCGGAACGCGCCTGACTGCTCGGTCTCGGTCATGCCGGCCAGCATTCTGACTTCGACGGACCGGACCGCTACGGTCGCCTTCTCTAGGCTCCGTCGGCCGCGAGGCGTGAGCCGCGTGGGAAGAACCTTCCCGACGGGTGCCTCCGCAGGCCTGGTCACGTAGCCCTCTCGTTCCAGGGCCTGGAGCAGCACGTTCATCGACTGCCGTGTCACGAACGCGCCCCGCGCGAGCTCGGAGTTCGACAAGCCCGGTCGTTGAGCCAGCAGCTCGAGGCAGGAGTAGTGCGTCACGCTCATCCCGCGCGGCCGCAGCACCTCCTCCATGGCTACGCGGAGGGCGCTCGACGCCTCTTTCAGCAGGTAGCCCAGTGACGTCTCCAGGTCGACGCCGACACCGTCTTGACTCATGTCAGAATTCTGACATACGCTGACCTGTGTCAGGAAGCTGACATGAAAAAGAAGGAGCATCATCATGCCCGCCACCGGCCCCGACTTCATCTCGCTCCAAGCGCGCGACCTCGACGCTTCGCAGGCGTTCTACGAGCAATACCTCGGCCTCGTCCGCTCGCAGGCCGGACCTCCGCACGCCGTCGTCTTCGAGACGAAGCCGATCGCGTTCGCACTCCGCGACGTCGTTCCCGGCACCGATCTCGCATCCGTTGCTCAGCCCGGCATCGGTGCCGCGATCTGGCTCCACGCCACAGACGTCCAGGCCATTCACGATGCTCTCGTCGCCGACGGTCACACCATCGTCTCCGCACCGATTGACGGCCCCTTCGGTCGGACATTCACCTTCGCCGACCCCGACGGCTACCAGGTCACTCTCCACGACCGCGCCTGATCGGCCAAACGCCACCGGACGATCACCGATCCGCCTTGGGCGGCTCGGATTTCGCCGACCAGCCCGCGTGGTCGACGATCAAGGTCCCGTTAGTGATTGCGTCGATGCGTCAACACAACACAGACCATCCCACAACGGCGATGGTTGCGGCGATCACGGAATCCGATAACGCTGCCGCAGAAGCGATCTGGGCGGCGTCCAACGCTGCTGCGATCTGGCGGATGATCCCGACCGCACGCTCCGGTTCCAGGGGCCCGCGTTGGAGGAGTTCGTGAAGGTACGGAATGCGGCGACGCGCAGTCAGGACTGTTATTGCGAATGTCGGCAGGGGCAGCACTCGGCGGCCTGCGGCCGTCTTCGTGTCGTCGATCCGAAGCAGGCCCTTCCCCGCCGCGCGGACCACCTTGCCGGTGACCGCCAGCGTCCCGTTCTGATCGTCGAAGTCGGTCCAGTACCAGCCGAGCAACTCTGACATGCGCGCGCCCGTGGCGATGAATAAGGTCAACGGATCGATCAGATCGTGACGTTGGCAAGCCTCGGACGCTCGCAACTTGGCCAGGAGACCGCGCAACTCGTCGCCCGTCAACGCCGGTGCACCCTTGGGCGTGTCTTCGATTGGATCGGCGACACGTCGCGCACCGGGTTCGATCCGATCACGTTGGCCATCACCGCGAGGTGCAGGCCACCCTTCAGGATCGTCTTGGACTGCACCGCCATCACGTCACCATGCCCGCCGCATCGACCGGATAGCGGCGTCGATCCTGGCCCGCATGGCCTCCCTGGTGCGACAGGGCGACGCGGCGCACGGCATCCCGGCCTGCGTGCAGTGCCACGGCGCCGCGATGACCGACTGTGCGCTACTTCGAACGCGTTGGACAGTCTCGCTTACCGCAGTGCCTTTCGGATCAAGCCTTCGTCCATGGGAAACCACGCTTGTAGCGTTGCAGCATCTGCGCGTTGCCCTGCTCGAAGAACTCCTTCGTCACCGAGCCCTCGTTGCCGCCGAGGCAATACTGTACGGAGTATCGGCCGGTGCAGTCGAACGCGGCGAAGTTCTGCATCATCACCTGTGCGAAGACGCGATCCTGGCCCCACTTGCCGTGCCACACGTGCGCGCTCTGCAGCAGCACGTCGCGGCGGATGCAGTACGTGTTGGTGTCGATCAGGTGCGACTTCGTGAACGCCGGCCACTTGCCCAGGCTCTCGCAATCGTCGCGGCAGATGAATTCGCCCTCGGCGCTGCAGACGTTGCGCAGGCTGTAGCACCACTGCAGACGGCGCGCGGCGATCAGGTCCACGCACTGCGCGACGTGATCCGGCGCGAAGAAGTTGTCCTGGTCGAGGAACAGCACGTGATCCTCGTCGACCAGGTGCGCGAACGCGGCGTAGATGCGCTGGCCGTAGAAGCCGTCGGCGCCGACGTTGCGTGGCAGCACGCACACGGGTACCTCGAGTCCGCGCAAGGCGTCGTCGACCTGCGCGCGGAACTGCGGCCCGTCGCAGACGACGTAGCAAGCGGTCGGCGACGTCTGCGCTAGCACGCTCTCGACCGCGCGACGCAGCGACGGCGCGCCGGTCGTCGGAATCAGGACGACGCTGCTCATCCCGCGAGCCGCTCGTCGACCAGCTCGATCCAGTGCCGCGCCGGCGTCGCGGTGCCGGACTGCAGGTGCGAGATGCAGCCGATGTTGGCCGACACGATCGCGCGCGGCTCGGGTTGCGCGACCGCGAGCGCGGCCAGCTTGCGATCGCGCAGCTGGGTCGCGATCACGGGGACGCGGTTCTTCTCGTCTTCGAGTTTGCCGTCACGAACCTTGTTGGTGGCGATGAAGATGAATGGCCCTGCCATGAGAACTCCCTGACGCGAATCGATGTTCTGGCGATGCGATGACGTTGTTAGCGCCGTGGTGGCCCGGGAGGAATTCCTCCCGGTCCGGGTTGTGTCTGACTCCCGCAGGGTCAGACGTCTCGTCGGAGCGGCTCCGAGCCCGGTGCCGGGACCAGCGCACTCCACAGCGCATTCGGCCGGCCACGGCTTCCCGGAACTCCTGACCGCACACCGGGCATCGGATGGCGCCAAAGTTGTCGCCGGCGTGAACGAACTCGATATTCGACCGCAGTCGCAATTGGGGATGTCGACGGCCACATTTGGTACTTCGATCAATCTTCCGGGGGGAAGTCGACGGGATAGGGCTCGGCGAAATCGGCCGATCGTCCCACCGTGGCCCACTTGCGATCCTCGGCGAGGAGGAATTCGTCCTGGCGTATCGAGCCTTCCACGGCGTTCACGCCGAGCGGTAGGTGATAGGGCAGGTCGGTACGCCGCGCCATGCGCAGCAGGATCTCGGCCGCCCGAGCCGGATCGCCCGCGGTGATGGCGTCGCTGTCGCGAACCGAATTCATTGCTCCGACGGTGTCGACGTAGTGGTCCGCGATGTCGGCAACCTCCATCGATGACCCAGCCCAGTCGGTGGCGAACCCGCTGGGTTCGACGACGAGAACCTTGATGCCGAACGGTGCCGTTTCAGTCTGCAAAACACGGGAGAACCCGTCGATCGCGAACTTTGCGGCCTGGTACGACGCGATACCGGCCGACCCGCCGACCCGGCCACCCATGGACGAGAACTGAATGATCAAGCCACCGCCTTGTTCACGCAGCGCCGGTATCGCAGCCTTAGACACGTTATAGACGCCCCAGAAATTCGTCTCGAACTGGGCGCGGAAGTCCTCGTCATCGCCGGTCTCAATGGGCGCCACGTTGGCGTACCCGGCGTTGTTGACCACGACGTCGAGGCGCCCGAACCGTTCCCGGGCAGCCGCGATCGACACCGCCGCGGCGGCTGCGTCGGTGACATCGAGCGGCAGCGGAAGGATGCGCTCCCCGTAGGTGGTCGCCAGATCGGCCAGTTGCTCGGGGCGGCGAGCGGTCGCAACGACCGCGTCGCCTGTTTCGAGGGCAGCTCGGACCAGTTCGCGGCCGAACCCTCGCGACGACCCTGTGATGAACCAAACCTTACTCATGATCTCCTCCAGTTCAGTTCGCGACGGTGCGGGCGTGCGCAGCGGTGTAGCGCTCTCCCAGGATCCGCCCGGGCGCGAATATGTCACTCAGATAAGCAACTTCGTCGGTGCTGATTGCGACCGAGGTGGCCGCGAGATTCTCCCGGACGTACGCAACGCGCTTGGTTCCCGGAATCGGTACCACGTCCAACGGTTGGGCCAACAGCCAGGCCAAGGCCAGCTGTCCCGGCCGGCAGCCCTTGTCGGCGGCCAGCTTGGCGAGGGCCGCGACTGGTTGGAGGTTGGTTGCGAGGTTGTCGGCCGAGAACCGCGGATTGCTCGCCCGGAAGTCGTTGGAGTCAAACGTGTCACCGGGTTTCAGCTCACCGGTCAGCGCCGATCGGCCCAATGGGCTGAACGGCACCAACGTGATGCCGAGTTCGCGGCACGTTGCGGTGATTCCGCCCTCGACGCGCCGCTCCCACAGTGAATATTCGCTCTGTAGCGCAGTGATGGGGTGCACGGCATGCGCCCGGCGGATCAGCTCAGGCCCTACCTCACTGAGTCCCAGCGCGCGGACCTTGCCGGCGGTGACCAGTTCGGCCATCGCCCCGACAGTGTCTTCGATGGGGACACTCGGATCGAGCCGGTGGCAATAGTACAAATCGATGACGTCGGTGCCCAGTCGACGAAGGCTCTCCTCGCACGCCGCGGCGACGTACTCGGGACGCCCGTCCAGCACGATCCCGTTCCCGGGATCGTTGACCTTCACGCCGAACTTCGTTGCCAGGACCACCTTGTCGCGGAGGCCATGTATCGCAGCACCGATCAGCTGCTCATTGTGGCCAAAACCGCGGACGTTCGTCGCCGTGGCGAGGAGAGCAGCACCGTACACATCGGAGGTGTCCAGGAAGTCGACTCCGAGATCGATCGCCGATCGGATCGTCCCTGCGGACTCACTGTCATCGGCGGCTCCGTAGAACTGAGACATTCCCATGCAGCCCAAGCCGACGGGGCGCACCGTCAGCTCGGAATGCCCTAGTCGCACACGAGCTGAACCCTTGGCCTCTTCGACGGTCATGACCCTCCTGCGTATCTGGTAGTAGAGCTATCATATATGCTGAACGCCACAGCGCGGGATTCATTCCCGAGTCGGCACGTTCCGCAGGAGCAGGAAGGGATTCGGTGCGCCGCGACGCCGCCATCAACCGCGAACGGATCGTCAGAGCCGCAGAGGAGGTCTTCGCCGAGCGGGGACCGGCCGCCACCCTCGGCGACGTCGCCAATGCGGCCGCGGTGGGTCCGGCGACGCTGTATCGCCGGTTCGCCAACAAGGACGCCCTGGTCCAGGAGGTGCTCAGCGGATTCTTTCGACGTCTGATCGACGTAGCCGTCATCGCCGAGCAGTCACCTCCGGAGGTGGGCCTCGACGTCTTTCTGCGGACCGTGGGCGTCGAGCTTGCCGCCAAGGCGGGACTCTCCGCGCCGGTGTGGGGAGAACTCGCGCCCGAAGCTCTCGTCGAGGAACTGCGCCGGCGTTCGACCGAGTTACTGCGACGCGCACAACGGGCAGGTGCAGCCCGCGCGGACGTCACACCCGACGACATCACCGTTGCCGTCTGGGCGCTGCGCGGCGTCATCCAATCCGAGCGCACCGACCCGGCTCACCATGGCCATGAGCTATGGCGGCGCCATCTGGAGACGATCCTGCGGGGTTTCCGGAGTGCGCCAGGTTGACGACTATTTCCGCCGGCGTCTAAGGAATGAAGGGGAGCGAAGGATGCTCAGGTGCTGCTCCACGGAACCTGACACTAGCCGGATTGATAAGTGGTTCGGACACTTCCAGGCCTTCTGGCGTCGCACGAGAAGGTGCGTGCCGAACAATCTGAGACGTTTCGAGCTATCTCATGCGAGATCGAACGCGGTTTGTCTCATGAAGCGCTTCAATTCCTGCGAGTCGAGATGCGCTAAGGGATGATCGCCAGCAGCAGGCGCACTAGCTCGGCTTGCCGGTGTGTGTCGGTCTTGTCGAAGATGTGGTGCAAGTGAGTCTTGACGGTGGCCATCGATAACGCCAGATCCGCCGAGATCGGTTTCAGACCATCACCGCGCACCACGCGCAGCGCCACGTCAGCTTCAGCGTTAGTCAAACCGAAGAGCTGTTTTATCAACATCTTTGGCGGCTCAGCTTCCTGCTCTGGATCGATGATCATCACTAGAGCCCGCGCCGTTGACGGGTCTTCTGCTGTTGTGAGCGGCAGCACGTGAACGACGTAAGAACGTTTCCCCGATGGGCGGCTACACGCGAACGAAACGCCGCCACGAAAACCGTTCTGCGGCTCGGCACACGCACCCGCGATGCTGCCCTGAAGTTCTATGTTGGTCGACGTGCGGGTCGCCTCCACGCTGCCGGAGCGGATGCATAACCCGTCCCCGGACGTCAGGATTCGCTGGGCTGCGGAGTTGAGGTGCACGACACCGCGTTTCGTCCCGACGATGACGATGCCGTGTCGGACGGCGTCGATCACGCCGGTGATGTCACCCGCGCTGTTGCCGCCTAACTCCAGGAGATGATCTTGGGTGCGAAGCGCTTGTTGCAAGTGGGGAATCAGCGCGCTCATGAACTTCACGCGCTCGGCGGTATCGAATGGGTCTGCCCGTTTCGGCGCCGCGACAAGAACGCTTGCGGGCGTTGTGCCGACGGTCAGTCGCATGAACAAGCCGTCGTCCATGTCGAACGGGCACATAAAGTCGGCCTCGAACTCTGAATCGGTCTTGAGAGCAACCAGTTTCTGACCGCCATGTACTAGACCGGCGGGGCCCCTCTCGACGGCGTCGAGTATGTAATCCATCGTGTAGAAGTGCTCGATATAAGATTTGCGCGCCTCCGAAGGGACGGTGGCGCTCATCAGGGAGCGGCTTGTTCCCCGACCGATATAGATTGCGGAGCCGGTTGCATCGAGCATGCGACTGATGTCGGCCAGAGCCACCGCCCAGTTCTGCGGACTGATCGACGACGCGTAGATCTGCGAAACTACGCGGGAGAACTCTTCGATCGAGAACATCACCGCTCCCCGTGACCATCCCTTGGCGCCATCAGTACGCCTTCCACCAGCGGAATGGTTGAAAATCGTAGTCCGATTTCAACCGTTCGGCCCTTGAGGTTCAGACCCTGACGTCGGGAATATCCGAAAGGTTGTGATGGGTCGCGCGGGGTCCCCCGCCTACGCTGCTCCCAGCGGTAACGACAAGGTTGGTCCCCACCTTGTAGGGAGGTCCGGTGATCGGTTGGACAAACGCGGAGTACACGCCCGGCGGCTCTTCATAGAGGTACTGCAGGCTATATGGGCTCTCGGACCATGAAGTAGGCGCGACAGTAAGTTGGGGCGCAAACACGTTGACGCACTCCGACGTCACAGGCGTCACGAACAGGCTCACAGTGATATCTTGGTCGGTCTCGTTGGACAGGGTGAACTCGATGCCATCGACTGTTCCGATCGCAGCCACAAGGATCCCAGGAGGGTCGGACATATCGCTAATCCTTCGATTCGATAACTCGGTCTTGGATTTTCAACGGTCCCGTCGAATTTTGGGGGCCGCTGGTTACCGTTCAATGGTCAGCGGTAAGACGCGCAACTGACGCGAGTAGTTGACTACTCGAGTTTTGCGACGTTCACCGAGACACGCTGAACCTGCGACCACAGGAACCAGATCGCCTACTTCAATCCCGGATGTGGAGTTCGAGATCGAGGACAGTCGGCCGACTCGGACACGGCGACGAGCGCCAAGATCTCCTGCGGGGTCATTGTCTCACCCTTGTGGGCGAGCGATTCGTAGGTCTGGTGGCCGAGGACATCGCGGAGGTGGGTGATGGCGGTGCTGATTTCGGGGACCGCCGACGCGGTGAGGGGACCGAGCGCGAAACCGGCGATAGTGGCCGCCGGTTCGTAGCGTCGGAGCCGGTCGAAAAGAGCGGCGAGGACGGCCAGCGGGATGCGGATCGTCGTGGTGTTGCCCGAATTGCGATAGTTGCGGATTGCCAGAGTGAGGTGATCGAATGCGGCCACCGGGTCGCCGTGTTCGGCCTCAAGTCGTGCCAGAAACTCCGCCAGGGCTGACGCGCCGGGCGTAGGCGCAGCACGGAAAAACAAGTAGTCGACTACTCGTGCGAGCCCTTAAGCGACAGCCGTAGCTTCGCAAGAGCATCGCAGGAAACGCAAGGAGGCAGCCATGCTCACCTGGACGCACATCGCGCATCGGGAGCCCACTATGAAGTTGGATGGAACACATCGGGACGACGCCCGTCGGCTACGCGAGTTCATCGCATTCGACAAGTTTTCGGATGATGAGCTGGAGCGTCTCGTCCGAGCAGCACATCACACTTCGACGTCCGTGGCGTGGCCGCTGATTCATGAGCAGACTCCCTCAGACGCCTGCTACATCCTGCTCAGCGGGGAGGTAGGAGTGTACGTCGGCCAGGACCGCATTGCCGTGTTGGGGCCGGGCGAGGTGATCGGCGAATCTGTGCTCCGCCCTGGCAAACTGCGTTCTGCGACCACAACGACGACCGGGGCGGCCGAGGTGCTGCGTATCGAGCGCGATGATCTCGCCAGCTTGCTCGACGAGATACCCGCGCTGCGTGAAACCATGGACGTGACTGCCGGGCGACACACGCCGATTGTCGATACGTCCCCTTAACGCGCAAGACGTGCCGCTAATGGCGACCTGATCAAACGTCTTCTGCGACTCGTTTAGCGCCCTATGCTGGAGAAACCGGGAAATTCGGGGGCCGGAAGCGGCGGAGGGTCGGATGACCGCAGCGACGGCGTGCCAGACGTGTGGCACTGAGCGGCGCGCGGGCGCGCGATTCTGTGACGGCTGCGGTGCACCGGTCACCGAGCAGGACACCCATGCGGAGTACAAGCAGGTAACCGTCCTGTTCGCCGATGTGGTGCACTCCATGGACATCGCTGCGGCGGTCGGTGCGGAGCGGTTGCGCGAGATCATGGCCGAGCTGGTTGAGCGTTCTACGGCGGTGGTGCAACGGTACGGCGGCACGGTCGACAAATTCACCGGCGACGGGATCATGGCGGTGTTCGGCGCGCCGATGGCGTTGGAGGACCACGCCGTTCGTGCCTGTCTGGCGTCCTTGGGCGTTCAGGACGAGGCGAAGCAGATTGCTATCACCGTGCGCCAACGCGACGGCGTGGATCTGCAGTTACGGGTGGGACTTAACTCAGGTCAAGTGATCGCCGGTGAAATCGGTTCTGGTGCTTTGGGTTACACCGCCATTGGTGAGCAGGTGGGGATGGCTCAGCGGATGGAATCGGCCGCTCCGCCGGGCGGGGTGATGCTCAGCGCGTCGACGGCACGACTGGTTGATGGCGCTGCGACGCTCGGCGAATCTGAGCTGGTTCAGATCAAGGGTGCCGACGCGCCGGTGCCCGCCTGTCGGTTGTTGGGTATGGGGGAAGGGCTTCGCGCTGCCGGGCGTGCTGAGTCGAATCTGGTCGGTCGGCGCTGGGAGATATCGGCCGTTGAAGGTTTGCTGGACCGTGCGATCGATGGCCACGGCGCGGTGGTCGGCGTGGTCGGCTCACCCGGCATCGGCAAGAGCCGCCTGGTGCGCGAGGTGGCGGCGATAGCGGGTCGCCGCGGTGTCGACGTATTCACCGCCTTCTGCGAGTCACACACCAACCAAGTCCACTTCCATGCCGTCGCACGGCTGCTGCGCGCGGGCACCGGCGTCGAGGGTCTTGACGGACAGACCGCTCGCGATCGAGTGCACGACCGCGTTCCCGACGCAGACCCCGAGGACTTGCTGCTGCTCCATGACCTGCTGGGCATCGCCGATCCCGAGGTGGAGCTGCCGAAGATCGACCCGGATGCGCGGCGGCGGCGGTTGACGGCGCTGGTCAATGCCATGTCGCTGGCCCGCACCGAACCGGCGGTCTTTGTTATTGAGGACGCGCACTGGATTGACGAGGTCAGCGAGTCGATGCTGGCCGGGTTCTTCACGGTGATCCCGCAGACGCCCTCGCTGGTGCTGGTCACCTACCGGCCCGAATATCGGGGCGCGTTGACCCGACTGACGGGTGCCCACACCGTTGCCCTTGCGCCCCTGAGTGATTCAGAAACCGCGGCACTGGTCTTGCAGCTGCTCGGCCCGGACCCCTCCGTTTGCGGGCTGGGCCAGAAGATCGCCGAAACGGCCGCCGGTAATCCGTTCTTTGCCGAGGAGATCGTGCGGGAACTGGCCGAGCGTGGCGTGTTGCGCGGGCAGCGGGGCGCATACCTGTCGACGGCGGAGGTTGGCGAGGTGAGCGTGCCGGTCACGCTGCAGGCGACTATCGCTGCGCGCATCGACCGACTCGACGCAAAAGCCAAGCGCACGCTGTGCGCAGCGGCGGTGCTCGGCGCGCGATTCACCCTCGACCTGTTGACTGCGCTGGGGGTTGAAGCTGTCGTTGATGATCTGCTGGCCGCTCAGCTCATCGATCAGGTTCGCTTCACCCGGCAACCGGAGTACATGTTTCACCATCCGCTGATCCGCACGGTGGCCTACGAATCGCAGCTCAAGTCGGATCGCGCCGAGCTGCATCGGCGTGTCGCGACCGCCATCGAATCACGAGACCAGGCAGCGGCTGATGAGAACGCCGCCTTGATCGCCGAGCATCTGGAGGCCGCCGGTGACCTGCGCGCCGCCTACGGCTGGCAGATGCGGGCAGCGACGTGGGCGACCAACCGTGACATCGCCGCGGCGTATCTGAGTTGGGAGCGTGCCATACGGATCGCCGACGCCTTGCCCGCCGATGACCCGCACCGAGCGGCCATGCGCATTGCCCCGCGCACCATGTTGTGCGGGATCGCCTGGCGAGTCCATGAGCATGTGGCCGGTGCCCGCTTTGAGGAATTGCGGCAGTTGTGCACCGCCGCCGGGGACAAGGCGTCACTGGCCATCGCCATGGCGGGGCTGGTGATCGATCACGCGTTTCAGGGCCGGATGCGCGAGGCGTCGCAGCTGGCATCCGAGGCCATGGCCCTCATCGACTCGGTCGGCGATGCGACGTTGACGGTGGGGCTGTCCTTCGCGCCGATCTGGGCCAAGGGTGAAGGTGGTGAGTGGTGTGACGTGCTGCGGTGGTCACAGGCAGTCATCGACCTGGCCGACGGTGATCCGTCTAAAGGCAACTTCATCATGGGGTCTCCGTTAGCGGTCGCGTTTACGACGCGGGCTTTTGCCCGTTATCACCTGGGTCGTCCCGGATGGCGCGACGACCAGCGGCACAGCCTGGCTATGGCCCGCAGCGCCGACCCCCTGGTCTACGGCGCGGTCGTCGGCTACGGCTACTTCCTAGGGATACCCTCTGGCGTTCTGAGTCCTGACGATTCCGCGGTGTGCGAGATCGAGGATGCGTTACGGATCGCGGAACGATCCAGTGATGACCTCGCGTTGGCCTGGGCTCGGCTGGCGCTGGGCGTTGCGCTGGTGCACCGCCCGACGGCCGCGGAGCGTGACCGCGGACAGACGCTTCTGGCCGAGCTCGGCGACGTGTTCCTGCGCCGCGGATACCTGCTGTGCGATTTGCCGCTCGTCGAGGTGTGCTTGGCGCATGAGGGGGCTCGGCGTGGAGATCGCGATGACGCCATCCCGCTCATGCGCACCGCCGCCGACGATCTGTTCCGCGAGGGACAGCTGCTCATGTGGAGCGTTCCTGCAACGGGTGTTCTGGTGGAGACACTGCTCGACCGCGGCGCCGACGGAGACGTGGCCGAAGCCGAGGCCGCGGTCGAGCGGTTAGCGGTAGCGCCGGCCGATGAGGGTCTCGTGATGCGCGACATCTGGCTGCTGCGACTCCGCGCGCTGCTGGCGCGGGCTCACGGTGACGAGGCCCGCTATCGCGAATACCGGGATCGCTATCGCGACATGGCGAAAACGCTTGGCTTCGAAGGGCATATCGCGTGGGCCGAGGCGATGCCATGACCGCGGCGGGCTTGGTTTGTGGGCCATGCGGAACTGAGCTTTCGCCAAACGCCAAGTCTTACAACCAGAGCGCGGTGCCCGAGCTACCGGGTCCGGTGGAGCGGCAATGCTAGCCGCTCCCCGCTTGTCGTGCCGGCCGTAACGGGGCTGGGCGATCTACGCTTTAACGCATGAGTCGACGCGGCGCGGATGAGATCTCCGGATCCCCGCAACTTCAGGCCCGCCTTCTGCGGCCTGCTGGGCCGGCGCAGATGAACGCGGCCAGCCGATCATGAGTCTGCACAATAAGGGCTACACCCCGGCGCAGATCGGGAAGGCTGTCGGGCTGACGAGGCGCGGGGTGGCCGCCGCAATTTCAAGGATTCTCAAGGGTCGAGCGGGCAGGGTCAGGGCCGAGTGACGGTCCCCGGTTTTTCGGGGAGTTCACGGGGAGTTCACGACTTGCGGCGCAACCTCTGAAAAACCGTATCTGAGCTGCTGTGATGCTTTGTGCGCGGTACTGGGATTGAACCAGTTAAATCGGTTTGCTAGCGTGGGTTTGTGACCAGCGAAAACAGTGGGCTTACCTGCAATCATGCTGATCAGTGTAGCGGAATGCTGCGGAATTGTGCGGAAACTTGCTACGGTCTTGTTAGCCCACGCCTGGCCCACGCTGGCCCACGCCAGTACCCAACAAAGTATCGCGGGAGCCTGACAACATGGCACGTAAGCCACGACATCCCGGCGCATTCGGCGCGGTCGAAACCCTCCCAAGCGGCCGCCACCGCGCCCGCTACCGCGGCCCGGACGGCCGCCGCTACACCGCCCCGACGCTGTTCCTGACCAAAAAGGACGCCCGCGGCTGGCTCTCGATTCGCCACGCCGACATCATCAAGGGGCAGTGGATGCCCCCCGGAGCTATGGAGCTGCCCCAGTCCAGGCTGACGTTCAAGGCGTACGCCGATACGTGGATGGCGCAGCGCGACCTGAAAGATCGCACTCGAGAGCACTACGCCAAGTTGCTCGAGGACCACATCGTGCCCCGGTTCGGTCCGCTACCGATCGCTTCGATCACCGCCGACGACGTACGCGACTGGCACGCCAAGATGGGCAATAAGACACCAACGCTGCGGGCCCATGCCTATGGCCTACTCCGGACCGTCATGGGAACCGCCCTCAGTGACGGCAAAATCGCCGCGAATCCTTGCGTCATCCGCGGCGCCGGCACCGCGCGACGCCTACACAAGATCCGCCCAGCGTCACTTGACGAAATAGCGGTCATCGCCCAGGAGGTACCGGAGCCGTACAAGGCGATGGTTCTCCTGGCAGCGTGGTGCGCTCTGCGGTTCGGCGAGCTGACCGAGTTGCGGCGGCGCGACATGATCATCGTTGAGCCCGCCGAGCTGGATCTGTCTGCGGCAGCAGACAGCTCAGAGCAGGCACCCGAGCCGTACGGCATCGTGCGCGTCGAGCGCGCCGTCGTCCGTGTCGAAGGAGGTTTCCAAGTCACAACCCCGAAATCCGACGCCGGGCGCCGCGACGTCGAGATGCCGCCGCACCTGATTCCTGCGCTCCGCGACCACCTTGCCCGCTTCGTTGGCCCCGAGAAAGACGCGCTATTGTTCCCGGCCGTACACGGCGGCCATCTAGCTCCCGCAACGATGACTCGGTGGTTCTACAGAGCGCGCTCGACGGCCAAACGCGACGACCTCCGCTGGCACGATCTGCGCCACAGCGGCGCAGTCCTCGCGGCCGCCACGGGTGCCACACTGGCGGAATTGATGGCGCGCCTTGGGCATTCGACACCACAAGCCGCGATGCGGTACCAGCACGCAGCGCAAGGCCGAGACAGGCAAATCGCCAAACTGCTATCGAAGCTAGCGGTCAGTGACACGCAGAAATGAACAGCAGTTGCGTGCGTTTGTCGGAAGCGTGTGGTATCACTTGAGTCAGCTAACACCGGGGTAGTTCGGCAGGGACCGAAACGGAACCTGATCCCGCAACGGGAGTTTCGAACTGAATCGGTGTGAACGGTGAGTCCAGTTCCGCCAGTACGGCGGAGAGCCCCGATACGGGAGCCGAGCTTGTAGGGACTCGCTCACCGGGCTACGGACGGCACGTCTTACGCGAGACGGTCATAAACCGCGGAACTGCGCTACGTCCAGCAGTGAGTACGCACCTCATGTGCGGGTTTCTACACACCATTTACTCACTGTCTTTGGAGCGTGATTCCCTTGTCTACCAAGGCAACTGAACTACCGAACCGTGCCGCGCGACGCCGCTACGCGAAACTCAAGGCGGCGGCCGAATATATCGACGTCACCGAACGAACAATCCGGACGATGATTGCCGACGGCCGGCTCACCGGCTACCGCAGCGGCACCAAGATCGTCCGCGTCGACCTCGATGAACTAGACGCCGCGATGACTCCATTCGGAGGCGCGGACCGATGACCGAACGAAAAAGCCGCCGGCTTGAGCAACCGACGGCTCCTTCAACAACAGCAGATGCACCTGAGCATACCGCCGATCACCGACACGATGGGCCGCCACTCCGCCGTGAGGCTGCTGTCCGAATACCAGGCGGCGACCCTCTATTCCCTGGCACGCGGTATCACCGCGCCCCAACCGGATTCCGCGCCAGCGGGTACCGGCAAGGGTATCTAGCCGCGCTGCGATATGTCCTGCGTGAGCTCGAAGTTCACCCGCTCGAACTGATCCGCGCCAAGCTGACCACGATCATCAGCCGCGGTGATGACACGTGAACGATGCCAAACGCGCCGAGCCTGAATCTGATTCGCTACTTCGCGGTGTCGTGACGGCTGCCGAGTTGTCGCACGAGGAGTTTCCCGAGCTCGTCCAATTCGTCGACGGGATCATCCTCGAAGGGTTCGGAATTGTTGCGGGTCCGCCGAAACTGGGCAAGTCGTGGTTCACGCTCGTCATCGCTTTGGCGGTTGCGGCGGGCGGTCACGCCTTCGGAAAACTCAAATGCGAACCCAGGCCAGTCCTACTCCTGGCCCTCGAAGACTCCAAACGCCGACTCCAAACACGCATCAAAGCCGTGTACGGCAGCGAGATTCCACCGCATCGCCTGCACCTACTGACCCACATCGGCCCAGGGCTCATGGTTCCAACAATCGCTGAATGGCTAATGGTCCATCCCAACGGGCTAGTCATTCTCGACACCCTCGGCCGCGCCCGACAACAACGCCGGCCGGGCGCAGACGCCTACCTCGAGGACTACAAAGCCGGCGTCGAATTGAAGAACATCGTCGACGCGTTTCCCGGATCGGCGCTGTTAGGCGTGCACCACATCCGCAAGCTCGGATCGGGCGACTTCGTCGATGACCTCAGCGGCACATTAGGTTTGGCCGGCTCCGCGGACTACGTGATGGTGTTGCGCCGGCCGCGACAATCCAACGACGCCACGTTGCAGATCACCGGCCGCGACGCTCCGGAGGGCGAGTACGCATTCACTGTCGAAGGCGGCCGATGGATCCTCGCCGGCAACAACCTCGCCGAAGCCACAGGCACCGCCCAATCGCGACGCGACGAACGCCAGCTCGCCGACAGAACCATCGACGTCCTCGGCGTCGTCAACGCTCGGGCAGCAAATGGCCAACTGACCTGCGCGGCAGACATCGTCGACAAGATCGGTATAAGCCAAGACAAAGCGCGCGTCTACCTCAACCGCTTGGCTGACAAAGACCGCATCGTCAAGACCTCAACCGGTCTGTATAGCAGTGTTACGTCCGTTACGTCTGTTACGCCGACGCTCGGTACTGACTCTTCTTCTGACTCTTCTTTTAGTAACCCTCTCAGCGAAGGCGTAACAGACGTAACGGACGTAACACCTTCATTTAAGGACCACGACGAGCCAGCCGAGGACGAGTCGTGAAGCGCGCCATCGTCCGCCAACGCAGGCGCAACCCCGCCGGCGGCGAACTGGTTTGCGTCGTCTGCTCGCACTGCGACGGCCGCCACTGGCTGCCAGCCGGCGACAGCGGCGCCTGCCCACGTCGAAGCAACGCCCGGCCTTTCGCGATCGCCGCCGCGATGAAAAGGAAACGGGCCTCAAATCAACAGGTGGGCCAGTGAACTCCGGCGAATCGTGGGAAGTGAGGATCGCTCGGCGCGTCACTGACCAAGGTGAAGTGTGCGTGCCAGCGCGAATCGCCCGATGGCTCGAACAGCGAGCCGACATCACCCCCGAATACCGAAGCAGTCTGCGAGCCAGCGACGTTGAAGCATACGAAACACTGATGGCCCTCTATTTCGTCGGCCGTTCCCTTATGGGAACAAAAGTCGCAGCGGGTCGCCCTGCACGTACAGAATCGGAATCATGGCTAAGCACAAAAGAAGCCGCGAGCGAGCTACGGGTGTCTCAACGCTGCGTTCGCAACTGGATCGACCAGGGAAAGCTGCCGGCGACCATGTCGGGCCGGCGTTGGTTGATCAGACGCGCCGACCTTCCCGCCCACAGGCTGACTGCATAGGACTCACCTCATGACCACCGATATAAGTGCCGGATCCTCGCTTTTCGATTCGCACGCCCAAATCGACCAAGCACTCGGGACGTTAAACAACCTCGGACGACTCGGTGAGGCGCACGCCGTCGTCGATGACGTCGCACAGAACACCAACTACGGCGCGATCGACTCGGATCCAGAGCTCACCGCCGACGCCAAGATCGACCGTCACTCGGCCGCATATGCCAAAACCATGAGCACGGTCGCGCAGCGGCTCAACCGTGCAGCCACGATCGCGAAGCTTCAGCACGACGACGACCACGCCGCTTGCTTCGGAATCCTCAACCCGCACTTGGCGGACTCGCATCGCACCGCGACCGCCCTCGCCAACACCATCGTCGATCCACGCGCCCGCCAATCGGCGATCGCCGACGCTATCGCCGACGGAGACACTGTCCTGGCGCGAGCCCTGACGAAAAGTGCTGTCACAAATAGTGATTTGGCATCGGTCAATCTCTTCTCCGACGCCAACCCGCATTTGGATTCGTCTTTGCAAAGACTTTGGGATGCGCAGCACACAAAAAACGACCGCCGGCAACTCGGATTAGCTCAATACAGCGCCAAGGACGCGTTAAAGCCAAGCGCGCTAAGCAGTTTGGCCCCGTTTCAAATCGCCGCCCGCGCCCAACGAAAGGCCCACCAGTGAGAAACCTTCAAGAGTTGCAAACCACGGTGCGATCCCTTGGCCAAGCGGTCGCCGCCGTCAACTTGCTCAGCAGCAGCGACCCACAAGACGATGAGTTGTCCGGCATCTATCAATCGGTCCAGGATGCCCACCAGCAGCTGTGCGGTCGCTTGCAAGTTCTCTTGACCGAAGCGCACTTACAAGACCTCAAGAACCGAACCGCCGCACAACTCACGCAGCCGCGGGATCTTGATTGGGAGCGTGCACGACGATGATCCGCGGCGACGCGGCGTTCCCGCCACTACCTCGGTCAAGGAACCGCCAAGACGCGACCCTAGGGAATCGCCGAGCGGTTACCTGCGTCGCGTCGCCGCACCAACCTTCAAGGCGCCCATCCGCGCGGCCGCAGCAAACCCCGCAGAGGGTGACCGGTCCCGCCGGCGCCGCGGGAAGCATCGCCACCACATCCCCACCCATCCGCACCTGCGGCGACATCGCCGCAGGTCAGACCCCCTGGCGGGGGTTCCCCGCCGGCCGCCGGCCCCGCGCCGGGACGCATAGGGCACGCCTGTCCGCGCATGCGCCCGGAAGTTTTCGGGTCCAGCGATGAGCACCGGGGACACCAAGCCTGCGCGCCGTCCGCGGCGCCGGCGCCCGCGCGCCGGGAAGCTGTTGGCGGCGCAACTCGATGCCGCTTTGCAGCGCGAGGCGGACAAGTTGGGAAAACAGCTCATTTGGGATGAGCGCGAAGCCTTCCATGTGGGTGCTGCGTGTCAGGCTGCCGATCATGTCGAGCTGTTGCAGAAGCGTCTGGATGACGAGTTCGCCGGCGATGGTCGGCCGACGATCCTTGTGCAGTTGACGTCCGAAATCCGGCTGTTGAACAAGCAGATTGGTGAGCATTTGCGGGTGCTTCCGCTGACTGATTTGGTGCCGGCGAAGTCAGCTCAGCAGCAGCGTGCGGCTTCTGCGCGTTGGGGTGCTAAGCGGGCGCCGAGACGGGTTGGTTGACGAGATGCCGATCGAGCTCCAGCAGAAACCGCGCCACGAAGAGGGTGCGTACGCCCATGTGCGGCAAGAGCTTGAGGGCAGGCTGGAGCTGCACGAATTTCTCTTTCGGGACGCTCCGTTTGGGGCGCAGCAGCAGGTCGATGATGTGCGTGGCGGGCGCCCGGTCAAGGTGGGTGCGCGGTGGTTGCCGCCAGGCACGGGGATCGGTGCCCCTGTGGTGATCGTTCATCCGGACGACCGAATCGAAGGCACCGAGGACTCCTGGGCTGCGCAGTGGCTCGCTGAGGAGGGACTGTAATGGCCGTAACCAAATCGCTTCCGAGCGTGTCCGATGTGCGCGCGGTGTGGGGTTCGGGCCCAGCCAGCGGTTCGCGAGCCTCGCGAACCGCTGGCTGGACGCGATGATCGCCGGCATCTCGCACAGCACACCCTTTTTCGCGCCGCCGGGGAGAAGGTCAGCGGTGGTGTTAGGTCGGCGACCCGCTCCGTTTGCGGCCGATCCCGAACGCTATGGCTGGCGGTTTTGGGCCTTGCGCCCTGACGGGGTGCTGGTGACTCCGTTCACTGGGACGGAGGTCGACCCCGGCACGTTCGACGCCGAATGTCCGACGTGCGTCGATCCTCCGGCGCCGGAATGCTTGTGCGGGATCCAGATGCGGCTGACTACGCTCGGTCGCTAAAAGGGCGGCCTAGCACGCTGCGATCATCGCGCTATCGTCGGCAACCATGGACATTGTTGGGATGGCCGGCAGGCGTGGTTGATGGCAACCAGTCCTTGGCTTTCGGTCGCTGCGCGTTTCTTGCCCTACCGGAGAGGGCTGTTCGCGCGGCACTTGCGTCTTATGCGAGCCGGGATGGCACTTGCTGGTCGGATGGTGGCGCTCCGCGACGCGGAGGTCGTCCCGGTGTCGGCCACCGCCAGCGTGCGGGTTCACAGGCCGAGCGGGCTGAGCGAGAGGCCGCCCGCTCTGCTGTGGATCCACGGCGGAGGTTACGTAGCGGGATCGGCGGCGATGAATGACCGCGCGGTGCGGAAGATGGCGGCGCATCTCGGCGCTCTGGCGGCCAGCGTCGAATATCGACTCGCCCCAGAGCACCCATATCCAGCAGCACTCGACGACTGCTACGCCGCCTTGCAGTGGCTGGCCGCTCGTGACGACATCGATCGACGGCGGATTCTGATCGCCGGTAAGTCAGCCGGCGGTGGGCTGGCGTCGGCGCTGGCACTGCGCTGCCTGGACGCGGAGCTAGTCGACTTAGCAGGGCAGGTGCTGATCTATCCGATGCTTGACGATCGAACGGTTCAGCGGTCGACCGCGACTGGTGCGAGAGGGTGGACACCGCAAGACAATTCGTTCGGCTGGCGCTCCTACCTGGGTCGTGACCCCGGCACGGGGGATGTGAGCGCCTACGCAGCACCGGCCCGGCGTGCCGACCTGTCAGGTCTACCGCCCACATGGATTGGTGTCGGCACCGCAGATCTTTTTCATGATGAATGTGTCGACTACGCCAACCGGCTGCGCGCAGCAGGAGTGCCGACACAGCTCCGGATTGTGCCCGGTGGCTTCCATGGATTCGACGTCGTCGGACCACAAACTTCGGTCGTGCGGCAGTTCCGCGCCGATCAACTAGCCGCGATGCGTCAACCTTTGGCGTCCTAGGGAACAACCGGGTTGAACGGCCGAGCGCCGTAAACTGTGAAGTGTAATTAAGCCAATCGGTGACACTACATGCAGCGGGCCCGCCATATCTTCCGGTATGCGGAGGGCGCCCTCCGTTTGTCGATCAAAAATGTTGCGCTGCAACGTATTCTGGACGACGAAAGGGTGCCGGCGCTCACGTATGGTGTCGCGGTCGGCGCCATAGAAGTTGACCGATGCGAGTACCAGATTGCCGCTGCGCTGTCGCGCCGCGCGGCACGCTTGGCACGCACTCGCGCTGCTGACGCCCGACGTAGGCTTGACGTTCCAAGCCTCGCTCGCCGAACGGTACGGCTGCAAGGTGTCAACCGACGCCTCACTCCGCGCGTGCGAAGCGGTCGCCGGGCGCCTCGAATCGAGCGTGACGCCGGCGCAGATGGCCGGCCTGGCGTCGCAGCTCGTCAGTCGCCGTGTCCAGGTTCCGGAGCACATGCGGCCCGGGCGCTGTCATCCGTGGTGGCGTGTGACACCGGATGATGTTGTGGAGCGGACGGTTTCGCCTGCCGTGGACCGCGCTGGGCCAGCGGGTGCGGTCATTCTGGACGATGAGGGCGGTGACGGCTGATGAGCGCAAAGCCGGCGCCCCGCCTGTGGCGGCGACTAGTAGGCGATTCACAGGCCAATTGCCTGCGTAAGCCGACGCGGCACCGTACGCTCGCGCGCTGTGTATAGGACGGCGGTGAAGTTGAGGCGCGGCGCTATGGCCGCGCTGTTGGCGTTGATGTTGCTCGCCGGGTGTAGCAACGCCCCGCCCGACGCAGCGTCATCGTCGACGGCACGGACGGACGCTGATATGCCGACATCGACGTCACCCGCAGCCGCCACCGACGTCAGCACGACGCCGGTGCCCCCACCGGCGCAACCGTCGCCAGCCTCGGTGGATGGTATGCGGGGCTATTTTTCGCCGCTGCCGTTCTGGGACCAGACCTTTACCGCGGCGACGTCAGCGGATTGCACTTCCGAAGGCGCGGATGACGTTGACGCCAAACATGCTTGGCGTCTCCCCGGCACGGGCCTTGCATGTTCACAAGGCCCGTTTCAGTACAACGACTCTTGGGGAGGCCGGGTGGAGAGTGTGTGGTTGTACTTCGACCCCAACACTGACGCTCAGGCTGCGATCGCAACTGTTGCTAGCATTCTCCCCGCTGACAGCCAGCAGGTGGGGTCGTTCGACGGCGTCAACACTGACGACTCGAAATACCATGACGGCTCGTGCAAGGAGCTGATCTATGCCTCCGATGCGCTCGCGGCTGCGGTGAGTCAAGTCAATCCGCAGTGGAAAGCCGACCCGCACAAGGTGTCTATCACGCTCTACTCCGGTAACGCGACCGACGGCGCAGATCGGCCGTATCAGCCCGGGTCAGTGCATCTCGCGCTGATCGGGCTGGGCGCTGAAAACCGGGGCCTTGATGGAGTGGTGCACTGCTAGCCATGTTCCTCGCGCCTGCGAAGTGGTGGCCGGGCGGCTCGAAGTCGAGCGTGTCGCCGGCGAAGATGGCCGAATTGGCAAACTAGCTGCTCTCCCGAGTTGAGCCGCCGAGCAACCCTTGACACGCTAAATCACACCCATGGAATTTTTGCCCCGTGATCTGCGGTTATGGTGGATAGCGGCTCGAAGGTGCTTGCAGCGTTTGGGGCCGCTGGCACATAATGGCGATTGCGTAACTGCACCCGCCGCACTTGGTGCGGCAAGTCCTACAGCCACCTCCGGGTGGCTGTAGTTGTTTTTGGGGTTTTCCAAGTTGGCAGACCCGGTGAAAGAGGTACACGCGGGTGCTGCTGGCCTATGTGGATGAGTCCGGAGATGAACAACCGCTCCGTACCGAAACGGATCCACCCGTTCTGGTCCTGGCCGCGGTGACCCGGATCACCAGCAGGTCAAGGGCCTCGTATGGGACTTTTTGCAGCTCAAGAAGAAATTCAACAGCTCGCTGACAAAGAGCGGTGTCAAGCTCTCCGACGTGATCAGATTCGAAGTGAAGGGCAGCGAACTGCGGAAAGACATACGCTCCGCGGGCCGACGCAACCGCCGCCGGGCGTTCGGATTCCTCGATTCGGTCCTCAAGCTGCTCGATAAGTACCAAGCAACCGTTATGGCGGAGGTGTTCGTCAAGGGGCAACAGCCGCCGAGCCGATGGGTCTATAGCAACGCCGTGGCGGCACTGGCGACACGCTTCGAGAAGCAGCTTGCGGCCGCTGATACGCAGGGCTGCATGATTCTGGATGCTCGGACGAAGTCGAAGAACACCCCGAGCGTTCACCGGATCACCACGTCCCGGTTTAAGTCCGGCGGCGATCAGGTTCCCCACCTAGTCGAATCTCCCACGTTCGGGCACAGCGATGCCCACGTCGTGTTGCAAATCGCGGATTTGGTTGCCTCGGCGATCCTCTTCCCGATGGCGTGCGCGGCCTACTGCGAGTGCCTGATTCACAACCTGCACCTCAACGACGAATTCGCGGCAGTCAGAAGCAGATACGCTGCGCGGATCCGACAGCTCGAACGCTGCGTCGACGCAAACGGCAAGCGGTTCGGGGGAGTTCGGGTGACCGATGCCTTGAACCGTATGCCGACGCGGCATTTATACGAGGACGTCCCCCTAGACGTCATAATGGCCGGTTTATGAGCCATGTGTTCACTCACCGGGGCGCGCGGCGTTGTTCGTCTTCGTGCATCGACACTGGGCCTCGGTCGCGGAGTCGGCAGGGCGGTCCGGGCTGCGGCGCGTAAAACTCTGCGCCGCAATGGCATCGCCAAGCCATGTGCCGTTCTTTGCCCTATAAGGTTCGTGTATGTGAGGTAACAAGTTTGAATATCCACAACAACAGCACAGCGCCGACCAGTGCGCCCAGGAACGAATGCTTGATCGGTGGGTGGATGTCGAGCTGGTCCGGCGGGAACACGACGCTCCCCAATGTGCCGCCGACTTACGCGCCGACTATGCCTAGCACTGCGGTCACGCCCCCAACCCAATCATGCGGTTGCTGGGACGAGGGCGCTGATGTCCTCGCCCTGAAGAAGTTTTACCGTGAGCGACACGTCGAAGTAGTCCGTCCAGCGGGTGATTTTTCCGTCCTCACCGACTATGAATGTGCCCATCACCGGTACTGCTGGCTTACTACCGTCCGGTGCCTGGATGTAGTCCAGGCGCTCGGTCAGCACGACTGCTCCATCGCTGGCCATGTTGACGATCTCAAAGGCGTAAGCATCGGGAAACATCGAGAACTGCGCGGCCATGTTCTCGACGATGGCATCGACACCGCTCGATGCCGGCATGCCGACGTTCTGATACACGGCATCGTCAGCAATCAGTGGTCGCAGGGCCTCCGCGTCGCGTTTTTCCATCAGATCGCAGAATTTGCGGACGATATCGACAGGTGCAGACATACCTCAGAACCTCCACGTCGGACGAAATGGCCAGACATCACCTACAGCACGTATGTGACATTCGGACTGTAGGTGACCTGCACCCTGTATGCAATAGGCTGACCCGATGGCACCCGCTGACGACGCGCTGGACACCAAGGCGCGGCGGGCGGCACAGGCAGCAGCCACTCGCGCTGCACTCGTCGCCGCCGCCCGGAGACTGTTCGTCGAGAAGGGCTATCACCGTACGAGCACCGAAGAGGTCGTTGCAGAGGCCGGCGTCGGCACCCGCGGCGCGCTCTACCACCACTTCGCGGACAAGCAGGCGCTCTTTGAGGCCGCCTTCATCGCGGTCGAAGAAGACCTCGTCATTGAGGCGGCAAAAAACCTCGCCGACCCGGCCGACGGTGCGCTAAACCAATTGCGGCAAGGGCTCGTCGGCTTTCTCGATGCGTCCCTCACCCCTCACGTTCAGCGGATACTTCTCATCGACGGACCTGCCGTGCTGGGCTGGGTCAAATGGCGTGAACTGGAAAGCCTCTACGGATTGGGAGCCATCCGCGCAATGCTGGAGCGCGCAGTCGAGGAAGGTGACCTCGCGGCCGGCCAACCAGTAGACGCGCTTGCCCACGTCCTACTTGCCGCTGCTGATGAGACTGCCCTTTTTATCGCGAATGCAACCGATCAACGTGCGGCCCGCGACCAAGGTGTCAAAGCCTTGAACGCCGTGCTCGACGGACTGCGAGCGGGCTAGTCCGATTCACCTCGGTTGCCGAAGTCCGTCCGATAGCTCCGCAGAAAGGTCCGCGGTCTTCAACAACAAACCGGCGACGACGGCAGAAATGTGATCTTGACTTGCGTCAAACTCCCCGCGTAGCCAGCCAGCTATGACTTCCATCGCGCCACTCACAAGTGCGTATGCAGCCATCTCGGAGTCCAGTTCGCCTTCGTTCGAGCTGGGTGGGTTGTTGATCATCGCCGCCATCGCGCGAGCGATCGCGCGGGCACTCTCCCGCCTTGCCTGCTGCAGAACCTCAGAAGTATGCGAACGCAGGAGGAGTTGCACAAGTCTCGGATCGGAAGTGAGAAAGTCGAGCGCCGCGACGGCAGTCTCCTGGACTTGGGCGTGGATATCCGGGGCAGCCTTCTGACTCGCCACGTTGACCGCTTCAAGACCTCTGGCGGTGCGGTCCTGGACAATCGCCTCGACCACCGCGTCAGCGTCGGTGAAGTGTTCGTAAAAGTATCGATCGTTGAGCCGAGCGCGAGCACATATCGCTCGTTTTGAAACTCCGCGCGCGCCATCTTCTGCGAAGAGGTCGAGAGCAGCTTCCATGAGTGCAGCACGTCGGATGGCGCGCCGCTCATCAGCGGCGACGCCCCCATACGCCTGCTTCGCCGACACAGAAACCATTGTGACCGACGCCTCCAACATCACTTGACCCGCACGTACTTTTGGTGCAGTCTGACCCCAGAATAGATTCTGGTGCCGCCTGGCACCAGAAATGCGGGCATTCGGAATGGAGCTCCCATGTCGGTCGAGTCCCGCGACATGTCCGTCGCATCGATTGCAGCGATGGACGACTGCGCGATCCAGGCGATGGATATTGCGCCGGCGCCACGCTGGTCGGTCGCTGACAGATTCGAACGCATGATGGGCTCCAAGCTGGTGGCGATGTTCGCCCCTGCGCTTTTCGACGAGATGATGCATCCGGCGGTGTCTGCATCACTTGTAGACACGGCCCGCATCCGTGACGACCCGCTGAACCGCGCGCGACGGACGGCTGCATCCGACCAACTGGCCTTCTTCGCGCACGAGGCTCATAGTCGCGACGAGATGGAGCGGCTTGTGCGGCTGCATCGAGACCTCAAGGGCGTTCAGCCTGACGGCCAGCGTTACAGCGCACTGAGCCCCGAGCCATGGAACTGGAACCTCATCAGCATCTTCTTCATGCATCGCGGTGCCTTCATGGCGATTGGCGGCGAACGTTTGAGTCAAGATGACAACCAGGCGATCTGGGATCGCTTCCGGCAGATGTGTGACGGTCTTCAGATGCCTGGCCGGGCAAGGCAACTCGCCGAACAGTACGAGGACCTTTGCGCCTACTACGACAAGGTGGCAGACGAAACGCTCACGCATACCGAGAGCCTCGACATCGTCATCAACGCCACCCTTAGACCTACACGTCCAGATTGTGTGCCGTCGATATTTCAACCGATATGGACGCTCATCGCCCCAGCAGCGGGTCATCTGGTCACGGTGCTCGGATTCGGCATCATGCATCCAAAGGTCCGCGCGATCCTGCCCCTTCCCTGGACTCGACGCCACGACATCGAGTTCGCCGTGGCGACAAGGCTGCTGCGCCTCGCCTATCGATGGTTGCCAGCACGGCTCGTGTACACGCCACTGGCGCGCAACAGGTGGGAGTACGACCGTCTTGTCGCGCATTACAAGGGGCTCGGCCTGACCTCGTTTGTGCCGGGCGCAACTGAAACCTACGGACATTGACACATGAGGCACCAGTCGCCGCCGTGGCGCCCTGGTATTGACCAGCTCCATGGAGCTGAACCGCAGCCTTCCGTCGTCCTACTAGCCGACCTTCATGCCTAACTGAATTGCGAGGAGAACTATGGCGACCGAAGAAGGCACCAAGCCGGCGAGCACACAGAACGCGCGGACGGCTCGCCCGGCCACCGGCCGATTATGGAGTTGGCTGTGGACTGTTGTCGGTGCCGGGGCGGTTGTCGCTGTTGGGTGGAACGCGCGCAACCAACCCGATGAGCGGATCGGTAACCCGAAAGTCGTAGGTACGCCAAGACCTTTCGCGCCGCTGTTCGGTTTCGGCCACTGGATTCCCGTCCTGCAGATTTTCACCCTCCTCGCAGTTGTCCTCTTGATCGCGGCTGCTGTATGGGGATGGCGTCGCTACGGGCCGCACCCCTACCTCCTCATGGGCTTGGTAACGACGATCATCGTTTGGCAGGACCCGATGATGAACTGGGCGCCGTACGCCGTGTACGACCCGCGTCTTTGGCACTGGCCCGAGTGGTGGCCCTACGTTTCGCTCGCACCCACAGTCGAACCGTTCGTTGTCTTCGGCTATGTGATGTTCCAGTTCGGTCCGTACTTCCCGGCAGTCTGGGCACTGCGCAGGATTCAGGCCCGGCGGAGTACTGACGCATTCGTCTGGCGCCACCCTTTGCTCAGCCTCGGCTTACTGATTTTCATCTTCGGGTTCGTCATCGACATGATCCTCGAGGTCACGATGATCCAGACCGGGTTGTACATGTACTCGCAAGTCATTCCATTCGGCTCGATCTTCGTGGGCACGCCCCATCAGTTCCCCCTGCTTTGGGAGTCCTCGTTGGTCACGCTTGTGATGATCCCGGCGGGAGTCCTGGTCTACCGCGACGACACCGGCCGCGCGGTGTCGGAGAAGCTCGCCAACCGAGCACGAATCTTCCCCACCCGGCCGGCGCTCGGGTCATTCGTGATGATGCTGATCATCGTCAACATGTTCTACCTGGTGTACGGGCTTGCTTTCGCCTCCTTCAAGTGGACAAGGATCGCCACGTCCGTCGCGTGCCCTTGGCCGTATCCGGAGGCGAAAGTCTATGACCCGCAGGGCTTCTACGAGCAAAACGGCCAAGAGGGACCGTATTCGGTTGGTATTTGGTCTGGCTGGATGATGGCTCAACCGGAAGGCCGCCCAGTCGTAACGCTCGGATCAACCAGTGACCGCTGCGCGGCGGATAAACATCGGTGATCTACCCATGGAGTCGCCGCTCGGTTCGAGGGTTGACGTGCCAGTTCGTAGTGACGCCCAGTCCGCAGCCAGTTATTGCGGTGGCCCCACCACTTCGGAAGGCTGAAACCGCGTACTACGCAAGGGCATTGGCTGCCGACGGCGCTGCGGATGGTCCTATCCGCGTCTCTGCTGACTTCTGCTAAAGCGTCGCCTTTGCGGTCGCCTGGGCACGGTCCACAGACTTCCGCGACCGCGTGATGTTGGAGCGGATGTCGGCGATCTTCGAAGGCCGGGAGGGTCAGCAGGGCTAAGTCAGGCCGGGCAAGGTCAACGAGGTTGTCCTGTCTCAATTCGTTTGGCGCATAACCATTTTCTTATCTGCGTTGCGTCAGGATGATCGAGAACTTTGGAGGGGTGGGCTAATATCGCCCTCTGCATACATTACTAACAGCGCGAGGAGTGATCGTGACCGATCTTGCCGGTTCTATGGGTAAGTTATTAGCGATGTGGATGGATCGCGATCCGCAGTCCCGCAGGTCTTCGATCGAGACGTATCTTGCTCCTGACGTGGAGTTTCGCAGCCCGTTCGGCCAAGCTAGAGGTTATGACGAACTGGAGAAATACAGCGATTATCTCCAAGGGAAATTCCCCGGCACGGGGTTCTTCGTCGATGGCCCGGTGCAACTGATCGGCGACTACGTCCGGCTCCCGTTCGTCCTTAAAGAACACGATGGCTCCACTGTGGCGACGGGCCAGGATTTCCTCCGGCTCGCCGCCGACGGAAGAGCCGAATTGATGTACGCGTTCTTCGACGAGTAAAGGCGGCGCTGGTCGTCATGGCCGCGCGGGTATGTGTTCTGCTATTTCGCCGTCCACGCGGTCCCGTGGATACGATCGGCGGTAGCCATATTTCAACTTTCTTTGGCTTGATAATGGTTGCGTTGCGTTTCGGCGGTCGCGCGTAACCGGCACGGGCTCAATCGATTTGCGCTGGTATGTGCTCGCCGTAGACGCCGCGGTCGTCGCCAGCGAGCACCCACGCGTGCTGCCGGTCGGCACGGGCCACGATCGCCAAGCGCGCATCCTCTCGAGCGTCGACTCGGCGCGCCGCATAGAACGCCGCCCACAGCAGCAGCCCGAAAAGCACCGCTGCGCCGAACGCGACCGCGATCCACACCCAGAATTTGACGACGAAACCGACGAAGATCAGCAGCACGAAAGCGGCGCCGAAACCGCCGCCGCTGCTGGGGCTCTCGTCGCTCATGGCTCGGGAACGTAGAAGCCGCATGGCTGGAAGGTGTTACCGCCGGGGCAAATCTGCGGGTCGTTCGTCCAACCGTGTGACCAAGTGTTCTGCAAGGGCCCGCTGTACTGCGGCGGTCCCTGGCAGTCCCAGTCGCCTCGCAATCCGCAGCGGGGTTCGGCGACGGCCGTTGCCGCAGTGACGATCCCGCCGAATGCGAGCGCGGCCGCCACAGCAGCGGCCAAAAGTGCGCGTTTCACCATGATCGGTCCTCTTCCAAGCGGGCTCGGACGTTACGCGCGCCTACCGACACCTGATAGGGGCGTGATGCGGGGTCGGTTGCTAGGGCGTGGCCCATATCTGGCCCATGAGCCTCATTACGAGGTTGGGATATAGCCTTTGAACTGGTCGAACTATGGTGCGCGATACTGGGATTGAACCAGTTATCGCTGCCGCTTCCCCACCGTCGCATGACACGCCCCGTGGATAACCGGGATTATCCGTCTGCAACCTGCTGGACAGCCCCCGCTATTTAAGTACGTTGTGGATGCGCACTCCCCTGCCAGCGACGTCCGTCGCCGCGATATTGCGCGAGAACGGGCCGATGATGCTGGCCGCTGATGACTCGTCGACCGAACATGTCGTCATCCGCACGACCAGCCATCCCGACGGCACCTCAAGCATTTCGGTTTCACCAGCGCTCCCGAGGCCGTCGCCTTCAGCCCCGCCGATGCGGTTGTGTCGCTGCCTATTCAGGAAGTCGTGAAGATGGCTCGCGCACAGGGCCATAACGGCTGCTTAACTTTGGCGTACCCGGCATCCGCCGTGCGGTGACGCGGATGTGTGCGCCGTTATGGCGCCAGGTCGTGCACGACGGCGGATAGCACGCGGACAATCCCGGCCGTGCGGTTGTAGTAGTGATGCGGGGTTCCGGGATCGAACGCCAGCGAATCCCCCTGCATCAGCCGCAGCGTTTCGAATCCAATGACGGCTTCGAGCTCGCCCTGCAAGACGTAAAGGTATTCGCGGCCGTCGTGCCGGAGGGCCCGCCCGCTCTCGGTGGATTGACCGCCGGGTTCGTACACGACCTCGATGAAGTCGACCCTGCTGTCGTGGACCGGAGTGAGGCGTTCCCAGCGCACGCCTGTCGAAAGTTCGATGGTGTTGCGATCGCCCGCCCGCTGCACGATGCCCGCTCCCCCAGGGCCGGTGGCGCGACCCCACGGGCTGCTGATCGCCGGCGAGCGCGGCGGCTCGTCTGGTTCGACCTCAGTTTCGCCGAACAAGAAATCGAGGGAAATGCCGAGTTCGTTGGCCAGTGAGTACACCACGCCCGCGGAGGGCGTAGTCACCCCACGTTCCACCTGGGAGACCAGACTTGCCGAGCAACCCGCCCGGCGGGCAAGTTCTCGTACCGACATGCCACGCGCGGTGCGGACCTGCCGGAGTCGACCGCCCAGCCCACCCGGCATCCCGCTGGTAGCGCGGGACTCTGAAACATCCGTCAAGGTGTCTCCCAGTGTGTAGTAGCACGTACATGTGCGTTCGCCATTGTACAGTCTGCGGCACACCTTGTGTGGTTTATAAGGCCATCATCTGCGATGATCTGTGACCCCGCCCACTTTCCTTGACGAATACGCTTCACATGATGTGCAATATACTACACATGCAGAAGAGGAGTTAGCCATGACCGCGAATGGAACGACCGCAACCACCAACCGTCGCACCATCGACGCGGTGCACGTGTTTCACGCACCCGACACCTTGGTGCAAAACCTGCAGAAGGTGCTCGTTGACCTGATCGAGTTGCACCTGCAAGGCAAGCAAGCGCATTGGAATCTGGTCGGAACCAACTTCCGAGACCTGCACCTGCAGCTTGACGACATCGTCGACATCGCGCGTGAAGCCGCTGACACGATCGCCGAGCGTATGCGCGCGCTGGACGCCGTTCCTGACGGGCGTACCGACACCGTCGCCGCGACGACCTCTGTCCCGGCTGCACCGGCCGGCCTGGTCGGGACCACGGAAACGGTGGACATCATCGCCGATCGGATCTACGCCGCGGTGGACACGGTTCGCGCTGTCCACGATGAGGTCGACGCCGCGGATCCGTCGACTGCCGACCTGCTGCACAGCATCATCACCGACCTGGAGAAGCAGGCGTGGATGCTCAAGTCCGAGAACGGCAAAGCTTGAGATCTGCTGCACCGCAGCAAGTTCGGGAGTTTGGAGACGATGATGGCCGACGTTCAATTGCTGAGATTCGACGACGTTCCCAAAGAGGTCTTCACCCGTTGGGACATCACCGAACACCAGGTGAACCAGCACCTGCTCAATGCATCGATGGCCGGGACACCGGAAATCGTGGCGGACGTGTTGACCTTCCCGCCCGGATTCATCCACCACATGCACCGGCATCCGCACGCCGACATGATCGTGGTCCCGCTCACTGGAAACCTGCGATTCCTTGGCGATTCAGGCCGTAGGGAGGAACTCGAGCCCGGGCAGTTACTCGTCATCCCGCGAGACAACTGGCACGAGTTTCGAAATGTCAGCGATGCGCCCAGCACCGTGCTCCACATCTTCAGCGGTGTGGGCGCGGTAGAGGACGTCGGCTATGAGCCCCACCCGAACCAGTTTTCGATCACGGCCTGACATCTGAAATTCGTTGTAAGGAAAGGAGATAATCATGCAAGCGGATCATCGCATCGGCTGGCTCGGCACGGGTCGGATGGGTGCTGCCATGGCCGCACGCCTGATCTCCGACGGCGCCGCGGTGACGGTCTGGAACCGTACGGCCTCCAAAGCCCAGCCATTGGTCGAACTGGGCGCCACCCACGCCGAGAAGATCAGCGACCTTGGGCAGTGCGACATCGTGTTCACCTCGGTCAGCTCCTCGCCCGACCTGCTCGCGGTGACGCTGGGCCCCGACGGGCTATTCGACGCGCAGCCCGCGCCGAGCATCGTGGTGGACACCTCAACCGTTTCCGCTGAGGCCGCCGCCGAAGTTCGGGCCGAGGCAGCCAGCCGCGGCATCGGGTTCCTATCGGCACCAATCAGCGGCAACGCCAACGTCGTCGCCGACACACAGGCGTCGATTATCGCCTCGGGCCCCAAGTCGGTCTTCGACACCGTACTGCCGTATCTGCGCGCGATTGCGCCCAGCGTGACCTATGCCGGTGCGCACGAAGAGGCGCGGCTGGTCAAATTGGCCCACAACCTATTGGTGGGCATCATCACCGAGTCGTTGGCCGAAGCGACGGTACTGGCCGAGAAGGGCGGCGTGGCCCCATCGGCTTTCCTCGATTTCATCGACGGCTCGGTGCTGGGTTCGGTGTTCATCGGGTACAAGGGCCAAGCGATCCGCAACCACGACTACGAGCCCACCTTCACCACCGAACTCCTGCGCAAGGACTTCGATCTGGGGCTCGGCGCCGCGCGCTCGTTAGAGGTGCCGATGCCCGTGGCGGCCACCACCTACCAAGCCATCCAGACCGCGATCGGACACGGCTACGGCAAGTCCGACTTCGCCACGTTGTACGAGGTGGCGGCGCGAGCCGCCGCACTTCCGAAAGGGGACCATCAGCCATGACCGCTGCAATGAAGGAACCGGGCGGCGTAACACTCGCGGGCGCACGTGTATTGGTGACCGGCGCCAACCGCGGGCTGGGGAAAGCATTTGTGGAAGAACTGCTCAGTAGCGGCGTCGCGCGGGTCTACGCCGCAGCACGTAACCCGGACACCGTCGACATCAACGACGATCGGGTCGTCCCCATTCGATTGGACGTCACCAAGTCGGACGACGTCCGCGCCGCGGCGTCCCGCTGTTCCGACGTCACGGTTTTGGTCAATAATGCTGGCGCGATGCTCCGGGCACCGTTGTTGGCGGCGCCTGACCTAAGCGCGGCGCGCAGTGAAATGGAGACCAATTACTTTGGGACGCTGGCGATGTGCCGCGCATTCGCTCCCGTGCTCGCCGGTAATGGCGGTGGAGCGTTGGTCAACGTGCTGTCGGTCGCCAGCTGGCTGGGATCGCCATTCAACGGCTCCTACGCCGCATCGAAATCCGCCGAGTGGGCGCTGACGAACGCAATTCGCGTCGAACTGCGGGCAGCCGGAACCCTCGTCGTCGGCGTGCACGCGGGTTGGATTGACACCGACATGGCGGCCGATGTGCCGGAGAGCAAGATTTCGACCGGCGACGTCGCGGCCCAGACACTCGATGGCGTCGAGCGCGGTGACGAGGAGGTGGTCACCGACGAGTCGACCCGACAGGTCAAGGCATCGCTACCCAACGACCAGACGTTGCTCTACCCCGACATCCAGAAACGGTGGGACGCCAACGACTGGCCATGGAAGAACGAGCAGAACTGACGGTCAGCGGGAAGCTAGTTCACGGAAGTAGTCCTTCAGTGACCGGGGTTCCCGGCCAAGGATCGACTGCAATACCAAGGGATTGCCGCCGGGCAAACCATGCCTGTCGTAGTGAGCCATCATGCGGGTCATGCCGTCGCGGAACGGCCCTTCGGGCAGGTGTGCGGCGAACTGGTCCAACGGGATCTGCACCGGGGCGATCGGCCGTCCAAGAACCTCGCTGAGGATCTCGGCCGCCTGGTAGCCGTTCTGCATCCCAGGCGCGCTCAATTCGAACGTGCCGTAACTGAGTTTGCTGCCGGTTAGCGCCAGCGCGGCAACCTCGGCGACGTCGCGGTAGTCCACAGAGCATATCTTCGCCGACAGCGAGTAAGGCTGGGCCAACCGGTCATGTTCGACGATGTCGTTCCACGACCGCTCGAAATTCTGCATGAACCGCGCCGGCTGCAGCACCGTGAAATCCAGCTCCGAGCTGTAGAGCGCCTCTTCCACGGGCGGTTTCGCGGCGGCGTGATTCGTCATCGCCGAGATCGACGGGTGAATGACACCGGAGAATACGAACTTTCGTACTCCGGCGGACCGCGCGGCGTCGACCATGGCCACACCCATCTCCGCCTCGTTGGCCGTATGCGCCGGGCCGATGTGGAAGACACCGTCCACCCCTGCGAGCGCGTCACGAAGGCTGGCCGGTTCGGTGAGGTCCCCGAAGGCCACCTCCGCGGCGCCGTTTTGGCGGGCAACATCTGCTCGCTGTCCAGTACGGACCAAAGCGCGCACCGAAACGCCACGCTGGGTTAGCTCACGCAATACCCAGTGAGCGTGACGTCCGGTCGCTCCCACCATCAAGACCCGCATCGCTGTTCTCCCGTCTAACGCGGAGTTTGTACTACTGCTCCAGCGCCGCTGCCATCGACCGGTTGAAGGCGGGGTACATGTCGTCGTAGGCCCCGTCCCGCTCGGCGAACCGGAACCCCTTCACCCGCTCCACGACGATCTCGTCGGCCTGCGGGTGTGTCTGCAAGAGCGTCATCGTCTCGGTGATGTACTCATCCAACGGCATTCCCCTCGGGTCGAATCCACGATCCCCCTGCAAGGCGGTCTGCACCTGCGGCGGAATGATTTCGATCACCTGGACAGAGGTCTCGCGCAGCTGAAAACGCAGCGACTGGGTGTAGGAGTGCAGCGCTGCCTTGGTGGCGCAATACGTCGGTGTGAGCGCGCTCGGCATGAACGCCAACCCGGACGTGACGTTGAGGATTGCCGCGTGTGGCTTGCCCAGCAGCCGCTGCAGCAACGCCGCGGTGAGCCGGATGGGGCCCAACAGGTTGATCGCGACGGTCTGTTCCGCCGTCCCGGGGCCACCGCCGGCGAGGTCCTCGACGCGCTGGATGCCGGCATTGTTGACGATGACGTTGAGGTCCGGATAGCTGTCGTTGAGCTCGATGGCGAATCGCCGGATATCGGCGGGGTCGCCTTGATCCAGCGACAGGTACTGGATGCCCGGGTTGGCCTCGGCGACCGCCTGAAGCGGTTCTTGACGTCGGCCGGCGATGACGACCTGGTTGCCCAACCGGTGAAATGACTCGGCCAAGCCGCGGCCGATCCCGGTGCCCCCGCCGGTCACCAGGATGGTGTTGCCCGTCATCTGCATGGCTTTCTCCTCCTGCTCTTCGCGTCGCCTTCCTGCTACCTGCATACCCTGTCGCCGCGGACCCGCAGCATGACGGGCTGACAATCATGTCGGTGCGCTGAACTAGCCTGTAGCTGTGGCGCAGTTTCCGCGGACTCGCTACGCCAGTTGCGGCGAGGTCGACATCGCCTACCAGGTGTTTGGCGATGGACCGAACGACGTGCTGGTGCTGCCGGGCCCGTCTATCCCGATCGACACCATTGACGCCGAGCCGTCGATGTACCGCTTTCACCGGCGGCTGGCATCCTTCAGCCGGGTGATTCGGCTCGACCAGCGCGGGGTCGGCATGTCGTCGCGCGTTTCGCTGGACGTGATCGGGCCGAAGTTCTGGGCAAAAGATGCGATCGCGGTGCTGGATGCGATCGGATGCGAGCGGGCGACGATTTTCGCCCCCGGGTTCGCCTCGATGACCGGACTGATCCTGGCGGCCGACTATCCCGAACGGGTGAGCAACCTGGTGATCGTCAACGGCGCGGCTCGGACGCTTCGCGCTCCCGACTATCCGATGGGGTTCGAGATCGTCGAGGAAGACCCTTACACGACGGTGGCGATGGAGCCGGATGCCGTCGACCAGGGCTTCGACATGCTCGGTTTCATCGCGCCCAGCATGGTCGACGACAACGCATTCCGCTCGTGGTGGGACATGGCCGGAAACCGGGCCGCCTCACCCAGCATGGCCCGCGCCATCATCCTGACCGTCCGGCATTGCGATGTCCGTGACACGCTGGCGCGGATCACCGCGCCGACGCTGGTCTTGCACCGCAAGGATTCGGAGTTCTGCCCAATCGACAACGGCCGGTACATCGCCGAGCACATCACTGGAGCACACCTCATCGAGCTGCCGGGAGCAGACGCCTTGTACTGGGTTGGCGACACCGCCCCGATGCTCGACGAGATCGAGGAGTTCGTCACCGGCGTGCGGGGCGGATTTGGCGCCGAGCGGGTGCTCACCACCATCATGTTCACCGACATCGTCGGCTCGACCGAGCGCGCCGCCTTGCTCGGCGACGGCCGGTGGCGAGACCTGCTGGACAACCACGACACCATCGTGCGTCACGAACTCGAACGGTTCGGCGGTTTCGAAGTGAACACCGCCGGTGACGGATTCGTCGCGTCCTTCCCCAGCCCGAGCGCCGCGATCGCGTGCGCCGATTCCCTTGTCGACGCGATCCGGGTGCTGGGCATCGAGATTCGGGTGGGTATTCACGCCGGCGAGGTCGAAGTGCGCGGTGACGATGTCGCCGGTATGGCTGTTCACATCGGCGCGCGCGTCGCGGCGCTGGCCAGGCCCAGCGAGGTGCTGGTGTCATCGACGGTGCGCGACATCGTCACCGGCTCGCGGCACCGGTTCGCCGACCGCGGCGAGCACGACCTGAAGGGCGTGCCGGGCCAATGGTGTCTGTGCGCTCTCGAGCGGACCCTCGCGACGGTCAAGCAGTAGTGAGCCGCGCCGCGACGATGCAGAGCGCAAGCGATGAGGAGGAGCGGCGCCAATAAGCAGCGCCACCATGCCTTCACAGCGGGGACACATGTTGCCCCGATACGCTCGGCGGTATGCCACCGCGACTGAACCTTTTCACTAATCGCGAGCGCGCCAACTCATTTGGTGGCGCGGCACACAACTACGACACTCATCGCCCGCGCTACCCCGATGAACTGATCGACGACGTGCTGGCGCCCGGTGTTCGCCGGGTGCTCGAGGCGGGCGCCGGCACCGGAATCGCGTCAATGCAGTTCATCGAACGAGGCGCCGAGCTTCTTGCGGTTGAGCCCGATACCCGGATGGCCGCGGTCGCCCAAGCAAAGGGCATTCCGGTTGAGATCGCGACATTCGAGCAATGGGAGCCCGCTGGACGTCGATTCGACCGTGTGGTGTTCGCGGCATCGTTTCATTGGGTCGATCCCGCGGTGGCGCTGCCCAAGGTACGCGGCATCCTCGACGACGGCGGGCAGCTGGCGCTGATATGGAACCGGTTGAGACCCACCAGACCTACCCGTGCGGAGTTCGAATCGATCTACCGGGACTACATGAACGTCGAACGGCGCAGCACCGACGGCAATCCCGACGAAATCGTCGACCTGCTCACCGCCGCGGGTTTCACCGTCACCCAGCGACGCTATCCGCATGACCTGCACTACTCCGCGCAACAGTGGGTCGATATCGCGTTCACCTTTTCCCATCAGCTGATACTTCCCGCCGACAAGGCGTCCGAGCTTCGGGCACGGCTGATCGAACGAATCGGGTCCATGGGCGTGGCGGTCGGCGGCGATGCAGTGGCGATCCTCGCCACGCCGGCATAACCGCTGCGGCCACACCGTCGGCTATACGGAAAGTACGGTCCCGGTTTCTTTTTCGCCGAACTCGAACACCTTCGCCGCTGCTTCGTAGTCGCATGCGACAGTGGACCGGCCGATCAGAACCGGGCCGCCCTGTAGACCGAGCCGGCCGTCGACGCCGACATAACTGCCGGGCGGAATCGGTTCGCTGATGCAGTACAGCGTCGGCGCGGCGCCTTCTTCGATGTCGTTGCCGAACCTGTTTGCCAACACCCCGACCACGCGATGAAAACCCGCCATCACTGGCCTGTCGGATACGTGGGAGAGATTGGACGACACCCAACCTGGGTGCGCGAGCTGGGTTGTGACCCGCGACTGCGCCGCCCGCAACCGGCGGTCGAGTTCGAGGCCCCAGAGCATCACCGCAAGTTTCGAACGCGCGTATGCCGGATATGCCGCCCAGCGGTGCGAGCGCAGGTGCATGTCGTCAAGGCGCAGCTTGGCCGATTTATGGGCCTCGGACCCGACGTTTATGATCTGCGAGCGCACCCGCCCCAACAGCAGGTTCGTCAACGCGAACGGTCCCAAAAAGTTTGTGCCCATTGTCATCTCGAAGCCGTCCACCGTGTCGGTGCGGTACTGGACGACTGCCCCGGCGTTGTTGATCAAAATGTCGACGTCGCCATCGAGTTGGTCGGGGAATGCGCGCACCGACGACAGGTCCGCGAGATCGAGTTTGGCGATCGACGTAGAGCCGCCGATCTCGGCGGCGCGCTGCGCGCCCAGCTCGGTGTTGCGGACGGCCATGATCACGTGTGCGCCCGCGCGAGCGAGCAGACGCGCGGTTCCCAGGCCAACCCCATTGGTCGCTCCGGTCACGACGATGCGCTTGCCGGTCAGGTTGCCGAGTCGGCTCGGCGACCACGCTGTCGTCACTGTGTTTCTCCTTCGTCAAGCCGAGACTAGCGTTGTCTGGCGCCGCCGGGCCGGTTACCGCGTGCGGGTGGAACCGTCTGGAGGCTCGGCGTAGGCTGCGAACAGAAGCGAGCTATATAAAGAATTGCGGCTTCGGCTTCGTAAACGCCTGTAGAACTTGACATTTCATCGAAGGAACACGCATGACCCGCGCCTGCGACGATGCAGTGGGGGCACCCCCAGCCGCGCAGCGGCGAGGGGGACGAAGCGATGAGGAGGAGTGGCGCGAATGACCCGCGCCTGCGACGATGCAGTGGGGGCACCCCCAGCCGCGCAGCGGCGAGGGGGACGAAGCGATGAGGAGGAGTGGCGCGAATGACCGATGTGAACACGACGTTGTCTCCTGCCCTGGAACGGGCGCTGGGCCTGCTCATCGATCCGCCGACTGAACCGGATGTCAGCAAGGGTTATCTCGACCTACTGAATGGCTCAGCCGAGGATGCCGGCCCGGCCAAGAACACTGGTCCCATTCAGGCGGCATGGGCATCGCCGCTCGGGTCGATGCTTTACGACAATGCACAGGCGATCACCCGCAGGTTTATGGCGGTGTGGCAGTTCCCGATCGAGTGGTTGAACATCCCGCAAGGCGGGATCGCGTTGGACGTCGGTTCCGGCCCCGGCTCCATAACTGCCGCGCTGGCTCGCGCCGCAGGACCCGACGGGCTCGCGTTGGGCGTGGACATCTCCGTGCCAATGCTGGCGCGGGCGGTGCGCGCTGAAGCCGGACCACAGGTCGGCTTTCTGCGGGCTGATGCACAGCGGCTGCCGCTGCGCGACCAGACCGTCGATGCAGCGGTCTCGATCGCCGTTCTTCAGCTCATACCTGACCCGGTGGCAACGCTGTCCGAGATCGCCCGGGTACTGCGACCGGGCGGGCGACTGGCAGTGATGGTCCCGACCGTCGGGCGCGCCGCCCAGCTGTGGAACAAGCTGCCCAATGTCGGGGCCTATCCGTTCGGCGAAGACGAAATCGGCGACATCCTGGAAGACCGCGGCTTTGCGAGCGTGCGGACCAAGAACGTCGGCACCGTCCAGTGGGTGCGCGCCAAACGCGGGTGACACCGCGGATCGGCACGGCTTGTCATACCAGCGGGTGGTTTTCTCGCACTCCCCCGTACATGCCCCATCGGACGATCAACGGCATCACCACGCGTTCGACCGACCACGACGGGAAGCGCAAGGCATGACCGGTGGGGAAGAAGACCTGCAGCCCGTTGGGCTGAATACCCAATAACGAGCCCCACCTTCGCCCCGGCGCTCGAAATGTGCGCAGCCGTCGACCTGCGAGCTCGGCGCGAATGTTACGGGCCACCAGTGCATCTCCGCGGTTGCGGGCGGAGCTGCGCAGCGGGTCGGTTGCCGCGACATCTCCGATCGCGAACACACCAGGATGGCCGGGCACCCGCAGTTCGGGCGTCACGCGAACGAAGCCGTGCTCGTCGAGCAGCTCCGGTGGCAGCCAATCGGTGTTGGGTTGCACCCGCCCTATCGCCCACAGCACGGCGTCGGCCGTGGCCGCGGGTTGTCCCGTGCTCCAGTGCACCGGCGCGCTGGTGATCTCGTCGCCGGCGAAGCCGTTGGCGAGCGCGGCGCGGTGCCCTGGGTGAAGGCCAACGCCGAGGTCGGTCAGCCGAGTGTGAATGCGCTTCCAAATCCGCGGGTGATAGGCGCCCAACGCCCGCTCGCCCGGAAAGTACAGGTCGATCTGTTTGTCCGGCCAGGTGGTTGCCATATTTGCGGCGCTGCTGACCGCTGCTGCGCCGCCACCCACGACGATCACCGATGTGGCGGCAGCCACGCGTTCGTGCGCGGCGTGCAGATCGGCGCCGATCTCTGCAGCCGACTGCATGGTCGCGCGGCGCCAGAAGCCGTTGCTGACTCCAGTGGCGATGACCAGCGCGTCATACCCCTCGGCGAATGTCCCACCGTCGTCACGCCGACCACAGACGGTTCGGATGGCCAGGTCGAGTCCGGTCAGTGTGCCCTGAATGATCCGCACCCGATCCAGCCGGCGGAATCTGTCGAACGGGATCCAGTAGTCGCGGGCCCAGTCGTCGGGGCGGGACAACCGGACGCCGAGTTCCTGGCCGCTGACCAGTGCCGGTTTGACCGAGACGCCCACGACGTCGGCGTGACGAGAGAGCCGAATCGCGGTGAGGACACCGACGTCTCCCAGCCCCGCGACGATGACGCGTTTGCGGCTCATGCCGGCAAACTGTAACACGTTCTAACTATGTACTGATCTGGCATTGGCTTGACGCTTTCTATCATTGCGATGCAGATTCTGATGAGTTTCCTTCATTTTCACGGTCCGTCGGCCGCCGGCTTCATGCTGACTGCGACAGAGCCCGTGGAGAGGAAATCCGACCATGACTGATACCGCCCCAGCGGCGTCGACGAGTGACACGGCATTCGATCCGAGCGTCGCTCTTAATGCACTACTCGCCGATGTTGGTTTGTCGGTCGCTGATGCCGGTGGCCAGGTGACATTTGCCGGCCAGGATCCGATCATTGCGGCTCGCCACCGGCTCGCCGCCGCGATCGGTATCCCGATGATGGGCAACGCGATCGCCGCGGCAGCGATGCACCGCCATCGCGGCGGTCCGGGTCAGGATCTGCACCTAGACCTACGCCAGGCGGTACACCACCTCAATCCCAGCTTTGCCTGGAAACCAACACTGGCCGGGGAGTTCCCCTCGATCGCGCTGGTGTTGGATAACCCGTTTGCGCTGATTCCCTACCGCACCCGCGACGAACGCACGGTGATGGCCTCGGCGGTGTATCCGCATCAGTCAGCCAACTGGTGCCGCTTCCTCAACGTGCCACCTGACTTCACCAAAGTCGCTGAGGTGTTCAGCAATTGGGACGCCTTCGAACTGGAGGAGGCCGCCAATGCGGCCGGCCTGCCGGCGTGTGTGGCCCGAAGCCCCGAGGAGTGGCTGGCCCATCCGCACGGCGCATTGCTGGCCAGCCAGCCCGTCATCGGCTTGACCCGCATCGGTGACGCACCGCCGCGCGAGCTGGGTCCGTCCGACCGGCCGTTTGGTGGGGTACGGGTGTTGTCGTTCACCCATGCCATCGCCGGGCCCACGGTGGGACGCGTGCTGGCCGAGCAGGGCGCCGACGTGCTGGGTGCGACCCGCCCGAATGATTTCGAGCACGACTGGGTCTACTTCGAAGCCAACATCGGATCCCGCAGTGCCTGGCTGGATTTGACCAAAGACAGCGGAAAGGTCGACGTCGACCGGCTGCTCGGCGACGCCCACGTCGTGGTCAACAACCACCGCGGCCTCAAACTAGAGAAGCTCGGGATCGATCCCCACGAGCTTGCGCAGACCCATCCCGGGCTGGTGCACGTCTCGCTCACGGCCTACGGGTCGGCCGGACCATGGGCCGACCGCGGCGGCTTCGACATGAACGGGTCGGCGGCCTCCGGATTGATGATGATCGAAGGCGGCCCCGATCATCCCCAGCTGCCGCCCACCGGGCTGATCAACGACTTCGTCACCGGCTACATGGGCGCGCTGGGCGCGGCCGCCGGCCTGATCAAACAACAGACCGAAGGCGGCAGCTGGCACGTCACCGTCAACCTCACCCGCAATGCCATGTGGTACCAAACCCTGGGATTGGTCGACCCCGGCGACGCCGGTTGCGACGACGAGCACAGCATCGGCGTCCCCGCCGCATACGACGCCGACACCCCGATGGGGCGGGTCCACATGCTCGCCCCACCGGTGAGCTTCAGCCACACGCCACCCGGCTGGCCCGATCCGATCCTGGTCCCTCGTGGGTCCAGCCGGCCCGAATGGTCCAGCATCAGCCGTTAGAACACCTGAGATCGAGCGACAATTGTCGTGTGGGCGATGGGGTAGACGAGCTGGATGTCGCGTTGCTCGATGCGCTGCACCTCAATCCGCTGGCCAGCTTCGAAGAACTAGGCGCGGTCCTGGATGTTTCGCCGGTCACCGCGGCGCGGCGGTGGCGTCGGCTGGTCTCCACCGGCCGGGCATGGGTGTCCTCTGCGCCCGGCCCCCAGCTGCCGATCAAGGCTGCGCTGTTCGAAGCCGAGTGCCAACCCGGTGCCGCGTCGACCGTGGCTAACGAGTTCGCCGCGATACCACAGGTGTTCAGCGTCAACATCACGACGGGTAGAGACAACATCTACGCCTTGGTGGTTGCCGCCGATCAACCGCTGCTGGCCGAGTTGCTCGTCGACACACTGCCGGCAGTCTCCGGCCTGAACCGGGTTCAATCGGCGCTCCTCACCCAGTTGTTCAGCGGGACGCGCTGGCGGCTGGGCGGTTTGAGTCCGGATCAGGTTCGGGCGGTAACACCCGAACCTGCCAAGACCAATCCGCCGCATGACTTCGACGCGTTCGATCGCGAGCTGTTCTTGGTGCTGCAACGCGACGGCCGGCTCAGTCTCCGTGATTTGGCCGCGGCGGCCGGGCGGCCGGAACCGACCGTGCGCCGCCGCATGAGCTTGTTGACCAAGGCCGGAATGCTGGTATTCCGAACGGATTTCGCACGGGTACAAGCGGGCTGGCCAACTGCGGTCGCGCTCAAGCTCAGTGTGACCGGGTCAGCGGTGGCCGCAGTGGGGCGGACACTGGTCCGATATCCGGAGACCCGGTTCTGCGTCGCGGTCACCGGCGGCGGAGCGGCCGACATCTTCGTCACGATGCAGCTGCATAACGTATCCGACCTCGACCCGGTGGTTCATCAATTGTCGGCCGAACACCCGGGCGTTGCAGTGCTCGACAGCCGCGTGGTGCTGCGCTCCGTCAAGTCATGGGGACGGCTACTCGGGCTCGACGGACGCGCACAGGACGTCGTCCCCGTGGACCTCTGGGCGCCAGTGACCTGATGTCAGGGACGGTTGGGCGCCGGCTGCTGTCCCGCGCGGTTCGAGATTTCTGTCGGAGGCAATGAGCCGGAACCGTCGGATATTAGGCACGAGCGAAGTACAATCCGGCGTGTGATGACCCCGTCGAACCCCTGGGGGAACGAACGTGGGCAGCTATCGCATCGGTTGCAGGTGCACAATCAGATCCTTCGTCGCAGGCAGGCGCGACGACTGAGTCGGCGCTTCGCGCGGGTCGGCGTCAATACCTCGCCCGAGCGGCTCCGGCAGATGCTGGCGGGTGCGCCCGTCACCGCTGGCGAGGTGGCGGACGTCAACTTCGCCTTCATCGCGACCCGGTTGAAGCGGGAGCAGTTCGCCGCGAAGTTCAAGCGCCTGAAACGCCGCGGCGCGCGGACGCTCATCTTTGTGGGCCTGGTTCTAGTCACGCTGAACTTTTTGTTCTGCATGGCCTATTTCTTGTTCAGCTTGACCCTTGAGGCCGCGCCGTTGTGATTCGCCGCGTCTGACCGTGGGTCAACCGTTGACGTCGGGAAAGGTCGCGGCGGCGAGCTGGAGAATTTCCTCGCGATCGGCGGCCAAGATGAACCCTGACTGGATCGACGAGTCCAGCGTCGCTGTGAAGCGTTCCAGATAGCCCGCAACCCCGCCGGGGTAGAGCCGGCGCACGGCGGCGTCGTCGAATGGTTCGCCCGAGCCAAAAATCGACGACATCGTGCTCTCCTCGGTGCCGACACCGGAAGTCCGGGCAATCGGCACGTCAACCCACGGTGTCCGGACGCCGCCCCGTGCGAGCCCGTTCGCATCGACAATGGGCTGGGGTGGCTCGGCATCGCTGAGTTCGATCGGTGCGGCACTGGTCGCCGGCTGGCCGGTGCGCACCCACTGGCAGAGCTGCGATAGCGCCGCCTGCAGAACGTAGTGGTGCTGCGGTGCGAAGTTGATGAAGTGATCCAGTTGCTGACCCATCAACATGTTGGTCGGCGCGTAGGCCGCGACGATATCGGTCAGCGCCGCAGAGCCGGTGTCGATCGGTGCCACGAGGATCGTGTAGTTGTCGGCATGAGCGGTGCCGGCGATCTCCCAAACCCGAAGTTGTTGGCTATCAGGCTGCCTCGCGCTGTAGTAGCCCCGTCGCGGACCGCCGAAAAGATCTGTCTCGGTGATGATGGTGACGAGCGGGACACGCAGGTCTGGACGAAATTTCACCGCCTGGGATGCGCTGCTGTCCAGCACGTCGAAAATCGAGCCGCCGTCCAGTGGCGCGGCGGGGCCGAATCGTGAATGCACCAAGAAGCCGTCGTAGACCTGGGCGAGCGGGTCGATGGCGTTGATGTATGTCGTCAGGAACAGCGCTGATTGCGACTCACCCAGAGCAACGACGTGTTCGGCCGGTAGCTCGCGCAGAACGCCATTGCGCTGCCCATCCCTGATGATTCGACCGGCCTGGGTGAAGATGTCGTAGCTGAACGCATCGCCGGGATGCCGCAGGGCCGCATACCGTTTCGGATCCTGGCTTTTCAGCGACATGTCCACGCCCATCAAGTTCATGCCGCCCTCGACGCCGACCCGTTGGGCCGACACCGCGACGTAGGCGTAGCCGGCGCGAACCATTTCGCGGTGCGCCATCATCCACACTGCCGGAGCGTCGATGCCGCCGCTCACATTCAGCCACTCAACGAGTACCGTCCCGTTGAACTGCGCCCGATCCGCCGGCGTCAGCACCACCACCCGGGTGGTGAAATCAGCCGAGCCTGCGGGTGTCACGCTCCATCGGCCGTCGGGGCCGAGTTCGGCGGCCGAGCTGAAGGACGACGCTGTTCCGGACACGAAGAATTCCTCAGCGACATAACCCAAGCTGGTCACGTCGAAGGCGCCCAACAGGAGTGCGGGTTTGCCCGGCGCCGGCGTGACGGCTAGTTGATCCGCCACGGTGTCACCACGACTAACAGTGAAAGGCACGCAGCCGGAACGCCACTGATCGGCACGTGCGCATCATAGCCTCAAGCGCCCAACCTGCTGAACTTCGGGCCGCCGACTGCGGGCTGTCTGCGTCGGGAATCAAATCCAGATCGTGTGGTGTTGACGTTTGTCATGAGCGCGACGCAGCCGCTGCTGCAGCCCTACCGGATGGGTCAGCTGGAACTGGCCAACCGGATCGTGATGGCGCCGTTAACTCGCTCGCGCGCAACCGATCCTGATCTGGCGCCGACCCAACTACACGTTGATTATTATTCCCAGCGCGCATCGGCAGGTCTGATCATCACCGAAGGCACCTGGATCAGTTGGCAAGCCATCGGATGGCATGACGTGCCGGGGCTGTTCACCGACACGCAGGTGCGCGGGTGGGCCGAGGTCACCGACGCCGTCCATCGTGCGGGGGGTGTGATCTTCGCCCAACTCTGGCACACCGGCGCACTGTCGCACCCCGAACTGCTAGGCGGCGCAAAGCCATTGGCGCCGTCGCCGGTCAACCCGCAATTGCATTCGCCCACGGCCGCCGGCAACAAGCCGACCGTCGTGCCGCGAGCCATGTCCAAAGCCGACATCCGGGCGACCATAGGCGATTTCGCCGGTGCAGCCGACAACGCAGTGCGGGCCGGATTCGACGGCGTTCAGCTGCAAGCCGGGTTCAACTACCTGATCAGCCAGTTCCTCAACCCAGCCACCAACCTGCGCGACGACGAGTACGGCGGCTCCATCGAAAACCGGGCGCGGATTCTCTTCGACATCCTTGACGCCGTTGCCGAGCGTATTGGCATCGGCCGCGTCGGCGTCAAGGCGGGCCCGGCCTGGGGCGAGCGAGGTTCATTCCGTTCCACCGCAGACACATTGGCGACGAGTGAATATGTCGCCGAACGCCTGAACACCTACGCGCTTGCGCACTGGCTGCTGATGGGCGCGATGGCCGACCTCGGCGGCGGTCCGTTGGCCTCATTGCAGGGTGACGGGATGTTCGCCCACTTCCGTCCCCGATACCGCGGCACGCTCATCGCCAACGTCGGCATGACCCGCGAACGGGCCAATCAGCTCATCACAGAGGGGTCGGCCGACCTGGTCGCGTTCGGCGAACCGTTCATCGCCAACCCCGATCTGCCGATGCGCTTCGCCGCCCTCGCGCCAATCGAACAATCCGATCGCGCTTCGCACTACACGCCCGGCGCGCGGGGCTACACAGACTATCCCACCTATCAAGCGCTGATTCGGGAATAGTTTTCACGTCACGTCGTCCTGTCGGACTTGGCGGTCAGCGCGCGCCGATCGTGGGGAGGAACTGAATGGTGCGGCTGCGACGAGATAGATTCCGGTAGAAGTGATTCCGGCTGTCCGCTGGTTACGCCGCTACCACTTTGCGTCGCCGGACACCGGCGACCGGTATTGGGCTGTTGCTCACCACGCTTAACCCGCCAAGACGCCGCCACGAGCGGACAGCGTTGCGCGTGACTTCCAGGATGCGGGCTGCTCCGGCTTCCCCGTTTGCCAGTCTGTGTGCGCGTAGGGCGTTGCCCGTTACCGCATCCAAGGTGTCCCAATCGTCCGTCTCAACAAGTGCGCTCGATTGGTATGCGGCCCGGATGGCATACAGTTCGGCGCCGTGTGACGTCTCACTGACGGCGCGGGCAGCGCGGGCGGCACTGTCCCAGTCGGCGATCGGCGGCGTGTCCCCAGGGGCAAGTCTGCGATGTAGCTCGGCGATCGCGGTGATCGCTTCGGCCGCCGCGCCGTCGGTGTATCTAACGACGCCCCACGGTGGGCTGATCAGCAGCTTGGTTACCCAGATGTGCATGACGTCATCGGCGACATCGGCGGTTCCTACCGTCAGCCAACCGAGGTCGAGTACCACAAGGCTGTTCTCGGGTGACAAGTAACCGTCCGGCCCGGCCAGTAAGTCATTGCACAACTGAACGAACGAGGCCAGCGGGCGGGCTGACGTCGCTGGAAAGTCGGTGATCTGCTCATCGCCGTTGATGTATGAAATCGCGTTCATGGCACACCCTTTGCCGGAGCCCGGCTGGTGGGAGCCCTGGCTAGTCGCAACGGATGAGTGAGGCGGTCAAGGTCCATTTGAGTTGCTTCCTAAGCGTTTTCGAACTTAACGGCCCAGAGTCGGAGATGGATATCCTATGGCAAGTCAAGTCGTTAACGGTCGCGACAGGACGACAGCCGTGCCGTTGGAAATGCGGGACCCGGCTCGGTTAGGGCGGCGACTCAAATGCGGAACTTAGAGCTCATCTGAAAAATCGGCGGTGAGCCAGCGGTCGGGGCGGACGGTGAACAGCACAGTGTTCTGACCCTCCATGCTGCGGACGAACGCGCGTCCGCCTTCCTCGCCGAGGTAACGGATAGCGATCGCTTCTCGCACCTCCACCGGTGTGGGCGTGGTGTCGACGACGGTGCCCTCCACGACCACATATTGGTACGGCGGCTCCTCGTGCTGGACGACCAGCGTCACCGCGCCCGCCTGCTCGATGAGCTTGGACTTGCGCGCCGACGCGCCGGTGTTGATCAGGATGTCCCCGCCAGGCGTGTAGTCATACCACATCGGGACACTGGCCGGCGGACGGCCGTCAGCTGCAGCCACCGACAACACGGCGACATGCTTGGCGGCGAGGAACTCTTGACGCTCGGTCTCGGTGAAAGCTTTCATACGCGGCTCAACGCGTGGAGTCGGCGAGGCTATTCCGCCGTTCCCGGCGGGATGTGCCATCACTTGTCCAAAGCGAGGATCAGCTTGCCGGTGTTTTCTCCGCGGAACAGCCGCAGCAGCGTCCCAGGGAAGTCACCGACGTCACCGTGCTCGATCTGCTCATGTGATCGCAGTTCGCCGGTGTTGAGCCACTTCGCCAGCTGCGCGACGCCGTCCGGGTAGCGATTGGCGTAGTCGAAGATGACAAAGCCGGTCATGGATGCGCGCGCGACCAGCAACTGCATGTAGTTGGACGGTCCCCGCGGAGTGTCGTTGTACTGCGACACCGCACCGCAGAGCACGATACGAGCGCCGCCGGCGAGCCGGTTCAGGGCGGCTTCCAGCGTTGCACCGCCGACATTGTCGAAGAAGACATCGACGCGGTCGGGTGCGTGGGTTTTCAGCTCCGCCCGCAGGTCGGCGCTCTTGTAGTCGATTGCGGCGTCGAAACCGACGTCGTCGACGAGCCAGCGACACTTTTGCTCGCCGCCGGCGATACCGACGGCTCGGCAACCCTTGATCCGCGCGATCTGTCCCACAATGCTGCCCACTGAACCGGCCGCGCCGGACACCAGCACGGTTTGGCCCGCCTCGGGCCTTCCGACGTCGAGCAATCCGAAATAGGCGGTCAGACCGCTGATGCCGAGAACCCCCAGATGCACTGTGGCCGGTGCCAAGGTGGTGTCGATTTTGTTCACGTCGGCGCCGTTGGACAGTGCAAAGCGCTGGACGCCGAATATCCCGGACACCTCGTCCCCTACCGCGAATCCGGGATGGCGTGATTCAACGACGTGCCCGACGCCGAGCGCCCGCATCACCTCGCCGATCTCCACCGGCGGCACATACGAGCGGCCGGCATTCATCCAGGTGCGCATCGCCGGGTCGATCGATAGATAGTCGACCTCGACGACGAATTCACCCTCCGCCGCAACGGGTTTGGGCTCCTCAACGATCGTCCAGTCCGTGGCCTTCGGCAACTCCACTGGACGCGCGGCCAGCCGGCATTGGGTGTTCACAGCGTTCACGAGGCGGTCTCCCGATCCGGTGAGGTGACTCGACAACTTTGCGCGGCGCACTGCAGCGCGGCCCGACCGGCCGGGTCTTCGGCAGTTACCGGTATCGCCGCGACGGTGTCTGCCCCGGCTTCAAGATAAGCCCGCAGCCGGGCGCTGACCTGTTCCGGAGCACCGACTGCGGCCAACTGCTCGGCCAGCTCGAGGGGAATCGCCGCCGCCAACTCCGACCGGCGCGCGCCGCTGCGGGCCCGCTCGACGAATTCGGCGAACCCGAGCTCGCAGAACATCTCGCCGTAGCCGGGTGGGGCAAGGTAAATGGCCAGCTGATTAGCTAACTGCCGCAGCGCGGCAGCACCGGGTCGGACGGCGACCGGTACCCACACCGTCAGGTGCGGCGACGTGCGACCTGCCGCCGCGGCATGATGGTCGACCTGTTGGCGCACCTGCGCGACCCGCTGCGGCGATGCCAGATTGAGCACCACCTCGTCGGCGAGCCGCGCCGCCAGCCGCGTCATGATCGGGCCGAACGCGCCGACTCCGATGCGGGTGTCCGGGAGCGGGTGACGCAGCCGAAATCCATGGCTGCGGACAAAGCGCCCGTCATAGTCGGCGCGCTCGCCACGCAGGATCGGCCGGAGGCATTGGATTGTTTCGCGCATGCGCTCTGCATTGTGTGACCACTCGCGGTCATGCCAGCCTCCCACGATGATTGGGCTGGAGGCGCCCAGCGCGATGTCGATCTGACAGCCGGTGAGGGTCGCCACCGAGCTGGCTCCCAGCCCGATCGCTGCCGGGTTTCGCACGCTGATCGGCAACGGTCCCACGTTCAGCCGTAATTCCGGTGCGCGCATACCGACCGCGGTGGCTAAAGCGAAGGCGTCGAAGCTCGCCATTTCGCCGATCCACAGTCCGGTCAGCCCAGCTTCGTCGGCGGCCGTGGCGATGTCCAACGCCTCCTCGTCGGGCCGGTCCAGCCAGAACGGCAGCACCGCTTCGATCGGCGCCCTCACAGCATTGCCGCCTCGGTGGCCTGGCCGAGCAGGATGCGGCCGGGCAGCTCGCGAGATGCCTCATTCACCTGGAAGTGCGCGGTGGCGGTGAAGGCGTCGCGAAAGCGGCGTTGCAACGGTGCGCCGTCGTAGATGGCACTGCCCCCGGCGAGGTCATACATCGTGCGCACCACGTCGGCCGAGACGCGCACCCCGTGCGTGGCGGCCAGCCGTAATCGCGTGCGCGCCTCCAACGGAACGGGAGGCCCGTCCTGGCTTGCTTGCCACGCCGCGTCAATGGCCTGGTAGTACCCCGCCCGCGCAGCTTCCAATGCCGACTCGGCCGAGGCGACCGCCACTTGGATGGTGGACCGCTCGGCAAGCGTGCGACTGGCTGCGACGCCCTTTTTGGTGCCGGCGAGGTCGACGAAATTGTCGATCGCCGCACGCGCGTTGCCCATCGCGGCCGCGGTGATGCACGCCGCGAAGAATCCGAACGGCGGGAATCGGTACAGCGGCCGGTCGATCACCGGCCCGTCGAATATCGAGACCACCCGCTCATTCGGGACAAAAACCTCGTCGGCGACGGTGTCGTGACTGCCGGTGCCACGTAGGCCGAGGGTGTGCCAGGTGTCCAGGATCTGTAGCTGCTCGGTGGGCAACGCGACCACGGCCGGGCGATCCTCGAGCACGCAGCCGGCGAACAGCACGTCGGCATGGGTGATGCCGCTGCAGAATGCCCATCGCCCCGACACCACGACGCCGCCGGGCACGCGCCGGGCCTTGCCCTGCGGAGCCCACACACCGGCGGCCACACCGCGTCCGTCGCCAAACAGCTCATCACGGCTCACCGGCGGCAGATACGCAACCAGCAGGCTGCTGGTGATCGCGATCGACACGCACCAGCCGGCCGACGCGTCGCCGCGCGCCACCTCCTCGGCGCAGCGCAGTGCCGTGCCGGCAGGCAGCTCCAGAGCGTCGGCCTCCACCGGCGCCCCTGCCCGCAGCAGACCCGAATCTCGAAGCACGCCAACCAGTTCGGCGGGAAGTCTGCGGTCAGAGTCGATTTGATCCGCCATGCCACGTGCTAAATGGGCGATCTCGCGGGCCCGTAACACGACGGGCACGGTGGCGACTTCGGTGTCCTGCATACTGCCTCACTTTGCGCAGACGGACGAGCTGAGTGGTTCAATTACCTTACCGCATGCGGTTCAGATTATGAACCGGTACATTATGAGAACCATGGACTACCCCGACCTGTCCCACCGCTTCCAGGGCGAGTCCGTTGCCCGGGCCCTGGAGGTCGTCGGCGAGCGTTGGACACTGCTGATCCTGCGTGAGACGTTCTTTGGGGTCCGCCGCTTTGGCCAGTTGGCTCGTAACCTGCAGATTCCCCGGCCCACGCTGTCGTCACGCCTACGCACCCTCGTCGAAAACGGGCTGCTGGAAAAGGTGCCCTACGCGCGGGATCCCGACCGTCACGAATACCGGCTGACCGCCTCCGGCCGAGACCTGTTCGCTGCGATCGTGGTGCTCATGCAGTGGGGCGATCAACACCTTCCGCAGCCCAAGGGTCCGCCAATCGTGTTGCGCCACCAGCCATGCGGGCACATTGCCGACCCGGTTCTGGTGTGCTCTCACTGCCACAAGAAGATCACCGCACGCAACGTCACCCCCGAGCCCGGACCCGGCTTCCAGACCGAGCAGCCCGCGCTCACCGGCGCGCCGCTCAGGCGACCCGGAAAACCGGATAGAGGTCGACGATCCGCTCGAAGTGGCTTAGCGCCTGGTGGTAATGCTCGCTGAAGCGTCTTAGCGTAATTCGGTGACTGCGACGTTGGCGCCTTTCGAGTGAGCCATCACCTCAGGCGCACTCGGGTCGCTGGTTTCCGGCACGGTCACAGTCGTCTCGCCATGACGCGCCTCGGATTGGGCGCGCACTCGATACGGACCCCGGACGGGCAGTCCCACAGTCACGTCGTCGTCAGCGATCGCTTCGGTAGTGCGGGGCGCCACACGGAACTCCACTGAGATGCCGCCGTATTCGGTGTCTGCTTTGAACGATTCGGTGACGGCGATCGGGGTACGGGTCCTGACATCGACCCTACGGGCGGAGCCGCCGAGGGTGACGGCGCCGTTGTCGATATTGGCGACCAGCTGATCGAGGTTGGCGTCGGTGGACAGCGAGCCGGTCCGCTGGTTGACGGTCATGCTCAATACTCGTGCGGCACCGGGCGGGAGGATGACTTTGATTTACGCCTCGTGGGCCCACCGCATGTATCCCGCCACGCTGTCGCGAAGCGTGACCCGGCTGCCGGCGACGTCGTTGGCGACCGCCAGTCCCGTGTCGTCGTTAGTGGTGACCGCGCGCAGGTCGACGCGGGGCTCTGTGGCGCCGAGGTCGGTGGCCACGCTTACGGCCACCGGGACGCCACGGATGTCGATGGTCAGCGATCGAACGCTCGCCGGCAACGCCTGGGTGTCATCGACGACCCGAACGCTGCTGACCCGAACGCAAGAGCGCCGAGGCTGCTTAACGTGCCAAGTGTCACCAAGGCCGCGAGGACGACGAGCACGACGCGCAGTGCCGCGCGGCTGCTGCTGCTGGAAAGTGCCAGCGGTGAGGCAGCCGGCGCCGGAGCGTAGGGCGGTATCTCGTGGGCGACGTCGATGCCGCTCACGACTGCTCCTGCTCCTCCGCTTCGAGGTGGGCGGCGGCGCGCTTGAGCGTCAGCACCGCGTCGGCCTTGGTGGTGCGAGGGTCGTCGTTGTAGGCCTGCACGCTCGGCCAGCTAAGCGCGGCGGCAGAATTGGCCAGTCGCAGCAGCAGGCACTCAAGTCGATAGACCAGCTCATCCACCGCGTGGGGCCATCCGCCGTGCCAGTAGTCCGCCGCCGCGCGAAGCGCCCCCTGCAGGCAGAAGCTCCACGGGGTGGCCCCGGGCTCGGTGCGCACCCGGTAGCCTCCCGCGCCGACGTACTCGGTGCGCACCCGTACCCAGTCGCCCGGCGAGTCGACAACGGGGTGCACCTCGACGCCTTCGGCGTCGCGGCAGTAGGTGCCCTGGGTCCACCTGCCATCGGCCTCGATGAGCGCCAGCGCGCCCTCGATCACCTCTCGGTCGGTCTTCATCCTTATCCCCTCAGCAGCCGCGGCTCGGAGGGGGGCAGTTGTCGTCATGATGTCTAATCCGTTCGGTTACGACTCGAGGTAGCGCAGAACAGCAAGGACACGGCGGTTTTCGGTGTCATCGGCGACCAGCCCCAACTTCGTGAAGATGGAGGCGATGTGTTTCTCGGCGGAACCGGTCGACATGTGCAGGGTGGCGGCGATTGCCGAGTTGGTCCTGCCTTCGGCCATCAGCTGCAGTACCTCGCGTTCGCGGGGGGTGAGCTGATCAAGCACGCTGTGGCGATGCGACCGCGCGAGGATTTGGGACACAACCTCGGGGTCGAGCAGAGTCCCGCCGCCAGCGACGACCATGACCGCGTCGAGGAACGCCGGTACGTCGGCAACGCGGTCCTTGAGCAGGTAGCCGAAGCCGCGGGTGTCCGAGGTGATCAGGTCGGTGGCGTAGCGCTCTTCGACGTAGTGCGACAACACCATCACCGGCGACTCGGGATTCTGGCTGCGCAGCAGCGCGGCGGCACGGATTCCCTCGTCTGTGAACGTTGGCGGCATCCTGACATCGACGATCGCAAGATCAGGATGCGTCTCGTTTACCAGGCGCAGCAGGTTTGAGGCATCGGCCACGCTGGCCACCACCTCGTGGCCAGCGTCGATGAGGATGCGTTCGATGCCCGCGCGCAGCAGCGCCGAGTCCTCGGCGATCACGATGCGCATGGCAGCACCGCGGTAACAGTGGTGGGCCCGGTGACGGGACTGGAAACCGTGAATGTGCCCCGGGCGGCGCGCACCCGAGCGGCCAGACCACGCAGGCCGGTGGCGGTCTCGCTGTCGGTAATCTGCGCGCCGCCGCGGCCGTCGTCGAACACCCAGACGTGGAGTTTGTTTTCGGCCCGGTCGAGCCGCACGGTGACGGCGGCACGCGACGCTTGTGCGTGCTTGGCAGTGTTGGTGAGCGCCTCGGCGACGACGAAGTACGCGACGGATTCGGTCTCCGCGGGGAGGCGCCGGGGCAGGTCGACGTCCAGCGTTGTCTGGACGGCGGCGCGCTGGACCACCGATGAGAGCGCGGCGTCCAGGCCCCGGTCCGAGAGAATCGTCGGCGCGATGCCGCGCACGACGTTACGTAGTTCCACCAGAGCGGTTTTCGCGTCTTCATGGGCCTCGGCGATCAGCGCCTTGGCGGTGGCCGGGTCAGTATCGAGCTTGGTTTGAACGAGGCCGATTGTCATCGCCAGCGACACGAGCCGCGGCTGCACACTGTCGTGCAGGTCGCGTTCGATGCGGTATCGCTCGGTTTGTGCCGATGTCACTGCCCCCAGCCTGGCGTCGGCGAGCGCGTTCACCTCGTATTGCAGCATCGCAATTGGCGACGGCGAGAGCAGCCAGCGGTCGATCTTGGCGTCGAGAATGGGCGCGAACACTACGATCGCGATGGCAGCCGCCAACGCGACAACGGCCAGCGGCCACGCCAGCGCGGGCGGAATAAATGACAGTCCGGCGGCGTCGTCGCTGCGGTTCACGCCGATCGCGGCGGCCGGTGCCAGAAACGCGAACACCAGCAAGACGAACGCGAGACCGACGGCCGCGAGGTCGTAGACCATCCGAAGAAAATGGTGTGCGCAGCCCTTCCAGAACCGGGCGCTGCTGATGTCCAGCCCGAGCTGGTGGAGCCAATGTTGAAAGCCGGTGTAGTGGGACATCTTTCGGGGCGGCGTCGGGATATCCATGCCGAAGACGGTCTCGCTACGCCGACGCTCGACCCACTCCACGCCGCGCATCAGGTACACGAACAAGAGGAAGGTGAGCGCGAAGCCGATCCCTGATGGGACGAAACTGACTGCGGCCTGGAGTGGGTCGATGGCCCGCGGCAGCCAGAGCCCGACGATCACGATCATGATGTACAGGCACAGCCAAACTGTGGCGATCGCCGCGCCAACGATCATCGACGCGCTGGGCACGAGGCCGATGCGACGGATGGTCGACGGCGTCGCCGTCTCGGCCGTGATCGGCTCGGCGACTTGATCCCTGACTGCGCTCATACCTTCAAGGTACGGAGTGCCGCGGTGACACAACACGTCGTTTACCGGACAAGTTGACGGGGGTTAACCCCCGCCTTTCTTCGCGAGCTGAGGAGCGTTGGCCGCCACGCCGAGAAATCGGTGGCATCGGGCACGCTCGCATAGAGACGTTTGGCACCCAAATGTCAGGTTTGGCACCCAAATGTCAGGTGTGTAATTCCGTTAATGCAACGTGCTGGGTTCTGGCTGCCCGGCCTGGCCGGTCCGGTCCAGCAAAAGGGCAACTTACGGCGGGCATCCGACGCGGATCAGACGGATCGCGGCACGCAACGTCACCCCCGAGCCCGGACCCGGCTTCCAGACCGAACAACCCGAGCTCACCGGCGCGCCGCTCAAGCGACTCGAAAAACCGGATAGAGATCGACGATCGGCTCGAACTCGGTAAGCGGCGCGTGACGGTCGACCGGGAAAAACGGGCGCGCCCCCGCCGCCACTTCGAGGTATCGACGCAAGATCGCGGCGCGGTTATCGGACAGGTCCTCTACCAAAGACACGTCTTCGGGTCGACCGCGCCGCAATACCGCATGGCCATCGGCCCGCAGGTTGCGCGCCCAGTTCGTCTTCTGGCCGAGCATGGCCACCAGATAGCGCTCGCCCTGGTAGTCGGTGACGACCACCGGGAACGAAATCATCCGCCCCGACTTATGGCCACGCACTTCCAGGGTGGCGGCTCCGCTAGGTCCGATGCCGGCCGCAAAACTCAAGGCGCCCAAACGGTTTCCGATGCGCGCCGTCCATCCGGGACGGCCGCCACGATACTGCCATCGTTGAATCGCACTTATAACACCACGCAGCATGTCTTCACCCTACTGCGGGCTTGCTAACCGGCGAACGGTTACATCTGCGCCCAAACGATTTTCGTCTGCAGGTAGGTCTCGATGCCGGCCTTGCCTGATTCGTAGCCCCAGCCGGATTGCTTATAGCCGCCGAACGGCATCGAGTGGTCGAACTGCATCTGACAGTTCAGGCCCACGGTCCCGGCCTTCAGCCGCTTGGCCAACCGGTGTGCACGGCCGAGGTCGTTGGTCCAGGTGGTGGCGGCCAGCCCGTAGGTGCTGTTGTTGGCCAGCGCGACGGCTTCGTCCTCGTCGTCGAACGGCAGGATCGTGACCACCGGCCCGAAGATCTCCTCCTGGAACAGCCGGCTGGAATCGGGGTCGACGTTGGTGACGACGGTGGGGTGCACGAAGTACCCCTTGCGGTCGAGGCGATGCCCGCCTGTGACGAGCTCCACGCCGTCAGACTTGCCCTGGTCGAGGTAGCCCAGGACGCGGGTGAGCTGCTTCTGGCTGATCAGTGGGCCGACCATGGCGCCCTCGTCCTTGGGACCACCCAGCTGCATGACGTTGGCCATGTTGGCGATGCCCTCGACGACCCGCTCGTAGACGCCGCGCTGGGCGAAGATGCGTGACCCGCACACGCAGGCCTGACCGGAGTGGATAAAGGTGCCGAACGACGCCATCGGAATGGCCAGGTCCAGATTGGCGTCGTCGAAAATCACCACCGGGGACTTGCCGCCGAGCTCCAGCATGACCTTGTTGAGGTTGCTGTCCGCCGCGGCGTGCACGATCGCCCGACCGACCTCGGTCGACCCGGTGAACGCGACCTTCTCGACGTCGGGGTGCGCGGTGATGGCCGCGCCGGCGGTGTGGCCGTAGCCGTTGACCAGGTTGACGACGCCGTCGGGTACACCGGCCTCGGCCAGGATCCGATCCAGCACCAGCGCCGAAAGTGGTGTCTCCTCAGCGGGTTTGACGACGCTGCTGCAACCCGCGGCCAGCGACGGCGCGAGCTTGGCGCAAAAGTTGAAGACCGGGCCGTTCCACGGGAAGATCAGCCCGACCACGCCGTAGGGCTCTCGCAGGGTGTAGGTGTGCATGTGCGAGTCGACACCGGTCAGGCCGCCGGTGTTCACGTCACGCGCAATGCCGTCGATCTTCGTGCACCACCCGGCGTAGTAGCGAAACCACTCGGATCCAACCTTGGTGATGATCTGCGCTTGTGCCGGCGGGATGCCCGCGTTGAGCGATTCGAGCTCGGCGAGGATGTCCGCATTTTCATCAATCAGGTCGGCGACGCGCCACAACACCTTGGCTCTGTCGTAGTCGGGCAGACCGGACCACACCCCCGACTCGGCTGTCGCCTTCGCACGGGCGACCGCGTTGTTGATCGCTTCGGGGCCGCAATCGGTGAACTCGGTGATCTGCTCTTCGGTGGCGGGGTCGATGACCGGAATTACGTCACCGGTGCCGGGTCGCTTGCGGATCTCCTCCAGCACAGCCTGCACCGTCATAGCCGTATCCCTTTCGCCTCGCTGCGACTCTATCTCTGTAGAGATGGAGTCATGAGTGTAACTCAGCGCCGGCGCGGTCCACGAGAGAGGTCCCGAGCCGCAAGGCCCGGCACGGAGTCACTTCCAGGCGAAGACCGGTTGCTCCAGCTCGTCGACCGCATCGTGGCGCCCCTCCAGGCATAGCCAGCGCAGTTGCAGCAGCACAGCACCTGTCGGTGCGTGGATAAGGTCGTTGCCCAACGGTATTTGCACCACCGGCCGTGGGCTTTCCGGGATGGTGATGAATCGCGGCGAGTCCTCGCGCTGCAGTTGGTGGAGTCCCACGCGGTAGACCGCCACGACCTCGTCGGGCGCCGGTCGAGGGTCGAGCCGTCCGCCGCCCCAGATCACGACCGGCGTGATGACGTATCCGGATCGAGTCGGATAGTCGTCAAGCAGGCCCAACACGGTCGGATCGACCAGTTCGACGCCAACCTCCTCGGCCAGCTCCCGCAGTGCCGCATCGACCGCGCTTTCCCCCGGGTCCACGCGACCGCCGGGAAGTGCCCACTGCGCCGCGTGCGAGGTGAGGCGAGAGGCCCTGCGGCACAACAGGAACGCGGCACCGCCCGATACGTTCGTCATGCGGCCGTCGAGACCGGCCTCCGGCATCGGGCGTCCGGCGATCCAGTCGTCCACCGGCGCCGGATCAATCCTGTCCTCTCCGACCTCTGAGTCGACGAGCAGCACCGCGACAGCCGCGTGCCGCTTCGTCGGGTCGGCGACGACGCGACGGTCATGGTCCGCCAAACGGACCCGGATCTGCTCGCGCAGCACCTCGTCATATCGGATCGGCATCTCCCGAGCCTAGGCACAGCGGCGCGGTGCTGAATTCCAATGTGCCGGCAGAAGAGCTGATTAACTGGTCAAGATGGCTGACATCACCGAGCTGATCCGCGCTGACCATGACTGGTTCCGCCAGCGGTTCGCCAAACTGGACGATCTGCAAGCGCAGACGCCGATCGACCATGCCGCACTCGAGCGGGTATGGCATCCGCTGGGCGAGAAGCTCGATCTGCACGCCTACATCGAAGAGAAGATCTTCTATCCGCAGTTGCTACAGCGCGGCGTCGACGATCCCGAAGGCGAGACACTCGATGCTATCGGCGATCACAACGACATTCGCGATGGAGTGCGCGCCGCGAACGCGGCAGCCATCGGCACCGACCAATGGTGGGCGGCGGTCGGCCAAACTCGAAAAGCCAACGACGAACACATGAGCGAAGAGGAACGGGAAGGACTTTCAGACTTCCGCCGCCATGCCCCCATCGGCCTTCGTGAATCGCTCGGGCGGCAGTACAGCGAGTTCATGGCCCAACATCGCACCACCAAGGGAATACCAATCGTCGACCGTGATCCGCAACGCTACGTCGAGGAACTCGAGAACCCCTCGCCGTCCCAACGCACGGACTACTCGCTGCGCATCGGCAGCCTGAAAGGCGAATGATCGGGAGCACCATGGCCAATTCCCACAGCGACGTCGTGGCCATCACGCAGCTGGTGAATCTCTATGGGCTGGCTGCGACGCAAAGCCGATGCCGGGCGCATCGGCGTCCTCGGCGATGCGCCCGGCAAGCCCGACATATAAAAAGTCCAGCGTGCGTGCACACCGAACTTCCCGATTGTCAGCGACTCGCTATCGAGTCGCTGACCATCGCACCCTTTATCTACGAATCGCTTACGCGGGGCGGTCTAGCCGTGGCCGGAGCCGCAGCCGACGCCCGGAAGACATCCGACACCACCCGGCACGCCGCCCGGACCCCAGAACTGGCCGCCGGTACCGCAGCCGACGCCGGGGACGCAGCCTTGCCCACCGGGACCGCCGCCGGGGCCGGTGAATTGGCCGCCGGAGCCGCAGTTGCCGTTGACGTCGCATCCGCCTCCGCCTGGGTCTTGCTTGAAGACCACATGCGTCGGTGCCGTGCCAGTCATCGCCGGGCCAGTCGCGAAAGCTTCAGCTGACGCCACAGGCGTAACAGCAATCGCCGCAGCAACAGCTCCACCAATTACCAGCGCTTTCATCAGATTCAATTTCGCTAACATGCGCATCGCATACCCACTTCCACATATGTGCAAAACATCCCTATCAAAGATAGCTTGCGAAGCCCTGGAGGCGATTTCGTTCTTGAGCGACTAGGCCCGTCGAAGCTTCAGTCCCGGTGGTTCACGATGTTGATCACATTGCCGTCCGGGGCCCGCACGAAGAACCGGCGCAAGCCCCACGCCTCTGTACTCAATGGATGCACGATCTCGTAGCCGAGTTTCTGGGCTTCTGCGTAGGCAGCGTCGATGTCGTCGGTGCAGACGGAAATGACCGAGTCTTCAGCGGCGGTCTCATCGCGCGTTACGAGCTGAACGATCGCCCTGCGGTCGGCCGAGGTATAGCGGGCCACCCATCCCATGTTGAACTCCTCGTTGGTCAGTCCGAGGTAGTCGGCGTAGAAGCTCTTGGCCGCCTCAATATCGGCCACTCGAAGGTTGGCCATAACTTTTGTAGCTTGCATGTGCTTCTCCTTGTCGGTCAGGGCTGCAGAGCCAGTCCGCCATCTTGCACGACGTTCTGTCGTCTAGCTTCGACTGAGCTCTGAAAGTTAGGAGTTACCCTGGCCCCGTGAGTGGCAACCGGGTGCCAGGCGGGGTGGTGCACAAGCTGCCCGCAGACCTGCGCGCGGCGCTGATGGCGAACTCCGAGGCGCTCACCGCCTGGAAGGACATCACGCCCTTGGCGCGCAATGAGTTCATCTGCTGGGTCGAGGATGCCAAGCAAGAGGTGACTCGAAAGCGGCGCATTCGGCGGACCCAGGAGGAGCTCGAAGAAGGCCAGCGCCGGCCCTGCTGCTGGCCGGGGTGCAAGCACCGCGAGCGCACCGGCAAATAACCGCACGTGACATTCCCGTTCGCCGACCCCGCCTCCGAAGACGCCGCGCTCTCCGAGGCCCACCACGCCGCCGAACGACGCGCGCTCACCGCGCTGCTGGACCGCCGGCAATAGCTGTCGCCCGTCCCGATGGCCGTCGACGTAATACGCTTACCGCATGGCGGAATGGGCGGGTCGGCATCACGACGCACTGGCCGCTTCACCTCACTACCACGTCATAGCTGAAAACCACGACGATGAAATAATTTTCAGCGATGGGTTCACCTGGGCTTGCGCGCGCGGGTTCGCCGCCGACCTGATCTCACCGCCCGCGGGTGCCCCCATTCACGAGCCGGTAAAAGCCGTGTGGATCATCGAAGGCGACCCATTCTGGTGCCCACTCGCGCATGGTGATGACATCCCGGCCGACGAGGAGGCGACACCCGGATTTCTCGAGCAAGTGATGCACCAGCAGCCTTATTGGTCGGTCTAGTACGAATCCGGTAGCTCGGGCGGCGCTGGCACGGCAACTGCAGGCACCGCATCACCATGCGTTGATGCGTAGCGTTTCGCTCAGATCTTTATCGCCGGTAGCAGTCTGGTGAGGTTCCAGAGCTGGTTGCGGCGGGCGGATAGGGACGAGATCGCCAATGCCACCGCCCATATGCCGATGAGCACGATGACCGCCTGCCACAGCCGGAAATCGATGCCGCCCAGTATCAGCTGCCGCAGTCCGTTGACTCCGTAGGCCATTGGGTCGTAGTTGTGCAGAATCTGGAATGGCCTTGACGTGGTTTCCACCGGGTACATGCCGCCGGCGCTGACTAGCTGCAGCATGAGTAACGCCATGATCAGTACGCGTCCTACCGCCGGGCCGACGAGAGCATTGATCGCTTGCGTCGCGGCGACGAACGCGCAGGAAACCAGAATCATGAATGCCAGCATCGCGACAGGATGCGCGGCGTGCATCCCGAGGGCGAATCTCACCACGCCATAAAGGATGACCGCCTGCACTATCCCGATCACCGCTGCGGGTAGGTAGCTCGCGAGCGCCACGCGGATTGCCAGCACCTCCGCGGCGATAGCGCGGTTTTGCAACGGCCGCAGCACCATCCACAGCACGAGTGCGCCGAAAAACAACGCGAGGGTGAGGAAGAACGGTGCCATGCCGGTGCCGAAGTTGGGCGCGGCGTTCTCATGTGTGGTTTCGAGGTTAACCGGGCCGCCAATGGTGTTGGCGATCGCGGCCTTCTGCTGAGTCGTCCAGTCGGGCACCTGCTTGGCGCCGTCAGCGAGTTTGGTGGCCAGCTCAGCGGAGCCCGTCTTGAGTTGCCCGGTCCCCGATGCCAGCTGCCCGGCACCGTCGTCGAGTTTGGCTATACCACTTGCCAACTCAGCGTTTCCGGAAGCCAGCTGTTGAGCTCCGTTGCGCAGTTGGGTGAGCTTGTTGGTCAGCTCCTGTCCCTTGCTGCCGACTTGGTCGAGAGCTGACTTCAACGCGCTACCGGGTGCGCCCAGCGTCGAGCTCATCGCGGTAGCGGCGTTTTGCGCGTCGGTGAGCTGCTGGCGGATCTGAGGCGTGAACTGGTGTTGTCGGAGCTGATCCAGTACCCCGTTCAGCGTCGCCGCGGCGTTGCGTGCGGCCGGATCTTGGCTCGCGGATAGCTGATCGATCACCGATGAGAGTGAGTTGGCGGCGGCGTCCTGCGCCATGGCGATGGCATTGATCTGGTCGGCCGCCTGCTGCATCGCGGTTGCACCCTGGCGCAACTGCTCGGTGTTGCCGCTGACCGTCGAGAGCGCCTTGCTAACCGCGAGCAATGGGTCGGTGGCCTCGTTGATGCCGTCGGAGAGTTGCTTGGCGCCGGTGGCAAGCTGCGCCGAGCCGGATCGGGCGGTGTGCAGACCTGTCGAAAGCTGGTTGGCGCCGTCATCGACCTGCGCCGCTCCGTCAGCGAGTTGTTTCGCACCGTCGGCGGCCTGCTTGATCCCTGAACCGGACGAGACGACCACGGACAACACCTGATTGACCGCTTGCCCAGAAATCCGGGTCGACACGGAGTTGAGCACCTGGCTGATAGCGGTGCGGCCGATACTTGTCGAAATGTAGTTGTTGGCGTCGTTGTACACGGCGATGAGGTTGGCTTGTCTCGGTTGCCCGGTCACTGGCGATGCGATCGCCGCGCTGAAGTCGGGAGGCAACTCGAGCATGAAGTAGTACTTGCCGTGTTCGACTCCGTCGCGTGCCTCCTCGGGGTTCACGACGTGCCAGTCCAGGCTGTGGTCGGCCGTCAGGCTTTTGGCGATCTCATCGCCGGCGTTGATTTGCTGCCCGGAGACGACGGCGCCGCGGTCGGAGTTGACCAGCGCCACGGGCATCTTGTTCACGTGGCCAAAGGGATCCCAGTACGCCCATAGGTAGAGCGCTCCGTAGACGAGCGGAAGTAGCGTCAGGACCACGATCGCTGCGCGGGTCATCCGGCTGCGGCCAAAACGCTTGATTTCCGAACCGAATGCGAGGCCGGCCAGCATCGTTAGTCCCTTCCCGTCAGGATGCGGTGATCGTGTAGTTCATGGTCGGGTGCGTCAGCACCGAGCGGATTGGTCACCCCCACAACCACGGTGCGCTGCGTCGCGATCGCGCCGAGCCGGTCGACCGCGATCGCCCGCCGAGAGTTGTCACGGACCTGCTCGAGGTCGCCAACCACCAGGATCGGACGGTTGGAAAACAGCGCTAGCGTAATACGCAGCAGGAACAGTTCCAGGTCAGATAGCTCGACGATGTACGACTCGGCCGACGGCGGGGGTATCTCGCCGAACACTTCGCCCAGTTCGGCCTGGCCGGCCTCGATCGGCACCCGTGTGTACCACGGAGCCAGCCAACTGCGCTGCTCGGCGAGCACGGTCTGCACGGTGACCGATTCCTCCAGCTCGTCGATCTCGTCGAACGCCGCGACCGAGCAGTGCCGACGGATCGCACGCGGCTGGGTATCGCCGAGCACGGTCACGGTGCCGTGGCTGGCCTTCAGCCGTCCGGCGAGCGTCAACAGCAGAGCTGTCTGGCCCTGGTCCTCCGGGCATCTGAATGGCATGGAAGCCCGACGTGAGCGCAAGATCGATGTCGGAGAAAAGCGGTCCATGCTCGCCGTCCACCCCCAGTCCGGTGGCGGTGATCAGCGTCGTTACGGAGTCGGTGTCCGTCGCTTTCGGCGGCGCAGCAGCATCCTGCTCGTCCTGTGCGTCCATAGCGTTGCTCTTTTCAAATGGTGGACGTTAGGTCCATTCGATCAGAACGCGCGATGCTCATGTGAACGCGTGCCAACTTTCACCCAAGCAGGTCAGAGCCGACGACGGCGAGTAGGCCTTTCTGCGCTGTTGACTATCCGCGGGCGGCCCGACCAAACGCCAGATCCTCTCAGGCTCCCAGTGCTGGCGGTTTGGCGCGAACCTGCTCAATCACGCACGCAGTGAGGACCGGTGTCCCACCGTCGGCGACCCCGACGAAGGCCATAAAGACTGGACGCCGCACTGACCACGCCGTCGAGGCGGTCAGTGCGCGCCGGCCGCTGAAGATCTAGCCGCTGAGGTGCGAACCGGTCAGGGGGCTGGAGGCGGCGGAAGCTGCTGCCAGCCGTTCGCTTGCGAATACGTCCAGCCGCATGGCACATACTGTTGGTGCATCCACCCATCGTCGGTTTGTGTCCAGCACAAAGGCCCAGGTGCGGGCTGAGGTGCCGGAGGGGGGTCGTCTGCAAGGGCAATGCCGCTGCCGGAAACAAAGCCAGCGGCCAGAGCCGCGACAATCGCCAGTTTTATCTTCATGTACACAGTTTTTTTGGTTTCAGTGTTGTTTGCAAGTGGAAGAGACCGCGTGTGCCCGCTGAAGTACGGCGTTAGTGGGTTTGTACAGGTCAAAGAGCCGACGAGGCGCCGGATGAAGTTTCTGTTAACGCCGTTTCTGACAGGCCAGGACTGCCGCCGCGGCCCCCCGACATGATTGGCGAATGACCAGCGGACTGACCCTGACAGGTGGTGCGATCGTGGGCCACGCCGCACGCGGAAGCCACGGCATCGACTGATGCCGGTCCGCGAGCCTTCTCACCGGCGGGCCCATTCTTCGGCGAGCAGCCGATAGGACCGTACCCGGTCTTCGTGATCGTGCGTGATCGTTGTGATGATCAGCTCATCGGCCTCGGTCGCGTCACGCAATTGCTCCAGCTGGTCGGCCACTTGCTTTGCCGACCCGACGAACTGCGTCTCCACCCGATCCGTGACGAGTTCGCGGTCGGCGCTGGTCCACGTGTGAGCACGCGCTTCATCTCGGGTTGGGAACGGGATCGCACCTTCACCAGTACGAATACTGCGCACCCAGAGCCCATAACCCGCAGCCAAGTCGCGAGCGGTGTCCTCATCGTCCGCGGCGACAACATCTGCCGAGACGGAGACGTAGGGCCGGTCGAGTTCGACTGACGGCCGAAAGGCGGCCCGATAAGCGTCAGTCGCCTCCAGCACCGCAGCCGGAGCGACATGGTAATTGGCAGCAAACCGCAGACCCCTGCTGCCGGCGACGGCGGCACTCTCTCCGCCACTGCTGCCCAAGATCCAGACCTGAAGATCCGCACCACCCCCGGGCACGACATGAGCCTCTTCGCCATCGTCAGACCGATACGTGTCTGCGATGAGTGCCAGAACGTCGTCGACTTGCTCGGTGTAGTCTTGTGATTCCGCTCCCGGGAGCTGCAGCAACGCCTTATGCAACGCGAAGCGCGGCGATTTCAAAAGCGGTGTGGAATCGAATTTTTCGGGAATCAGCAACCTATTCGGCGCACGTCCGTCGATGACCGGCTGGGTGGCGGCCGATACTTTCACAGCCGGCCCACGTGGTTTACCTCCAGAACGCCCCAAGCCGAGATCGAAGCGGCCCGGGTGCAGCGCATCCAGCAGACCGAATTCCTCCACCGTGGCCAGCGCCGTGCGGTGCCCCATCTGGACTGCGCCCGAACCGAGCCGAATCGTCGACGTTTCGCCGGCGGTCAGAGCGAGCACCACTGCGGGGGAAGTCCCGGCCACCCCGGGGTTGAGATGGTGTTCGGCGAACCAGTAGCGCGCGTAACCGAGGGCCTCGGCCTGGCGGGCGAGATCGATACTGTTACGCAGGGCCTGGTTGGCGGTCGAGCCCGACGAGATCGGGACCAAGTCGAGCACGTTAAGCGGAGTCGCCATAACGCTTAAGACGCCACCCACGTCGAGGCGTCTGGGCTGACGCGGCGCCGCGGGATCGGTAGCGGCGCGAGACCCAGATGATCGCGCAGCGTCGTGCCGGTGTAGTCAGCCCGGAATACTCCGCGCTCCTGAAGAAGCGGCACTACTTGGTCGACGAACGGATCGAGGCCGCCGGGTGTGATGTGCGGGACGAGGATGAATCCGTCGCTAGCATCGGCCTGCACCAAGTCGTTGATCGTAGCGGCGACAGTCTGCGGTGACCCGATGAAAGATTGGCGTCCGGTGATCTCGACGATCAGTTCACGGGTGGTGAGATCCTCCGCCTCGGCTTTGGCCCGCCATTCGTTGGCGATCGCGATCGGGTCGCGGAACATGCGGACACTGGCGCGGCCGCGCGAGATGGTGTTCTCCCCCACGACGGGTTCTACGCTGGGCAGTCGCCCGTCCGGGTCATGGTCGGAAAGGTCACGGTTCCAGAGCTGTTCGAGGAATTTGATCGCCGTCTGTGGGGACACCTGGGCCAGTCGCACGTCATGTGCGATTTCAGCGGCCTCCGCGTCGGTCTCGCCGATGACGAATGTCGCGGCCGGCAGGATTAGTAGCTCGTCGCGGCGTCTTCCATAACGGCCGAGGCGACCTTTGACGTCTGCGTAGAACGCTTGTCCGTCCCCCAGAGTGCTGTGCCTTGAGAAGATTGCGTCCGCGGCAGCGGCGGCGAAGTCACGGCCCTGGTCGGAGTCGCCGGCCTGGAAGATCACCGGCCGGCCCTGCGGGCTTCTCGGAACGTTGAACCGGCCGTGGATGTCGAAATGGTTGTCCCTGTGGGCAAATGCGCCGGCATTCGGATCGGACAGGAAGACACCGGCCGCCTTGTCGGCCACGATCTCGTCGCCGCGCCAGGAGTCGAAGAGCTCCTGTGTGGTTTGCAGGAATGTCTTGGCCCGCTCGTAGCGCTGTTCCTCGGCCAGGAACCCACCGCGGCGAAAGTTCTCGCCGGTGAACGCATCCCACGAAGTCACGACATTCCAGGCGGCACGCCCGCCGGAGAGATGGTCTAAGGATGCGAACTGCCGGGCCACCTCGTAGGGCTCGTTGAAGGTGGAGTTGATGGTGCCCGTCAGTCCGAGCCGCTCGGTGACTGCCGCCAGTGCGGCCAGCACGGTGAAGGTGTCCGGGCGCCCGACCACATCCAGGTCGTAGATCTGGCCGTTCTGTTCGCGCAACCGCAAACCCTCAGCCAGGAAAAGGAAATCGAACTTGCCCCGTTCGGCCGTCTGGGCAAATTGCGCAAACGAGCTGAATTCGATGTGACTGCCGGCGGCCGGGTCGGTCCACACCGTCGTGTTGTTGACGCCGGGAAAGTGCGCTGCTAAGTGAATCTGTTTGATCGGCTTACTCATTGGAAGGATCCTTGGTAGCGAGTGCGTCAGGCGATGGCGTAGCGGTTGGCGGGACGGGCTAGTCCGAGTAACGCGCGCAATGTGTCGGCCTCGTAGCCATTGCGGAACAACCCTCGGCGGCGCAACTCGGGCACCAGACCCTCGGTGATTTGAATGAGGTCATGTGGCAGTGCCGCAGGTCGGAGCCGGAACCCGGATAACCCAGCCGCATGCCACTCTTGCAGCACATCGGCGAGGTCCGCGGGAGTACCGACGAAAATCTCGGCGTCGCTTCGATATTCGGCACCGGCGAGATGATCGAGCCGGTCTCGACGCGCGCGTGCCGCTTGCGGAGTGCGATCGAGGAAAACCAGCAGATCACCGAAGACGTGCACGGTATCGCGGCGTCGGCCGGCCGCCAATTGCAGCGCCGCGATCTCGGCGGCAATTTCCGCGGCCTCAGCGGCGTCATGCGGGGTGACGAATCCAACGTCGGCGCTGCTCGCGATCAGCTCATAGGACACACCGCCGCGACCCAGCGCGGCGACGATCGGCTGGCCCTGCGGCGGACGGGGAGTGATCGAGGGCCCTTTTACAGAGAACCAGCGTCCCTCGAAGTCGATGTAATGCAGCTTGTGCCGGTCGATGAACCGTCCGCTGGCGACGTCACGAATCTCGGCATCGTCTTCCCAGCTGTCCCACAGACGGCGCAGCACCTCGATGTAATCCGCGGTCTCAGCGAAGTATTCGCCGATCTCGTGCTGGGCGGCTGGGTCATCGATGGCATCGACTGTCAGCCTGAGCAGTTCGCGGCGCCCGAAGTGAGCCGCCACGTCGGGGCGTGCCGAGGCCTGAACACGCACGCCGGCCCGGCCTGTGCTGACATAGTCGAGCGTGGCAATCGACTTCGACACATGAAATGGCTCGGTATGGGTGACGATCGCCGTCGGCACCAATCCGATTCCCCGCGTGCGCGGCGCGATCCGGGCAGCGATGAGCACCGCGTCCAACCGGCCGCGAACGCGATCGGTCCGGTGGTCGGGTTCGAAATGATCGTCGGACTGCACGCCCAACGAGTCCTCGATCGTCACGAAGTCCAGCGATCCGCTCTCGGCTTCGCCGACCAGAGCAGCCCAGTAGGGCGCGTCGAACAACTCTGACGCTCGCGCGTCAGATTCACGCCACGCGGCCGGATGCCACCCGGCACCGTCCAACGCCACCGCAAGGTGCAAGCGAGTCGACAAATCAGGCATGAGACCTGCCTTCCTAGCAAAGACGAGTATCGGACCGGCGCGGCAACGACAGACGCCGACAACGACCTCTAACGAAGGGAATCGCCAGTCGATTCCAGGTCGGCCGCCGCGCACGCGTGAAGTGCCGGCCGGCAACACCCATCGTGGTACGCAGACTTTGTCGACTGCATGTCGTCTCCTGCGCTACCGCTCAAGCCGTGCGATTTCCAAGCTTAGCGAGGTAAAACAGACCGCGCCGAAGCTCACGATCACCGGCTGGCCGTTAGTAGCGCCGGATACGCAGCGGTGTCTTTGAAATCATCGCGATTGCAAACCCGTGTGGGTCAGCAGTGGCAGCACGCCTTCGGCGAACCAGTACGCCTCTTCCAAGTGCGGATAACCCGACAGGATGAACTCGTCGAAGCCCAGCAAGTGGTATTCGGTAATCAGGTCGGCTACTTCCTGGTGACTGCCAACCAACGCTGTGCCGGCACCCCCGCGGACCAGGCCCACTCCGGCCCACAGATTCGGGTAGATCTCGAGCTTGTCGACCCGGCCCCCGTGCAGCGAGGTCATCCTTCGCTGCCCCTCGGATTCCGAACTAGCGTGCAGCGCGGTTGCTTTGGCGATTTGCTCACCGGTGAGCTCGGCAAGCATCTCGTTGGCGACAGCCCAGGCCGCAGCCGACGTATCACGACTGATGGTATGCAGCCGAATGCCGAACCGGACTTTGCGGCCAAGGGCACCGGCTTGATCCCGCACCCGTTCGATTTTGGCGGCCGCCGCCTCCGGCGGCTCACCCCAGGTCAGGTAGACATCAGCGAACTCAGCCGCGACCGGCAGTGCTGCCGCCGAGGAGCCGCCGAAGTAGATCTCCGGCAACGGATTCGGCGGCGCCGACACTCGCGCATCGGCAACGGTGTAGTACTTGCCGGTGAACTCCACCGAGTCCTGCGTCCATATCGATTTCACGATCTGCAGGAATTCGCGCGTGCGAGCGTAGCGCTCGTCGTGGCCGAGCCAGTCGCCGAAACGGCGTTGTTCGGCGTCGTCGCTGCCGGTGACGACGTTGAGCAGCACCCTGCCTTCGGAGAATCGCTGCAGCGTCGCCGTCTGCTGCGCGGCCAGGGTGGGCGGCACCAGTCCGGGACGGAAGGCGACCAAGAATTTCAGCTTCGAAGTCTCGGCCAGCAACGCCGCCGAGGTCAGCCACGCATCTTCGCACCATGTCCCCGTCGGCGTCAGCACGCCCTCAAACCCCAGCCGGTCGGCGGCACGCGCCACATCCGCCAGGTATGCGCGGCTGGGTGCGCGATATCCATTCGGAATCGTGCGGTTCGAGGACGCGTGCGACCCACCGACGATCGATCGGCTGTCGCCAGTGGTGGGTAAAAACCAGAAAAATCGAGGAGCCATCTGGGGTTGACGCTAAATTCCCGAGCGGCGGAGAACAAGTTTGCATTCTGGACGCATTTAACTCGTGCGCCACCGGACGGATCTGATTATGTTCGCCTGTGCCGCTGCCGGCCCAAGACATGATGGGCGGATGACCACCAAGATCCGCGTTCTCGACAGTGAGGACGACCTGATCACCGCGGCGAACCTGTTTCGCACCGCCATGGTCGGCTTCCCGCCACTGTCGAACCTGGCACCCGGCCAGATCACCAAGCTGCTCGAACCCGGTCGCACCATAGGAGCATTCGTCGACGGACGACTTGTTGGCACGGCTGACGCGGTGACCAGCGGACTGACCCTTCCAGGTGGTGCGATAGTGGGCCACGCGGCCGTGACACATATCGGGGTGCTGCCGTCGTTCACCCGACAAGGTATCGCTACCGAACTGATCCGCCACCAGCTGCGCGACATCGCCGCACGGGGTGAGGTGGTCGCAACGCTGCGGGCTTCCGAGGCAACGATCTATGAACGGTACGGCTACGGCGTAGCCAGTTCATCGCAAAGCGTCGAGGTGCAGACAGCACGTGCCGCGCTGCGCCCCGACGTCGGGACCGGTGGTCCGGTGCGCTTGATCGACACGGCCGAGGCGTGGGAAATCTTACCGCGGATCTATACCGAGAATCGTTCATCGCGGCCGGGAACCATCGACCGCCCCGAGGTATGGTGGCAGGGCTTGCGGCTACGCACCGAATCCGCCTCGGGGGCTTCGTATGTCGCGATACACGGCGAACCGGGATCCGAATCTGGTTTCGCCCGTTACCGTCCCATCGACACCCAGGCCTGGTTCGTCAGCGATCAGCGCACCATCGTCGTCGAGGACTTCTTTGCGCCCACGATGGAGGCCTATCTCGGGCTGCTGCGTTTTCTGCTCGGACTAGATCTCATTGATCGCGTCATGTTCTGGATGCTGCCGGTCGACGATCCGCTGCCCTGGCTGCTTGTCGATCGACGGGCCGCGCGGACTACGGCAGTGCATGACGAAACGTGGCTGCGCATCATCGACGCGCAGAAGGCGCTGTCGGCGCGCCGATACGACGGCGACGGCGTCGTTATCATCGCCGTCAATGATGTCCTCGTGCAGAAGAATTCAGCCACCTTCACCATTGCGCGCAGCGGTGCCGAGCAGACGGACCGGCGCCCCCAACTGCACGTCAGTATTGCGGGCCTGGCCGCGGTTCTGCTGGGCGGTGCGACCTGGCGCAGTCTCGCCACCAGCGGGTTGGTTCGCGGCGACGATCCGGTGGCGCTTGACGTCGCCGATCGGCTGTTCGCGGTGCACAACGCGCCATACGCAGGGTTCTTCTTCTAGCAGCCAGCATCGGCACGAGCACCAAACCCATGGTGCCGCGGCAACCTAGACTGGTCGGGTGCGGATCGCTCTCTGCTCCGACGAGCCCTATCCGGTGCATGCCACCGTGCGTGTCTGGCTCGAGGAACACGGGCACGAGGTCGTCGCTTTTGGGGCCATCGCGACGGGGGCGGAGACGGCATGGGCGCTGGCGGCTGAGAGCGCGCCCGTAAACATCGCACGTCGGGTCCAGCGACTGGACCGTCAGCATGGATTGGTCGATCTGGTCGAAGATCGGCTGTTCGGGTCCGGTGCGCATGGTTTGCCCTGCCAAATTTAATAATCACGCCGATTTCGAGGCGGTGGCACGCCTGGCGAGACCGTTAAGGTAGTTGGGCTAACTGCCAATAAGAACGCATCGATAAACAAAGTTGCCGCACATGCCTCGATCACCGCGACCGGAGTCGGACCGGCCACGTTTCTGGTCGCGCATTCCGGTCCTCAATCTCGTCGGTGTGGCGGCCGTACTCTTGGCCGCCGTTTTGATCACGGTGAGGAATCTGCCGGACAACACGCCGAACCAGCTCCTCAACGTCTCCTACGACCCCACGGTCGAAGTTTATGCGGCACTGGATAAAGCGTTCACGCAGCAATACCGCAAACAAACCGGCGTAACGCTGGACATCAAGGAGTCACACGGTGGCTCGGGCCGCCAAGCGCGCGCCGTGGTCGACGGCACCGAAAAGGCCGATGTGGTGTCTCTCGCACTTATCAGCGACATCGACATCCTGAGCAAGCGCGGGCTGATCACCCCGGATTGGCAGAAACGCCTGCCGAATAACTCGGTGCCATACACATCGACGGTGGTCTTCGTTGTCCACAAAGGCAATCCGAAGGGCATTCACGATTGGTCCGACCTCGTCAAAGACGACGTCGGCGTCGTCACCCCCAACCCGCGTACGTCAGGTAACGGCCAGCTGAGCGTGCTCGCGGCGTGGGGCTCGGTCACCACGCGGGGCGGTAGCGGCGCACAGGCGCTCGCCTACCTGCATGCGCTGTACCGTCACGTCGCGGCGTTCGACGCCGGCGCGCGCGCCTCTGCCACCAGCTTCTCGGTTCAGCGCATCGGCGATGTTCATCTGGCCTGGGAAAACGAGGCGCTACGCGAGGTCGAAGCCAGCAACAACGAGCTCGAGATCGTCTATCCGCCAATCAGTATCCGCGCCGAGCCGGCGGTCACCTGGGTCGACGCCAACCTCACCGACAAGAAGACCGCGTCCTACGCCAAGGCCTATCTCGAGTACCTGTTCACCACCCCCGCCCAAGAGGTGTTCGCGCACTATGGTTACCGGCCGATCGACTCCGGGATCCTGGCCAGAAACGTCAACCGGTTGCCGGCTATCAAGCTTTTTCCGATTTCCTCGATCGCCAAGGACTGGGACGATGCGCGACAGAAGTTCTTCGGAGACAACGGCATTATCGACAATCTCGCAGTGCCAGCGGCAGTCGGCCCTCGCGTCTAAACACGGCCAGCCGTAGGGAGTGAAACCGTGGGCCCCGCAGTGAATTACGACTGGACCACGGGCCGGCGCGATCTGATCGCCGGCCTCACCGTTGCGGCCGTCTCACTGCCGCAGGGCATGGCATACGCCCTGATCGCAGGCGTCGATCCGAAGTTCGGCGTCTACTCGGCGATCGTCGTGACAACCATCGCCTCGATTTTCGGGTCGTCGTCGCATCTGATCAACGGACCGACAAGCGCTATCTCCTTGCTGGTTTTCAGTTCCCTCGCCTTCATCGACCCCGACAACCGCACGGCCGTCTTCGAGGCATTGTTCCTGATCGCGGTGCTGGCGGGCACATTCCAGATCCTCATCGCGGTCTTCAGGCTCGGCGATTTGACGCGTTACATCTCTGAGTCGGTGATTGTCGGCTTCATGGCTGCTGCGGCCTTCTTGCTTGCCGTCGGCCAAATCGGTAACGCGCTGGGGGTGAAAGCCAAGGGCAACGGCAACATGCAGGTGTTGCACCGGTTGTGGCTGACCGTGTTTCGCGGCGACGCGATCAACCTGCGAGCGGTGTTCCTCAGCGTCACCGCCGTCGCGCTCGCGGTGGTGCTGCGCCGGATAGTCAAGCGCTACGGCTGGCCGCAGATCGACCTGCTGACTGTTCTCGTGGTCGCGGCGCTCATTGCGTACGCGACCGGGTGGTCGATCTCCGGCGCCGATGGGAAGACGGCGGTGCCGCTATCTTTGAAAATTCCTCAGAGCCTGCCCTCCCCGCATATTCCGCACGTCGACTTCTCCACGCTCGGTGAGCTTTCGCGAGGCGCGTTGGCGGTCGCGTTCGTCGGTCTGATCGAGGCCCTCTCCATTGCCAAGGCTATCGCGCATCAGAGCCGGCAAAAAGTCGATTACAACCGGCAAATCCTGGCTGAGGGGCTCGCCAACCTGACCGGTGGGTTTTTTCAGAGCCTGCCCGGGTCGGGTTCGCTGACACGCTCGGCCATCAACTTTCAGGCCGGCGCCGTCACGCGGTTCTCCGGAATCGTCGCGGCCGCCGCCGTGTCGGTCGCTCTGCTGCTCTTCGCTCCTTTGCTGCATTACATACCTCAAGCCGCCCTGGCCGGATTGCTGCTCATCACGGCGGTGCGACTTGTCGACTACCGGCGATTGATCGACACGGTGAAGGCCTCGCGCTACGACGCCGGTCTGGTGTTTATCACCGCACTGACCGGAGTGCTGATCGACCTTGACAAGGCGGTCCTGCTCGGGATCGGTTTGTCGATAGTGCTATTCGTCCCCCGCGCGGCCAAACTCAAGGCTTCCGAACTGGTCGTCACGCCCGAGCGCGTGGTCCGCGAACGGATACCCGGCGATCTCGTCGACCCGTCGACGGTGATCTACGACCTCGAAGGAGAGCTGTTCTTCGGGGCCGCACCCGATTTGGACCGCTATCTCGACACGTTAGAGGAGCGGGTAAGAGCGAATGCTGCGAAATTCATTGTGCTGCGGCTTAAACGGGTGCGACATCCGGATGCCGTGTGTGTCGAGCGATTGCTGCGGTTTGTGCGAGAGCAACAGGAACGCGGATTAACGGTCCTACTCGCGGGCGTGCGACCTGACACGCTCAACGTACTACGCAACATGGGGCTGCAGCGCTGGCTGCCGGCCGAGCAGGTGTTCCCCGAAGAGGACACCGAGTACTCGGCGACTCTCAAAGCAGTGCGCTACGCCCGCACGAGACTGGCAGTCGACAGTGCACACCCTATTCCGACGAATGGGATCAACCACCATCCGAATCCGGTGCTCTACTACCTTGTCTGACAACGGATACGCGAAGTCCCTGTGCAATGAGCACACCAACGCCGTCGACTAGACCTTGACCGGCACGTACCCCGTCAATCCGCCGTTCGATAACGAACTCCGAGCCTGTCGCGTAGGAAGACTCGTCGCTGACTTGCCGCGGAGCTGCAGACCGCAGGCTAGGATTGCCTTTCGTGCTGATCAGTTTGCTTGCCGGACTCTCCAACAAGTCACCTCTCGACAGCTGTATCCGTGAGCTCACCCAAGCCCGCGACGACGGGTTCGGGCGGGTCTGGATGACGCAGATGCCGTACGACTGCGACCTGCTCACAGTGCTGGCCGCCGCAATGCACGAGGTGAGCGACATCAAGGTCGCCAGCGGGGTCGTGCCGATCCAGAACCAGCACCCCATGCTGATGGCGCAGCGAGTGTTGACGCTCAACCAGATCGCCGGCGGACGATTCACCCTCGGTATCGGGGTCACCCACCGCGCCGTCACCGAGGGAATGTGGGGGATCTCCTGGGACCGGTCGGTGCGACGCCTCAGCGAATACCTTGATGGGCTGCTTCCGCTGCTGGCCGGGGAACAGGTCAATGCGACCGGCGAGATGTTGACAACCAGAGGCGCGCTCCAGATTTCTGGCGCGCCCACGCCCGACGTGTACGTCGCGGCGCTGGGCCCGCAGATGCTTCGGCTGTCCGGCCGCCGCACCGCCGGAACCATCACCTGGATGACCGGACCGAAGACGCTCAAGGAGCACATCGGGCCCACCATGCGCGCCGCGGCGGCCGAGGCCGGACGGCCCGATGGAGCTGTCAGCGTCGCCGCAGCCCTGCCCATCGCCGTCACCGACGACGTGGCCGCAGCGCGTGCAGTTGCGGCCGAGCAGTTCGCGATGTATGGCCACTTACCCTCCTATCGCGCCATGTTGGATCGCGAGGGTTACGCGGGACCGGAAGACGCCGCGCTCATCGGCAACGAGACCACGGTGCACGACAGGCTCGATGAGGTGCGCGCCGCGGATGTCGACGAGTTCGTCGCGATTCCGTTCGACCCATCGCCCGAGGGCCGGGACAGGACGCGGGCGTTCCTGCGCAGCAGTGCTTCGCCCTGACAGAACCCTAAGCGGGGATTAGGGATTCGGCCTTCTTAGCCGGTGTCGGCCATGGTGAGGGGACCGGCCGCTGCCGGACGATCTGTGGCCACCAGAACCACTTGCCCAGCAGCGCGGCAATCGACGGCGTCATCAGTGACCGGACGACAAGCGTGTCGAACAGCAGGCCGAGGCCGATCGTGGTCCCGACCTGACCGATGACCGTCAACTGGCTGACCGCCATCGTCATCATCGTGAAGGCGAACACCAGCCCTGCCGAGGTGACGACCGATCCGGTGCCGCCCATCGATCGGATGATCCCGGTATTCAAGCCGGCGTGGATCTCCTCCTTGAACCGCGACACCAGCAGCAGGTTGTAGTCGGCGCCGACCGCGAGCAGGATGATGACCGACATGGCGAGCACCATCCAGTGCAGTTCGATGCCGATGAGGTGCTGCCAGATGAGCACCGAAAGTCCGAAAGATGCGCCCAGCGAGAGCACGACGGTGCCCACGATCACCGCCGAGGCCACCACACTTCGCGTGATGATCAGCATGATGATGAAAATTAGGCATAGCGAGGCGATTCCGGCAATCAACAGGTCGTAGTCGCTGCCGTCGTGCATGTCCTTGAAGGTGGCCGCAGTGCCGCCCAGGTAGATCTTTGAGCCCTCCAGCGGAGTACCCTTGAGCGCCTCTTTCGCTGCCTTTTTGATTGCATCGATATGCGAAATACCCTCCGCCGTCATCGGATCACCGTCGTGGCTGATGATGAACCGGACGGCATGCCCATCGGGTGAAAGGAAGTTCTTCATACCGCGCTTGAACTCGGCGTTGTTGAAGGTCTCCGGAGGGAGGTAGAACGAGTCGTCGTTCTTGGATGCGTCAAATGCCTTACCCATTGCGCTCGAGTTTTTCTGCGCCTCCGCCTGCTGATCCTGCAGACCCTTTTGGGTCGAGTACATCGTCAGCATCGTCGTCTTCATGCTCTTCATGTTCGCGATCATCTCGGGCATCAGCGCGGTCAGCTGAGGCATCAGCGTATCGAGGTGATCCATGATGGGTAGCAGGCTCTCGATGTCGTCGGTCATCGTGTCGATACCGTCGAGACCGTCGAAGACGGACCGAAGACTCCAGCACACCGGGATGTCAAAGCAGTGCTTCTCCCAGTAGAAGTAGCTGCGGATAGGTCGGAAGAAGTCCTCGAAATCAGCCATGTGATCGCGTAATTCGGCAACATCGATGGTCATGTCGTGCATCTTTCGCACCATGGCATGCATATCGTCAGACATCTGCTGGGTCAGGCTCTGCATCTTCACCATGCTGTCGATGGTGGTCTGCATCTCGTCGGCCTGCTTGAGCATGTCGGCCATCTGATCTTGCTGGTACTTCTGGTTCATCTGTTGGGTGACGCCCTGCATGCTGATCTGAAAGGGGATCGAGGTGTGCTCAATCGACGTGCCTTGGGGCCGCGTGATCGCTTGCACGCGCCCGATTCCGGGCACTCGAAAGATCGCCTTGGCGATTTTGTCGATGACCAGGAAATCCGCGGAATTGCGGAGATCGTGGTCACTTTCGATCATCAGCAGCTCGGGATTCATCCGCGCCTGAGAGAAATGTCGATCCGCTGCGGCGTAGCCGGCATTCGCCGGCAGATCGGCGGGCAGGTATCTGCGGTCGTTGTAGTTGGTCTGGTACCCGGGCAGGGCGAGCAGGCCGACGAGTGCCACCCCGATCGTCATGATCAGGATCGGGCCGGGCCATCGGACGACGACCGCGCCGATCTTGCGCCAGCCGCGAATGCGCTGCGTTCGCTGGGGCTCGAGTATCCGCCGGAAGCGCGTTGCCACAGAGATGACCGCGGGGCCAAGCGTCAATGCCGCCGCGACGACGACCACCATGCCGATGGCCAATGGGATACCCAGCGTCTGGAAGTAGGGCAGGTTGGTGAAGTGCAGGCAGAACGTCGCGCCGGCGATGGTCATGCCCGACCCGAGTACAACGTGTGCGGTGCCGCCAAACATGCTGTAGTACGCATCTTCTCGGGACTCGCCTGCACCGCGGGCTTCCTGATAGCGGCCTATCAGGAAGATCGCATAGTCGGTGGCCGCCGCGATCGCCAACGTGACCAACAGGTTGGTCGCGAACGTGGAGAGCCCGATGACCTTGTAGTAGCCGAGGAAGGCGACCATTCCGCGGGCGGCAGTGAGCTCGAGCATGACCATCGCCAGCGTGAGCAGCATCGTGATGATCGACCGGTAGACCAATAGCAGCATCGCAATGATGACCAAGAACGTGACGGTTGTGATCACTTGCAGGCTGCGGTCACCGGCGATGTGTTGATCCGCCGACAATGCGGCAGGTCCGGTCACGTAGGCCTTGACCCCCGTGGGTGCGGGCACGCTTTTGACGATCTGTTGGACGGCCTCGACCGATTCGTTGGCCAGCGCTTCACCCTGGTTGCCGGCGAGGTAGACCTGGACGTAGGCGGCCTTGGCGTCGTTGCTTTGGGCACCTGCCCCGGTCAGCGGATCGCTCCACAGGTCCTGAACGTGTTCAACGTGTTTGGTGTCGGCGTCGAGCTTTTTGACTATCCGGTCGTAGTACGTGTGCGCCTCGTTGCCGAGCGGACTTTGGCCCTCCAGAACGATCATCACCGAGCTGTTGGACTTGTATTCGCCGAATACCTCACCCACGTGCTTGGTCGCGATGACCGATTGCGCGTCGTCGGGGCTCATCGACACCGAGCGCATCTGCCCGACGATGTCGAGCTGCGGGACAACGGTGTTGAGCACCGCGATGATCGCGATCCAGCCCAGGATGATGGGTACGGCAAACGTACGGATGAAACGCGGAATCGTGGGCCGCGCTGCATGCTTGGCGACGGGAATGGCGTCGGTTCGGGCGTCGTCGAAGCGTGTGCTCATGCTGATTTCACCAAGCAGAAGGTCAGGGCGTGCACGCCGTTAGATATTTTCTCGGCCTTGACCTCGTTATCGATGGTGATACGGCAACCCAGGTAATCACCGTCGCTTTGTGCCGAGATGTTCGGGAACACCGAAGGGGCGGTCGTACTGAGCACCAACGTCCACGGCAGCGGCGCTCCGTCTATCCGCTGCGGATCGGCGCTGAGATCTAGATAGTTAACGTTGGCGCGCGGCGCCGATCCGAAGATCTCGTATTTGACGACCTTGGGCTTGAACGGCTTGGAGTCGTCCACCCGTGCGCTGGTCACGCCGGCGGCGTTCTCGGCACCGAAGAACGACTTGACCCGCGCCACGGTGAAGCCGCCGACCACCATGACCGCCGCGATCAACAGCGGCAGCCAGGCGTTGCGGACAACCTTCGATAACTGCACCTAGATGCTTTCTCTCCACGAGTTACGTTGCACCACAACGAGCTTCGGTAGTTGCAGGAACTCACGCGGTCGCCCATGCGTGGTCGGGTACCGTTGTGAGACCATACTACATAATGTGCATATTTTGCAGAATGTGCAACAATTATGAGCGGTGTTTCAGATCACTTCGTGAAAATGCTGTTGACCAGCGCAGCAGCGCGCTCGACGTAGGGCATCGGTGTGTCCTGCGCATCCTTGGGCCCGCCGCTCGTCCAGCTCTCGATGCCGGAACGCACGGCCGTCAATGCCAGCGCAGAGATCAACGCGGGTATCTCGTCGTCGGGCCGCATCGCTTGGCGACGGGCGACCATGTCGGTCAAGTGGTTTTGAAACCGCTCCAAATCGGCCAGGAAAGCGGACAACACCGCAGGGGTCGTTTTGGCGAGTTCCAGCATGCCTTCCGCCTGTTCGCGCGCCGGGGGCATGTCGCGGAGATGGTGTGCCGCCAGGGTGATCAGCTCTGCCAGGACCACCGAATAGGGGGCCGGTCCGGCCGCGACGAAATCGGCAACCAGCTCCGGCGGTATGTCAGACGGGCCGTAGGCGATCGCCGACTCTTTGTTCGGGAAGTAGTTGAAGAACGTGCGCGATGAAATCCCGGCCTCGACACAGATCTCTTCGATGGTCACCTTGTCGAAGCCGCGCTCGCGCGCCAGCCGCACCGCGGCATCGCGGATATCCGCGCTGGTCTGACGGCGGCGCCGTTCGCGCAGACCCATCTGAGTCCCCACCCGCCCATCGTTGCACGTAATGCAAACATTGCAGCCAAATGGTGTCGAGCCTGTTGGCAGAGCGTGGTCGGTCGGCGGCTCAAGCCACGCGAGTTGTCGGACTGTCGATCACGGAGTATTCAGTGGCGTCGCCGGCGACTACCCGGCTCGGCTCATCGTGCACGCTCACCGGGATATCGCCGGCCAGCGTAATCCGGTGCATCCGGCGGGGCTGCTTTCCGTAATCGGAGACGGCGTAGTGCTGGGTCGCACGGTTGTCCCACATCGCGACGTCGCCGAGTTCCCAGTTCCATCGAATCGTGTTCTCTAGCCAGGTAATACGATCCTGGAAGATCCGGAACAGGGCCTGTGACTCGCTGCCGGTCACGCCCAAAATGCGCTTGACAAAGTTACCGAGGAGCAGCGCCCGATCGCCCGTCTCCGGATGCACCCGCACCACCGGATGGTGCGTTTCGAAATGTGCCGAATGGAATTCCGCAGCGTACTTCAACACCGCGTCGGGGTTGGACTGTAACGCCGCCAACTTGGCCGGATCGATTTGGGCGTAGTCGAACTCGTTGCTATGCATCGCCCACAGGCTCTCAGCGAGCCGCTGCAGAGGCTGCGGCAACTGCTGATAGGCAGCCACGGTCGACGCCCAGGTGGTGGTGCCGCCGTAGGAGGGCAGCTCGACGGCGCGCAGGATGGAGGCTTTGGGAACCCGGTCAACGAAGGTGACGTCGGTATGCCACTGGTTGGCGCCTTGACCGTCGAAAGACTCCAGCCGCATGACCCGGCTTCCTTCGAATTTCAGGGTGGGGTGCGGGGTCGTGGGGACACCCAGGCTCTCCGCGAAGGCGAAGTGTGACTCGTCATCCAGGTGCTGCTGACCGCGGAAGAACAACACTTTGTGCTGTGCGAGTGTCCGATTGATCGCGGCCGCGGTTTCAGCATTGAGTTCACCGAGTCGCACGCCCTCGACCCGCGCACCGATGTTCTCGCTCAGCTTCACCACACGGAGATCACTGCTCATGGCCGTCCCTTCCCGTCTTTCATCGTGTAGGCGGCTGTCTACACGACGGTCATCCGCTACTGTACACAGATGGCTACATCGCAGGCAACTGTTGCGGTCACCGCGAAACCAATCGGCAAAGAGGAGGTCGTCGCCGCCGTCCTGGAAGCGGCAGGCGAGCTATTCGCGGAGAAGGGTCCGGCTGCCACATCGATTCGTGAGGTCGCCGCACGGGCCGGGGTGAACCACGGCCTGCTGCATCGCCATTTCGGGAGCAAACGCCAACTGCTCGCAGCGACTCTGCAGCATCTCGCCGATTCCGCGGCGGCGCTGCGTGATTCCGGGGCGCCGGTGGAGCAACTGGAGGCCGCGCACGAACTTCAGGCGCGCGTCATGGTGCGTTCGACGCTCGACGGATTTCCCATCGAAGAACTCCAGAAGCGCTTTCCGGGGATGGAACGGTTCCTGGACCAGGTGAGCTCCGCCCACACCGACGAACGCAAGGCACGGTTGTCGGCCGCCCACGCGATGGCACTGCAATTCGGGTGGGGGCTGATGGCCCCGACCTTGCGGGTCGCGTTCGGCCTCAACGACCTCAGTGAGGCCGAGATCCGGGATGCGGTAGCAGAGCAAGTCACGAAAATCGTTGCACCGCAATGACTGACCACCGCGACATGTCAAGCGGTGTCAGCGAACGCCAGTCTCACCTGAAGTCGCGCGGCCCAACCGATTGGAGACATCCGTTTGCGCATCCGAGTGCGACGAAACGAAGTACCCGAACAGCCCGGTGACGTGCAGAACCCGTTCCAGGATAGGCGGTCGGTGGTCGAGATGAAGACGGACACCTGCCTGGGAGGCGCGGCGGTGGATGAGAACCAGGCCGGATAGGGCCGACGAGTCGAGAAATGTCAACCTGCTGAAATCGAGATGCAGATTGGCCAGGTCGACCTGTTGGGCCAGTAACTGCGTTGCGGTGTCGACCACGTCGTCGACGGTCAAGTAGTCGAGGTCACCAACGACCCGCAAGCAGGCCGATCGTGCTGTCGTGGTGATAGTCAGGGAAAGAGTCATGCAGCGGCACCAATAACACTCGTGGTTGCGGCACGGACGTCAGAGAGACTCAAGCCGTGTACCTTCCCTGGGTGTGGCCGTCGATCGCGCTGAGGTGTGTGCGGCGCGGGGCGGTGATTGCCACAACCGCAATGTCGTCGTGGACCTCCTGACCGACCCATTGCGTGGCGAGCACCATGACGCGTTCGACCACCGCCTCGGCCGGCATTCCGGCACACTCGGCCAGCGCTGCCTTCAACCGCTGCTCGCCGAACATGTACCCGCCCAGCGAGTCGCCCCGTGCCTCTATGACTCCATCGGTGTACAGCACACACGTCTCGCCGGGCGCCAGCGAGGTTTCAAACGACCGCACTGTGATGCTCGGCAAAGCGCCGACGAGCGTGCCGCGGGTATCGGCCTGTTCCACCTGCCCGCCGTCGCGCACGATCAGCGGTGGCAAGTGGCCGGCGCAGGTCAACCGCAGGCCCACCTCGCCGTCTCGGTGGGCGACCGAGGCCAGCACCAAGGTGGCGAAACGGGCGTGTTCGGTGGAAAGCATTGCACCGTTGAGTAATTCGAGCACAGCCTCGTGGTCTCCGGCCAGTGGCGTCAACGCCTGCAGCGTGTTGCGGATCTTGCCGGTCAGCATGGCGGCCTCTAGTCCCTTGCCGCACGCATCGCCCAGCACCACCAGTGTCTCGCCTTCGGGGGTCGCCGCGGCGTGTAAGTCGTAGAAGTCGCCGCCAACGACCTCGTAATTCTCCGAAGCCCGGTAACCGCCGGCGAACTCAATTCCGTGCACCGGGTGTAACTGCGGAGGCAACATATCGCGCATCAGCGTGCGGGTGGTGGCGGCCTGCTCCGCATACAGCCGTGCGGCAGACAGCGCTGCGCCGGCCCGCGCCGCGAACAATCGCGCAAGCACCTCTTCGCCTTCGCTGAAGACCGCCTCGTCGGTGTGCCGCAGCAGCACCAGCGCTCCTGCCGAAACACCGTGCCCTGGCAGCGGGGTGATCATCGCCGACCCCACCGCCCCGGTAAAGCTATGCGGGATCAGCCAATCCGGCAGCGCCGACGGGTCGATCCAGCGTGAGGGAACCGGCGGGAACCCACGCAGCGCCTCACTCAAACCCGCCACCATGGTCGGATCAGCATTGACGCTGCGCTGCTCTACCGCACCGGATGAGTCACTGTAAAAGATCGGCATCCGCCGGCCACGGCTTGCAGGCCCTACCACCACCGCGGCTCCCGCCAGGTGCCGGGCCGCCATGCGCACGGTGGCTTCCCGGCAGCGATCGATGTTCACTGACGCCATCAACACCGACGACGCCTCGAGCAGAAACGCAGCGCGTTCCTGCTCGCGCGCCAGCGCGTGCTGCGCCTCCCGTAACACCTGGCCGGAATCCTCGACCAGCGACCACGCCACCTCTCCGCCCGGAAGCATCGCCGGGTGCGCATCGAACTTACGACCGCCCACGCAGCCGGATACGAAAGACAACCCCTGACCGTCTGGGGCCGAAGATGGCTGCATGAGAAGGTCGTGTGCTTGCGACAGCCACCCAGCCGTCTCCTCCACGCGACTGCCCGGTATCGCGGCCGGCAACAAGGACTGGGCTGATGCACTTGATGCCCGGACCACTCCTGCCTGGTCGACGACCAGCGTGGGGCAGGGAACGTACGTCCATAACGATTCAAGATCGGTCTCGACACCTACGGGAGACCGCTTCGGCATGGCAATTGTCCTACGAATCGTCGTATCGACTTAACTAGCGTTAGCCCGCAGTTTAAGCACATCCATCGTCACGGTGAAAGGCTCGCTTACACCCATTAGGCGGATGTGTAGAAACTGGTTGGCACGCGGGCGATCTCAGCGGTCGGCTGAGCATTTGCTTCCGCTGAGGACAGCAACTCTCATCGGCTGACCATAACCGGTTCTAACTTGAAGGTGCCCGCTCTGTTGTAGCTGGTCCGCGAGCGCTACGGTCGGTAACACAGGCGACGGAGGTTGGTATGGCCGGGAAAATCCCGTTGGTTGACTATCTGGTGCTCGACGACGGCGATCCGCATCTGATCGCGCAGGAATGCGCCAACTGCGGCGCCCGCTTCTTCGACCGACGCAACGCGTGCGCGGCGTGCTTCGCGACCGGGTTCACGACGGTCCCGGTCGCGACCGAGGGGACGGTGCGGGCGTTCACGATCGTCACCTTCGCCGCACCGGGCATCCCCACCCCGTTTGTGGCGTCCGTGGTCGACTGCGACGGCACCCAGGTGCGCGCCAACCTGATCAACGTCGAGCCCGATCCCGAGCACGTCCGCGACGGGATGAAGGTGCGCCTGGCGACCTACCCGATGGGGACCGACTCGGCAGGTACCGAAGCGATCGGCTTCGGCTTTGAGCCCGCAGAATGACCAACCAGCACGGAATCGCGTGAGAAAGGAGCAGCGACGATGAGCGCCAGCGACGAGATTTGGATTCTCGGGATCCGTATGACGAAGTTCGGCAAGCACCCCGACAGGGACACTGTCGACCTGGCAGCCGAGGCTGCGACCGGCGCGCTTGCCGACGCCGGCGTGACCATGGCCGACATCGGTGTTATTGCCGCCGGGAACCTGATGGCCGCGAATGCCGGGATCGGTCAACAGCTGCAAAAGCAGATCGGCCAGACCGGCATCCCGGTGTACAACGTGGCCAACGCCTGCGCCACCGGGGCAACCGCGCTGCGAACCGCCATCATGGCCGTCAAGGCCGGCGAGGTGAAGTACGGATTGGCGGTCGGCGTGGAGAAGCTTTCCGGCGCAGGGCTGCTCGGCGCGGGCGGCAAGAAAAAGGCCGAAGCCGACGTCTGGGAGCCCAAGGGCCGCTACGGCGCTGTCGCGCCCGTCGACGGGCGGATCGGCACGGAGGCCATGCCAGGTGTGTTCGCCCAGATCGGCACCGAGTACGGCCATAAGTACGGCGGCACGAGCTTTGAGCTGTTCGCCAAGATCAGCGAGAAGAACCACGCTCATTCGACGCTGAACCCGCTGGCCGCCTACCAGAAGAAGTTCACTCTCGAGCAGATCATGAACGACGTCATGATCGCCTACCCGAACACTCGCCCGATGTGCTCGGCCAACTGCGACGGCGCCGCGGCGGCGATCGTCTGCAACGGCGAGACGCTGAAGTCGCTGTCACTCGAGCAGCAGCGGCGCGCGGTGAAGGTGTCGGCGTCGGTGCTGACCACCGACCCCTACGAGGAGGGTTGCCAGGTGTTGCCGAACGTCAACAGGCTGACCCGCAACGCCGCCGCGACCGCCTACCAGCAGGCCGGCGTCGGCCCGACCGATCTGGACTTGGTTGAGTTGCACGACTGCTTCGCCACCGCCGAGCTGGTGCACTACGACAACCTGATGCTGTGCGAAGAAGGTGGCGCCGCAGACTTTTTCAACTCGGGTGCCACCTGGCGGGACGGCTCCACACCGGTGAACGTGTCGGGCGGGCTGCAGTCCAAGGGCCACCCCATCGCCGCCACCGGCATCGCCAACATCTGGGAGATCTGCCATCACCTTCGCGGCGAAGCCGGCGATCGTCAGATTGAGAACGCCAAAGTCGGGCTGGCCCACGTGATCGGTCTGGGCTCCGCCTGCGGCGTGCACATCCTGGAAAAATCAGCAGCCTAGACAGGCGGGGGCTACAGAGGGCTGCGGGAAGGACGGCAGTGAACGAAGAGCAACGCAACGTGATGGCATCAGGGCGTGGCTTCATCGCTGCGCTGGATCAAAGCGGTGGAAGCACCCCAAAAGCTTTGAAGCTATACGGGATTGCCGAGGACGCCTACCACGGCGACGAGCAGATGTTCGATCTCGTCCACCAGATGCGTGAGCGCCTGATGTCGAGTCCGAGCTTCTCCGGGGACAAGATCCTGGCGACCATTCTTTTCGAGCAGACCATGGACCGTGCCATCAACGGCGAGGACACCGCGGCGTTCCTGTGGAAGCAAAAGCACATCGTGCCGTTCGTGAAGGTCGACCAGGGACTCAGCGACGCTGAAAACGGTGTGCAGCTGATGAAGCCGATGACGAAGCTTGATTCGTTACTCGAGCGGGCCGTCGATAAGGGCATTTTCGGTACCAAAATGCGATCGTTTATCCAGGAAGCGAACGACGATGGGATCAAAGCCATCGTCGACCAGCAGTTCGATTACGCGCACACAATCGCCAAGCGCGGGCTCATGCCGATCATCGAGCCCGAGGTGAGCATCAAATGCCCCGACAAGCCCCAAGCGGACAGGCTGCTCGTGGAAGAGCTGAAGAGCAGGCTCGACGGGCTGCCCGGCGACGGGCAAGTCATGCTCAAGCTGACCCTGCCCGACGAGGATAACCTGTATGCGCCGCTGATTGAGCATCCCCGCGTTCTGCGTGTGGTCGCGTTATCCGGTGGCTACAGCCTCGCGGAGAGTTGCACGATTCTGGCCCGCAATCACCGCCTGATCGCCAGCTTCTCGCGAGCGTTGACCGAGGGGTTGACTATCGACCAGAGCGATGCGGACTTCGACGAGAAGCTCAAATCGAATATCGATGAGATCTACGCCGCCTCGCTGACATAGCCGCTGCCTGATTGGCGGGGCCCGCCTCCGTGCGGCGACCCAGATACCTTGCCCACCCATCGCCTTCATGTGCCCGCAATCGTCAATTACGCTGCGGTGCAACGTCGGAGGTCACGTTTCTGCGCGGAAACAGCCTTCGAAATGACCGTTCTCGATCCCGACGGTCTGCATGAACGAATGAGCGACGACCGGCCCGACTAGTCGAAACCCATTATCCCGCAACGTCAGGGAAAGTCGACGGGACTCCGGGCTCACCATCCGGCCATCGGCCCAGCTTCGCAGTCGGTGGTGCTCACGCGGTTGATGTTGCCACGCCAGTTGCGACAACGAGTATTTCGATAGCAGACGAGCGTTGTGCAGGGTGGCTTCGATCTTTTGCCGATTGCGGATGATTGATGTATCGCCCATCAATCGTTCGACGTCGGCGGCGGTCATCGCGGCCACGGCCGCGGGTTGGAACCCGTGAAACGCTGTGCGCAGGTTGTCTCGCTTGTCGAAGACAGTCGCCCATGACAGGCCGTTTTCGAAGTACGTCAGGACGAGCACTTCGAACAGCATGGCCTCGTCGCGGATCGGCCTTCCCCATTCGTGATCGTGATACGCGGTCAGATCGCGGCCCGTCTCGGTAGCCCAACGGCAGCGGGTGACGCCGTCGGCGGCGGTTACCACGGTGGCCAGTTGTGGTGGCATATCGACACCGGCCATCGCCTTCATCTCGCGGCCTTACCGACTGTATTCACTTGTTGCCATTGCGCTTTCGTCATCCTGCTTGAGGATTCTCCAGAACTAGCGCGATGCCCTGCCCCGAGCCGATGCACACACCCGTTACCCCGTATCGCGCGTTGCGTTCACGCAGTTCGGTGGCCAGGGTCAGCACGTATCGGGTGCCCGAGGCGCCGAATGGGTGCCCGGTGGCGACCGCTCCCCCGTTGGGGTTGAGTTTGTCGTCCGGGACCGTGAAACCGTCCAATTGGTTGGGTAGTTCACGCAGCACACCCAGCGCTTGGGCGCTGAATGCTTCGTGCACTTCCCAAACGTCGACCTGGTCGGGGGTGAGTCCGGCACGTTTGAGCGCCAAAGGAATCGCCCATGCCGGAGCTAGCCCCATAATCAGTGGATCGAGTGCATAGACCGCCGACGACACCACCCTGGCCAGCGGTGCGACACCGAGCTCGGCGGCCTTCTCTGCTGACGCGATCACGATCGCGCTAGCCCCGTCGGTGAGCGGGGACGAGTTGCCGGCGGTCATCTGGGTGGTGCCGGACTGGACCGGCAGGGCGGCCAGCCGTTCGGCGGTGGTGTCATCGCGAATGAACTCGTCGTGCTCGAACACCCGCGCCGGGGTTTTCTTGGTTGCCGGGATCGGCACCGGCATAATCTCTTTGGCCAGTCGGCCGGAATCACGAGCCGCTGCGGCCCGGTGTTGGGACCGCAGGGCGAACGCATCGATCTCCTCGCGTGTCAACCCGTAACGATCGGCGACGTTCTGCGCCGTCTCGATCATCGAGATGTAGGCATTGCGGGCCAATAATGCCGGGTTTGGTGGGCCGCCGGCCCCGGCCCACATCGTGTCGAGCAGGAAAACGGGGCCGCGGGGCGAGAACGGCGCGTCCCCTTTCATGTAGGCCCAGCCTGATCGGGACATCGACTCGACCCCGCAGGCGATTCCGACATTCAAGTCGCCGGCCATGATCGCGTGGCTGATCGCCACCGTCGCGCTCACTGACGAACCGCAGAACCGGTTGATCGTGGCGGCGGCGACACTGTCGGGGAAGCCGGCGGCCAGTGCGGCCCATCGGGCGACGTCGCCCATTCCTTCGTGGGCTACGTTGACGCAGCCCGCAATGATATCTTCGATCTGCTCGACGGGTACCCCGACGTGTTCACAGGCGCCTCGCATCGTCATCCCCAGCAGATCATCGAGCCGCAGATGCGACAGCGATCCCCCGTAGCGCGCGAACGGTGTGCGTGTCCCGCCGAGAACGAATGCGTCGGTCATATCTGTCACCTGTCCGAAGGCACCTCAGCGAATCCCGGTTCTCCGCCGTCGGCAACGGAATTGAACCGGATGCGGGTTTGGAGCTGCTCGCTGATCTCTTGTATCGCGCTTTCCGGAAGCGCAGTAACATCAAAGTTCTCCTTGATACGTGACGGCGTCACGGATCCCGTGAGAACTGCGGTGCCGCGCTGAATGCCCCAGGCCAAAAGCACCTGCGCAGGGGTCTTTTCAAAACGCTGAGCGATCGAGACGATGAGAGCGTCGTCGAGCAGTCGCGGTTCCAGCGCGTGCCCCAGCGCCGCGAACGCCAACAGGATGATCCCATGTCTGCCGCACAATTCGTGGAGTTCCCATTGCGGGTGATACGGGTGCGACTCCACCTCGACGACCGCCGGCTTGATACGGGCGGTATCAATGATCTCTCGGGCGCGTTCCGCATCGATGTCGGACAGGCCTACCGCCCGTGAAAGTCCTTCGTCGACAAGGGCTTCCATCGCAGACCAGGTTTCCTCTAACGTGACTCCCTCGTCGTAGATGACAGCTCCATGCGGGTGACGGGGATCTTGGTCATCTCCGGGCTGGAACGCGAACGGGGTGTGCACCAGATACAGATCGACGGCATCGAGCCCGAGCCTGTCCAGGCTGGCTTGTAACGCGGGCTTGACCCGTTCGGGTCGATGGTTGTTGTTCCACAGCTTTGTGGTCACAAACAGGTCCTCGCGGCGCACCGTCCCGTCCGCGAACAACTCTCTGAGTGCCGCGCCGACCTGCGCTTCATTGCGGTATCGCTCGGCAGCATCGAGGTGGCGGAAGCCCACCTCGACCGCTGTCTTGACGGCATCTCGGGTCTTTCTGTTATCCGAGAGCGAAGTCCCGAACCCCAGCGCCGGGATCTCACCGCTGCCGTTATTCAGGGCAAATCTGTGCTGGTTGAGATTCTCATTCGATGCCATAGCTGTCAGCCTTTTCTATTTATTGAGAGGGCGCGTAGATGCTGTCTGCGGCTACCGACGCGACTCCGAGCTCGGCCGCGACCGCGTCGACCGCACGCCGGGCAACGTCGAGGTTCACCCGGCCGTCGGAGGTGTAATACGGATGGATGTAGCGCTCGTAGTAGCGCTGCACCTCTTGATGTGTCATCCGGTCCAGAAACGACGCGATGTATTTGATGGTCAGATCGGGTTGGTCGGCCATAGTTTTCAGAGCGCGCTGGTTGGCCCGCACCAGCGCCTGCACCGCCGGGCTGTCGATCGGATTGTGGGTTGCATCCACCGCGATTCCTACGGTGGGAATCTGAAAGTGATCTCCCACCCAGGCCAGCACGTGGAAACCCTCCTCTTGGGCGACTTGCTCAGGTCCAAGGGTGCTGCCGACGTAGGCGGCGTCGATGGAGCCGTCACGCAAGTGCCGCAGGTCCATTTGGTAGTCACCCGGATGCCGCGCCACGCATTGCACGTCGCGGTCGGGGTCCAGACCGTGCTGACGCAGCACGATGCGTGCGAAGCACCCAGGCGGAGTATTTGCCGCGTGTACGGCGAGCCGGCGCCCGCGTAGGTCCGCCATGGATGTCACGCTGGCGTTGCCGAGAAACCAGAACAATGGACGGTCGGTGTTCATGCTCAGCACGGTCCATTCGAAGCCGTCGGTCAGCCGCGATAACACCGCCCGGCCGAGCCCGATGGTCGCACAGGAGCGTACACGCGTTATGTCCCAGCGGGTTCCATCCCGCAAGGCAACGTGGACGCCCTCGTCTTCGAAGTAGCCCTCCTGATCGGCCACATAGGCGACCAACTCCTCATGGATGCCGCGCCCGACATAGGCGAGGTCGATCGTGTGCATCGCGAGAGTCCTTCCTTCAATTGGATGAGATCCGATGCAGCGCAGCCGTATTCAATCCATCGTCAGGCCGCCGTCGAGCGGGAAGTAGTGACCGGTGGTGAAACCGGAATCCTCACTCGCCAAGAAAGCCAGCGTCTTGGCCACCTCGTCGGGCGTGACGAGTCGTCCCATCGGCGCAGCCGCACTGAGCGCACCCAACTGTTCAGGTGTCAACTTCTGGTTCATCGACGTACCCTGCACCGTTGCCGGTGCGACCAGGTTGGCGGTGATTCCGTGCGGCGCCAGCTCGAGTGCGATGTAGCGGGCAAACTGATTCATGGCCGCCTTGGGGACGCCGAGGTTGATCATGCCGTTGCGCGGATGGCGCGACGGCTCTGCGGTGAGATACAGCAGACGGCCATAGCCACGGGAAGTCATTCCCGGCACAACAGCTTTGGTGAGAAGGAACGCGGCGTGCAGCTCTCGGTCCAGCTTTCCGCCGAGCTGTTCCCAGGTCAGATCGGCGAAGGAGGTGATGTCATAAGGGATCAATGCGTTGTGCACGAGCACGTCGATCCGGCCCCACCGCTGTTCGGTTTCGCTAGCCATCGCAGCGACATCGTCGGCATCAGTCACGTCAGCCCGAACCGCCACCGCCTCACCGCCGGCCGCGGTAATCGCGGCGACCACCTCTTCTGCTTCCCCGGCGCTCGACCGGTAGTTGACGACCACCCGGAACCCGCGTTCGGCAAGAACTCGTGCAGTCGCAGCACCGATTCCGCGGCTGGCTCCAGTGATCATCGCGACTTGTGACATCAGAGTTGGCCTCCGTGTGAAGAGTTGAGCTCTTTGATCCACAGTTGATGACAATTCCTCCGGCCGACCGCGCCGCCTGGACTTGCCGATTGGGCGGTAGGTTCGCGCCAGTAAAGGTCCCTGGGCCTATCGGCGGGTTCGCCCCAGTAACATCACCTGATTTCTTCAGGACGTCTTCACGAGCAGATGCTACGGCGCGAAACATTGCTGGTATAGATGTCGACCGCAGATTTAATGCCCGCGATCTGCGTGACATCCCAATGACGCGCTCTTCGCCTATGGCGTGCGCACGACGTTGCTGACATGATCGCTATCGTGGAATCTCCGCCGATGCATGCCTGGATGAGGGCCGACACCATGCCACTCGGGCTTCATCCTGACCAATGCGCGACCAGCCGATTGTCGATGATCCGATGACAGCACCCGATGCGGTTCGCCATTCGCGGATTCAACTTGCGCACGGACAGGGCGCGATGCCCGCCGTCGGGTTTGGCACGCTCATTCCGGATCTCGCCGCGACCAAGCAGGCCACCAAGGCCGCACTGGAAGTGGGGTTTCGACATCTGGATTGCGCAGAGCGGTACCGTAACGAAGCGGCCGTGGGTGACGCGCTGCGCGAGATGTTCAAGGCCGGATCGGTTCAGCGCGAAGAGCTGTTCGTCACCACCAAGTTGTGGAACACCAATCATCGCCCGGAGCGCGTCAAGCCTGCCTTCGACGCGAGCCTCAATCGCCTTCAAATCGACTACGCCGATTGCTATCTGATCCACACGCCGTTCGCCTTCCGCCCCGGCGACGATCAAGATCCGCGTGACGAGAACGGTCAGGTGATCTACGACGACGGGATCACATTAGCGGACACGTGGGCCGCGATGGAGGCCCTTGTCGACGACGGTCGCTGCAGGTCGATCGGTCTGTCGGATGTCACATTGGAAAAGGTCCGCGAGATTGTTGCGATCGCACGCATCAAGCCGGCCGTGGTGCAAGTCGAATCGCATCCGTACCTTCCCGAATGGGAACTGCTCTCCTTCTGCCAGGACCATAGGATCGTGCTGCTGGCGTTCGCAGCACTGGGACATTCGTCGGTGCCAAACCTGTTGGAGGATCCGGTAATTACAGCGATCGCAGCGCGCCTGCACATGACACCGGCTCAGGTCGCCCTGTCCTGGGCAGTGCAGCGCGGAACCGCGTACCTGACCACCTCGACCAAGCCCCAGCGCATCCAAGAAAACTTTGAGATATCGACACTGCCCGAAGACGCCATGTCCGACATTCGAGACAGCATCACCACGAATGTCAGGTTCAACACCGTGATAGGCAGCGGCGTGCCCGGGTTCATTCCTCGGAGCACGTGACCCGCACGCCACCGGACAGAGGTCGAAGCACTACTCCTACTGAGGTAGCGTTTTGAGGAGTCTTCGGTAGTTCAACGGCGGAGCGAGGAGCGGAGTAATGGAATCGGATTTATTTGGTTTTGTGACCATAGTCGCCCTTGCGCTGGCGTTCGTCTTCGCTGCCTTTGCTAGTGTATACGTAAGGCGGCTCGAGAATCGAACCTTTAATCCGGTAGGCGACGAAATAGGCAGTGCCAAGACTGTTACGCGTAAAGTGCGCAAGGGCGAACTCTTGTCGGCGGATGAGTTGGACTATGCGAGGCAAATCGTCGGTGTTCGCAGCTCTTTGATGGCGTTCTGCATCCCCGCCACTTTGTTCATGCTGGGATGCTTTTATGTGTTTGGCAGTCTTTACCACTTGCATGGAGCAACGCCCTCCGAGCGGACATTTCTCGGGGTGTTCCCCATGTTGGCCGCCACGAATTTCACGACTCAGATTCTCCGCAGCATAAGGTTGAAAAGGCGTCTGCAGAAAATATCGTGAAGCAAATCAAGGCATGTGGTGTTGCCGTCTCGATGATTTCCGGTGCGTTGGACGTTGATTCTTACGCGCTGCCGACTGAACCAGCAGGTGATAACGTCCCACACCGCTTGCCCGCGTTCCTACCGAGGCTGGTAGTGTCATCGCAGTCATATCTCAACCTAGTTGATATATGGCCGAGGTAGGCGAGCTGAACACAAGGTCGGGGACCGGATTCCGAAAGGTGATGGAGTGAGCCCTCGCTCAGTCGGCAGGACTGTCTTGGCGCGAGTCTGGATGCCTTTAGTTGCTGTCGTTGCGGTCGGTGTAGGCGCGGTGGCCATGTGGAAGGTGCACCAGTTTTCCGAGCCGCCTTCTGTCGTCACCGTCAATGAACCGGCAGCACCTCCGGAGTTCAGTATCAAACGGCTCACGTATGAGTTGTTCGGCTCCGTCGGGCAAGGGGGGATGCTCGTCTGGGTGGACATCGACGGGCATCCGCATCAGGTTAATCTCACGACCTTGCCGTGGTCGCACACGGAGTCGACCACGCTCACCGTGGTGTCCGGCAGCATCTCGGCGCAGGTTCATGGTGGTCAAGTCGGCTGCCGGTTGCGGGTGAATGGCGTTGTCCGCGCTGAACAGTCCGACACCCATCAGGATGCACACGTCTTTTGCCTGGTGAAATCCGCATGAGCGAGCATCGGGTGGAGCCTCCGGCGAAACGCCCCTTCGTGCCCAGAATGGTTCGCGCCTTCGCGATACCGATCATCGCCTTTTGGGCCCTTCTCGCCGTGTCGACGAACACCTTCATGCCCCAGGTAGAGAGGGTCGCAGAAGAGCTCGCGGGGCCGGTGGTCCCACACTACGCACCGTCGCAGCGGTCGTTGCTGACCATCGGTGCGAAGTTCCAGGAGTCCAATTCGACCAGCTTGGCCATGGTCGTGCTGGAAGCCAACCGGCCACTGGGCGACGTGGACCATCAGTACTACGACGATTTGATGCGCCGGCTGCTGCAAGACACCAAGCATGTGCAGTCCGCCATAGACCTGTGGGGGAAGCCGATCACCGCGGCGGGGGCGCAGAGCCTCGACGGCAAGTCCGCGTACGTGCTGTTGCGTCTCGCGGGCGATATCGGCCAAATGCAAGCGAACGAGTCCGTTGCTGCCGTTCGGGATATCGTCGCCAAGGACACGCCGCCACCCGGGCTCAAGGTCTACGTCAGCGGCGCGGCCCCGCTCGCCAAGGACACGGTGGCTATTGCGAATTCAAGCTTGAACGACATCACGATCGTGACGATCTTCCTCATCATCGGGATGTTGCTGCTGGTGTACCGCTCCCCCGTCACCCTGTTTGTGCCCCTGGCCGGAGTTCTGTTCGAGCTGCTGGTCGCGAAGGGGGTTATCGCAACCCTCGGGCATCTCGGGTACATCGAGCTCTCGTCATTCGCCGTGAACATCGTCGTCGCGCTGACCCTGGGAGCGGGAACGGATTACGGCATCTTCTTGATAGGCCGGTATCACGAGGCGCGACACGACGGCGAAGGCAGGGAGGAGGCGTTTTACACCGCATATAAGAGTGTCACGCCCGTCATCCTTGGCTCGGGGCTGACGATCGCGGGGGCGTGTTACTGCTTGACTTTCGCGCGACTCAACTACTTCCACACCATGGGGCCGGCTGTCGCGATCAGCATGCTGTTCACGATCACGGCTGCGCTGACGCTCGGCCCGGCCTTCTTGACCGTGGGCAGCCTCTTCGGGCTCTTCGACCCAAAAAGCAAGGCCAAGGCACATCTATATCGGCGGATCGGGACGAGCGTGGTCCGGTGGCCGGTGCCGATCCTCTTCGCCAGCGCCGCTGCCGTCATGCTTGGGGCGATCTTCGTGCCGACGTACCGGCAGAACTACGACGACCGTGAGTACCAGCCGCGGAGCAGCTCCGCCAATCAGGGTTTCCAGGCGGCCGATCGGCACTTCCCGAAAAGCAAGCTGTTCTCCGAGATGCTGATGATCGAGTCGGATCATGACATGCGAAACTCGGCTGACTTCATCTCATTGGACCGCGCGGCCAAGGCCCTCGAGCGCCTTCCCGGCGTCGCGATGGTGCAAAGCATCACCAGGCCCATGGGCCGAGCTTTGGAACATGCCACAATTCCCTACTTGTTCACCACACAAGGCAGCGGGAACGGTCAACAACTCCCGTTCAATGTCCAACAAAACGCTAATACCATCCAGCAGGCACAAATCACCACCCACACCGTCGCCGTCTTACGGAAAGAGATCGACTACTTCCAGAAAGTGTCGGACGAGCTGCACAAGACGGTTCTCACCGTCGAGGATCTGCAAAGGGTCTCCGACGATTTGAATGAGGAGATCTCGAACCTCGACGACTTCTTCCGTCCGATCAAAAGCTATTTCTTCTGGGAGAAGCATTGTTTCGACATACCGATTTGCTGGACGTTCAGGTCGGTGTTCGCGGCAATCGACAACATCGACAAGTTGGCCGAAGACATCAAATACGCCAAAATCTCCCTGCAAGAGATAGACAAGACCTTTCCGCAAATCATCACGCAGCTGAAACTCACGGCAGACGACTCGGAGGCTCTAGCGCGTCTTTTAGTCAACACCTACGGTTCCTCGTCTCTGCAGTCCACACAGACCGACCAGACATTCTTCGACCAGGTCAATGTGGGGCTTGACTTCGACCAGTCCCGCAGCGATGACTTCTTCTATATCCCGCACGAGGGATTCGACAACGAAGACGTCAAGACGGGCATAAAGCTCCTGATGTCGCCGGACGGCAAGGCTGCTCGGTTGATTATCACCCACACGGGCGACGCCAATGGCCCGGAAGGCGTGCAGCATGTCGAACAGTTCCCCACTGCTATAACCGGGGCGCTCAAAGAGACCTCGCTGGCCGGCGCGAAAGTTTATATCGGCGGTTCGGGATCAACCAACAAGGACATCAAGCAATACGCCATGTCCGATCTCCTTATCGTGGCGATCGCTGCCTTCGTGCTGATCTTCTTGATCATGTTGTTCCTGACGAGAAGTCTGATGGCCGCCTTGGTCATCCCCAGCACGGTGGCCTTCTCGTACGCCGGAGCGTTCGGGCTCTCCATTCTCGTCTGGCAGCACCTCATCGGCCTGCCCCTGTACTGGTTGATATTGCCGCTCACGTTCATCATCCTGGTGGCGGTGGGTTCCGACTACAACCTCCTGTTGATCCTCCGTGTCAAAGAGGAGCTTCACGCCGGAATCCACACCGGCCTGATCCGCGCGCTCGGAAGCACGGGTGGCGTGGTGACATCGGCGGGTTTGGTGTTCGCGTTCACCATGCTGGCAATGCTCACCAGCGACCTGCGAACCATCGGTCAGGTGGGTTCCACCGTATGCATCGGCCTGCTGCTCGACACACTGATCGTGCGTTCGTTCGTCGTGCCGTGCATCCTCAGAATCCTCGGGCCGTGGTTCTGGTGGCCAACCCTGGTGCGGCCCCGTCCGCTACCGCAGCGATAAGAGCCTGGGCCGACGCCCTCGCAGAATGCGCTCGCGGCTCAGCAACAGTTGACGGTCAGTCCAGCCGAGACGCCTGGTAATAGGCGATGCTCCAGCCGTCCCCGTTGTGCTCGATCACCACACCGATGAACACGCCGACTGTGGGCCGGTGTGGAAATGCGAAGTCGGCGTGGACATATCCGAGCACCCGATCAGGGGCCAGCGAGCGGGTCTGAAGGATCTCATAGTCGACTGTCATGCCCGACTGTTGGCTCGCGTAATAGTCGATGACGCCTTGGCGGCCAACGCTGTAGGGACGCAGCCCCTGGAAGATGGCGTCCTCGGTGAATGCTTCGGCGACCCGTTCGGGCTCCTGCGCGTCGATCGCGCGCTTCCACCGGTCCAGGGCATCGCGTAATGCGTCAGTGTCCGGCACTTTGACCACCATCCACGTGCAGGATCTCGCCGGTGACGAAGTGCGCGTTCTCCAGATACAGCACGGCCCCAACGACATCGTCGATCTCACCCATGCGCCTCATTGGATGCATCTTTGCCAAAGCTTCGTAGGTCGCTGGGTCATGCATGGGGGTGCGAATGTGGCCGAGAGCGACCGCGTTGGACCGGATGCCGTGCACGGCGTACTCGATGGCCAGTGCCTTGGTCACTGCGTTCAACCCGCCTTTGGTCAGCGATGCCAGCGCTGCCGGAACTGCAGAGTTTGCCTGGTCGACCAGGCTGGTGGAGATGTTGACCAGGTGGCCGCCTTCCCCGCGAGCTAGCATAGCGGACACCGCGGCACGGGAAAGCTCAAAAAAGCCACGGAGATTCACTCCGGTGACGGCGTCATAGTCCTCGTCGGTGTACTGCGTGAAGGGCTTAGCGACAAAGACGCCGGCGTTGTTGACAACCGTGTCAATCCGTTTGAATCGCTCCATCGCGGCATCAACGATGCGCTGGCCGACACCGGGCTGCGCGATATCACCGGGAACCGTGAGCACCATAGGGTCGTCACTTGCGGCGATGGTCCGCGAGTTGGCGACCACGACGTAGCCGAGCCCACGATAGCCGACGACTAGGCCGGCGCCGATGCCCTGGGAGGCGCCGCTGATCACGACAACTGGTTGAGCGTTCATTGTTCCGGTCCTTAACGGCTTGTGGTTGTCACAGGTCGACGACGATAGGTTCGGCTGGTCGCGCGCAGCACAGCAGGATGTTGCCCGACGCCGGCGGTTCCAGAGGTTCGAGGGTGTAGTCGACGGTTCCCGAGATCATTGCTGTCTCGCAGTTGTGGCACACGCCGGTGCGGCATGCCCACTGCACCGGGACGTCACATTCTTCGGCGAACTCGAGCAGGCTGGTGGCGGGTGGACCCCATGGCGCCGTGATGCCGCTGCGGGCGAACTGCACTAGCGGGCCCGGTCCCGGCGGGCCGACCGGTAGATGCGGCGGGACCGCGACCGCGGCGATGCCGGGTGTGATTGCAGCTGTGACGCCGAATATTTCGGTGTGAATCTGCGCGGGCTCAAAGCCCAGCTCCACGAGTCTCGCACTGACATCGTCCATGAAGCTTGCCGGCCCGCAGAGGTAGACGTCGCCGGTGCGGGGTAGCCCGAGTTGGGCGATCACCGCCGCGGACAAGCGGCCGTACTCGGTGTTGGCCGGGAGCTGCTCGGCTGGTTCGGGTCGACTGTAGAAGACGCGAGTGTGGCCGTTGCTGAGCTGGTCGAGGAGTGCTCGACTTTCTGCGGCGAAAGGGTGCTGCGACTGGTCGCGCGCTGCGTGCAGCCACCACACCTGCCGCGGTGATTCTGTCGCGGCCAGGGTGTGCAGCATGGACAGCACCGGCGTGACTCCGACGCCCGCAGACATCAGGATGACCGGTGACTTGGCCTCGGTGAGGAAAAATGCGCCGCGCGGTGCAGCGACGCCGGTATAGACCGTGCGTCCGTTCCACGCCACATCCTTCGGCAGACCGACGTTCACCGACACCAAGGTGGCCATCGCCCCGACCCTTTCGTGCACCCCTCCTCGTCAATCAATTGTCGGTGACGCGTCAAGAGCGCGCATGTTCGACCAATGCGACTCCGCAAACTGTCGTGGAGATTAAGGCACTTGACATAATTTTCATGCAGTGCTGTCCTTGTGACATGGTGCGCCAAACATCCCCTGAGCCACGGGGATCGACGGTGGACCGGCTGATCGAAGTCGGCGAAAGGCTGTTCGCGACGCACGGACTCGACGGTGTCTCGCTGCGCCAGATCGCCGTGGAGTCCGGCACCTCGAACAACTCGGCGGTGCGCTATCACTTCGGCTCCAAAGATGCCCTGGTAACAGCGATCATCGAATACCGGCTGCCGCACATCATCCAACGCCGTGAATTGCTCTCTGCCCGTAGCGATCCCGAAGATCTACGGTCCGTGCTGGAAGCCCATCTGCTGCCCACCGTGGATATGGCCGAGAGTGCCGACAACCACTATCTGATGTTCATCGAGCAATTGCATCGGTATGGGCGCAGCGCCGACCATCCGTTCCTGCGTGTCTCGGCACCGTTACGTAGCTCGCACAACAAGTTTCTGCGGACGGCCGGCAATCTCTTGCCCCACCTGCCTCATGCACTTCGGGCCGAGAGGATCGGAGCTGTTGCAAACCTGTGCCTGCATGCCTCGGCCGACCGTCAGCGGGCGCTTCACTGCGGCGCGCCGCGGCGCAGCTATGCGCTGCACGTCAACGACCTCTTCGACGGACTGGTCGGCTATCTCAGCGCCGCTGCGTCGGCTGCCACCCTGCGCAGTATGAAGGCGAGAGCAACCCAATCTATCTCCACGGTTACCTGAATGCGGTGAACCTGATGAACACGCTTGAGGACAGGGTCGCCGTCGTCACCGGAGCGGCCAGCGGTATCGGCCGCGCGATTGCCTACTCCCTGGCCGGACACGGCTCCCACATCGTCGCGGTCGACATCGACACCGTCGGTATCACGACGTTGGCGACGGAGCTCACAGCCCGGGGAGCCACCGCTGCGGCCTGCACCGCGGACATCTCGGAGGCTGACGCCTTTGACGACGTCCGTAACACGGCACTGGAGCGGTTCGGCCGTGTCGACATCGTGGTCAACAACGTCGGCGTGCTGACCAACGGTCTGCCACAAGACATTCCGGTCACCGAATGGCAACGCGTCCTGAACATCAACCTGATGTCGATCGTGCGCAGCAACACCGTGTTCTTGCCGCTGCTCCTCGACCAAGGCAGTGGACACGTCGTCAACACTGCGTCATTCGCCGGACTGTTCACCTACTCCTACGACCGGCTGCCGTATGCGGCGACCAAGGCCGCCATCGTTCAGATCAGCGAGGGTCTGGCACTTTATCTGCGACCCAGGAATATCGGCGTCACGCTGCTGTGCCCAGGGCCAGTGCTGACCAACATCGCGTCGTCGGTGCCGAAGTTCGGCGCCGGCGCGGCCATGCGCACCCCCGGCGATCAATTCGAACTGCTCGACCCCGCGCCAGTCGGTGACCTGGTTGCCGACGCAATTCTGCACAACCGCTTTTTCGTGCCCACCCACCCTCAGGTCGTCGATGAGCTACGCCGGCGCGTCGACAGCTGGGATGCCTATCTCGATTACCAGATCTCCCGTGAACCCCCCGCACCGAAAGGCCAAGACCGATGACCGATGCCCGCACAGATGGCCTCAACGTATTCAAGGAGCTGATGCCCGGACTGATCCCGGACAACCTGGCAAGCTTGCGCGACGGCAGCTTTGCCGACGAACTCGCTGACCTGAGCTTCGACCACGTTTTCGGTAGCTTGTGGACCCGTCCCGGGTTGGACCGCCGTTCCCGCAGCCTCGTCACGCTCGGCGCGCTCATCGCGCTGCGTGCCACCGAAGAACTGAAGTTTCATTTCCCTATTGCCTTGCGCAACGGGTTGACCATCGAGGAGATCGAAGAGGTGGTCTACCACATGGCCGGCTACGCGGGTTTCCCGGCAGCGGCTACAGCCCGCAACATCGGTTGCGAAGTGTTACCCACACCGCAAGCCACAACCTAGGGACGCGAGGATGGACTCATGGAGATTTATGACGTCATGCGCACCACCGCCGCGGTGCGCGAGTTCACCGGCGATCCCCTGCCCGACGATGTGCTCGAGCGCATTCTCGACAACGCGCGGTTCGCGCCCAGCGGCGGCAACCGCCAGGGCGCCCATGTACTCGTGGTGCGTGATCGGGCCACCCGCGAAGCGCTGGCCGAGCTGTCGATTCCGGGCGCCCGACGGTATGCCGCCCAGCTGGCAAACGGTGAGAGCCCGTGGAACCCGCTGCACCCGCCGAAGGTGACCGCGGCAGAGATAGCGGCCACCGAAGTGCCGCCCCATTTCACCGCGCCGCTGTTCAACGCCGCGGTGGTGCTCGTCGTCTGTGTCAACCTCGAGGTCGTCGCCGCGATCGACCAAGACCTCGACCGGATCGGCGTGATCAGCGGCGCGTCGATATACCCGCTGGTGTGGAACATCTTGCTGGCGGCGCGCAACGAGGGCTACGGAGGCACCCTCACCACAAACGTAGTGGCGGAGGAACCGCGGGTCCGCGATCTGCTCGGCGTGCCGGAGTCATACGCGGTCGCCGCGGTATTGCCGCTGGGAAAGCCGCGGCGGCAGCTGACGAAGCTGAAGCGCAACAGCGTCGCCGAACTCGCAACCCGGGAGCGGTTTGACGGTGAGCCGTTCCGTGCGAAGGGCTAACTGCTCAAGAAGCGTGTCACAGCTTCCAGAGTGTGCCCTGGGTGGCTGACCGGCGGCGTGTGACCCGCCGAATCGATGCCTGTGATAGGTCCGCTGCCGGGCAGAGCGCGGGCTAGTTCTTCGCCGCGATCGAAGGGTATTGAGATGTCTCGGCGGCCGTGGATGACCAACGCAGGGTGACGAATTGTGCCGATGCGGTCGGTGATGTCATCGGCATCCATCAGCATCGAGATGGCCTTGGCCACCCGCTCCCCTCCCTGGTGGATCAGGTGCGGCAGCCAGGCCTGTTCGTATTGCGGGCTGTCGAGTAGCAGCGCCAGCAGCAGACGGGCGGTGGCTTCGGTGTTACCGCTGGCGAAACCCTCGCGAACTTGACCCATCTGAGCCAGATCGGGCGCACCGAAAGAGTGGGACATGGTGTCGATGAGAACAAGGCGTTCGACGCGGTTGGGGGCGAGCAGTGCGGCGCGCAGCGCGGTGAACCCACCTTGGGAGTGCCCTACCCAGGTCGCCGAGGGCAGACCGAGATGATCAAGCACGGCCATCCCGTCACGCGCCGCATCCCAGTACGAGAAGCTCTCCCCATCGTCTACCGTCGCACCGTGGAGTCGCAGATCCCATCGGACGCACCGGAACTCCGGTTCGAGACTGCCGACCAGCGCATCCCACATGTGTAGGTCCATAACGTTGCCGTGCACGAATAGCAATGTGGGCGCTTCGATTCGGCCGACATCGGCGATGTTCAGCCGTGCCCCAGGGACTCCCACATAAGGCATTTCCGCTTTCACACCCCGACGATAAATCTTTGGTTGCTACTCGCGGGCATCAACAGGCTTTGAGGAAGGCCGCCAGATGTTCGATCGCCTGCGCGGATTCCGGCAGGCCGCTTGCGATGTAGACGGGCCAGACATGTATCCCGTGTTCCCACGACTCGAAGGTGACGTCCACGCCTGCGGTCAACGCGCGGTCGCGGATGCGCGCGGCGTCGTCGTAGAGAATTTCCTTGTCGCCGACCTGGATAAGTAACGGCGGCAGTCCTGTCAGGTCGGAGAAGACAGCCGAACACCGCGGGTCGGCAGGGTCGGAGTCACCGAGATAGTCGGCGGCCATGGACTCGAGCAACGCGCGTGTGACGTAGGGATCGCTGTCGCGGCGCTGCTCGATGGAAGGCCCGCTGAATGTCAGGTCGGCGAACGGGGAGATCATCGCGACGCGGGCGGGCAGTGGGAGCCGACGGTCGCGTGCGGCGACCGCCACGGCCAGCGCGAGGTTGCCGCCGGCGGAATCACCCAGCACGGATAGCGAGCCGGGATCGACTCCGCCGTCGCTGACCAGCCGGGTGTAGGCCGACACGCAGTCGTCGTATGCCGCCGGGAATGGGAACTCGGGGGCCAAGCGGTAGTCGACGGCGTGCACTGTCGCGTTGGCGGCCAAGGCGATTGCTGCAGCCAAGGGTAAATAGCGGTCGGGGGGCGAACCGCTGACGTAGCCGCCGCCGTGAAAGTAGATGACGATGCGATCGGGTCTGCCGACGGCGGGTTCGACGGTGATTGTCGGCACGCCTGCGAGGTCGGCGTCGCGGCGGGTCACACCTTCCAGCGCTGTTCGCTCGCCATTGAATTCGCGGGTGCCTTCCGTATCCGTCCGGTCTGACTGGCCGCGAAGATAGCTGACGAAGGCATTCATCAGTTGAGATTCGGGGCGTTGCGTGTCAGCGGGCGAGACCGCAGACGACACGCCGCCCGTCGTCCGCTCGGCAGGAAAGGCGTCTCCGAACATGGGCAGCCCACTCATGGACTGGGAGCGGGTGGCTTCGTCTTGGATCACATCCCAGTGCTCGGCCAGCAGCCCGTCGGCAACGCGCACGATGTCTGTGACGATCCAGTTAGCGGGCCGGCCGATGTGAGAGAAGCGCCCGTGCAGCATGACGTAGTCGCCTTCGGCGACCACAAGCTGTTGTTCGTAACGCAGATCCGGCGGCATTATCTTGACCAAGCCGAAGAGGCCGTCACGCCCAGGTTCGATGTGCGCACTGCGCTGGATGTAGTGCGGTGACCAAAACTGCTGCGCCGCTGCGTAGTCGCGTCGGTTGAATAGCGTGTCGAAGGCTTCGATCACGAGCGCCTTATTAGCTTGTTCATTCTCAGTCATCGTGGCCCGACCCGTCGTCATCAAGGAATTCCGTAACATCAGCTGCGAATTCGCTGGCGTGCTGGAACAGGAATCCGTGGGCGGCGTCGGCATAGATCTTGACGCTCGCTTGCGGGATGAGACCGGCCAGCAGGTAGGAAAAGTGCGGCAGGATCATCGGGTCGCTGTCACCGTTGGCGATGAACACCGGATGACCGATCGCGCTGACACGCTGAAGCGCTGCATGATTGGGGATTCCCCAGTCGCACACCGCATCATATTGTGCCTGTCTGGTCGCCCAGGTGGTTGGTTCATCGACATCGCTGGTGCGTGCGTAGATGCGCCCCACTGTCTCCTGGCCCGCCTGTCGACTCGCAGCTGACGAGGTGAAGAAGACGTCGAGATAACCGTTGGGGTCTGGCTGCGGCTGACCCACCGCATTGATCACCTCGGGGGCCCAGCCGTGCATCCCGGCTCCACCCCGAGGCGCCGCGGAGGCCAGTACAAGTCGGCGTACCACGTCAGGCCGGATCAGCGCGATCTCCTGAGCCACAAAGCTGCCGATCGAGAACCCGAGGATATCGACGCGCGGGGCGTTCAACGTCGCGATGAAGGCAATGGCGTCGCGGGCCATCTGCTCAATCGTGTCCGGAGTTGTGCCGGTTGTGGCCCCGACCCCCGCGTTGTCGAATGCTACGACACGCCGCTGCGCGGACAGGGCATCCACGAGCTGCGGGTCCCAATTCTCCAGGTTTCCGCGGAAGTGCTGCAGCAGCACCAACGGTACTGTGCTGGAGCCGATTTCACGGTGCGCGTAGTCGATGCCGTTGCCGGCACGGATGAGCTGATTGGGAGCGCTGCCATAGCTGAGCCCCGTCGTAGTCGTCATGTCGCGTTCCTTTCAGCCGTTGAGGAATAGTCGCGCATTGGCCAGAAAGACGTCTGAGTGTTGCGACTGCGCGCCGTGGCTGGCGTCGGGCAGCATCAGAAGTGTGGCGTTGGCGAGGTTCTCCGCCAGGATGGCGGCGTTGACCGAGTCGACGACGACGTCTTTGACGCCGTGAACGATCAACGTCGGTTGCTTGATCGTTGCGAGCATCGCGTAGCGGTCGGTGGTCGGGATTTCGCCCCAGTCCCGGATTGCATGCAACTGAGCGGCGGCGGCCGTGGAGGTGACCGCTGCATCACGATCCGCCTTGCGCCGGTTAAGGCGGTTCAGATATGCATGGCCCGCTGCCTGGCTGGCGTCGCTGGGCGTGAAGAACGCATTCAAAAGCAAGGCTACGGGGTCGTTGAGTTCATCCGCCGATAGTTCGTCGAAGGTCATCTTCTCGCCGCCGCGCGGCCCTGTTCCGCACAGGATCACGTGGCGAAACGTCTCCGGATGAGACGAAGCGATCTGCTGCGCGATCATCCCACCGAGTGAAAAGCCAAAGAAGTCAACGGTTGTCAGGTCCAGGGCGTGCAGGAACGCGACGCAATCGACGGCAAAGTCGGCGACAGTCGCCGGAGTGGCGCCGGTTGAGCTTCCGATTCCCGGGTAGTCGAACGTGATCACGTCACGGTCGGCCGCTAAGCCGTCAACGATGAGGGGGTCCCAGTCGTCCAAGTTCGCGGCGAAGTAGTTTGCGAGTACCAGTGGTGTGCCACCGCGAACACCCCCGCGGCGGTACGCGAAGTCGACACCATTCGCAGCGCGTACCACCTCGGTCGGTATCTGGGAGTACGTCTGCGTTGTCGGTGTGCTCATCAGCGACAGTCCTCACCTTCTCCGAGTCCGTCAGGTCGACGCATCGACTAAGCCCGCGCCACCGACACTGCCAGCCGGCGATGTCGCGATCAGTCACAGATTTGTGTGAGGCATCGGTCCCGGCAACTGTGCCCAGTGAATGGCATTGGGGCAGCAAAGCAAACTGATAACGCGGCGGTCAGCGGCTTACCGGCCTGCACGCCGTCGTCAATCTTCGAGCGCTGAAGAGCTTTTCGCATTCCATTCGCATCAACACGGAGCTACATAGCTAACACTTAGGTTAGCGAAAGGTCGGGGCAAAGTCCCCTGCCTAGCGTCGATGTTGTTACGCCGACGAAGGGAGATCGAGATGGGATTACGTACCGTCAAGCTCCGTCGATTGCTGGGGGCTACGGCGTTACGGCGGTATGGCGATTGCCGCGACCGGCATTGGCGCGGGCATCGCGGACGCGGCGCCCTGGGGCCCGCCACCAGGCCCGCCCGGCCCGGCGGCTTGGGGGCCACCCCCGCCGCCACCGATGTGGGGACCGCCCCCGCCGCCACCGATGTGGGGACCGCCACCTCCGCCACCGCCAGCCTGTATCCCGTTCCTTCCCTGCTGACCGATAGGTGAGGAGAGAGGTGACCGGCGACGCTGTGGACGCCGCCAATGACCAGCCGGCGTCCACAGCGTCCGCCAAACGTCAGTCGTCTTCGGCGTTGGGAGCGATGAAGACCTTGCCGCTACGCCCGACCGATTCGGATTCGGTTACCGCGTAGTGAATGTCGTCCAGACTGAATTTCTTACCCGGTGAGGTGTTGAGGATCCCCTGGCGGATCAGATCCAGGCACTCGTCGATCAGTTGCGGCAGGGCGGGACGGTCGGCTGCGAAGAACCCGGACTTGTCGAGGCGCGGCAGCCAGTACCCCAGCCAGTACACCTCCAGGGTCCGCCGGCCGGACAGCGTGAGCCGCGGGTCGTCGCCCACGCTGATTCCTTCACCTGTCAGCGATCCGTACACCAGCATGCGACCGTCCTCGGACAACGATCGGAAAATCTCGGTGCCGGTCTGACCGGCGACCGGATCGATCGCGAAATCGACACCCTGCGGGCCCACGATGTTGCGGACCTGTTCGTCGATCGGCCCCTCACTGGACACGATCACCTCGTCGGCGCCGAGGTCCTTGAGTTCCTGCACCGCTTCGCGGCGGCGCACCACGTTGATGGTCCGGACGCCGTCGTATTTGGCCAGCCGGATGATCATGCGGCCCAATTCGCTGCCGGCGGCTGACTGCAGCAGCCATTCCCTGCGGGGCACGGCAAGCACGTGGCGCACCATGAGGATCGCAGTCGCCGGGTTGATCATGAGTGACGCGATCTGCTCGTCGGCGAATTCGTCGGGCACCGGCCAGGCTTTCTCGGCCTCTACCACCGCGTATTGCGACCAGTTGCCGCCCTCGGAGTTGCGCGCGAAGACCCGCCGGCCCGCCGACAGCCCCTCCACCTCCGGGCCCACCGCATCGATGACCCCGACGCCCTCGAACCCGGCGCCGGACGGGAAATGGGGCACCACACCGGAATAGTGGCCCCGGACATAGAGCAGGTCGGACGGGTTGACGGGACTCAACTGAATCTTCACCCGTACTTGGCCGGCTCCCGGCTGTGGGACGGACTGTTCGGTTACAGCCAGAACGTCTGCCGGCTCTCCATAGTGATCAAAGCGAATGGCCTTCATTGTTTAGCCTTTCAATGTGCGGATGGTGTTCAGTCTGTTGCCGTCCATGCGTCGACGAGCCGGTCGGCCGTTGTAGGTCGTCTTTGGATGCCGGCAATCCGCCAGCCGTTCCGAGTGCGTATCACCTCGAAATGCACGGCCAAGCGTTCTATTTCGGTGTCGTCGGCACGTCGGCGCGACCAGATCACTTCGATCGCCGCTCCGTTGCGGTGGTAGCTGTGCACGGCCCGGTCGAGGACTTCGGTGTAGGAGTAACCGTTGGCTTTCAACCGGGTGTGGGTGGCGTTGAGCAGCGCGGTGACGCTGTCGCCGTCCAGCGCCCAGTCGCCGCCGTCCGGGTGGTAGTCGTAAAGCGGTGCACCCCAGTAGTCCTGGATGAACCCCGGTCCCTTGTCGATGGATCCGTTGCCGACGCCGACCCAGGTGGGCAAGTAGTCCTCGAAAAACCATTCGGTGACTTCGGCCGTCGCAGTTTGATTTTGGTCGTCTGACATGACTTTTCCTTGCTTTACGACAGGAGTTCCAGCGCCGAGTACCACACCGGGCCGGGATTGAGGCGTTCCGGGTAGAGGGCCAGGATCCGGTCGAAATACTGCCGCGGCGATGGTTTTTCGTCCAAAAGCTGCTGCGCGTCGATAAGGTACTGGCGGGTCTGGCCGAGGATCGCGGGATCGTCGGGCAACGCGCGGTTCTTGTGGCCGGCGACCACGGCGTCTGGCTTTAGTGCCTCAACAATGTCGAGTGCCGCCAGCCATGCGTGGATACCGCCGTCGCGGCTCTCCAACAGATATTGGTGAACCCCGTTGTAGGCGACATCGCCTGCCACCACCAACCCGATCGACGCCAGATGCAGCACGGTGGTGTCGTCGGTGTCGGTGTGTCCCACTTCCACCGCCTCGAACCTGTTGTCCTCCAATGCGAAACCCTCGGCAGGGACGGGCTCGAACACGACCGGGCTGTCGGGAATCAGCCCGGGGAAGTCGACGTCCCAGTGCTGGGCGCGGCCCGACGTGCCCTGCTGGTGCATCATCGTGATGGTCTTTTCCGTTGCGTAGGCCGTCGCGCCGGGGAATCGCCGCATGATCCGGTCAGCACCGAACCAGTGGTCGCCGTGCCCGTGAGTGGCGTAGATGTAGGCCAGCCGCTTGCCGGACCGCTCGACCCAATCGCCGACCCGGTCAATCTGTTCGTAGGTGAATGGCGGGTCGACCAGGACCGCGTCGTTGTCGCCGAGCACCAGAGTGGAGGCCACCGGCGATGAGACGATGGGGCTGCCGTCGGGCAGCCGCATCTCCCGGTCGCGGGGTACCCCGTCGTTGACTAATACTTCGTAGCGCACGTTGCTCACGTTGATTACTCCTTTCGGACCAGGTGCTCGAGGAACCAGTCGCGGGCTGCGCCGCTGGACTGGTCGAAGCGGCTCAGGTAAGGGTCGAAATGATCGCCGGGAATCGTGACGAGCTTCTTGGGCTGCAGAGCCCGTTCGTAGGCCGCCAAGCCGGTGTCGGCCAGGGTGATGGTGTCGTTGAGGCCGATGATCATCAGCAGCGGCGTGGGTGACACCCGCGAAACCCATTGCCCCGGTTCGTACATGCGCGCGGCGCGAGTGGAGCGCACGGTGACCTGATTTTCCCAGCGCACTCCTGCTGGCACCGGCTGGTTGTAAAACGCCACCGCTTCTGGCGAGCGATACGCCGCAGGCGTCGCGGGGTCGGCGCTGACGACGAATTGGGTGGCCGGCGCTTCACCTGCGAACTGGCGCCGGTCGTCGTCGATGAAACCGGCTTCCAGGGCGGCCACCTGATCGGGCGCCACCCGCCGCAGGCTCTGTTCGTAGCCGCTGATGGTCGGTACCTGAGCGACGACGGCCTTGAGCCGCCGGTCGGTGGCACCCAGCACCAGCGCGTGACCGCCGGCATAGCTGGTCCCCCACAGACCGATCCGGTCGGCGTCCACTGCGGGATGAGATTCCAAGTAGGAGATGGCATATCGCCAGTCGGCGATCTGGCGCCACGGGTCGACGTCGAAACGAGGGTGGCCGTCGCTGATACCGAACCCGCGATGATCATGGACCAGCACGACAAAACCGGCGTCGGCGAACACCCGGGCGAAGCGATCCAAACCGTGCTCGCGGATCCCGGCAAAGCCGTGCGCCATCGTGATCGCCGGGCGCGGCCCCTGCGTGTCGGGGATAAACAGCCACCCGCGCAGCGTCACATCGCTCTCGACGCGGAGCTCGACGTCAGTCTGCTCCACCACGACTCCTCCTCCCCATGTCTGCGGATCTGCTGACACCGATCGTGTCCGGCCGCCACACGGTCCGGGTAGCCGTGTTGAGGCTGGTAGTCGCGGGGCCACCTTTAGGCTTGGCGGCATGGGCAAGGCCAACCACCTCGGCGACTATCTGCGGGCCCGGCGAGCGCAGGTCACACCCGCGGAGGTGGGACTGGTGCCGGGCCCGCGACGCCGGGTTACGAGATTGCGCCGCGACGAGTTGGCCCTGCTGGCCGGCATCAGCAGTGAATACCTGCAACGCCTGGAGCAGGGCCGCGACAGACACCCCTCCACCGAAGTCCTCGAGTCGATTGCCCGGGCATTGCGCATGGACGCCAAAGCGACCGCCTACCTGCATCAGCTCGCTCACCCGAGTTCCCGTCCACACCGCCAGCCGCACCCCGAGCATGTGTCGGCCGCGATCGCAGAACTCATCGACCAGTTCCCCATGCCGGGGATCGTCGTGAGTCGTTATCAAGACGTGCTGGCCGCTAACCCGATCGCCCATGCGTTGTCACCCGGATTTGAAGTGGGACAGAATCTCTCGCGTTGGCGTTTCCTCGACCCTGCGGCCAGGGATGTGTACCCCGACTGGGACGAAGCGACCGCGCTGGCGGTCGGGGGGTTGCGCGAAGTTTCCGCCGACGATCCCGACGATCCCCGACTACTCGAACTCGTCAGCGAATTGTCCAGTAGGAGTGAACGATTCAAACAGCTCTGGCAACAGGCCGGGGTAGGATACCTCCAAGGGATCAACCACATGCGTCATCCAGACGTTGGGGATCTGTAGCTGACCCGCACCAAGCTCGACATCCCCTACTCCGCCGGCCAGCACGTCCTGACATTCCACGCGCCACCCGACAGCGCATCGATGCGCGCGCTCGACCAACTACGCTCATCGTTGCCACCTAATCCGGTGTTCAGCCGCTGAGAACGACACCCATCCAGGCCCCCTGACCACCATGGCAAGCTTTTCGCTGGCGGCGTATCACCCATTCAGGTGAGTCGGATGCGCTGTCATTAAGGCGCTTGCATGGTCGCTGCTGAGCGGAGTATCTGTTCGACACCAAAATTGAAGCGGGCGCCGTAGTCAAGAGATGTGAAGTCGTCGAGAACTGCGTTGAGCGCGGGGAAGCGGTGCTCGTCGACGGCGTTTTCGAACTGCGGACGCATTGCGGTGGATGCGCGTTGTTCTTCTTGAACGAGGCCCAAGGTGAAGTAGAGGAGATTCCATGCTGTCCAAGCAGCCGATCTGTACGTGGGGCACACCTCGAACAGCACCGTAAGCAGGTGGTCACCGAAGGCCAGGGTTGAGGACATGACGGGGGATGTGCCCGCGACGACGCTCGCCCCGTCGCGGTGGCTCAGCATCGCCTGGCGTAAACGTTCGATTAGTTCGCTGGCCTGCTCGCGGTCCGATCCATGCAGTTTTGCTAGATCAACCTGCCCGACGATGGTGTCGGCCATGACGTCCAAAAGTCGGTCTTTGGTGCCGATATGCCACATGACGGTGTTCATGCTGACACCCAGTTCTGCTGCGATGGCGCGTGTCGACAGTTTGGCCAGACCGTCGCGGTTCAAGACGACGAACGCGGCGCTAACGACGTGATCGAGGGTTAGCCCCGCCTTCGCGCGCTGAACCTCTTGCTTCTTGGTCACTGACCAAGTATAACTGGACAAGTCTTGGTCAGCGATAGAGAAAGCGCGAGTCTGTTCGGCAGGCGAGGGAGTTCACGCCATGGCAAGTCATATCGATCCGACCTTTGACACCATGTACGGTGGCGAGCACGCAACCACCGACATGGTTCCGTGGGATATCGGCGGACCCCAGCCGGTTGTTCAGCAGTTGGTGGCCTACGGCGGCGTGCGAGGACGGGTGCTCGACGTGGGCACCGGCCCTGGATATCACGCGATCCACTGTGCGTCGCACGGATACCCGGTGGTCGGGGTCGACGCCTCGGCGGCGGCGATCGACCGAGCAGAACACAACGCAGAGCGCGCCGGCGTACGAGTCGACTTTCAGGTAGCAGACGCGACGACGTTGACCGGATTCGACGACTGCTTTGACACCGTGATCGACTGCGCCTTCTATCACGTCCTCGCCGACGATGAGGACGCCCAAGCGCGTTACGCCCACACGTTGCACCGCGTCACCCGGCCAGGCGCGCGGCTATTCATGTTCGAGCTGGGGCGTCACCCGGTCAACGGGGTGCATTTGGACGGGCTGTCCGCTGACAGCCTCGAACGGGTGCTTGCTTCAGCGCGATGGCGAATCGACCACCTCAGTACGTCAACCTACCTGAGCATTTTCAGCCCTCAGACGATGGCTTTTCTCGCGCAGGTGGAATCAGGACGCGGCATCGCCCCCGTGATGAAATCGCTAGTCGAACAACTTGAAACAACCGGCGCAGCGCGCAATCAGCAGCTGGTCCACCTGCCCGTGTGGGCACTCGCAGCCACCCGACTTAACTGACCGCGATGATCGCCCGACGAACAAGGAGACCCAGCCATGAAGAACAAGATCGTCCTCGAAGAGCACTTCGCCACGGCGTTCACGGGCGGGAATCCGCGGGCGCCTCACCCAAATGGATGACGGTGCGCCAGCCGAAGCCGTGTCACGTTGAACCCACCGAAGGAGGCTTGGCATGTCGACCTATCGCGCCTTTCAAGTTACAGGGCAGCGGCAATTCGAATTGGTGGAGCGTGAGCTGCTCGACCCGCAGCCTGGTCATGTGCGGTTTCGCGTGCAGAGTTGCGGTGTCTGCCACAGCGATGTGCTCGCCGTCGAGGGCCTGCGTCCCGACCCCCGCCAACCGGTGGTACCGGGGCATGAGGTCGTGGGCGTCATCGACGCCCTCGGAGACGAGGTAACCGGATGGAGCGTCGGTGACCGCGTTGGCGTTGGCTTTCTGGGCGGCCACTGCGGCGTGTGTGTCTGGTGCCGTCACGGCGATTTCGTCAACTGCGAAGATCAACCTCGACCCGGCACGGACGCGGACGGTGGATACGCCGAGGCGGTCTACGCCCGCGCCAGCGGGCTTGTCCGCATTCCCGACGCGCTGGAGTCTGTCGATGCCTCCCCGCTGCTGTGTGCCGGCATCACCACCTACAACGCATTGCAGAAGTTGAAGGCCGAACCCGACGCGCTGGTCGCGATCCAGGGCATCGGTGGACTGGGTCATCTCGGTGTGCAATACGCGAACAAATTGGGCTACCGAGTCGCTGCCATCGCACGAGGTAGCGATAAGGCCGCGCTGGCGGACAAGCTCGGCGCACATCACTACATCGACAGTGCCGCAGTCGATCCCGCCAAGGCGTTACAGGAACTCGGCGGAGCGATTGCGATCGTTGCCACCGCGGCCAGCGGCGCATCCATGTCGCCGCTGTTGGCCGGGCTCGCACCGCGCGGTCAGCTGGTGGTCGTCGGCGTGGGCAATGACCCGATTGAGGTCGACGCCTCCGATCTTGTCTTTGGTAGCCGCTCGATCGTCGGCAGCCTGACCGGCTCATCGATCGAAAACGAGGCGAGCCTCCAGTTCAGCGCCACACATGGCGTCGCACCCATGACCGAGGTGCTGCCGTTCGAAGAAGCACCAGCTGCTTATGAACGAATGATGTCCGGCCACGCTAGATTTCGTGTGGTCCTCGACATGCGGCTGCCCACCAACTGAGATGTACGACGGCGAGCAGGCCGAATACTGGGCGTGACCCCGATGCAAACTCATCGGGGCACCCGCAACGCGAGGTAGTACCCGCGCCGTCGGTTGTTGTCGACGGTATAGGCGACCGCCCTCACCAGACCCTGATGGTCGTAGTCCAACCAGCGCTCGCTGTACTGGCGTTCAAACTCGCTCCAGGACACCACGGTGAACCTCTCGATGATCGTGTCGGGATGTTCGACATCGCGATATAGCCGCCAACTGTGGCCACCCGTTCGCAGCCGTGATCGCCTGACGGCGCTCATCGCCTCGACAAAGTCCTGGAAGTTCTCGGCCGATTCTCGGTAGCGGACGGTTACGAGCATTGGTCCATCGGTAGGGGCTGGTTCAAACACGACCGCCGGTGACGGCTAGGCAGTGGAATTGTCGAGGCTGACCGTCCCGGGGGGCGGCCGCAACGGAAGCGCGGGGACGCTGAGGGCAACGACGCCCAGTACCACCGCTGAGCAAATCAGCGCGATGTCAAGCCCGGCCCGTGTGGCAACGACACCCCAGACATACGAGCCGATTGCCTGACATCCCGTGAAGACCAGGAGGTATATCGACAACCCGCGGGCCCGAACCCATCGCGGCAACGACAGCTGCGCTCCTGCGTTTAACGTTGTCAACGTGATCAGCCAGCACATTCCCGACAACACCAAAATAGGCGTCGCCGCGGGGAACGGCAGCCAGACCACCGCCAGCGGCGCAAAACCGTACGCGACGGCGCACGCTGCCAGCCGCACGTTGGCTGACACTCTCTGGCGGAACCGTGCGTCAACCATGACAGCGAGCACCGCGCCAAAACCGATGGCCCCCAGCGCCACACCGTAGCCACTGGCTCCGAGGTGCCATCTGTGGGCGGCCGCTACCGGCAACAGCGCCAACAGGGCCGAGGCGGGAAACAGGAAAAGGGCTGCACGCAACAAGATCCTGCGGAAAATCGGAGCGTTACCGGCGTATAGCAGTCCGGTGATGATGGCCTGGCCGAGGTGTTCTCGCTCGATTGGCGCCCTTTGCTTGGGTCGTCTCCACCCCACCAGGGCAACGATTATTGCCGCGAACGATACTGCGTTGATCAAGAAGACCGCTGCGGGGCCGGCCAATGCCACGACAACGCCGCCAATTGCCGGTCCAATAGCTCGGGAGGCGTTCGCCGAGACGCTGGACAAAGCCGCGGCGGCCGGTATCTGCTCGGGCGGAACGACCTCGGGTTGAATCGCCTGCCAGGCCGGCGCGGTTAGTGCAGAAGCGCAGCCAATGGCCACGGTAAACATCAACAGTGATGCCGGGCCAAGGCGACCGAGGTATGACAGCACGGCCAGGGCTAGCGTCACTAGGACTGCATACGACTGCAGATATATCAGGAACCGGCGCCGGTCGAACAGGTCGGCAAGCGCTCCCGCGAACAATCCCAAAAGCAGCGTCGGCCCAAGACTCGCCGTCTGGACGAGCGCCACGATGTCGGCGCTGCTGTGCTTTTCCACCAAGAACCATTGGGCAGCCACACTTTGCATCCACGTGCCGATGTTGGAGACGAACTGCGCGATGAACAGGTGGCGGTACACGCGATTACGCAACGGTGTCCATGCCGACGGTTGCCCGCCGTCGGGACGCTCCTGATCCTGAATCACCGTCGAGCCGATTGTCGACAGCCCATCTGCTCGGCCAGTTCGCGACAACGAAGCTGACTGGAGCCACCCGTTGCCGCAACAAAGAAGATGAACGTCGTGGGCAAAGGCAGATGGAGTTTGGTATCTGACATACCGGCAACGCCCTTCGCGTTATGCAGGGGACAAGAAGTCTAAGACAACACCCAGCGCGCGCACCACGGATCCTCACTTCGACAATGCCCTTGCCATCTAAGCGCTTTGCCGAACCCCCTGGATGGCGAGATGGTTTCACTGAGAACGGCCAGGTGATCGGAAAGTCGCAGCGGCGTCGAGGGCCTCGACCGGCGTGGTGTCCCTCGCGGTCGGCTATTGATTGTTGCGAGCCATGAACTGCGTGGCGTCCCCGTCCTCCGGATTCACGAACACGATGTCGTCGGGGCGACGGCGCCGTACGTCGACGGAGAGTGCGACGAACGGGTGGGTGGTGATCCTGGGAAATCCGTGGACTTCCCGACGCGCGAACACGGCACCAGGCGGCGGGGTCGGGCGCCACGACTGAAGCGAAAGTTGTTTCGCGATGTCTGGTTTCACCTGGACGTCTGGTCGCGTATACGCGCACGTTGACACTGGATTGCTTGATCGTCACCTAACCGGCCTGGGTGAGCTTTAAGGCAGCGGTCCGCGCGTTCACGCGGTTAAATCGGACCGTGGTTGAAACCCTAGAGCGAGCGCCGCACGTCCATCGAATCCCCGATCCTCGCTTCCGACGACATCATCGCGGCGACTCGCACCGGCTGACCGCCTTCGGAGGTCTTGCCGCGATGTCGCTGGACGCCTTGTCCAGCGTCGCTTACGGCCCGGAAGCGATCGTGCTCGGTCTCGTCACCGCGGGCGCTGCCGCGGTGAGCTGGACCGTGCCGATCTCCATGGCGATCGCCCTGTTGCTGCTGGTGCTGGTGGTGTCCTACCGGCAGGTGATCGCCGTACATCCCGACGGCGGCGGTTCGTACGCGGTGGCGAAGAAGGATTTAGGCCGGTGGCCTGCTCTGCTGGCCGCGGCGAGTCTGGTCGTCGACTACGTCCTGACCGTGGCGGTGAGCCTGTCGGCGGGTGCCGACAGCTTGGCGAGCGTGTTTCCGCCATTGGCGCATCACACGCTCGCGCTGTGCATGGCGGGACTCGCCGTACTCGCGGTGATCAATCTGGTCGGTATCGCGGAATCGGCGAAGGTGCTGATGGGCCCGACGCTGTTGTTCATCGCCGGAATGTTTGCCATCGTCATTTTCGGCTTCTTCGAAGACCAGCCGGTGAAAATGATCGGCGTTGATCGCGGGCCGATCCACGCTACCGAGGCGCTGGGCGTGGTGGTCATTCTGAAGGCGTTTTCCGCGGGCTGCTCCTCGCTGACCGGGGTGGAGGCGATCGCCAACGCGGTGCCCGCGTTCCGGTCGCCGGCGGTCAAGCGTGCCCAGCGCTGCGAGATCGCATTGGGGGTTTTGCTAGGGGCCATGCTTTTGGGTCTGGCCCTCCAAATCAAGTTGCACCACGTAGTTCCTCGAGACGACGTGACCATCCTGGCGCAGTTATCCGCGGGCGCGTTCGGAACCGGATGGCCGTTTTACGTGATCAACTTGTCGGTGACCGCGGTGCTGGCCTTCGCGGCCAATACCAGCTTCGGCGGTCTGCCGGTACTGCTACAGCTCCTGGCCAGGGATCACCGCCTGCCGCACATGTTCGCGCTACGCGCTGAAAAGCCGGTGTTCCGGTACGGCGTCACGGTGTTGGCGCTGCTGGCCGCCGCGGTGCTGCTCATCGTCGACGCCGACACCCAGCGGCTACTGCCGGTATTCGCGATCGGGGTTTTCATCGGGTTCACGATCAGCCAAACCGGTCTGGTGTTGCACTGGCGCCGCGAACGCGGCCCTCGGTGGCTGGGCTATATCCTGCTAAACGGCTTCGGCGCGGTGCTCACCGCCATAGCCGGGATCGTTTTGTTTGCAAGCAAATTCACCGAAGGCGCGTGGCTGCTGATGATCCTGGTGCCCTCGTTGATCCTGCTTTTCGACCGGATCGAACGCTACTACCGGTACGCGGCCGTCCAGTTGGGCCTAGGGAAGGTACCTGCCAAGCCGGTGCGCGGCGTCGACACGCAGTCGATGATCGTTGTCCCGATCGTCGCGGTCAGCTGCGTGGCCGAGCGCGCGGTGCAGGCCGCGCTGCAGATGGGCGGCGATGTCGTACCAATCACTGTCGAGGTCGACCCGGATTCGACTCAGCGGGTGGTCAAACAATGGCAAGATTGGGACCCTGGGGTGGAACTCACGGTCTTGCCCAGCCCGCACCGCAGCCTGGTCACTCCCACCGTCAACTTCGTGCGAAGCGAGATCGACAAAGGCCGCCACGTCACCGTGTTGCTCGCCCAAGTCTCGCCCAAGCACTGGCGCCACCGGTTGCTGTACAACCAGCGCGGCCCGCTCCTCGAGGCGGCACTTCGCACACGCACCGACGCGATCATTGCCTCGCTGGCGATCCACATCGACTAACCGGAGGCCCGGGCAAAAGTTGTTAGCCACTCCCGAATGCGTTGGAGCCCATCACAAGCGCCGCCGTCCCGCCGTAGAGGTATCCGACCTCCACAGCCTCGGTGATCTCGGCCTCCGAGGCGCCCGCGGCGCGAGCAGCGTTGGCGAGGTCCCGCACACCGTCCGGGTGCGCGGCGATCGCGTCGGTGACCATGCCCATGAGTAGCTTGTACTTGCCCGGAATGGCAGCGTCTTTCAAGATGTGCTCGCGCATCGCGGTATAGGAGTCGCCGAACTGCGGATCGCGCTGCTGAATCGCTCCGAGCCATGGAGGTGCAGGTGGGTCCGCACCGGGATGAGCGCAGTCACCCGTCGCCGCGGCGGGACCGGCGGCGTCGCACCCGTCGGCCCGACTCGGTGGGGCGGTCTGGATGAGCACACCGGCCCCAACGATCAGTGCAGCGGCACAAGCCTTCAGTGTGTCGGACCTGGGATCTCTTTCACGATGCTGAAGCGCTCTGACCCATGAGCGGGATGTATATGTCATGGGCAAACGGTACGTCCACGGTACCTATCGCGCAACCGAAACCCCTTGCGCCACTTGAATTATAGGATACCTACCAGCGTCAGTGGCGAGGCCCAAAATCGTGGCGTTGTTGGGTCTAAGCCTTGGGCGAGGCGGACTCCCCGTCCATGTCCGTTGACGAGCCTGTGGTAATCGTCATATCCAAGCGTGGTCGTCATAGAATGCGCACGCGTCCTGGGTGATGGGATCGGGGTGCATAAGGATGGGACCGACGGACAAGATCGCCGCAGCAGCGTTTTTTATCTCGCTGTCGGCGCTGGTGACAAACGTAGCGTTGATGTGGCTCAAGTGGCCCCGGATCGTCGTCGAGGTAGCCGTACGCCATAATGGCGAGCTGCCCGCCGCCGCATCGCCGCACGGGCCGACTCACTCGGCCGGTGCGGTGTTCCTCTTGGCCGTGATCAACAACGGGTCCGAGCCCGTAACCGTCACTAGCGTTGGCCTGACCCAGCCCGGCCGCGGCGCGCACCGCCTCGACTACCTGCATACCTGAAGAGGACCTGCGGCTGATCGCCTGCCGAAGGCACACGGTGCCGACGACACGCTGACCATGCCACTGCGTATTGACGGACATGGCTGCCGTGTTTTCGAGTACTCGCCGTCGGCGCTGTCAGAAATCCCACCCGGCGTCCACTACCACGGCTATGCCAAGCGCTACAAAGCGTTTCGCTGGCTCCCGAATCACCCCGTAGTAAGCGAGACACGCTCAAAGCAAACCGTGATACGCAACCTTTAATCTGTTGTCGCGGAACGTGCTTCGCTATGTTCGCCGTCGTCGGGCGTCTCGTGCGAGTCTGGCGGGAGGGCGCCGCGGCGGCATCGGCGTCGACGGCCATCGCCGCGTGCCGGTCCACAGCGCCGGTGGCGCGTCGAGTTCGCGGGCCATCAGCATTGCGACCGTGTCGTAATTGGCGCGCCAGCCACGAAAATGTGGCCACGCCTCCTCATCGGTCTGTTCGATCGGGTAGCCGACTTCGCGCAGCATTGCGGTAGCCGATCTGAATTCGTCAAACGACACCGTGACCGGCCCGTCCGGGTCAGGATCGTCGGGTACCGGCAGCCGCATGACTGTCGCGATCTGCTGTATCGCCACGAAGCCCATCCGAAGCGATAGCCGCGCGGCAAGTTTGGGTTCTCGCGACGGTGTCAGCGCCAGATGCAGGGCAGCGGCATCCATCACCGCGATCAGCGAGATCAGCCAGTGCGACAGCGGCCGCGGTGATCGCATCCTGGCCAATGTCAGATAGGTGGTGTGGGATTCGGCGACCTCGGCGGCCCACCGTTCCCAGGTGGTGAACAGCTCCTCAAGAAGGAGGGGTATGTCGCCGTCCTCGATTCCCCAACGGGTGCGGGCCAGAATCTCCGGCCCCCACGCTGGAACACCGGCGCGTGAGGTAAGCAGGGTGACTTCGGTTTCACGCCGGTTAAACGCGGCGTAGAGGGTAGGCAAGTACCCGACTTGCAAGCCGATAACGACGAGCCCCGTGAACGCTGCCAAGTATTCGAGCGTCGTGCTGCCCGTCCCGGTCGGCGCGGCGTAACCGAGGGTGAACATCGACGATCCCGCGTGAGAAAACGCGGCTGCGAGGCTCCCGTTCAGGCTCGGCAACAGCAGCAGCGCGAAACCGGCAACGAGCAGCCCGAGCCAGACCGCCAGCCGTATCAGCAGCGTTAGTGGCGACTGCCACGCGAGGATGCGGTCACGGCGCTCGAACGACCGCACCCGAGTGGTCAGTTGGAGGAACCCAGCGTCCAAGACTCGGTCGACGGTGCGTGATATCGGGGAATTGACACCGCGCGCCACCACAAGAGTCCCCACAACACTAAGCAGGGTGCTCGTCACGACGAACAACCCCACAGCGAAGCCTAGCCACGTACCGATCACCACACCGCCGCCACATTCACTTAGTTCAGTTCGCCGCGTTCGCGCAGCGCATTGGCCAACTGCACGCGCGACTGGACTGCAAGCTTCGAATATATCGAGCGAAGGTGGGTCCCCACGGTATTAACGGATATGCCAAGCGCCCTGGCGGCCGCTTTGTCCGTTTGGCCGTCCGCGACCAGATACGCCACCCGCCGTTCGGCCTCGGTGAGTGATCGGGGCTGCGGGTCGTCGTGGTCCCGGACCCACTTTGCGCGCCGGGCACCCGCTTGCCGCATGACGCGCTGAACCGCTGCCCGGCGGGCAAACGCACCCATGTGGTCGTAGTCATCCCACGCGGCGTCGAGTTGGTGCAGCGCAGCCTCGCGTTCGCCGGCGTTTAGCAGCATGCCGCCGTAGCCTTCCGCTCCGATGGCCCGTAAAACCCGCCGCGGGCTGTGTTGCAGGACTTTCACCGATTCGGCCACCATGGCCGAATCACGGTTGAACAGCCCGCGCATATTCAATGCCAACCCGGTCAGCGTCGCGACGTCCGGATTATGCCGCGCACCTTCTTCAGCAACTTCAATCGCACGCTCGGTGAAATCGGATGCGCCGCAAGCTATCCCAACTTCAAAGAGGATCGTCATCCAGCAAGGCCACCACGCCCAGTAGCTGCGCGATTGGTGCGGCGCCGCCAATAGCTGCGACAAGATTTCGCGGCTCTTGTCGAGGTCGCCGTGCAGCGCGGTGAGCCAGCCCTGGGTGAACGTCACACCCGGATGCGAGCTCGGTTGTCCGCCCGTGATATCGATAGCCAGCCCAAGTCGTTGCTCGGCGAGTGCTGCCTGGCCGCGCAGTAACGCGACGAAAGCGCGGATCAACGTGCCCTCCACGACCTGCACCATGTTGCCCACTAGCTGCCCCAGTTCCACAACGGCCTGGGCGACCTGATCGGCCTGGGGCAGGTGGCCGAGGTTGTAGTGCTGTTTAGCTTCGGCGAACAGCAGATCGGGGAGCAGCGACTCGGACTTGCTATCGCTGTCCTCGCGTGCGGCATCCAGGAGTATCTGGGCATCGTCGTAGCGATCGAGAAGCTGCAATTCCATGATCTCCTCAGCGAGGTAGGAATTCCTCGTCACCGATCGCAGTTCACGGAAATGCTTCAGCGCCAACTGATGTCGGCGCTGAGCGTGGGCGGCTTCACCAGCTGCCTGCAACGCCAGCGCGATTGCGTCACCGTCACGTGACGTCCGGGCCTGTGACAGCGCGGCGTTGGCCTGGTCAGCGGCCGCATCGGCACCGAGGGTACGGGTGGCCGCCAACGCATGCGCAGCCTGAAATCGGGCAGCCAGATCAGGCCGGCCGGTACTAAGAGCGAGTCCGTGCTCCGCGCGATCGATCAGGTCGGCGACGCGTCCGCTGAGCCAGAGGGCTTTCGCGCTGTGGGTCTGGATCCGGCTGATTGTGTCGACGTCATCGACGGTGGCCAGCAGCCGGTCGGCCACGGCGATCGTGTCATTGGCGCGTTCTGCGCGCGACAGCACCGATACCGTTCGTTCGCCCAGCTCCAGCCAGTACGGCTGGCCGGGGCTCAGGGTCTCGAAGGCCTGCAGTGCAAGATCGGCGGCGTCGACAGCGCTCGTGGTGACCAGGGCTTCCGCGGCGGCGACCATGATCCGAGCGTTGGACTCGTCACCGAAGGCGGCGGCCGCGCGCGCGTGGACGCCAGCCGACACCGGATCCGCCCCGGAGCCCGCGAAATGTCGTGCCAATCGCCCGTGGAGCCGACGCCGCTTCTCGGTGGAGAGACGTTCGTAGACCGCCTGCCGCACGAGGTCGTGTCCGAAGCTGAGTTCGCCGGCGGTCAGGGTCACCAGGCCCGACGCGAGTACCGCGGTCACCGCGTCGTCGTGTTGGCCTCCGGGCATCGCGTCACACACGGCGGGTAGTTCGGTGATTGACACCGCGCGTCCGGCGGCAGCTAGGGCCTCGATGAGTTCCGTTGCCGTGCTGGATAAGCCATCCAATCGCTGATACACGGCGGCGCGAAATTCAGCTGGAATGTCTTCGTCGCGCCCGGTCTCGGCGTACCGCGCCGCGCCGTCAATGATGTGGGTGGCCAACAGCGGATTCCCGCCAGCGGCATCAAGCAGCTCGTCGACGCAGCCGTTGAGGCTGTTCCCGAGGCGATCCCGAGCGATCTCGGCGAGTACCGCACGCGGCAGCGGGTCCAGCCGGAGGTGCTCGACTCCGACGGTATCCGCGGCGCTGACCGTTAGACCGGCATCGTCGGAGCGACTGGCCAGCACCCACACCACGGGTCGACCAGACAGCCGGGCGATCAACGACCGCAACGCGTATCGACTGAGCCGGTCCGCCCACTGCACGTCGTCCACAGCGATCATCAAGCGATGAACAGCCGCCAGCTGCTCAAGGTGTCCGGCGATGCGATCAACCAGTATCAGCGGGCCGCCGGCGAGCCCGGCGATCTCCTGGAATTGGGCCGCAGTCAGAAGCGGTTCCCGTCCGCTGCGCAGCAGCCCGATGATCGGTGCGCCGGCGCAGGCCTGCTCGATTTCGTCGCACTTGCTCCGGGCGACCCGGACGCGCGTGTGGCTTGCTTGACGGCAGATCTCGGAGAGCAGCGCCGTCTTTCCGATCCCCGGCTCACCGGTGATCAGCACCACCCCGCTGGCCCCGTGCACACGGGTGCGGCGGACGATACCGAGTGCCGTCGCCAACACCTCGTCGCGACCCCGCAGTGGCCCATAGGGTCTCATCAGCCGACCTTTCGACCCCGCCGGCACAGCGACGATCTTCGCTCCCCCCGCGGGAGGCGGCTCATAGCCGGTTACCGCGATGCATGATCAAGCCACGACCGACGACCGGCTCGGTATCGCGGGCATCGATCTCCTGACCGCAGTCGGAGCACACCACGCACACACCGACGCGATGCCCGCAGGGCTTGTGCAGCAGATCAACGGGCGGGGCCGCAAGACCGGTCCACTCGTTACCCCATTGCATCAGGGCGACGTAGACGGGAAACAGCGCACGGCCCTTGGCGGTCAGCCGATACTCGTTGAGATCGCGCACGGCATGCTCGGCGTAACGGCGTCGTTCCAGAATGTCGTGGTCGACCAGCCTGTTCAGCCGTTCCGACAGCACGTTGCGAGCCAGACCGATGCCCCGCTGAAAATCCTCGAACCGCCGGGCCCCGTTGAATGCTTGCCGCAGGATCACCCACACCCACCGCTCGCCGACGATGGCCGCCGAACGAGCGATCGCGCAGTTTTCATCGAGCAGATCGGCATGCTTCATCACCGATGAGGATAGCGCTGATTGCAGTTGCGTTTCAAAACTTAGTTCACGAGACAGTGAGGCCGCCGTCGACCACCAGCGTGGTGCCGGTGACATAGCTCGCGGCGGGGCTCGCGAGGAACACCAGCGCGGCCGCAAGCTCGTCTGGATCTCCCGGCCGACCGGCAGGCACCCGCGGAAGCTGGCTGTCGATGTAACCCTCGGGGAACTGATCGGTCATCTCTGAGGGGAAGAAGCCCGGAGCCAGGGCGTTGACGCGAATGCCCTTGCGACCGGTCCACTGCACGGCCAGGTCTCGGGTCAGACCCGTCACACCGGCCTTGCTGGCCGCGTAGGCCGCCTGGGGCAATCCGCCGCTGGTCAGGGCGACGACACTAGCGACGTTGATGATCGAACTGCCCGGTTTCATGACACGGCCACACGCTTGGGCCATCCAATACGACCCGTTGAGATTGATGTCGATGACCTCGCGGAACTGATCGGGTGATTCGCGTGTCGCCGGTACGGCGGTGCCCTTGCCGGCGTTGTTGACGAGCACGTCGACGTGGCCGAACTCCGCCATCGCCGCGTCGACCACGGCCTGCGCGTCCTCGGGACGTGCGACGTCCGCGGTCACGGTTAGCGTGCGCCGGCCCCGCTCCTCGATCAGGGCACGCGTCTGCTCGAGCCGATCGGTGCGGCGCGCGGTCAGCACCAGGTCGGCGCCCGCCTCGGCAAGGGCTTTGGCGAAGGCGATGCCCAGCCCGGACGATGCTCCGGTGACGATTGCCGCCTTCCCGTCGAGCCGGAATCGGTCGAGGATCGTCGTCGTCATCTGGTTGTCCTTTCGTTGGAAGGCGCAGTCGCCTTTCGTATCTAGTTGCAAATTACTACTAGTGGAGTACGCGTGTGAAGCCATCCAATCGACACGGCAGGAGGCCGGTGTCGCAAACCACAGCTCCAGCGGGCGTCGTTTAGTGTCTCGTCAAGAGTTTCGATGGTGAGGCCGCGCTCTAGCGGATCGCTCGGGCCAAAAGGAGTACCGGTATGGCGCACCTGTCGAAAGCTGAGCTGACTTACGAACCTGAACTGACGGGGCTGCTTATCGTCGATCCCTACAACGACTTCCTGTCGGAAGGGGGCAAGCTCTACGAACTCAGCCGCTCGACACTCGAGGCGAACAATGTTGTCGAGCATATGCGGCAGGTCCTCGCGGCCGCTCGGGCGAATGGCGTGCAGGTCTTCATCGCCCCGCACCATCGTTGGCGCGAAAGTGATCCATATAGTCATTGGAAGACGATGCCGCCCATCCAGGCCTCGGCCGCGACGGGACATGTTTTCGCTGACGGAACGTGGGGCGGAAGTTTTCACCCCGATTTCGAGCCGCATCCCGACGAGGTCGTCGCTCAGGAGCATTGGCTCTCAAGTGGATTCGCCAACACGGACCTCGACCTCCAGCTCAAGAAGCACGGCCTCCGGACTGTCATTGTGATCGGCATGCGCGCCAACACATGCATAGAGTCGACCGTTCGGTTCGCAGCCGAGCTCGGCTACGAGGTCACGGTAGTGAAGGACGCTATCGGCAGCTTTGGGCACGCCGAAATGGACGCCTCGCTGCAGTTCAATATCCCGGCTTACGCGAGCGCCGTCGTCTCGACCGACGAGATCGTCGCGACGCTTTCAGTCAAATCAATGGCCGAGGACACTCAGAAACCCCACGGACATCAATAGTTAGGTCCTCATGAAGCGTATCTACGCCGACTCTCACCCCCCGCTACTGAATCCGCGCGACATCGACTTTTTGCTTTACGAATGGCTCGACGTGGAAGCGCTGTGTGACCGGCCGAGGTACAGCGAGCACTCGATAGAGTCCTTCGACTCGGTTCTGGATCTCGCGGCAGACATAGCGGTCAAACGCTTTGCTCCGCACTTCAAGACCGCCGACACGGAGGAGCCGTTCGCCAATCCCGACGGCACCGTGACCACGCTGCCCGAGATGAAAGCGGCATTGTCGGCGGTGGGCACCGCCGGACTTCTTGCCGGCGAATTCGACCACGACATCGACGGGTACCAACTCCCCTACGTGGTGTCGAGGGCCGCCTTCGCCTGGCTGCAGGCGGCCAACATCAGCACCGCCTCCTACCTGGGCCTGACCATCGGCAACGCCCACCTGCTGGCCGCCTACGGCAACAAGGAACAAATCGACACCTGGGTGCGGCCGATGCTCGACGGCCGCTATCTGGGAACGATGTGCTTGTCGGAGCCGCACGCGGGGTCATCACTGGCCAACATCACGACACAGGCGGTCCGACAGGACGACGGAACATACCGCGTCACCGGCACCAAGATGTGGATCAGCGGCGGCGATCACGAAATGTCGGAAAACATCGTTCATCTCGTGCTGGCCAAAACACCCGGAGGCCCGCCGGGCGTCAAAGGCATCTCGCTGTTCGTCGTTCCGAAGTTTCTCGTCGATGACGGCGGCCGCCCGTCGACCCGTAACTCGGTGGTGCTGGTCGGACTCAACCATAAGATGGGCAATCGCGGAACGACCAACGCGCTGTTGAATTTTGGCGACGACTCCATCACGCCCAATGGCGTCAACGGGGCGGTCGGCTACCTGGTCGGTCAGGAGTTCGACGGGCTGCGCCAAATGTTCCACATGATGAATGAAGCCAGGGTCGGCGTCGGATTAGCGGCCACGGCTCTGGGCTACACGGGGTATCTGCAGGCGCTGTCTTACGCCCGGACCCGGGCGCAGGGCAGACCCCTGTTGCGCGGGCGCGAATCCGTCGACGAGGTTCCGATCATCTCCCATCCCGACGTGCGCCGAATGCTGCTCGCCCAAAAGAGCTATGTCGAGGGCGCTTTGGCGTTAGGTCTGTATTGCGGCCGCCTTATCGACGAAACGCTTTCCGCCCCGACCGATGCGGACCGCGACGACGCAAGACTTCTGCTCGAGGTGCTCACCCCGATCGCCAAAAGCTGGCCCTCGCAGTGGTGCGTTGAGGCCAACAGTCTGGCTATCCAGGTCCACGGTGGATACGGCTACACCCGCGACTACAACGTCGAACAGCTATACCGCGACAATCGACTGAACTCTATTCACGAGGGCACACACGGCATTCATGCCCTCGATCTTCTCGGCCGCAAGGTGCTCATCGACGGCGGCCGCGGCCTGCGCCTGCTGCTCGACAGAATCCGACGCACGAGCAGCCAAGCGTCGGCACTGGGACATCCGCTGGCGGGCTGGGCAGACGCGCTGGCAGCGGCCGCGCAGCGGGTTGAGCACACCACCCTATCTCTCTGGAAGGATGGCGACCCCGGCGCCGCGCTGACCAACGCGACGGTGTACCTCGAGGCCGTCGGCCACGTCGTGCTGGCCTGGATCTGGCTGCAGCAGGCTGTGGCCGCGCATGGCGAGACCGGCGATTTCTATGACGGTAAGCGCCTTGCCGCGCAATACTTCTTCCACTACGAACTCCCTAAGACGGCCACGCAGTTCGACCTGCTCGATCGCGGCGACCGAACCACCATCGATTTGGACGAAAACTGGTTCTAGTGGGAGGGCTGAACCAAGCTTCGCCGTGGAGGTGAGATGCAGCAGCTGACCGGTTTAGACGCCGCATTTTTGGCGCTTGACTCGCCAACGGCCTACGGGCACGTGGGCAGTGTGTCCGTCCTTGATCCGCCCACAGTAGGTGGGGCGCTGACGCTTGAACGGCTGACCGGACTCATCGAGTCCCGCTTGCACCTGGTGCCGCCGTTTCGTCGCCGCTTGGTGGAGGTGCCCTTTGGACTGGACCAGCCGTACTGGATCGAGGATCCCGATTTCGACATCGAGTTCCATGTCCGCGAACTCGCGTTGCCTGCCCCGGGGGATGATCGGCAGCTGGCAGTCCAGGCAGCCCGGCTGCACGCGCGGCCGCTGGACCGCCGCCGCCCGCTGTGGGAGACCTATCTCATCCACGGCCTGCAGGGTGGCCGGCAGGCCGTCTACATCAAGGTGCACCACGCGGCCATCGACGGGGTCTCGGGGAACGATCTGCTCGCCGCCCTGATGGACACCTCGCCGGAACCCCGCGACGCCGGCGAACCAGACTCGTGGCGTCCGGAAACCGAGCCCGGCGCTGCGGAGCTGCTGGCGCGCAGCGCTGCGTCGCTGGCAACCAACCCGGTTCGGGCCGCGCGGGTCTCGGCGGGGATCGTGCGTTCACTGCCGGCCTTTGTCAGGAGCCCCGCCCGCCCCTGGCTGCCGCTCATCGACCGTTTTCTGTTGCGGCGCGATCGCGGTGTCATCCTGTCGGCGCCGCCGTTGATCGCGCCTGCAACGCCATTCAATAAGAACATCGGCCCGCATCGGCGTTGGGCCTTCACCAGCGTCCCGCTTGCGGAGGTCAAAGCGATCAAGAACGCCGCCGGTGTCACCGTCAACGACGTCGTGATGGCGCTGTGCGCCGGCGCGCTGCGCGTCTGGCTGCAGAAACGTGGTGCCCTGCCCGAGGGACCGCTCGTGGCCGCCGTTCCGGTGTCCATCCGCACCGAAGAGCAAAAAGGCGCCCACGGCAACCGGGTCTCGTCCGTCATCGCGCCGCTACCCACGCATGTGGCGGACGCGGCCGGGCGACTGGCCGCTGTGCACGAGGCGATGCGCGCGGCCAAGGAACAGCACAATGCGATGCCCGCCGAGCTGCTCACCGACATCGCCCAGTTCTCGATGCCGGCGTTGGCCAATCAGGCCAACCGGCTCGTCACCCGACTGCGCCTACTTGAGCGGGTGCCGCCGTTCAACTTGGTCATTTCCAACGTTCCCGGGCCGACCGTGGATCTTTACCTGTGCGGAGCGCGGCTCGACGGGATTTACCCGCTCTCGGCGATCGCCGACGGGCAGGGGCTCAACCTGACCGTCTTGGGGTCGAACGGCAAAGTCAACTTCGGCGCACTGGCCGACCGCGACCTGGTGCCCGATGTCGATCTGATAATCGATGCGGTCAAAGACGAACTCGTCGCACTGTCGGATGCGGTCGGGGCCGGCTGATGTCGAGCCCGATGGCGCGGTCGCAGATACCCGCCGATACCGACGGTGCGAGCGCTCCCCCGTCGTGGCTCTTTATTACAGACCCCGCCCGTGCGATGGCCGAGTTCGGTCTGCTCATCGCCGCGCTGCCGCTGAGGCAACTACTGCCGGTCGGCGATGGCCACCCGGTTCTGGTGTTGCCGGGCCTGCTCGCCGATGACGATTCGACCTGGACGTTGCGGCGCATCCTGCGCGACCTGGGCTACCGTGTGCACGGCTGGCGGCTCGGCCGCAACCTCGGGCCCACGGCTGCGACGGCCACCGGACTACAGAACCGCCTCTCCGACCTGCAATCGCGATACGACTCTGCGGTAAGCGTGCTCGGCTGGAGCCTCGGCGGCATCTACGCTCGTATCCTGGCCCGCGACACTCCGACCGCGGTGCGCCAGGTCATCACGCTTGGCAGCCCGATCCGTCTCGCCCACGAACGTCAGTCCCGGGCCCGCCGCGCCTACGACCGTTACGCCCACTTGCATGTCGTGCCAAGGGAACTGCCGCTGGAGTCCGGCGTGCGATCCGCTGCTGGTGCCGGCCACCTCGATCTACTCCCGATGCGACGGCATCGTCGCCTGGCAGGCCTGCCTCGACCTGCCGTACGCACGGGCCGAGAACATTGCCGTAGTCAGCAGCCATTTGGGATTCGGCCACCATCCGGCGGTGATCTGGGCCGTCGCCGACCGGCTGGCGCAGCCGCTCGGCGAGTGGGCACGATTCCGGCCGCCTGCCGCGCTGCGGTTGCTATACCCGCCAGCCGACACACCGCGTTGAGCTTCAGGCGTCTGCGAATAGCCCCCACGCTGGGCTGGATTCGGTCACGAGGCTTGCTCGTCGAATACGAACACGACTTTGCCCTCCCGGCCGGTGTCACCTTGCGCGAGGCTTACCGCATCCTTCCAGTCCTCCGGCCGCATGGTTCGGGCGACGCGCGCGCTGAGCGTGCCGTCGCCGACCATCGCCACCAACTCCCGATAGGTGTTGTGCACCACTGCGGTGTCGGTGTGGCGTAACCAGTTGATCAACCAGAATCCGGTCCAGTTCACATGGCGACCGATCAGCTCAAGCACGGACGGCGAGGCGCTTTGCCCCGACAAGGCCGCATAAGACACCAACGTCCCCCCGAAGCGTAGGTGGTGGACGAGCTGCCGCGCTGCGCGGCCACCGACGGAGTCGACAACGATGTCGAGCTCCGAACCGCTAAGTGACTGCGCCAGATTGGATTCGAGATTGTCATCATCAATGACGACCCGATCCCCGCCCCAGCTGCGGACCTGCTCGGCGGCGGCCTCGCGGCGGACTACGCTCATAGTTTTCCAGCCGAACCGCCGCGCCAACTTGATCAGGTACTCCCCGACCGCCGAGTTGCCCGCAGTCTGCCCGATCCACCGGTCGTCCATCGATGGATCTCCGTAGTTACGCAGCAGCAGCAGGGCGGTTATCGGGTTGATCCCGACCATCGCGAGCTGAACGATGTCGATATCGTCTGGCACAACGACGATGTCGGTGGTGGCGGCGATCAAATGGGTGGCCCAGGTGCCGTGCCGGTACGTCGGTATCAGTAGCACCCGCGCACCGACTAGTGACTCGTTTTCGCCGGGGCCGACGGCCAGGACCCGGCCGACGCCTTCGGCTCCGACGTCGGATGGCGGCTGTGGAGTGATGAAGTACTGGCCGGAGATGTAGAGGAAGTCCGAGGCGTTGATGGTGGCGGCCTCGACCTCGACAAGTACTTGGCCGGGACCCGGCGCGGAGGCCTGGAATTCGACGAGTTCCAGGACGTCGGCGGGTTGGCCGATCGCGGTAAGCTGAAGTTTGCGCATGGCTGCTCCTCGAGATGCGTTGGAATTAATCTTGTTTGACGACGTGTAGAAGGCTCAGGGGCCGCCCGAGTTGCATCAACCTACCGCCGTCGCGCAGGCCCCCTACCCGCACCGGCGCGAAGCCCAGTCTGCTGATCAGCTGCTCGAAATCGGCGCAGGCAGCGTTGTCGTCGCCTGCGCAGAACACGACCTGGCGGCCGTCGTGGTGGCGCGGATCGGGGCGCAGGTAGCTGGTGGACATCGCGTTGAACGCCTTGATGATCGTCGCACCCGGGAGATGGCGGGCGATCCATTCGCTGCCGGTTTCCTCACCGAGGTCAACATAGCCCCGGTAAACCGGCGCGTACTCAGCGAATTGGTTGGTTGCGTCGACCACGATCCGCCCGCTCCAATCCGGGACGACGTCGGCGAGCTCAGGTACCCGCGCGAACGGCAGCGCCAAAATCACGACGTCGGCTTTGGCCGCCTGCTCCACGGTCACGGCTTGGGCCGCATCACCGAGTTCGGCTACTAGTTCGGTCAGGCTGTCCGGGCCTCGGCTGTTGCTGATCAGCACCTGCATCTGCGCGGTGACCAAGTGGGGCGCCAGCGCCTGGGTGAGCGGCCCTGAGCCGATGAATCCGACGGTGTTAAACATGGCGGTGCTCCTTTTAGTGAACAATCCTCACCCGAGAGCTGTTGCGGCACTGCGTATTTGTGACGAGGGCATGCCGCTGCGAGTTTTCGCGGGTCGTCATGGTTTCACCACCACGGTGCCAACCTTGCCGGGCTGGGACACGTGGCGCACCGCATCCGCGATTCGGTCGAGTGGGTAAACGGCGGCGACGTCAAAGAGGTGCAGCAGGCCCGTTGTGATCATGACCGCGCTGGCCACGTCGGAGGCTCGTTGTTCGGGTGATACAGAGGTGAGCCACCGGTTAATCGTCAGCCCGCGTATGCCGAGTGGCGAGTGCAGGACCGTGGCGGCGTGTAACGGAATCGGTTCTTGAGTCAGGTCGCCGTAGATAATCAGGGTGCCGCCAGGGGAGAGCGCCGACAGCAGGTCGCCCGCCGTGGCCCCGCCGACGGGGTCCAGGGCGACCGGTATGGGTCGGCCGGCCGCTGCCGTGCGCACCTGTTCGATCCAGCCCGGGTCGGAGGTGGAAACCACTGGCACCGCAGGGAAGCGGTCCCGTAGCTGTTGGGCGCGCTGCTCGCTGCGCACGATGCTGATCGTGGCGATCTGGTGATGTTCGGCAATGGCGGTGAACAGTCGACCCACGGAGGAAGCTGCCGCGTTGTTGAGCACGACACCCTCGAATCCGACACTGAAGTGTTGCTGCGAGGCGCGGCGCAACATCAGCGCGGTGATCGGGTTGCACAACATTTGGGCGGCTACCTCGTCCGGCACCACATCAGGCACGGGGACCGCGATCGCAGCGTCGACATTGACGACTTGGCGCCACGCACCTTGGTGGGGGAAGAAGGCGACCCGGGTACCTGGGCTGAAGCCGGTGACCCCAGCGCCGACTTCGGTGACCACCCCGGTTGCCTCGATTCCGGCGATCACCTCACGGCCGGGTGCCTGCATGGCAGATATGGCCATCAGGTCACCGGGATGGATCGGGAAGGCGCTGACCTGTACCTGCAGCTGACCAGGCCCCGGTGATGGAGGTTCTCCGATTTTGGTGACCTCAAGTATTTCTGCCGGGTCGCCGGAGCGCCGGTAGGTGATCGCCAGGCTCATGAGTTCGGCTCCTTGGTGTTTGGGCACCAGGGTCAGTCGCCGAGCGCGAGTCGTTGCCGCATAACGCCGCATCCCTTCGGACCCAGTCACTGACCACGATCAGAGCTCATCTTAACTTTTATGGACTGATTAGTCAATAATGTGGTGCAAGGCACCCCTGATGCAGAATCGACTCGCCGGCGGGACGCGGTCCCTGCGGTGCCGGGAATTCGCCTCGGCGGCCGCTACGCTCCGACGCGCGCGCGGGGAAGCAGTGCGATGGCCTGTTCGCCCACGCTGGTGATCGTGGCGCTCGACGCTCCGCCCTTGCGCAGCGCCTCCATGCCTCGCAGTACCGCCAGCACGAGCGCCGCCAGATCTCGCGAATTCACCGCACTATCGAGGTCACCTTCGCGTTGGGTAGCTGCAATGGTGTCTGCAAGTTCGGACCGGTACGTATCAAGGAAGCGTTTGACGCGGCGGGCTACCGCCTCGTCGGTGGCCGCCAGTTCGGCGGCGCTCTTAGCCGTCAGGCAGCCGCGCCGCTTGGAATCTGTGGCGTTAACTCGCGCCATGCTGCGGATGTGGCCAACCAGCCGATCGTAGGCGGACTCGGCCGAGTCCCGAAGCTCGGCGCGTACGGCGGCCATCGTCGCCGTGGAGTATTCGTCAAGGGCTCGCATGAAGATGGTGTGCTTATCACCGAAAGCGCCGTAGAGACTGCCCCGCCCCAGACCGGTCACTGCGACCAGGTCATCGAGCGATGTTCCGGCATATCCATGGCCCCAAAACTGATCGCGCGCGGCCTCAATAACTTGATCTTCAACGAATTTCCGCGGTCGAGCCATGGCGCCATGATAGCAAGTTCTTAACTATTCATTCAAAAACCCGTTCGTCCTCGCACACCTCGCCGCGTGCGCTCACCGTCATTTCCGACGGCGCGGTACCAGCGCCAGGTCATCACGCTTGGCAGCCCAATTCGCCTCGCCCACAAGAGCCAGTCCCGGGCCCGCCGTGCCTTTGACCGCTACGCCCACTTGCATGTCGTGCCAAGGGAGCTGCCGCGGGAGGCCCGCGACGACCCGCCGCTGGTGCCGGCCACCTCGATCTACTTCCGATCCGACTACCGGAACGTTCGGTGAGCTTCAACCTTCGATGTGCGACGTTGCCCCAAAGCCGCTGTGCCCTGACGGCCGTCTTACCCCGGGCGCGCAGCGGACAGCGATCGCAGCGCCTCAAGTGCCGAGGCGGATTCGCTGCCGGGCTCTGCGCGATAAGTCAGCATGTGCTGTCCACCAGAGTGCGGGATGTTGAACCTGTTGCGGTGTAGGTAAAGGTCGCCGACGTCAGGGTGGCGCATGTGGATGACGCCCGGCCGGTAGCCCACCTCTGCGCGCGCCCAGAGCTCCCGGAAACGCGCGCTGGTCCTGGATAATTCGTCGACCAGGGCGCGCAAGCGCGGATCATTCGGGTCGCTGCCGGCCGCTTCGCGCAACCCGCTCACGGCGACGTCGGTCACCTCGTCCCAGTCAACAAAGAATTCACGGGCAGCGGGTTCGAAGAGTCGCCAACGCAGGAAGTTGGTCCCCGGTGTGAACCCTGGCGACAGCGCGCGGGCGATCGGATTTGCGGCCAGTACATCCTGGCATCTGCTGACCACGATTGCCGGCATCGAAAACTGGTCGATGAGTTCGTCGGTGCCGTCGGCAGTGGTCTCCAGATCCAATTGCTCCCTGCGGGCGCCGGGCGGGCTCGCCAGCTGATGTAGATAATCGGTGCCTTTGATGTCCAGCTGGAGCGCCCGCGCGATTGCGTCGAGGATCTGAGCGGACGGATTTTTGTCGCGTCCCTGCTCGAGCCGCAGGTAATACTCGGAGCTGATCCCCGCTAACGTGGCCAGCTCCTCGCGTCGCAAGCCCCGAACCCGGCGCCGCGCGCCGGCGATCAGACCGACGTCTTCGGGGCGGACCTGTCCGCGCCGCGCGCGCAGGTAATCGCCGAGCGCGTTCCCCTTCGTCGCCATCACATGAGCCTAAGCCTGTCCCTGCCAATACCAGTGTCACTGCGGCCTCACCTTCTCGGACGCAGCGCACACACAGTGGATGTTGTACAGCGCGGAAAGGAGCCGAGATGGTGCAGCGAATGGATGTCGAGTTCCCCGTCGAAGGTGATGTGGCGCTGCGAGGCTGGTTGTTTGTGCCGGACGGCGCGGGGCCGCATCCGGGCATCAGCATGGCGCACGGCTTCGCCGGGGTGAAGGAACACGGCTTGGAGCGGTTCGCGCGCCTGTTCGCCGATGCCGGGTTCGTGGTGCTCGTCCATGACCATCGCGGCTTTGGGGCCAGTGGCGGTTCGCCGCGCTTCGACGTCGACCCCTGGGTTCAGATCAACGATTGGCGCACAGCCATCTCTTTTCTGGAGGACCATCCGACGGTGGATCCGGACCGGATCGGTGTGTGGGGCACCAGTTATGCCGGTGGGCATGCGATCGTGCTCGGCGCTACGGATCGCCGGCTGCGTGCGGTGGTCGCCCAAGTGCCGACCATCAGCGGCTACCAACAGAGCCTTCGCCGCGTGCCGCCCGACCACGTTCCCGCCCTGGAGGCGGCCTTTATCGATGACGAGCGACACCGCTACCGCGGCGAGCCGCCGGCAACCCAAGCCGTGGTCAGCGCCGATCCCGCGGTGCCGGCCTCCTACCGTTCCCCGGACGCCGTCGCGTTCTACAACCAGCCGGTTCCCGAGGGAGTCTGGGAGAACACTGTCACCCTTCGGTCCACGCGCGCGGCGCGGATGTATGAGCCGGGACAGTTGATTTCACGGGTCTCTCCGACTCCGCTGCTGCTGATCGTGGGCCTTCACGATTCGATCACTCTGGCCGACGTGGCGCTGGCCGCCTATGAGCGTGCACTGCAGCCCAAGAAACTCGTCACCATCGACGGCGGTCATTTCGACCCCTACCTGGGGCGCTTCGCCCAGGCCAGTTCCGCCGCGTGTGACTGGTTCACCGAGCATCTCGTCAAAACCGAAGACAACTGATCCTGAAAGGAATCCGTCATGAGTGAATTGCATTACGAGGTGATGGTCCACGAAGGCCTGCGGCGCCAACGCGAGCAGCGGCTCCCCGACGGCAGCCCGATCGTGTCCTCGCCGGTGGCCTCGACGCTGATCTACGGCGACCACGACGCCGTGCTGGTCGACCCGCCGTTCACCCGCGATCAGGTGCAACGCGTCGGCGACTGGATCGAGAACTCCGGCAAGAAGCTGACCTACATCTACGCCACGCACGGTCACGGCGACCACTGGTTCGGCACCGACATGCTGCTGCATCGTTTCCCCGGAGCCGTCGCCTACGCCACCGAAGGCACCATCGCGATGATGCACAAACAAGCCACCGAGGGCCGCGCCCAGATGTGGGACGTTGACTTTCCTGGCCAAATCCCCCCAAGTCCCGTCGTCTACCAACCCATTCCCTCCGACGGGTTCGAGTTAGAGGGCCAGCACGTGGAGGCCATCGAGGTCGGCCACACCGACACCGACGACACCACCGTCTTGCACGTCCCGTCCATCGGACTGGTGGTGGCCGGCGATGTCGCCTACAACGGCGTGCACCAGTACCTGCTGGAAAGCGCCAACGGCGGAATCAAGGCATGGCTGCAGGCGCTCAACAAGGTCGAGGCGTTACATCCCCGCGCAGTGGTGGCCGGGCACAAAAACAAGGACCTGCCAGACGATCCCATCATCGTCAGTCAGACTCGCGACTACCTGCTGGACGCACAGCGATTGCTCGCAGGCAAACCCAGCCCGCGTGAGTATTTCGACCACATGATCCGCCTCTACCCAGACCGGGTGAATGTCGGGCCGGTCTGGTACACGGCAGTCGCGCTGCTGTCCTGATAGGCGAATATCGAGAAAGAGGAAGATTATGACTGACAACGAAATTCAACTAACGACGTCGGTACACGACGACGTGACGAGCTGGTTCTTCGACGACTACCTGCCCACCTGGGTCGGCGTAGCCGCCGGAACGATTGCCCGGGGACCGGAGTTCATCCTTGACTACTGGGCAGCGCCGCTGCATTACAGCACCGAGCAGGGCGGACAATGGTTCCGCGACGCGTCGGCCGTGGTGCAGCTCCTAGAGGAGACTCAAGTCCGGCTTCGGGCGGATGGGTATGGCTACACCGACGTGCCGGACCACAAGGTCAGCGTTTATCACGACAACGGCGCGGCTATCGAGGTCATCTGGTCACGCCGTCGCGCTCGATGGCGCCGAGATCGAGCGGCTGGCAGCGCATTTCGAACTCAGCCGTAGCCAACAGGGCTGGCGAATCGTTGGGATTCAAACATTGCCAACAACTGCCGACACGCTCAGCGCCGCTTGGCTCGGAAGCCACAACTAACCACCAACATCAACCTTAAGGAGATTGTCATGATCATCGATGCCGAGGACCTCGACCCCACCAGCAGCTACAAACTTCTTATCGGCAGCGTGTTGCCGCGCGCGATCGCCTGGGTCAGCACGAGTTCGACCACCGGAGTGGGCAACGTCGCACCGGTGTCGTTCTTCACCGTCGTCGGGCGATTCCCGCCGATCCTCTCGATCACCTTGCAACCCCGCTCCGATGGCGTCACGCTCAAGGACACCTTCGTCAACATTCGCGACACCGGCGAGTTCGTCATCAACATCGCCACGCTGGCTCAGGCGGACGCGGTGCACCGCTCGGCGTTCGAGTTCGACACCGATGTCGATGAGTTCGAGGCGCTAGGACTGGAGAAGGCACCGTCGGAGATGGTGTCGGCTCCTCGCATCGCAGGCGCACCGATCTCGTTCGAATGCGTCGTGGACCGCATCATCCCCATGCCGCCGCTGGCCGACCATGTGGTGTGGGGACGGGTCAAGAGGATCCACGTGCGTGACGATCTTTACCTGTCCCGGGGACGCATCGATGTCGGTGCATTGGGCGTGTTCGGAAGGCTCGCCGCGGAATACACGCTCGTCGACAACATCTTCACCACACCGCTGCCCGAGGAACTCGTCGAGGAGTTGAGCGCGCAACGCGCCGGCCGGCTCGACGGGCACTCAAGCGACTACTCGCCCATCGACACCGCTGAATGGTCGCCTTCGGGCTCCACGAAGGCGGTCGCGTAATGACCACGACGCTGCTGTTCATCCACGGGTTCCTCGACGACGAGACGGTGTGGGACGACGTAATCAGTGCGCTGGCAGGCAAAGTCGGCGTCATGCGCTACGACCTGCCCGGTTTCGGCACACGTAGCCGGGCGGTCGCGGATCCCGACACCGTTACCCTCGAGTCTCTTGCGGCCGAGGCCGGCGACATCGTTGCCGGCATCGACGGGCCGGTGATCGTCGTCGGACAGAGCATGGGATCACAGGTTGCCGAACTAGTCGCCGCCGAGCATGCCGACCGGGTACACGGGCTGGTGCTGCTCACACCAGTGCCACTTGGCGGTACGCAGCTACCCGCCCAGGTGATCGCGCCGTTTCGCGCGCTTGGTGGAGACGCCGATGCGCAGCGTGCTTTGCGGACCGAGCTCTCACCCAATCTCGATGCGCACCAACTGGACCGGCTGGTCGACATCGGAGGAGTGGTCAGACCGGACGTCGCCGCTCACTACGTCGACATGTGGAACGAGGGAGTCAACAACGCACCGGCAACCAGCGCGTTCACCGGTCCGGTCCTGATTATCCGCGGCGGGGCCGACGCATTCGTGACCGAACCGCTCCTCGCTGGGATCACCCCGCGCTTTGTCCAAGCCGACGTGAAAGTTATTGACAAGGCCGGTCACTGGGTGCATGTCGAGCACCCGGAGACCGTCGCGACCATGATCCTCGAGTTCACCGAGGCAGCCACGGGGGTGACAGCGTGAGCCAGCCATTGCAGCACAAACTGTTTGTCTCAGGGCAGATCCCGCAATCGGGACGCGGTCCGCTGCCCGACGGCAGCACCCGGATGTGGTCGCCAATCACCTCGACGCTGATCACGGGACAACACGACGCCGTACTGGTCGATCCACCCCTCACCAAATCGCAGGCAGCCGAAGTGGGTGATTGGATTGTGGCGTCGGGGCGCAAGCTGCGACAGATCTACATCACCCACGGGCACGGCGATCACTGGTTTGGCGCAATCCCGCTACTGCAACGGTTTCCCGACGTCACGGTGCTCGCCACGGAGGGAACCAGCAAGCTGATGGCGACGCAAAACCAGCCTCAGTTCCGCGCGGACTTCTGGGACCGAGTCTTTCCTGGTCAGCTACCGACCGGCGAGGTGGACGTCTGCGTGGTCGACCCCGGTGGTTTCGAGCTGGAGGGAGTTGGCCTGCGGCCAATCGAAGTTGGCCACACCGATACCGACGCGACGACGATGCTGCACGTGCCGCAGATCGGTCTGCTGGTTGCCGGCGACGCGGTCTATAACGGCGTGCACCTATACCTCACCGAATCCGGCGGTGCAACGGGAATCGACGAGTGGCTTGCTGCCCTCGACATTGCTGAAGCTCTCAGTCCCGCAACGGTTATCGCTGGCCACAAAGATCCGCACGCAGCCGACACGCCAGCACAGATCCAGGCGACGCGACAGTACCTGACGGACGCACGACGACTGCTCGAATCGTCGGATTCCGCCGCGGCGTTCTATGCGGCGATGCTTGCTCTGCACCCCGACCGCATCAATCCCGGCGCGTTGTGGGGTGCCGCGATCACGCTGTTCCCCAAGGAGTGAGCGACTGGCGCCGAGGGCGCCGCGTATCACGCAGTAGCCAAGCCCAATTCGGTTAGCCTGGTCCGGTTCTGGTCGAACCAGCTTTGTTCATCGCCAGGCTCGGGCAAGATCAGTCCGGCTTCCATGGCGTTTTCGGGTTTGGCTTCGTTCAGCGAAACTAGAACTTCGGCCTCGGACTGGCCGGTGAGACGTGTCCACATCGCCGATAATTCACGCAGCATCGCCTGGCGTGTTTCGACGTCGCGTCCGTAGCGGATCGCGCCGAAAATGTAAGAGTGGGCTGCCAGTTTGCGAGCGACGAAGCAGTCTCCATCCGGTAGTTCCAGGAATAGAACATTGACGAACAACTCCGGTGCGTGGGTGGCGTTGGTGTGAATGGTGGTGATCTCGTCGGCGATCTTGGCCTTGACCGCCTTGGTTAGCAGGCCTTTTGGGCTGTAGCACTGGTAGACCGGCATGACGTTCCTTCATACGGGGCGGCGTTGACGTGATAGACGCCGCGCTGTTTACGTAGCCGCCGCAACGTCCGTTGGTGGTTTGGACGGCCGGTTTTCCCGGATCCACCGTTTCTCCTCGTCTGAGCCGCTGTCGGGTGGACGCATGCCCTGAACCGTCCACTGATTCCGGGGTGTGTCGTCGATGTGAATCTCCCAGTCCAGTCCGCGGTCGCGTACGAACGGGTGGATGGACTTGTTGATGAACTTCAGCAGCGCCTCCCTCAATTCGGCCGGCATCGCATAAGCGATGTGGTCGATCGAGAAGCGCACGAAGTCGTTGCGCGGGACACCTCCGATGAATAACGAATCCTTCGGCACATCGTGAAAGACGACGACCACATAGAACCGGGGCATCGTCATCTCGGAAAGCCCGCCGGCCTCCGAAGCGTAAATGTCGGTGATGGCTTCGGCGAAGGCACGTTTGTCCTCGTTGGAGTACGTACCTTCAACGCAATACACATTCCACAGAGGCATATCTGCTCCTTATTGGTTGATGGAGCCGCTCACTGGCTCCGCCGCGCTGCTTGCTTGTCGTTCCCGCGGAACCCTCAGGTGCTCGACGAACCAGTCCCGAGCCGGTGGGCCGGTCTGCTCGAAAAACGTTGTGTAGGCGTCGAAGTGACCGCCGTCAAAGGTGAGCAGTTTCTTGGGTTCCGAGGCGGTTTTGTATGCCTCGTGCTGAACCTCGGTGAAGGTGCATCGGTCGTGTTCGGCGAGGATCATCAGCAGCGGCTTGGGTGTCACGTAAGGCAGCCAGCCCGCCGGCTCGAACTCGATGAAGTTCTCCAACGAGCGGAGCGTTGTCTGGTTGTTCCAGACCCCCGAGTCGATCGCCTCGCGGTACTCCTCGGGAAACTCGTCCGGGAATGCACACAGCTCGTCAGGGTCTTCGGAAAACATCGGCACCATCATGGGTGGCTCACCGGCCAGGCGAGCGGGGCGATCGATCGCGGCTCGGCGGCGAATCTCGCGTAGCTGCTCGGCGGAAAACAGCTTGACCGCATTGCGGTGACCACTAACGTTGGGGATTTGCGCGACCACACACCGTACCCGCGGATCGTTGGCGGCGGTGACAATCGCCAGTCCTCCTGAGAAGCTTGAGCCCCACACACCGAAACCCTGTTGGTCGTCGAACTCCGCTTGTGATTCGGCGAAAGTGATCGCGTCGCGAAAGTCATTGAGCTGCTTGAACACGTTCAATTCTTGCCGCGGCTCCCCTTCGGAGGTGCCCCAGCCTCGGTTGTCGTAATTCAGCACGGCAAAGCCGGCTTCGGCAAACAAGGCAGCGTACCGGTCGATATGCGGCTTCACTCCCCCGAAGCCGGGACACATCACGATCCCGGGGTGGGCGCCGGCGTCGGGTGAGTGCAGGTAGGCCCGCAGGATGGTTCCGTCTTCAGTCCGAATTTTCGTGCGCCGCATCGTGTTTGCCTTTCTGGTCGCGTGGCGCCGGAAGCCTCACGTTCGATTTCGCGAGTACCAGGCATTGGCCGAGAAGTGCAGGGTCCAGGTGTTGCCGAAGTCGGGATATTTCGACTTCATGACTTGGACCAGTTCTCGGGCACCGTCTAGGCTCTGCGCACCGTGGGCGAAATCACTGATGTAGGAGCGTGTTTCGTCGAGCATCCGGCTCGGTTCCCGATCGGAGGACTCGGGCTTTTTATGACCTGCGATGATCACCTGAGGCCCCAGCTTCTCAATTGCGTCCACGCTCTTGATCCACTGCTCCCACTGGCCGGGCCCGCTCAAGCCGAGCATGGCATGAATCTGGTTGTAGACCACATCGCCGGCAACTACGGTGTCGATCGCAGGGATGTGCACGACGGTGCTGGACGCGATATCGCCTTGGCCCACTTCGACGATGCGGAGCTCGTGTCCTTCCAGCCCGAGAGCCAGCCCGTCGAGCATTTCGGGAACCGAGGTTGGCTTGGCGACTCGATCACCAAACATTGCTGACCACTGCTGAGCTTGAACCTCGGCGTCTTGGTTGATGTATTCCAGGACCGGTGCAGTCGCCACCGCCCGTGCGCCTGGGAACCTCGCTGCCAGCGCATCTGCGCCGTACCAGTGGTCGGCATGTCCGTGGGTCACATAGATCGTCGTCAGCCGGCGGCCGGTCCGCTCGATCAGATCCCCAAGCGCGGCGACGTCCGAACGGATGTGCTGTGCGTCGATGAGCACAGCCTCCGACGAGCCGCAGACGAGCGTCGACGTTGTCGCCGCAAACGTTCCCTTCCCTTGCTCGAAGGGCAGAAACGGGCCGATGTACACCTGGGCGCTCAGATCGGCCGCATCAGTCGAGGGGGACACCATCACATCGCCTCCAAGGTGGCTGCGTCACGCGCAAACGAAGCGCCTAAACCAAACTTGGCATGGAGCAAGCTGGCGTTCTGCCACACATTCGAGTGAGCTGCGCAACTGGCGCCCTGCCCTTATTGCCCGGCGAACGTTGCATGCCCGGGACCAGACGTCAAGAAGCTGCGGATCCCACCACGAGCGTCCTCGGTGTCGAAAAGGCCGACCGCGGCGTCGGCTAGCAGCGCGTCGGCGCCTGCGACGCCGCCCGCGGTGTAGCTGCGGGTGAGTTCCTTGACCACCGCGAATGCACGCGTCGGTCCGCTCGCCAGCCGACTGGCGAATTCCTGCGCAGCGCGGTGCAACTCATCGGCGGGCAACACGCGATCGATCACTCCCCACGCCGCGAACTCTTGCGCGGTATGCAACTCCCCGCCCAGCGCGACCGAGCGCGCACGTCCGAGGCCGGCACGCACGGCGATCCGCTCGATGCCGCCTGCTAGCGGAACAATGCCGAGCCGGGTCTCGGGCAGACCGAGCATGGTGCCCTCGGCCGCCCAGATCAAATCGCAGAACAAGGCCAGTTCAAAGCCGCCCGCCATGCACGTTCCGTGGACTGCGGCCACCGTCGGGAACGGCAGCCGCTCGATGCGATGCCCCAGATCCAGGAACGAGCCGATCAGCGGCCTCAGCTGGTGTGCGGTCATGCCCGCAAACAGGGCGACATCCGCTCCGGCGCTGAAGACCTTGCCTTCGCCGCGCAGCACCAATGCCCGCAGGCCCTCGGCGGCTTCAACCTGGTCCAGCGCGCCAAGCAGATCGGAAATCAGCTGCTGGCCAATGAGATTCATTGGTGGGCTGGCTAGGGTAACCGTCCCCAGCGCGCCGGCGCGGGTGAATCGGACCTTAGGGTCTACGCTGTTCACTCGTCATTCCTTTCCGGCCGGGGAGGATTGTAGAGCCTGAGCGATTTCACGACGGGCCGCCGCCACCAGTTCTGCGTTGGTATGCGCGTGTCCCCACAGCCCCCAGCCGCCTTCTATTGCCTCAGTCAGCAACACCCAGATCCGCTCGGGCGCCGGTGGCTTGCCGGGCGCTCCGGCGACCACCTCGGTGAAGCGGTTCACCACGGCGATCTGCTTGTCGCGATCCAACCCGCCGGTGTTGGTCAGCACTTGTACGCGCACGTAATCCGAACCGCCGTCCACGTTGGAGATGGCGTCGGAGGAAAGTTCATGAATGAACGCCGCGGTGTTCTGACGGAACATCGCGATATCCGGCACTCCCTCGATTGCCATCAGCTCGGCCGCTAGGCGCCGGGCCAACTCGTGCTTGTCCTCGAACGCACCCTCGGGTGCGTATACGTCGATCATCGGCATGGTGTTACTCCCTATCAGCCCCGAACACGAGTATCGGTCGACGGCATTCGGCGCTCACTCATCCGAATATGTGATCCTGAGGCGCGCAGCCGCCTCACCCAAATGGATGACCGCGCGCCAGATGGAGCCATGTCATGTTTGATGGCGAATCGCGAGGCCCGCCCACTATTCAGGGACAACGATCATGACCACATCAATGACGCCGACGATCGTCTTGGTGCATGGCGCGTTCGCCGACGCATCCGGGTTCGCCGGCGTGATCCGCGAACTGCAAAGCGCAGGCCACGCCGTCATAGCGGCGCCCAATCCGTTGCGCGGCCTCGTCGGCGATGCCGCAGCGATATCGACCAGGGTGAGTGCGATCGACGGTCCGGTGGTCCTCGTCGGGCATTCTTACGGCGGTGCTGTCATCAGCCAAGCCTCGGCTGGATTAGAGAATGTCACTGCGCTGGTCTACCTGGCCGCATTTGGGATCGACGAGGGTGAAAGTTGCGCTAGCGTGCAGCAACCTTTCTCGCCCTCGCTGCTGGCAACCACTTCCTATCCCACCGGCTACGACGCGCCGGGCGCATCGCAGGGGCCCGACCTCTACATCACGAAGGAGCGTTTCCGCGAGACGTTCTGCGCGGACGTGCCCGTCGATGTCGCCGAGGTCATGTTCGCCACTCAGCGGCCACTCTCCCTTGCCGCGCTCACCGAAAACGCCACCGCCGCCGGCTGGAAAGCCAAGCCGTCGTGGTATCTGGTCTCGGAGCACGACAACGCCATCGCACCGGACGCCGAGCGGTTCATGGCCGAGCGCATGGGCGCCACCACCGAGTCCATCGCGGGCTCTCACACCGCTTTCATCGCGCAACCGGTGACCGTCGCCGGTTTCATCGCCGACGCCCTCCGGACCGCGTGACCGCATGAATGCTGATCTGCTAGATCTGGCTATCGCCGCCACCGGGAGGCACGATTTGTGGAATAGTCTGCGCGCCCTCAAGATTGATATCTCGATCGGCGGACCGATCTGGGCGATGAAAGGCTGGCCGCCGGACAAAACGTTCGACCAAATCCTCACGCTGGACACGATTAACGAGCACATCGTCTTCACCCCTTTCACTCGCCCCGACCAGCAGATGGTGTTCGACGCCGCCGGCGACAGCGTCACCATGGAAACCCTGGACGGCCAACCGGTCGACAAACTCGAACCCGCACGCGCGGGATTCAAAGGCATGCTGCGCAATAGCGCCTGGGATGCCAAGCACTTGGGCTACTTCCTGGGTTACGCCTGCTGGAACTACTTCACTACGCCATTCCTATTCACATACCCTGGTGTAGTGGCCCGCGAAATCGAGCCGTGGCACGAAGCCGGCCAGATCTGGCGGCGCCTGCACGTGCAGTTCCCGCCGTCGATCGCCACCCACAACCCGCAGCAGTTCTTCTACTTCGATTCCCAAGGGCTGCAACGGCGGATGGACTACATCGTCGAAATCAACGGCAGCACCCTGGTCGGCCACTACACCAGCCGCTACAAGAACTTCGACGGCCTGCAGGTCGCTACCCGCCGGCGAGTTTTCCGCCGTAACCCCGACAACACCGTCAACCTCAACCTGCCCTCGATCACCCTGGACATCCACGACGTCGAGCTCATCCGCCGCGACGCAAAGGCACACTCATGACCACCAACACCATCGCGATCGACCACCCTTCCCGGCGCCTGGTGGTAGCGCTGCCCGCGCTCTACGACGAGGCCCGCGAGCAGTACGAGACTCTGGTTCCCGAAGTGGATTTCGCGCGCTTCTTTCAGATGGCCTCCTGGCGGGCCACCTTGGAGCTTGCCGAAATCAATGCCCCGCACGGGTTTATGCGTTACTACCGCGGCGATGTCACCGCCCTCATGGCCGGCTCGGCGTCACTGTGGAAGGCCACGCAGTACTTCATGGGCAACCACACGATCGCCGAACGCATGTTCCGCCACGACCCGTCGGTGATGCTGCATGCCCCACTGCGCACCGTCCTTTACGCCGACTCTGACGGTGACACCAAGCTTGCCGTCGACCAACCCAGCCTGCTGTTCAATAGCTACGACAAGCCCGAAATCGCCGATGTCGGCTACGAACTCGATCGGCTGCTTGCTCAGCTCATCGAGCTGCTTGGCGCGCAACCGCCCGCTCAACTACGCGCCCGGGTGCCGTGAAGGATGGCACCGACGTACCTGATCACTGGCGCGGGCGGCGGTATGGGCAGCGTCAGCCGGCGCGTCGTCGAGCAACTTCTCAGCCATGGTGAGGCCGTGCGGGCGATGGTGCGCCGCGATGACTCGCGCGCCGACGCGCTGCGTGCACTTGGAGCCGAGGTGTTCGTGGGAGACCTGACCAACCCGGTGGACGTCGGTGCGGCGATGTTCGGCATCGGCCGGATGTTTTTCAATATGAGCGTCTCGGCGGACTACCTGGAAGCCACCACGGTGGTGTGCGCGGCCGCGCAGGACGGCGACGGCCTGGAACTGTTGGTCAACATGTCGCAGATGACGGTCTCGCAGATGACCGCAACCAGCACCGAGGAGTCCCGCCAACAACGACTGCACTGGCTGGCCGAGCACGTCATCAACTGGTCGGGCATTCCCGCAGTGCACATCCGGCCCACGGTGTTCCTCGACAATCCACTGTTCACCGTGGCGGCAGCCCGCACCATCCGCGACAGCGGGGAGTTGGCGTTGCCGTTCGGAAGCGGCCGCACCTCCCCTGTCGCCGCCAATGATGTCGCCGCCGCCGTCGCTACCGTGCTGCGTTCACCCCAGGATCACCTTGGTGCGGTCTACGAATTGACCGGCCCGGCAGCGCTGGACATCGACGAGTTGGCCGAGCAGTACGCGAAAGCCCTTGGCCGGCCCATCACCGGGGCTCGCTTGCCTTACGACGAATGGCTCGAGCAGCTCACCCGCTCAGGCCTCGATCCGCACACCCAACAGCACATCGCCACCATGGCCAGGTTGCACCGCGACGACCGCTACAACCGGTTAACCCACGATGTCGAAGACCTCATTGGCCACCCGCCGCAATCGGTGCAGGACTACGTCCGAGAGCGAAGAGACCTGTTCACGTGAACTGCATTTGACAGTCGTCCCGCACTCGGCGAGGTCGATGATGCTTTGCAGCGCATCGCCAAGGACGGCCCCCGAGGGCACCGACGTCCGACTGCGACGGCCACGGCTATTGCGCCCGCTCCGGCGTCCCTACCAGCACCCCTTCGATCTCCCCGTCGGTGGTGACCAGGAGACCGCGCCCGGGCGGCAGTTGCTGCGCAGCAACCCTGCCGTGCACCTTGACGCTGGCTGGGTCGTTGTCCATGAACAACGTCGGCGAACGGGATCCGGTCAATTTCTGCAGCAATGGGTTCATCACCACCTGCGAAGCCCAGTTGCCTGGCAAGCGCGCAGCGATGACGTGCAGGCCAATCTCGCGGCTGCGTTCGATCAGGCCCCACAGCGGTGCGGTCGCCGCTGGCTTTAGCACCTGATTGTGGGGTCGCAGCTCGTGTTCGTCATCAAGCAGGACAAAATGGTGCGGGCCCTCCCATGATTTGAGGTTCAACAGCTCTTCCTGGGTTAAACCCGACGGTGGGAGGCGGTCCTGCAATTCTGCGGCCAACTCGCCGAGCACGGCGTCGATGTCGTCTGCCGTATAGGCGTAGGCACGCACATGCGGACCTTGGATCTTCCCGATGAGCGTTGTCTTCGGATCGATGATGGTGATCTGCGCCTGCTCGGGACTGAACCGGCTGGTAATGGCCTGCCCGATAGCTGCCAGGGCGGTGGTCTTGCCACACAATTGGCGGCCCATCACAAGCATGTTGGGCAGTACGCGGGCCGAGAGGGCCACTGGCTGAAGGGCACGCTCGCCAATGGCGAACGGGATGTTCAACGGGTCGGCCGCCGGGGCGGTGTCGGCGAAACTGGCGATGACTTCGCTTAACGGCACCCGCTCCGGCAAGCGGGACAGCCGTTCTACCTTTCCGGTCCCGGTGACCTCGGCGAGCAGCGAACCGACGCCGCGTGTGCCCACCCTTTCACCCTTGGTCCCGGTGATTTCGGGCACCCCGATCAACACCTCGTATCCGTCTTTGCTCAGCCCGAAGCCCGGCCGGTCCAGCGTGTTTCGTGCGGCTCTGCGCTGTTCGATACCCGTGCCCATTTGCGATTCGTCCGGGTTGCTGAGCCGAAGCTGGATTCGCGCGTTCGACACCGTCAAAAGTCCTTGCTTTTGGCCGACAAACCAGCCGTTGGCGCTGCTCATGACGTGCACACCGTAGGACAGGCCCTGGCGAGCGATCGCAATCGCCCGATCCCCCATGCCGGGGTCCTTTTCATACAGGTCGCCGTAGTTGTCGACGACCAGGAAGACGTCGCCGAACTTGTCGTTCGGGTCCGTTCCCCCGCCACCGGCCGCCCCGAACCGTCGCTCACGGAATTCGGAGATATCGATCTGGTAGTGCTTGAACGCCGCCTCACGGGCACTGATCAAGCCCTCCAGCGTGGCGATGGTCCGCGACACCCCTTCGGAGTCGCTCAGGCTCACGACGCTGACGACGTGCGGTAGCTCCTCCACCGGATAAAGCGCCGAGCCGACACAGAAGAAGGTCACGCGCTCCGGGCGATACATCAAAGCGGCTGAGGTCATCAACGTCATCAGCGTGGTGGATTTACCCCGCTGGGCAGTGGCGACCACCATGACGTTGTCCATCTCGGCGTGGACCGCATGAACCCGTTGTACGTGCTCGTCGGGAATGTCAACGATCCCGACCGGAAAGACCAAACCCGGGTTCTGCCCGTAGTCAACGTGCCAGGGCTTATCGCGCCAGTACGCTACCAATGCGTCGACTTGTTCACTGACTTCCAGTGGGGGAAGCCAGATTTGGTGGGGCAGCCGGGCCGGGTGGGAAACCAGCGATGCGCGGATGACGTCGAGGATCTTCTTCTTCTTGAAGCCGTCGCTATGGAAGAGGAACTCGTCAGGTTCTTCGGGTTCGTCGGCAACGGCCAAGGCCGCGGTGTCCTGGGAGCTCAGCGGCTGGTACTCCCAGGTGAGGGGGCGCGGCTGTGAGAAGCTCACGTCGATTGTCCTGTTGACATTCGCGACCTTCTTGGGCAGCACGAAAGGCGCCGATAGATAAAAGCATCGGAACGGCTCCAAGTCGCGCGGGCCGACCTTGAGCAGGGCGTACCCGTTCTCCTTCGACGGCAGGTGCAGCGCCGCGTCGCTCCCGATGACGTCGCGGGAGTCCTCGGCGGTCTCCGCCCGCAACGCCACCCGGAACGCGATGTTGCTCTTGGCCTTGCTCAGCGAAGACAAATCCAGGCGCTGGCCGCCCAGCGTAAAGAACACGTTGCAGCCGCGGCCTTCCTGGCCGATGTGGATGACCAGCTGGATCCACTCTTGGTGGTGGTGGAACAGTTCTAGGTACTCGTCGATGATGACCAGCAGGATCGGAACGGGCTCCAGATCTCGGCCGGCCAGCCGCATCTCTTCGTACTCGTTGGCGTCACGTGCACCGGCTTCCTTGAAAAGTCGGTACCTTCTGGCGATTTCGCCGTTGATGGCTTTGCGCATTCGTTCGGCGAGGTGCCGATCGTCCTTGCCCAGGTTGGACAGCGAGCCCGCAACATGGGGCAACCCCTCGAGGTCCTGCGCGGCGGATTCGAACTTCATGTCGACAAAGATCACGATGAACGTTTCGGGCGAATGCGTCAGCGCGATCCCATTGCACAACGACAGAAAGAACTCTGACTTGCCTGAGCCGGAGGTTCCGATCACCACGGAGTGAAAACCGAAACCGCCGAAGTCTTTCGCTCGGAAAATGACGTACTGCAATTCGCCGCCGGATTTCACCCCGACCGGCACCATCGCCCACTTCGGGTCGCCCCGGCCGCGGCTCTCGGCCCACAGTCGGTCGACGTCGAGCTGTCGCGGATCGTTGATCCCCAGCGCCCGCAGCAATTCACCTGCCTGGCTGTCGGTTTCGGACAACTCGCCGGCGCTCATCGGCGACCAGCGCGCCACTGCTCGTGCATACCGGTTGGCCGTGCTCTCGGCGAGCATGTCGGCTACCGCGTAGAACGCGCCGCGATGATAAAGCCGCCCTTCTCGCACGTCGAAACGTTGATCCTCGTCGGCAAAGCCCACGCCGACCCCGGAACGGGTCGCCAACCGCAGCACCGTAATGCCGGCCATGCCCTTCTGTCCGGTCACACCCTCCCACTGTTCGGGCGTTCCGATGCTGTCGTCGACGATCACCCAGTGCGGGCCCAGCCGTGAACCCGACGACTCCATCGGCGAGGGCATCGACGTCGGGGTGCTCCCGACCGGCGGGGTCCATGGCCCACGGCCCTTGCGGTGCAACTCGGCGTCCAGCGCGTCCTCCAGCTCGGTCGGCGAGGCGAACACCAGGCGGCGCAGACCACAGGCATCGAACATCTCGTCATGCTGGTTGTGCGGTAGCCACACCAGCCACGACCACAGCTCGGGATGGCGGGTTACGACCATGAGCTTCAGGTCATTCGGGCTGTGATAGACCGCCAGCGAACACAGCATCGAGCGGGCCAGGTTGTGCAGTTCGTCGGGATTGCTGCTGATGAAGCTGAAGCCTGGCTTGGAGCGCAGGCTTAAGACCTTGCCGATCCCACGAATCTTGCTTTGCTCGAGAATGAAATCCCGGAGCGCGCCGCCGGTGACCGGCTCGAGCTCCTCTCCAATCGGGACCTCGGGCCATTGCAGTGACACCGCCGAGTCGCTGGCCTGCTGGATGCCGATGCCGAGGCGGACGTCGAGAAAATCCTGGTCGTTGGCGCGGCGCTCCCACATCCGCGGCCCGCCGATAACCGTGTCTAATTTCTGCGGATCGCCATGGACAAACAGTTGGCTACGGCGCTGGTCCTGGGCGGCGCGTTGTACTTCGTCGCGGTCTTCATCGAGCTGGCGCAGGTAGATACGTCGCCGCTTTTCCTGCTCGCCCCAGGAGATCCGCCGTCCTCGCCCGAAGCGCCCGCTGAACATCAACGCGCCGAACCCGGCCAGCCCCATCATCGGGAAGAACCCTGACTGCAGTGACCGGACCCCCGAGGTGTACATCACCACCAAGGTGCCGATGATCCCGACCAGCAGCGCCGGAAGCGCGATCATCAGCAGGATGTTGCGAGGCTCGCGCTCCGGCAACGCCAGCGGGGCGGCGACCGCCACCCGCACTGGCGGAACCGCGGGCGCCGGCTTCCGTGCCGCCCGTACGAAACCGCGTTTGGACATGCCTAACCTCCCACCTGTTGGTTAGCTTCCGGGATCGGGGCAACCGCGGCGCCGCCAGAGATAATGTCGCGCGCCAACAGCGCGCTCTCACGGCTGATGGCCGGTCCGGCAGCAAACGTGCGTACGATCGGCCAGGGCGCCTGCACGGCGCTGCCCGGATTCAGCCCCAGGGCCTGCAGGGTCTTCTCGTCCCATTGCACCCCGTATCGAACGCCCTGCGGTGAAAGCCAATACAGGCTTTCGCGGCTGTCCGAGGTGGCGACGCCGCTGGTTGTCGCGACGAAGTTTGCCGCTACCGGCAGCACCAGTGCCTGGTCGGCCTCCACTGAATCGGGATTGCGGTCATCGCGTACCAGCCGAACCAGACGCGGATCCATGCCGATCGGCACCGGCAGCCCCCGCCCGTTGAAGACGCTGATCGTCGCCTGCGGGTCGGTGGACTGCTTCTGCCACGCGACGCAAGTCACCGGATTCGCCGCTGAATCAATGAAATTCAGCTTGCCCGAAGGATAGTAGCCGACGTCGAGCACTTCGACGGCGGGAATGTGAATCAGCTTGTCCGGTGACACCAGAGTCGGGGTGGCAGAGCCCTGTGCGAGTGCGGTGCGGAGCAAATCGGCGACGAAACTGGTGATCTTTTGCACGCCATCGGGCAGCAGCGCGTAAAAGCCGGTGACGACGCCGTTAGAGTCACGCGTTTCCAGCACACTGCCAACCGTCGAGCCCGGCAGCCACGTCGACGGTGTGCCCTGGGCCGGAATCGCCGGAACTACAAGGGGTTCGGTTGCCGGCAGGGCGTCGAAGAGGGCGTTGGAAATCGTCATCGGGTAAGTCACGCCCGGATCGAGACCCAGGTTGAAGGTGACCGATCGGTCGGTCGGGTCGATTTGCGACCGTCGCCCGCCCCAGATCACATACGTTGCGTCTTTGTGGGTGACCAGCACGGCCTGCGATGGCTCCATCGGAGCCGCCCGGCCCGCCGTCGGCAGCTCTCCGGCGATCGATGTCACCAATGGCGGCGCCCCGCTGCCGTGGGTGGGTGCGGTGTCGCATACCGACCACGCCGACACGGAACTCGGTGTGACGGTGAGACTGTCGGGCACACCGGGAATACCGATCATCGGACCGGTCGGGTACTTGGCGATCTCGGGTGCCTTGACCCAGGTCGGTGTGGCTGCGCTGCCAACGGCCAACCGCGCAGACGTGAGGTTCAGCGCGGGGTACAGCCGCCCGTTGATCTTCGCATAGACCGCGCCGGTGTCGCGGTTTCCGATGATCGCGGACTGTCCCACCAGACCGGCGGGTTTCATGACGTGGAGGAGTGCCATCCAGCCGATACCGATGAGAACGAAAACAATCGAGAGCACCACTGCGGCTTGCTGTTTGCGGTCGTCGTGCTTCATCCGCACCGAGAACCGGGTGATCGCAGCCTTCAACCTACGGTTGTAGAAAAGGTGTCCGGAGTTCTGATCTCGGTTCGAGAGATTGAGTGGCACGGTCAGTATCCTTTCGGCGGTCGATGTGCATCCACCTGCTGCACCAAAGCGGCGAGGTTCTCAGCGTTTCGGCTGACGCTGTAGCGGTTATGCCCGCGCTCCAGCAGCTCGAATGCCTTCAGCGACAACCGATCCCACGTCACTGGAGGGATCCGCCGTACCGCGCTTCGTTTTCGGCTTCGGCCTCTTCCCGCAACGCGGCGATCGCGAGGTTCAACCTGTCGGCCAGCTCGCCGTGGGTGTAACCGGACATGACGGTCGGATGCAATATCAATTCGACCAGCCGACCGTCTGAATTGACAACTGTCTGAATATCGCCGAGATCGACGCTGTACGTAATCGCCTCGGCCTGCCCGACCAGCGCTTCCCACTTATCGGCGGCCTCGCTCAATTCACGCAGAACCGATTCGACGAGATCCTTGTCGCTGAGCTGCGCGCGACTACCCGACCCCGGCATCATGACAGTATCTCGAGCCCTCCGACCAGCGTCAATTCATTCTCTGCACGCTTGAGCGCTGAGGCCTACGGGCCGGCTTTCCATCCGCCGGCCCACGGCACACTGAGCATTTGGAACCAGGCGAAGTGATAATTCGCGTTCACAAGGTTCCCGGTGGCAATGCCCTCAGTGGCGGCCAGCAGCAAGCAATTAAGCAGCAACCCGGCATCGATATCCGGGTACTGAGCAAATAGCTGGTAGCGCGACGTATCGAGGTACACCCGCAATATGTCGACTTCCGCATCGACGACACCAGTCCCCGCAGCACCCGCCTTGGCCAACGTGTGAACCATCCTGGGCAGACCATCGCGCCAGTGCGTGGCCTCGCCCAGCAGCCAGCCCACGTCGTCGACCGCAGGGAGCTCACGCGGTTGCGACGAGGTGTCGGTGAGGTCGTAGTCGGTTGCCCAGCCCAACGAATCGCTGGGGGCGTAGGTCGCCGACATCGTCGTCTGGCCGAGTAACGCCGCCGCGCTGCCCGTGCGTCGGTCCGGGCCCAGCAGCCGGACCTCGGCGGGCAGCGTAATTCCCGGCGGTATCCAGCCGTGCGCAAGGTCCGTCACCAATAACGTGGTCCCGTCCTCACGGTTGCCGACGGCCCAGCGCAACCCGGGTTCCTGCCGTGCCACGAATTTGAGTAGCCGTTCCAGCCGTTCGCGCTCAGACTCCGATTCGGCCGACGCCTCGGGCAGCAGTGTAGTCGCGGCGTCATCGACCGGAGTCTGCGCGAGCGGTGCGATCTCCTGCATAACGGCCGCAATTGCCTGGAGCACGTCGGTGTCGTCCGACCCTGCGGGAGGCAGTGGCGCCAAGAGATCCGGTTCGGCGGATTCCAAGTCGGCAGTCGCCACCGGTTGCTCGGCCGCGGCGAGCGGTTCGGTCCATCTTTCGTACCGGTCTTCGTGCCCGTCGACTACCGCCGCCTGGTGATGGATTTGTTCCGGAATTTCCGGCTCCGGCGGTGTGTGCCCCTCAGCGGGCCCATTCGTGTCCGTTGGCGGAGGAGCGACGACTCTGAATCGCCGTGTCTTTTCGGTGTCATCGGCGCCATTTACCGGACCATGTTCGGCCGGCAATTTCGGCGTCATGTTACGGAGATGACGAACTGTCGACTCGACTCGCCGAACCGCGAAGGCGCGAGCACCTTTGATCACTCGAGCCTCTTCCGCCAGCCGCACCGGATCATCCAATCCCGCTCGCCTGATGCCTGAGAGTTCTTCGTTTGCCGAATTGACAATCTTCTGCAAGTCGGCCTTCAGATATTTGACGAGTGGAGCCGTCTCAGCGGTAACTGTCGACAGCTCGGGAGGCCACAACCCGCCCGTTACCCATGGGGTGCAGTCGACCGAAGAGCTGAATGCCGGAATCTTCAGTGATTCTTGGGTAGCTCTCCGGAGGCGCTGCCGCGCCGTATTCCGACCGAAGATTGCCACCGGCCAAGCCTACCGTCATCTTCGGATCGACGACTTCTGTGTTTGGCCGGCTCCACAAAGGCCAGCGCGCCGCCGGTAAAATGCCAGCCCACATCTTTAGGACGCTGTAAGTGAATTGTAGGAATATCCGAGTCTGGGTAGCGTAAGCGTGTGGCTGATTCCGGGTTGCAACAGCAGCTGAATGAGGTACGCGCACTGCTTGGTCGGGCGCGAGAGTTGTTCGGTGCCAATCCGGTCGAGCCGCCCACCGATATCGCTCCGGATCGAGACGCTGTTAAGACCTGGATCCGCTAGGCCGCGCTCGTCAGGGCTCCCGATCGTTTGGGCGCTGAAGCTCATGCGCCACTAACCTGTCGATCGCCATGTCGAGATCGTGGGCGGTCGGAACTTCGGCGGACGGTGTGTAGCCGGCCGCCACGATCTCGCCGCGGACTTCCATTACCGCCTTGAGATACGAGACGTCGGCGGTCAGCAAGATAGCCTCCGCCAAGCTTTCCGCATTGGTGCTCATCACCGCCTCGCTCAACGTGACGCTGTGCATGTACCCGCCACGGCAAGAGCGGACCAGGATGTGCCCGCTCGGGTGTACGGTGTCGAACGCGGGATCGGCCTCAGTCATTGACTGTCGTCAGAGAGACGTTCGAATCTCCGGACGGCCTCTGCTTCGTGCTCTTCCCACATGTTCGCCGATTTAGTCAGGTTCTCGGCTATTCTCGCGTGGCTGTCCGCCTGTTGCTCGTAGCACATGCGTCGTTGCTCAAGAAGTTCGCGGCCGGCTTCGCGCAGCTCGCCGAAGATCGGCCCCAGCGAGTCCAGGCTCTGTTGAATTGCCTGGTGCGAGGACGGGAGGGTCCGTAGATACTCGGACGTCTCTTGATGGTGGCCGGCAGCTTCACGCAAGTTGGCGGGCACCACGTGGATTCGGTCTGCCATCCGCTGTCTCCTCTTGATGTGCCGGCGGGCGCCGGATTTCTACTACGCTCTCTCGAGTCTCTCGGCCGTGGCCGGCCTGGTGGCCGCCGGTGGGGCGGTCCTGTCCGGTGCGGCGGCTGCGACCGGTCCAGGAGGATGCTCCCAGCCTAGGAAGCTGGGCCCGTTCACGGTGGAAATGTGCTGGATCTGACCGTTGAGCAGGGCCTCGCTTTGACCGAGGGCAAGAGCGTGGCGATCGGTGAACATGCCGATATCCCCGGGTGTGAGCCGCGACGGGTCGACTGGGTCGCTGACCGCAGTCCCCGGAGGCGGAATGGCAATCCCTTCCTGGCGGAACGCATCTGCGATTGGCATCCCGCCCGCCGCCGCCTTGATGGCTGCGGCGAGCTGAGGATTGGCAGCGGTGACCGTTTCCCCGGTGGGCAGGGTGACGGTGGTCGGGCCGGCCGGCGGCTCGGTCGCCGCGGATTCAGCGTCGTGATGCTTCGCCTGCTCGTCGCCGTCCTTCTCGGAGGATGCCTGGTCCTCCGGGTCGTCGGAGTCCAGCAGCGCGTCGTCGAGGTCCTTGGGCGAACCCTTGTCCGCGGCGCCTTGCAGTGACCCGGGCAGCGGAAAGCCGCTCGGCATAGCCAAACTGGGCATCGCTCCCCCGCCCGGGATGCCTCCCCCTCCGAACGCCGGAATACTCGGCATGGTCGGGGTCATCGGCGGCGGTGACGACGGGATCTGTGCCGGCATGTCCTCAGTTAGGAAGCCGGAATCGTCGGCCGGCAGCGAATCAAAGTAGGGCTCCAAGCCGGTATCGGCTGCCGCTGGCCCGCTTTGGCCCGCACTATCCGCTGCGGAGCCAGTGGGCCAACCGGTTGACTGGCCGGATTTGTCCGCACCACCCATCTCGGGTTTGGACGAGTTGTACAGAGACGTCCACGCGGCCATCAGTGCTGAGTTCGACGTGTCGTCAAGGCTTGCACTGGCCACCACCGCGCGGATATCCCTGAGCTTGCCGATCAGGAAGCGCTGAAAATCACGCGCCCCTGCCGGGGTGTCCAGATCGGATCGCGTTGTGACCGCCGCCTCGATATCGTGCTGCAGTCTGTCCAACGCCTCCCGACCCTCGGCGTTCCTTTGGTGCGCATTGAGAACTGCCGTGACCACTTGCAGGTCGATCTGAGCAGTTGCCGAATTCTGTTGTGCCAGAGCGGCTTCTGCGTCTCTGATGGTGTCGGCTGCCGCGCCCTCCTGACGATCGGAGGCGGGATTGTCAGGTTGCGGACCCGCCGGCCGACGGCCGGCAGGTCCCGTCTGCGGCGGGACCACCATCTCCCCCGTCCTGGAGTCGAACAGATCCGGATGCTGTTGGCGGATCGTGGCGATAACTCCGTCGAGCCGTTGCGGGCTTGCTGCAAATATCGTCACCACATCCGTTATGTCTTGCGGTGTCAGACCGGCTAGCCAGGCTGCCGGGTCGCCCGTGCATTCCTTGACGTGCTCGACCGCGGCGAGCACATCGTCAGGCGTCGCCATTGCTCAGCAGAGCGACGTTGCGTGCGAGATCGGATCGATCTGCGGCCCCAACATGCTGGCGACAGTAGCCAGCGGCTTCGTTGTCGACAATTCACTACTACACAGCGGTATCCGGCAACGCGCCGGCAGCGAAGCGCTAGCCGGCGGAGGCGCTGTAGTGCGCGGTCAACTTCCCCAACAAGGCCTTTTTCGCCGCGTCGAGCTCGTGGGCATCGGACACCACCGCCAGGATTTCTCGTTGCTTGGTGATCAGGAACTTCTGGAACTCCCGCGCCCCCATCGCGGTATCGAGCCCAATGGCGGCCTGGTTCGCCACTGCGAGGTCGATGTCGGCCGCGATCGCGTCGAGCCGCCTGATGCCGTCCACCGTTGCGGCATGCGCGCTGGCGAGTGCTTCCGTGAGAGCAAGGTCCGCCTCCGCGGCCGCCGCATGTTGCCTCGATAGCGCGGCTTGCGCGTCCCCGATAGCGCCGATCGACTGTCCGGCCTGGTCCGCCATGGCTTGACCGTACTCATGGGCTGAGCGCTCAACAACCATCGCCATCACCCCACTGGGCGCCGGATCTGCACCCCGGTGCCTAGCGGGCTGATCCGGACCGTAGCGCCGGCATGGGGTGCTTCGACGACCAGATTGTTGCCGATCGCCATCTGCACGTGTCCGGTGCTGGGGAAGACCAGGTCGCCCGGGCGGACCTGTGAGCGCGGGACCGGGATTCCGTCATATATCTGCTGATAGGTGGTGCGGTCCAAGTGGATTCCTGCCCGCGCGTAGGACCACTGGGTCAGCCCCGAACAATCGAACTGGTCGGGCCCGGTTGCGCCCCAAACATACGGCCTGCCCAGCCGTGACAACGCTGCCCGCACCGCGATACCGGCACGAGTGTTGGCCGGCGGCAACCGCAGCCCGGCCCGGTGACTGCCGCGTGGCATGACTCGGTAGTGCAAGGCGCGCAACGCCGCCCGATGCCGACGGGCGTGCTGGCGGGCGTCCAACACATGCGCTCGTTGAGCCCGCAGCCGCGCCGCCCGACGGCGCACCGCCTCGCGCTGCGCCATCGGCGTGTCCGGTATTGCGGTGTCGGCGCGGGCCTCGTCGAGGACATTCTGGGTCAGGGTGCGGGCGTTGGCGTGATCCCGGTGCGCGCGCGCCGCGGTCGCGGCGACCGCGGCATCAATCGTGGCGGCCGATCGCAAGGCTCTCCGGCTACGGTCAACTGCTGACCGGTAAAGCTCGTGTCCCCCACCGGTATTCAGTCCCGCAGCCCGCTCCAACATCTTGTCGTAGTGCGCCGCCTCGATGTCCACCGGTACTGGACGAGTAGGGCCGGCAAACAGTTGGTGCGCATGGCTTAACGCCGCCAGTTCGTTCCCGCTCACCATGCTTCTCCTCCGTCGGTGTCGTCGTGACGCCCCTTGTCGTCGGCCAGATCAGCGAAGGCCCGCACGCGTGGTAGCGCTCCCGGCGGGATGACGCCCCGATTCCGGATGTCCCACATTTCCGCGGCACTGACTCCGAGCAGCGCCGCGATGACCGGCTCCGGCAGCGATGACTGGGCGCACGCCCGGTCCAACCGCGCACTAAGGCTCATCGGCATGCGCTCCAAAAGCGCGCCGCGCGTTGTCTCCAAGGCCCGCAGATGCCGCATCAACCGTCCCGCCGAAGCTGCGTCGGCGTTGACCGCGACCCGCCAGGAGTTGGCGGCCAGCATCTCAGCCTTCACGCACTGTCCGATCACAGAGAGAATATACGTCTCATATTCGTTTGATGTCGCCTCGGGCAGTCGTTCGATCACCGAATTCAGGGCATCGAGCTGAGCTTCGGCGTATCCCTCGAGTACTTGGGTGTCGGTGTGCCGGTCCACGACAATGGGCCCGGTGGGTCGCACAGGCCTTGGTTCTGCCGGCGCGACGGCCGTCAGCCGCTCCAGCTCGGCGGCCGGATCAGCGGCGACCACGAGTCGCGAGTAGGTACCCGGCGGCAGGCCGAGCCCGTTCTCTACCTTCTGAACAGTGCCTTTATGCGGCTTACGGGCACCTCGCTCGAGGTAGCTCAGGCCCATGATGCTCACGCCGGTTGCCGAGGCGAAGTCGGCCAGCGACCAGTCGCGCGACTCACGCAGCTCCCGGATGGCCGCCCCTGCGGATTCGCGGCTCACCGCGGCGCTCCGGGCATATTCGAATACTACACAGCCGTGCGCGTTGTCCTCGGTATATACGGTTTTGTCACGTTTCTCTTGCCAAGGCCCATCATCTATGTATACGCTTCTGCATACGTTTTAAGCTGAAGGAGACGTACTGATGGGGCATCCATGTTCGGTCAACCCGGAATTGTGGTTCGGCTACGCCGATGACGACGGCGGTGACGGTGCCGCCAAGGCACGCGCTTATGAACAGTCGGCCACCGAGGCGCGGCTGCTGTGCCTGCGGCGCTGCCCACTGGCACAGCAGCGATTGTGCGCGCGATACGCAGTCGAGAACCGGGAAGAATACGGCGTGTGGGCAGGCGTCAAACTGCCTGGCGGCCAGTACCGCAAGCGTGAACAGCTCGCTGCAGCTCACGCCACCCTGCGCCAGATCGCGGCCGGCGAGATCAACTCACGGCAGCTACCCGACAACGCCGCGCTGCTGGCGCGGCGCGAGGGCGACACCGTTACGGTGACCGCCACGGTGTTTCATCTGCCGATCCGCCAGGTCGGGCCGCAGACAGCGGCCTGACTCGTTGCAACGGTTGGGTTGAACCGACTGACAGGGGGTAATACCAGGGCAACCAACCGACACAGGGGAATCGATGACCCGCGGCGACGACGACGATGCCGGCATGATTCGGGGGTCACCCCGCTTGCGGGGGAGAGTGACGCACATGACCCGCGGCGACGACGATGATGGCGGCGCAGCCGGGATCGAGGAGTGACGCACATGACCTTTGACCTGACTCCGACGGCGGCCCAGCACGACCTGGCGCGGCGCACCCACGAGTTCGCCGAGTCGGTCGTTCGTCCCGTCGCCCTTGACTACGACCAGCGCCAGGAGTTCCCCTGGCCGGTGCTGGAGGAAGCCGCGCAACGCGGCTTCTACGGCCCGCTGTTCTACCGCGACCTCATCGGCGATCCGACCGGTCTTTCGTTGCCGATGTTCATGGAGGAACTGTTCTGGGGTTGCGCTGGAATCGGTTTGGCGATCGTCATGCCGGCGCTGGCGCTTTCGGCCATCGGGCAAGCCGCCTCTCCGGAGCAGATGCTGGAGTGGGCGCCGCAGTGTTTCGGAACCCCGGGCGACCTCAAGCTCGCGGCGCTGGCGATCTCGGAGCCGGAGGGTGGCAGCGACGTACGGAATCTGCGGACCTGCGCGCGGCGCGACGGCAGCGACTGGGTGATCGACGGTCACAAGATGTGGATCGGCAACGGAGGTATCGCCGACGTGCATGTGGTCAACGCGGTCGTCGACGAAGAGCTCGGTCACCGCGGCCAGGCGTTGTTCATCGTCCCGGGCGGCACACCCGGTCTGAAGCTGGTACGCAAACTCGACAAAATGGGCTGCCGGGCATCGCACACCGCCGAGCTGCTTCTCGACGGGGTACGTGTTCCGGAGGCCAATCTGCTGGGCGGGCAAGAAAAGCTCGAACACAAACTCGCCAAGGCGCGAGAGGTCGTCGCCGGCGCACAACGTTCCGGCTCGGCGACATTGGGCACCTTCGAGCAGACTCGCCCGATGGTCGCCGCCCAGGCGATCGGCATCGCGCGGGCTGCGCTGGAATATGCCACCAGCTACGCCACCAAACGCGAGGCGTTCGGCGGGCCGATCATCGACAACCAGGGCATAGCTTTTCCACTGGCTGAGCTGGCCACCCAGATCGATGCGGCGCGGCTGTTGACGTGGCGAGCGTCGTGGATGGCGGCCAAAGGGATCCCGTTCGAGCGCGGCGAGGGTTCCATGTCGAAGATGGCCGCCAGCGAGGTCGCCGTCAGGGCCACCGAGCGGGCCATTCAGACGATGGGCGGTTGGGGCTACATCACCGATCACCCGGTGGAGAAGTGGTATCGAGATGCCAAGCTGTACACCATCTTTGAGGGCACCAGCGAGATTCAGCGGATCGTCATATCCCAAGCGCTGGGCGCTTCGGAAGGCGCTCCGCCGCTGCACGTCCAAATCGAGCCGTCCGGCGGCCAGTTGAACCGGATGTTCGGCCGCGGCACGCTGCTCCGGGCCCGCGCGGCGAGTGCCGCGCTTTCCGCGAAGGACCGGGTTCCCGAACCACTGATGCGGCTCGCCATGCAGGTGTTGCGGCCCCCACGCAAGTAAGCCACTAGCTCTGCCACGGTCGCGTAGTGTTGCGGTGTCGGCGCCGTATCGCCCCTGACGAAGGGTGGACGATGAGCAATCTCGAGACCGCGCCCGCCGAAGTTGCCTGTAGCGCCTCGCATCTCGAGGGCCTAGAGGTGCTGCGGCCGCGGGAGGTTCCATTGGGCGGCCCGCGTGCGATCCTGGTCCGCCGCACGCTGCCGCAGCGACAACGGTCACTGATCGGTGCATGGTGTTTTGCCGATCACTACGGGCCGCACGATCTTCGACGCTCCAGCGGCATGGACGTTGCGCCGCATCCACACACTGGGCTGCAGACAATCAGCTGGCTGTTCAGCGGCGAGGTGGAACACCGCGACAGCGCCGGCGTCCACGCCATCATCCGCCCCGGTGAGCTGAATTTGATGACTGCCGGCGCCGGGATTTGCCACTCGGAAGTGTCCGTCGCAGCCGATCGCGACGCGACAGCGGTGCTGCATGGCGCGCAGCTGTGGGCGGCGTTGCCGGAGTCCGACCGCAACACCAGTCGCGACTTCAACCACTATGCGCCCGAGCCGATCTCGCTGCCCGGCGCCGTTGCGCGCATCTTCCTCGGGCGGCTGGTCGGCAGCCGCTCGCCGGTGCACACCTTCACCCCGCTGCTGGGCGCCCAGCTCGACTTGGAAGCCGGCGCCCGGGTGACGCTGGACGTCGACCCGGCTTTCGAACACGGCGTGCTGTGCGACCAAGGCGCCGTCGCCATGGACGGCGCCGCGCTAGTCGTCGGCGACCTCGGCTATCGAGGCCCTGGCAGCTCCGCACTGGTGCTGCAGAACGACGGCGATCAACCCGGTCGCGTTTTGCTGCTGGGCGGCACACCGTTCACCGAGCAGCTGGTGATGTGGTGGAACTTCGTCGGACGAAGCCACGACGAGATCGCCGGGTACCGACGGCAGTGGGAAGAGGCCGACGAACGCTTCGGCGCCGTGTACGGCTACCAGGGGACTCCGGCAAGGCTGCCGGCACCCGCACTGCCCACCACCCGGCTGCGGCCACGCCCCTCCGCCGCCGATAGACCGGATAGCTAAGGAACGCAGATGACCACGGACAAGACCGGCGCCCAGACCACCGTTAGCGCCGCAAACGGAAAGTACACCATCGCAGTCGACGGCGAGACCGTCGGGCTCGCCGCCGTCGCTGATCGCGACAACCAGCGGGTTTTCTACCACACCGAGGTCGATGAACGGTTCGGTGGACGCGGCTTGGCGAACATCCTGGTGGGGGAAGCTCTCGAGGCGACCCGTGCGGACGGCAAACGCGTCGTCGCCCTCTGCCCGATGGTTGCCGCGTTCGTCAAAAAGCACCCGGAGTTCGCCGACATCACTGACCCGGTCACTCCGGAGATCCTGCGATGGGCGGATACCCTCTAGGCGCAATAGCCGTCGCGCGTTGTCGGCATAATCAGTTGCGTGCCACAAACACACACGGCGAAAGCGCTCGCCAACCCAGATCAGCCGCACCGCGCCCTTTTGCACGAGTTGGAGCGCTACATCGAGGCCCACAATCCCGACGTGACCGACGTCAACGTGGTCAGCGCGACGGACACCGGTCAAGCCGACAACCATAAGCCGGTCCGACACTGGTACCACGTCACGTACGAAGCCTGAGAGGCCGCCCGCCTGAGACCGCTGAGGGTGCCGATCACCTGGACGGTGACCGCCAGAATCACCGCGCCTGTCAGGCCCTTTGACATTGCTGGCGATGAGCAGGTAGGCGACGCCGCCGAGGCTCGCGATGCTGGCCAATACCGCGGTCGTGTCGGCCGGCCGGCGTGCCGGATGTCGGTGCTGCACAAGGCGTTCGATTGCATCAGCGGTCATGCTGGCGATGCTCGCCCAGGTCCAGATCAGATAGACGGCGACGGTCGTGATCCATCCCGCTGGCGGGGCCTACCGCCGTCCCGCTGTAGTTCCAACCAAAGTGGCAACGGCGACACCGATCATGGCTGCGATTCCAACGTGCACCCGCCATAGGCGATGGAAACCAGCAGCAATGCTGTTGCGCCGCACGCCGCCACCGCGACGATCTCTGGGCCGCCGCACCTGAAGCATTCGCGGCCGCGTAGCGCCGGTGTGTCAAACCCGCCACACCACAAGCTTCCGTAGTGCGAGATGCTTGACCGATGGAGCATTACCGCCGCGATGACCTGGTCTTCGATGTCCGCGATGCCGGACCGCCTGACGGATCTGTTGTGGTGTTGCTGCACGGCTTCCCGCAACGCAACGACAGCTGGAACGCGGTCATCGACCGGCTCACCGCCGAGGGCTACCGCTGCCTGGCGCCCAACCAGCGAGGGTATTCACCGGGCGCCCGGCCATTCCGCCGCCGCGACTACCGCATGTCGGAACTCGTCGCCGACGTCGGCGCACTGATCGACGCCAGCGGTGCGCGGCAGGTGCACCTTGTCGGGCACGACTGGGGCGCTGCGGTCGCGTGGGCCGCCGCGGCCGAAATGTCCGACCGGCTGGCAACCGTCTCGCCGATATCAGTGCCGCATCCCGGCGCGTTCATGAAATCGCTCGCGACCAGTCGTCAGGGTCTGGCGTCCTGGTACATGTACGTCTTCCAGTTGCCACGGATACCGGAATGGCTGTTGACGCGCCGCAACGGCGCTTTCGCCTCCGAATTCCTGCGGCGGAGCGGGCAGACTCCAGCCGCTATCGAGCGCGATGTACAGGCGATGAGTGAACCTGGCGCCATGACGGCGGGCATCAACTGGTATCGCGCGATCCCATTGTCCGACCCGCGCACCAACAACCAAAAGATCTCTGTGCCAACGCTGTACGTGTGGAGCGACCGTGACATCGCATTGCTTCCCAAAGCAGCCCACGACACAGCTCGATACGTCAGCGGAGAATACCGATTCGAGATCCTGCCCGATGTTTCGCACTGGATACCCGAGGAACAACCTGACAAGCTAGCTGATCTCCTGCTCGACTGGTTCGCCGCTCACCAAGTCCTCCGAGAATGAATCGCCGATTCACCGTGACGCCATCGCTTAGACGCTGCCACTCGAGGGAACGGAGCCGATGGGCCCCACCGCACTTTTGGTGAGCAGTTCTAGTTTCCTCGTCAGACGGGCTTTCCGGCGTTCGTTCCACCGCTTTCTGGCGATACCTCCACAGATTTTTCGGAGCCTCCTGGGTCGACTTGGTGGCCGCAGCTCGATGGCTGTGAACTTATGTGGCGACCCAAGCGCGGCGCTGCTGGTCAGCAAAGCCACGTGCGGTTTTGAGGCCGTATCGCCGGCCCTGCGCGGTTGTCCACGAATCGGGTCCGGATTTCCACAGGGTTTTGATTGCGGTTGATTGACCTAATGGTTGCACTGATCACACTTGGACGCTCGCGCCGGCGAACCCCCGGGTCATAGCGGGGCCAATTTACATGACGCAGATATATGTCATCTGCTATATAATGAGGTTGTGCCTTCTCCATCTGCCTCCACGTCGACTCGCCCGAGCGACCTTGATGAGGTCGCGGCAATACTGCTGGTACGGACGTCGCGGCTGGCCCGCCTGATGAACCGGATGGGCACTCGCAGCCTGACCCGCACCGAGTCCTGCCTGCTCGATACCCTCAGCGGCGGCCAGCGCACGATCAATCAACTCGCCGAAACTGAGGCGCTGACGCAGCCCGCGGTCAGCAAGCTCGTTGACCGCCTCGAACGACGAGAGCTAGTGGCGCGCCGTCGCGCTGACCGTGACGCCCGCGTCGTGCTCGTCTCGATCACCGCGGCGGGATCGGCCGCTCTCGAGCAGGAGGTCGAGCACGTCCGCAGTCTGATACGTGAGACGCTGAGCGAATTACCCGCGGGTGACATCGCGACGCTGTTTGCGGCTGATGACGTGTTTGAAAGCTTGATCCAGCGTCTACACACCAAGGCAACGACGCAATGAGGGCCACGGCAACTGGCCGGCAGAAAACGTTGCTCGGCCCGGTATTGATCTTGACCACCGCAGTCGTGAGCATCATCAGCTCGCTCGGTGCTCCGCTGCTCGTCACGGTCCCTCAGCACTTCCACACGTCGATCAGCACGGCGCAGTGGTCCTTGACGGTGACCCTGACAACCGGCGCGGTAGCCTCGCCAATCCTCGGACGCCTGGGGGACGGGCGGCGCCGCCGCGAGACGATCATCGTCAGCCTGTCACTGGTGACCGTGGGCGGCGTCCTGACCGCTGTCGCCCCCGGTTTCGCCGTCCTGCTCATCGGCCGGGCGTTGCAAGGGGTCGGACTATGGTAGACGTTCGACGCCACAACGCCGACTACGGGTTCGACGGGTCCTACCACACCGTGTCTGCCCCCGGGCAGGCCGTGATCGTCGGGGTCGGGTCCGCGGCGCTTCTGATGTTCGCGGCGAGAAGCCGCGCCAGGGGCAAGCCCGTCGCCGCGGCCGTGGCGGGCGCAACCGCTGCGTCACTGCTTGGCACCGCAGCGGTGTTCGTGCACACCACCCGGGTCGGGAAGTTCGCCGCCTGGGCGGAAGTACTCAAGGGTCTGCGGCTCCACGGCGACGAAACACTGCTGGATCTCGGCTGCGGACGTGGCGCGGTATTGCTCGCCGCGGCAAAGCTACTGCCGAATGGCCGCGCGATCGGCGTGGACGTGTGGCGCGCCGACCAGACCGACAACTCACCGGACAACACGCTGCGCAATGCGGCCCTGGAGAACGTCGCCGACCGCGTCGAGGTGCACACCGCCGACATCACCGACTTGCCGTTCGACGACAACAGCGTCGACGTGATCGTCAGCAGCCTGGTGATCCACAACATCTCCGAGGCCGAAGGCAGGGGAAGGCGCTCAGCGAGGCGGCCCGCGTGCTGCGGCCAGGCGGCAAGCTGGCCATCGCCGACCTCGCCGCAACCGACCAGCACGTCCGGCAGCTGCGGGACCTCGGGTGGACCACCGCGCGACGCCGCGATCTCGGCTGGCGTATGTGGTGGGGGCCCGGACTGGCCACCCATCTGGTCACTGCGACCAAACCCGCAATACCCGCAGCCCACTGAATGCGGGACCCGCGGTATCGGGTAGCTGTGCCATTCCATGACATTGGTTACACGGCTACTCGGCCCTGACTTCACCAAACACAAAGCTCACGCCCTCTTTCGAGTTCGTGACCTTATGCCGCTGAGTTTGTAGAACTGCTTTTG
>CAVVUH010000024.1:0-19680 GCA_963751315.1 uncultured Actinomycetota bacterium | reverse complement strand
CTCATGCGACAGACGTGACTTTCGACACTGGTTGACATATCCGACTCGTTGTCGTACGAATAAGACATGACAGCAACTCTGTCTCACGAGCCTCGCTTCCAGTTGGCGACCGCCGAAACCTGGCCCAACCCGTGGCCGATGTACCGCGCGCTACGCGACCACGACCCGGTGCACCACGTGGTGCCGGAAGCCAGACCTGACGACGACTACTACGTACTGTCCCGGCATGCCGATATCTGGGCGGCGGCCCGCGACCATGAGACGTTCTCGTCGGCGCAGGGGCTGACCGTCAACTATGGCGAGCTGGAACTCATTGGTCTACAAGACAATCCGCCCTTTGTGATGCAGGATCCGCCGGTGCACACCGAGTTCCGCAAGCTGGTCTCGCGTGGTTTCACACCGCGACAGGTGGAGGCGGTGGAGCCCAAGGTGCGCGAGTTCGTCGTCGAGCGCATCGAGCGGCTGCGTGCCAACGGCGGCGGCGACATCGTCGCCGAGCTGTTCAAGCCGTTGCCGTCGATGGTCGTCGCGCATTACCTCGGCGTCCCGGAAGAAGACCGCGTCCAGTTCGACGGGTGGACTGACGCGATCGTGGCGGCCAACACCGGCGCCGGCGGGATCGGCGGCGCGCTGGAAACAGTGGGCGACGCGGTCGGCTCGATGATGGCCTACTTCACCGAGCTGATCGAGCGACGCCGTCACGAACCCGAGGACGACACCATCTCGCACCTGGTCGCGGCCGGAGTCGGCGCCGACGGCGACATCGCCGGCACGCTGTCGGTGCTGGCGTTCACCTTCACGATGGTCACCGGTGGAAACGACACCACCACCGGCATGCTGGGCGGCTCGGTGCAACTGCTGCACCAGCGTCCCGACCAGCGGCGGGTGCTCGCCGAGAATCCGGACCTGATCGCGGATTCTGTCGACGAGCTGCTGCGGCTGACGTCACCGGTACAGGGTCTGACCCGCACCGCCACCCGCGACGTCACCATCGGCGAGACCACCGTCTCGGCCGGCCGCCGGGTATTGCTGCTCTACGGGTCGGCAAACCGCGACGAGCGCCAGTACGGACCCGACGCCGCGGACCTCGAGGTGCGCCGGTGCCCGCGCAACATCCTGACGTTCAGCCATGGCGCCCACCACTGCCTGGGCGCGGCCGCGGCCCGCATGCAGTCGCGGGTAGCGCTGACCGAATTGCTGTCCCGCTGTCCAGATTTCGACGTCGACGAGGCCGGCATCGTGTGGGCCGGAGGAAGCTATGTGCGGCGTCCGCTGTCGGTCCCGTTCCGGGTCACGTCGTGATGGCGGCCAAAGACTGGCTCTCGGAGCGCCGCACCGAGGTAGCCGCCGATCGGATTCTCGACGCCGCCGAGGAGCTGTTCACCCGCCACGATCCCGGCTCGGTGGGGATGAACGAGATCGCCAAGGCCGCGGGCTGTTCCCGGGCCACGCTGTACCGCTATTTCGACAATCGCGAGGCGCTGCGCACCGCCTACGTTCACCGCGAGACCCGTCGGCTGTCCGAGGCGATCGACGACGGCAATCGGCGGCATCGCCGACCCGCGAGAACGGCTGATCGCCGGCATCGTCACGACGCTTCGCCTGGTCCGTGAAAGCCCCGCTTTGTCAGCATGGTTCGCAACAACTGCGCCACCGATCGGGGCTGAATTGGCCGAGCAGTCCGACGTAATCGGCGCGTTGGCAACCGCATTCGTCAGCTCGCTGGGCGTCGACTACCCGGCGAACGTGGAGAGCCGGGGTCGCTGGCTGGTGCGGGTGATCACGTCGTTGCTGATCTTCCCGGGTCACGACGAAGCCGACGAGCGAGCGATGCTCGCGGAGTTTGTCGCCCCGGTCGTCGTGCCGGCCGAGCAGCAGCCGGTCGCCAACGGCGCGGTCTTAGCTACGCACCCGGGTGAAACGATGCAGCAACCAGGCCAGCGGAATGGTGATCGCGACCGTCGCGACAAACAGCCCAAGCATCGAACCGGTGTAGACATGATCCCGCATCACGTAGACCATCGCGAAATCCATTGTCACCAAGTGGATTAAAAATATCTCGTAGGAAATCTCCCCAAGCCACACCATCGGCCGGGTCGCGAGGAACCGGCAGTACCAGCCCTGGTTGCCCAACGCCAGCGGCGCCACCACCAGCGCCGCGATCGCCGCGTAGAACACCGCTTTGTACAGCGCTTGCGACAGGCCAAGCGGCGATGTCGTCGGATCCCCCGCGATCGGCGTAGAAGCGATGAAGTAGCAGATTACGGCGAGCGGTAGCGCGATGAAGGCGTAACAGCGCATCCCCATTTTCTGCAACACCGTCAGGCTCATGCCGGCGAGAAACCAGATCAGGTAGGTGGGCAGCCACATCCGAGCACCGTTGGGCACCGAGGTGGTGAGGTGCACCAGAATCAGCCACGCCGGAGTGATCAGCGCCAGCGCGCCGAGGCCTAAAAACACCAGCCTCGGCCGCCATTGCCGCCGGCACAGGACCACCAACAGCAGGTAGGCCAGCAGCGGGAGTACCACGTAGAAGGCGGCTTCCACCGCCAGACTCCACATCTGGGTCAGACCCTGATGCAAATACCCCCTCAGGTAGTTGAAGGTGTAGATCTGCGTCAACGTCAGATTGCGCAACAACCCGATCCAGGTGTGGCCGAAATTGGGCCCGGCCGTTCGGAAGTGGTAGATGACGTACGCGATCAGCACGGTGACGATGTAGGCCGGCATGATGCGTCGGACCCGGTGCCAGGCGTAGCGGCGGACCGACGGCTCCGGGCCGCCCGTCGCGGCCGATTTCACCCATGGCTGGAACAACAGGAAACCAGACAACACAAAGAAAATCGGGACGCCGATCTCCATCCGCGAACACACCAGGCCGAAATAGCCCTCGATGTACTTGCCGGTGGTGTACGCCGCGTGAGTGGCGACAACGAGAAGGGCGGCGACGGCGCGGATACCGGTCAGCGATGCGACCCGGTCCGGCCCGGACACCTGTTCGAGTCCGCCCTGGGCCGTGGTGTCGGCTCTGGTCATCCCGTGCGTTCCCGCCGCTTCGCGCCGCCATCACGATGCCGGGTTTTGTCTCGACCTCGATCCGGTTGCAGGTTAATCAGCACGCCGGAAATACGAGTCTTTTCAAGAGCTTTGAGCGTTTCGCGAGATAGTTTGGCGGGTAACTCCACCAGTGAGAAGTCGGGCCCGATTGTGATGTGGCCGAAATCGCTACGGTGCAAGCCCCCTTCGTTCGCGATGGCGCCCACAATCGCGCCCGGGCCGATCTTGTGTCGCTTCCCGACCGCGATGCGATAAGTGGCGAACCCCTTCTTCGGACCGTCGCCCGCTTTGCGGGTGGTCTTGGCTGGCCGGTCAGGACGCTGTTTGGGACGGCGATCGGGCGGTGGCTCCGGTGACATCAGGAAGGCTTCGCCGTCGCGCGATTGCAGCGCGAGCGCCGCCGCGATGTCGGCCATCGGGGCGTCGTGCTCGCGCTCGTAGTCTTCGACCAGGCGGCGGAACAGCTCGATGCCGGGTGAGCCGAGAGTGTCGGTGATGGAATCGGCGAATTTCGCCACCCGCTGCGCGTTGACGTCTTCGACGCTAGGCAGCTCGGCCTCGGTGAGCTTTTGCCGCGTTGCTTTCTCTATCGACTTGAGCAGGTGACGCTCTCGAGGCGAGACGAACAGCAGCGCGGCGCCCGACCGTCCGGCTCTGCCGGTGCGCCCGATGCGGTGCACATACGACTCGGTGTCGTGCGGGATGTCGTAGTTGAGCACATGCGATATCCGCTCGACGTCCAACCCACGGGCGGCGACATCGGTGGCAACCAGGATGTCGATTCCGCCCTCGCGAAGCGCGGCGATGGTCCGCTCGCGCTGGCTCTGCGGGATATCGCCGTTGATGGCTGCCGCGGAAAATCCCCGGGCGCGAAGCCTTTCGGCTACTTCTTCGGTGGCTTGCTTGGTGCGGACGAAGACGATCATCGCCTCGAACGGCTCGACCTCCAGCACGCGGGTGAGCGCGTCCATTTTGCGTGGACCGGCGACCTGAATGTAGCGCTGCGAAATGTTCTCGGCGGTAGCGGTTTTCGCCTCGACGCTGACTTCGGTCGGGTCGTGCAGATACTTGGCCGTGAGTTTGCGGATCGCCGGCGGCATGGTCGCGGAGAACAACGCGACTTGTTTGTATTCGGGCGTCTCGGACAGAATCCGTTCGACGTCCTCGGCGAAGCCCATGTTGAGCATCTCGTCGGCCTCGTCGAGCACCAGGTAATCCACCCGCGACAGATCCAATGTTCCGCGTTCGAGGTGGTCGATGACTCGGCCGGGAGTTCCGACCACCACCTGCGCCCCACGTCTCAGCCCAGCCAGTTGCACCGCGTACGAGGACCCGCCGTAGATCGGCAGCACGTTGATCTGGGCCAGGTGGGCGCCGTACCGGCTGAACGCCTCCGCCACTTGCAGCGCCAGCTCGCGGGTCGGCGCCAGCACCAGCGCTTGCGTCGCCTTGCTGCTGGTGTCGATCTTGGACAGGATCGGCATCGCGAAAGCCGCTGTCTTGCCCGTCCCGGTCTGGGCCAGCCCCACCACGTCGGACCCGGCCATCAACGCCGGAATCGTCGCCGCCTGAATCGCTGACGGCGACTCGTAACCGACGTCGACGACGGCCTGCAAGACCGAGGGGTGGATTTGCAGGTCGGCAAAGGTCACGGTGGCGCTGTCCGGTGAAGCCATTTGAAGAGGAAGTTTAGTGGTGCAGCGCCGCGCGGCCATGCCTGCCACGTCGAAAGGACCGGTCAAGGTACGGTGCGACCTTGTGTGGAGACGACACTGCGGTGTCCGGCGGTTGACTGGGCTTGCCGCTGCCGCACTGATCGCCGCACCGTGAGCGGCTGCGGATCGGGTGACTCGACCGTCGCCAAGACGCCGCAGGCCACGCACGGAGCGACCTCCGCGCCGCAAGCACCGGGCCCGCCGGCCCCGAGCGCGGCCCCGACCAGCAGCTCCGCGGCGGCCGACCCCTGCGCGGTCAACCTCGCCGCGCCCGCGATCGCCAGAGCAGTGTCGGAGCTTCCCCGCGACCCCCGCAGCCAGCAGCCGTGGAACCCTGAGCCGTTGGCCGGCAACTACAACGAATGCGCGCAGCTGTCGGCGGTGATCGTCAAGGCCAACACCAACGCCGAGAGCCCGAACACCAGGGCGGTGATGTTTCATCTCGGCAAGTTGATACCGCCGCAAGGAGTGCCCGACACCTACGGATTCAATGGGATCGACACCTCGCAGTGCACCGGCGACACGATCGCGTTGACATACTCCGGCGGTATCGGCTTGCCGAGTGTGGTGAAGTTCCGCTGGAACGGCAACGGGGTGGAGCTCATCGCTAACGCGGGAGGCTGACGAAGCCGGCCTACGGCGGCCCCAATCCTGTCGGTAGGTCGGCCTACAGTTGCTGCTGTGTTCATGGCAGGCGACAGCATCATCTACAGCGCGTCCGATCTCGCGGCCGCCGCTCGCTGTGAGTACGCCCTGCTGCGGGATTTCGACGCGAAGCTTGGCCGGGGTCCCGGCATCGTCGTCGAGGACGAATTACTGGCGCGCACCGCCGCTCTCGGTGACGAGCACGAGCGGCGGCGCCTCGAGCAGCTGCGCGACGAATTCGGCGACGGGGTGGTCGTGATCGGCCGACCGGCATACACCGTCGCCGGTTTCGCCGCGGCCGCCGCGGCAACCCAGCGGGCCATCGCCAACAACGCGCCGGTGGTGTACCAGGCCACCATGTTCGACGGCCGCTTCGTCGGGTTCGCCGACTTCCTGGTGCGGGATGGCCGGCAGTACCGGGTTTCCGACACCAAGCTGGCCCGCTCGGAGAAGGTCACCGCACTGCTGCAGATCGCGGCCTATGCCGATACCCTGAGCCGCTCCGGTATTCCGGTATCGCCAGAAGCCGAGTTGGTGCTCGGCAACGGTAACGCGGTGCGCTACCGCATCGACGAGCTGATCCCGGTGTACTCCGAGCAGCGGGCGAGATTGCAGCGGCTGCTCGATGAGCACTACGCCGGCGGCACGCCGGTGCGCTGGGACGACGAGCGGATACACGCATGCTTCCGATGCCCGGCCTGCGAGGAGCAGGTGCGCGCAACCGACGATTTGCTGCTGGTCGCGGGCATGCGGGTAAGTCAGCGCGCCAAGCTGGTCGACGCGGGAATCAGCACGCTCGCCGAACTGGCCGACCATGCCGGACCGGTTGCCGATCTATCGGCACGCACGCTGGACAAGCTGGTAGCGCAGGCCAGACTGCAAGTCCGCCAACGCGATACCCGCACGCCGCAGTTCGAGGTGGCCGACCCGCAGCCGCTGGCACTGCTGCCCAATCCCGACGACGGGGATCTGTTCTTTGACTTCGAGGGTGATCCGCTGTGGACGGCCGACGGCACCGACTGGGGATTGGAATATCTGTTCGGCGTGTTGGGGGGCGGCCGGTCGGGGGCTTTCCATCCGCTGTGGGCACACGACCGCCGCGACGAGCGCAAGGCATTGATCGAATTCCTCGCGCTGGTGGCCAAGCGGCGCAGGCGCTACCCGAAAATGCACATCTACCACTACGCCTCGTACGAGAAGACAGCGCTGCTGCGCCTCGCCGGACGCCACGGCGTCGGGGAAGACGATGTGGACGAACTGCTCCGCAGCGGGACCCTGGTCGACCTGTATCCGATCGTGCGCAAGAGTATTCGCGTCGGCAGCGAATCTCTTGGCCTCAAGGCGCTGGAGCCGCTGTACATGGGGTCGCAGCTGCGCTCCGGCGATGTCACCACGGCCGCCGACTCGATCACCCAATACGCGCAATACTGCCAGCTCCGCAGCAACGGCCAGTCCGACGAGGCCGCAACCGTGCTGAAGGAGATCGAGGACTACAACCTCTACGACTGCCGATCCACCCGTGCACTGCGTGACTGGCTGCTGATGCGAGCATTCGAATCCGGTATCACACCGATCGGGGCCCAACCTGTTTCGGATGGCGAAAGCATCGAGCACCATGACCCACTGGCGGCTGCCCTGGAAAGGTTCACCGGAGACGCAGACGTCGGCGCGCGCACTCCCGAGCAGACGGCGGTTGCCCTGGTAGCCGCGGCACGCGGCTATCACCGCCGCGAGGACAAGCCATTCTGGTGGGCGCATTTCGACCGGCTGAACTACCCGTCTGATGAATGGGCCGATGACGCAGACGTCTTCATGATCAGCGACGCGACAATCGCCGTCGATTGGGACAGGCCTCCGCGTGCGCGCAAACTGCAGCGGCGGATACAACTGACCGGCGAATTGGCCCGCGGCGCACTCAACCGCGACGTATTCGCGCTGTACGAGCCACCGGCCCCGTCCGGCCTGACCGACAACCCTGATCGACGGGCGGCCGGCCACGCCTCGGTCATCGAGGCCGATGACTGGGCGGTGCCGACCAAGCTGGTCGTGGTTGAGCGAACCCCTAAAGACGGCAATACTTTTGATCAATTGCCGTTCGCCCTCACCCCTGGTCCGCCGATTTCGACGACGTCACTTCGAGACTCAATCGAATCGACGGCCGCCACCGTCGCCGCCGGACTGCCGCAACTCCCCCGCACCGCGCTGCTCGACATTCTGTTGCGCCGCCCGCCTGGAACCCGCAGCGGCACGGCCCTGCCCACGAGCGGCGATACCGTCGACGACATCACGGCCGCTCTGCTCGACCTGGACTCGTCGTACGTCGCGGTGCACGGACCGCCCGGAACCGGCAAGACGTATACCGCCGCGCGGGTCATCACGCGGTTGGTAGCCGAGCACGGCTGGCGCATCGGTGTCGTCGCGCAATCGCATGCCGTGGTGGAGAATCTGCTCGACTGTGCGATCGATGCCGGCATCGATCCGCTGTGCGCGGCCAAGAAGCGATACGACCGCGAAGATGTCCGCTGGCAACAGATCGGCGAGCAAGAGTACGCGGGATTCATCACCGGCACCGCCGGATGCGTGATCGGCGGTACCGCATGGGATTTCGCCAACTCGGCCCGCGTTCCGCCAGGCAGTCTTGATCTGCTGGTGATCGACGAGGCCGGCCAATTCTGTTTGGCCAACACCATCGCCGTGGCATCGGCTGCGGCGAACCTGCTGTTGCTGGGTGATCCGCAACAGCTGCCTCAGGTCAGCCAAGGCACACATCCCGAGCCGGTTGACGGATCCGCACTGGGCTGGCTGGTCGAAGATCACCGCACGTTGCCTGCCGAGCGTGGCTACTTCCTGGACCGCACGCACCGCATGCATCCGGCGGTTTGCACACTTGTGTCGGCGCTGGCCTACGAAGGCCGATTGCGGTCGCACGCCGAGCTCACCGCCGCACGTCACCTCGACGGATATCCCCCCGGGGTGCACGTCATTCGTGTCCGCCACGAGGGCAACTCAACCGAGAGCCCCGAGGAATCCGAGGCCATCGTGGCGCAGATCATGCTGCTGGTCGGCTCGGCATGGACCGATGAGCGCGGCACCCGGTCTTTGAGGCCGGCAGACGTGCTTGTGTTGGCGCCCTACAACGCGCAGGTGGTGCTGCTGCGGCAGCGGCTGGCGGCCGCCCGGCTCGGCGATGTCCGAGTCGGCACCGTCGACAAGTTCCAGGGCGCGCAAGCGCCGGTGGTGTTCATTTCGATGACGGCCTCCTCTGTCGAGGACATTCCACGGGGAATTCCGTTCCTACTCAATCGAAACCGGTTGAACGTGGCGATCAGCCGCGCACAGTATGCCGCAGTGATCGTGCGTGCCGAGGCGCTGACCGACTACCTGCCCACCGCACCCGCAGGTTTGGTGGAGCTGGGTGCATTCTTGGCCTTGACGGCCGCTGACACTGCGGCCGGCGTCGCTGCGCCAACCGGCTGTTAATCCCGGAACGAATGTCGTCCGTAGTCCGCTGTGTCGTCTGGATCCGAGCGGTAGTGCCTGTTGTGTGGCGCATCTCTTTCGCTTGAGTCGTCGCGCCGCTCATGCCGCGACGGCGGGCGATAACCGCTGCGGTGCTCCCCCCGCGGAGCGGCGGGGCCGGAATGCCGTCCGCGGTCACCAGTTTCGCCATAGGTGTCGGCGTCGTCGAAGGACTTCGTGTCACGTTCGCCGGGCATGCCCGACGTGTGCTGCCGTGCCCAGAATTCCTCGATCGGCCTGAAACGCTGCTCGTCGTCGACATGGAAACCATTGTGGGCGAATCCGATTGGCCCAGTTTCCGATGCCGGCGCGAGATCATCGAGAAGACTGCGCCACGATTCGACCGGTGCGCTGTGCCAACTCTCGGCCGGTGCTGGTCGTGGATGCGCGGTGTGTAGGGGCAACGGTTCGGTCTTGTCATCATCGGCACGCGGCCGGGTCGGCCCGACGGCGCGCGGCCGCTCGGGTGAGGCATTGCGCGCGGGCGACAACGTGTATTCGACGTAGTCGTCGTCATCGTCGAAGCCGTCCCGGAAGCCTTGGAAGGCATCGTCATGACCGACCAGATAACCAGCCCGCTGGTCACCTGAAATGTCTTGTGAAACGCTGGGCCGCACCCGAATCCGCCGAGTCCGCGACTCGCCACCATCCTGCTGACCGACCCCGCCATCGCGTGCACCGGCGCGCGGCCGCTGGTCTTCGGCAGGCGCCGAGCGGACGAAACCGACCATGAACAGCGCCGCCGCTATCCCGAACAGCGCGATGAACGCCGGCAGCAGCATCGACTGGGACATCGCCGCGGAGAATGGCTCGCGCAGGAACTCTGGCAGCTGCAACGCGACGCCCTTGCCGCCGTGCGGGCCGAGCGCCTCGCCGTCGGACATCGGCGGCATTTGGGACCTGATCCTCGACGTCATGAACGAAGCCATGCCGGCGCTGCCCAACACGGCACCGACCTGACGGGTCGCGTTGTAGACGCCGGAACCCGCCCCGGCCAGGCGCGGCGGCAGGTTGCGGATCCCGGTGGCGGCCAGCGGCGCCCAGATGAACGCACTGCCCACACCCAGCGCAATAAATGGCAAGACCAACTGCCAGATCGGTGCGGACGGCGTCATCGCGATTGAGAGCCACGTGAGTCCGATCGCCAATGCCGAAAACCCGAAACCGACCATCGATCGGGGGTGGGCTCGGTCGACGATCCTGCCGACGATCGGAGCGAGCAGACCACTGGTGATCGCCATCGGCGCGGTCAGCAGGGCCGACCGGGTCGGCGACAATCCGCACACCGCCTGCGCGTAGAACATCAGCGGCAGCGCCATCGCGGTCGCCGCAAACCCGATGACCACGCCGGCCAGGTTGGACAGGCTGAAGTCGCGGTCACCGAAGATGTCCAGCGGGATCAGCGGCTCGTCGGTGCTGACCGACTGCCAGTAGACGAACGCGGTCATGAACCCGACGCCGGCCACGAGCACCGCCCAGATCCACGGCGCCCAGCCGCCGGGCTGGCCCTCCTGCAGGGCGAAGACGATGAGGAACATCGCCACTCCGGACAGCCCCACGCCAACCAGGTCGAATCGGTGTTTGTGCGTGGGCAGGACCGGGATCAGCCAGACGGCCAGCCCCAGACCAATGATGCCGATCGGGACGTTGACGAAGAAGATCCATGCCCAGCCCAGCGCGTCCACCAGCACACCGCCGGCCAACGGTCCGACCAGCGTGGCGACGCCGGCGGTTGCACCCCACACGCTCATCGCCATCCCACGACGTTCCGGCGGGAAAATGCGGGTGATCACCGACAGCGTCTGCGGAGTCAGCACGCCCGCGCCGATGCCCTGCACCACCCTGGCGGCGATCAGCATCCCGATGGTCCCCGACAGGCCGCACCACAGTGAGGCGGCGGTGAATACCGCGAGGCCGAGCAGGTAAAGGTTTTTCGGGCCGAACCGGTCACCGAGTCGACCGGCGACCAGCAACGGAACCGCGTAGGCGAGCAGGTAGGCACTGGTCACCCAGATCACCGTGTCGTAACCGGTGCCGAGCTTGGCCATGATGCTCGGGTTGGCGACCGCGACGATGGTCGAGTCGAGCAGAATCATGAAGAAGCCGACCATCATCGCCCAGAGCGCGTTCCAAGGACCTGCAGCGTTCGTTCGCTTGGTCGCCGCCGCGCCGCCAGGACCTCGGGCGCCGCCGTCCGTTCGTCCGCGAGTCGGTCGCCCGCGAGCAGTCGCCGTGGTCATATCCCTACCTCGTGTTGGCTCCGCATCCCGCGGTCGGACGCGGCCCGCCGCGACTCCAGCTGGCCGGACCGCAGCGAGCTGGCGAACTCACGCAGCCACGAGAGCTCGGTCTGCATCATTGCCAGCAAGTAGTCCAATGCCACCAGATACCCACCCGGAGTGACACCGGCGTCGCGAAGCGCCAAGATTTCGGCCGCCCGGGCCTCCAGCGCCCCGACGCGGTCATCGAGCGCGTTCGCCGCGGCATCACGACCCAGGGTATCGACCTCGGCAAGTGCTACGACGAACTGCGGGAACTCATGGACCGGTGTTGCGAGCAGTTGGCACACCCGCTCAGCAAGCGCCTCGCCGCCTGCGTCGGTGATCTCGTAGATGGCACGCTCGGGCCGCTTCCCATCCCTGGCCGTCGCCGCCCGCCGGATCAGTTTCTCCTCGGTCAACCGGTCGACGACGTGATACAGCGACCCCGGCCGGACCTTCACGATCCGGTCCGCGTGACGTTGAACGAGGGTCTGGAACATCTCGTAGCCGTGCATCGGGCGCTCCCGTAGCAGCGCCAACACCGAGACACCCAACGACGTCAGTTGGTAGGCCATCGACCATCCCCCAGCTTGGCGGGCTGCACCGGCTCTTCGTCGGGCTCGGCACTTCCCCGCGTCGTCAGCGAGCTCATCCACATTGCCCGGCTCCTCCTCGCGGCCGTTGACACGGCCCGCGTCATCGCCAGGCGTTCGCCGCGGATTATTCCTGGTGGAGTAATCGCAATGACGCCCGCCCCACGTTTCGTGGCACCGGCGCTAGCCTGAAGGCAGGCCGCGGCCTCAGGAAGGAGCCGGGCACATCTACTTCGGAGGCACTTATGAGCGCCCGACGGACGCACTCAGCGGACGACTCGCTGCCCGCCGCCACCAACGGCAAGCCCAAGGCATCCGCGCGCGCACTGGCACAGATCATCGAACGCAGCTCGCGGATTCAGGGGCCGGCGGCCACGGCTTATGTGGAACGGCTGCGCCGTGCGAGCCCGGAGGCCGCCCCCGCCGTTATCACTGCCAAACTGGAGAAGCGGTATCTGAGCGCCGTCACAGCCAGCGGCGCGGCAGTGGGTTCGGCCGCTTTGCTGCCGGGGATCGGCACACTGGCCGCGCTGTCCGCGGCCGCCGGGGAGACGGCGGTGTTCCTGGAGGCCACCGCGTTCTTTGCGCTGGCGATCGCAGCGGTGCACGGTGTTCCGGCCGAAAATCGGGAACTCCGCCGCGCCCTGGTGCTGGCCGTACTGGTCGGCGATGACAGCAAGAACGCCGTCGGCGAACTGCTCGGTCCTGGCCGCACCAGCGGTGCGTGGTTGTCGGAGGGGGCGGCATCGCTGCCGATGCCCGCGTTGGCACAGTTGAATTCGCGGTTGCTCAAGCGCGCAGTCAGGCGGTTCACCCTGCGTCGCAGTGCGCTGCTATTCGGCAAGATGCTGCCGGTCGGTATCGGCGCCGTCATCGGCGCCATCGGCAACCGGTTGGTGGGTAAGAAGATCGTGCGCAACACGCGTAAGGCGTTCGGCGCTCCCCCGGTTCGGTGGCCGGTCACGCTGCACCTGCTGCCCCCGGTTCACGACGCCACCTAGCGCGGCGACGATGCAGACCGCGTAGCGATCTGAGGAGGAGCCGGGCAATCGAACCTAGCGGGCGTGCAGCCTGCCCCTGTCGCAGCGCGGACCAGGCTGGTCAGGACGCGTGGCGGATTGTCGGCAAAGGGTTAGCCTTTATGGGGCGGAAACTGTCGGGGCCGCCGCAGGTGAGATGCGCCGACACCGTGTGCAGGAAGTGGCAAGCGTCACGTAGCGCGCTTGCCGGACAGAGGAATCGAGGCGAGCAGCAGCCGTGAGCAGTACGAGTTCACCATTCGGCCAGAACGAATGGCTGGTCGAGGAGATGTACCGCAAGTTCCGCGAAGACCCCTCCTCGGTCGACCCGAGCTGGCATGAGTTTCTGGTCGACTACAACCCCGAGCCAACGGGCGACGGCGCGACCACAGCTGACGGGCCGACACGCCCCGGCCGCCGAGGCCGTGCCCACCCCTGCAGCCGCGCCGTCACCTCCGCCGGCTACCACCGCCACCGTCGGCAACGGCGTGACCAGCGCACCGCCGGCTGCGGCGCCTGCGCGCCCTGTCGGCCCGGCGCCGGCCGACGGTGATGAAGTCCAGGTGCTGCGGGGTGCGGCCGCCGCCGTCGTGAAGAACATGTCGCTGTCGCTGGATCTGCCGACCGCGACCAGCGTTCGGGCCATCCCGGCCAAGCTGATGATCGACAACCGCACTGTCATCAACAACCAGCTCAAGCGCACCCGCGGCGGCAAGATCTCTTTCACCCATCTGCTGGGTTACGCGTTGGTGCAGGCGGTCAAGAAATTCCCGAACATGAACCGGCACTATGCCGAGGTCGACGGCAAACCCACCGCGGTCACACCGGCTCATATCAATCTCGGTCTCGCGATCGACCTGCAGGGCAAAGACGGCAAGCGCTCCCTGGTAGTCGCGGGCATCAAGCGTTGCGACACCATGCGATTCGCACACTTCGTCACCGCTTATGAAGACATCGTCCGACGAGCCCGCGACGGCAAGCTGACCGCTGAAGACTTTGCCGGCGTGACGATTTCGCTGACCAACCCGGGCACCATCGGCACCGTGCACTCGGTGCCGCGGCTGATGGCCGGACAGGGCGCGATCCTCGGCGTCGGAGCGATGGAGTACCCGGCCGAATTACAGGGCGCCAGCCAGGAACGCATCGCCGAACTGGGTATCGGCAAGCTGATCACCCTGACCTCGACGTACGACCACCGCATCATCCAGGGCGCGGAATCGGGTGACTTCCTGCGCACCATCCACGAAATGCTGCTCTCAGACGACTTCTGGGACGAGATCTTCCGCGAGCTAAGCATCCCGTACCTGCCGATCCGGTGGAGCACCGACAACCCCGACTCGATCGTCGACAAGAACGCCCGCGTCATCGAGTTGATCGCGGCCTACCGCAACCGCGGCCATCTGATGGCCGACATCGATCCGCTGCGCCTGGACAACACCCGCTTCCGCAGCCACCCCGATCTCGAAGTGCTGACCCACGGCCTCACACTGTGGGACCTCGACCGGGTATTCAAAGTCAACGGCTTCGCCGGCTCCGAGTACAAGAAGCTGCGCGACATTCTGGGCCTGCTGCGCGACGCCTACTGCCGCCACATCGGCGTGGAGTACACCCACATCCTCGACCCCGTACAGCTGGAGTGGCTGGAAGAGCGCGTCGAGACCAAGCACATCAAACCAACCGTGGCCCAACAGAAGTACATCCTGAGCAAGCTCAACGCGGCCGAAGCATTCGAGACGTTCTTGCAGACGAAGTACGTCGGGCAGAAGCGGTTCTCGCTGGAGGGCGCCGAAAGCACGATCCCGCTCATGGATGCCACGATCGACCAGTGCGCCGAGCACGGGCTCGACGAGGTGGTCATCGGAATGCCCCACCGCGGCCGGCTCAATGTACTGGCCAACATCGTCGGCAAGCCCTACTCCCAGATCTTCTCGGAGTTCGAGGGCAATCTGAACCCCGCACAGGCGCACGGCTCCGGCGATGTCAAATACCACCTCGGCGCCACCGGCCTGTATCTACAGATGTTCGGCGACAACGACATTCAAGTGTCGTTGACCGCCAACCCGTCGCACCTGGAAGCCGTGGACCCGGTGCTGGAAGGTCTGGTTCGGGCCAAGCAGGACCTGCTCGATAAGGGTGACGGCGAAGACGGCTTCTCGGTGATGCCGCTGATGCTGCACGGCGACGCCGCCTTCGCCGGCCAGGGCGTAGTCGCCGAGACGCTGAACCTGGCGACGCTGCCGGGCTACCGGGTCGGCGGCACCATCCACATCATCGTCAACAACCAGATCGGGTTCACCACCTCGCCGGAGTACTCCAAGTCCAGCGAATACTGCACCGACGTCGCAAAGATGATCGGGGCGCCCATCTTCCATGTCAACGGCGACGACCCGGAGGCGTGCGTGTGGGTGGCGCGCCTGGCCGTGGACTTCCGGCAGAAGTTCAAGAAAGACGTCGTCATCGACATGCTGTGCTACCGGCGGCGCGGGCACAACGAGGGCGACGACCCGTCGATGACCAACCCCGCCATGTACGACGTCGTTGACACCAAGCGAGGGGTGCGCAAGACCTACACCGAAGCGCTGATCGGTCGTGGCGACATCTCGATGAAAGAGGCCGAGGACGCGCTGCGTGACTACCAGGGTCAGCTTGAGCGGGTCTTCAACGATGTCCGCGAACTGGAGAAGCACGGAGTACAGCCGAGCGCATCGGTGGAGTCCAACCAGATGCTCGCGGCAGGGCTTGACACCGCGGTCGACAAGGCATTGCTGGCCCGCATCGGCGACGCATTCCTCGCCCTCCCAGAGGGATTCACCGCGCACCCCCGAGTCACGCCAGTGCTGGAAAAGCGCCGCGAGATGGCCTACGAGGGCAAGATCGACTGGGCGTTCGGTGAATTGCTGGCGTTGGGTTCGCTGGTGGCCGAAGGCAAGTTGGTGCGGCTATCCGGGCAGGACACTCGGCGCGGCACGTTCTCCCAGCGGCATTCGGTGCTCATCGATCGCCGCACCGGCGAGGAGTTCACGCCGCTGCGCCTACTGATGACCGATCGGGACGGCAACCCGACCGGCGGCAAGTTCATGGTCTATGACTCGCCGCTGTCGGAGTACGCCGCCGTCGGCTTCGAGTACGGCTACACCGTCGGCAATCCGGACGCACTTGTCTTGTGGGAGGGCCAGTTCGGCGATTTCCTCAACGGTGCCCAGTCGATCATCGACGAATTCATCAGCTCCGGCGAGGCCAAATGGGGCCAGCTGTCCAGCGTCGTGCTGCTGCTGCCGCACGGACACGAAGGCCAGGGCCCTGATCACACCTCCGGCCGTATCGAACGCTTCCTGCAGCTGTGGGCGGAGGGCTCGATGACGATCGCGGTGCCCTCGACCCCGGCCAATTACTTCCATTTGTTGCGCCGACACGCCCTCGACGGTGTGCAGCGCCCGCTGATCGTGTTCACGCCGAAGTCCATGCTGCGCAACAAAGCTGCGGTCAGCGACATCAGAGACTTCACCGAGACCAAGTTCCATTCGGTGCTCGAGGAACCCACCTACGCGGATGGCGTCGGCGACCGTAGCAAGGCGACCCGAATGCTGCTGACCAGCGGCAAGATCTACTACGAGTTGGCGGCCCGCAAGGCCAAGGACAACCGAGACGACGTCGCGATTGTGCGCATCGAACAGCTCGCCCCGCTGCCACGCCGGCGACTCAGCGAAACGCTGGACCGCTACCCAAACGCCAGCGAATACTTCTGGGTGCAAGAGGAGCCGGCCAACCAGGGCGCGTGGCCACGGTTCGGCCTGGAGCTACCCGAACTCTGCCCGGGCAGACTGACCGGTATCAAACGCATTTCGCGGCGCGCCATGTCGGCACCGTCGTCGGGCTCGTCGAAGGTGCACGCCGTGGAACAGCAGGAGATCATCGACGAGGCATTCAGCTGAGCCCGGCGCAGGTGTAACGCTTCAGCGGTTGCTGGAGAAGACTTTGCGCGACGGCGCTCAGGCCGCTCGGACGGCGTCCACGTGCCCGCGCCGCGGTTCGCTGCGGTACCGGGACGACTCGCCGTTGATCCTGCACATCCGCCACATCAGCCTTGCCGCCCAATTCATCAATCCAGTCTCGTCACAAAGCATTCGGACGTCGGCGAACATGTCGCGCAGCAACCGGCGTGATTCCGGCGCACGAAAGAACACCTGCTTGCGCACCTTGCGCGGGATGCCGAATTCTCGCCAGAAGGCCTTCGGCGGCACCACCACCGCCAGGCCAAGCATCCGCATGATCACCGGGATGTACAGGGACAGCAACAAGCGCTTCCACCAGGCCAGACCGGGAAGACGCTTACGCAGATACCCGTCGGCGAACGAAATATGGCGGGCCTCCTCGGCCACGTGGATGGCCATCACCCGTCCGACGATGGGGTGCGTCGTCTCGGCTTCGCGAAGGATGTTCCGCTGAATGTGGTCAAAGGGCTCCTCAACAGCGAGTACGCCGAAGAAGAACGCATTCGGCAGCGGACCCGCGAACATTGGGATAACCGGTAAGAGCCACCGCAGGTAGCGCGGCACGCCGGGCACGTCGGCGCCGATGTGGTTCACCATCTCCTGGAACATCATGCTGTGGTGGCACTCTTCGGCCGCCTCGTGCAAGCAGTACCGGTACTCCGGTGACCCGTTGGGCACCCTCAACGTGTAGTTCATCAGGCCGCGGATCAGGACGTTCTCGAAATGCAAGCCGACCTTGGCGACATTGGACTGACGCCACATACCCATCTCGATTTGACGCTCCCGCGCCTGTGCCCGGTACCAGGGATGCCGACCCAGCGGGTCGGTCGACGGCAGAATCCAGCGTGGATCGTTGTCGGTCACCCCGAACTCGGGCGAGTTCCAGTCGATGTCGATGTACGGATTGAAATTGCGCCGCACCGACGCCTGGGAGAGTGTGGTGAGCATGTCGACGTACGGCGTGTCATCCAAAACGTCCGTATTGTGGCGGCGACGCCGCACCGTCGCGGTCTGAGCCGCCTTCTGGTTCACCTGGCCGCCTCCCCCCTGAACTTTTACATTGGATGTGTTGTGTCCAGCGGCACCTGCCGACAGTGCGGTACCGCCATTAAACCAGACCCCACACGACGGTAAAGGCCCACGTCAGCCGGTATCGACTCGCTCGTTACCGTCGCGGTGCATAACCGTAAGCAGCGGGCGACCTCCGGCAAGACCAGTTCCGGCCAATGTCGGCAGTGACGAAGTGCGCGAGGCGTCATGCTATTGAGTAGTCGCTCAACGGGAATCGGTCCTGCTCCTTGACGGCGCTGAGCACCGACGTCGGCCGAAAAAGCGGTGCTTCCCCGCTGTGGTTGAACCAGTACGACCGTGATGTTGCACAGTTGCCGGCATAGAACACCGATTTGTCGAGCAGCTCGGTCATCCGGTCGAGGAAGCGGGCATTGGCCTGTTCGGTGACCTCGAAGGTGCGGGCACCGCGCCGCTGTAGTTCGCCGAACAGCCGATCCATGTGTCGCATCTGGTATTCCACCGTGTTAAACCACGACAGACCGACCCACGCGTAGGGGCTGGCCATCGACAAGAAGTTCGGGAAGTAGGGCACCGAGACGCCTTGATACGCCTGGAACCTGGTGTCCCGCCACCACTTTCCGAGGTCCCGGCCCTCCCGGCCGATCACCTCGATCGCCGGCAGGTTGCCGTCCCACACGTCGAACCCGGTCGCCAGGACCAGGGTGTCGATAAACCGTTTGGTGCCGTCGCGCGCGACGATGCCGTCGGGCTCAATCCGCTCGATGCCACTGGTTTCCAGATGCACGTGCGGGTTGGTGAGCGCCCGGTAATAGGAATTGGATATTGTCGGCCGCTTGCAACCGAAGTCGTAATCCGGATTCAGCTTGCGCCACAGGTCCTTGTCGCGCACCGCCAGCAACCGATGGATTTTGGACACATCCGACGCGGCGAAGTTGACTCGCTTGAAGTACCGGAATTTCCACATCGCGATCACCATCATGAATTCCATGGCGGTGTCGGTGAACCACCGCACGATGCGCTGGGCGCGGGGCACCCGGGCGAAAAACCGTTGCACCGTCGGCGAGAACCCGACATCGAGCTTGGGCATCACCCAAATCGGCGTGCGCTGATACACGGTCAGCTCGGAGACTTCCTTGGCCAGCTCGGGAATGACCTGCACGCCGGTGGAACCGGTTCCGATGACCGCGGCCCGGTGTCCGGTGAACGAGTAGCTGTCATCCCAGTCGGCGGTGTGGATGATGCGCCCACTGAACGTGTCGATACCGGGGATATCCGGGGTGCAGGGCTGACACAGGAAGCCGGTCGCGGTGATCAGAAACTGCGCGTTCAGCGTCTCACCGCCGGCAAGCGCGACCTGCCAGAGCTGGGCATCGTCGTCCCAGCGGGCACCTTCGACGGTCGTGTTGAACCGCATGTAGCGGCGCACGTTGTACTTGTCGGCCACATGCTCGGCGTAGCGCTTCAGTTCGGCGCCCGGCGCGAACAGTCGCGACCAGTACGGGTTGGGCTCGAACCAGTAGGAATAGGTGGTCGACGGGACGTCGACGGTCAGCCCCGGGTAGTGGTTGACGTGCCAGGTTCCGCCCAGGTCGTTCTCGCGGTCGACGATCACGATGTTGTCGTAGCCCAACCGGTTGAGTTGGATCGCCGCGCCGATTCCACCGAAACCCGCGCCCACAATGACGACATCGAACTGCTGGGTGCCCATAATCCGTAGACCGTACTCCACACGGCGCCGCCGTACAGCGCGCTCAGCTGGTCGAGCAGCAGGTCACAGGGCTATTCGGCGGTACAGCGCCAGCAGCAAGCGCCGAACCGCCCCGAAGTCGAACCAGGCGCACTGGGGT
>CAVVUH010000023.1:0-204331 GCA_963751315.1 uncultured Actinomycetota bacterium | reverse complement strand
GGATGCCTCAATGGCGGTGCGCCGCATCGACTCGACGACGCCGGGCACGCCAGCCATCTCCGATCCGCCCCCAGCTCCGCCGAGGCCGCCGCCCTTCGTTAAATTTATAGCGCGATATAAAATTATAGTGTACTATGCACCGCATCAGCATTGTCGGGACGGTGACACCTCAAAGGGGAAAGCGTATGGCGGACGAACCAATTGCTGGACCCCTCAACTGTGTTGCGGTGCCGTTATGAGATTCGATGTCTGAACAATATCCAATCATGATTGGGGGTGGATCCGTTGAGGGTCGGCATCGCCATCGATGATCCGCGCACCGTGGTAGCGGATGCCCAGCGAGCTGAGGAGCTGGGGTTCGATCTCGTTGGTTGCGGCGAGCATTTGTTCTTCCACGGACCGACGCCAAACGCATTCGCGATGCTCGCGGCCGCTGCCGCGGTGACCACGCGTATTCGGCTTGTGACATCTATCGCGTTGCTGCCGTTGTATCCAGCGGTGATGGTCGCGAAGCTCGCGGCGATGATCGACAACATCTCCGACGGACGCTTCGAACTTGGACTCGGTGCCGGGGGCGAATACCCGGCGGAGTTCGAAGCGGCCGGGGTGAATCCAGCGACCCGGTTCCGCAGGATGGACGAGGGTCTAGAGGTAATCCGGAGACTGTTCAGCGGCGGGTCTGTGTCATTTGAGGGCGAATACTGCTCGCTATCAGGTGTCACACTCGACCCACCACCGAGCCATGGTGGCGCACTGCCAATCTGGCTTGGCGGGCGCAAACGTGGCGCGATTCGACGTGCCGGTCGGTATGCCGACGTGTGGATGCCTTACATGGTTGAGCCGACTCAGGTGCGTGACGGCCTCGCCAGGGCTCGGGAGGTTGCCACCGTGCACGGTCGTGCCGAGGATGCCGTATCGGCGGCGCTCTTCGCGTGGACCGCGGTCGAGACTGATGCGGCCAGGGCGCGAAGGACCGGTGTGGCAGCCGTGAGCGCGGCTTACCGACAGGACTTTTCGAGCCTGGCCGGCCGCTACTTACTAACCGGTGGTCCCGACGAGGTGGCCGATCGACTTGCTGAATTCGCCGAGGCGGGCGTCGACACCGTCCTCTGCCAAGTAGCCGCCGAGAACCCCTCAGACCGCGAACGGATCATCAGCACCCTTGCCCAGAGCGTTCTCCCGACGGTACAGCAACTATAACTCGTCGCGAAATAACTTCGGAATTAACACTTTTGTGAAAAACCTAGAGACATCCACAAGGATCGGGCACTATAAAAGATAGTAGGAGCCAGAGGCCTGGCATCAGACTGAGTGATTGGAGGGTTGTGCATGGATGGTGACAGCTCGATGATGGTGGCGCCGCACGGCGCGTCGTGGGCGCAGTGGGCGCAATGGATATCGGGCATGCCGGTGTCCCAGCACCTTGGCGTGCGGTGTACGGAGGTTGACAAGGGCAGGGTCAAGCTGGTGCTCGACGGTTCGGACTGGTGCGTCAATCCGACCGGCGCCGTCCATGGCGGGATAGTGATCGCCTGCGCTGACCAAGCCTTTGGTGCCGTCGTGTCCACTGTCCTTCAACCCGGTGTCATACCCGCGACCTCAACTTTCACCAGTGACTTCCTGCGGCCGGCCTTTCCGCCGCTGGAGTTCGACGCCGTCGTCGACCGCGTCGGTCGGACCTTGGCTTTTGTCTCCGTCACCGTCACGGACCGCTTCGGCAAGGTGTGCAACGAAGTCCGCGGCACGCAGGTCGTGGACGGCTCGTCGCGATTGTCAAACAGAAGCGTCTCAACGCCAGAAGGAGCACGCGCGTGATCACCGAAACTGACGACTTCTTCTGTCATCAGACCATCCAGCCGCACGCCTATGTGGCACTTAACGACCTGAGTTGGGGCGAGCGCGCCTACCACACGCTGTCGGACCCCGATCGGTTCGGGTTGGACATCGGCGTGGCGACCTATCCGAATCGTGGGATGTTCCATACGTATGCACTCGCGGCAGTCCCTGGCCGGCAGTGGTCGTTGCGCGCGACGCGTGACTACAGCGAGGGGCGGTGGGAGTTGCGGGCGGGCCCGATCGAAGCGAGGATCGTCGAGCCGATGCGCCGCTGGACGTACACGTGCGGACCGAACGAGTCCGGTATCGCATTCGATCTGGAATTCCAGGCACGCAACGGGCCGTATATGATCGGCCAGCCTCCGATCCGCAAGGGCGGAAGGCTAATTCACGAGGACGTCTACGTGTTTCAAGTCGGGTTCTATTCAGGGACGGTGACACTGGATGGCACGACTTTCGATGTCGACCGGGTGCCGGGTGCGCGGGACAGAACGTGGGGTATCCGGGCCGCGGGCGAGGGTCAACTTCCCCACGGTGTACTGGCCTGGCTGAATGCGAACTTCGACGACGTATCGATCATCGCCCACATTCGTGACCGAGGGGATGACGTGCCGCAAGTACGTGACGGTGCCGTCTATCGGGACGGCGGCGACATCGTCCCCATAGTCGGCTTCGAGCACGATCTGCGGTTCGACTACGAAACCCGCCAGTGCGAGGGTGGCACTATCGTTCTCACCGACGCCCGTGGTGAGGTCTGGCCGATAGAGATCGATCCCGCCTTGCGTATCTACCTTTCGGGAGGCGGCTACACCTCGACCAACACGCGGCGAGATCGGTTCACCGAGCCGATATGGCACGAGCGCTGGGACCTCACCGACCCCGATCTCGTTGCGCGCGTTGAGGGTCTGAATGACAACGTGTCGCACATGCGCTGTAACGGGCGCGTTGGTCACGGTGTGTTGGAAACCTCAATCGGCGAGCACAGCCGCTACAAGGTACGTGAGCCGGTCGAATGGGCCTAGCAGATCAGCCGTCGATCCCGGCGGTATTTCAGGCAACGGTTGCGCGTTGCCCCGACCGGGTGGCGCTGAGAACCATCGACGACAGCGAACGGTTGACGTGGGGCGACTACGCCACCGAGGTAGCTCGCGTGGCACGCGGGCTGGCGGATTTGGGCTTAAGCCCCGGAGACACCGTGGCAATGCTGCTGAGCAATCGCCCCGCGTTTCACATCGTGGACGTTGCCGCCCTGCACCTGGGTGCAACCTGCCTGTCAATCTACTCCACGCTGCCGTCCGAGGACATCGCGTGGGCGATGCGTGATGCCGGCGCGCGGATATTGGTTACCGAGATGGGGATGCTGGAGCGGGCTCTGGCAGCCGACGTCGCAGAGCACATCGTGCTGGTTGACGGCGAGGCGGTAGGCGCCATCTCGCTCGCGCAACTGGACGGTAGCCCGGACATTGACAACGCGTGGCGCCAAATCGAGCCGGATGACCTAGCGGTGATCGTGTACACGTCGGGCACGACGGGTACACCGAAAGGTGTTGAGCTGAGCCACCGCACGGTGCTCGGAAACACCCAGGGACTCAATCACGCGATCGGCGCGATGGACGGCGCCCGGGTGGTGTCGTATCTGCCGATGGCGCACATTGCGGAACGTCAGCTCTCGCACTACCGTGCGATGGCGCTTGGCTTCGAGGTCACCACGTGCCCGGAGCCCCAGGCCATGGCCGAGCATCTGCTTGCCGTGCGACCGCACTACTTCTTTGGGCCGCCGCGGATGCTGGCGAAGTTCCGCTCCGCTGCCAGCGGCCTAGAGGGGCCGCTGCTCAAGCATTTTGGGCTCGACGAGGTCGTCGTCGCGATGACCGGCAGCGCCCCGGTGCCTGCCGAGCTCACGCAGTTCTGGCTGGAGGCGGGTCTTCCCCTCGTCGAGGCATGGGGCATCACGGAGTGTGGGGCGTTCGGAGCATTCGGTCGGCCGGGCAGCTATCGGGTGGGGACGTGCGGTCCGGCGCTTCCCGGTATCGAGCTTCGTCTCGCCGCCGATGGCGAGATCTTGATGCGCAGCCCCTGGTTGATGAGCGGATACCGCAACCGACCCGATGCGACCGCTGAGGCGATCGACCCCGAGGGGTGGTTACACACCGGTGATGTCGGCGAATTCGACGACGGTCACTTACGGATCATCGACCGTAAGAAGGAAATCATCATCAATGCGGGCGGGAAAAACATGTCGCCGGCTCACATCGAGGCGCGGATCAAGGAGTCCGATCCGTTGATCGGCGAGGTTTGTGTGATCGGTAACGACCGGCCCTACAACGTGGCGCTCGTCGTGCCGGATCCCGAGGCGGCGGAGAAGTTGACCGGCGACGTTAGCACCGCAATCGCCACGGCGGTCGACCGTGCCAACCGGCGGCTGGCTCGCGTCGAACAGATCAAGCGGTTCCACATCGTTGAATCGCCGTGGCTGCCCGGGGGCGATGAAGTCACCCCGACGATGAAATTGAAGCGAAGAGCGATCGACCGGAAGTACGCGGCCACAATCGATGCTCTCTATGCAGACAAGGAATAACGAAGCGATGGCACTTCTGACCGGTAGCATGCTCGCTACCTCCGACGAGGAGCGGGCAATTCGAGATGCAGTCGGTGGTATCGCCCGTTCGTTCGGGCCGGACTACTATCAGCAACAGGTTGACGACGGCGGGAATTGCGCGGAGCTATGGAATGCGCTGGGCGCCAAGGGCTATCTCGGCGTGCACTTGCCTGAGAAATACGGTGGTGGGGGACTCGGACTGCGGGAGCTGGCCATTGTGGTACAGGAAAGCGCCGTCGCCGGATGCCCGATGCAGTCGATGTTGTTCTCACCCGGTGTCGTCGGAACAATCCTCGACCGCAGCGCCAACGATGAGCAAAAGGAGCGCTGGCTGCCCGGCGTGGCCAGCGGCCAGACGCGGTTGTCGTTCGCCATCACCGAACCCGACGCCGGATCAAATGCCCATCTGATCTCTACGACAGCGAAGCGCGCGGGCGACCACTATGTGATCAACGGCCAGAAAGTCTTCATCACCGGTATGGAGTCCGCAGGTTGGTTGATGTTGGTTGCGCGCACGGGTGTCGACGAGTTCAGCGGGCGGGCCCGTCTGTCGGTATTCATGGTCAACTCCGATGCCCCTGGTTTGTCGTGGACGCCAATCCGGACCGTCATGAACCAGCCGGATAAAAGCCACCAGGTGTTCTTTGACAATGTCGAAGTGCATGCCCAGAACCTGATCGGCCAGGAAGGCAAAGGCCTCAGGGTTGCGTTCACGGGCCTAAACACCGAACGGATCTTGACCAGCTCGCTGTGCACCGGGATAGGCCAATATGCCCTCAACAAAGCGACTGCCTACGTCAACGAACGGCGTGTGTGGGGCCAGCCGATTGGTGCACATCAGGCGGTGGCCCACCCGCTGGCGGCTGCGCACATCCATCTGCAGGCTGCCCAGTTGGTCACCGATCGCGCGTGCGAGCTCTATGACACCGGAGCCGAAGTGGGCGAGTTAGCGAACATGGCGAAGTACCTCGGAGCCGCGGCCGGCCTCGAGGCGCTTGACTCGGCCGTGGCCGTCCACGGTGGCAACGGCGTGACATACGAATACCAACTGGCGACGTACTTTTGGGTTGTGCGAATGCTCAACATGGGGCCGGTCTCCAAGGAAATGATTCTCAACTTCGTGGCAGAGCATTCCCTTGGATTGCCGCGGTCGTATTGAGGGGGCGCTCTGCCATGACGACATATGTACTAGTCCACGGTGGGCTTCACGGATCGTGGTGCTGGCAGCGGGTGGTAGGCCCGCTACTCGAGGCGGGTCATGCGGTAGACGCCGTCGATCTTCCCGGGAGGGGTCGGTCAGATGGGGCTGACTTCGGGGCGTACGTGCAACGTGTGGCCGCTGCGGTCGACCGCGCCGAGTCACCAGTCGTTCTCGTCGGTCACAGCCTCGGGGGCGTCACGGTGAGCCGGTTTGTGGAGAGCAGACCAGATGCCGTCGTAGGGCTGGTGTTGATCAATGCTCTGCTTCTTGAAGACGGCGAGGCCGCATTGCCGAAGCTCCAGACTGCCGGTGAGGAGTGCGTATTCCTGCAGCCGGGTGCGCTCGTCTTCTCCGACGATGGGACTATGGTCTCGATCCCGCGGAGCTTCGTTGTTGACGGCTTCTACAACCGTTGTTCCGCAGCCGACGCGCAGTGGGCGGCAGAACAATTGTGCGCCGAGCCGGTCGCCCCACTGATGGTGCCGCTGCACCTGACCGCGGCTGGATTCGGCTCTGTACCAAAGGTTTACCTCGGTTCGCGCGATGATCGCGCGTTGCCGTGGTGGTTCCAAGTGAAGATGAGCAAGGCCGCCGGGGCGCAGCTAGTCGAGCTGCAGGGCGACCATTCGCCGTTTCTTTCGGTGCCCGGCGACGTTGTCGCCCGCTTGCTCGAAGTTGATGTGAACGGAAACTGACATGGTTGCTGGTGCTGACAACGAGCAGTTCGTGCGGGATTTCTTCGCGGCTATGGGACCGACGATCGAGGACTTCAAGCGCGACTACCGCGACCGTATGGCTGAGGACGTCGTGTGGGAGACGGTGGGCCTGCCCGTGCACCGTGGCAGAGATGCGTGCCTGGCCTACTTGGATGACCTGCACGCCCGTACCGGCATGACGCATTGCACCATTGAAGTCTTGAACATCGCGTCCGTCGGCGATGTCGTCCTCACCGAACGGGTGGACTCGATGTACCGTGCGGATGGTACGAAGATCATGGAGTTTCGTCTGATGGGTGCGCTAGAGCTACGTGACGGATTGATTGTGCGCTACACCGATTACCTTGACACCGCGCCGATCGCAGCGGCGGAGCACCTGTGAGTGCGAAGGCTTCTCGGGCGGAAGAACCGTCCCCGGGCTTGCGCGAGCGAGGCAAGCGTCGGCGCACGGAGCGCATCCTCGATGCCGCACTGGAGCTGTTGCGGGAAGACCCCGAGGGAAACCTGACGGTAGAGCGCATCGCGGACCGCGCCGAGGTATCGCCGATGACCGTGTTCAACCTCGTGGGCAACCGCGAGCAGCTCTGGAGTGCGATGGCCGACCGGGCACTCGAGGGCCTAGACGTTGAGTCGATCACGGCCGACGATCCACAGGAGCGAGCCCGCCGAATCGTCGACGCTGTTGTGCGCATCCTCCGCTCAGACGCTGCGGTGTTTCGCGCCTTGCTATCTGGCTGGAGCAAGGGCGGACACGTGCTGGCGCAGGACCCGACCAATGCCCTTATACAGTGCCTCCAGGATGCCGCCGACGCCGGGCACATCAGGGCCGAGGTCAATCTGCGCCGCTACGGCGAAGTGATGTCGGCGGGGCTCATTGGGACGATTCAACAATGGACGGCGGGTCTGCTCGGCGATCGGGCCTTCGGGACCCGGGCGCGTGCGGTGGTCGATGTTGTGTTCGCCGCGGCTAAAGCTTGAACACGTGACGGATCCCGCGCGATGCAGTCGGGTGTTGTGTCCGCTTGCCGCGCGGTCGCCGTATCGGACGATCACTACGCAGATGGTGAAACATGCTGGCGTCGAACACCTTCCGCGACGGCATGTACACATCGCGGTAGATCGATTCGTGCGAGACCTGAGATGTCAAAGCGATACAAGACCGGAAGGAAATCGTGAGTGAGAACCTTGTTACCTGATAACGGCCAGGTCCGATCCGGAAAGGTGGACCACGAAGCGGTGGAGAGCGGCCGTCCCCGGTCGAGGCTCGATTCGCCCATCGAGATTTGTTGGAAGCAACGGGAGCAGAACCAATGACCGACGGCAGTGGCATCTTCGTTGCCCTCACCAGTTGTCGTGACGAGGAGCGCGTTGAGGAGTTCTTGACCTGGTACGCGGAGGTCCAGTTTCGTAATGCTCTCGCCGTGGACGGCGTCGACGCAGCGACGCTCTATCGAAGTACGGAACCTGGCGAGCCGGGATTTCTGGCTATCTACTCGCTGGCCGGTGACGTCGCAGATACGGCGGCCCGATTTCGGGCGGCCATCGAAGCCCGCCACGCAGCGGGCGACCTCACCGAGCTTTTGGAGGTTCGCTTCGCCGGAGCGTTCAAGGTCGAGAACCAGATGACATCATCACCATCTCGGTCACCCGTTTCAGAAGATGTAGACGGTACTTAGGGAAAGAAGAGGTGCGGCGCCTGTCCTCCAAAACGGCGGTCGAAGACGCCACTCCGAACCTGTCAGTCTTGACATGCTCGACGGCAAGAACATCCGCGGCATCATCCGGTTTTCAGACACTGACCGCTGAAATCGCCGCCTTCAGCTGCGGAGAATTCCCGTATACGCAAAACTCCCCACGCCACTAGGCGTGGCGCGGGGAGATGCTTGCAACCGGATTAGGTTGTGGCCGGACCAGGAAGCGCACCCGGTGCCGGGCTTGAGTTCTGCGGTGCACTAGGCGAGTTCGGCTCTGCACCAGGCGCCGAGGCCCCGGGCACATTCGACGTCCAGATCAGAATGTCTTGCATTCCGTCGTTGTAGACGACGCCATTCGGCGGTGCGCCTGTCACGTCGAAGTACAGCGTGCCGGTCGACTCGCTGCCCTGCGGGATCGGCGCTGGGTTGAGGCTGCCCGGGGCCTGAACCTTGTCGATCACGCGATAGTTCTGACCGTTGGGCCCGCGGGCGACGAAGTCGTTAACCATAGGGGTAACCATCCCGCCGGCCGACTTGGCGGTGATGTCTGCTTGGTAGAGCGTTCCTTTAGGGGTGTAGCCGGGGATCGCCACGCTGCTCGGTTGCAGGTTGCTCACCGTGTAGTTGGTCACCAACGGCCCGTCGATCAGCGGTTCGCTGGTACCGAATCCCTGGATGTTTGGTGGCGCAGCCGAGGCAGTTGCTGCAGCGACAACGCTCACAGCAGCGATTCCAGCGGCACCGATGGCCGTCTTGACAGTCGTCGTTGCGATTTTCACGATGGGCTCCTTGGGCTCCTTCATTTTCTTAGCGGGTTACCTGGTATTGAGGCCAGACCGCAAGAGCGGCATAGCCCAGCGACGGCAATTTCAAACGTAACTGCATCGCGAAATGCCTTCCTCGGGCGGGCTACCTGCGTAAATAGCGCGATATCACTCTGCGCCGAAGCACGGTTCGAATAACTTCTTCAACATGCGTCACTTGTATTGGTATCACTTGCAACCAATTTGGAAAGCTGACACCGCAGTAAATATCGAATTGTCTCGGGGCTTGAGTAGCCCCTCGTCACGAGGGCCAGGCGCAGCGCTCCAGCAGAGTGACCGCGGCTTCGCGGTGTCCAACGGCATACTTCACCGCCAATGTGGGCCGCGAGCATGGGCCGGCATTGAAAATTGGTTGCAGTCCGCTTTGTGGACCCGCCCAAGTCCGATCTACTAGCTGCTGAGGAGTTCAAGTTGACAATCGGGGACACGGCCTTCGACGCCGCTGATCGGCTGGCCATCATCAACTTGTTTGGTGCCTACGCTTATACCTACGACGAGAACGAGCTGGACGAGTTCCGCGCGCTATTCACCGACTCGCCGTAACTTGTCTTACGGCACGAGGACCGCACGCTGTCGCAGGATATCGACACGGTAATGAATTTTCTCGCCGCGAGGAAAGCAGCGTTCAAAGCCGAGAACAACCAACCCCGCGCGTTGAACTCCTTCTGGTTCACCCGCCAAAACGCCACTGAGGCGACTGGACGCTGTTATGTCCAGGTATTCGGTATTCGTGACGTCGGGCCACCCTCTCCCGAACTGACCGGCTGCTACGAGTTCACCGCGGTCAAGCAGGCAGGTGTCTGGAGGTTCAGCCGATGGGTCTTCACGGTTGACCAGGCCAACGTATGAATTGCGCGGCCGGGTTCTGTCGCTGGCAGAAGCAACTTTGATGTTGGAACCTGTCGCGTGAATGTTCTTGTGCCCCACCCAACGGCGGTGACGCAAAAAACTCACTCAGTCAGGGTCTGATTTCCACCTGGTCGTCGGGGTTGAAGTAACGCTCTGTTCCGTCGGTGAACTTCACGGTGCACATTTGGGGTAGGGGACTGCCGTCGTGGGGGCTCGACTCGCAGACAACCCTTGTTTTGACCCGCTTCCAGGCATTGTCCCCTTCACCGTGCTCGCGGAAGAGGTAGCCGGGGAGACGGTTAGTGAGGTCAACCGCCCGCATGCGGACCACTTGGCTGGGTGGGGTGGACATGCTTACCAATTCTGCCTGCTGGAGTTGGCGGTGTCGTCGGGAGCACCCGAACTTCGACCTGGCACCATTGACACGTGACCGCCGCGATTGTGGTGATACTGGCCCTTTTGGCCATCGGGATCGTCGTCGAAAGCCTTCTTCGGCTGAGGAAGTGGCTGAACAACTCGCCTCCTGGGCATAACGGCCAATCACCGCCCGACGGCGGTCCTGAGTAGTCACTAGGACCGGCTGTCCGTGGCGTCCGATTGCCAGGACGAATGGACCAGCGCGGCAAGGGCATCCGCAGTACGTTCGCAGAATTCCTCCGCGTCGATCATCCCGAGGGTCACCGCCCGAAGTAACGTGCTGTCGGCCAGGAAGTCGAAGGCGGCTTCGGCGTGCTGAGCCACGCCGTCGGCCGCTAGCCGCTGGGCGAACAGCGCCCGCACATCGCGCTCGTTGCGCAGCAGAAACTGCTTGTAGAGCCCTTCTTCTTGCTGCCACGCCAGCAGTAGGCCGGGAACTGCGGCACGGATGACCGGATCGGCCAATTGGGCCAGGAAGAGCTCTACCCATGCGCGCAGATCGGCACGCAGGTCGTCCGTCGTTGGGGGGAGGGGCGCCGGCCGTACGTGGTCGAACGCGGCATCCTCAATGAGTGCCTCGCGCCGTCGCCAGCGGCGATAGATCGTGGGAGCGCCGATGCCAGCGCGACTAGCGACCGCAGCGATCGTCGTCCCCTGATATCCGACCTCGGCCGGCAGTTCCCGCGCCGCAGCGAGAGCATCTTGATCCTTCTGCGGATCCCGAGGACGTCCCGGCGCTTGTGGTTCGGGTTCGGATACCACCCCAAAAAATACCGCTACGCGTCGGGGCTGATCAGGACGTAGGAGACCGCTGCGCCGTTGGCCTCGGTGCTGAACATGCCGGTGCAGGACCTGTCCGGGCTCAACGAGATCAGCGCCGGCATTCTCGAAGGCGCACAGCAAAACGATCTGACCGGCCTGCTCTATCTGGCAGCCCCGTTCGCCTGGACACTGGGACTGTACTTCGTGCCGGAGTTGGGCTCCTCCGACTACAACGGGATGGCGTTCGAGGACTACTTCGGCGACGCCGTCCAAACGATCTACGACAACACCACCAGCGGCGGCGTCGGCGACACGGACATCGCGTTTTCGTCTGCCGCCGCGATCATGACCTGGACGCTGATGAACGTCAACAACCCCGATCCGCTGCTGATGCTTGAGGATCCACTCACCAACACCAGCCAGCTCGTGAACGTGGGGTCCAGCACGGATGCATCGGCGTCGGTGGTATCTGAATGCGACTCACCTGTCAACGATGTCGAGGACTCACACACCTCCAACCGCGCTGACTCCGGCTGTTCAGCGGCGGCCGGTGGCCGGGGCGAGGTGGGCCATCCCGCGCAGGACCCACGGTGTGCGCCTCCCGATCACCTCCACGGCGCGGTCGGAGCGACGCATCGCGGTCCGACGGCCAGGAGTGGGCATTGATGACAGTTCCGCCTCGGCCGATCCCGCCCGCGCGCCGTGGCGTTCGACCGCCAGCAGTTGCCAGGTGCCGGGCACACCACGCAGCTCGACGCTGCCGCGGTCCTCGAAGCCGGTGCCCGAGCCGACGACCAGGTCACGCACGGTGCGCGAGACGAGGATTTCGCCGGCGCCGGCCTGGCCGAGGATCCGCGCCGCGATGTGTACGGCGAGCCCCCCGATGTCGGTGTCCAGCAGTTCGCACTCGCCGGTGTGGATGCCAGCGCGGATCTCGATGCCCAGCGTCTCGGCGTCAGCGCGCAGGGCCTCGGCGCAGCGGATGGCCTGCGTCGGGCCGTCGAACGTGGCGAGGTGGCCGTCGCCGGTGCTCTTGACCACCGTGCCGCCGAATCGTTGCGTCAGTTCGGTGGTGATCTCGCCGAAGCGGTGCAGCACCGCGCGCCATCGCTCGTCGCCCGTCGCCGCGGCGTGTTGCGTCGAAGCGACGATATCGGTGAACAACACGGTGCGCAGGGCGCGATGTGACTGTGCGGGCGCAGCATGGCTGCCGGTGAGGAACTCCTCGATCCCGGTCAGGATCTTGTCGGGCTCGGTGAAGAACGGTGCGTGGTCCTTACCCTCGACCTCCAGGTATCGCGCGCCGGGGATGTGGTCGGCGAGATACCGCCCGCCCTGCACCGGAACCGCTTGGTCCTCGCGGGCATGGATGACCAGAGTTGGCACGGTGATCGTTGGCAGGATCGGTCGCACGTCAGTCCGAAAGGCAGCTTCGAATGACGCCCGCGCCATTCCCGGGCTCGCGCTCATGCGCTCCAACATTGCGAGCTGGCGTATCGACCGGACCGACGGCGCGCTGATGCTAGCTGCCGTACCGCTGCCCCACCCGGAGCGCACGGCGCGGACGGCTTCCAGCCAGCGGGCGAGCTGTTCAATCGACGGCGTGTAGTTCTCGCCCACTTCGGAGAGGTAGCGCGCCCGCAGCTCGGCCGGGTCGCGATCCATGTCGTCCCACTCGCCTGGGTTAAACGCGTATGTGGCGCAGAGGATCAGCGCCCGCACTCGTTCCGGCCGTGTTGCCGCGAACATCATGCACGCCGGTCCACCGTCACTCAGACCGGAGACGACGGCCTGTGTGAAGCCGACCGCATCCATGACAGCCTCGATCTCGGCTGCTCGATCATCCAGCGTGCGAACTTTTGGCACCGGGTCCGACAGCCCGACCCCGGCCTTGTCGAACAGGGCAACGCGACAGAACGTGGCGAGCTGCTCAACGAACGCTTTGAATTGGGGGAGGGTCCAGGCCAGCTCGATGTGGCTGACGAACGGCATGACGACGACGAGTTCGACCGGCCCGTCGCCGAACACCTGATACGCCAGGCTGAGATCGCCGCAGGATGCGTACGACGTTTCCGGCACGGCATGAGCGTACTGCTGATCCCACCGCTCGCCGGGGCGCGAGTGATAGTCCCCGGGTATTTCCACTTAGTGATTCCTCAGGCAGGTCGTGAATGTGGGGTCGTTCTGCCAGCACAGAGCGATCGGCGTCGGTGGTATCTGAATGCGACTCACCTGTCAACGATGTCGTGGACTCAGACACCTCCAAGCGCGCTGACTCCGGCTGTTTCAGCGGCGGCCGGTGGCCGTGCTCAAACTACCGGCGGGGTAACTACTTTCGAGTCAGGCGCACTGCCACTTGCACGCGCACCTTGTTTCCTGGCGTGCGACGATGAATCGCGATGGGCGCTAGTTGTGCGCGGGTTCCCGTTCGGTCAGGTCTACGACCTTCGCGGCGGGAGCACTCGTCTTGACCGACTCAATGCCCTTATGGGCACTTTCCTTGGTCTCATAACCCTGGCTGGCGGCGATGATCTCGCCGTTGGCGGCCTGAGGTGGAACCGAAACTTGACGGACTTGTCCTTGCTGATCTCGAACTTGGCTGCCATGGCAGTTCTCCCTGTTCGGTTCTCGAACAGCGGAAACGCAACCCCTCGATGCGATCTCGCGCACGCACGGAGCTTATGGGTTGTAGCCACCCGGCCAACTCACGGCGTTCATCCAGCAGCGCATCCGCCACGTCTATCGACGACAGCGGCCCACGCCGTTCCTCGGGCGGTAGCAACGAAAGCGGGTGCATCGGGCATTTACGAGCGAAGAACCAGCGGAGCTAGAGCCGACTGGCTGCGAACGCCGCGGCCTGGTTTGTCATTCCGGACTGAACATATAAAACGTGTGCCCTCGCGTTCCTGCCTTCGGAGCAGATTGGGTCGTCGGGAACGCACAGGTCAATCGTCTTTGGGCGGTAAAGCGGGCTGATTGCAGGGAGCTGGCCGCCTCCGAGCATCCTCGCGAATGCACTCTCCGGATTGCCGAAGACGGCGACCGCGGCGACATGATCAGCCATCTCCGGCGGCAACTGCTCGGTAGTCATATCGATCACTCCGGCACCCTGAGAATATCCACCAAGCACCATTCTGGTTTTAGGGCAGCTCCCAACCACGGATTGGACATGAGAACGCGCATCGCCGGCCCCGGCTAACGAGCTCCTGACGAAATCGTCGGTGGCGGGGTAGTTGACCGCGTAGACCCCGACGGACCGCCCAGGAACTTTTGATCTAAGCGAATCGACGAATGCCTCGCCCACGCTACCGACGCCGGGAGGTTCGTTGGTGCCGCGTGCAAACACCACCTCGACATCGGAGCAGGTTCCGGCAGAGGCGTAACGAGTGCCGATAAGCGTGCTCAGCAGCGCCCACGTCATCGCCGCCGCCACACCAAGGATGCGAGCGAAGGTGCGCGCGCTCATTGCTAAATGCTCACATATCGCGGGCAGCCATCGGGGCTGATTGGATCTTGGGGCCGTAGCTATGGGATTGGCTGATCGACGCGCGACCCGAAGGCGGTAAATCCGTATGCGTAATGACGACAGCAAAATTCAAGTAGTCGATTACTCGTATCCTCGGGCCAGCCGCATGACTACGGTTGTGACGTGCCTGGAAAACCGAAAAGGCACATTTCAACCAAGGTCAGGAGGCGCACCACATGCCAGTACGTTGGCAAGTCGATGGCAATTGGTCGATCGCAGCGAACTCCATACAGTATTGGAACTGGAACTTTTTCACCGATCCGGGCCCGACCGGAGGACCAAACCAGGGTCCGATCATGTTCAGGGCCGTACCCAAGGGGATCTCGCAAGGCGGAAACAATACCGCCCGAAACGTCTTGGTCACTTACGATTTCGCGATGTGCCGAGGTGGCCCAGGCGATGACCACGCACCCGAAGTCTTCTACGAATTCAAGATCAGAAACGACAGCACCGTGGCGGTTCCGTTCGTGATCCAATTCGTCAAATTCAGCGACATACCGCTCAATACCTGATCAACGATCACACCCTGCAAGCACCCATTGAACGGAAGAGCATCCATGAAGATGACAGTCATCACCGACGAGCGCGGGAACATCCTCGGCACCGCAGGCCAAGGCAAAAAAAGCAATTCGGACGCTGGGACAGGCGGACCTGTCGCCGGACCGGGTCAGTTGCTCCACGAAATCGAGGTACCGAAGGAGCTACAAGGCGTCGAAGACGTCTCCGAGCTACACCGCAAGCTCTTAGACCACCTTCGCAACAAGGGCTGAGCAAGGCGAATGAGAGTCGAGCCGCGACTGAGGAGAGCAGGGGCGGCCCGATCAACTATTCAGACGCGGGCTGAGCCGGCCCGGTTCCGCCCCGATAGGTTTTTGCGCACACTACTGCCGCACGCGCCGCGTATTCGTGGCGTGCGACGAAAAACGCGCCGATGTGGCAGGTAGGAGCGCGTCTGGTGTGAGATTCTGCAGGGGTGTCCGCTCCTGCGGCCGCTGCTCCTTCGGGGGTGGTGACGTTTTTGTTCACCGATGTGGAGGGTTCGACCCGTCGGTGGGAGGCCGACGCCGAGGGGATGCGGGTGGCGCTGGCCGCCCATGACGAGGTGTTGTGCAAGGCGATCGAGGGCCACGGCGGCTGGCTGTTAAAGCACACTGGGGACGGCGTGTGTGCCGCGTTCGCGTCACCCAGATCCGCGGTTGATGCCGCGGTGGCCGCGCAGCTGCGGCTGGAGTTGCCGGTGCGGATGGGGATTGCGACCGGCGAAGCCGAGTTGCGGGGGGCGGATTACTTCGGTGCGGTGCTCAATCGTGCTGCGCGGGTGATGGCCGCCGGGCATGGCGGTCAGATCCTTTTGGCCGAGTCGGCGGCGGGTCTGCTCAGCGGAGTTGATCTGGTGGATTTGGGGCCGCGGCGGTTGCGGGATCTGCCCGCCGCGGTCGGAGTATTTCAGGTCCGAGCGGCGGGCCTGCAGGCGGATTTTCCTGCGTTGCGGGCGCTGGATGCGAGTCCGGGGAATCTGCGGCCTCAGACCACGAGCTTCATCGGGCGTGAGTCGGAGGTCGCCGAGCTGCACGCCGCGGTGAAAGCTCATCGGTTGGTCACGCTGACCGGGGTAGGTGGGGTCGGCAAGACCCGCCTGGCAGTCGGCGCCGGTACTCGGCAAAGCCCAAGACGGCCCCGTCGGCTTCGATCTCGAAGCGTCTGCGGTCTGAGACGTCGGTGACGGTTGGCGCCATCGCGTCCGATTGCGCGCGCAACGTGGTCGCCACGTGCTCTGCCGCGGCCTCTGACCAGTTCGACGGCGCGTCGACCTCTTCGAGTAGGGCTGCCAGCCTGCTCGCCGCCGTGAAATCGCCGAGCCGGCCCAGGAAGAAGGCGGCATAGAAGCCTGCCCACTGCTCGTCGCGCACGCCTTGAGGGCAGTCTGCTCGTATTCGTGGTGCGCTGAGCCCGCAGCGAAGAGAGCCTCCGCGATGGCGGAATCGGAGGGCAGATCGGCCATGGCTAAGAGGAGAGCTGGAGGTAGCGATGCACGAAGTTGATCGCGATGCCGCCCTCACCGACGGATGCTGCCACGCGCTTCACCGATCCGGAGCGGATATCGCCCACGGCGAAGATCCCCGGGGCGCTCGTTTCGAGAGCGAACGGCTCGCGATCGGGCTTCCACTGTCCCGCCTTCATCGCGTCGGGTCCCGTCAGTACGAAGCCGTGCTCGTTACGCGCAATCTCCGAGGGGAGCCAATCAGTCGCCGCTTCGGCGCCGATGAGGACGAAGAGCGCCCTCGCATCCCGTCGAGATGTCGTGCCGGCCCTTCGGTCGATGACCTCGATCGCCTCGAGTCGTTCATCTCCGTGCACCGCGACAACCTCGGATCGCGTTTCCACCCGGATGTTCGCTTTCGTTGCGATCTGCTCGATGAGGTAGTGAGACATGCTCGCGGCGAGCGACTCGCCCCGCACGAGGAGCGTCACCGATCGGGCGTGGTTGGCGAAGAAGATGGCGGCCTGGCCGGCAGAATTGCCCGCCCCGATCAGATACACATCGTTTCCCTGCGCCAGACCGGCGTCGCTGCGTGCCGCACCGTAGTAGACACCGGAGCCGACGAATCGATCGACCGACTCGACCTCGAGGCGCCGCCACTCCACGCCCGTCGCGAGAACGATCGACTTCGTTCGGAGAACGTCGCCTCCATCCAGCCTGACGGTCAGGTCGGCAGGGTCGATGCCTTCGACCCGGCGGGTCACGACGATCTCAGCGCCCAGCCGCTTCGCCTGTTGCAGCGCCCGGCGCGCGAGCTCGTCCCCGGAGACGCCGAATGGGAACCCCGTGTAGTTCTCGATCCGGGTCGAGGTGCCGGCCTGCCCGCCGGGGGCGAAGGACTCGATCAGCCCCGTCTGCAGGCCTTCCGAGGCGCCGTTGACCGCCGCCGTCAGACCCGCCGGCCCGCCGCCCACGATCACCACGTCGTAGCGCGCCCGGCCTGGCGCGACCGTCAGTCCAGCGACTGTGGCAACGACACGCATCGTCGGGGCAATCAGCCGAGTGCCGTCGCGCAGCACCACCACCGGATAGGGGCCGGCCACGGCGGCTGCACCTCCGGTGCGCGCAACAGCGGCAGGATCGTCTGGATCCAGGCGATCGTAGGGAATCTGGTTGCGATGGAGGAAGCTGTCACAGCCGTGGACTCCCGCGTCGAGGCGCGGGCCGATTACGAACATCACCGGCTCGAGCGGCTGCGCGGTGGCGTTTCTGAGCATCTCCAGACGCTCCAACGCGGCGGCACCGACCGTTGCGGAGACCTCGGGGGCCATGGCGGCGAGCGTGTGGAACACCTCGACGGTGACCTTCAGCACGCGCGACGGCTCGACGGCCCGCATGCTGGCGGGCAACGGCGTACCGAGCGTCATCGGGATCTCGCCTCCGAGCTCGCCCGGGAGCCGCACGCCGATCACCTGCTCGACGCCGTTCACCAGCTTCGTCAGCTCGGTCTTCCCCTCGACCACGACCGCCAGGAACCGGCCTTCGCCCTCGTGGGCCACGTACTCCCCGGGGATGAGGTGGATGTCCTCAACGGCGCTGGCAAGGTACTCCAGCTCCTTCTGCGCGAGCGCCGCGAAGAGTGGAATCGTGGCCAGCTCATCGACAGTGAACACGATTCCCTGACAATCTCTTCCGCCTGGCGTCCCTGCAGCCCAAGCAACTCAGGCAACGATTACCGCAGGACAATACACCCGTCGGGGTGTTCCATTCATACCATCAGGGAACGGGCACACGGGCCGCGTGCCCAGATGTCCTAGATCCTGGGGAGACCTGATCACCGCACCGCAAATTGCGTCCTACGACATCTGGCAGGCCCTGCTCACCTTGGACCCCACGACGATCTCACAAGCGTTTGAGACGGGCTTAGACCAAGTCGGCGCGGCGATTACGCAGTTTCCCGTCTCGGTGATCGACGACATCGTCGACGCGGTGGGCAGCGGAACCCTGGCGTCGATCTGATGCGCGCCGTTAGCAGCCCATCTCGATCTTGAAGGGTGCCGTAACGGAGACGCGTGGATCGTTGCGCTGAGATCCTTCGGCCGTGCCCGTGATCGTGTAGGTGCCGTTGGCGAAAACGGCTTTCGCATCACCGGCACCGACGTCGGCGACGCCGGTGAAACCCGCGAAATTGTCGATATTTACCGATTCCAGCTTCGGCTTTTCGGAATCGAGCTTGAGCAATACGCGGACACTTGCCGGCGCGGCGGCGATGTTTGCAGTCAACAACCACTGCACCTGATTACAGGTGACGGCGTGCGAGGTGCGGGTGTTGTTGTCGACAGTGATCCGAGCGGTTTGCTCCGTCACTTTTGCCGAACTAAAGCATCCCGCGCAGGATGCCGCTACCACTAGAACGGTCACCGCCGCGGTCACGAACCGACTTCCCACCGCTCACCTCCAATGCGACAGGCGCGTGGACGCATCCTCTCGTCGCACGCCTTTTTCTACCAGCCGCGAGGCCGTCTTCGGGAGTAAATGTGCGTGGCCGGCTAGGTGAGCGAGATTCGGCCCATCAGCAAGTCGATGATCGGCTTGCCCGCTGCGAAAGTTCCGGTATTCGACGAATTGACGTGCCCGTAGTCGACAAGGAGGGTGACGCCGTTGATACCGGCGGCGGCGTCACTGTTGAGGAACGCCATCACGTTGCCCATCTGCTCTGGCGTGTGGACCTCGGCGCCGGTGGCTTCTCGATAGTCCTGCGCGAAAGTCAGCCAGAGGTCGGCGTTGGCCCGGGCCAGGGGGGTGTCGGTCGGGCCGGGGCAGATCGCGTTGATGCGCACGCCCTTCGCGAGGAATGGGAATGCGTGCGTTGCGACGTAGGCGTTGATGGCCTGCTTGCTGGTGCCGTAATGGCCGAAGTTGTCCGCCTCGTGGGCTTTGACCCAGGCGTCTGCCGACTCGAAGTCGGGCGTGGCCAAGAACTCCTGCAGCCGCGGTAAATCGGTTTCCCACCCGATGCCGGCCACCGAGGAGATGAAGCAGATGGCCGAACCGCGTCTCAGGTGGCCGCCGCTCATCAGTCGGTCGATCACGTGCCGATGCCCGATGAAGTTGATCTTCATCAGGTCTGGACCGTCGGCGATACCGGCGGCAGAGAAGAGGGCGTCGACGGGTCCGCCGACCTGCTCGAGGGCGTTGTCAATCGACGCCGGGTCCCGAAGGTCCACCTGGATCCCGCGGCCGAGGCCGGAGTCGACCGGCGCGTAGTCCATGTTGATGACCTCGGCTCCGAGCGCGCCGACGATCTTGGCCGCCGCGGCGCCCATGCCGGTCGCACCTCCGACTACCAGCGCCCGCTTGCCGTCATAGCGGAACTGCTCGATACCAGTCATTTCTATCCTCTCTTGGGACGCCTGCAGTAAAGGCTCCGGTGTACTTTACGGGAAAGGCTCCGGTGCACTTCACGGGGAACAGATGTTTGGTACTCACGAGACCGTAGGGGCGTCGTCCGACATCACTTGGGTCTGCCGCGGTCCGCGGCGCCGCGCAGCACGGTGTCGCGGGCGTTGACCAGCGCCGCTTGCTTGCCTTGAGCCCGCACGATGTTTTCCGGCACCCAGATGATGTCCATCACGTAGCGCGCCAGCATCGACAGCGAGGGGGACTCCTCGATGCGGATGTCGCCCGACTGGATCCCTTCCGACAGCAACGCTCTGAGTTGTCGTAGTCGCATCGTGAACGCCAACCCAGGATTGGGCGTGTCTGGCGGCGATTGGCGCATCCATGCCAGTTGGATCTTCCACTCGTCGGGGAATTGATCTAGCGCGTTGATGTTGACCCAACTCAGCGCGTCCAGCTTCTCCACCGGCGTGGCGTCGGTGCGCAGAACGCTGGCGAATCCGCCACCGGCTTTTTTGCCAAACGACTCCATGATCGAGGCGAGCAGTTCGTCTTTCGACCTGATCAGCCGATAGACGGTCCCGGTACCCAATCCCGCCGCGGAGGCGATGTCCCTGATGGTGGTGACCTCGTAACCTTTTCGGCCGAACTCGGTTCGTGCCACCGCACGGACATGGGCGGCTTTGTCGTCGGCATCGGATTCGCTTTCGTCGCTCCACGTCGTGATTGCTGCCTCGGCGGCCGCGAAAGCGGGGGAGCCATCCAATTCTCGGTCACTGGGCGGTCGAGCGGCCAAACCGTACAACATGATCCGGCACAAGACGGCCGCGGTCTGGTCGGGTGCGGCGGTGTGGCGGATGATGTCAAGTCCGACGTGCATCATGGTCTGGCAGATCCGGTCGGCGAGCGTCGGGAGGTCGATATCGGATCGGATGTAGCCGCTCCACCTGCCGGCGCGCAGCGTCTGCAGCATCGCCTGCTGGATAGCGGTGGGCGGCTTTTGCAGGAGTTCGACAAGCTCCTGATTGGCACTTGGCGCCTCATAGAACGACATCTGCAGAGCGGCACGATGCTGCACCGCGCAGCGTGCGATCGCAGAACCCAACTCGAAGATCTCGTCAGCGACCGGCCGCGAGTCGGGCTTGTCCAATCTTTCCTGGGCGATCTCGCCGATGCGTTCCAAGTCCGCGTAATACCGCCGGACCAGCTCGACGAGAATCGCTTCCTTCGACTCGAAGTGGTGGTACAGGCTTCCCGGCAAAATTCCCGCCGCGTCGGCGATCTCCTGCAGGGACGTGCGCAGGCCCGAGGAGGCAATCAACGACGCCGCAGTTTGCAGGATTTCGGTGCGACGAGTGCCGTCGTCGTAGGCACCGCCGCGGTCGTCCGCCAAGTCTGGGATGTGGTTGGCAGCACCCCGTCCCCGCGACGTCATGCGAGAACGTCCGGGTCGCCCAGACCGGACCAACGAATCGGCATCGGGCAAGTCTAGGCGGCCAGGGCCGTGTACGGCTGCAGGCTCGGATGGTTGCTGAAGCCCCACTACACCTCCACACTAAGCGGCGGTCCGTCCCAGCAGTCGACGGCAACGACCTCCTCGAGTGGGCGCCTGGGAGCGGGTCGGAAGGTATGACCCGCGCGGAGGCGGCCAACGGGAAGCAGACAGCCTTGCGCGTAACTTTCCGGGATCTGCAGGAGTTCTCGGACAGCATTCTCGCGATGCAGGTGCAGCGTGGTGACGCAGGTGCCGTAGCCGCGTGCATGCAGCGCCAGTTGGAAGTTCCATACCGCCGGGAAGATCGAGCCGTACAGGGTGGCCTGGTAGAAAGATTCGTCGCCGTCGATTCGCGGCAGATAGGGCTGGTAGCAAGGGATCACGAGCACCGGCACTTGCGCCATGTTCTCCACCAGCCACTCGGTGGACGACATGAGCCTGCTCTCCGGGGTGCCGGCCGGCATCAGATCGGCAAGCATCTGCCCACCGACTCGTAGCAGATAAGCCTCGCGGTAGAGCCCCGCCAGGTTTTCCCGCAAACCGGGATCGGTGACAACCAGCCAGCGCCAGGACTGCGCATTGGAGCCGTTCGCTGCGTGCAACGCGATGGAAAGGCACTCGCGAAGGTCACCGATGTCGATCCTCGCATCCAAGTCGAGCGATTTTCGCGCCGATCTCGTCGCGGTCAGAAGATGCTCAATGTCCATGACAGCTCATTGCGAAAACACGTTGACGCCCAGCCTTTCGCAGACCGCGAAGACCTCTTCGAAGATCGAGCCGGGAACGGTGAACGGCTCGGTGGCTGAAACCTCGGAGAGATGCGCCGCGACGTCGTCGGCTGTGGGGTTGCTGCCCGGTTCGGCGAGCCAACCCTCGCCGAGGCCCACGAAGACTCGCGAGAAACGTCCCGCACAGGCCGAATAGTTGTGATGGGTGAACTCGCAAGCCCGACTGGCCAAAAATGCCACGATCGGCACGACCAGCTCAGGCTGGATCACCTTCAGGAATCCCGTTTCCTCAAGCGCTTTGGGATCCCCGACCGTCTCAGTGACCATGCGCGAAAAGCCGAACGGTAGAACGGTATTGGCGAGAATCCCGTGCTGGGCACCTTCAATGGCGATAACGTTGGCCAGCCCGACGAGGCCCGCCTTGGCCGCCGCGTAGTGGGCTTCCAGCGGCTGTCCGAACATGCCCCCGGAGGAGGAGATGAAGACGAACCGCCCGTACCCGGCCGTCTTCATCGCTCGGTATGCCGGCTGGCTCAAATAGAACCCGCCGTCCAGGTGCACGCTCAGCATCCGCCGCCAGTCGGCCTGCGACAGATCCTCGAAAGGCACACTGTTGAAGATCCCGGCGTTGCTCACCACTGCGTCGAGGCGACCGAACCGGTCGATAGCGGTGCGGACGATCGCTTCGCCGCCCTCGGGGCTGTCCACCGAATCGTGTGAAGCCACCGCGACGCCACCGGCGCGCGCGATCTCGTCGACGACCGCGTCGGCGACGCTGGCATCGGAGCCTTCGCCGTGCATCGTTCCGCCCAGGTCGTTCACGATCACCGAGGCACCGCGCCGAGCCAACTCCAGCGCATACAAACGACCGAGCCCTCGGCCCGCTCCCGTGACGATCGCAACCTGATCAGTGAAATCGATTATTTCAGAGCCCTTTCCGCAAGGCGTGCACCGAGTTCAGTGAGATAGCGGTCAGGTCCACCGAGGAACGTGCTCCAGCTGAGCAGACGTTTGAGGTAAAGGTGAGCGTCGTGCTCCCAGGTGTAGCCAATACCCCCGAATACCTGGATAGCGGTATCACCGACAGTGGCCAGCCGTCCTGCAAACGCTTTCGCCCGCAACGCGGACAGGTGCCGCTCGTCGGCGTCGGCGTTGTCGGCGGCCCACAGCGCATGGATCACTCCGCTGCGGGCCAGCTCGACAGTTTCGTACATGTCGACGCACAGATGCTGAATTGCCTGAAACGATCCGATCAGCTGACCGAATTGCTTTCTCACCTTTGCGTATTCGATGGCGAGATGCATGACGGCTCGTGCAGCGCCGAGCGCGTCGGCGGCATTGGCGATAAGCACGTCATCGATCACTGCGTCGACGGCTTCTGACGAGGGAGTGACCAGCCGATGTGCGGACGTGTCGTTGAGCGTGACACGACACGGCTTGCGGGTCCGGTCGATACCGGGCTCGGGTGTCACCGAGATCCCCGATGAATCAGTTTTTACCGTGAAAAGCGCTGTACCTGTTGAATCCTCGGCGAGCACCAGCAGGGTGTCGGCAGCCGCGGCGTCGGGCACGCACGCGATCTCGCCCCGCAGCACGACGTCTGCGGCGTCCGGGCCTTGCTCGGCCGCGACAACGGAGGTGTTCTGGGAATCCAAGAAGCCGACAGCCGCGATCGTGGTGCCGTCAGCGATCCCGGTCAACAGCTTGGCGGCAGTCCCGTTGACGTCGAGCCGGGTCAGCGTGCGCGTCGCGGCAACCGCGCTTGACAGCCACGGTCCCGGATGCAGGGCGGCGCCGAGTTCCTCGGCAACGACACCGGCTTCGACCATCGTCATGCCGGCGCCACCGTAGTCCTGCGGCACCAGCAGTCCGGTCGTCCCGAGGTCGGCGAGACCGCGCCAGACCTGTTCGTCTAGGCCGGTCGGATCGTCGAGCAGCTTGCGCACATGACCCGAAATCGGCGCCTTTTCCGCCAGAAAACGCCGTGTGGTGTCGCGCAGTGCCAGTTGCTCGTCGGTGAGTTCGAGATTCATTTGCGTGGCAACCCGAGTACGCGCTGTGCGGTGATGTTCTTGTTGATCTGGCTGGTGCCCCCCGCGATGGTCAGTGAGCGCGAGGTCAGACGGTAGTTTGCCCACGAGGTGTTGCTACCGTGGTTGCCCAACACGTCGTAGGCCAGGGCAGCCAGGTCTTGTCCAATCTCCCCCCACACGGTCTTGGCGAGGCTGGCCGACCCGAAGGCGTCCCCGCCGTGCAACGTCGCCGAAATCGATCGCTGGCAGAGCACCTCGAGATATTTGATGCGAAGCGCTATTTCGCCGAGGCGCCGCAGTGTCACCGGGTCGTCGGCGGCCTGCGCCGCGGCAATGTCACCGACCAGTTCTTCTAAGCGCACCTGCATCTCGGCGTACAGCCGCGCGGCTCCGGCGCGCTCGTGGCTGAGCGTGGTGGTGGCCACCTGCCAACCGGCATTCAGCGGCCCGAGCAACGCATCGGCCGGCACCCGCACATCGTGAAAGAAGATTTCGGCGAAATCGGTGTCGCCGTTGAGCGTGACGAGTGGTCGAACCTGGATGCCCGGCAGCCTCATGTCGACAATCAGGCAGGAGATCCCCTTGTGTTTCGGGGCATCCGGATCAGTGCGCACGTACAGCTGACACCACTGCGCCCGATGCCCGAGTGAGGTCCAGATCTTCTGGCCGTTGACGACGAAGTCGTCACCATCGCGCACTGCCCTGGTGCGCAGCGAAGCGAGATCGGATCCCGCTTCGGGTTCTGACATTCCCTGGCACCAGATGTCGTCGGCGCGCATCATGCGGGGGAGCAGCGTCGTCTTCTGGGATTCAGTGCCGTATTGCATGATGGCCGGAGCAATGTTGTTCATGCCGATCACGTTGAGCGGCAATGGCGCCCGGGCACGGGTGGTCTCCTCGGTGTAGACCAGCTGCTCGAGCACAGTCGCTCCCCGGCCACCATATTCTCGGGGCCAGGACACGGCCGCCCAGCCGGCGTCGGCCATCGTGCGATTCCAGGCGCGCAACTTCTCGAATACCACGTCGTTGTGGCCGGAGGGGCGTCGGGCGGCGATCAGCTCATCGGTCAGATTCGCAGACAGCCACTCACGCAACTCGGCGCGGAACCGTTCGACGTCCGCCGGGTACGAGAAATCCACTTTGTTGGGAGGTTCCTTTATCGACTTTGCGTCGACTTTGTAACGACTGACTGCTGACTGCGGCCAAGCCGGACTTTACGACGGAGCAGATATTTGGTCAACAAGCCTGACCGTAGGCACTTCGGCACATCCGATCATTACTGCGCAGCTGATCCGATTGACTGCAGCGACACCGGACTCTACGTTGGAACAGATATTTGGTCAACGGGGTCCCGGGGGGTTCGGAGGTCGGGCGTGGCAGACGACGCTCGTGACGACCGGTTGCAGGGACTCGGCATGTTTGCCTCTGCGCTTGCCGGTCGACCGGTGGCGGTCGCCGAGCTGCTACCGGGTGAGCCTTCGTGGACCGACGGCCAGACGATTTATATCGATGCCGCGGCGCGAGCCCGTGCGAGACTCGAGGCGGTTGCGGTACAGGCATCGATGATCGCCGCCGGCAGCCTGGATCCCGACGTCGTGCGTTCCCTTCTCCACCGCCCCCGGATGGCCAGGCGCTACCTCGCGGTCGAGGGCCATCGCGCATTGGTCAGCAATGCCGAGCTGCTACCACGCATCCTGGCGTCGGTCGGCGACCGCGATATCGCTGGGCGCAGCGATTCGCCCGCCGCTTCGCTGAGCATTGCCGCCGGACGGGCTGCCATCGACGACCCGGCGCCGCAGTTCGGCGTGATACGCGCCGCGAAGGTGATCGCGGCACCCTCCCGAGCGGCCGAACAACAGGGCCAGTCGAGCCCCCGGCACGTCCCGCGGGGCCGTGGCGCGCAGGAACTAGCGGAACTCGACGACGGCGAGATCGACGATTCCGACCATCCAGATCTGTTCACCAGCCCGGTTGGTGGTGGCGGCTTCATCGGCAAGTGGTTGAAGAAGATGCTGTCTTCGGCGCGGAAGACCGGTAGCGGCGGCGGGCCGCCCGGCGCGGACACCCCGACGCACCGCACGAACTCCGCGAACCGCGGTCCGCACGCCGTGTCGTCGCTGGCCTCACCCTCGAGCGAGGACGTCACGGATGTTCAAGACCGCGAAACGAAAACCACCGCGGACGGCGTGAGCTATCCGGAATGGGACTTCACGCGAAAAAGCTACCGGCCCGCGTGGTGCACCGTGCGGGAGGTCGAGCCGAAGATCAAGGCGTCGGCAACTCAGGCGATCGACGACGCAATCGGCATGCGGCGGCCGCTATCGCGACTTGGAATGGGTCTGTACCGTCGCCACCGCCAGTACCAGGGCGACGACATCGACCTCGACGCCGCCGTTGAAGCCCGCGTCGAGGTGCGGGCCGGGTCGGTGCCCGACGAAGCGGTATACCTCGACAGCCTTCGGCGCAGGCGCGACCTGTCGGTGCTGCTCCTCCTCGATGTGTCGGGCTCCGCGGCGGAGCCCGGAACCCTGGGGCGCACGGTGCACGAACAACAGCGCGCGGCGGTCGCCAACCTGACCGTCGCACTGCACGACTTGGGTGACCGGGTTGCGCTCTACGCCTATTACTCGCAGGGACGCAGAGCGGTGAACATGTTGCCGGTCAAGCGATTTGACGACCACTTCGACGCCCAAATCATGAGGCGATTGAACAGCCTGGAGCCCGGTGCGTTCTCGCGTCTCGGCGCGGCCATCCGCCATGGCTCGGCGGTCTTGGAGACGCGCGGAGGTACGTCACGCCGGCTGTTGGTGGTGCTTTCCGACGGACTCGCGTACGACCATGGATACGAACGCGCCTATGGTGCCGCTGACGCGCGCCGCGCTCTGACCGAGGCTCGCCGTCGAGGCACTGGCTGCGTATGCCTGACGATCGGCGCGGGAACCGATGTGCAATCGCTGCGCAGAGTGTTCGGCAACACCGCGCATGCGACGATTGCGCGACCAGATCAACTCGCCGGCGTGATCGGACCACTGTTCCGGTCCGCGCTGCGCTCGGCAGAGGTTCGCCGGAAGGTGTCGTGACGAACACCGTGATCGAGCCAAACTCGGCCCTGATGCCAAGTCCCAGAACGCAGTTGGTGTACCACTGGTCCGGACCCGCTCGTCTGGGCACTTGAAACAAACATCTGTTCCGGCTAGGCTCCAATCGCCGGGAGTATCAGAAGGGAAGCTATGGCCAACGAGTCCGGGCTTGCTTGCCGGAACGGCGTGATCACCGAGGCGGAGATGGTACGGCCCTATTACCAGGCGGTCGGCAGCGAAGAGGCCATTTTCAAGGCGGCATATCGTCAGGGCCTGGCGCTCGTCCTGAAGGGGCCGACGGGTTGCGGCAAGACCCGATTCGTCGAGGCGATGGCCTACGATCTCGGTCGGCCGCTGATCACCGTTGCCTGCCATGACGACCTCACCACCGCGGACCTTGTCGGGCGGTATCTTCTGCGGGGCGACGAGACAGTTTGGATGGACGGTCCGCTGACCCGGGCGGTGCGCGAGGGTGCGATCTGTTACCTCGACGAAGTGGTGGAAGCCCGACAAGACACGACCGTGGTGCTGCACCCGCTTGCGGATCACCGGCGACAGCTGCCCATCGAACGTCTCGGTGTCACGCTGGACGCGGCGCCCGGATTCGGCCTTGTGGTGTCCTACAACCCCGGCTATCAAAGCGTGCTCAAGGACCTCAAGGATTCGACACGTCAGCGGATGGTCGCCATCGAATTCGGTTTTCCCGCAGCCGATATCGAAGAGGGGATCGTTGCACACGAGGCCGGCGTGGACGGTGCCACCGCCGCTGAGCTGGTGCGCTTCGGGCAGGCCATCCGCCGCCTGGAAGCCGGTGGCCTGCGTGAGGTCGCATCGACTCGGGTGCTCATCGCGGCAGCCCAGCTTGTCGCAGAGGGCCTCACCATGCGTGAGGCGGCCCGGGCCGCGATCGCCGGGCCGCTCACCGACGACGTGGCAGTGGGCAGGGCTCTGGGCGAGATGGTCGACGTCTATCTGGGCGGAGCGGATGGATCTGATGATTGACGCGGTATTCCGCCGCCGCTACGGTCTGAACAAATATTAGGTCAGCAGGTAGATCCGTGCGAGTGAGTGCGTCACCCGGGAGGTCAGATGTCCTACGAAAGCACAGCCGAGCCGATCAAGGTCGGCTACCTGATGGACTTCACCCTGCCACCGGGGTTCCCCGAAGAGATGCTCGCGGACTTCACGCGCTGCTTCGACCTGGTATTCGAGGAGGCCGTTGAGCACGGGTTGATGGACCGGCCCGTGCAGATGATCTACCGCGAAGTCGAGGGGTTGCCCAAGGGATCGGTCAAGGCGGTCATCGATGCCTTTGGCGAACTCGTCGACGAAGGCTGCCTGGTGGTGTTCGGGCCACACATCACCGACAACTGCGTGCCCACCCGCGAAGCCATCCAGGAGCGGTTCAAGGTGCCGGCCATCAGCGTCACCGGCACCGACGACTGGTTGGGCGAATGGACATTCTCCTTCCCGCAGGGATCGATGACCGACGAGCCGATTTTCATCGCGGACCTGGTGGCCAAACGCGGGCTGACCGAAATCGGGGTCCTCGTCGAGCAGAACCTCATCGGCGAGAGCTACCTGAAGAATCTGCGAAACGCGTGTCGGGGCAAGGGCATTCGCATCGTCGCGGAGGCGCCAATCGCGCAGACCGCCCAGGACATCAATGAAGCCGTGCGCATCCTGCACGATGCCAAGGCGGAAGCGATCGTGCATCTGGGCTTCGGTTTCGGGATCGTGTTCATCAACCCCGCGCTGCAGGCGGTCGACTGGGACCCGCCGCGATTCACCACGACGGCTTTCCAGAACGCATGGGTCAACCCGATCATGTGGAACGCGTTCATGGGGTGGATCGGGGTTGACCAGTACGACGAAGCCAATCAAATCGGTCAGAACTTCCTCGACCGGTACGCGAAGAAGTATGGTGGGCGGCGTCCGGAATATTGCGTGCCGCCGGTCAACCGCGACGTCGCCGAGACGCTGGTGCGGGCGTTCACCGACGCCCATCCACTCAGTCCGCGTGGTGTGAAAGAGGCGCTGGAGCGGGTAAAGATGATGCCCGCCGCGGCGGGCGCGCCCGGCACCCGGGTGTCATTCGGCAAGTGGACCCGCCGAGCGTGGATGGGCGCCGGTTATCTGGTGGCGCGGACCCTCGATGCCGATGGCATCAACTCGCATCTGGTCGATCGTTTCGGAGAGGAAGGCTGACTCGATGTCGACGGAACAATCCGCACCTCTAAGAGCAGGCGAAAAGCCCGCCCGGCCCGGCGGCGGCGGCGAACGCAAGGGGTGGGGCGGTTGGATCGCCGGCGCTGCCCTGGCGGCGTTCGTGCTCTTCTTCATCGCGAATTGCCGCGTCGCCCTGGACCCGCGGGTCGCCAACCCAAACGTGCACGGCCGGCCACGCCCCGTCCGGTTCCTGTTCGGGCTGGACTACATCACTTTCTTGCACATTTCCACGATCATCATGCTGCTGGTGCTGCTGGTGGTATTCATCAGGGGCTGGCGGCGGAACCCGGGCAGTCCGGTGATGCTGATGTTCCTGTGCACCACGCTGATCGTGTGGCAGGACCCGATCATGAACTGGGCGCCATTCGCGGTCTACAACCCCGATCTGATCCACTGGCCGGACTCCTGGCCGCTGGTGTCGTTATCACCAACCGTCGAACCGTTCGTCGTATTCGGCTACGTCACTTTCTATTTCGGTCCCTACTTCCCGGCGGTCTGGATCCTGCGCAAGCTGCAGGCCAAATACGGACCGCAGAGTTTCGTATCGCGACACCCGTTGGTCAGCCTGGGTCTGCTGACGTGTGCGATCGGCTTCGTCTTTGACGCGTTGCTTGAGATCCAGCTGGTGCACGCCGGCATGTACATCTACTCGCAGGTGATTCCCTGGGGCTCGGTATTCACCGGCACGACATTCCAATTCCCGCTGATCTGGGAGTCGTTCTCGGTGACCTTCGTGATGGTGCCCGCGGCCATACTCTGCTATCGCGACGACACCGGGAAGTCGGTGGCAGAGAAGCTGGCCGCGAAGGCGAAGATCTTCCCAAGCCGTCCGGTACTCGGCACCTTCCTGGTGATGTTCGCGATCATCAACGTGTCCTACTTCGCCTATGGGGCCTGGTTCGCGGCCATCAAGGTCAGCAAAGCGGCGACCTCCGTGGCCTGCCCGTGGCCCTACCCGGAGGCCAAAGTCTATGACCCGCAGGGTTTTTACGAGAAGGCGGGCGCTCAAGGCCCGTACTCGGTCGGCATCTGGTCGACCTGGATGAGCGGGGAGCCCAACGGACGGCCCAACGTCGACCCGCCGCCGCCGGGTACCGGCCCCTGTGCGAGCAAGAATGGTTGATCCGCGCACCGTCGTCATCACCGGTGCGTCCCGGGGACTGGGTTTCGCATCGGCCGTCCGCCTGTACCGCGAGGGGTGGCGCGTGGTCGCGGCTATGCGCACGCCCGACCACGGGGTTCCAGTCCTACGGGACGCGGCAGGCGCTGGTGCAGACGACGACCGGCTGATCGGTGTGCAGCTCGACCTTTTGGACGCCGCGTCAATCTCCGCGGCGGCCAAGACAATCGAAGAAGCCGTTGGCGCACCCTATGCGCTGGTGCACAACGCCGGGATTTCCGCCGCCGGAATGGTGGAGGAGACCGATACGGCGCTGTGGCAGAAGATGTTCGCCACTAGTGTCCTCGGCCCCGTCGCGCTGACCCAGGCTCTGCTGCCGTCGATGCGGGCAGCGGGTGAGGGGCGCATCGTGTTGGTATCCAGCGCGGCCGGGGTGCGCGGTCAACCGGGCACCGCGCCGTACTCGGCGGCCAAGGGAGCGTTGGAGCGCTGGGGTGAGTCCATGGCGTGCGAGATCGCGCCCTTCGGTCTCGGTGTCACGGTTTTGGTCGCCGGCACGTATGACACCGAGATCATCACCGACGCGGGCACCACCGATGATCGCAATTTCGACGGCCCCTACGCCCGGCTGCACAACACGATGAACACCCGCGGGCGGTTCGCGGTCAGTTTTGCCAGACCAGCGGAGCGGTTCACCGATGGACTGCTCAAGGCGCTGGCTGACGAGAAGTCGTTCCGCCGCCGCGGCGTTGGCCCGGACGCTTCGATGCTGTTGGCTTTCAACAGAATTCTCCCGTCTTCGGGCATGCACCACGTGTCGCGGATCGTGCTCGGCATACCCAGACAAGGCTCGATGCGGGGTGGGGCGTATCCGTTGACCGCGGGTCAGCGGGCGATGGTGTTGGTCGCGCGCGTTCTGCCGCAGCCGGTTTTGCAGCGCTTGGCGTCGTTGGCGGCGAAGCGCCGCCAGAGAAATCAGGGGAGTGAAGGGGACTGAGAGGTAAGCATGGAACAGCTATTTGACGATCTCGAGGATTTCGGCTCTTTCGACGACGCGATATCTGGCGATGTGCGCGACCCGTACACCGAACTGGCGCGACTGCGCCGCGAGGAACCGGTGCAGCGACTCGAGACGTCGGGAGCGCTTCCACACGAGGAATCCTTGCCGATGTTCATCGTGTATCGCCACGAGGATGTCCAACAAATGCTGCGCGACAACGAGACGTTCTCCTCGGCCGCCGTCATCGCGGCGTTCGGGCCCGTGTTGGGCGAAGGCGTGATGCTCGGCATGGACGAGCCGATCCACGGGCGGCTGCGTTCGCTGATATCGAAGGCGTTCACGCAGAAGTCATTGGCGCGCTGGCAGGACGAGTTGGTCGGCCGGGTGGCAACTAGCCTGATCGACAAGTTTGCACCCAAAGGCAAGGCAGATCTGGTGAAGGAGTTCACCTTCGACTATCCGAGCCAGATCATTGCGGGCCTGTTGGGGTTGCCGGAAAAGGACTACCCGCAGTTCCAGCGGTGGTCGATTTCGCTGCTGAGTTGGCTGATGAACCCAGAACGCGGGCTTGCGGCATCGGCGGCCCTGTGCGACTACTTTGCCCCGATACTCGAGGCCCGCCGCGCCGAGCCGAAGGACGACCTGATCAGCGCGCTCGGTGCGGCCGAGATCGACGGGGAAAAGCTCGCCGACGAAGAGATCTTCTCGTTCCTTCGGCTGCTGCTCCCCGCAGGCGTCGAGACGACCTACCGGTCGCTGGGCAGCCTGCTCTTCGGTCTGTTGTCGGATCCATTGCAGTTAGACGCGATCCGCGCGGACCGCTCGCTGCTACCACAGGCGATCGAGGAAGGCGTGCGGTGGGAACCACCGCTGCTGACGATCACCCGGGTCACGACCCGCGACACCGAACTCGGCGGGGTGCCGATCCCGGCCGGGGCGACGGTGATGCCGATGTTGGGTTCGGCGAACCGGCAAGAGGATCGCTACCCGGATCCCGACGCGTTCAACATTCACCGACAAGCCAAGGCAAATCTGGGCTGGGGGCACGGCGTGCACGTCTGTCTCGGTATGCATCTGGCGCGGCTCGAGATGCGCACCGCCATCAACCTTTTGCTGGACCGGTTGCCGAATCTTCGGCTGGACCCAGACGGGGACGACCCGCATATCCGCGGGCAGGTTTTCCGGTCCCCGACATCACTACCCGTGCTGTTCGATCCCCAGTAGCCAACCCCCGCAGAAATTGCACGTTGCCAATCGGCTAGTTTCCAGTAAGGCTCACCATAAGGGTGGCCCGTCTGCCGATGACATCCCGCGTCCCGGCGCTCTAACCAGCGCCTCGTCTAAAGAGAGCTGAACAAAGATGGCTGACACTGTAAAGGTCCGGTTCGAGCCGAAGATGATGATCGACGGCAAGCTGGTCGACGGCCAGGCCGGCACCTTCACGAACATCAACCCGGCAACCGAGGAGTCGCTCGGCGAAGTCGCCGACGCGTCGAAAGAGGACATGCACCGGGCGATCGACGCCGCCCGGCGGGCTTTCGATGAGACCGACTGGTCGACCAACCACAAGTTGCGTCAGCGCTGCCTCCTGCAGTTGCACGAGGCGATCGAATCGGAGAAAGAGGAACTGCGCGAGGAGCTCATCCTCGAGGTCGGCTCCCCCCGGGCCATCACGTTCGGGCCCCAGCTAGACGCCCCACTGGAAGACGGGCTGAAGTACCCCGCCAGGCTGATCGATCAGTACCCGTGGGAGACCGACCTGGGCGACAAGGTAATCAGCCTCACCGGCACGCTGACGACCCGTAAGGTGTGGCGGGAACCGGTCGGCGTGGTCGGCGCGATCGTGCCGTGGAACTTCCCGTTCGAGGTGACGATCAACAAGCTCGGCCAGGCGCTGGGCACCGGCAACACCGTCGTACTCAAGCCGGCGCCGAACACCCCGTTCAACGCGACCAGACTGGGCCGGCTCATCGCCGAGAAGACCGACATCCCAGCCGGTGTCGTCAGCGTCGTCACCGCATCGGATCACTTCGTGGGTGAGGAGCTGACCCTGTCACCCAAGGTCGACCTGATCTCGTTCACCGGCTCGACGGTGGTCGGCAAGCGGATCATGGAAAAGGGCGCGGCCACCATGAAGCGGCTGTTCCTGGAGCTCGGTGGCAAGTCGGCCACGATCGTCCTCGAGGACGCCGACTTCGGGCTGGCCTGTGCGATCGGCATCGCGCCGTGCATGCACGCCGGACAGGGTTGCGCCAACCCGACCCGGATGCTGCTGCCGCGGTCCCGCTACGACGAGGGCGTGGCGATTCTCAAGAGCATCTATGAGAACGTCACGTGTGGAGACCCGCAGGATCCCGGAACGCTGTGCGGCCCGCTGATCTCGGAAAGGCAATTCGAGCGGGTGACGGGCTACATCAAGAAGGGTGTGGAAGAGGGCGCCACGGCCATGGTCGGCGGCCCCGATGCACCTACCGGTTTCGACAAGGGGTATTACGTGCGGCCAACGCTTTTCACCGATGTCGACAACAAGATGACCATCGCCCAGGAGGAGATCTTCGGCCCGGTGCTGGCCGTCATCCCGTTCGACGACGAGGAAGACGCGATCCGGATCGCCAACGACAGCGTGTACGGGTTGGCCGGCAACGTGATGTCGGGCTCGCTGGAACGTTCGCTGGCGGTGGCTCGCCGGATCAAGGCCGGCTTCATGGGCGTCAACGGCGGCGCACCGTACGGTGCCGACACTCCGTTCGGCGGCTACAAGGAAAGCGGCGTGGGCCGGCAGAACGGTGTCGCCGGTTTCGACCAATACACCGAGATCAAGTCGGTCGGTTATCCCGCCGGCTAGGAAGGGCGGCGCGCCTGAACCGGTGCGCTCTGCTCGTCCGCAATAAAGCAGCCACGGGCTACCTTGTTTTCGTGACCAAGGCACGCAGGTTGTCGATTCAGTATGCGGCCGGGCTCGCATGCGCTCACCTGCTGGCCGTCGCCGATGCCGCCGCCATCGTGATACCGCTCCACGACCGAATCGGCACTGGAGGGTACGCATACTTCGGCGCAAAGAATCTGATAACCGCGGTGATCCTTATCGTCTTGGGAGCTGCCGGCGTCGCGGTTGGCGGCGCCGTGATCCTCGCTCCGGTAGTGCGGTGGTTTGTTCAGGGCCGGCAACCTAATCCGGATGAACGACGCACAGCGACCCGGCTCTTCAGACGACAATCGCTGATCTTGGCCGCAACGTGGGCTGCAAGTGGCGTGATTTTCCTCGCGCTGAACCTTGATGGCGGTGCGACGCTTGCGGTCGCAACCCTGCTGGCGGTCGTTCTCGGCGGAAGTGCGGCAGCAGGCCTGAGCCTTCTGCTCACCCAGCGCTCTCTTCGCCCAATCCTGGTCGCCGCGACCCAAGGCTCTGAAGGCATTGTGATCGCGCCACGCGTGCTCACTCGACTTGTGGGCATGTGGCTAATGGGCTGTGGGCTGCCCTGCGCGGCAATCGCGGCTCTGATCGTGATTCGTTCCAACGGTTGGATTATTCAAAAGACGGCGTCGGTGGAGATGCCCATTCTGGTGGTCACGCTTGCCGCAGTGTTACTCGGACTCCCAATTATGATCCTGACGTCGCGGTCGATTTCCGACCCGATACGCGAGGTCGTCGACGCGATGGCGCAGGTCCAGCAGGGCCGTATCGACACCGTTGTCGGGGTCTACGAACGTTCTGAAATCGGTCGTCTGCAAGGCGGTTTCAATCGAATGGTCGCCGGGATAGCCGAGCGCGACCGGTTGCAGGATTTGTTCGGTCGCCACGTCGGGGAAGACGTGGCCCGCCGCGCCCTCGACGGTGGCGCATCGCTGTCGGGAGACGTGCGGGAGGCGGCGATCCTTTTCATCGACCTGGTGGACTCGACGAAACTGGCGGCGAGTCGCCCGCCACGAGAGGTCGCCGAGGTGCTCAACGATTTTTTCCGAATCGTTGTCAGCGCCGTCGACGAACGACACGGCTTTATCAATAAATTCCAGGGAGACGCCGCGCTGGCCGTATTCGGGGTACCGCTGCCCTCAGACGACGCGGCGTCAGCGGCGTTGGCCACCGCCCGCAGCCTGCGCAGCCAACTGCGTCGGCTACCTGTGGTCGATTTCGGGATAGGCGTTTCGGCCGGACCGGTATTCGCCGGGAACATAGGCGCCGAAAACCGCTATGAATACACCGTCGTTGGCGACGCGGTCAACGAGGCCGCGCGGCTGGCCGATTTCGCCAAAACGTTGGACCGGCGGATCGGGTGTTCAGCCGCTGCGATAGATCGTGCCGACGTGGACGAGCGCCAGCATTGGGTCGCAAACGGCGAGACCCTGCTGCGGGGCCGCTCCGAACCCACGCGCATCTGGACACCAGGGGCCGAAGACTAGGCAGCTGCTCCACCGCTGTCTTGACCTAATTTTTGTTCCACCCTAGACTACGACTAGTGGCCAGTGTCCGCGGCCGACACGGCAACTTGGAAAGTTATGACAACAGACGACATTGGCGGCGACGATTTCGGCGACTGGGACCCTGGTCTGACGGAACGACTGGTGAATGCTGCAGCGCCGTTAGCGAAGCGCTGGTTTCGCCCCGAAGTGCGGGGCCTGGAGTCATTCCCGCTCACCGACGGGGCACTGGTGGTTTCAAACCATTCGGGTGGCATGCTCACCCCTGATGTGCTGATCTTCGCCTCGGCTTTCTATAAAGCTTTTGGATACCGACGCCCGCTGTACACTCTGGGCCACGACGGGCTTTTCGTTGGGCCGTTGTCTGATTGGATGACTCGCGTCGGCGTCATCCGCGCCAGCGGACAAAACGCTGTGGCGGCGCTGGGGTCGGGCGGCATTGTTTTGACGTTTCCCGGCGGAGTCTACGACGCGTATAGGCCGACGCTGGCCCAGAATGTCATCGACTTCAACGGTCGCGTCGGCTATGTCAGGACCGCGATCGATGCCAGGGTGCCGATCGTCCCGACGGTGTCGATCGGTGGTCAAGAAAGCCAGCTGTTTCTGAATCGGGGAACCTGGCTTGCAAAACGATTGGGCCTCAACCGGCTACGCGCCGATATTTTGCCTGTGACCATAGGTTTTCCATTCGGGCTAAGCATGCTCGTGCCGATCAACGTACCGTTGCCGACGAAAATCGTCACCAAGGTGTTGGAACCGATCGACCCTTTCGCGCTATTTGGCGAGCACCCCGACGTCGACCAGGTTGATGCTCACGTTCGATCGGTGATGCAGACTGCCCTCGACGGGTTAGCCCGGCGGCGACGGCTTCCGGTGCTTGGTTAAACGGCGCTGGCTCCGGGCATCGCCGTGCGAACCTCGGTCAGCGTGCCGGAAAGCCCGGACACACTTCGTATTTCAGAGAAGGAGTGGAACATCGCGTCGGTCACCTCGTGGGTGTCGTCGAATGTGCGATCGTCCGCGATCACCGAGATATTGAGCTGGTCGACGTAGCTCCACACCGTTATGTTGATTCCACATCCGGGCGGCAGTGGACCAGACGAATAGATCTCACTGACCGGCGCGCCGCCGAAGCGGAGGCGCTCGCGTGGGCCTGCCACGTTGGAGATCGGAAGATTGAAGAGCCTGTTGCGGCCGCTCCTTTTCGACAACCATCTCAACGCAGGGGGAGCCGCAATCGTCGGCAGATACGCAACCAGCCTGCCGTACGTCTCGGGGCCGAGTAGTTCGAAGTCTTCTTGTGCGAAGGTGTTGGCCAACGCGGTGAGCCGGACGCGCTCCACCGGATCGTCGATGTGCACCGGCATCGACACCGCCATTCCACTCAGCTCGTTGCCGGTGATCCGGTTCAGTGATTTGTCCGTGCTGGCCAATACTGAGGCGACGAGCGGACGGTCGGCCCTACCGTCGTAACGCAGCAATAGTTCCCGTAGTGCTCCCGCCGCTATCGCCAGCACTACGGTGTTGACGGTGATCTGCAGATGCTTCGCGGTTTCTTTCACCTGGGCGAGCGAAAGTGTCGCGGTCGCTAATCTCCGCGCCGGCGAGATCACGTGGTTAATGAATGTCGGCGGCGCCTGCAAGGGTCCAGCCAGGTCTGGTTGCTCGACACGTTGCCTTGAATGCCGCCTCATCCGCCGAAAACCCAAAACTGCGTCCTTGATTACTGCTGGCAGTGCCGCAATTTGTTGCGCGTGGTCTCGCCCTGCTGCCCGCAGCAATTCGGCTCTCGGCGGCGGTACGCAGATGGTGGCGGTCGGGTAGTCACCCCGCACGGGTTCTCTTGGATCCATAGCGCTGGCAAGCAGATTCGCCGATGCCACGCCGTCGGCCAAGGCATGATGGATCTTGCCGATGAGTGCGACCTTCTGATCTGCCATGCCTTCGGCAAAGTGAAACTCCCATAGCGGACGGCTCCGGTCTAGCGGGGTACTGGCGACCTGCCCGATGACCTGGTCGAGCTCTCGCCGCTGCCCGGGAGCCGGTACTTCCACTCGCCTTAGGTGATAGTCAAGATCAACGTCGCAGTTCTCCAGCCACATCGGGTGATGCAGCCGCCACGGAATGTCGACCAGCTGGTAGCGCAGCGGATCGAGCAGATGCAGCCGTTGGCGGAGCGTGCGCCGGAACAATTCGAAGCTGAACTCGCCCTGGTAGCGCGCGGTGTCGACGACGGCGACCTTCAACGTATGGGTGTGCAGGTTCGGTGTCTCGCTATATAGCAGCAGCGCATCCATGCCGTTGAGCCGCTTCACAGCACACCCCGTCCGTCGTTCCGTAACTTTAGTCGGCCCGAGATGACATGCGGGCATTTATGGCAATCCCCATTGGGCCTGGTGGCAGCTCATGTCGTGTGGCTTACAGTTGTCGGGTCGGTCGGGCGTGATCGTCCGAGTACTGGTGTTACCGGAGGGCGCAAGCATCGCTATGTCCATTCCCCGATATCCGGGCGACATCACCGCCGAGTGGCTCTCGGCGGTACTGAGCAGCGGCGACACCCCGGTGCAGGTGTCCGCAGTGGACGTGGCCGCGATCGGCACCGGACAGACCGGGGCGACCTATCGGGTGTGGGTCAGCTACGCGGGCGATTCGGGTGGGTTACCGGACACCTTCGTGATCAAACTGCCCGCTCAGGACGACACCGTGCGCGATCGGGTGACCATCGGCTACCGTAGTGAATGCGCCTTCTACGACGCTGTCGCCAACCGGGTACGGGTACCGACGCCGGAGTGCTTCTACTGCGAGATCAGCGACGACGCTCTTGACTATGCCCTGCTGCTCGCCGATCAGGCGCCCGCGGTGCAAGGTGACCAAATCGCGGGCTGCGGTGAGCAGGAGGCGCGGCTGGCCGTCATCGCGGTGGCCGGCCTGCACGGGCCCACCTGGTGTGATCCGGTCTGGCTTGATTTCACAGGGATTGCTTTCACCCGACCCGATGAAGCATCGGCCAAAGGTCTCGGCGAGGTCGCACGGATGAGCGCCGACATCACTCTGGACAAGCTCGGCGATCGCATGAGCGCATCCGACCGGGAGACCTTCACCGCCGCAATGGGTTTGGTAGCGCCCTGGCTGCTTGCCGAGCGGGATCGATTTGCCTTGCTGCACGGCGACTACCGCCTCGACAACATGCTGTTCTATCCGGACGCCAGCCGCGTCACGGTGGTGGATTGGCAGACGCTCGGGGTGGGGCTGCCCGCACGTGATCTCGCCTATTTCACCGCGACCAGCCTCAAGCCAGAGCTGCGCTCAGCGATCGAGAAAGATCTTGTCGACGAGTACCACCAAGCTCTTTCCGGCTACGGTGTGACCGGCTACGACCGCGAAACCTGCTGGCGCGATTACCGGCTCGGCATGCCGCAGGCGCTGCTGATCTCAGCGTTGGGATTCGCGTTCGCCACCGCCACCGACCGCGGTGACGACATGGTGCTCACCATGTTGTCTCGCGGGTGCCAGGCGATCCGTGACCTCGGCACGCTAGACCTCATCCCGTGACCCGAGCCACGACGCGAATCAGTATTGCGTGGAGCCTTGATCGACCGAGATCGCCGCGGCGGTGACGTTTCGTGATTCGTCGTTGGCCAACCAGCACACCGCGTCAGCGATGTCTTCGGGCTGTGCCACCCAATTCGGCAGAAACGGCGTGAGCACATTCGCCAACTGCGGATAGGTTTCGGTCGCCCTGGCTACCGCGGCGACCATCTCCCCGCTGCCCATCGCGGAGTTGACCGGACCGGGGTGCACGCTGTTGACCCGGATCGAATGCCTGCCCAGCTCGGCGGCGAACGCGCGAGCCATCCCGGTGACGGCGTGCTTGCTGGCGGTGTAGTGCACCATGAACGGCTGCATCTTGATGCCGGCTGCGGAGCTGATCAGGATGATGGACCCGCCGCGACCGCCGTCGATGATCTTCTGCGCGCCGGCCATGACCGTGTTCCACGTTCCCGTCACGTTGACGTCCATCACGTCCCGAAACGATTCGGGAGTGATCTCGTTCCACGCCTGTGGAGCCGAGATGCCGGCGTTGGCGACGATGATGTCCAGCCGCCCGAGCTTGGTTACCGCGTCGTTCACCGCCTCGCGCAGACCGTCGAAGTTACGAATATCGATCGCTGAAGCCACAATTCGACGGTTGGTGGCTTCGACGAGCCTTGCGGTTTCGGCGAGGTCCTCTGGGGTTGCCGGGTCGTAGGGCACACAGGACGGGAGCTTGCCCGCGATGTCGACGGCGATGATGTCGGCGCCCTCGCGGGCCATGCGGACAGCGTGCGCGCGGCCCTGGCCCCGTGCCGCTCCGGTGATGAATGCCACCTTGCCTATCAGCCGGCCGCTCATGTGCGCTCCATATCGTAAACGTCACTGTAACGCGAACGACAATACGTCACTGCTTGCGCTGGGCCGCCTTGACCAGGTTCGACCCGATGATCAGCCGTTGAATCTCGCTGGTCCCCTCGTAGAGCCGCAACAGCCGAACGTCGCGATAAATGCGTTCCACCGGCACTTCGCGCATGTATCCGCTCCCGCCGTGAATCTGGACGGCGAGATCGGCGACCTTGCCGGCCATTTCGGTGCAGAACACCTTCGCTGCCGACGGCGCGATCCGCCGATCCTGCTCGGTGATCCACAGCCGGGCCGCCTCACGGACGAGGGCGCGGCCGGCCATCACCCCGGTCTGCTGGTCCGCGAGCATCGCCTGCACGAGTTGGAAGTTCCCGATCGGGGTACCGCCCTGCGTGGCGGTGGCCGCATACTTCACGGATTCGTCCAGTGCCCGCTGAGCGGTTCCCACGGCGAGTGCGGCGATGTGGATCCGCCCGCGTGCCAGAGAGGTCATCGCCGCCCGATAGCCGATGTCCTCACTGCCGCCGACCAGCGCGCCGGCCGGGACACGCACATCGGTGAAGCGCACGTCGGCGGTCCAGGCGCCTTCCTGTCCCATCTTGGCGTCCTTGGCCCCGACCTCCACGCCGGCGGTGTCCGCGGGAACCAGGAAGACGGCGATGCCAGGTCCGGCGTCGTCGGCGGGACGGGTCCGGGCGAAGACCACGAACAAATCCGCGACCGGTGCGTTGGTGATGAACCGCTTCTCGCCGGAGATCAGCCAGTCTGCGCCGTCCCGAATGGCCTTGGTGCGCAACCCCGCCGGGTTGGATCCCGCCCCGGGTTCGGTCAGCGCGAACGAGGCGACCTTTCCGGATGCCAGCGCTTCCAGCCAGCGGGCCTTCTGCTCATCGGTGCCAAATCCGACCAGGACTTGACCGGCGATGCCGTTGTTGGTGCCGAACATCGAGCGAAGCGCCAGCGAGGTGTAGCCCAACTCCATCGCCAGCTCGACGTCTTGGGTGATATCGAGCCCGAGTCCGCCCCACTCCTGGGGAATGGCATACCCGAACAAACCCATGTTCTTGGCCTGGTCGCGTAGATCATCCGGCACCCGGTCGGTGGCAAGAATTTCCTGCTCCCGCGGGACGACCGCAGTGCGAACGAACTGCCGGGTCTGCGCGAGGATCTGCTGAAAGTCGTCGTCGTCGACGACCGCAGTAGACATGAATCAACGCTCCTTCCGGGCAACGTGATGGCGGCTAACCCCCGCGATCATATATGAAATACGATGTGTGATGATGTCTGGGGTTCGGGGTCTAGAAGAAGGACGGTGATCAGGTGTCGTTGTTGAAGGGTCAGACCGCGGTTGTCACCGGCGGTGCCCAAGGTCTGGGTTTCGCCATAGCGCAACGGTTCGTTGCCGAAGGGGCACGGATAGTGCTCGGTGACGTGAATCTCGAGGCAACCGAGTCCGCGGCGACGCAGCTCGGCGGCGATAACGTCGCCGTGGCGGTCAGCTGCGATGTGACTTCCGCGGCCGACGTCGACGCCCTGGTCGCCGCCGCCGTCGACCGATTCGGCGGGCTGGACATCATGGTCAACAACGCCGGCATCACCCGCGACGCGACGATGCGCAAGATGACCGAAGAGCAGTTCGATCAGGTCATCGCCGTGCATCTGAAGGGAACCTGGAACGGGCTTCGCAAGGCCGCAGCGATCATGCGGGAGAACAAGCGCGGGGCGATCGTGAACATGTCGTCGATCTCCGGGAAGGTCGGCATGGTCGGCCAGACCAACTATTCGGCGGCCAAGGCCGGGATCGTCGGCATGACCAAGGCCGCCGCCAAGGAGCTCGCCCACCTCGGTGTTCGGGTCAACGCGATCCAGCCCGGGCTGATCAGGTCGGCGATGACAGAGGCCATGCCGCAACGGATCTGGGACGAGAAGCTGGCCGAGATACCGATGGGACGAGCCGGCGAGCCCGAAGAGGTCGCTAAGGTCGCACTGTTCCTCGCGAGCGATCTGTCGTCATACATGACCGGAGCCGTCCTCGAGGTGACCGGCGGGAGGCACCTATGAGCACGCGCGAGGCTGTCATCTGTGAGCCGGTTCGGACACCGATCGGCCGCTACGGCGGAATGTTCAAGTCGCAGACCGCTGTCGACCTCGGCGTGGCCGCTCTCACCGGGCTGCTCGACCGAACCGGCATCCCACCCGAATCGGTGCAGGACGTCATCCTCGGGCACTGCTACCCGAGCAGCGAGGCACCGGCGATCGGGCGTGTCGTCGCACTCGACTCTGGGCTGCCGGTAACGGTGCCCGGCATGCAGGTCGACCGCCGCTGCGGATCGGGCCTACAAGCGGTCATCCAGGCGTGTCTGCAGGTCAGCGCTGGCGACAACGATCTCGTCGTCGCCGGCGGCGCAGAGAGCATGAGCAACGTCACCTTCTATTCCACCGACATGCGTTGGGGCGGTGCGCGCGGTGGTGTGCGCGTGCACGACGGGCTGGCCCGGGGACGCAGCACCGCCGGTGGTCGTCACTATCCGGTGCCCGGCGGGATGTTGGAGACCGCGGAGAATCTGCGGCGCCAATACAGCATCTCGCGGCAAGAGCAGGACGAACTCGCGGTGTCGTCGCACCAGCGGGCAGTGGCCGCGCAGAAGGACGGCATTCTGGCCGAAGAGATCATTCCGGTTACGGTGCGCAGCCGGCCGGGCGAGGAGCTGATCGACACCGACGAGCACCCGCGCACCGACACCACGGTCGAATCGCTGAGCAAGCTCAAACCCGTTCTGCTAGAGCATGATCCAGATGCGACGGTGACCGCTGGAAACGCCAGCGGACAAAACGATGCGGCATCCATGTGTCTGGTGACGACGCCAGAGAAGGCTGGCGAACTCGGGCTGACCCCACTGGTCCGGCTGGTGTCGTGGGGCGTCGCGGCCGTGGCGCCCGACGTGATGGGCATCGGCCCGGTACCGGCCACCGAGGTCGCCCTCGCCAAAGCGGGATTGCAAATGAGCGACATCGACGTCATCGAACTCAACGAGGCATTCGCCGCGCAAGCTCTGGCGGTAATGCGCGAGTGGCATTTCGGCGCCACCGACCGGGAACGGACGAACGTGCACGGCTCGGGAATCTCGCTGGGGCATCCGGTCGGTGCGACCGGCGGCAGGATGCTGGCCACGCTGGCCCGCGAGCTCACTCGGCGGGACGCGCGCTACGGGCTGGAAACCATGTGCATCGGCGGCGGACAAGGTCTTGCCGCGGTCTTCGAACGGGTCGGGCCGCGGTGACCATGCCGTTGGCCGACCTCACCGTCATCGAAGTTTCCAGCTTCGTCGCAGCGCCGCTGTGCGGCGTGACGTTGAGCCAACTGGGCGCGGAGGTGATACGAGTCGACCCGATCGGCGGCGCATCCGATGTTCGTCGCTGGCCACTGGCCGCAAGCGGGACATCGATCTACTGGACCGGTCTGAATAAGGGAAAGCGTTCGGCCACCATCGATTTACGCTCACCCGACGGACAAGAGCTGATTCAGCGGCTGGTCGTCGAGGGTGACGGTGTGGTGGTGACCAACGCTGCGGGCTTGTCCTGGTTGTCATTTGAACAGCTCGCCGCCACACGCGCCGACGTGATCCACGTCCAGCTGCTCGGCCGCCATGATGGTTCCACCGGCGTGGACTACACGGTCAACGCGGCAACCGGATTTCCGTTGGTCACCGGCCCGGCGAACCAGGCCGGCCCGATCAATCATGTGCTGCCGGCCTGGGATGTGTGCTGTGGCCTGTATGCCGCGCTTGCCGTTGTCGCCGCGGTGCGTCGCCGAGACCAGTCCGGAGTCGGCGCCAAAATCAGCATTGCGCTGGAAGATGTCGCGCTGGCCACCGCGGGCAACCTGGGATGGTTGACCGAGCCACAGGTGAACGGCACCGAACGCCAACGGCTGGGCAACGCGATCTATGGCCAGTACGGCCAGGATTTCACCAGTCGCGACGGCGTCGGATTCATGGTTGTCACGCTGACGAAACGGCACTTTCGCGACCTCGTCGAGGTATCGGGAACCGGCGCAGCCGTTTCGGCACTCGCCGAGTCGCTCGACGCCGACTTCACCGACGAGGGCGAGCGCTATCGATACCGCGACGTGCTCAGCGGACTGTTCGCAACCTGGTTCGCCGATCACACCGCCGAGGAGATCACCAAGGCGCTGTCGGGCACCAGTGTATTGTTCGAGCGCTACCGCACTTTCGCGCAGGTCGCCGAAGACGAACGGGTGACAGCGAATCCGCTGTTTTCTCGGCTGCACCAAGACGGCCTCGGCGACTATCTTGCGCCGGGGAACCCGGCCGTCTTCGATGGTGGCTATCTCGCGGCCGAACCGGCGCCCAGACTCGGCGGCGATACCGCCGATGTGCTCACCGGGCGGTTGGGACTGAGCGCAGCCGACGTCACACGACTGACCAGTGCCAACACGATCGCCTGCTGACTAAGGAGATGGGCGCCGTATGACCAAACTCGCAGAGACGTTCGGCCTCAACGAATTCCAGACCGAGATCATCGCTACGGTACGGCAATTCGTCGAGAAGGAAGTCATTCCCAACGCACCGGAGCTGGAACGCACCGACACTTATCCGCAGGCGATCGTCGATCAAATGCGAGAGATGGGCCTCTTCGGCCTGATGATCCCGCAGGAGTACGACGGCTTGGGTGAATCGCTGCTGACCTACGCCCTGTGCATCGAAGAATTGGCACGCGGGTGGATGAGCATCTCGGGGGTGCTCAATACCCATTTCATCGTCGCCTACATGCTGCGTCGGCACGGCACCGACGCGCAGAAGCAACGCCTGTTGCCGCGCATGGCAGTCGGCGAGGTTCGCGGTGCATTCTCGATGTCCGAACCAGAGCTGGGCTCTGACGTCGCCGCGATCCGCACCCGCGCCGCTCTCAACGCCGACGGCACTTACACCATCAACGGCCAGAAGATGTGGCTGACCAATGGCGGCAGCTCGACCTTGGTGGCGGCGTTGGTTCGCACCGATGAGGGCGCCGACACACCGCACCGCAATCTGACCGCATTCCTCATCGAGAAGCCGACCGGCTTCGGCGAGGTGAAACCCGGTCTGCTGATACCGGGCAAGATCGACAAGTTGGGCTACAAGGGGATTGACACCACCGAGCTCATCTTCGACGGATACGTGACCGGCGCCGACGACGTCCTGGGTGGTACCCCGGGGCAGGGTTTCTATCAGATGATGGACGGTATCGAGGTCGGACGGGTCAACGTGTCGGCCAGGGCTTGCGGAGTGGCCGTGCGCGCGTTCGAGCTCGCCGTGCGTTATGCCCAGCAGCGCCACACCTTCGGCAGGCCGATCGCCGAACACCAGGCCATCGCATTTCAAATCGCGGAAATGGCAACGAAAGTCGAGGCGGCGCATCTGATGATGGTTAATGCCGCCCGACTAAAGGATTCCGGTGAGCGTAACGACGTCGCCGCGGGCATGGCGAAATACCTCGCCAGTGAATTCTGCTCGGAGGTCACTCAGCAGAGCTTCCGCATCCACGGCGGCTACGGGTACTCCAAGGAGTATGAGATCGAACGGCTGATGCGCGACGCCCCGTTTCTGCTCATCGGCGAGGGGACCAGCGAGATACAGAAGTCCATCATCAGCAAGCGCTTGCTCGCCGAGTACCGGATCTGACCGTGAGCGTTCCGGATTTCGCCGCGCGTCCGCAGCTCTCGGAAGATGTTGCGCGCTTTGTCCGTAAGCGGATCTTCGACGGCACCTACTCCGCGGGCGAGTACGTCCGGCTGGATCAGTTGGCTGCGGAGTTAGGGATCAGCGTCACGCCGGTGCGTGAGGCTCTCTTCGAACTCCGTGCCGAGGGTCTGCTCGCCCAGCAGCCGCGCCGTGGCTTCGTGGTGTTACCGGTGACTGGACGAGATCTCACCGATGTGGCCAACGTCCAGGCGCATGTCGGTGGCGAGCTCGCCGCGCGGGCCGCGACCAACATCGACGACGACCAGCTACGCGAGCTCAAGGAGATCCAGGCCCAGCTGGAGGAAGCCTATGCCGGTGGCGACGACGAACGAACCGTTCGGCTGAATCATGAGTTTCACCGGGCGATCAACGTTGCCGCCGACTCGCCGAAGCTGGCACAGTTGATGCTGCAAATCACCCGCTACGCACCGGAATCCGTGTTTCCCACCATCGGGGGCTGGCCGCACCAATCGATAAAAGACCATCGCCGGGTGGTGGCGGCGCTGGCCAAACGCGACAGCGAGCTTGCCCGCAAAGCCATGTCGGAACACCTGGCCGCCGGTGCAGCCCCCTTGATCGAGCACCTCACCGAGCATGGCGTGGTCGAATCGGGTGACGGCTGGTCCAGGGGACGCCGCAGCTAGCCAGCGAGCCCGCTGGCACGTAGCACGCCACAAAGGGCGTCGACCGCCGGGGCGAACGCATGCTCGCGCATACCGCAGTGCCATTGGGTCAACGGGCGTTAGTGGGCCAGTCCTGCTGTGTGCGGCGGTGACCGGTGTTGGCTGATTGCACGACGTCATCGAGCAAATGGGTCAACCGCACTGCGTGTTCGTAATCGGGGGTGGTGTGCTCACCGGAGGAGATGTCGCGGGCCAGCGCGCGATACATCGCCGCCACGTTGACCGCAGCGGCCGGCAGCGTGTCGGGCGGCTCGTCGACGTGTTGACGCTCACCGTTGAGGTTGACGGTAAGCCGACCCGCCTGGAAGCCGTATGCGTGACCGCCCGCCAACAGCAATCTTCCTTCGGTGCCAATGACTTCGAAGGTGAACGGTGTGTCGGGTGCTCTGTCGCCGGCGACTTCGACGGTCAGGGCGCAGCCGCTGATCATGCGAGCCTGTACCAGCAGGTGGTCCGGTGCAGTGCGTTGGATCCGCTCGCCGGTGTCGGTGAGCGTGACCGTCGGGTGCTGCAGGGTGGTAAGGGCATCGAGGCTGTCGATTCCGCCGAGCACCAGTATCGCCAGGTCTAGTGTGTGACCTCCCAGGATCGTGATTACGTTGGCGCCGCTCTCGGTCTTGTTGAGATAGGTTTGTGCGGCCGGCAGGCGCGGCGCGAATCCGGCGGTGCTTGAGTAGATCCGGGCGGTCAACGGCCGCCCGATCGCGCCCGCGGCGATCAGCTCAGCCGCACGCCGCGCGGCCGGGTTCATGTGGGCCTGCAGGCCGATCGCCACGTGGGCCGCGCGTGACCGCGCGGTTGCGGCCATCTCGGCGGCTTCGGCGCGGTCACGCCCGAGCGGCCACTCGCAATAAATGTGCTTTTCCGCCGCGAGCGCCGCAAGAACCAGGTCGCGGTGATACGGCACCCTGACGCATACCGAGACGAGGTCGATGTCGGACGCGGTGATCAGGGCGAGGGGATCGTCGTAGGCCGCGCCGACTCCGAACGCCTCCGCCGCGGCGTCAGCGCTGGCCCGGCTGGTGGTCGCGATCGCCGCCAGCTGCACATCCTCCAGACTGCGCAGCGCCGGGATGTGGGAATCCTTGGCCCAGCTGCGATTCGGGTTGGCGCCGATGATACCGACGCGCAGCGGCCCTGTCATGCCATCCCAAGCTCGAGGTGGTGGGCGGGGCAGGTGACGTTGCGGCGTGCGGCGATCTGGTTGGCGGTAACCATCATCCGATTATCGGTTATACGCCGGCGACTGTGGCGCTGCCAGCCGCATCCGCTTGGTCAGGGCGGCCACATTTGCCAGCGGGGTGTACGCCTCGAGCATCGGTTCCTCGGCTTCGGCCCGCTGCTCGATCTGGAAGTAGTGGTCCATCACGCTGAACTCGGCGAAACCGGCCTCCTCGGCGGTCTTTGCAGCCGCGGCGAGCGTGTCTGCGATCCGCTGAGGATCACCCGGAGCCGAGAAGTTCCAATAGTGAAGACCCAGGCCCATTGGTCACCATCCTTTGTGATCACGCCACGCATTGCGCTACAACAGTCCGAGTAGCTGCAGGTCAGTCATGTATTTGACGATGAGCTCGGCCGTAATGTGTGGGATGTCTTTGTCCGGGCCGACTTTCGCCTCCTGCACCGCGGCGTGGAATCGTTCGGTCGATGCCAGCGCTCCGCGTAGCGGCTTCTCGGGGTGCTGATAGTAGTGCAGCAGTGGCAGCACCGAATGCTGGCTCTGACGTTCCGGCAGCGCGCGCATCGCGGTCTCGAACCGCTGCAGCCAGTCGTTGTAGTCGGCAATCCGCTGGATCGGGTAGCCGGCCTCGTTGAGCCAGTCGACGAATTGGTCGAACCCGATGCCGTCGTCGTAGGGGTTCGCCACGTGGAAGGTCTGATACCCGTTCTCCACTCCTGCGCCCAGAGTGGCAATCGCCTCGGCGATGAAATCCACTGGCAGACCGTCATAGTGGGCCCGCTGACGATTGCCGTCGGCGTCGAGCTCATAGAAGGAGCCAGGCGCGATACCGGTGGCCACCACGGAAAGCATTGTCCGGGTGAAGATATCGGGCACGTTGAGCTGACCGGCATAGCGGCTGTCGGCCAGGATCATGTCGCAGCGGAACACCGCCACGGGTAGCCCACTTCGGTCATGGGCTTCGCGCAACAGCACCTCGCTGGCCCACTTGGTGTTGTTGTAGCCGTTGGCGTAGCTGTCATCGATTCTGCGGGTCGGGCTGATTTGCCGGATATCGGCTTCCTCGACAAGCGTCGACGCTTCCATCTGATCACCCATCCCGATGGTCGAGACATAGGTGTACGGCGTCTTTTTGGTGGTCAGCGCCAGCCGGATGAGCTCGGCGGTGCCGACCACGTTGGGGCCGAACAGCTGGCTATAGGGCAGGACGTGGTTGACCAGGGCCGCGGGGTCGACGATCAAGTCGACGGTGTCGGCCAGCCGCTGCCAGGTCTGCTGATCCAGGCCGAGGTCGGCGGCGCCTTTGTCACCGACTACCACCTCCAGATGATCGGCGGCTAGTCCGCGGTAACGGGCAAGTAACGCGGGATCGCCGCTATCGAATGTCTTGTCCAACCGGTCATGGGCCGCCGCGACGTCCTTGGCCCGTACCAGGCAAATCAACTTGCCACCGACCGGTGCCAGCCGTTCCAGCCATTCCAGTGCCAGGAAGCGTCCCAGGAAGCCAGTCGCGCCGGTGAGCAGCACGGTGCGCACTTCCCCACTCGGTTCGGGCAGGGTCGGGGAGGCCGCAAGTGTCTTCTCGTCGATGAACTTGTCCACCGTGAGATCGCGAGCGTGCACCTCGGCCGCGTCGTGACCGTGCACCGACGCGAACGTCGGCCGTTTGACCCCGGGCTGCCGCTGGGTGTCGATGTAGTCGGCAATGCCCTGCAGGTCGGTGGCCGGGCTGATGATGACCCCGACGGGCACCTCGATGTCGAAGATCTCGTGCAGCAGATTGGCAAACGTCAACGCCGACAACGAATCTCCACCCAGGTCGCCGAAGTGCGCATCGGAACGGAGGTCGCTGCCCGCCGCGCCCAGCAGCGCGGCCGCGGCTCGGCTGATCGTCTCGAGGACCGGCCGGTTGGCACCATCGCGGCGCAGCGCACGCAGATTGTCGTCCTGGCCTTGCGCCAGCTGCGCGTACAGCGCCTCCAGTTGCTCGCCGTAGCGCTGCTTTAATTGTGGGCGCGCCATCTTTCCGATACCGGTCAGCAAGCCGTTCTCTTCCGAGAAAGGTGCTGGCTCGACGATGAAGTCGCGCGGGACCTCATAAGAACGCAGGGCCGCCTTCTTCGCGACGTCTTGCACCGACTGGCTGATCAGTGGCTTGAGTTCGTCGGCATCGTGGCTGGCCAGCGCATCTTCGGTGGGCACGATTACCGCCAGCAGATACGGGCGGGCGCCGTTGCCGTAGATGTAGACCTGGTTCACCAGTGGGCTGTCGCTGAGAACCGCCTCCACCTTGGAGACCGCGACGAACTCGCCCTGAGAAAGCTTGATCACGTTGTTGCGCCGATCGGTGAACTCGAATTGATCCGGGGCGATCTCGGTGAAGATGTCACCTGTGCAGTAGTAGCCATCCTCGTTGTAGACCCCAGCCGTCACCTCGGGGCGTTTGTAATAGCCGGCGAACATGTTCTGTGTCTTAACCAGCAGCTCACCTCTCGGGTGGGGCCGGTCGCTGTGAAAGTAGCCCAGCTCGGGCACGTCGGCGACTTTGAAGTCGGTCACCGCCAGTCGTTGCACGTGGCCGTCGAGCAGGATGGGGCCCGCCTCGGTCGGGCCGTAGCCTTCCATCAGGTGCATATCGAGAAACGCCTCGACCCATTCCTTCAACTCCGATGAGATCGGCGCCGAGCTTGTCATCGCGTAGACGACCCTCGGGCCGACCAATTCGTGGCGCAGCTCGGCCATGACCTCTGCCCCCAGTGCCTCTTTGTCGTCACCCTCGGCAGATCGCCGGTTCAGCTCGCCTTGATACGCCTGGAACAGCATTTCCCAGACCCGCGGCACAGTGTTCAAGTCGGTGGGGTGCACCAGTGCGAGGTCCTCCAGCAATGTGGAGAGGTCACTTTTGGCGGCGAAAAAGGCGGTGCCGCCGCCGCCGAGCGTTCCAAACAGGATGGCCTGTCCCATGCCGTGGCTCATTGGCATGAAGGACAAGATGATCGAGGGAACGTTCTCCGACCCGAACCAGCCCCTCGACTGGCGCCAAAAGTTGGCCACCAGGCGCTCGGAATACATCGCGCCCTTGGGTGCCCCGGTGCTGCCTGACGTGTAAATCAGCAACGTAAGAGGGTCTGGCTCGTCTGAGATGAACGGGTCCGCAGCGGGAAGGCGCTCACCGCGTGCGACCACATCGGCCAAGGTTTCCACGATCACTCCGCTGCCCGCCTTCGCCAGCGAGTCACGAGCCGCCTCCACCGCATCGCGCTGGTCGTCAACCTCGGGACAGTGGTCGAACACAACCAGCCGGGTGGGGGTGTGCCCGGTCAGCACCAGTTCGACCGCATCGGAAAGGTGATCGATGCTGGCCGCGATGATGCTCGGCTCGGTCTCGGCGACAATGGGCGTCAGCTGCGTTAGCGCTGCACTGGTCTGCAACGGAACGGCAACCGCGCCCAGGTGAATCAGCGCCACATCGATGATGGTGTAGTCCACGCTTCCGAATCCCAGTACGCACACCCGATCACCGGGCCGAAGGGGCCTGTTCGCCCATGCGCTGGCGATCGCGCTGGCCTGCTGCCACAGTTCCCGGTAGGTGATCGTCTCGAATTGCGGCAGCAGCTCGACTGTGGTGCGGCCGGTGTCGGGGTCTTTCACCAACTGCACCGCGCGCTGGCCGAGCGCGGGCCGGTTTGCGTAGCCGTCAATGACGGTTTGCACGAGTTGCGACAGCCGCAGACCGGGCCGCTCCATCGCGGCCGATACCGCCTCGTCAGGGCGGGCAGCGGCGAATTGCGGGTCGCTGGCGTACAGCACCTGGATGCGACGCTCCAGCGCGTCCGCACGGATATCAGTGGACATCGAAACCTCCTGTTTGAGAACTAACTTCGCGATCCGATAGCTCAGGCGATCGAGAATGCGGCCGCGGGCTCGGACTGCGGGTGTTCGGCGTCTCGGGTCAGCTGCTGCAGCAGCGGCATAGCAACGCGCATCGCCAACGCCAGCGTTGCCTGGTCATCTGCAGATAACCTCTCGAGCAGTTCGGCCGTGCGCTCGTGCGCCGACTGGTGCAGCTCATCCCGCAGTGCGCGCCCGGCGTCCGTGATAGCCACCAGCGTGGCGCGCGCGTCTTCGGGGTCGATCAGCCGAACGACCAAACCTTCTCGCTCCATTCGACCCACCAACTGCGTCATCGCGGGCTGAGCAATGCCGGTTGCCGTCGCGAGCGCCGTGAGCCGAGAAGGACCCTCCACAGCCAGCGCCGCCAACACATTTCTCGACGTGAGGCTGGTGCCCCGCGCTAGATGACGGATCATCACCGACGCCCCCACCCTGAGGGCCTCGGCGATGCCTCCCGCGATGTCTGAGCCGAGTTGTTTCTTCATGGCCTATTTATATCATGCCAGTATGTATTGATGTCAAGAGCGACGTGTAAAGCTAGACAAATCATGGTTAGTGGGGCTTTGAATTTCTCACATCACATATTACCCATATCATAGTGAGCACGTGCACTGTCGCGCGCGGAAAGACCGCCTGGCCGTCCGGTGATATCAGTCCGCCGGCATGAGCATGGCGTGGTCGAACCGGGCGACGGTTCGTCCCCTCGAGCCCGCGGCTAGCCGGCCGTCCGGGTCACGGAAGAAAAACGATGCGTTTGTCTGCGTCGAGCGGCTGTGTCCAGGCGGTGGCGACGTCGCTCAGCGGGATGGTTTGGGTGCGGACGTCGAACGCTCCCTCGCCGACGGCCTTGGCGATGTTGGGGATTTCTTTGCGGAAGTCGTGGCCGGATACCGATCCGACGCCGCTCCCGACGATCTGCAGGCGGGTTGATCGTAGTGCAGCGGAGGGGATTTCAGCACCGGGTCCGGCCATCGAGCCGATTTGGATCCAGACGAGCTCTTTGCCGCGGTCGCGTCGGTGCGTGACGAGGTCGACCATGCCTTTGGCGGTGGGTTCACCCCACACGTAGTCGATGACCACGTCGACATCGCCGGCCCGGTCGAGTTGGTCGAGGGTGAGCACACAGTCGGCACCGAGCGCGGTGAGTTCGTCGAGCCGCTGGGGATTGCGGCCGGCGCCGATGACCTCGTTGGCGCCGAACCGTTTGGCGACCTGTATCGCCATGCGTCCGGCGCTGCCGGTAGCGCCCAGGATCAGCACACTCGATCCCCGCTTGAAGTGGATACGGTGCCGCAGCGCGACCCAGGAGGACATCACGGGGTTGATCGCAGCTGCCACCGCCACCGGGTCGGCATGTTTGGGCAACGCTACGCTGCGGTCTTTTTCAACGATCGTCCGTTGCGCCATGGTGCCCAACGTGGTGTCGTCCAGCAGGGCGTAGTAGAGCGTGCCTTTCGCGTCGCGGACCACCGCGTCGATGCCTGGCACCAGCGGAAGCTGGCCGGTGCTGGTGTAGTGCGATCCATTCGCCTGGGAACGCACCCGCGGATGCAATGCCGCGGCGACGACGTCGACGACCAGTTCATCCCGTTGTGCGGCGACCGGGTCGGGGAAGTCCTGGTAGTGCGGTGGCTGATCGAACGCACTCACAACTGCAGCTTTCATCGCGGCCTTCCTCTCATTCTTCCCACATGCCCGACCGATGATTGTAAAAATAGATGGTAGTACGAATTATTATAGTTGGCAATACGAAGTAGTTAAGGTATCGTTTCAGTCATGACTCCCGACCCCAGCGGCGGCCAAGACCACCTCGGCGATCTACGAGATGCGTTGGTGCAAGTCTCTTTTGCGCTGATGGCCGCCCTCACCGAGGTTGCAGCCGAACATGACTTGTCGCTGACGCAACTGCGGGTTTTGGGCATCCTGCGTGATCGTGAGCCAACGATGGCCGACCTGGCGACGTTTACCGGTCTGGAGCGTTCCACGGTCAGCGGACTCATCGACCGCGCGAGCCAGCGCGGGTTAGTCGTGAGGGCCGCCGACCCCGTCGACGGCCGCTCGGTGCGGGTAAGTCTCACCGAGCGAGCTCGCAATTTGGTACCCGAGGTCACGGCGGCGATCGGTGACCGGATCAAGCCGTTGATCGGTCAGCTGAGTACCGGCGAGCAGAAGCGTCTCGCCGCGCTACTCACCAAAGCGCTCGGCTCATGACGCTCCGTCGGCCAGTAACTCGCGCAGCCGCGGGGCATAGACCTTGCCGGTCGGACCGCGCGGAATCACGTCGTCAGAGTCGACGAGCAGCCACAGTTTGGGCACCTTGAACGAGCTGAGCAGCTTGCGGGCGCATCCACGGAGCTCCTCGACGGATTTCTTCGTGGTCTCGCACACCACCACCGCACCGACCTGATCTCCTTGCGCGCCGGGCACATTGATGACGAAGGCGTTGTCGACGCCGTCGATTTCCCGCAGCGCCTGCGCTACCTCGGTGGGATAGACGGTGGCACCGCTGACCTTGAACATGTCGTCGGATCGGCCGTGGTAGAAGAGGAAACCATCGTCGTCGAGCTGGCCAAGGTCACCGGTGGGGTAGAACCCGTCGGAGGTGAACACGTCGTCGCGGCTGCGCCGGCATATCCCGCGAAGGGTGTGCGGTCCCCGAAGCTCGATCATCCCAATGGTTCCCGCCGAAGCCGGCTGTCCGGTGTCGAGGTTGGTGATCCGGACCTCCATTCCGGGGAACGGCTTGCCGCAGCTGCCCCAGGCGGAGTGCGGCATATCGGTGTCGGCGGGGTAACCGCAGTAGGGTCCGAAAGCTTCGGTCATGCCGAACAGTGTCGCTCGCGCACCGGGCTTCCCACGTTGCTCGGGGGGTAGCAGCGCTTCCAGACTGCCGGGGCGCAGCGCCGACAAATCCATCTCGGGGCGGGACGGATGGCGCGCCAGGGCCTCGGCTTGATCGGGCCAGCCCCGAAACAGCGTCACCCGTTCACGCTCCAACAGGCGCAGCGTGGTCACTGGTTCGGGGATTTCTTCGGTCACCAGGGTGGCATCGGCCAGCAGCGCGGAGAGCACACCACTGCCGAAACCACCCACCCAGAAAAACGGCATCGGCAGATACAGCCGGGTGTCGGAATCGACGCAACGACTTGCCAAGCCCGATGCGACTGCGCCCAGCGCACTGCCATGTGAATGGATGACGCCCTTGGGCGGGCCGCTGCTGCCGGAGGTGAACATGATGGCCATCGGATCGCTGGGTGTCACGGTCGCTGCCAGCGCGTGGACGATAGCTGAGGCCGACTCGCGGGCCTTGGGCTCCGCTAACCGATCGGCCACCCAAACCTGGTGCAGCGCTGGAAGTTCGGGATACCGCAGCGTGCCGCCCAAATCGCGCACATCGAGAACCGAGCGGAGGTCGTCAAGGTATCGGTGGGCGCGAAACTCCTCCACACTGACCAGGAACTGCACGGACGCGGCCTGCAGTTGCGCCAACAATTCCCGTGCCTGCAACAGCGTGCTGAGCGGAACCAGCACCGCGCCGATCCGGGTAACCGCGATCGCGATCTGCACCCAGCGGACACCGTTGGGCATGATCAGCCCCACTCGTGTGCCTTTGACGATCCCGGCTTCGATGAGCACCGCCGCCAAATCACGTGTGGTTGCGTCAAGTTCGTGGTAACTGAGCCGACCGGCAGGGTCGATCACCATCGGTTTGACCCCGCCGCGGGCGGAGCGAAGCCTGACCAGCTCGTCTATGGTGCGGCCGGTCGGCACCTCATCCGGCATCGAACACTCGCCTCAATTGCCGCATATCGACTTTGCCGCTGGCCAAAAGCGGAACCTCGGCGGCGGGTAGGGCCGCGAACCGCTTGGGGATCTTGTAGGCCGAGAGTTCCGCCGCGAGCTTGCGCCGAAGCGCGGTTTCGTCGAAGTGGTCGCCGTTTTCCAGCGTGACGACGGCGGCGACCAGCTGTCCGCGCTCGGCGTCAGGGATGCCGAGTACGTGAGCCACGGCGCCGCCGGTGACCTTGGCGATCACCTGCTCCACCTCGGCGGGCGAGACGTTCGCGCCTGCGGTCTTGATCATCGAACCCTGGCGGCGAATGTAGTAGACGAATCCGTCACGGTCGGCGGCAACCAGGTCACCGGTGTGGAACCAGCCGTCAGCGTCGAAACATTCTTCCCGGCTGCGTTTGTAGTACCGCTGCATCAGGCACGACCCGCGGATGCACAGCTCTCCGAGTGCGCCGTCCTCGACCCGCGTTCCGGTCGAGGGTTCGACGATCTTGGTTTCCAAGCCCGGTGCGGGCTTGCCGAACGAGCCACGCCGGTGCTCCGGCTGGTCGCTCTCGTCGCCGCTGATCAGGACCACGCTGCCGGCCTCGGTCAATCCGAGCATGTTGTGCCGCAACTCCGGATCGGCCGGCCGCGCCTCGGGCGCCATAATCGGATACAGGTTGCCGCGTCGCATCGACGAGAGATCGCGTCCGTCAAAACTCGGGTGTCGCGCCAGGTGCGCGATCCCGGCAGCGAAACCGTTGGTGATGGTTGGCCTTTCGGCCTCGAGCAGATCGAGCATCTGGCCGGAATCCTCGGCGTTGGAGCACACCAGTGTCGATCCGGCGAGCAATGTGGCGAGCAAAGCGAACGCGAATCCTCCGATCCAGAAGAACGGCGAATTGCAGAACAGCTTGTCGGCGGCGGTCAGGCCCCGGATCGCGTTGAGATTTCTCTGGTGGTTGAGCAGCGCGGCGTGGGTATGCAACACCCCCTTGGGAGCGCTTGTTGTGCCCGACGTGTGGACGAGCGACAGCGGATCCGAGCCGTCGACGTCGTCTTCCATCGCCATCAGCAATTTTTCATCGACGGTCCCGGCCAGCCGACAGGGGCGTGTGACATCGAAGATCACATGCCGCAATTGCGGTGCGGCGGTGTCGAATAGCCGATAATCTCCGTCGAGGCTCGAACCGGACAGCACGTCGGTGAGCTGCTGCACGTAATCGTGAGAGCGGTAGAACGGCGCGGCAAGGAGAATCTCGGTATCGCTGTTGACCAGCTGGTCGCGTAGCTCTGGCGTGGTCGCGAACGTGGAAAACGGGACAACGACGGCGCCGACTCGCGCGGCCGCCAGCATGCCGACGACAAATGCCACGCCGTTGGGGTAAAGCAATCCGACATGGCTGCTCTTACCGGCGCCGAGCGCGACGAGCCCACGCGCCAATTGTGCGGAGCGACGGTCGGCTTCGGCGTAACTGATGCGTTCGGTGTCGCAAATCAGCAGCGGATGATCACCTCTGCTGCGGGCTTGCTGCCGCAGGATTTCGCCGACCGTTGGCGATTCACTCGGCATGGTCGCCCTTCGCCGCGGAGACGGCATCGCTGAAGAAGCGCCGGACCGCGCTCAGGTCCGGTTTGCCTGACGGTGTTCTCGGGAGTCGGTCGACCACGACGATGTCGGTGGGAATCTCGTAGCGCGCCAACCGCGTCCGCAGAAAGTCGGCGAGTCGACCGACGTCCACGGATGCCGGCTCTCGCAGTTCCACCATCGCGACCGGCGTCTCCCCGAGGCGTTCGTCGTGCCGCCCGACCACCGCAGCACCTGCGACCGCGGGATGGCTCTCCAGCGCCGTGCGTACGTCATCGGGCATCACTTTGAAGCCGCCGCGGATGATCGCCTGATCGGCTCGGCCGATGATCCACAAGAAGCCGTCGGCATCGATGCGTGCCATGTCGGTGGTGCGCATCCACTGCCCGGAGGGTCCCAGCTGTCCGGGCTTGACCTCGAGCAACCCGACCTGGTCGGGCTCGAGCGGGGTGCCGTCGTCGCCGACCACCCGCAATTGGGCCCCGGGGTTGGCGCGCCCGACGCTGCCGCGCTTAGCCTGCCAATACTTCTGGTGGTCGGGCAACGTCCAGCCTGCGACGCCGCCGCCGAATTCGGTTGCCGCATAGGAAGTCAGGACCGGAATTCCATATTTTTCGGTGAACGCGTCGGCGTCTCCAGCGGACAGCGGCGCGGTACCCGAAGTCACGGCACGGATACTCGCCAGATCCTCCCGGCCCAGGTCGGAATGCAACACCATGCGCAGCGCGGCCGGCACCAGCGATACCGTGCGTGGTCGATACCTGCGCACCGCCTCGATCCAGCGGCTGAGCTCGAATCGCTCCAGCAGCACAAACGGTCGCCCCTCGGCGACACATTGCAGTACCCGGAACACCCCGCCGATATGAACCAGCGGCGAGTTGACGATCGCGACACCACGACGCAGCTCCGTCGGCGCCGCCGACCGGTCATCCTCCGGACCCATCACGCTGTGCGCCAGCATGTCGTAAGTGAGGTCCACGCGTTTGGGTGGTCCGGTCGTTCCACTGGTCAGCATCCGCACCGCGACGCCGGACCGCACATCGTTGCCGGTGCAAGCCTCGTCGCCCGCAACAACTTTCGGCGCGGCGGTAAGGTCCGAGATTGACATCACTGCCGTGGCGGACGGCCTGTCCAGCGTCGCCAGGTCGCCGGGCTCGCCGACGATCAACGGGAGTCTCAGCTGGTTGACGTCGGCTTGGGTGCGCTCATCGCCGCGAGCCGGGTTGATGACGACGACTGTCGCTCCGGACTGCAGCACGCCGAGCAGGGCGGCCACTTGCACCGGACGATTCCGCAGTAGGATCCCGATCTGCCGGTGTTGGTTGCCATCACCAACGAGTGAACAGATCCGGTCGGCCAGCGCGCCCAGCTCGCCCCATGACACCCATCGGCCCTCATACTCCAGAGCCGACGCATTGGGCTCCAAGCCCAGAACGTCGGCGATGCGCCGACTGAGCGGATGCGCTGTCACCGGATCCTCGGACCCGGCACGGGACCACTCGGACCGCTGGGATCTGAGCCGCGCGCCGCCAGCTCGGCGGTCCCGATCGGATTTCCCAGCCGGGTGTAGATCAGGCCCTGATCCAGTGCCGCCCGGTAGGGCTTGTCCAGTGATTCCCAGATCGCCTTGACCGTGCCCTGGGTGGCCGACGGCGGCTTGGCTGCAATCGTCGCGGCGATCTCATGCGCCCGGCTCCACAACCGTTCGGGGGAGACCACTTCCGACACCAACCCGATCCGAAGGGCGGTGTCGGCACCGACCCGTTCGTCATTACCCATCAGGGCTATCCGCAACGTTTCGCCCAGGCCGACTTTGCGCATCAGCCCGATCGGCTCCAACGCGCAGACCAGCCCCGCCGACACGTGGGAGTCGAAGAACGTGGCGTCGGTCGAGCAGATGACCACATCGGACTCGTTGATGAAGTAGAACGCGCCCGCGGTGCAGATACCTTGCACCGCGCATACCACCGGTTTCCACATCTTCTGCCACTTCGGGCTGAGTGCTTCGCCGGGATCCTCGTGATTCCAAATGTTCTCGGGCTGACCGTAAGGTGTCTTGATGTCGAGTCCGGCACTGAACGCTCGGCTACCGGCAGCGCGCAGCACCACGGCATTGACCGAATCGTCCGACTTGACGATCCGCCAAGCCCGGGTCATCTCGTCACACATCGTCCGGTTGAAAGCGTTGAGCTGGTCGGGCCGGTTCAAGGTGATAGTGGCGACCCGGTCGGCGCCGTCCACCTCGAGCTGGATCGTCTGGAAGCTCATCGGCACTGCCATTCCGGTGGTCGCTTTTCGACGAACGCCTTGGGCCCCTCGAGGGAATCCTCGGTGTGCAGGTTGCGTTCGCGGAATGCTTCGGCCAGCATCTCGGCTTCGTGCAGCGGTAGGTCGAGGCCCTTGAGAATGGCCAGCCGGGTACCCCGGACGGCAAGGGGCGCATTGGAGTTGACGATGTCGGCGATCTCGTGGGCGCGTTCCAGCAGACCGTCGTGCTCGACGATCTCGCTGATCAAGCCGAGCTCGTATGCCCGCTGGGCGCTCATCCGCTCATGCTTGCCCATCAAAGCCATGCGCAGCGCAATCGAGCGCGGTAGCACTCGGGCCACCCGGACCACCTCACGTGCGGCCACCAGGCCGATGCTGACGTGCGGGTCGAAGAACGTCGCCGTGTCGGACGCGATGACGATGTCGCCAGTGGTGACCCAATCGAGTCCCGCGCCACAACAGATCCCGTTGATCGCGGCGAGCACCGGTTTGGCCATCGTGCGAAAGGGCGGAGTGCCTTCTTGTGGTGCCTCCCACTGTTCGTAAGTGGACAGATAGGGCCGCTCGTTGATCACCTTCCCGTCACCCGGAATCGCCTTGACATCAGCGCCGGTACAGAACGCCCGGCCGGTGCCGGTGACGATGAGAATCCATACCGCATCGTCGTTTTCGGCCTCGCTGTATGCGCTGCGCAGCTCGGTGACCATGTGCGGGCTGAGTGCGTTGAGGGCGTCAGGCCGATTCAAGGTGATCGTGGCCTTGTGTCCGTCGACTTCGTACTTGATGGTGTCGTATGACCGTGCAGACCTTGCAGACATCAGCGTTCCTTGTTGTTGAGTGTCATCGGCCATGGAACTGCGGCGGGCGTCGTTCATGGAATGCGGCCAGGCCCTCTTTGAAATCCTTGGTTCGACAGGAGAGTTCAAGGTCGAAGAGCTCTTGCGTCATCGACTGGCTCAGCGTCGCATGCTGGCCGTAATGGAGGGCTTGCTTGGTCAGGCCGAGCGCCACCGTGGGCCCGGCGGCCAATCGTCCCAGCAGTTCCTCGCTGGCGTCGTCGAGCTCTGTCGGGCTGACGGCTCGGTGGATCAAACCCCAGTCCGCGGCATCTGTTGCGCTGACTTTGTCGCCGAGCAGCAGCATCTGCTTTGCACGGGCCAGCCCGATCAGCCGGGGGACTAGCCAGGTTGCACCGGAGTCCGGGCTGAAACCGCGGGCGACAAATGGCTCCCAGAACACCGCGTCGGTCGCTGCCACAGTGAAGTCGGCGGCCAGTGCCAGGTTGCACCCGAGGCCGATGGCGAATCCCCGGACGCTGCAGACGACCGGCAAGTGGATGGTGTGCACCAGTTCGATCACGCGATGGGCGGCGTGCGGAATGCGGCGAACGAGATCGCCGGTGCGGGGCCGCGAGTCGCCGTCGCTGTTGGTGGCAACCCAGTCGGCGCCCGCACAGAAGTGATCGCCGGCGCCCTGGATATGGATGGCCCGCAGCGTGTCATCGGTGGCGGCGCCGGTCAGCGCGGCGACGAAGGTCTCGATCATGTTATGACTCAACGCATTGCGCTGCGAGGGCCGATCGAGCGTGAGCCGCAGCACCGCGCCGTCACGGCTCATGGTGAGCGAGCCGTCGTCGGCTGTGGAGTCCAGGTCATGACTCACCGTCGAACCCGCCCTTTCGCGCCGATATGGTTACCCCTACAGTAGGCTATACAATTGCTGCGCTGTATAACTTAGCAAGGAAAGCCCGGCGACGGAACAGCTGCATGGGGAAGAGGGCCTATGGGCGAACAACAAACCGGGGCTGTTCCGGCGCGACCCAGGTCGCGATTCGGCGAAGCGCCACTCGCCCAGACCGTCGCCGCCGCAGGCGCCATCCGCCGACTCAGCTCGCTGCTGCTGTCCCTGGAACATGCCCACCCGACGGTGGACGCGATGCTGACGCAGATCAGCGATTGGGAGCGCGAGCTGAGCGCGGCGGTTCCGCCGGACAGCGCCCCTCGAATCGGTTCCGACGACGATGGCAGCCGGCGCATCTATCTCGACCACGCGACCGACATCGGTGCGTTCAACCCTTGCTTTCCGGAATACCATTTCGACCACTTCGACGCCGAGACCGCGTCCGGCCGCGTCGCCTTTCCGCTGGTCTACGAAGGCCCGCCGGGATTGGTTCACGGCGGCTTCCTCGCGGTGTTTTTCGACTGCGTCATGCAGCACCAGAACTGCCTTGCGGGACTTTCCGGCAAGACCCGTTCGCTCAAGGTCACTTTCCGCCGTCCCACGCCCGTACTGACCGACCTGCGTTTCGACATTGCCCGCTCCGAGGTGGAAAGCGGGATCACATCGACGGCCCGGTTGCTGCTCGACGACGAGGTGCTATGCATCGGTGAGGTCAACACACTGGCGCAGACGCCGGACAAGTTGACCGGGTTTCGATTCGGCAAGCGACGAGCCGAGCAGACCTGACATGGCTTCGCAGCGTTTTCGTCAACCCCGCGTCGCGGAAATCGTCGCCTCGAAGTTGCGGGACGACATCCTGTCCGGCCGCCTGAAGGAAGGCGATGTGTTGCCCTCTCAGGAAAGCCTTTTCGATGAATTCGGCGTGAGCCCACCCGCGTTGCGAGAGGCAATCCACATCCTGGAGACCGACGGGCTGATATCGGTGCGTCGCGGCAATGTCGGTGGAGCGGTCATCCACCGGCCGACGGCCGAGCGGACCGCGCACATGATCAGCATGGTTCTGCAGGCCAGGTCCGCGACACCGGTGGACGTCAGCGAGGCGCTGATGCATCTCGAGCCGATCTGCGCGGGGATGTGCGCCGCCGGCGACGACCGGATGACCGAAGTGGTGCCCTATCTGCAGCGTGAAATCGATTTTCAGACAGCGCAATTCGACGACGTCTCACAGTATGTGACGAATGCCCGCCGATTTCATGAAACGCTGGTGTCCCGATGCGGCAACGAGCCGATGATCCTGCTGATCGGCTCGCTGGAGCTGATCTGGTCTGCGCACGAGTCGTCGGTGTGGGATGACGACGGCGAACCGGCGCCGATGGTGGTCAAGACCAGGCGAGCCGCGCTGCGTGACCATCAGCGCCTGCTCGACGCTATCCGCGATGGCAATCCGGCCAGGGCGGTCCGGCTGGCGCAGGATCACCTGGCCGCGGCTCGCCGCAAGACGCTTGGCTTCGGCCCTGACAAAACCATTGAGGCGAAGCTGATGTCGGATATCGGTTCGCGACTGGACTTGCGATTCCGACACAACGGCCGACCTTCCCCCGCAAGCGGGTGGGGGTACCCTCAGCCGCGCAGCGGCGAGGGGGCGTACGCCCAGAGCAGGAAGGAGTCCGGCGCATGACGGTTTCGGACGCTTCAGATGATCGGGTGCTGTTCGAAGTCGAACCCGAAAAACGAATCGCCACGATCACGTTGAACAACCCCAAACAGCGCAACTCCTACGACGCCGCCATGCGTGACGCCCTCGCCCGCTGCCTGGACCGGGTAGCCGAAGACGACGATCTCACCGTGGTGCTGCTGCGTGGAGCGGATGGGGTTTTCAGCACCGGGGCGGACATGAACAACGCCTACGGCTGGTACGGCGAGCAAGGCGCCCAAGAAGTCAAAAGCCGTCCCAGTCAACGTCGCCGGCTCACGGTGGACCGTAAGTCGTTCGGCTTCTACCACAACCTCATGGGCTTCCCGAAGGTCACCGTAGGAGAGATCAGTGGCTACGCGCTCGGCGGCGGGTTCGAGATCGCGTTGATGACCGACATCTCGGTGATCGCACGCAACGCGAAGATCGGCATGCCCGCCACCCGCTTTCTCGGGCCCGCGCTGGGCAGCCTGCACATGTTCTTCCATCGCTTGGGGCCGGTGCTGGCGCGGCGCCTTTTGCTGACCGGCGACATCATCGAGGCCGGTGAAATCGAGCACCTGGGAATCTTCACCGACACTTGCGATCCCGGCCTGGTTGCGGCCCGGGCCAGGTACTGGGCGGAGAAGGCCGCGAAAATGCCGGCCGACGGCGTCGTGATCGCCAAAGAGGCTTTTCGCCTTGTCGAGCAGAGCCAGGCCTACCAGGGTGAAGAAGTGGCCAGCTATCTGTTCCACGCGTTCGGAACCAACCTGCAATTCGCGCCGGGGGAGTTCAACTTCGTCAAGACGCGAGCGCAGCACGGCACCAAAGAGGCGTTCCGGCTTCGGGACGAGCATTTCAACGTGCCTGAACCCGAGTCGCCTTAACGGTTTTCGCTGCCGCTAGCGCGCTGCCTTGGCCCGTCCACCGGAGGGACTCGACTTGGTCGACTTGCGTTGACGAGCAGTCGATTTCGACCCCCGCTCAATCAGCTGACTGGCGTGGTCGAGGATACAGTCCAAGCCGTATTCGAAGTTGTTGTCGTCGGGGGCGCCGATGTGGTGGCCCTTACTGGTCATTTGGGCCAGCAGGGGCGTGGTCTCGGGATCGATGACCATCGCGTCCTCGATTGTGCGTGCCCCGTTCTCCGTCGCCTGGTTCTTCTCCTGGAGCCGATGTAGTACCACCGAACCTCGCACGTGAACCGACACCGCGGAGTAGGTGTCGAAGGCTTCCTCCGGCGACAGTCCCGCCTCGACCAGACCGGCGATGGCGTTCTCGATCTCCTGAACTCCGAGGCGGGCCGCTCTGGGGCTAAGCGCCGACCTGATCAAAATCAGGTCGCACAGTATCGGGTTGCCCATGAAGGTTTTCCGCATCGAGCGAGCGTGATTGCGGAGTGTCTCGCGCCAGTCTTTGGCTTCGACGTACGGAGTGGCGAACACATACTTGCGCAAGGCGCGGTCGGTCATCGCGTTGAGCAGATCGTCCTTCTTACGGAAGTACCAGTAAATGCTGGTGACCCCCACGCCGAGATGCTTACCGAGCAGCGGCATGCTCAGGTTGTCGATCGACACCTGCTCTGCGAGCTCGAACGCGCCGCTGATGATGTCATCGGGATTGATGGACCCGCGTTCGCGTCGCTGACGCTTCTCGGCGGTTGCTTGCTTGGCCACTGCGGGCACCTCCATCGAGATCCATGCTGCGCATGCCGTTCCGGCCTCGCGGCCGCCTGCGTCGAATCTACCGTCAGTTGCCCGGTGATCTGCGGTAACGCAGCCGTGTCGCCGTCCCCGTCTGCTACTGTAATACCTATCGTAAACTTTTTGATACGCATGGCGGCAAGCGAAAGATAACCGGGCATTTGCCATGGATTTAGGGCTGTCAAACGCCACCGCAGTCGTCGTTGGCGGTGGCCGCGGCATGGGGCTGGCCGCCGCGCGCTGCCTAGCGGACGACGGCGCCCGCGTCGCGATCGTCGCCCGGTCCCGGGCTGACCTGGATCGCGCGGCCGCAGACTTGACTGATCGCGGCAGCCCCGATGCCGTCGGGCTGGTAGCCGATATCGGCGATGCCGATCAAGTCAACGCTGTATTTGCCGAGCTCGGTGACCGATGGAATGGCGAACTCAATGTGCTCATCAACGCGGTCGGGCCAGGCGCGGTCGGCAGCTTCGAAGACCTCGCCGACGAGCAGTGGGGCCAGGCTTTCGATGACGGCGTGATGGGCATGGTGCGCTGCGTGCGTTCGGCTCTTCCGCTACTTCGGAAGGCGGCGTGGGCGCGGATCGTCAACTTTTCGGCGCACTCCACCCAGCGTCAAAGCGTCATACTACCGGCGTACACCGCGGCCAAAGCGGCGCTGACGAGTATCTCGAAAAACTTGTCGCTGTTGCTGGCCAAGGACGAGATCCTGGTCAACGTGGTCTCCCCGGGCAGCATCGCGTCCGAGTCGCTGGTCGGCTGGGCCAAGTCGGTCGGGGTCGACGGTGATGACCCCTACCAGCTGATGGACGCCATCGCCAAGCACTTCGGGCATCCGGCCCACCTGCCACGAGCCGGGCTGCCAGACGAAATGGGTTCAGTTGTGGCGTTTTTGGCGTCGCGTCGCAACTCATACATGACCGGAGCGAACATCAACGTCGACGGCGGTTCGGACTTCACCTGACCGTCGCCGACTGGGAAGGAGTCGATGATGGCCACGGCGAGCGAGGCACGTCCTTGGGCGCGCAGCGTTTTACGGGGAATCGGCGATTCTCTGTACACACCGTTCTGCGGCACCGACGGTGACGACATCGACTGGGACGCATATCGGACGCTGGTTCGTTACTGCGTCAGCGATCTCGGGCACCCGATGTTGTGGTGCACCAGCGGCATCGCGGAGTTCTGGTCATTGACGTTCGACGAACGAAAGCGCCTGCTGGAGGTGGCGATCGAGGAAGCTAGAGCCGCCAACCCGGACATCGTGGTGCAGGCCTGCACAGCCGCCATGTCGGCCAAGGACTGCCTGGATCTGACCCTGCACGCTCAGCGCGCCGGCGCCGACATCGCCTATATCCAGACGCCGATGATGGAGGCGCACGGCGGCGAAGGCGTGCTGCGGTTCTTCAAATACATCGGTCAGCGCACGGATATTGCTCTGGGCATGTTCAATTCGCCTTCTTCGGGATACGTACTGACGGCGGCCGAAGGCGCGCGCATCTACGACGAGGTCCCCGCGGTCTGTGCTACGAAGGAGGGCGCGTTCCGTCCGGCGAACAGCCGTCTGTTGCACGAGTTGGCGCCCGGCCTGGTGATCTGGGAGTGCGAAAAGACCGTGTACCGGGCCGGATGGCTGCGCGACGGGATCGTCTGCCCGGCCCAATTGGGCACCGCCGGGTACTTGTTCGAGACCCCCCAGCGGCCGCTGCTCTCCGAGTATTGGGACTTGGTGTGCAACGACAAGCTCATCGAGGCGATGGACTACGGTCGCGAATCGGGTCTCGACCAACTCGAAATCGACCTCGGATCGTGGTTCACCTGCTATCCCGGTCGGGCCGATTACTTCACGCATTGGGGTGGCGCGTTCAAATACGCCGCGTCGGTACTCGGCCTGCCGATCGGCGGCTATCCGCATTCCCGGCCGCCGCAGGCCAAGTTGCCGTCCGAGGCCAAGGCTCAGATCGAAAACGCCTATCGGCGCCTCGGGCTCGTGGATGCCTCGCCGTCGGCGCGAACGGCGTTGACATCACATGTCGGGCAGTGAATTTTGGCTGCTCGCGCCCCATCGCGCGGTGGGCGACGGCAGTTGCGGAATGCAGTACCGATAGGTATACAGTATGGATACAAGCTTCGCCGAAGTTGCTGCCTGAGATCAGGGGAGAGTGGCGCAGATGAACACCGCCGACGACGTCGTCGCCCACTCCACCCAAGACGAGGCGGTGATTTATGAGGTGACCGCGAGTGGTGTCGCTGTCTTGACGTTGAACCGACCGGATCGTCTCAACACCTGGGGCGGTGACATCGCGACCGCGTTTTACGCGGGATTGGACCGGGCCGAAGAGGACCCGGCCGTTCGGGTCATCGTGCTGACCGGTCGCGGTAAGGCGTTCTGCGCCGGCGCTCAGCTCGGTTCGATGGGAAGCGTAGCTCAGTCGATTGAGAAGACCGACGAAGGCAAGTTGGCAAGCCTCGTCGGGGAACGGCAACCGTACTATTTGACGACGCTGTGCAAACCGGTCGTCGCGGCCATCAACGGATCCTGTGTCGGCATCGGCCTGACCCAGGCGCTGATGTGCGACGTGCGGTTCGCCGCCGCCGGAGCCAAGTTCGCGGCGTCGTTTGCGCGGCGCGGCCTGATCGCCGAATACGGCGTCTCATGGATACTTCCGCGGCTGACCGGCTGGGGCATCGCACTCGACCTGTTGTTGAGCGGCCGAACCTTCCTTGCCGACGAGGCGGCAGAGCTGGGGCTGATCAAGGAAGTGGTCCCGCCCGGACAGCTGATGAAACGCGCGATGGAATACGCCGAAGACATCGCCCAGAACTGCTCGCCGGCATCGATGGCCGTCATCAAACGTCAGAGCTACGGCGATGCCATGCGTGAGGTGGTGCAAGCGAGTTCGCGGGCCGAAGCCTTGCTGCACGAGTCGCTGCAACGTCCCGATGTCATCGAAGGGATTACCAGCTTCCTCGACAAGCGAGCGCCGAGCTTTCCCGGGCTGAGCGCGTCGACAATGGCCACGAATTACTCTTGCGGTCCCGGAAAGGATGATCATGGCGAACTTGGGCTATAAGGCGATCGACGTCGACAATCACTACTACGAACCGCTGGACGCCTTCACCCGGCATCTGGACAAGAAGTTCCGCCGACGTGGCGTGCAGATCTTCAGCGACGGTAAGCACACCCAAGCGGTCATCGGGGACCGGGTGAATCGCTTCATCCCCAACCCGACGTTCGACCCGATCATCGTGCCCGGGTGCCTGGATTTGCTGTTCCGCGGCGAGATTCCGGCAGGCGTCGACCCGGCGTCGCTGATGAAGGTCGACCGGCTCGAGGCGCACCCCGAATACCAGAACCGCGACGCCCGCATCACGGTGATGGATACCCAAGGCATTGAAACGGTGTTCATCTTGCCGACGTTCGCGTGTGGCGTCGAGGAAGCGCTCAAGCACGATGTCGACGCGACGATGGCGTCACTGCATGCGTTCAACCTGTGGCTGGACGAGGACTGGGGCTTCGACCGGCCCGACCATCGGATCATCGCCGCGCCGATCATTTCGCTGGCCGATCCCGCCAAGGCGCTCGACGAGGTGGAATTCGTGTTAGGGCGCGGTGCGAAGCTGATCCTGGTCCGGCCCGCGCCGGTGCCCGGCGTGGTCAGGCCACGGTCGTTGGGCGACCCCGTGCATGATCCGGTATGGGCCGCGTTGGCGGAGGCGGGTGTTCCGGTTGGCTTCCACTTGAGCGACAGCGGCTACCTGCAGGTGGCCGCCATGTGGGGCGGCAAGTCGACGTTCGAGGGGTTCGGCGGTTCAAATCCGTTGGACCAGGTACTCGTCGACGACCGCGCGATTCACGACACGATGGCCTCGATGATCGTCCATGGGGTGTTCACCCGCCACCCGCGATTGAAGGCGGTCAGCATCGAGAACGGTTCATACTTCGTGCACCGGCTGATCAAACGCCTCAAGAAGGTGGCCAACAATCACCCCAGCCTGTTCCCTGAGGATCCGGTCGAGCAGCTGCGTAACAACGTCTGGATCGCGCCCTACTACGAGGATGACTTGCCGGAGTTGGCGTCAATGATCGGCGTCGACAAGATTCTGTTCGGATCGGACTGGCCGCACGGCGAAGGCTTGGAGGATCCGGTGTCGTTCACCGGGGAGTTGGTCGGATTCAGTGACGCTGACATCCGAAGGGTGATGCGCGACAACGCATTGGATTTGCTGGACGTCAAGGTTGGATCGGCCGCTTGAACGTTCAAGGCCGCGCAAGCCCATGAGCGAGTGGACCATAGGGGCGGTCCTCGACGCGATCGCCGAGGTCATCCCGGACCGGACGATCACCGTCTGCGGCGATCGTCGCAGCACCTTCGCCGAAACGGCCGATCGCACCCGCCAACTGGCTAACTTCTTGGCCGGCAGGGGATTCGGTGCTCACCGAGAACGGGCCGGTCTGCAGAACTGGGAATGCGGACAGGACCGTGTTGCGCTTGTCATGCACAACGACCTCTACACCGACATGGTGATCGGTTGCCTGAAGGCCCGCACCGTTCCGGTGAACATCAACTACAACTACACGCCGCGCGAGGTACAGGAACTGCTCGACGACGTGCGCCCGCGCGCCGTCATCTACCACAAGTCGCTGGGTGCGAAATTCGCCGATGTGTTTCCGCCCGACAGCGCTGACGTGTTGCTGTCGGTCGACGACGGAAGTGGCGTAGCGGAACTGCCCGGGGCAGTGTCGTTGGACGAGGCGCTGGTGCAAGGGAACAGCGACCGCGACGTCACCGCGTCGCCGGATGACCTGCTGATGATCTGTACCGGCGGGACCACCGGTCGGCCCAAGGGTGTGCTGTGGCGCCAGTCCGACATCTACGTGTCGTCGATGCTCGGCGCCGACCATGCGTCCGCGCAGGAGATCCACGACAAGGTGCGCCCAGCCGCCGCACCGCCGTGGTTCGCGGTGTCACCGCTGATGCACGCCGCCGGCATGTGGACGGCGTTCGCGGCAATCATGGCCGGTACGACCGTGGTGCTGTACGACACCAGCCGCAAGCTCGATCCGGCGTTGGTATGGGCGACGGCCGAACGCGAGCGGGTAGGCATGATGACGATGGTCGGGGACGCCTACGCCGCGCCGCTGGTGGACGAGCTGCGGCGCGGTCAGTACGACTTGTCGTCGCTCAACGCAATCGGAACCGGCGGCGCCGCAACGAATCTGATATACCAGCACGCGCTGCTGGAATTGCTGCCGCAGATGACGTTGATCAACGGATACGGCTCGTCGGAAACCGGGAACATGGGATTCGGGCACAGCAGGGGTGACACCCGCACCGACACCTTCACGCTGCGCGAGGGCGGACTGGTCCTGTCCGAGGACTACAGCCACTTTCTTCGGCCCGGGGAGCACGAAATCGGTTGGGCTGCCAGAGAAGGACGGATCCCGCTGGGCTACTTCGATGATCCCGACGCCACCCGTAAGACCTTTCCCGAGGTCGACGGTAAGCGGGTGGTGATCTCCGGTGACCGCGCCAGTCTCGAGGAGGACGGCACTTTGCGGCTGTACGGCCGCGATTCGCTGGTCGTCAACACCGGCGGGGAAAAGGTGTTCGTCGAGGAGGTCGAGGAAGTACTGCGCGCGCACCCCTCGGTCGCGGATGCATTAGTGGTGGGCCGCCCGAGCGATCGCTGGGGTGAGGAACTTGTCGCGCTCGTCGAACTGCGCGACGGAACCGTTGCGGCACGTGAGCCGCTGCATGCGCATTGCACATCGCAGCTGGCACGGTTCAAGGCGCCCAAGGAGTACATCTTCGTCGAACACGTCCATCGCCTGGGCAATGGCAAGGCCGATTACCGGTGGGCGAAAACTCAAGCGACAGAAAAGGCACCGATGTCGACATGAACGCAAGCCCAGTCATCGATTGCTTGGTCAATGTGCACTTCGGTGAGACCGAGAAGCAGCCCACGTGGATGCTGAAGGTGCGCGATGACTACTTCAAGGGACCGGAGTCGATGTTCGCGCCGGTCGACCTGGCGGAGTTGCTCGACGAGATGGACGAGCACGGTGTGCGTAAGGCCGTGCTGATGGATAACCTCGCGAAGCCGTCGGTAACAGCGCGCAAATTCGTCGAAGCCCAGCCGGATCGGTTCGCGCTCGCGATGGGTGGTGTCAACCTACTGCGGCCGATCCCGTCGCTGCGGGAGCTCAGTGCTGTCGTCAACGAGCTTCCGGTCGCGTATGCCGTTGTGGGGCCCAGCTTCTGGGGAGATGGCCAGTACCCGCCCAGTGACGCCGTCTACTATCCGCTCTACACCAAATGCGCCGAGCTCGAGCTACCGCTGTGCATCAACACCGGTATTCCCGGACCTCCCATCCCCGGAGAGGTGCAGAACCCCATTCACCTCGACCGGGTCTGCGTGCGATTCCCTGAGCTCAAGCTCTGCATGATTCACGGCGCGGATCCCTGGTGGGACATCGCGATCCGATTGTTGATCAAATACTCCAATCTGCGCTTGATGACGTCAGCCTGGTCGCCCAAGCGGCTGCCGGGAAGCCTGCTGCACTACATGCGGACCCGCGGAAGCAACAAGGTGATCTTCGCCTCCGACTGGCCGGTGCTGAAAATGCGCCGCGTCGTCCCCGAAGCTCAATCTCTGGACCTGCCCGCCGACGTCCTCGAGAACTACCTCTACAACAACGCGCACGAATTCTTCTTTCAGGGTCAGGAGGAGCACTGACGATGGACCGCTACGAATTGCGCAGGCTTGACTACAGCCTGACCGAAGATCACCAGGCATTGCAGGCTGCATACCGAGACTTCTTCAAGACACACTGCCCGATCGAGACCGTTCGTGCCGCAGAGGAATCCGGGTTCGACAAGAGCCTATGGGAGCGGCTGTGCACGATGGGTGCGACGACGATGGCGTTGCCCGACACCGTCGGGGGAGACGGTGCGACGCTGGTCGACCTGACGTTGGTGGCTGAGGAGACCGGGCGCTCGCTGGCACCGGTGCCGTGGATCGACCATGTTTGCGCGGCCCGGTTGCTGGCCAGGCTCGGCTCGGCGGAATCCGACGTCGTGAACGGCAAGCAGCTCGCTGCGTTTGACCCGCAACACGACAGCGTCAGCGGGGTTCGGCTGATCCCGACCGGATCGATCGCCGACCAGATCATCGTTCGTGATGGCCAGGACGTGGTGCGGCTGACGTTCGATACTCGCCCGACCAAGGTGGACAACATCGGCCGACTGCCAATGGCGTGGGTCGATCCGGCAGCCGCCGACACCAGCGTCGTGCTTGCCAGCGGATCCGACGCCTTGGCGCACTACCAACGGGCACTGGATGAATGGCGGGTGCTGACCGCTGCGGCATTGACGGGCCTGGTGGAAGAGACCATGACCATCGCGGCGGAGTTCGCCAAGACCCGCTACACGCTGGGCGTGCCGATCTCGACGCTGCAGGGCATCTCCCATCCGCTTGCCAACATTGCGATCACCGTGCAGGGCGGCCGCAATCTGGCGCGGCGCGCTGCGTGGTTTTTGGACAACGAGCCCGACGAGCGCCCGGAGTTGGCACCGGCGGCGTTTGTGTTCATGGCCGAGGAAGCGGCGAAGGCCGCGACCATGGCGGTGCATGTGCAAGGTGGTCTTGGCGTTTCGGCGGAGGCGGCCGCGACGGCATATCTGGTGCGCGCCCGTGGTTGGGCACTGGCCGGGGGAGACCCCGGTGCCAGCGCCAAATACATCGCCGAGATCGTCGCCGAACGCGAAAGCCGTTCAGGGAAGGATGCATAGGTGGATTTCTCACGAGTCACTCTTTCCGACGACGATCAGGCCTTTCTCGACGAGGCCCGCCAGTTCTTGAGAACTCATGTAACGGACGACGTCAAACGTCGAGACCGGGAAACCGGCGACAACTTTGACGAAGGTGTGCATTTAGCACTGGGAGACGCGGGCTATCTCGAACGCGAATGGAAGCCGCATGCCGAAGGCGGATTCCCTCGGGTACGCCGCCGCATTTGGGAATTGGAGAAGCGTCGGGCGCGTGTGCCCTGGGTGACCTGGGGGACCACCGCGATGGTGGCGCGTTCGGTGGCCAAGTTCGGGTCACCGGAAGTGCGGGATGAGGTGCTGCCGAAGGTTTTCAGCGGACACGTCCGGCTGTGCTTGGGCTACACCGAACCCGAAGGCGGTTCCGATATCGCCACCTGCAAGACGCGCGCGGTGCGCGACGGGGACGGCTGGATCATCAACGGCTCGAAGATGTTCACTACCGGCGCGCACAAGTGTCAGTACGTCTTTCTGATCACCAACACCGATCCAGAGGCGCCAAAGCACAAGAGCCTGACCATGTTTCTGGTGCCGCTCGATTCCCCAGGCATCGAGATCCAGGGCATGCGCACCATCGATGGCGATCGCACCAATGTCGTCTATTACAGCGATGTACGCGTCGACGACAAGTACCGGCTCGGCGAGGTCAACGCGGGCTGGACGGTGCTGCGAGAGCCGCTCAACACCGAGCACGGCGCAGTTGCCGCGGCGCGGGATGGGTTGCAGGACGTGTCGATCATGATGCACCAGGCCGGCTTCATGGCCGATGCCTTGGACAAGGCCGCCGGCAAGGTTGCGGAGCGGGATCCGAACGGGCGCAGGCTCATCGACGACCAGGCCGTGGCATACCGGCTGGGTCGCAGCGCCGCACGGGTGGAGGCGGCGTTCAGCGCGCCGAGCATCTTCGGCCGGGTAGCGCTGGCACAGACGATGCGCGACATCTCACCGGACCTGATGGACATCCTCGGCGCGGCGTCGACGCTGCCGAACGGCACCGACGGCGCGGCCGACGACGGCGCGTCGGAGTACGTGTACCGCTTCGCGCCGCTGGTCGGGATCTACGGCGGCACCCTCGAAGTGTTCCGCAACATGATCGCGCAATACGTGCTCGGCCTGGGCAAGCCGAATTACTCGGCGCCGGTGAAAGCTCATTAGGACGAGCAGACGCAAAAGCTCTTAAAAGCTCGGCGTGTCAGGGGCTTTTGCTGGGGGCACCTCCCGCTTGCGGGGGACTGCTCGGCCGGAATATCAGGTCGTCAGGATGGTCGCCGCTGCCGTGCCGGGCGCACCGTACACCTGGGCAAAGCCGACCCGCGGAGTTCCGGGGACTTGGCGGTCGCCGGCCTCGCCGCGCAGTTGGCGCACCAACTCGTGCATCTGACGCAGTCCCGATGCGCCGATCGGTTCGCCGTTGGCAATCAATCCGCCGTCGGTGTTGACCGGCATCGCGCCGATGATCTCTGTGGCGCCGTCAGCCAGCAGCTTCTCTTGTTCGCCGTCGGCGCAGAACCCCGCCTCGGCCATGTGGATCAGCTCCGCGCCCGCGTCGGTGTCCTGGAGTTGGATAACGTCGACGTCCGACGGTGCCACACCCGCTTTCTCGAACGCGGCTTTCGCGGCGTAGACGGTCGGCGACACGTCCTCCTCGACGGGTGCATACGTCGTGTTCACCTCGTAAGCGCCGTAGCGGCGGGTGCGGATTTCGACCGCGCGGACATACACGGGTTTCTTGCTGAACCGGTGCGCGATGTCGGCGCGGCACATCACGACCGCCGAGGCGCCTTCGTCGGGAGCGCAGAACATGTACTGGGTCAGTGGGTAATTCAGCACCGGCGACGCCAGAATGGCCTCTTCGGAGATCGCTTTGCGGCGAAAGGCGTTGGGGTTCAACGCGCCGTTGCGAAAGTTCTTGGCGGCCACCTTGGCCAGCGTGTCGGTGGATATGCCGTGGTTGTGGAGGTAACGGTTTGCCTTCATCCCGAAGAACTTGGTGGTGAGGTATTGACCGTTCTCGGCGTACCAGCTCGGCATCCCGACCAGTGCGGGATCTTCGGTGAAGGCGCCGCGCGGGTGCTTGTCCATCCCGACCGCGATGCCGATGTCGTAGTCGCCCAATCGGATACTGTCGGCGCACAATTTGGTGGCGCTGGCCGCGGTCGCGCAGGCGTTGAACACATCGGTGAATGGGATGCCGGTGAGACCCACCATGCCGACAATCGCGTCCGGGTTGGCCACCGTCCAGCTCCCGCCGACCGCGAATTGGATGTCTTTCCACTCGACGCCGGCGTCGGCCAGCGCCAGCCCGATCGCGTCGGCGGCCATCTCCATGGCGGACTTACCCTCGAAGCGACCGAACGGGTGCAGACCCGCACCGATGATGGCGACGTCGTTCATGAGCGCCGCTCCTCTCCCCCGCAAGCGGGAGGTGCCCCCACATCGCTCTCTTGCTCTGCATCGTCGCCGGCGCGGTTCTTGCTATCGGTCACGCTATAGCTCCCGATTCCTTGAGTTCGGCAATGCGATCCCAGTCCATGCCGATCTCCATCAGCACGAGTTCGGTGTGTTCCGACGCCTGCGGGGCCCGGGTTGTCACCAGCGGTTCGTGGTTGAACTGGACGGGCCCGCGCACCACCCGGAACGGTGCTCCGCCGCTGGCGAGTTCGACCTCGACGATCATGTCGTTGGCAATGGCCTGCTCGTCGTCGGCCAGGTCGATGAGGCTCTGGAACGGCGCCCACTGACCCTTCATCGTTTTCAGGTGCTCTCGCCAGTAGTCAAAGGGCTTGGTGGCGAATGCTTTTGCAATCAGTTCGGCTGCCGCGTCGGCATTTTGGATCAACGGCAGTACGTCGGCGAAGCGCGGATCGTCAGCGGCCTCGGGAACGCCGAGGTGCTCGAAGGTGTCGCGGATCAAGCCCGTCGGGCTGATGATGCACAGGTTGATCGTGCCACCGTCGGAGGTTTCGTAGTTGCCCATGAATGGATTCACCGACGGGTTGGCCGAACCTGGCATGGGCGTACGCATCACCTCTCCGGTTTCCATGCCCTGCGTCACGCTTGCGCCCGCCGCCCACCAGGCTGTGCTCAGCAACGACACGTCAAGTTCGACGGCCTCGCCGGTCCGCTCGCGATGCAGCAGCGCCGCCGAGATGCCACCCGCGATGAACATGCCGCCGATGGAATCGCCGAACGCGGGAATGCCCTGTCCCAGTGCACCGCCCAACTCTTCGGGCGTCAGCGCGTACCCCACGCCACTGCGCGTCCAGAACGCCGTCCCGTCATAGCCCCCGACGTCGCGCTCGGCACCCTTGTCGCCGTACGCCGAACCGCGGGCATAGACAATGTTCGGGTTCGCCGCGCGAATGTGCTCCACGTCGAACTTGTGCTTCTGCCGCTGCGCGGGCATGTAGTTGGTCAGGAACACGTCGGAGGTCTTGGCCAGTTCGTAGATCACTTCCTGGCCGCCCGGTGTGGAAACGTCGATCCCGACGCTGCGCTTGCCGCGGTTGGGATGCTCCATCAGCGGATGCCGATCCGGGTTGACCTGGATGCCACCCATGTTGAGGAAGCCGCGTTGGGTGTCACCACGCAGCGGGTGCTCGATCTTGAGGACGTCGGCGCCCCAGTCGGCGAGGATTGCTCCCGCTGCCGGGACGAACGTGAACTGCGCAAGCTCCAGGACCCGAAAGCCCTCCATCACCTTGACCAATTCAGCCTCCTCCGACGTTCGAAAACCTCTCCAACCGTGGACGCTACGTGGGGTCGAACGTCACCGGAAGCGCGTTCGGCGAGCGGAAAGGCTGGCCGTAGATATGCGGGTCGTCATCGGTGACGAGCTTGACGTTGGTCACCCGACTCAGCAGGCATTCCAGCGCGACCCGGGTCTCCATGCGGGCCAAGTGAAGCCCTAGGCACGTGTGTTCACCAGCCGCGAAGGAGATGTGCGGCATGTGCTTGCGAAAGATGTCGAATTCCTCCGCGCGCTCCCATCGATGCTCGTCGCGATTGGCCGAGCCGATGCACAGATCAACTGCCGAACGTGCGGGAATCTTGACTCCGTCCAGCTCGGTGTCTTCGGTGGCGAACCGCTGCACCGTGGTCAGTGGGGTTTCGAAGCGCAGCGTCTCTTCGATCGCCGGCGGGATCAACTCGTGATTGGCGTGCACCGCATCGAACTGGTCCGGGTGGGTGAGCAACAAGAACAAAAGGTTGCCCGATGACCGGTAGGTGGTTTCCAGCCCGGCGGGCAGCAGCAATCGCAGGAAGGAGTAAATGGCTTCGTCGCTGAGCTTTTCGCCGCCGATCTCAGCGGTGACCAGATCACCGATGATATCTTCGGTCGGCTTCGCCTTGCGCTGCTCGATCTGGTCTAGGAAATAGTCTTTCAGCGCCGACGATGCTTCGAAAGCGCGCTCGTACTTGACGGTGTAGTTGATTAATTGCACTGCGCGGCGGCGAAACGTGGGCAGGTCCTCGGCTGGCAGGCCCAAGAGCTTGGCGATGACCCGAGTAGGGAACTCGAACGTGAAATTGCGGACCAGATCGGCTTCGCCGGCGGCGATCAACTCGTCGATCAGCTGATTGCAGATTGGCCGCACGATCGCGGGTTCCCAGCGCGCGAGCGCCTTGGATTTGAACGCCGCCGATACCAGGTTGCGGTGTTCGCGGTGTTTCTTGCCTTCCATCGCCAAGATGGTGGGACCCATGAACAGCCCGATTGTGTTGTCGTAGTACGTCGAACTGAAAGCCTGGCCGTCGCGGAACGCAGTGTTTACCGCGTCGAACGACATCGCAGCGAAGGAGTTCTTAGGTCGCAGCGATTCGGGGGTTTTGGAGTAGTCGACGACCGTCCCGTGGAACACGCCGCCTTCGCTGCGTTTCTGGGTGAAGTACGGGTAGGGGTCACGGATGAAGCCGGCAGGCAAGGCGGCGTTGACGGCAGCGTCCTGAACTCGACTTTCCACAGCTGCTCTCCGGCGTCGGCTACATGATCGTACTGTAAAGATTACAGTAGCCTACATCGGCGGGGCTGGCGGCTTCTCTCGCACGGGTGTCCAAATGGTGAGCTGACGGCCGGTTGGTGGTTAGGTCGGGATTGTGAATTCCCTGGTGAAGTTGTTCCGCGACACCGTCGCGGTTCGGATATTGGTCGCCGTGTCGCTCGGAGTCGCCGTCGCTCTCGTGGTGGGCAACACGGTCGGCTGGCGATTTGGGCTTGCCGGTTGGATTGTTGCCGCCGGAGTGTACGTGGCGTGGACGCAGTTCATCCTGCGCGAAATGAATGCCGAGCAGACCTGCAGGTGGGTGACGCGGGAGGACCCGACGCGGTGGGTCGCCGACGTGGTCGTCCTGTCGGCAAGTATCGCGAGCCTGGTTGGGGTCGGCTACGTGGTTGCCGCCGGGTCGCGTTCCGGCGCCGATGCCATAGAGGCCGCCATTGTCGGCATCCTGACCGTCGGGGCGTCGTGGTTCGCGGTGCACACCCTGTTCACCGTGCACTACGCGCGGCTCTACTATTCGGACGACCCGGGCGGTATCAACTTCCACGATCCGGAGCCGCCCCGCTTCCGGGATTTCGCCTATCTCGCCTACACCGTCGGCATGACCTACCAGGTGTCAGGCCCGAGATCGGATTGACATCCATCAGGGCGACGGTGTTACGCCATGCGCTGCTGTCCTACCTTCTAGGGGCTGTTGTCCTGGCGGTCACGATCAATTTGATTGCGGGGCTTGGCTCCAAGGTCTGATCGAATCGGACCGCGCCGAGCCTCCGCGCCGCGGACTCAAGCGTCGCGGCGCGAATTCCGCCTGGCCAGCTGCACGCCGAGCTCCTTCGGTGGCACTGGATGACCAGCAGCGCAACGGATTTCGACCGACGCTTCGGCTCCGCAATCCAGGTGAATGAGGCGCAACCGGCTGTGGCCCGGCAGGTGGCGCTGGCCCCACTCGAACATCGCCCACACCACTGGCATGAAATCGGTGCCGGCCTCGGTGAGCACGTACTCGTCGCGGGTGCGCTGCCCCGGCTGACGATACGGCCGCCGCGTCAGTAACCCGAGGTCGACCAATTCGGCGAGCCTCGCCGAGGTGGCGGCCTTGGTGATCCCCACCCGCCGAGCGAAGTCGTCGAAGCGGGTGGTGCCGTAGTAGGCCTCGCGCATGATCAACATCGCCGATTTGGTGCCCACGACCGACATGGTCTGCTCGATCGGGCACTCACCGACCGCCGACCAGGCGTCGCGATCCGCCAGCGCGCCCTGTAAAAGTGTCACGCAAATCACCTCCGATCTGGGTTGTTCTCAGTATACCCAGGTGTTTAGCTGAGTACAGCTACAAATACCTAGCATTCGGCTCAAGGAGGAGTCATGGCATATCAAGGTCGAGACGCCGTCATTGTGGGCGCGGTACGCACGCCCGTGGGCAAGGGCAAGGCCAGCGGCGCACTGCACGACGTGCTGCCCGCAGATCTGCTGGCCCACAGCTTGCGAGAGCTCGTGGCACGCACCGGCGTGGAACCAGGCCAGATCGATGACGTCATTGCTGGTGCCGTAACGCAGGTGGGTGACCAGGCGGTCAACATCGCGCGCAACGCCCTGCTGGGTGCGGGGTTCCCGGAGTCGGTTCCCGGCACCACGGTTGACCGGCAGTGCGGCAGCAGCCAGCAGGCCATCAGCTTCGCCGCTCAGGGCGTCGTCTCCGGCGCGTACGACCTGGTAATCGCCGCCGGCGTGGAGTCGATGAGCCGCGTCCCGATGGCCAGCTCGGTGTTGCCGGGCAGCAACCCATTCGGCAACGACATGACCAGCCGCTACCCCGAGGGCCTGGTGCCGCAGGGCATCAGCGCGGAACTGATCGCCGCGAAGTGGGGTTTCTCGCGCAGCCAGCTCGACGAGTTCTCGGCCGGCAGCCACGAGAAGGCGGCGCAGGCCACCAAGGACGGACTCTTCGGCAACGAGCTGGCTCCGATCGCCGGGCTGAGCACCGACGAAATCATCCGGCCCGGTACCACCGTCGAGACCCTGGCTGGGCTCAAGCCGGCCTTCTACGACCCGGCGGTCCAAGCCCGCTTCCCCCAGATCAATTGGTCGATTACGCCCGGCAACTCGTCGCCGCTGTCCGACGGCAGCGCCGCGGTCCTGATCACCAGCGGCGAGGCCGCCAAGAAATTGGGCCTGCGGCCGCTGGCCCGGATTCACACCGCCACGGTGGTGGGCTCGGATCCGCTGTACATGCTGACCGGCGTTATTCCCGCCACCGAGAAGGTGTTACGACGCGCCGGTCTCACGCTGGCTGACATCGACCTGTTCGAGGTCAATGAGGCGTTCGCACCGGTCGTGCTGGCATGGGCCCATGACACCGGGGCCGATCTGGCCAAGACCAACGTCAACGGCGGCGCCATCGCGATCGGACACCCGCTGGGCGCGAGCGGTGCCCGCATCATGACCACTTTGGTCAACGCTTTGGAGCAGCGCGGCGGCCGGTACGGGCTGCAGACCATGTGCGAGGGCGGCGGCATGGCCAACGCCACCATCATCGAGCGGCGGTAACGCTCGCAGAACAGAAAGCCACCGACAATGTCATCTCACACCACCTCCAAAATCTTTGTCATAGGTGGCACCGGAGCCCAAGGCATCCCCATCATCCGTGCCCTAGTCGCCGACAATAAATACTCCGTTCGATTCCTCAGCCGCGACCCCGCCTCCCGGCGAGCCACGGACCTCCTCGCACTCGACAACGTCTCCATCCTGGAAGGCTCATTCGCCGACGAAGCCATCCTGCGGGAAGGATTCCGCGGTTGCGACGGAGCATTTATCAACATCGACGGGTTCAACACCGGCGAGAAAACCGAGACCTACTGGGCGATCCGCAGCTACGAGATAGCCATCGAAGAAGGAATTAAATTCTTCGTCTATGGAAACCTCGACTACGGACTGAAGAAATCGGGATATGACTCGAGGTTCCGCACCGGCCATTACGACGGCAAGGGACGCGTGGGCGAGTGGATCTTGTTTCAGAACCAGGCGAATAGGGACAGGATGGGAGCTGCGGTCTTCACGACGGGTCCGTACATCGAGATGGTGATTTCGCCCGGGACGCCGATGACACCTACCGTGGAGGATGGTGTCGTAACTTGGCGAGTTCCGCTCGGCGGGGGAGCCGTTCCGCATGTGTCTCTTGAGGATTGCGGGTTTTATGTTCGTTGGCTTTTCGACCACCCGGAGCGCGCCAACGGCATGAACCTCGAAGTCGCTATCGATCACATCGGCTATGCGGATCTTGCTGTGGCGTTTGAAAAGGTCACTGGCCATCCAGCGCAATACATCGACACCGATTTAGAGGCTTACTGGACCAACGGTCCACAGAGTGCACGCGCGGCTGCGCCTGCTGGATACAACGCCGACCCAAATGACAAAAGCACCATGAGCGTGCGCGACAATTTCACGGGGTTCTGGAATCTTTGGAAATACGGAATCGTCAAACGGGATTATGCTTTGCTCGACGAAATTCACCCGAATCGCATCAGGAGTGCCGAGGAGTGGCTCCGGAGAGAAGATCAGTTTGGCCGCGAGTTGGGGCACGGCAGCCTTTGGGAGAGGGTTCAACCGGAGAACCAGACCCCGATTCTAAAGATTGGTGAGGATATGAGGACAGGGAAGTTATAGATCAGACGCTCGATCCGGTCTGAAAGGTACAGGTAAACATGGGTTTCCGTCTTCGTGCGGTGTCGCTTCACGCCGACAGTGATCGAACTATCAGCCGGGTCGCGGAGCACCTGGCAGTGGCCTGGGCGAAAGACACCGGGGCGGATCTGGCCAAGACCAACGTCAACGGCGGCGCCATTGCCATCGGACACCCACTGGGCGCCAGCGGTGCCCGCATCATGACCACACTCGTCAATGCGCTTGAACAGCGGGGCGGTCGGTACGGGCTGCAGACGATGTGCGAGGGCGGCGGCATGGCCAACGCCACCATCATCGAGCGATTGGGCTAGCGGTAACGGCAGACCCCGCGCCGATCCGATTCAAGGCGCGGGGTCTACGCCGTCTCGGCGATCCGACGGATCGCGCTGGCATGGACACCCCAAATTGGTGTGTCGAGCGACGCTTTCGGGTGGGCTCGAAAATCCCACCGACAAAGAGCCGGCACGGCAGAATCCCTAACCATGACCGAGCCCTCAACACCGTCCAACGGCCAAACCCGCTTGGCCTACATCCTCGGGGTGCCCCTGGCGCCGGATTGCCAACGCCAATGGCCCCAAATGGGAGAAGTCGTGTCGGGCCGCGACCTCATCGCTCAAGTCGAAGGCAACTTCCCCGAGCTCACCCTAGAAGTCGGTCGGCAACTTCACCTCGAGGACATCGTCGTCGTCGAATGGACGTGCAATTACGGCGATGGACGGCTCTACCGGAACGTCAGCATCGCCGAACTCCACAACGGCGAGGCCACCAAAGTCACCGACTACTGGGGCGAACCCACCACCACGCCCGAATGGCGCCGACCACTCACCGGTCGTCTCGACATGCCCCCCGACGGAGTTTGGAAAGACGCACAACACCTTTCCCATTACTAGCGCCTCAGCGAGAATCAGTCCTCCGCGGGGAGGTTAGCAAGTTGCGCCATGAATCCGACGCTGGCCTGGGCCGATGACACCGGGGCCGATCTGGCCAAGACCAACGTCAACGGCGGCGCCATCACCATCGGACACCCACTGGGCGCGAGCGGTGCCCGCATCATGACCACACTTGTGAATGCGCTTGAGCAGCGCGGCGGTCGGTACGGGCTGCAGACGATGTGCGAGGGCGGCGGCATGTCCAACGCCACCATCATCGAGCGGTTGGGCTAACGCGCCGATTGTCATCTCCATCCCACGGCCCGCAACATCTCTATCGCGCGGACGGCCCACTCGCCCCGAGGTCATGCCCGCTTGGTCAGCCCCAGCGCGCTGGCCAGATCGGTCAGCGTCGGCAAGAGCTTGTCAGTCCCGCCGATCACCTGGATCACGACGTGATCGGCCCCCGCCCGCAGATGCTCGCGCAAGCGGCTGGCGATGTCGTCGGGGGTGCCGTAGGCGACCAGGGCTTCGACGAACTTGTCGCTGCCGGGCGGGGTGAGGTCGGCGTCGGTGAAACCCAGCCGCTTGAAGTTGTTCACGTAGTTCGTGAGGTTGAGGTAGTTGTACGTGTTCAGAACCTCGCGGCCGACCGCGAGCGCCTCCTCGGCGTCGGCGATCGGCAGCACTTTGTGCTCGGGCAGCAGCAGTGCGTTCGGCCCGATGATTTCGCGGGCCTGTGCGGTGTGTTCGGGTGTGGTGTTGTACGGGTGCGCCCGGGCGGTGCGTTCAGCGGCCAGCCTCAGCACTCGCGGCCCGAGCGCGGCGAGCACACGCTGATTGGCCGGTACGCCGTATTCGTCTAGCTCGTCGAGGTAGTCGACCAGCGCGTCGTAGGGCTTGCGATATTGCTCGGTGTGCTCGGGATGGCCGGCCCCGATGCCGAGCACGAATCGGCCGGGGTGGGCGGTATTGATGCGGTGGAACGACTCGGCGACGGTTTTGGCGTCCGCCGTCCAGATGTTGACGATGCCGGTCGCAACCTTTAGCGCGGTGGCGGACTCCAAAAGCGGCTCGGCGAACGACAATTCGGCGGCCGGCGAACCAGTAACCCATAGCGTGCCGTAGCCGAGCCGTTCGATTTCCTGGGCCTGCTCGGGGGTGACTGCCAGTCCGAGGTCGAGGAAACTGCTGCCTGGGTCCCAGGTAAACACGCCGAATCGGCCAAGGTCGATATTTGGTGTTGTCATTGGTGTGCTCGCTGTATTAATGCTTGCTGAACCCGGTCGGGCGAACCACGATGACCACCCAGTCCGGGGCGTCGGAGGGAGCCTCGCCCCGGGGCGGGGCGTCGGGGGAGGTTCGTCGCCGCTGTAGCGATTGGCGATACGCCGAAAGAAGCTCGCCGCTGGATCGGGCTCGATGCGCTCGACGTCGCCGCGCACTTCCAGATAGCGGTACGGATTGTCGGGATCCGAGATCGACACGGCAACCCGCGGGTTGCGTTGTACATTGCGGTACTTCTGCCGCTTGGTGGTATGCGCGAACCGCAGCAGCTCGCCGTCCCAGTCGAACCACATCGGACTCACTTGCACCGAACCGTCGGGCCGGGTCGTCGCCAAATGCCCGTACAGCGGGCGTTCAAGCAGATCGTCGTAGCCGGCGGGAACCGCAACCATATTCGCTCCTATCTAAATCTGAGGGGAATGGCAGTTGATACAACGGCGATCCGCTGTACTAGGTCAGTAGCCGGCGGGCTGGTTGAAGATGATCGCAAGGCTGGCGATCTTGCCGTCACGCACGCTGAAGTAGTTCGTCAGAACAATCTCGTCGGGCAGATTGGTCCGGTCGAATGTGCCGTCGTAGGCCCCGCGCACCACGGTATCGCCGTAATGATCGAGCACCTCGCGCACTTCGATCGTCACCTTGTCGCCGACCATTTCTTTGGCTACCCAGCGGCGAATGGCGTCGATTCCGACGAATTCGCGGTGGTTGTCGTTGACGTAGGCATCCTCGGCGAACGTGGCCACCGCGCGATCGGTGTCGGCGGCGTTGATCGCGTCGATGTGTTCGGCGACGATCCCCGTCAGTTCGGTCTCTTTCATGCTCTCGTCTCCCAATTCGTGGCCGGTGCGGTGTTGCACCGGTGATCCCACCGTGCGCGCTGCCACCGTGGGCGAGTCAAGGCTCGTTCAGGGCGTGAGTCTCCCCCAGTGGGAGAGTGCACACTGAGAGCATGAGTTCACCCGCGCTGTTGTCTATCGGGGACTTCTCCCGTGCGACGCAGCTGAGCGTGAAGATGCTGCGTCACTACCACCAGATCGGGCTGCTCGAGCCCGTTGATGTTGATCGCGCTAGCGGCTACCGCCGCTACAGCACCGACCAGATCTCGACAGCACAGATCATTCGCCGCTTCCGGGCGCTAGAAATGCCGCTCGACGAGATCGGCGCCGTTATGAGCACCACCGACATTCGTCAACGCAACAAGCTGATCAACGCGCACCTCATGCGGCTGGAATCCCAACTCGCACAGACCAAGCGGGCCGTTGAGTCGCTGCGTGAACTGCTTGAGCCCGGGCCTGCTGCTGAAGGCCGGATAGGCTACCGCAGAGTCGAAGCGACAGAAACCCTCGCGATCAGCGAGGTCATCGACGTGGAAGACGCGCTGACGTGGCTCCAGGGTGCGCTGGCCGAGCTGTATGCCACCCTGACCGCTCAAGGCGCGCGCATCTGCGGCCCGGCTGGGGGTATCTTCGCCGACGAGCTAGTCGCCAGTGAACGAGGACTGGCGACCGTTTTCGTCCCGTTCTCCGGTGACATCCGACGCACCGGACGGCTCACCGAACTGGTGGTACCCGCCGCCGAACTGGCCACCGTGGTGCACGCGGGCTCGTACCGCGACTTCGACCTGGCCTACGGCGCGTTGGCCACCCACGTCGCCCAACACGCGATCGCCATCGATGGGCCCATTCGCGAGTACTTCCTTGTCGGCCCCCAAGACACCCGCGACGAAAGAGCGTGGCGCACCGAGATTGGCTGGCCGGTCTTTCACACCACCACCGCCTAAGCAGCTTGCCCACGCTCCATCAACGCTACGGAGACCGTCTGTTGATCCCGTAGACGCGATGCCACGCCGGTTTGGCAGCAACATCTGAGAAACCGACAACGATAGTTCTGAAACAAGCTGCCCCACTCCGTGATGGGGGTGAGGCAGGTACTGCCAACGACGGATGCTCCAAGTGCAGCCACGAAGGGCGCTGAGCCGCTTCTGGCGTTCTATGGAGAGCTTGCCTGCCACTTCGTAACCACGCTGCGAACTGACCCACGTTCCCAATCGGTAGCCATCTTCGTCGACGTGGCTTTGCGGTGGGCTGGCGTGTCCGTTCTTGTTGACGTACTTGCGGGGAAATCGTCGAGCGACGTATTTCGGGCGAAAGCCGTTTCACCGCAGGGGTACTCGATGTGGAGAGGCTCGCACGGTGGTTAGACCTGTGCCATGCCACCATCGACGCCCAGTTCGACGCCGGCCACGAAGCTGCTGTCATCGGAGGCCAAAAACAGTGCAGCGGCCGCGATCTCTTCGGGGCGGCCCAACCGGTTGAGTGGTACCGCCGCGGCGTACTGGGCCTTGTCGGGCTGACGGTCCAACATGGGAGTGTCGATCGGGCCCGGGCTCAATGTGTTGAACCGGATGCCGCGGTCGTTGAACTCGCGGGTCCAGGTGCGGGTATAGGATCGCAGCGCGGCTTTGGTGGCGCCGTAGGCGCTGTTACCCGCGCGCTGTGCGCTCAGGTCTTAGATGTCGATCGGCCCCAGGCCGCGATGTAGAGCAGCATCGAGACCACCAAAGCCACCAGTACCCACAAGACGATCGTGAGATCGATCCAGCTTCCGAACGCGGGCGAGCCCGGAAGTGCGTTTCTCAGCGGTACTACCGCAAAGAGCATCGCTGCGTACCAGGTTGTCATCGGTGACTGAAACCTGCGTGGGTCGCGAGTCGTCTGAATCACAACGAATAAGCCAACTGTCGCGATCGCGACGAAGATGCAAAGGATGACGATCGCGAATACCATCGTGCTCGCTGAGCGTTGCAATTGGATTTCGTAGGGTGACGATGCATTGGCGTTGTTCACGCGAGTCACGTGGACTTTCCAGCCGGTCAGCCGATCGACGAATGTCACGTTGGCGCGTTCCGGCGTTTGAGCCCCGCCGGTAAAGAGGGTAACCGTGATCGGCCCGGTGTCATAGCTATCGAACGGCCAGCCTTCGACGTCGCGCGCCAAGGTCAGCGGAACAGGGAAAACACCGGGCAACATACCCCTGGAGTATGTGCGCCTCACCGGCGTCGTCGCGGATGTGACTGCCACAGTGAGGTCTTGCTTGAGACCGTCGGTCGCCGGATCCACCAACGCAGGTGCGGGCTTAATGATGAGGTCGCCGACGAACTCGCTGTAGCTCTTTGAAATGCTCATCGCATCCAGCGTCACAGTCGTGCCGGCGCTGGTGGCCGCTCCATGAGCTGGGATAAGTTGGGACGCAGAGCCATTGATGTACAGCACGACCGACATGACCATTGCGCAGGCAACGAACCCTACCAGCGCGACGACGCCGAGTCTCATGCGCGGCCGCCCCCGGCGACGCCGAATCGTTGGCAGAGGGCGCGATGTCGCGTCCTGGTTGCCATAATCTTTGTCGAGCCTCGCTACCCACAACGCGGGCCGCAAGACTCTCATGAACTCTGGATCAACCATTCCGGGTCACGCCACACGCGCCACGTGCCCGACGTCCGCGGGTGACGTATGAGCGTGCGCGCGGTTGTTGATCGCGCGATACAGCGGAGCCGTCACCGCGGTGGTCACGATGGCAAGCGCACCCAACATCGCAAACGCATAGGGACCGATCAAGCGGGCTTGGAGACCGACCGACGCAACGGCGAGTTCGGTGATGCCGCGGCAGTTCAGCGAGATGCCGAGTTGAGCTGAGGTGGTAAGCGGCCAGCGTTGCATCCTGCCGGCCAGGAGTCCGACCGCGACCTTTGAACCGAAGGCGGCGATAGAGAGGGTCACCAGGCACAGCAGACCGCTCCATCGAAACAGATCCGCTAGAGTTTCCAGCGGCACAGACAGCGCGCTCGAAACGAAGAACGCAGGAATGAGCACGTCAGCAACCGTGGCTAAGGCCCGCTGCGATGCCTTGTTGGCCAGCCCCGCGGGGAAGAACAGACCGGCAATCACGGCACCGATGGCTGGGTGAAAGCCGCATATCTGCGTTGCTGCCGCTCCGGTAAGCGCGTAGGCGAACATCGCTACTACAAACGGAGCACTCTGCTGGTTCCCCTGGAACCACCGCTGGAGGATCCGCGGCAGCACGAGCATCACTGTGAAGAGCAACGCGACGCCCGCACATACGGCAGTCACCGAGACCGAGTCCAAGTCTGTGGTCAACAAGATCAACGCGGTGACCAGTGCCCATGCCGTCGCATCAGCCGTGACGGCAATTCGTAGCCCGACCCCTGGGATGGGCGCTGGGACCCCTAGATCTTGGATGAGGAGCACGAGCACCGGAACGGCGGTGACGCTTAGCGCCACACCGACGAATAACCACGCATGTAGCGAGTTGCCTTGTGGGCCAACGAGTTGGTGCGCGAAGGGCCAGGCTGCAGCTGCGCAGACGACGATCGGAGTCACCACACAGGGCACCAGTTGCCAGAGTGGTGACCGCTCGCTTGATTTGCTGTAGGTACGCAGCTCAATTCCGACCAGGAACATCAGTAACAAGAGGCCCGCTTGGCCCACGGCGTCGATGAGAGTCTTCGAGGTCCCTGAAAGTAACACGGACTTTATGGAATGAGGACTAAGGGCCAGAATTGTACCCATCAAAATGCCGAAAATGATTACTCCGACGACCGCGGGCTGATTAATCCGACGGAAGAGGTTTCCGACAAACACTGAGCCGATCAAGACGACGGCCAGCATGATTAGTGCTTGCAGCGCGTTACCGAGTGGCATCGATTCTCCCTAACAACCGATTGAGATCACTAGCGCAGGGGCTATCGGCGAGAAATTGCCTGCAAGACACTCCGGACATTCCCGCGCGACTTGCTGCACATCTTTAATTGCTATGTTCCTATCTCGGATCAAAATTCACAGCCATGCATGCGTGCAGGTACGCAATCCATCACGTAACTAAGCGATTTGGGCTGCCTGAGATCACCGGTCGCGTAGGTGTTGCGTTGCATCCTGTATAGCGATTGGTCGAACGCGCCGCAACACGTCGTGACCGTCGTCACCACATTTCATTACGTATTCTTAACGCATTACATTTTCTTAATGCAGGCAGACAAAATCATAACGCTTTCTTGATGGCTATCCGCTGGCAGCAGTCACCTACAATCATGAGGTCTATTACTTATATTTCCCAGGTAATTCCCAGGCTAATTACTTGTATTTCCCAGGTTCGACAAATTCAACGGCGGCGGCTTGCAGCCCGGCCGTTGTGTGACCTGGCTTAGGGGATGTGCCGATCCTCGCCGAGGAAATGGCGAATACACCGTTAGCCCAGGACACCACCGACTGAGCGCCGCGGGATCGGCCTTGGCCGTTCTTATGACGCTGCGGTTAATCAGCTAGACCCTCACTAGCACCTACCACCCACGCGATCACTACGAAACAATGCGTGTTGGGATCGTCTTAGTCCCTCGACTGCTCGAAGGAGACCACGATGAACAACGACCAGATCATCGCTCTGGTCAGCGGCGCCAACCGGGGACTAGGTAAGCGGTTCGCAGCCCAACTCGTCGAGCGGGGAGCGAAGGTCTACGCCGCCGCCCGCCGGCCCGAAACGATCGACGTGTCCGGCGTCGAACCCATCCAACTGGACATCACTGACCCGGCCTCAGTGCGCCGCGCCGCGGAAGTGGCCGGCGACATCAACATGCTCGTCAACAATGCGGGTACCTCGACGCGCGCCTCACTGTTATCTGGAGCGTTCGACGACGTGCGGCTGGAGATGGAGACGCACTACTTTGGCACGCTGGATGTCATCCGCACCTTCGCGCCGATCATCGAATGCAATGGTGGGGGAGCGATCCTCAACATGCTGTCGGTGTTGTCCTGGCTGCATGCTCCGGCCTCCGGTGCCTATTCGGCAGCCAAAGCGGCCGCGTGGGCGATGACCGATGCAATCAGGCAGGAACTGGCGCCTCGCGGCATCAGCGTCACCGCCGTGCATGTCGGCTATATGGACACCGACATGGCCGCCTTCGCGCCCGCAGATCAAAAGATCGATCCCGCGGTCGTCGCCAGACTTGCCCTAGAAGGCTTGCTGGCCGGCGAGCCCGAGATCCTCGCCGACGACCTAACACGCGCGACGAAGGCGCACCTATCCGGCGGCTGATTCGAGCCCTGCCGCTGCCGCAGTTACGAGTGTGCCTGCGGAGTTACCAGGAACTTCTCGCCGGTCGCTCGCTTCACATAGGCATGGAACGCGTCTGGCCTGAGCATGCCGGCGAGTGAAACTTCCCGGGTGTAAGTGCTTGCAAACGTTGTGGTGAGTTCCGCGGCCACACGGGTCCGGAGCCTGCCGAAACCTTCGGCCCCGATGCTTTGAAGGAATGGGGTCAGTAGCCAACCTCCAACACCCCATGCCATGCCGAAGTCTCTCGTGAGCGTCGTCGGACGGGTGTCCAGTCCGCCGTAGATGTACACTTGCTTGTGCACGGTCGACCCGTAGCGTGAGTACTCATTCGCGGTCGCGTTGGCCGCTTGCTCCATGCCACTGAGGATTTGACTCGCGAGCGTGCCCCCACCCGTGGCATCGAACGCAATCGTCGCGGACGTCGCTTTGAGAGCCTCGACGAGGTCGCTCGAGAACGTCGGCGAGACCGAGTTGCAGACATGGACCGCGCCGAGCGACCGCAACAGCTCCTCTTGGTCGGGCTTGCGGACGATGTTGACAAGCGGTACCCCGTCTTTGATGCAGAGCTTGACGAGCATCTGGCCGAGATTCGACGCCGCAGCCGTATGCACGACGGCTGAATGACCCTCGCGCCTCATGGTTTCCAGCATTCCGAGGGCAGTCAGAGGATTGACGAAGGACGACGCCCCATCCTTCGGCGTTGTCCCCTCGGGCAGCACCAGACACGCGAAAGCATCAACCGCTCGGTACTGCGTGTACATTCCGCCGCCAGCGATCCCCACCGACTTACCGACAAGGGCCTGGGCCACTGGGGAGGACCCGGCAGCCACGACGATGCCCGCGCCCTCATTACCCACCGGAAGCGGCTTATCGACCCGCGCCGAAAGCCCCTGCAGTGCCGCTTCTCTCAACGTTGCGGTGACGACTGGACGCTCCGGCGTGCCCGCTATCGTCGCCGTAGACATGTCGGCTCCGGCGATGAGAACGCCCAAGTCTGACGGGTTGATCGGCGAGGCCTCCACGCGGACCAGCACCTCATCACCGGCGGGCGATGGAACCTGGACGTCGTGCAGCGAGAGCTCGAGCGTGCCATGCGACGTCACCAGCGAACGCAGTTCCAGTGCCCGGTCAGGCAAATCTGCGGTCATCGGGGTGCCTCTCTTTCCTGTCGGAATTTGTCCTCGACCATATGAACTCGAGACGCAGTCGCAGATCTTCCCGTCGCCACGACAGTGGTGGCCTCACCCCGAAGGACGGCGGGATGGCCAATGCCACCAGCATCGCGCGTCTGGGCTAGGCGGTTTCGTCGGCGCCGCCAGGTCCGGATTTGAAGAACCCGACCAGGTCAAAATCAGAGCCAGCCGGTGCGGGCGGCTGCAACCGGCTCGGCGGGAGCTGGGGCCAAGTCGCCGTCCCGCACGCCGTCGAGCATCCGTTTCACTGTGGCGACGATCTCGGGGGCTGCCGCGGCGAGTCCGGTCTCATCGGCTTTGGTGAATTCATCGGCATCGACGCCTGCTCGGGCCAGCACGGCGGCCGGGTCGGCCAATTGATCGGCCAGCCAGGACACCGGGTCGGCTGACAGCTCGGGGACGAAGTGCCGGCGTGCGGGTTCCCAACCGTTGAAACGGGGGTGATGATGGGCGCGGTCCAGCGTCCCGGGCGGGCTCTCGGTGGACCCGAATAGGTCCACCCGCCACACCGGGCGCGTAAAGGCGATCGGGATGCCGGCGTAGATCGACCCCTGGGGCTGGGCCCGGTCGATGAGGCGTAGCTCCAGTCTGACTCCGCGTTCCGGGGTTTCCTGACCGGCGAGCGGGGTCGGGTCGACGAAATACATGTCCCCGACGACTACACCCAGGGCTTCGAATCCGAACGCTGCGAGCATCGCGCACCTTCCCTTCCGCCTCGAGCCTAAACCCGGCCGGTCGGCGTGGCGTACCCAGCCGAAGGCGGCTTGGTAGTTACGACCCGACACGCCGGCGCCGTGCACAGGGCACAGAAAAATGTCACGCTTCGCCCGTTAGCGCGACCCGAACTACTGCCGGCACACGGCCGATCGCTCCGAGCATTAGAGTGATTGACACGTCATGTAAAGCTACTATCGTGACGTTCATGCCTAAAACAGTGCAGTTCGACCTCGTCGCACGGGGCGAACTCGAAGTGCCAATCACCGGAGTCTTCGCCCTCAGTGATGTGCGGGACGCATTTCGGGAGTTCGAACAGCGACACACCTGCGGCAAGTTGGTGCTGCGGCCATGAGCGACTTCGCAGAGCACACGATAGCTTTTCCGAATGAGTCGCGGGCGTATCGCGAAGCGCGTGATGCGCTGTTTCAACGGGAGGTCGATCTCCAGCGGGAAATGGAGGCCGTCGCGGCGCAGCGGAGATCACTACCGCCTGGCGGCGAGGTCCCCGAAGACTATGTGTTTGACCGAATGGGTGACGACGGCGCCGCCACGACGGTGCGCATGTCCGAGCTATTCGGCGATAGCGACACACTGATGCTGTACCACTACATGTTCCCGCGTCTCTGCGGGGATGATCGGCCCAGACCGACAAGCGGTATCGGCTCGGAACTGCCCATAGACGAGGGACCGTGCCCATCGTGCACCCCGCTGATCGACATGTGGGACGGCGTGATCGCCCAGCTCGACGGTTTGGGTGGCAATTTGGCGATCGTTGCAAAGGCCCCGATCGAGCAGGTAGCGGCGTTCGCACAGGACAGGGGGTGGCGACAAATCGGCGTGTTGTCGGGGGCGAACTGCAATTTTCGCCGTGACTACGGCAACGACGGTGCTGACGGCCAGCCTTTACCGCTGCTGACCATTTTCAAGCGCTGGCCCGACGGCTCGATACGACTGCACTGGGCAGGCGAACTCGTTTTCGCGGCATTTGAAACGGATGATTCGGGGGAGGATCCAGAGCACTACGACACAGTGCAGCCGCTCTGGACACTGTACGACGTGGCCACATCACCCCGGTACCGGCACTGGCGACTTCAACACCTGCCGGCGAACTGGTGACGACGCTGACGGAGGCCGTGTGCCTCTAATCAGGCCGCGCCTGAGCTGGATTGGTCTGACCGAAGCATAGGAGGCACCATGACAGACGTCAACGAATTCAACCGAGCCAACATCGAAGAGTTCCGCAGCAATCATGGCCGCCTCGGTGGACCGTTTGAGGGCGCACCGGTTTTGCTACTACACACGACCGGAGCGCAAAGTGGCCAAGAACGGGTGCACCCACTGATGTATCTGGCCGACAGCGGTCGCTACCTGTTGTTCGCCTCGGCCGCCGGTGTTGACCGTAGCCCCGCGTGGTACTGGAACCTCACCGCCGACCCCGACGCCAGCATCGAAGTCGGAGACGAGCACCTCGACGTACATGCCGTTGAATTGAGCGGCGCAGAGCGCGACGCGAAGTATGCCGATCAGGCCCAACGGTTTCCGCAATACGCCGAATACCAGCGCATGACGTCGCGGACCATCCCGGTTGTCGCACTCACCCCTACCGGTGGGGTGCAGCAGCACGAGTGAAGGTCGTGGCGTGTGTAGGGGTACCAAATCGCCATAGAGCGCGTCCAGGCTGCAGTTTATTCCAATTTCCGATGTATCCTATCTCGCCGATTGCCCGGAGCTGAATTAGTTGACACATCATGCAAATTTACTACCGTGAAGGTTATGAGTAAGACAGGCTCCCAAGAAACCTGGGGATCGCAGAACTTTGATTTCGATGCTCTCTACCGTGGCGAAAGCCCGGGCGAAGGCATAGCGCCGATGACCACACCACCATGGGATACCAATGAGCCCAGCGAGAGTCTCATCGCGTGGCAGACCGGTGGCTGGGTCCACGGCGACGTCCTCGACATCGGCTGCGGGCTTGGCGACAACGCCATCTACCTGGCCAAGAACGGTCATATGGTCACCGGGTTGGACATCTCACCCACCGCCCTGATCACCGCCGAGCGGCGGGCCAAGGACGCCGGAGTCGACGTGAAGTTCGCGGTGACCGACTCCACCCAACTCGACGGCTACACCGACGCGTTCGACACCGTGATCGACATCGGCCTGTTCCACTCCCTCGACAACGACGGCAGACGTAGCTACGCCGCCGCGGTGCACCGGGCCACCCGGCCGGGCGCCACCTTGTTGCTCAGCTGCTTCTCCGACGCCAACCCGGTAGGTGAGGAGCCGCGACCGGCGGTGTCCGAAGAGACGCTGCGCGACGTTCTCGGCGGCGCCGGCTGGGACATCGCGTCGCTGGAGCCTGCCACCCTGCCCGGCGAACTGGACGGCGCGCAAGTCGAAATGGCGTTCTGGTACCTCCGCGCGCAACGGCGCTAAGTACCCACGAGACACCAATCGAGTTGTCGCAAGCCTCTCATTCCATTCGTTCGACCCACTGAGCCCGAGACGGCCCGGGCTCGAACGGATCGCTGAAGTACTGGGTCTCGTGGACCACCTCGCCACCCTCGAATTCCATGATGCTGACCACGTAATTCGGTTGCCCGTCATACGTCATGACGAGCTCGCTGATCCAAAGATCGCCGCCGCCAAGCGTGCGTCGCACGGTGAAGCGTTTGATGTTCGGCTGCGCAGCGCGGGATGCCTGGATGTTGGCTCGGCCTCGGATCCGCTCGCCCGATTGTGGATAGTCGAGAATTGCATCAGCCCGGTAGATTTGGTGCTCCGTCGCAAAGTCGTTCGCGTCGGAGGCATCCCAGTGTCGCCGCAGGGCGACCCGCACGTCGTCGTCACTCATGGCTATCCCTCGCTCACCGCCTGCTCGCGCGCCCACCGATAGTCGGCCTTCCCTGACGGGCTGCGCTCGATGACTGGCCGGAAGATGACTGCCTTGGGAAGTTTGTAGCGGGCCAACGACTTTCCGGCATGTGCGGTCAGCTCACCGGCATCCACGCATGCGTCATCGGCGAGCGCGACGACGGCCACGACCTCCTGGCCCCACCGGTCGCTGGGCCGCCCGGTGACGACCACGTCGGCCACCGCGGGATGCGAGGCGATCGCGGTTTCGACCTCCTCGACGAAGATCTTCTCGCCGCCGGAATTGATCGTCACCGAATCGCGGCCGAGTAATTCAATGACGCCGTCGGCGCGGTGGCGGGCCCGGTCACCCGGAACCGCGTAGCGCACGCCGTCAATCACCGGGAAGGTGGACGCTGTGTTCGCCGCGTCGTCCTTGTAGCCGAGCGGCACGTAACCCCGCTGGGCGAGCCAGCCCATCCCCTCGTGGCCCGGAGCAAGGATCGAACCGAGGTCTTCGGCGGCCACGAAGGTATCCGGTCCGGCATTGAAGGTGCCCGTCGATACCGCCCCCGCAACCGACAGGTGACTCATCTGCCCACCTGTCTCCGACGATCCCACGCCGTCCACGACCATGGCGTTGGGCAGCACCTCGATCAGGCGCTCTTTGACATACGGCGTCAGCAGCGCCCCGCCATTGGCGACCACCGCCAACGACGACACATCGGCTATGCCCTTCTCGATGGCGGCGACTAACGGCCGCGCCATGGCATCACCGACCACCGTCACCGTCATCACTTTCTCCCGCTCGATCGTGTGGACGACGTCTTCAGCATCCAGATGGTCCACCACGGCAGGAAAGACCAGCGTCTGCCCGGTCGTGATTGCCGTCATCACGCTCCATTGGGCTGCACCGTGAATCAGCGGCGGCAGGATCAGCACTTTGGTGCCAGGGCCCGCGGCCACCCGTGCGACGATCTCGTCGGTAGAACCGACGATCTCGCCGGTCATGATATTTCGCCCGCCGAACGACGTCATGAAGATGTCGTGCTGACGCCACAGCACACCTTTGGGCATTCCGGTTGTGCCACCGGTGTAGAGGACGTATAGATCGTCGGGCGAGTGCGCTACCGGCGATGTAGGCGAACTCGATTCGATGATGCTCTCGTAATCCACCGCGCCGTCGAGCAACGCGTTACCCGAGTCGTCAGCGATCTGAATAAGGACTCGCAGCTGCGGAAGGTCCGGCAAAATTTCGGCTAAGCGCGGCGCGAAAGCGGCGTGGTAGATCAGCGCGGTCGCACCCGAATCCGCGAGCAGATACTGCAACTCGCTCTTGACATAGCGGAAGTTCACGTTGAACGGGGCGACGCGCGCCGCGAAGGAACCGAGCAACGCCTCGACGAATTCGTTTCCGTTGTAGGCATACAGCCCGATGAGATCCTGCCCGACCTCATGGCCGGCAAGTGTCGAACGCTCGGTGTGGCAGCCCAGCCCCCGCGAGTGGAGGTATCCCGCGAGACGGTTCGACCGCTCGAGGATCTCCGCGTAGGTGTACCGTCGTTCGCCCTGGATGATCAGCTCGCGATCGCCAATTGTGGCCGCGACGGCTCCGACGACGGCGGGCACCGTGAATTGTGTTGCGGTGTCGGACATCAGGCCTCTCACGGCTGGTGCGGGAGTAAGCGGACCATCAGGCCGTTGGCTTCGGTGAGCAGCGTGCCGTCGGCCGCTGTCATGGTAGCGGTGACGAATGCTTTCCTGCCGTCGATCTCGGCGATCCGGCCGTAAGCGGACAATGGCTCGTCGATCGGGGTGATATTGCGGTAGTCGACGTGCAGGTATGCCGTGCGGCTGGGGGAGAGCCCGGCGGTCGACACGATCATCCCGAAGCGCCAGTCATAAAGCAGCGGGATCATGCCGCCGTGCACGGCGTTGTTGCCACCCACGTGAGACCGGGTGAAGAGCCCTTCCATGGTGACGCCGTCGGGTCCGAAGTCGGTGACGGTCCACGGTGGTAGCAGGGGATGGCCCAATCCGGGTAGATTGATGACCCGGCCGGCCGGCGCACGACCCTCCGGCACCTGATGCTCCTGCAGCAACGCACACAAGTCTTCGATGCGCTCGGCCGCGGTAGCCCACAGTGCGCCCTCTGGATCGGTCGAAACCGTCAGGTCTTGCAGGCGGCGCATAGCGGCGACGAACCGGCCCAGCTCAGGGGGTGCGTCGACCGGCTTGACCTCTGGAAATCCACCCCGTACTTCGGGTGCTGTGTCCGTCATTGCGGAGTCCATACCTGTAGCAGCTCTTCGGTCGTGGTGATCGTCGCGAGTAGGGACAGCGTGTTATCGATGATCGCGGTGCCGTACTCGGCGGGTATACCGGCGACGGCATCGCGCGGCACGATGACGCGATAGGCAGCGTTGACCGCGTCCATGACCAGGTTAGGGATCGCGATGTTCAGCGAAACGCCGACCACGACGATGGTGGACACGTCGAGGTTCCGAAGCACCGCGTCCAGGTCGGTGCCGCCCATCGGCCCAACACCGTGCCAACGGCTCAGGACCAGATCCGTTGGCTCAGGACCTAACTCGGGCAACACGGTGGCTCCAGGCGTACCGGGAGTGATGTCGACGCCGCCGCGCCCGACGGCGAAAATCTTGGCATTGTGGTTGGAGCCGAGCCCATCGGGTCGTCGCTGCACCAAGCAATGGACGATGCGCACGCCTGCTGCTCGAGCCGTCGGCAACAACCGGGTGATGTTGGGTAGCGCAACCCGGCGTGCTTCTTTCGCGAGCACCGCCAGCCCCGCGTTCGGGCCGATGACCGCGCCCTGGCACTCCTGCGCGACGATCGCGGTGTGCGCGGGCGCCGCGAGTGCCGCCAGTCCATTCATCCGCGCCGCTCCACCTCATCGCTCACTTCTAGATTGTCGCCGGCGGTCATGCGGGAACTTCGTAGAACTGAGTCGCCCATTTCCGCAGTGCCATATACCCTTTGGCATCCACCTTGGACAGTGGCGGGTGTTCCACATACTTCTGGTAACGCCAGATTTGCAGATCGTCGAACACGGTGGACAGGAACTGCTTTTCGATGATCTCGCGCAGCTTGCCGTCCGGCACATCGGAGGTGTCGCCGGGACGTCGAGGCCACCAGATCGAGTAGAACAGGTCGGAGCACTCGTCATCGACCGGCGTGCAGGTGAAAATCAGCCGATGATTCTGCGCGCCCTCGAAGGCGCTGATCGCTTCGCCGAGACCGAACAAATGGCTGTGGAACCGTAGCGCGAGATCGTCGGGATTGTCGCTGCTCGCGTCGGGCCAGCCCGCAATGAATTGCCATTCGTGGTCGACGATCTTCCAGTCCAGCACTCTCGGTGTCACCGTGGCGTGGTGCACGTACTCGAAATGGGCACTGTCGGGGGCGTTCTCCGCCACGATCTGCGGATGCACCGGTTCGCGCTCCGCGCGTCGGGAGAACTCCGGATAGGCGCGGTAGTAGGCCGCCGGATCGGTTTCGAACTGCGGGAATTTGCGGAAGATGTCCGGCATCTCCCACTGCGGCTCCTTGCCGTCCGGCTGATGCCAGATGAACACGCAGTCGTACTGCTCGCGGACCGGAAACACCCGCACCCGTAGCGCGCGGTTGGGCCGGTCCGGCTGATAGGGAATGTATCGGTTGGTGCCGTCCGGGCCCCAGCGCCACCCGTGGAACGGGCACTGCACACAGTCGCCGACCACCCTGCCACCGTGGCCGATGTGAGCACCGAGGTGTTTACAGTGCGCCTCCAGCACATGCAGCTCACCGTGCTCATCCCGGTACGCCACCAGATCGTCGCCGAAATAGTGCAGCGGACGGACCTCGCCGACCGGAAACTCCGGAGACCAACCGACCATGAACCACCCAGTGACTTTCCAGGTGAACGGGACCAGCACGGCGACGCCTCCTGCAATCCACTGATACTAAATTCGTTACAGTATAGATTTCAGGTCGAGGAGGCGTAACAGGGTGGCTGACGATCTCGAAGCGATTCGGCAGTTGAAGGCGCGTTACTGCCGCTTTCTCGACGCCAAAGACGTCGAGTCGTGGCGCGGTGTGTTCACCACCGATGTGGTGGTCAAGCTGGACATGGCGGTTTCCACCGGCGGCGCCGACCCTATGACGGCGCCAGCGGTAGAGGGCGTCGAGAACTTCGTGCCCATGGTTATGGCCAGCCTGGAGAACGCGGCCACTATGCACCATTGCCACACCCCCGAGATCACCCTGACCTCACCAATGACCGCAACCGGCATCTGGGCGATGGAAGACTGGATCATCTTCGGCGGCGGCCAAGAGTTACACGGCGCCGGTCACTACCGCGAGACCTACGAGAAGCAGGACGACACCTGGCGGATCAAAAGTCTGCACCTGACCCGAACCATACTGAAGATAACCGGTGACGATGACGACTGAAGCCGACGCATCGTTCGACGCGTTGGTTATCGGCGCGGGGTTCTCCGGCCTGTATACGCTGCATCGGCTGCGGCAACTCGGACTGCGGACCCGCGTGCTGGAAATGGCCGAAAATGTCGGCGGCACTTGGCTTTACAACCGCTATCCCGGTGCCCGCTGTGACATCGAGAGCATTGAATACTCGTACAGCTTCTCCGACGAGATCCAACAGGAATGGGTCTGGACGGAGACGATGCCGGCCCAACCGGAGGTGGAGGCCTACCTCAACTTCGTGGCCGACCGCCTTGATCTTCGCCGCGATGTCCAGTTCGACACCAAAGTCGTCGCGATGGTCTTCGACGAGAACGCCGCGGCGTGGGTGGTATCAACCGAGACCGGTGAGACTCTTAGGGCCCCGTTCATCGTCGCCGCGACCGGAATCTTGTCGGCGCCGCTGGAACCCGACATTCCCGGGATGGCCGCCTTCGCCGGAGCGTCATTGTTCACCAGTCGCTGGCCGAAGGAGGGCATCGACCTGGCCGGAAAGCGGGTAGGCGTCATCGGGACTGGCTCGACCGGTGTTCAGCTCATTCCGGTGGTAGCCCGGGAAGCCGCTCAGCTCTATGTGTTTCAGCGTTCGCCGGCGTACACCCTGCCATGGCAGGTCCGGCGGTTCGAGCCCGGCGAGCTGGACGAGATGAAATCGCGGTACGACGACATCCGAGCGGCGGGGCGGGCCCACCCGGTCGGCGCGGCGCGGCTGAGCGCCTTCTCGGTGCTGCTCGGCATGCTCGGCAAGCCGCCGTTGAAGTCGGCGTCACGCGAAGACCGATTACGGGCCATCGAAGAGAACGGCGTCATGGGCGCGCTGAATTGGGGCGACATCTTCTTCGACATCGACGCCAACCGAATGGCAGCCACGTTGTACGGCGAGGCGGTAGCGCGGATCGTCAAGGACCCCGACACGGCGGCCTCCTTGGTGCCCGACCACCCGTTTGGGTGTAAGCGACCGATCATCGACCAGGGCTACTACGAGACCTTCAATCGCGACAACGTGACGCTCGTCGACCTGCGCAAGGGACCGATCCGCGACGTGACACCGACCGGTATCCGCACCGACCAAGGCTCTTACGATCTCGACGTGATCGTCTACGCCACCGGGTTCGACGCCATGACCGGCGCGCTGAGCCGTATCGACATTCGTGGACGCGACGGGCTGTCGCTCGGCGAATTCTGGGCCACCGAGGGGTCGCTGTCCTATCTGGGGTTGGCGGTCGCCGGCTTCCCGAACCTGTTCACGATCCAGGGCCCGGGCAGCCCGAGTGCGGCCACCAACTTCGTCGCTGCGCTCGAACAACATGTGGACTGGATCAGCGACTGCATCACACACCTGCGCACCAACGGAATTCGCACCATCGAGGCGCTGTCCACCGCGCAGCAGGAGTGGATCGACCACGCCACTTCGCTGGTGGCCCCGACGGTGCTGGTCCATCCGTCGTGCAACTCCTGGTACAACGGTGGCAATGTGCCCGGCAAGAAACGGATGTACATGGGTTATACCGGCGGAATCCCCGAATACCGGCGGCGCTGCGATGAAGTCGCGGCCGGCGGCTACACCGGCTTCAAGCTGGCGTAGGCGAGCGACATGTCGTTGGCGACGCGCAGCCTGGGTCTCACCCGCGACGTCGTCCGCGAGCTGGGCATGGTTGTGCCTCGGACCGTGGCCGGCCTCAACGAATCGACCGGGTGGGCCCCGGTGACGCCGCGCGGTGTGCGCCAGTTCGGCGAAGTCATGCTGGACGAACTTGTGCTGTCGGGGTTTTCGCTGCTGGGTGGGGGACCCGCCGCGGTGCGGCCATTGAGTGATTGCGCAGCGGCGGCCGAGGAATTATCGGCACTGGGCATCGACGGCGCGCACTCCGAGCCAGAACCGCTGCGGGTGCAGACTATACGACGGCAGCGCATTGGCCGGCTGGCCTACGAGCGGATGACGTTCGACCATGACCCGGCGCTGCCGAAGACGTTGGAAGCCGACGGCCTGGGCGGGCCAGCGAAGGCGGTGGTGCATCTGTGCCGGCACCGCGACGGCCCGAGACCGTGGCTGGTGTGGGTGCACGGCGCCGGCCAGGGCGGCACGGAAGACCTGGTGCTGTCGCGGATCGGACGCATACATCACGGGCTGGGGTTCAACGTTGCGCTGCCGGTGCAGCCCGGCCACGGTTGCCGACGTCGTGAGTGGCCGGCGTACCCGGACATGGATCCGCTGGGCAATGTCGCGGGCATGATGCGCGCGGTGTCGGAGGTGCGCGCCGTGGTGCGATGGGCACAGTCACAGGCCAACACGGTTGTGGTAGCTGGGATTTCCATGGGCACCCCGGTGGCCGCGCTGGTTTCGCAATTGGAAAGGCGGGTTGATGCCGTTGCGCTGTACACCCCGATTCTGGGACTGAACGCGATGATCGCGCGACATCTCGGACGCTGGGGTTCCTCGCGCGACGGATACCGGGAGCTGCTGCAGTCCTCGGAGGTTTCTAGACTGACCTCGGTGATCGATCCGCTCGCCGTCGACCCGGTGCCGCCGCCGCAGCGGCGGCTCATCGTCGGGGCATGGCACGACCGGATGGCGATGCGCGAGCCTGCAGTTGCGTTGCAGCAACGCTGGGGTGGCCAGCTCTACTGGTACGACGGCGGCCACGTTGGTCACCTGTTCTCCCGGCGTGTACAGCGGGTCACCGAGCGATTCCTGCAAGGAGTTGTCAATTGAGCGAGCGCACGCTTGACGAGCTGGGCTACTACCTGCTGGCCGGCGCCGGAGGTGAGGGTCCCGCAACCTTGATGGATGAGGCGCGCCGCGGCGAGGAGTTGGGCTTTGGCACCGCGTTCATCTCCGAGCGCTGGAACGTCAAGGAAGCGTCGTCTCTGGTCGGTGCCGCGTGCGCGGTAACCAGCCGGATGCAGATCGCCACCGCCGCAACCAATCACAACACCCGTCACCCGCTGATCACCGGATCGTGGGCGACTACCATGCATCGGCTTTCCGGCGGGCGGTTCACGCTGGGCATCGGCCGTGGTATCTCGGCGATCTACGGAGCATTCGGCATACCGGCGGTGACGACTGCGCAGATGGAGGATTGGGCTCAGGTCATGCGCCGACTTTGGCACGGCGAGGTGGTCTTCAACCACGACGGGCCGATGGGCAAGTACCCCATACTCTTTCTCGACCCGGACTTCAACGAAGACATCCGACTGGCGCTGGTGGCTTTCGGGCCTAACACGCTTGCGCTTGGGGGCCGTGTTTTCGACGACGTCATCCTGCACACTTATTTCACCCCGGAGACGTTGCAGCGCTGCGTCAAAACCGTCAAAACAGCCGCGGAAAAGGCGGGCCGCGACCCAGACAGTGTGCGGGTGTGGTCGTGCTTCGCTACGGTTGGTGATCATCTGCCCGAGCAGCTGCGACTGAAGAAAACCGTTGCACGTCTGGCCACCTACCTGCAGGGGTATGGCGATCTGATGGTGCAGACCAACAAATGGGATCACGCTGTGCTGCAACGCTTTCGGGAGGATTCTGTGGTGACGTCGATCGCCGGCGGGATCGATCACAAGGCCACCCCCGAGCAGATCGAGCACATCGCGACCTTGATTCCCGACGAATGGCTGGAAGCGTCGGCCACCGGGTCGGCAGAGCAGTGCGTGGCTCGCATCCGCGAGGAATTCGACCACGGGGCCGACGCGGTGATCATGCATGGTGCGACGCCCGACGAGCTCGAGCCTATCGTCGCGACCTATCGAGCGACCTGATAGGAAGAGGTATGGCGGAGTACCTGAAGTACGTAAAGGAAAAGGTCATTATCGTGACCGGCGCAGCCAGCGGGTTCGGCAGGCTGATTTCGGAAAAGTGTGCCGCCGGTGGCGCGAAGGTCGTCGGCGTGGACGTCAACGTCGAAGGCTTGAACGAGGTCTTCGAGAGCATCCGGGCCGCTGGCTTCGAAGGGACCACCCATGTTGCGGACGTCACCGACATGGCCCAGGTCCAGGCGGCGGGCCGACACGCCGTCGACGCCTACGGTCGCATCGACGTGATCGTGAACAACGCAGGCGTGATGCCGCTGGCGTTTTTCGCCGACCACGAGCGTGCGTGGGAGAAATGGCACAAGGCGATCGACATCAACATCAAAGGCGTCGTCAACGGCATCTCGGCCGTCTACGACACGATGATCAAGCAGGGCCGAGGCCAGGTCGTCAACATTTCATCCATCTACGGCAACGCCGGGACCGAGGGCTCAGGCGTCTACAGCGCCACCAAGGCGGCAGTCGATGTGCTCTCGGATTCGTTGCGGGTCGAGGCCCAAGGCAGGATCAAGGTGACCACGGTGAAGCCGACGGGCGTCCTCGGAACCAATCTCGCCGGCGGGGTCGTCAACGAAGCGGCGATCATCGGCATCACCGGACAGAAGGGCGCACAGTTCTTCGAGAATGTCGGCAACTTGCAAAACGGAGCCCTTCGACCCGAGCAGATGGACGTGGACTCAGTGGAGTACTGGCTGATCACTCCCGATGACCTGGCGAACGCGGTGGTACATGTCATTGATCAACCCTGGGGAATCAACATCAGCGACGTGACGGTACGGGCGAGCGGCGAGAACTACGTCTGCTGACCCTCAGGGCATGATGACGGTCCGGCTCACCGGCTCGGCGGCGGCTTGTCGCCTCGACAGTCCGCGCTGCAGGGAAGCCAGCAGCGCGTCACGTGTCTCGCGAGGATCGATGAGCTCGTCAAAACCCATGTGCTCGGCCGACCGATAGGACGCCTGTAGCTCCGCTTCGCGCAGCTTGGTCGTGAGGTCCTCGCCAGCGTGCGACGCACGGCTCAACGCCGCCGCGCTCATGGCGCCCATCGTCGCGCCAGGATAGGCGAAGGTCGCTGACTGATTGTCGAAACTCAGCAGCGACATCACCATCGAGCCGAACCCATAGGCCTTGCGCAGGGTGAGGTGCAGCTTCAACGTGGTGGCCGCGGTCTGGGCGGCGAACATCCGCGCGCCGGCCCGCAGCACGCCCGTGCGCTCGGACCGGCTGCCGGGCAGCATGCCGGGGTTGTCGGCGAGGAAGACGATCGGCAGGTGGAACGAGTCGGCCACCATGATGAAGTGCGCTGCTTTGTCCGCGGCGTCGGCGTCGATGGAGCCGGCCAGCACCTTGGGCTGGTTGGCGACCACCGCGACCGGGTGGCCGCCCAGATGGGCCAGCGCACAGATCATCGCCTTGCCGAACTGCGGCTGGACCTCGAACCAGTCGGGCCGGTCGAAGACCACGTCGAGCACTGCGCGCATGTCGTAGACACGGCGGTTGTCACGGGACACGATCCCGAGCAGTTCCGGTGTCTGCCGCGGTTCGCTGGTCTCGTCAGCCGGCAGCGGTGACGGGTACGACCATGCGCTCGACGGGAAATATGACAGGTAACGGCGGATGTCGTCGAGCACCGTCTCGTCGTCTTCGGCGGCGTTATGGATCACCCCGCTGGGCAACGCGACGTCCGGTCCGCCGAGGTCCTCCTTCGAGATGTCTTCTCCGGTCGACTCTTTGACGACCGGAGGGCCGGCGGTGAAGATGGCGCCCTGGGAGCTCATGATTCGGAAGTCGCACACCGGGGCCACCAGCGCGCCGTGTCCGGCCGAGGGGCCAAGGACAGCGGCAACCGTCGGGACGCGGCCCGAGCACTTCGCCTGCGCGAGTAGGTCGGTCGGGCTGCGCCCGTAGTGCCCGCCGGTGGGACGATAGCCAGCGCCTTCCAGCAGCATCACCAGCGGAATCTTGTCGCGCAGCGCCAATTCTGCGATGCGGTAGCGCTTCGAGTTGCCGCCCGGCCCGATGCTGCCGGCCATCGTGGTGAAGTCCTCCGCGCCGAGCATCACCGGTGAGCCGTTGATCAAGCCGGAGCCGACGACGATCCCGTCGGCGGCGATCTCGCCGCCCACGAGCGTGCCGAGTTCGCGGAATGTACCCGGATCGAGGAGGTGGTCGATCCGCGCTCGGGCGTCGAGTTTGCCCTTGCCGCGGTGTTTGGCAAGCCGGTCCGGACCGCCCATCGCCCGCGTGTGCTGACGGCGACGGTCGAGGTCGTCGAGCGTCTCCTGCCAGTCGGGGGACTTTGTCATGGGCATGTCCTCACTCGTCGGCTGTTACGTACCGAATTGCTTACTGTAGCGTCTGCGAGAGGGAGGCGGCCAGCGGCCGCATGACGAGATGGAGATGGAGCGGCGCGATGGGGATCCGGTTGACGCCTGACGAGGCATGGGAAGCAGTTGGCGCGGCGCATACCGGCATTCTGACGACCCTGCGCCGCGATGGTATGCCGATTGCGTTGCCGGTGTGGTTCGTCGTCGAAGATCGCACGGTAGCGATGATGACTCCGGCTGGCACCAAGAAAATTGCACGCGTCCAGCACGATCCCCGGGCGTCGTTTCTCGTCGAATCGGGGGAGCGCTGGGTTGAGCTGCGCGCTGTTCATCTCACCGGACGGGCGGAGATCGTCCAGGACGCCGTCGCCATCTCGCGAATCGAGGCCGCCGTCAACGACAAGTACGCGGCGTTTCGCCCACCCGTTGCCAGCCTGCCCGCAGCGACCCAGACGTACTACGGGAGTCAGGTATTTCTACGCTTCGTGCCAGAGGGCCGAATCCTGACATGGGACAACTCCCGGATCGCGATGACGGAGTCATAACGAAGTAGCTGGTGCGACATGGCTTTTGCAGCTCTCGGGACAGCCGACATTGACCCTACCGAATAGCTTACTGTAGCTTCACAAGTATGAGCGCCACGCCGGCGTCCGGCCTCAGGGTCGACGGGGGCATCTTCACCGACCTCGCTCGGGTGCCGGAACTGGCGGGCGCGCTCGAGCGACAGGGCTACGACGCCTGCTGGACCGGCGAAATCAACCACGATCCGTTTCTGCCACTCCTGCTGGCGGCCGAACACACCACCCGACTCGAGCTGGGCACCAGTATCGCAGTGGCTTTCGCGCGCAACCCCATGATCGTCGCCAACCTCGGTTGGGATCTGCAGACCTATTCGCAGGGCCGGTTCTTCCTCGGCCTGGGTACCCAGATCAAGCCGCACATCGAAAAGCGATTCAGCATGCCCTGGAGTCATCCGGTGGCCCGGATGCGCGAATTTGTGGAGGCGCTGCACGCGATCTGGTCGGCCTGGAAGGACGGCACCAGGCTGCGGTTCGAGGGTGAGTTCTACACCCACAAGCTCATGACGCCGATGTTCACGCCTGAGCCGCAACCGTTTTCGGCGCCCAAGATCTTCATCGCCGGTGTCGGCGAAGCGATGACCGAGATGTGCGGCGAAGTCGCCGACGGCCTACTGGCCCATGCGTTCACGACGACGCGCTATTTGCACGAGGTGACGATGCCGGCGGTGCAGCGTGGCCTGCAGCGCTCCGGTCGTGATCGGCAGGCATTCCAGGTGGCATGCCCGGTGTTCGTGGTGACCGGCAACGACAATGCGGAATTGCGGCTGGGTGCGGCCGATGTCCGCAAGCAGATTGCCTTCTACGGATCAACGCCCGCCTACCGCAAGGTGCTTGAGCTGCACGGTTGGGGCGCTGTGGCGACGGAGTTGCACCGACTTTCACTGCAGGGGGAATGGGATGCCATGGGAGCGCTGATCGACGACGAGATCCTGGACGCCTTCGCTGTCGTTGCGACGTACGAGGAACTCGCAGGCGCGATTCGCGACCGCTGCGAGGGCGTCATCGACCGGGTAATGCCGGCGTTTCCCCGCACGGTTTCCGCGACCACTATCACCGCCGTACTGCAAGAGTTGCGTCAGTGAGGAGCTGCCCGTGAGTACGTCGACGATGGACGAATCCGCCAAGGTCCTTGCCGATCCGCTGGCATATGCCGACGAGCCGAAATTGCATGCGGCGCTGGCTCACCTGCGTGCCAACGCTCCGGTGTCGTGGGTCGAGGTGCCGAATTATCGGCCGTTCTGGGCGATTACCAAACATGCCGACATCGTGGACATCGAGCGCGACAACGTGCTGTTCACCAACTGGCCGCGCCCGGTCCTCACGACGGCGGAGGGCGACGAGCTGCAGGCCGCCGCGGGGGTGCGCACACTGATCCACCTGGACGATCCGCAACATCGGCTGGTGCGCGCGATCGGCGCGGATTGGTTTCGTCCGAAGGCGATGCGGGCGCTGAAGGTTCGCGTTGACGAGCTGGCCAAGAACTACGTCGACAAGATGATGACGGTGGGACCCGAATGCGACTTCGTCCAAGAGGTCGCGGTCAATTACCCGCTTTACGTGATCATGTCGCTATTAGGGATCCCCGAGTCGGACTTCCCGCGAATGCTCAAGCTCACCCAGGAGCTGTTCGGAAGCGACGACAGCGAGTTCAAACGCGGCAGCTCGAGCGAGGATCAGCTGCCCGCGTTGCTCGACATGTTCCAGTACTTCAAGGCTGTCACCGCGTCGCGTCGTGAACACCCGACCGAGGATCTCGCGTCCGCTATTGCCAACGCCCGCATCGACGGCGAACCGTTGTCCGACATCGACACGGTGTCCTATTACCTCATCGTCGCCACCGCCGGCCACGACACCACCAGCGCGACCATCTCGGGCGGCTTGCATGCTCTCATCGAGAACCCGGACCAGCTCCAGCGGTTAGGCGAGAATCTCGACCTCATGCCGCTGGCCACCGAGGAGATGATCCGATGGGTCACTCCGGTCAAGGAATTCATGCGCACCGCCGCCGAAGACACCACGGTGCGTGGAGTCCCGATCGCGGCGGGGGAGTCGGTGCTGTTGTCGTACGTGTCCGGAAACCGGGACGAAGACGTCTTCGAGGATCCGCTCCGCTTCGATGTTGGCCGCGATCCCAACAAACACTTGGCATTCGGTTACGGCGTGCACTTTTGCCTGGGTGCAGCGCTGGCCCGCATGGAGGTCAACAGCTTTTTCACCGAGTTGTTGCCGCGGGTGAAATCCCTTGAGTTGACCGGGGCGCCGCAATTCGTCGCCACGACATTCGTCGGTGGACTGAAGCACCTCCCCGTTCGGTACCAATTCCACTGAGCGGGCTGCGGCCGCCGGTGCCGGATTTGCCGTGGTTAATAGCGGGTAAACACAAACCCTAGATTAGGAAACACCGTTGGGCGGAAATGCCAAATACCTACCAACCTGAGGATCTCCCGTGATAGACCCACCGGTACTGGATATCCTGGATGGCTTCGTAGGAGGAACTAAGGTCATGGTTGCCGCACGGTGCATCACCGCCACTGCTTTTCTCGCCGGTCTCGCTATCGGACTAGCCGCACCCGCCGGCGCGGCACCCGCACCATTTCCTGCTGACTTCCAGCCGAACGCCCACTACACCGAGACTCAGATCAACCCAAAAACCAATCAGCCGTTCATCATCCACGGTCATGACGTGGTCAACGAGTGGTTCTTCAACCCATGCGGTGACGGATGCGCCTCAGCAGCTCGCACACCCGGCGGACAACCGTTGGGGCAGGCTAATTTGGTGAATGGACAATGGGTGTTGGACACCACCGATGGCGCAGAGTGTCCGGACGGTACCAGCGTTCCCGACGCCATCGCTGCGCACCGGACTTGGGACCCGAACACCCTGGCAGGCACAGTCCAGACCACCGGTAAAGAGGGCGCCTGTGGTTTTCCGGCGGGGGACCCCGAGACTGCGGACATCCAGCTCGCGCTGGTGCCCTGACCCACAGATCCGAATCCGCGCCTACGGGCGAGGTCCACTCCTAAACTCGCACCATTGCGACGATGCTGTCTGAGGATGCGGGAGCAAGCCTGTGTTGGGTGTTCATCATGCGGCAATCTGCACCGCCGATGTCGAGCGGTCGATAAGATTCTGGAGAGACGGGCTGGGATTCACCGAACTGTTCGACCACACGTTCCGCGGTAACTGGCCGGAGCTCTTCGGGGCCGGCTCCGATCAGCTGCGGTCGATATTTCTGGGTGATCCGCAGAGTCCCGACACCGGCATCGTCGAACTCGTGGTGTTCGAGGGAGCCGGCGACGCGCCGACGCCAGCTCCGGCCCCCCGGCACGGATTCTTCCTACTCTCCCTGCAACGGGACGTCGACGCGACGCTGTCCGGCTTGGCCGCTTTGGGTTTCACCGACGGCGTGCGTCGCATCAGCGTGCCCGCACCGGGCGGCGCGACGGTCCCGATGGCGGTCATCACCGCACCGGACGGGGTACTGGTCGAGTTGATCGGACCGCCTACGTGAGCGCCGGCGACGATGCAGAGCGAAGCGATGAGGTGGGGGCACCTCCCGCTTGCGGGGGAGAGCGGCGCCAGATGAGCGCTCTCGTCACTGGCGGTGCATCGGGTATCGGGCGGGAAGTTGCCGGCCGGTTGCGCGACACTGGCCACGACGTCGTGGTGTGGGATCGGGCTGGCGGCGACATCGATTGCGATATCAGCGATCCGGAGGCGGTAACGGCAGCAATGAGCCACACCGTGCGCGAGCACGGCGTGCCGACGCGAATTGTGGCCTGCGCGGGCATCGGCGCATCCGGCACACTGCTGGCGCAGTCGGTTGAGCAGTGGGAGCGGGTGCTGGCGGTAAATCTCACCGGCAGCTGGCTGACCATTCGGGCAGCCGCTCAGGCGATGATCGACGCGGAAATCGGCGGATCGATCGTCGTCGTCTCCAGCATCAGCGGAACGGTTGCCGACCGGGATATGGGTGCCTACTGCGTGTCCAAAGCGGGGTTGAACATGCTGGTCAGGGTCGCGGCTGTGGAATGGGGCGGCTACGGCATCCGGGTGAACGCCGTCGGGCCCGGTGTCACCCGGACACCGATGCTGGGCGAACCGGAGCAGCTGCCCGGCTGGGTGGAAGGTTTGTCTGAGCGCACCGCCTTGGGACGTCTCGGCGAGGCCGGTGACGTCGCCGGTGTTATCGTGGGTGTCCTCGAATTACCTTGGGTGACAGGCCAGATCGTGCACGCTGACGGTGGCCTCGCGCTGCACAGCCCGATCGACGCGTATGGTCAGATGCAGCGACTGCGTGGGACGGTCACGCCGCCCCGAAATCGATGACACCACGGACGATTTCACCGTTGAGCAGGTCCGCGTAGGCGTCGTTGATGTCGTCGAGCCGGTATCGTCTGGTGATCATCTCGTCGAGCAACAGTTGACCGGTCTCATAGAGCCTGGCCAGCCGGGAGATATCCGACTTTGCATTGCACGACCCGAATATGGTGCCGGCCAGTGTCTTGTTCATCAGGATGAAATCCTGCAGGTCGATCTTGACGGAGTGGGTCAACTGCGAGGTCATCCCGGTGAGCACGCATGTCCCGCCCTTGCGGGTGAGTTTCACCGCATCGCGTACGTCCTCAGGGGCGATGAGAGACGGCGAGACCACAACGGCGTCGGCCATCACCCCGTATGTCAAACCACTGACCAGATCCAGCGCCTCGGCTGCCGTTGCGACGGTGTGGGTGGCGCCGAACTTCATCGCCGATTTCTGCTTGAACTCCACCGGGTCGACGGCGACGATCTGCGCGGCGCCGTTGATGCGGGCCCCCTGGATCGCGCCGGTGCCGATGCCGCCCACGCCGACGACCACGACGGTGTCGCCGGCCCGCATGTTGGAGCGGTTCGCGACCGAACCGTAGCCTGTCGGAATGGCGCACGATAGCAGCGCGCTCGGCACCAGTGGTAGGTGCCGCTCGATCTTTACAATCGAATTCGTTGACACGACAGTGTGTTCGGCGAACGTGCCGACCTTCGCCAGGTGGCCCAGATTCTTACCGTCGGCGGTGTGGTGGCGGAAGGTGCCGTCGGTCGGCATCCCCGGGGTCAGCGTCCCGATGCCCTCATCACACAGGTACTCCATGCCGGTAGCGCACCAGCGACATTGGCCGCAGACCGCGACGAACGACGTCACCACGTGGTCCCCGGGCTCGAAATCGGTGACGTCGTCGCCGACTTCGAGCACGATGCCCGAACCCTCGTGGCCGCCGATGGTGGGAAACATCGTGGGCAGCCCCATCGCGCGAAGGACTTCATTGGGCGCCGCCATGTCGCCCTTGAGGATGTGGTCGTCGGAGTGGCACAACCCGGCGGCCGCCATCTGGACGAGAACCTCGCCTGCGCGCGGCGGGTCTAGCTCGAAATCCTCGACAGACCAAGGGCCGCCCACGTCATGCAGAATCGCCGCCCGGCTTTTCATGACGCCGGGGTGAAGCTGACCGGAAGCTTGTTGGGCGACCGGAAAGTGAGCCCGACAATTCTGGAGTCCTCACCGGTTCCGTCGTCGGCCACCAGGGCCAAGTTCGCGACCCGGTCAAGCAGGCTGTTCAACATCACCCGGGTTTCCAGCCGGGCCAAGTGCATTCCGAGGCACATGTGGATGCCGCCGGCGAACGCGATGTGCGCTTGGCGCGGGCGGCGGATGTCGAACGTGTTGGGGTCGGTCCAGCGGCTCTCGTCGCGGTTGGCCGATCCCATACACAAGTCGACCTGCGCGTTGGCGGGGATGGTGTGACCGCTCACCTCCACTTCCTCGGTGGTGGTGCGCATGACCATGGTCAGTGGTGTTTCGTAGCGCAGTCCCTCTTCGATCGCGCCCGCAATCAGTGAGCGGTCCTGGTAGACCATCGCCAACTGTTCGGGGTGGGTGAGCAACAGGTAGAGCAGATTGCCCGAGGAGCGATACGTGGTCTCCAAGCCGGCGGGCAACAACAGACGTAAAAACGCGATGATGGCCTCGTCGGTGAGTTTCTCGCCGTCGATTTCGGCGGCAACGAGGTCACCGATGATGTCGTTGGTTGGCTTGCGGCGCCGCTGTTCGACTTGGTCGAGGAAATAGCCGTGCAACTCCGTCGCGGCGTTCAACCCCGCCATGATGTCGGTCGGAATCGAGATCAGGTCCAGGGACAGCCGCCGGAACAGGTCGAGATCCTCGCGGGGCAGTCCGAGCAGTGTCGAGATGATTCGCGTCGGAAATTCGAATGTCAGCGACTTCACCAAGTCGGCCTGCTCGTCGTTTTTGATCTCGTCGACGAGTTGATCGCAGACCGGGCCGATGACCGACGGCTCCCAGTGTTCCAGCGCGCTGGCGCGGAAGGCCTTGGTCACCAAGCTGCGATGGTCGTGGTGCTCTTTGCCGCCCATCGCCAAGATGGTGTGGCCCATCACCAATCCGATCGTCTTGTCGTAGGTGGCGGAGGTGAAGATCCGGTCGTCGCGGAATGCCTGAAAGACGCCGTCATAGCCGAACAGGACCCATTCGTCGTCCGGCTTCAGTTCCGGGGGCAACAGATCGGTGTCCATCAAGGAGCCGTGATGGACGGGCTCCGTGTGCCTCTTGTATTCGAAGAACGGGTAGGGACTGGTTTCACCGGTCGTGTCGAGCGTGATGGGTTCGCCGTGCGGCTCGGCGCTGATCGTCACCAGCATCCCTCCTGAGCATCGAATTTCGCTATCATAATATAAATAGCAACGAAGCCCAACGGGTTGTGGTGTTTACCGTAATGGGGACAGTATTGACCTGCACGATCATCAGGGAGGCGGTGATTCGGCCGTGCTGAAACGACGATTGGTCTGCTCCCTCGATGAGTTGCCGCCGGGCAAGATGAAGCTGCTTGATGTCGGGAAGTTCGGTGTGGGCGTGTACAACGTGCAGGGGTCTTTGCACGCGATCGTCAACTACTGCTCCCACGAGGGTGCGCCCTTGTGTCTTGGCTACATCGGCGGAACCAACGAGGCCGACCCGGGCGCTCCGGAGGGGCTTCGGCGCACCCGCGACGGGCAGGTCGTTCGGTGCCCCTGGCACAACTGGGAATTCGACCTCACCACGGGCTGCAACGTTGCCGATCCGCGGCGGCGCATCCGGACCTACCAGGTCGACGTCAGCGACGGCGAAGTGTACTTGACTGCATGAGTACCACGGTCGGCCCAGTCATCGATGCCAATGTTCAGCCGCATTTCGGCTATAACGCCGAAATCCGGCGTTACCTCCCTGCCGCCCACCGCCTGCGGTCGGTTCCCGACGTCGAACAGCAGTGGTATCAAGCCCCGGGTGGCGACTACCGGCAAGACCTGTACGGAGAGCACTACCCGGGGTCTGATCCTGAAACCGTTGCTCGTCATCTTTTCGACGACGCCGGGGTCCAGTACGCCATCTTGAACCCCTTGACCCGCGGCAACATTGCCGACTATCTGCTCAACAGCCGAATCTGCGCCGCGGTCAACGACTGGCTGCTGGACCGCTGGCTGGAGCCAGACATCACCGACCGTTTCCGCGGGACCATCCGGGTCAACCCCGAGGATCCCAAAGGTGCGGTCGCCGAGATCGAACGCCTGGCCGCACATCCCAAGCTGGTTCAGGTCGGTGTTCCGATGCAGTCCCGTGAGCCCTATGGCAAACCGATGTTCGAGCCGATCTGGGAGGCCGCGGCCGCCTACGGGTTGCCGGTTGCGCTGCACATCAACGGCGGCAATGGCGTCGATTTCCCGCCGACGTTCGCCGGCCACGCGCACACCTATCCCGGCTACGCGGCCTTCATGCCCCTGAACTATTTCGTCCACCTCGCGACGCTCATCGTCGAAGGCGTCTTCGGCAGGCATCCGGATCTGAAATTCGTTTTTGCCGACGGCGGATACGACATCCTCACCCCGCTGATGTGGCGGCTGGACACCTTCTGGTTGTCGATGCGTGACCAGACGCCGTGGGTCGACCGCTATCCCAGCGAGTACCTGCCCAGCCATGTTCGGTTCTGTTCGTCGGCGTTCGACGGGCCGACTGACACCGGTCAGATGCAGCGCTGGATGGACTTCACCGGCAAGGCTGACCTGCTGATGTATGGCTCGAGCTACCCGCACTGGTCGACGTCGTCGCCGGACGTGGCGGCCTCAGGTCTCGACGCCGCACAATGCGACAAGATGTTGTGGCAAAACGCCAGCGAGCTCTACGGGCTGGCAGTCGAAGGGCTTCAGGCAAAGGGGCTTGGAGCGAAGGGGCTTGGAGCAAAGGAGGAAGCCCGATGACCACGATCGAACGGGTCGAACCGCAGACCGAGATCGCGGTCGCCATCGTCGACACCGATGTGCACCCTCTGCCCGTCTCAACCGACGTGCTCAAGTCGTATGCGCCCGCCGAGTGGGTCGACAAGATCTGGCCGTCCGGAAACGCGGTCAGCCCGCTGCCGCATTTCTACGACACACCGGACTCATACAAGACCATGTCACTGCGTGTCGACGCCGCCCCGCCCGGTGGCGGTGTTGCCGGTAGCGACCCCGACTACGCGGCGAAACAACTGTTGGTCGACGCCGGCGTCAGCATCGCATCACTGGAGCCGATGTGCGACGCGCAGCTGCCGCAGGCCGAGCATGTGCTGAAGTCCACCTACAACGACTGGCTTGCCGACGTCTGGCTGGATCGCAACAATGCGCACGGCCGCTGGCGTGGCTCGATCAGCGTCAGCGCGCAGGTACCTGAGCAGGCGGCGCGCGAAGTCGAGCGGTGGGCAGGGCATCCCTACATGGCGCAGATATTGATGACGCCGCAGACACGTGGAATCCCTTTCGGCAACCCGCATTTCGATCCGCTTTACGAGGCCGCGTCTCGCAATGGTTTGCCGGTGGCCACTCACTTGATGGGGCAGACGCCGTTCGAGCTGATTCCGATCTACCCGGTCGGCAATCCGGCGCACTGGCACGATTTCTTTGCCTCTTGGCCGCTGCTATACGTCTCGCATTTGATGAGCCTGGTGTTTGACGGTGCCTTCGACCGGCACCCCGATCTGCGGGTGGTGTTCGTCGAGGGTGGCTTCACCTGGGCGATGCCGGTGATGTCGCGCATGGACCGGATTTGGGAAGCCCGCCGCGCCGACCTACCGCACGTGCGTCGCCGGCCGTCGGAGTATGTCCGCGAACACGTCCGGTTCACCACCCAGCCGCTGGAAGACGCCGACGTCAGGCAATTCCGTGAATATCTGGAAATGATGGACCTGGGCGACAACCTGATGTTCTCGACGGATTATCCGCACTGGAGTTACGACTCGCCGGCCTATGCGATCAACCGTTTCCCCGCGGCGCAGCGGGAGCGAATCATGCGCGGCAACGCGACCGCGTTGTATGGATTGCCGGCGACCGTGAAAGCCCTGCCGGGGGAACAGCCCCCGGTCGGTGTCAGTTTCGAGTGAGGCAGTGATCGAGCCGGCCGCCAGGCTGAGTGCCCTTGTCGATGAATACGACGCAAAGTGGTCGGCCCTCGATCTCGTGGGGGTTGCCGCCCTCTGGGAAGGCGACACGCCGCAGCCGGTGTACATGGGCGACGAGTACGCGATGCCGCTGATCGGCGCCGACGAGCTCGACCGGCACTGGGCACGGGTCGCCGGGCGGCTCAAGCGCGCGTCGGTGTCGTCGCAGCTGCGATCGGCCGATCTGCTCGCCGAAGGCGTCGCGCGCTGCGTCGTGCTGAGCCGATGGAGCTTCACCGGACATGAATCCGACGTCGAGCACAGCGGCAGCAGCTGGATCACCTGGCTGGTGGTGGCGCGCGGCGAGAAGTACCGCATCTTTCACCACATGGAGTCGCAGGTCTACCTTGACGAAGGCTTAGGTGAACACCATTCGTAACGGCTGAAAGACTAGAGAGCATGACGACCGAGACCGATCGCGCGCAGCCGAAAGGCCATAGACGGATCAGCCGCATCGACCCGGCGCTGCGTGACGCCGCAGCCAGCCTGGACATCGTCGAATTCCATGCGGAGACACTTCCCGCCGAGCGGGAGCGCGCCGATCGGCTGGCTGCCGCGCGCGCGGCCGCCGTCGACACCGGCAGCGTCGAGATCGAAGACCGCGCCATCACCGGTCCGGCGGATCGACGGCTTGGCCTGCGCCTGTACCGCGGCCTGACCAAGTCGGCGGCGCCGCTGGCACTGTATGCCCACGGTGGCGGCTTCGTGACCGGAAACCTCGATACCGACCATCTGCACTGTGTAGACCTGGCCCGCGCGGCCGGCTGCCTCGTCGTATCGGTCGACTACCGGCTCGCACCCGAGCACCCGTGCCCGGCAGCACTTGATGACGTCGAAGCGGCGTTTCTTTACGCCGTCGAGAACAGTGCCCGCCTTGGCGCGGACGGCACCCGCGTCGTGGTGATGGGCCGGGATGCGGGTGCGGCTCTGGCCGCGGCGTTGGCTCAGCGCATGTTCGACGCGGAGGGCCCGCCGATCCTGGCCCAGGTGCTGCACCAACCGATGCTCGACTCCGATACGACACCATCGCGCCGGGAATTCCAGCACACGCCGGGACTCAACGGCCCCGCGGTGAGTCGGGCATGGGGGGATTATCTCGGTCACAGCGCCGCGACGGCCCAACAGGTGCCGGCCAACCGGGCGAACCTGGAGGGGTTGCCGCCGGCCTTCATCAGTTGCGCGGAGATCGACCCGTGTCGCGATGAAGCCATCGACTACGCGAACCGGCTGTTGCACGCCTATGTGCACACCGAGTTGCATGTCGTCGCGGCGACGTTTCACGGGTTCGATTCAGTGGTGCCGGAGTGGGTGGTATCCCGGGAAAGCGCGGCGCTGCACGCTCAGGTGCTTCGCCGCTCGTTTGCCATTTAGCTGCTCAGCTCATACCGGCTGGAACTTGGTGATCAGCCACGTGCCGTGGACCTTGGTCAGCGACACCAGCACGCTGCTCGACGCCATCGCCGGGTCGGGCCGTTCTTTGCTGGTGGTGGCCTGGTTGACGAAGAGCAATACGACCGCTGAATTCGGTTGCAGTTCGGTCGCCGCCGCCCCCACCACCTGAGCCGTAGTGGTCAGCGCCTTTTCCTTGGCGGCCGGGGTCACGATCTCCTTGGTGAACTGGTCGTAGTAGTTCAGGAAATCTCCGGTGAGATGGGATTTGGCAGCGGCGAAGTCCTGGTTGAGGGTGTCCGGTTTGTAGGACAGCAGCGCGACGGTACCGTCGCGCGCGGCATTGATCGCTGTTTGAGCGGCTGCGGTGTCGGTCTGCTCATCGGGTCGGTACTGAGCGACGTACAACCACGTCGCCAGCGCACCGGACAGCAGCAGAAGCAGGACGAGCACCAGCGGGGCGACTTTGACGCGTCGGCGGCGCGCGACCTTATCGCCCAGGCCCAAGGTGGTGTCGTCGTCTTGCTGGGCTTCGTCGACTTCGTCTGCGGCCGTCTTGTCGATCTCGACCCCGTCGCTGGGCTCCAGATCGGCCACGTCCTCGACGTTCTGCTGCTCGGTCTTGTCGTCGGCGCTCATAGCACGAACTCGACTTTCGAAATCTTCAGTTGATCACCGTCTCGGACCACTGAAACCCGGAACCGAAAAGCGCGTGGATCGTCTTTGGCGCCAGCCGAATTGGTGACGCGCTCGTTGGCCAGCACCAGAACCACGGCGGAATCCTTGCTCATCGACTCAACCGCGCTGGCCGTGACCGACCCTTGGGTGACCGCTTTGGAATCTTTTACCACCGACGCGAAATCGTCCGCGCGACGCTGGAAGTCGTCTCTGAATTCGCCGGTGGCGCTGTCGAGTACCCGTTGGACGTCTTCTTTGGCCTTGTTGAAATCGAGTGACGTCAGGTTGACGACGCCTTGCCTGGCGGCAGCCACGTACGCCGCGGATCGCTGCCGTTCCGCCAAGACGGTGTGGTGATGCCAGAGCATCCATCCGCTGGCTCCAAGCAGACCGCAGATGGCCAAGATGGCAGCAGCGGCGAGGACCCTGGACAACCCGGACAACCCGGACAACCCCGGCACCCGCAACCGCTGGCGGGTCGACTCGGTCGACCCCGCGGGTGGCTCCGGCTCCTCGGACGGCTCGGACCGCTCGGACTCCTCGGATGGCTCGGGCGTTTCGGGCGCCTCCGCGGTGTCGTCTGCGGCTTCGACGACCGTGGTGGTGTCTTTGGCATCCTTGTCGGCTTCCGCCTCCGCTTCCGCCTGCGCCTCACGCCGTAATTTGATGGCTCGGGCGCGTGCGCGCGCCGCCGCAGCCAGCGCTTCTGCCTCGGCCGCCTCGGCCTCGGCCTGCTCGGCTAACGCGATCGCGTCCGCCTTCGCCTTGGCGGAATCCGCCGGCCGTTCGCCCGCGTCAGCCACAGCGACCACCGCTTCTCGACGTCATTATCGACTGAACTCCGGTATCTCTTACTGTATTGCTCATTGCTACCATCAAAGGCACCAGTGAACCCCGACTGGGTTCGAATCGGACGGATGACCAGGACACGCCCAGCCTTCATCCGCAACGGTGAAGGAAGGCCATGGAGGTCCAGCCACATCATGACTGCCGTCGATTCCCCCGAAAAGATACTCTTCGTCTCCACCACCCAAGCTTTTCTGCAGAAAGAGGTTCCGCTGAGCCGGGTGCGGGAGCTGCACGCGGCGGGCGTCTCGTTCGACCAGACCTGGTGGCAGCGGGCCGCTGAGCTGGGGTGGACGGCCTTGCTGGTCCCCGAGGAACTCGGCGGCGGCAGCGTGTCGGGCGATGGTGTCGCCGATCTGGCGATGGTCGCCGAACAACTCGGAAAGACTGTGGCGCCGGGGCCGCTGTATCCCGTGAGCACGGTGCTCGCCGGTCTGGTCGACTGCGCCGAGCGGCAGTCTCATGCGGCCACGATCGAGTCGTTGCTCTCCGGCGAAACGGTGGCCTCCTGGGCCGTCTACGAGCCCGGACAGGGCTGGGCGCCCCATCAACCGGCGGTGAGTGCCACGCCCACCGACTCCGGCTACCGCATCGACGGCGTCAAAGATCGCGTGGAAGCGGGCGCCCAGAGTGGCCTGCTGCTTGTGGTGGCGCACAGCGACGACGGCGTGCGCCAGTTCCTGGTGCCTACCAACGCCTCCGGGGTGCAGATCGAGCCGCAGCAGTCGGTCGATCTGGTCAAGCAATACGCCCGCGTGCATTTCGACGGCGTGGACGTCGACCACAGCGCGGCCGTCGGCAGCGCCGCCGAGACCGCCGGGCTGATCGACCGTCAAAGCCAACTCGCGCAAGTGCTGCAGTGCGCCGAAGTGGTCGGCATTCTGCAGACCGTGTTCGACTTCACCGTCGCATGGGCATTGGACCGGCACACCTTTGGCCGCCCGTTGGCGTCCTACCAAGCACTCAAACACCGCTTCGCCGATATGAAGATGTGGTTGGAGGCATGCCGGGCAACGACGGCCGCGGCGGTGGCCGCCATCGCGGCCCGTTCGCCCGAGGCCGGTTTGTCGGCCAGCATCGCCAAGTCGTATGTCGGGGAAATGGCGACCGAGGTCGTGCAGGGCTGTGTGCAGATGCACGGTGGAATCGGCGTCACCTGGGAGCACGATCTGCACGTGTACCTGCGGCGGGTTGCGTTGTATCGGTCCATGTTCGGCACGCCCGAAGAGCACAACCTGCGGGTGTACCAGTGGCACGAGGCAGGAAACCGGGCCGCGAGGTCTGCTTGATGGCTAAGGCATCCAAGGCCTTCGGAACCGACACAGCGGCAGCCGTCGAATCCATCGATGAGTTCCGCGCCCGGGCGAGAGCCTGGCTGGCCGACAACATGCCACCCATCGATCCCGCGTTTCCACCGGCCGCCCATCGTGACGAGGAACGCTGCTGGCAGCGGGCTCGCGAGCTGCAAAAGCGGCTCTATGGCGGCGGATTCGCCGGAATCTGCTTTCCCCGCGAGTACGGCGGGCTGGGTCTGGATTACGACTACCAGCGGGCATTCGACGAGGAGAGCCTCAGCTATGAGATGCCGCTGATCCTCAACACGCCCACGTTCACCATCTGCTGCGCGACGCTGCTCGATACTGGCAGCGAGGAGCAGAAACGTCAGCACATCGCCGCGGCCTTGCGGGGTGACGAGGTGCTAGTTCAGCTGCTGTCTGAGCCCAGCGGCGGATCGGACCTGGCCGGTGTGATCACCCGTGCCGAGCGCGATGGCGACCGCTGGGTGATCAACGGCGCAAAGACCTGGAGCACAAGCGCATTCGCCGCCGACTACGGCCTTTGTCTGGCCCGTACCAACTGGGATGTGCCCAAGCATGACGGCCTGACCATGTTCTTGGTGCCCATCAAGCATCCCGGAATCACGTTGCGGCGCATCACTCAACTCAATGGCTCCACGGAGTTCTGTGAGGAGTTCCTCGATGGTGTCGACGTCGGCGACGACGCCGTTGTCGGCGAGGTCAACGAGGGGTGGGCGGTGGCCTCGCGTCAGCTCTACCATGAGCGCCGCGCGGTGGGGATGGGTTCGGAATTCGCCAGCGGCAGTGGCAGCGAGGGCGGCCGGGCGACGCCGGTGAACTATGTGGCGCTGGCAAAGACGATAGGGCAGGCCGACAACGAGCGGGTACAACAGTTGGCCGGTCGGGCACTGGTGCACCGTGCGGTCAGCGATCAGCTGGGCGGCCATGTCTATCGCAGTGTCCGCGACGGCAGCCTCCCGCCCGCCGCCGGAACCTTGATCCGGCTTTTCCATGCCGAGACCGTGACGTTGGAGATGGACACCGGGTTGGCGATCACTGGAACGGCCGGTGTCGTCGGCGCAGAGGGGGAGGGCCTACAGACGGGTCTGCGGTACCTGGCCCGGCAAGCGGTCTGCATGGGCGGCGGCACCATCGAAATGGCCCGCAACGTCATTGGGGAGCGGGTGCTGAACTTCCCCCGCGAGTACGCCGCTGACCGTGGTGTGCCGTTCAGCCAAGTGCGGCACGGCAACTAACCGCTCGGCCTAGAGGCCAAGTGCGTCTATACCGTGCGAGCCAGCCGGTGCGCGAGCAACTCGGCGAACCGTGCCGGGTTTTCGGGTGTGTCACCCTCGGCGAGAAGTGCTGTGCCATAAAGCAACTCGGCGGTTTCAGCGACCGATGGGTCGTCGGCGCGGTCTTTGTGCGCCTGCTGCAGGCCAGTGATCAGCGGATGGTTCGGGTTGAGTTCCAGAGTCCGCTTCTCGACCGGAACGTCTTGGCCGGAAGCCCGGTACATGCGGGCGAGCGTCGGGGTGATGCCGAAGGCATCGGTGATCAGGCAGGCTGGCGACTCGGTCAGCCGGGTGGACAACCGCACTTCCTTGACGTGCTCGCTGAGGGTCTCCTTCAGCCAACCGAGCAGGTCGGCGAAATCCTTCTCCCGCTCCTTGCGCTCGGCGTCGTGGGCCGTCTTCTCTTCCTCGGTGTCGAGGTCCACCTCGCCCTTGGCCACCGACTGCAGTGGTTTGCCGTCGAACTCGGTCACCGACCCCAGCCAGATCTCGTCGACGGTGTCGGTGAGCAGCAGCACCTCGTAACCCTTGGCCTTGAATGCTTCCAAGTGCGGTGAGTTGAGGATCTGCTGACGCGACTCGCCGGTGGCGTAGAAGATCTGCTGCTGGCCGTCCTTCATCCGTTCCACGTAGTCGGCGAGAGTAGTGAGTTCTTCGTCGCTGTGCGTGGAGGCGAACGAGGAGATTTGCAGCAAGGTCTCTTGGTTGTCGAAGTCCCGCATCAGCCCTTCCTTGAGGACCTTGCCGAACTGGCCCCAGAACGTGCGGTAGTCCTCCGGTCGCTCGGACTGCAGATCCTTGATCGTCGAAAGGACCTTCTTGGTCAAACGGCGCCGGATCGCGTTGATCTGCCGATCCTGTTGCAGGATCTCGCGGGAAACGTTCAGTGACAGATCCTGTGCGTCGACGACGCCCTTGATGAACCGCAGATACCTGGGCATCAGCTCGTCGCAGTCGGCCATGATGAAGACGCGCTTGACGTACAAGTGGACACCGATGTTCGCGCCCGGTTCGTACAAGTCGAATGGGGCGTGCGACGGGATGAAGAGCAGGGCCTGGTACTCGAAGGTGCCCTCGGCCTTCATCGCGATGACCTCGAGCGGCTCATCCCAGGCGTGCGCGATGTGCTTGTAGAACTCCTTGTACTCTTCGTCCGATACCTCGTCTTTGGGCCTGGCCCACAGCGCCTTCATCGAGTTGAGGGTCTCGGTCTCGATGGTGACGGTCTCTTCCCCGCCGTCTTCTGGAGCGGGGGTCCGTTTCTCGACCTCCATCCGGATGGGCCAGGCGATGAAGTCGGAGTACTTCTTGACCAGCGTCCTGATCTTCCACTCCGAGGTGTAGTCGTGGAGTGCGTCCTCTTTGTCTTCCGGCTTGAGATGCAAGGTGACCGACGTTCCCTGCGGAGCATCCTCGACCGAGGCGATGGTGTAGGTGCCGTCGCCGCTCGACTCCCACTTGGTCGCCTCGCTCTCGCCGGCCTTGTGCGTGAGCAGCTCGACCTTGTCGGCCACCATGAAGGTGGAATAGAAACCGATACCGAACTGACCGATCAGCTCCTCGGAAACGGCGGCGTTTTTAGCCTCGCGCAACTGCTGACGCAGCTCGGCGGTACCTGACTTGGCCAGGGTGCCGATCAAGTCGACGACCTCGGCGCGGGTCATGCCGATGCCGTTGTCGCGGACGGTGAGGGTCCGCGCGTCCTTGTCGACCTCGATGTCGATGTGCAGATCGGAGGTGTCGACCTCTAGGTCCTTGTTCCGGAACGCTTCAATCCGCAGCTTGTCCAGAGCATCGGAGGCGTTCGAGATCAGCTCCCGCAGAAATGAATCCTTCTCGGAGTAGACCGAGTGGACCATCAAGTCCAGCAGCTGTCGCGCCTCGGCTTGAAACTCCAGCTGTTCTACGCCCGCAGTCATGACTTCCCCTTTACGCCCTCCACAAGATTCGCATTCGAAGGGCAGGCTACAGGATTGCTCCGCTATCTTTGGCCTTGGCGATGTCGTCCCAGTCGAAGCCGAGCTCGAGCAGAATCTCCTCGGTGTGCTGCCCGTGTTCGGGCGCTCGTCCAGCGCCGGGTGGAATTTCATCGAATTGCACTGGTGCAGCGACCATTTCGTACTCGATACCCTGGTCGTCGACATTGGTGATCAGGTAGCCGTTGGGTTTGCTCTGCGGGTCGTTAAGCGTCTCACGCGGGGTGGCCAGCGGCGCCCACACGCCGGGTTCATCGGCCAGTGCTTGCCGCCAGTGCTCCAGGTCGTGCTCGGCGAACTTGTCGGCGAGCAGCACGGTCGCTTCGGCGGCGTTGGCGACCAGATTCGACGACGGTACGAAGCGCTCGTCGGTGGCCAGCCCAGGCAATCCGATCCGCTGACAGAATCCGGCCCAGAACTTGTCCGGCTGGAGAAACACCATCTGGATCCACCGGTCGTCCTTGGTCTTGTACCGGTTGACCAGGGGGTTCATCGCCAACCCCGGTGGCGCTCCCGGTATGCCGTCGATGCCGAAGAGGTCGGCGACCGAAATCGACGGAGCGATGCTCCACATCGCCTGGGCCAGTAGCGACGAATCCACGATCGTCGGCTCGCCGGTGCGTTCGCGGTGGAACAGTGCTGCGCAGACGCCGCCGGCCAGGGTGATCCCGGCCTGCAGGTCGCCGAAGGCCGGGCCCTGCACGGCGGGATTATCGGTGCCGAACGGTGTGAGCGTGTACGCGACTCCGCCGCGAGCCAAATAGGTGGCGGCGTCAAAACCGCCCCGGTTGCGGTCGGGGCCCCGCACACCCAACCCCGTTCCGCGCGCGATGATGATGTTCGGGTTGAACGCGCGGATGTCGTCGACCGTCAGGCGCGCCCGCTCCAGCGCCGCCGGGAGCCAGTTGGTGAGCAATACGTCCGCTGCCGCCAGCAGTCGCCCGAAGAATTCTCGACCGGTCTCATTCTTGAGATCTAATGCGATGCTTCGCTTTCCGCGGTTGCTCAGCTCGAGGATGAAGTCGGTGTCGGCCCGCGCCGCTTGCCGGGTGAACCCTCCGACGACGAGCGCCCGGCCGGGATCACCGACGATGCTCTCCACCTTGATGACCTCTGCGCCCCAGTCCGCCAGAGCGACACCGGCAGCAGGAACATACGTCCACGAAGCCAGCTCGACGACCCGGACGCCACTGAGCACGCCTGACATTTGCCCACTCTTTTCGGTGTCTTTTCTATTTTAGGTAGTATAGATACTATAGGTATTCGTCAGCCTGAACTGCAACGACGCAGCGTCGTGGAAGAGATGCGATGGAGTCGAACGCTCGTCCGGTCCCACCTGTTGGCCGGGTCGGCGCCCCGTTTGGTTTTCCCGGCACTCGCGCGAAAAATCCTGAGCCCCAGTGTGGTTCGCCTTTACCAGATGTGCTGAGAAAGGACCGGCGATGGGCAGAGTGACGGGCAAGGTAGCGGTGGTCAGCGGGGCCGCGCGCGGTCAGGGCCGCTCCCATGCCCGAATGCTCGCCGCCGAGGGCGCCGACATCATCGCGGTGGACGTGTGCGCCGACATCGAAACCAACGAGTACCCGCTGGCCCGACCGGAGGACCTCGACGAAACGGCCCGGCTCGTCGAGAAGGAGGGGCAGCGCGCCTACACCGAGATCGCCGACGTTCGCGACCGCGCCGCCCTGTCCGCGGCGATCGACCGGGGCGTCGCGGAGTTGGGTCATCTCGACATCGTGGTCGCCAACGCAGGCATCTGTCCGCTGACCGCGGGCCTCCCGCCGCAGGCCTTCGCCGACGCGGTGGACGTCGATCTGGTCGGCGTGCTCAACCTTGTGCATTCCAGCCTTAAACACCTGCAGGCCGGCGCCTCCATCATCGTGATCGGATCCAACGCGGCGTTCATGTCGTCGATGAACACCACGGGCATCGACGGCGGTCCCGGCGGAGCGGGATATGCGTTCGCGAAAATAGCTGCCGCACACTATGTCAACGATTTTGCGCTGGCACTGGCCAAGTTCTCCATCCGCATGAACGCAGTGCACCCGACGAACGTCAACACCGACATGTTGCACAGCGCGCCGATGTACCGGGCGTTCCGGCCCGACCTGAAGAACCCGACCCGCGAGGATGCCGAACCGGTTTTCCCGCTGGTGCAGGCGATGCCGGTGCCTTATGTCGAACCCGAGGACATCAGTGAGGCCGTGCTATTCCTGGCCTCGGATGCCGCGCGCTACATCACTGGCCAGCAGTTGCGCGTCGACGCCGGTGGCTTCCTCAAGGTGAAGCCGTGGTCGGGCGCATGAGGTTCAGTCAATCCAACTGCACCCCAACCGAAATGGAGAGGTGAGCATGCCCAAAGGGATCATCTACCTGGAGACGATGCCGGTGTCGCCGGACCGCGTAGAGGACTACCACAAGTGGTACAACGACACCCATCTGGCCGAGATCTGCTCGGTGGACGGCATTGTCTCTGCGCGCCGGTTCGCGCCTACCGACGGAAAAGGCCCATTCATCGCCATCTACGAGCTTGACTGCGACGACCTCGACTCGGTGGTGCAACGGCTGGGGGAGCTCGGCGCCAGCGGCAAGATGTCGTCGCTGGAGCTGCTCAATATGGAGACGCCGCCAATTCCCAAGGTATATGGGCAGATCGGCTCCTACACAAAGTGACTTCGATCGTAGAGGTAGCTCCAGAGGTCCAGAAGCGTATCTATGCGCTGATGGTGTTGATGAAGGCGGCCGACGACCGGCTCTCGAAAGGCATCGGCACCGGCGAGTTCATGTGCGTGTACTGGCCGTCGCGCGGCCAGGAGGCGATCGCCGCTGCGATGGGAGTATCGCTGCGACCCGACGACCAGCTGGTCACGACCTACCGCGGGCTGCACGATCTGATCGGCAAGGGCGTACCGCTCGAGGAGATCTACGGCGAGATGATGGGCCGCACCGTAGGCGCCAGCCGGGGCAAGGGCGGCACCATGCATATCGCCAAACCCGATAAGGGCGTGATGCTTTCGACCGGGATCGTCGGAGCCGGGCCACCGGTGGCGGTCGGTTTGGCGATGGCCGCCAAACGCAAGCGCCTCGACAGGGTCACGGTGGTCAGCTTCGGTGATGGCGCCACCAACACCGGCTCATTCCACGAAGCGGCCAACATGGCCGCGCTGTGGGATCTGCCGGTTGTGTTCGTGTGCCAGAACAATCTCTACGCCGAAATGACGCCGACCGCTGACACCATGAAGCTCGAACACGTCGCCGACCGGGCGGCCGGCTACGGCATGCCCGGCGTACGCGTCGACGGCAACGATCCGCTGGCCGTCAAGGCCGCGCTCGATGAAGCACTGCAGCGGGCGCGAACCGGCGGCGGCCCCACCTTCATCGAAGGTGTGACATTCCGTTTCCGGGGCCATTATTTCGGCGACCGGATGCCGTACATCCCCAAAGAGCAGCTGGCTGCGGCGATGGCCGCCGATCCGGTGCCGAGATTCCGCGACCACCTCGCCGATGCCGGAATCTGCGGTGCGGACGAGCTCGACAGCATCGAGAACGAGGCTGCAGCGACGGTAGAGTCCGCGCTGAAAACCGTGATGAGCGCGGAGTCCCCGGCCATCGACGAACTCGACCGCGACGTGTACGCGGCCCCGATCAAGTTTCCGGTGTGAGGACATGCAAGAAAGAGAAATGACAATGCGCGAGGCGCTGAACCTTGCGCTGGATCAGGCGATGCAGGCCGACGACCGGGTGTTTTTGCTCGGTGAGGATATCGCCGATCCAGGGGCGTCCGGCCCGACCGCAGGGCTGTCGACGAAGTACGGGCACGACCGGGTTCTGGACACGCCGATCTCGGAAGCTGCCATCGTCGGTGCGGCCATCGGCGCCGCGATCGACGGGCTGCTGCCGGTGGCCGAGATCATGATCATGGATTTCATCGGGATCGCTGCCGACCAGCTGATCAACAACGCCGCCAAACTGCGATTCATGACCGCCGGGCGAACGACGGCGCCGATCACCATCCGCACTCAGGTGTATGCGGGTCTGGCCACCGGTGCCACGCACTCGCAAAGCCTGGAGGCGTGGTTCATGCACATCCCGGGCATGAAGGTGATCGTGCCCTCCACGCCACGCGACGGTAAAGGTCTGCTGACCTCGGCGATCTTCGATGAGGACCCGTGCCTGTTCGTCGAAACCATTCGTCTGCAGAGCAAAAAGGGACCCGTTCCCGTCGAACCCGGGTTCTCAATTCCGCTCGGCCAGGCCGACATCAAGCGAGCAGGCACCGACGTCAGCGTGATCAGCTACGGTCGCAGCGTTCACGAAGCCCTCGCGGCCGCAGCCACATTGGCCGATCAGGGTGTGAGCGCGGAGGTCGTCGATCTACGCACTCTCGTTCCCCTCGACGTCGAGACGATGGTCGAATCCGCCCGCCGTACCCGAAGAGCCGTGATCGTCCACGACGCAGTCCAATTCGCCGGGCCAGGAGCGGAAATCGCCGCGATCCTGCAGTCCGAACTGTTCGGCGAACTGGCCGCACCCGTCGAGCGGGTGGGTGCCAGGTTCGTCCCCAACCCGGCTGCGGCCGCACTCGAGGCCCAGGTCTACCCGTCGGCGGCCGGCATTGTCAAAGCAGTACAGCGCACTTTGGACAGGGCTAAAGTCCATGGCTGACTTCGTCATTCGCATCCCGCGGGTGTCGGTGGCTGTCTCGGAGGCCGAGCTCACCGACCTGCTGGTCGATGCCGGGGAGCATGTCGAAGAGGGCACACCGATCTATGTGATTGCCACCGAGAAGGTGGAACAGGAAATCGAAGCCGGCGCCGCGGGCACCGTGCAATGGACAGGCGAGGTCGGAACCACCTACGACATCGGCGCTCAAATCGGCGTCATCACTTCATAGAGGAAGGGTAAGACCGTATGGATCTCAACGAGACCCGCGAAAGAATCATCTACCAAAAAGACGGGCCGATCGCGAAGATCACCCTCAACTGGCCTGAGAAGGCCAACGCCCAGGATCAGAAGCTGGCCGAAGAAGTCGACGCCGCATTGCTGGATGCCGACCGCGACTACGACATCAAGGTTTTGGTGCTGAAGGCCAATGGCAAGGGATTCTGCTCCGGGCACGCCATCGGCAATAACGCCGTCGACTATCCGGCGTTCGTGGAGAACGCCATGGTGACAGGCCACCCGTGGAAGGCGCAGTCGGATCTCTTCGTCAAGCCAACCCTGAATCTGTGGGAGTTCTCCAAGCCCACCATCGCGCAGGTCCACGGCTACTGTGTGGGCGGCGGTACGCACATGGGCCTGACCACCGACATCGTCATCGCCTCCGAGGACGCCTACTTCTCTTACCCGCCCCTGCAGGGGTTCGGCATGCCATCCGGTGAATGTTCCATAGAGCCTTGGGTGTTCATGAACTGGCGCCGCGCCGCCTACTACCTGTTCACCGCCGAGGTGATCGACGCCAAGAAGGCGCTTGAGGTCGGCCTCGTGAACGAGGTGGTCAAGCGGGAGGACCTGGACGACCGCGTGGACGCGATCGCCCGCCACATTGCCCAGGCACCGCTGACGACGCTGATGCTCACCAAGGCCAACCTGAAGCGAGCCTGGGAGCTGATGGGAATGCGGGTGCACTGGCAGAGCTCCAACGACCTGGTGGCGCTCGCCTCGATCAGTAAAGACGTGCAGCAGCTGATCCAGCAGGTGTTCAAGGACAAGGTGTTGCCGTCCGAACAAGCCCGACGACAGGCAGCAGCAGCTGCATCGACCGACGGCGCCACGGCCACTTAACCTTTCAGGTCTGCTGGTGAATATCGCCGATCACGCGATCACTGCCGCAGAGTCGCCGGCCCTTATCATCGCGGACGGCGACCCGATCTCGTTCGGCGAGTTGCATGCCCGCAGCCAACGGGTGGCCGCGATGCTGCACGGTGCCGGGCTGCGCCGCGGCGACGGCGTGGCCCTGGTCCTGCCGAACCGGTCGGAGTTCTTTGAAATCACCTGGGGCTGCCAGCTTTCCGGGCTCTACTACACCGCTGTCAACACTCACTTCACGCCCGACGAAGTCGCCTACGTCATCGACGACTCCGACGCAAAGGCGGTATTCGTCGATGCCTCGATGGGCGATCTCGCGGCGCATCTGCGGAGTGCCAACACCGCCGTCGACGTTCACATCGCGGTCGGGGGCAATGTGGCCGGCTGGCAGTCCTACGACGACGCCGTGGCGACTGCCGGTGAAGCGCCGCCGGTGTCGGACGGGTCGGAGATGCTGTACTCGTCGGGCACCACCGGACGGCCCAAGGCCGTTCGCCGGTCACTTCCGACCGACGGCAACGGCTCGTGGGCCCAGTCCATTCTGGAGATGGCGCTGATTCACAAGTACGGCATGAGCTCCGCCAGCGTGTATCTGTCGCCGGCGCCGCTGTACCACGCCGCCGGGGTGAACTACACGATGGCTGTCAACCGTGTTGGCGCCGCGGCGATCATCATGCCCAAGTTCGACGCGGAAGCCGTGCTGCGTTTGATCCAGACGCACCGGATCACTCACGCCCAGTTCGTGCCGACGATGTTCGTGCGGATGCTCAAGCTGCCCAAGGCGGTCCGGGAGAAATACGACGTCTCGAGCCTGCAATGTGTGATCCATGCGGCCGCCCCGTGCCCGGTGGACGTCAAGGACCAGATGATGAAGTGGTTCGGTCCGATAATCCACGAATATTACGGGGGCACTGAAGGATTCGCGGGCACCACGATCGGACCCGAGGAGTGGCTCGCCCATCCGGGCTCGGTGGGCATACCGATGGCCCCGGTGCACGTGGTCGACGAGGGCGGGCAGGAGCTTCCGGTGGGGGAGTCCGGCGAGCTTTACTTCGAAGGTGGACCCGCCTTCGAGTACTTCAAGGACCCGGCCAAGACCGCGTCGGTGTCCAATGACCGCGGGTGGCGGTCGCTGGGCGACATGGGGTACGTCGACGACGACGGGTACCTGTACCTCACCGACCGATCGACGTTCATGATCGTGTCCGGCGGGGTGAACATCTATCCGCAGGAGGCGGAAAACCTACTGATCATGCACCCCAAACTTGTCGACGCAGCGGTGTTCGGCGTCCCCAACGACGAGTTCGGTGAGGAGGTCAAGGCCGTCGTGCAACCGGTCGAGGACGTCATACCCGGCCCCGACCTCGAGGCCGAGCTCATCGAGTACTGCCGAACACACCTCGCGGGCTATAAGTGCCCGCGCACAGTTGAATTCGACCCGGAGTTGCCGCGGGACCCCAACGGAAAGCTGTACAAGAGGCGAATCCGCGAACGTTACTGGCAAGGGCGAGTATCACGGATCGTATGAGCTAACAAAAGGGATACTGAGATGGCTGTGGAGACAGGCAAGCCGCGTTCCGACGTGAATTGGACGCCGCTCGCGGTGCCGTGGGCGGTCCAGACCGCCGATCGGATTCCCAAACAGCGCTACTACGACCCGGACTTCTACGCGCTGGAGAACGAGAGGTTCTGGCCGCGCGTGTGGCAGATGGCGTGCCGGCTCGAGGAGATCGCCAAGCCGGGCGATTTCGTGGAGTACGAGATCCTCGACGAGTCGATCATCGTGGTGCGGGTAGACAGCCAGAACGTCCGGGCCTACCACAATGCGTGCCGGCACCGCGGGGTAAAGCTGGTGGAAGGCAACGGAAATCGACGGACATTCGTCTGCCCGTTCCACGGCTGGTGCTGGGGCATCGACGGACGCAACACGTTTGTGTTGCGACCTGAGGTGTTCGCCGAGGAGAACCTGTGCCCCGACGATCTTCAACTCGTCGCGGTCAGGTGCGAGCTGTGGGGTGGATGCGCGTGGATCAACCTCGACAAAAACGCCCCTTCGCTACGTGACTGCACGGAGCCGTTTGCGTCGATCTATGACGCCTGGAAGGTGGAATCGCTGCGCGTCGAGTGGTGGCAGTCATGCCGGCTGCCGGTGAATTGGAAGCTGGCGACGGCGGCGTTCATGGAGGGCTACCACGTCCCGCAGACCCATCCGCAGCTGCTGCCGTCAGCGCAGACCGGCAGCCCGTCGGCGGCGGTGCATCCCCTCGTCGCGAGCAGCCTCTACTTCATGCGCACCCTGGGCGACGGCATGGGAGGCATGACCCACGAGAACGACATCCGCATCGCCGAAGGCCTGCAGAACATCGAGCTGCCATCCGATCCGGCCGAGGCGATGACCGCCTGGCGCAGTGCTCTCAACGATGCCGTCGTCAGCTGGCATCGGGCGCGGGGGAGCGAGATGCCCGACCTCAACGACCTCATTCGCCGCGGGATTACCGACGCGATCGGATTCTGCTTCCCCCACCACTTCATCCTGCCCACCTACAGCAGTGCCTCGTCGTATCGCATTCGGCCGTTGGGGCCCGAGGAAACCCTGTTCGAGATCTGGTCGCTCACCCGATTGCCCTCAGACCTGTCTGCGGGAAAGCCCACACCGCCGGAGCCGATGGCGCCGGACGATCCGCGCTGGCCGCCGATCCCCGCCCAAGACTTCTCCAACTTGCCGCGACAGCAAAAGGGTTTGCATTCCAAGGGGTTTGAGTACATGCGGCTATCGGGCCAGATCGAAGGGCTGATCTCGAACTTCGAGCGTGTCGTCGACGGCTTCCTCGCCGGATTGCCCTACGACACGTTGGTACCGGCGATCCAGAAAACCAACACCACCATCGACGTGCCGATCGTCGATCTGGGATTCACTGCGGAGGCGCCATGACCACCCAATGGGACCATTCCGTCGACCTGCTCATTGTGGGAAGTGGCGGAGGCGGGATGGTGGCCGCGCTCGCTGCACTCGACTGCGGGCTCGAGCCGCTGATCGTCGAAAAGCAAGCGCTGGTCGGCGGATCCACGGGACTGTCCGGCGGTATCGTCTGGCTGCCCAACAATCCGCTGATGCGGGCCGATGGGATAGCGGACTCGCACGAGGACGGGCTTGCCTACCTGGCCGACGTCGTCGGCGACATCGGTGCACCGTCGTCGCCGGAGCGCCGTGAAATGTTCCTGACCGCGGGCTACGAGATGATCAATTTCCTGATCCGCAAGGGCGTCCAGCTCATCCGGTGCGCAGGCTGGAGCGATTACTACCCAAACCACAAGGGCGGCAACGCCGCCGGTCGCGCCGTCGAGGGCATTCCGTTCGATGCCGCCGAGCTGGGCAGCTGGAGTGACAAGGTGCAGCCGCCGCTGGCCAAGAACTACGGGTACGCGGTGCTGACCAACGAGCTTCGTTCGGTTCAGTATTTCAATCGTGCGCCCCGCGCCTTCGCCGTGGCCACCCGGGTGTTCCTGCGCACCGCGGCGGCCCGGATCCGGCGGCGCCAGATCCTCACCAACGGCGCCTCGCTCATCGCTCAGATGCTCAAAGCGCTGATGGATCTCAGCGACGCCCAGCCACCGCTGTGGATAAATACCGCGATGGACGACCTCATCGTCGAAGACGGCCGAGTGGTCGGTGCGCGCATCGTCCGCGACGGCACACGGCTTAATGTCGAGGCGCGCAGGGGAATCCTGCTGGCCGCCGGCGGGTTCGGGCACAACGCCGAGATGCGGCGGCGTTACAGCGGCGACCAACCCAACGAGGCCAAGTGGTCGATCGCTAACGCGGGTGATACCGGCGAGGTGCTGCAAACCGCGATGCGACTGGGCGCGAAGACCGATCTGCTGGACGAAGCGTGGTGGCTGCCTTCGGTTTTCATCGCCAATGGCGGGGCCGCCGCCGCGTCGTTGGGCTCGGGACGTCAGCGGCCCGGCGCCATCTACGTGGATTCGACGGGCAGGAGGTTTTGCAACGAGTCGAACTCCTACGTGGAGGTAGGCAAGGCGATGTATGCCAACAAGGCGGTGCCCTGCTGGATGATCTTCGACGACGGATATGTGCGCAGATACGTCACCAGTGCCAACCCACTGAAACGCAACCAGCAACTGCCGTCCGAGCTGATCGAGTCGGGTGCGGTCAAACGTGCCAACAGCATCGAAGACCTGGCACGCCAGATCGAACTTCCCGCAGACGAACTGACCCGCACGATCCAACGTTTCAATCAGTTCGCCGTCAAGGGCCTGGATCCCGACTTCGGCCGGGGACAGTCGGCCTACAACGACTGTCTTGGTGATCCGGGGTATCGGCCGAATGCCGCCGTCGGCCCGCTTCACCGGGCACCGTTCTACGCGACGAGGGTGCTTCCGGCCGATGTCGGGACATGCGGCGGCGTGATCACCAACGAGTACGCACAGGTTCTCGATGAGCAGGACCGGGTAATCGACGGCCTGTACGCCACCGGCAACACCACTGCGACAGTGATGGGCCGAACCTATCCGGGCGCCGGCGCGAGCATCGCCAGCTCGATGGTGTTCGGTTATGTCGCCGCGCGACACGCGGCAGGGCGCAAAGTCGCCGGCCAGATGAGCCGCTGACCCGGGCGAGCAGACGCAAAAGCCCCCGACACGCCCGCTTGAGTTCTGGGGGTGATTGCAACAGTCATCTGATTGGAGGCTGTTGTGTATCTGAAGGCCTATCCCTTAGTTGTTCGTCAGTTCTGGGGCCACATTCGTGACGGGGTGGCGCCTGGAGAGGCTGGAGTGGCCGTCGGCGTGTCGATGGCGACGGGTTGGAAGTGGTTTGCTCACGCTGGTGGGGTGAGGCCGAAATTTCCTGGCGAGGGCCCGCGGAAGCGGCCGAGGATGACGTTGGACGAGCGCGTTGAGATCGAGGTTGGTGTCAAGACCCAGGAGTCCATTCGTTCCATTGCGCGCCGGCTTGGTCGTGCACCGTCGACGATCATGCGCGAGATCAACGGAAAAGCGTTCTGCTATGGGCGGTATCGCGCACGTCACCGATTCGCAGCCCAGTGGCATGGCGGCTGGGATCCCAAACCACGCTATCGCGCCACCGGTGCGCAGGCGCGCACGCAGGAGCGGGCCCGGCGGCCCAAGGCGGGCAAGCTGGCGGTCAATGAGCGGCTGCATGACGAGGTGCAGACTCGGCTTAAGGACAACCACAGCCCTGAGCAGATCGCCCGGCGGTTGATGATGGATTTTCCCGACGATGTGGAGATGCGGGTGTCTCACGAGACGATTTACCGGTCGATCTATGTGCAGGGCCGCGGCAGTCTGCGCCGTGAGCTGCATACCTGCCTGCGCACCGGGCGCGCATTGCGCAAGCCGCAGCGCCGAGCCGAGCAGCGTCGCGGCCGCATCCCCGACATGGTCAATATCAGTGAGCGCCCACCAGAGGTGGCTGATCGCGCGGTGCCTGGGCATTGGGAGGGCGACTTAATCCTGGGGGCCGAAGCAAAGTCGGCGATCGGTACCCTCGTCGAGCGCGCCAGCCGGTTTGTGATGCTGCTGCATCTGCCCGACGACCACGGAGCATTGGCCGTGCAGCAGGCCATCGTCGCCAAAATGGCGCAGCTGCCGGCGGTCCTGCGTAGAACCCTGACGTGGGATCAAGGCAGCGAGATGACCAACCACATCGCCGTCGCCGAAGCCACGCAGCTAGACATCTACTTTTGTGATCCGCACTCCCCGTGGCAACTCCCCGTGGCAACGCGGGAGCAACGAAAACACCAACGGGCTACTGCGCCAATACTTTGCTAAAGGGACAGACCTGTCGATCTTCCCGGCCGACTACCTCGATTACGTAGCACTGCAACTCAACCGCCGACCACGCAAAACCCTGCACTGGAAAACACCGGCAGAAGCCCTCGACGAACTACTCTCAGATCCGTCCAAACCACCCGCTGTTGCATCCACCGCATGAAACCGCCCGAGGCGTGGGGGGCTTTTGCGTCTGCTCGCGCTAGCTGTCGTCCGCGGTTTTGTCGCGGTCGACGAAATCCTTTGGCTTCAAACCTGATTGCATGAGTTCGGCCCGTCGGGCCTGAACGTCAGAAGCCGCGCCGACCATGTTGGTCAAGATGTGGCTGACCTGGAGATGCACCCGCATACCCATCAATTCCCAGGCCCGTTTCACGCTGTTCTTCACCGCCATCAGCGTCGTCAACGGGATCTGGGCGATCCTGCGCGCCATCTCCTCGACGACGTCCTCGAGATCCTCCCGGGGGACCACCTTGTTGAGCAGCCCCCAATCGAGCGCCTCCTGCGCCGATAGCGTCGGCGCCAGCAGCAGCCAGTCCATGGTGCGATGCCAATTCATCAGCAGCCACGGCTCGATCATGGTGTGCCCGCCGGGCTCGCCGAGGCTCTGCGCAAGCGGCATCTGGAAATACGCGTCCTCGGACGCCACGCAGAAGTCGGTCAGCAGGCCCAGATAAATGCCACCACCCATGCAATAGCCGTGAATCTGCGAGATCGTCGGCTTCGGGAATTCCCACAGATACAACGTCGGCCACAAAAACAGGTCGGCGGTGCCCTTGTAGAGATCCTCGAAGGTGTCCCCGAAATCCGGGTAAGGGTTCTCGTCGGGACCCCACCGCGCGACATGCCCGCCGCAGAAGCCGTTGCCGTTGGCCTTGAGGATTACCACTTTGATCTCGCGGTCGCGGTCGGCCTCGTGCAGGCAGTTGTCGACTTCGGTGACCAGCGTTGCGTCTTTGGTGTTGGCCTTGTCGACGCGGTTGAGGATGATTCGCGCAATCGGCGGTTCGCGTTCATAAATGACCGCTTCCAGGACGCGCCGCTCCATCCCGGTGACATTACCGGACACAGCCATATCGGAATTCTTTTAACGGTTGCGCGATGTTCGCGGTAGGAGTGAAGTGTATTGAGGGCGTTTGCCGCTCCGATAGCCACAGCCCAGATCGTGATAACGAATGGAACTGAAGATGACGACCCCGCTGGACCGAGCGGCGCATCTGGAACTGGTAGCGCGCCTCAAATCTTCCTACCCGGAACTCCCGGACGCGCCCACGCCCGATCTCATTGATCACGAGCGATTCACCGCCTACACCAAGGCCCCGCACGATGTCGGTGGTGAGCCGGATGCCGCCATGGAATTCGAGAACAAGCAATACGAGGTGTGGGAAGAAAACACCTACGTCATGTGTGAGGTTCTCGGCTGGCGTGGGATCTGGTTGTCCGAGGAACGACGCCGGATGGGCAACGTCGACCTGGGCCGCACCATCTACCTCGGCCTGCCCTACTACGGGCGGTGGCTGCTGGCCGTAGCGCGTGTCCTCGCCGAAAAACACCACATCGGCCTGAGTGAATTGGCCGAACGCATGGCCGAGGTCAAGGCACGGTATGCGGGCGGCCTGCGGGGAAAGCCCTTGGAGGCCAGGCCCAAGTTCGAAGGTGACCCTGCCACGGTTAGACGCAACCGGCACCACACGCACGCGGTCGGCAAGGGCGACCCGCAAGTGTTTGCCGGACAAGCCGGCGAGCCGAAGTTCAAAGTCGGCGAGAGGGTTGTGGTGCGAGAGCTTCCCGTGCTGCTCTACACCCGTACCCAAGAGTACGTACGTGGCGCGACGGGGGAGATCGCGGTTGTTTCCTACGAAAGCCCCGTCGCCGAGGACGAAACCTGGGATGGCCCCGACCAGAAACCCGAGTGGTTCTACATCGTCCGGTTCAACCTTTCTGAGTTGTGGCACGGATACACCGGCCCCGGCAATGACACCCTGCAGACCGAGATCCCGGAGAGGTGGCTCGCAGCGGTGGGCTGACTGCGCCCGGCTCAAGCCGTCGTCCAATTGACGTTATCCTGAAAGGACTTCAGCATGACCAGTCACGATCACGACCACGAACGCACCGCCGCGCCCATGGTGGACGAGATCACCGACTTCGAAGTCCTGGAGATCGCGCTTCGCGAATTATGCATCGAAAAGGGCATTTTCACCGCTGAGGAGCACCGCCACTTCACTGAGTTCGCTGAACAGATCGGTCCAACTCCTGCCGCGCATCTGGTGGCGCGGGCCTGGATTAGTCCTGCGTTCAAGACACTGGTCCTCGCGGATCCGCTGGCCGCCAGCAAGGAAGTTGGCGTCGACTGGTTGCAACCCACAGGTTTCGGAACACCGAGTGATTTCACCGCGTTCCACGTTCTCGAAGACACGCCGACGCTGCACCATGTCATTGTGTGCACCCTGTGCTCCTGCTATCCGCGTCCGATCCTGGGTAACTCGCCGGAGTGGTACCGCACGCCCAACTTCCGTCGTCGCATAGTGCGCTGGCCGCGACAAGTGCTCGCGGAGTTCGGCCTATACCTGCCGGAGGATGTCGAAATCCGGGTGGAGGACTCGAACCAGAAGCACCGTTTCATGGTGATGCCGGTGCGTCCCACGGGAACCGAGGGCTGGACCGAGGATCAGCTGGTCGAAATGATTACGCGTGACTGCCTGATCGGCGTCGCGTTGCCGAAGGTTGGTGTGACGACCAACGCGGTGACCAAGACCCGCCCGGCTATTCATCCCGCGAACCAGTAAGCGACGGGGGTAATCGGTGAACAACTCAGGGAGACTGGATCCGGCCGAGGGTCCCTCGATCGCGCCGTTGGCGAAAATTATTGAACGAAACCAGGTCTGGGGCCGCATGGCGGCAAAGTATGGCGTTGACAACCCTGTGCCGCCGTGGAAGACGAGCCTCGATGGGGTCTGTGACGCACTTGACCAAAGCAGCTGCGGCGCAGGGTTACCCAGCATCGACCGGCGTAACGAAGAGGACGCGCTGTCGGCAACGGTCTACTCCAGCCTGCCTTACCCGGAAAACCGGTTGGTTGCGCTGGCACACTCGCTGGTACGGCGCGGGCTCATCGACGAGGCGGAGCTGGAGGAACGACTGGCCGCTGTGCGGGCCAGGCTGGAAGCCTGACCATGCATCAGCCGTGAACCTGCAAGCCGGTCGCGCTGGTAGAGGTAGCGACGCCCGATGAATCAGGCTGACACTGGTTTCTTGACCGGCTTGGAGACCTTCATCAGCTTCATCAGGTTGCCGCCCATGATCTTGGCGACATCCTCCTCACCGAAGTCGGCGAGCTCGTCGACAAAGGTGATCGGGTCCTTCAGGCCCTCGGGATGCGGCCAGTCGGATCCGAACATCACTCGGTCGGTGCCCACCATGTTGACGATCTCGGTGAACCGGTCCTCCCAGAACGGGGTGATGTAGACGCAGCGCTTGAACGCCTCGACCGGATCCTCGCTGAACGACTGCGGCATCTTCTTGTAAACGCCCTTGAGGCCCTTGAACAGGTCTGGCACCCAGTCGGCGCCGTTCTCGATCGACAGGATCCGCAGCTCCGGGTTGCGCGACAGCGCCCCGTGGCACACCAGCGCACCCATCGCGTCCAAGATTGGCCGATGGCCCATCGCGAAGCTGCGGAACGCGGTCGGCTTGAACGGCAGGAACTCGTCGCCGGGCTCCCACACGTTTGCGAACTCGGAGTAACCACTGTCCGAGGCGTGCATCGAGACCGGGATCTCGGCCTTGATGCAGGCCTGCCAGAACGGGTCGAATTCCTCGAGGCCGAACGACCGGCTGCCTCGGTACCCGGGCACCGGCGCCGGGCGGACCAGCACGGTGCGGGCGCCGCGCTCCAGGCACCATTCGAGCTCTTCCAGCGCGCGCTCGACGATGGGCAGGGTGATCACCGGGGTGGCGAAGATGCGCTCTTGGTAGTTAAACGTCCAGGTCTCGTGCATCCACTCGTTGAGTGCGTGGATGACGTCGTGGGTCATCTCCGGGTCGTCTTTCATCCGCTCTTCGACCAGGCTGGCCAGGGTGGGGAACATCAGCGCGTAGTCGATGCCGAGTTCGTCCATGACCTCCAGCCGCGGGGCCGGTTCACGGAAGGCGGGGATGGCCTTCATCGGCTCGCCCAAAATCTCGCGGTAGGTCTTGCCTTGCGCGCCGTTGCGGAAGTAATCCTCCTGGGCGCCCGGCTTGGCGACCTTCTCGAACGTCGGGTTGGGGATGTACTCGCTGATGTGGCCGCGCACCACGATCTTGGTGCGGCCGCGCACCTGGACGTAGTCGATGACGTTCTTGCGCTTGTCCGGCAAGAACTTGGTCAGCGCTTCTTGCGGCTCGTACATGTGGTTGTCGGCGTCAAACACCGGGAAGGAAAGCTCGCGAGACGGCATGGCGATCTCCTTGCAGAAGTCTGGATTCTCAGCGGGTGGTAATGACGTTACCACCTCTGCGCAACAAGCTGTAATCGGGTTGGGGCCGGGTCAGGCGCGCGGCCAGTCGGGAAGCTTCGGGGTCGCCCCGTTGATGACGGCGAAGTTGACGGTTGCCGTCGCGAGCAGTGCCTCGTCGCCGTCACCGTCGCCGTAGACGTCGATCTGCATCACCATCGCGCGCCGGCCGCTGCGCAGCATTCGCGGCACCGCGAACGCCGAGCCTTGATGGATCGGTCGCAGGTAGCGGATGAACAGGTCGGCGGTCGTCATCGTGGTGTCCGGCTGCAGATATTCCAACCCGAACTGTCCGCCCGCGACGTCGACGAGCGTGGCGACCAGTCCACCCTGCAGGGCGCCGGAAGTGTTGACCACCTGGGGGCTCACCGGCATCGTCATCGCGAATTCGCCATTGCGAGCGCCTGGCCGCATTCCGATCTGGTTGAACAACTCGCTGAGTGTCGGCGGCGCCAACTGTACGTCGTCTGTGCCCAGAGCGCGGATGCAGAAGTCATACAGGTGGGCCGCATCGATTGGCGCACCGGTCAATTCGGCTCCCAGCCAATGCAATCGGAGGGCGCCCAAAATGGTCTGCATGACGATCGCCGCGGCGGGCCCGACATCAAGGTTGGCTCGGAAAACTCCCTCGGTGATGCCGCGCTGCACGACGTCGCGAATCAGCTCGTGCAGCGGGGAGAGCACCCGGGCATAGTCTCGTGGCCGGGTTTCGGCCAGATGTTGGTTGTAGAGATTCATCGCCCGATTCAGGCTGTCCTGGGTGCTCGACTCAGGCTCGGCGCTGATCCGGTCGATGATCAGTTTGATCGCACCGGTGCTGTCCAGCCCGGTGGTCTCGGCACGCCAGGCCTGCGCCGACTGCGCCATCGTCCTCTCCAATAGGGCGATCAGCAATTCGTCCTTGCTGCTGAAGTGCTGGTAAAAGGCGCGCAATGACGTCTTGGAGCGGGCGACGACTTCTTGCACGGTGAAGTCGGTACGCCCGGTCTCGCCGAGGATCTCGACCGCGGTCTTGATGAAGCGGGCATCACGGGTCGTCGGTTCGGCGTCGTCGGCTTCGTAGTCTGCGGCCATCCCGCCTCCTCTGTCGCGCTGATCACGCTGTGAGAATGAGGTTACCGCGGTTTGGCAGGGGACGGTGACAACGGGTGGGGTATGACTGCGGGGTCGTTGCCTAACAGCCCACGCGACACGACGCGACCGTCGTCATTGACTTAGAAAATCATCCCTGGGGTCGGGCAGTCCTTACTTCCCGATGTCCTCCAGGTTCACTCCCGCGGTCTCGATCCGGAACAGGTAGGTCACGACCGCTCCCAACAGGAAACACACGACCAGACCCCATAGCAGCGCGGTTGTGCCGATGGTCTTGAGCAGGATGGGAAACAGGAACGCCGTCAACACCGCCCCGATCTTGGCGAAGGACGCGGCGAAGCCGGCGCCCTTACCCCGCACCTCGGTCGGGAAGACCTCGCCGGCAAGCAGATAGGTCATGGCGTTCGGACCGAAGTTGACCATGAAGTAGAACAGCGTGAAACCGAGAAAGAGCAACCACATGACGTTAGTGCCGTCCGGGCGGATGGACAGCCCGGCCAGCAGCAGACCCACCGCGGCGCCGATGAAGCCAATGATCTGCAACTTGATACGCCCGGCTCTGTCCACCAGGAAGATCGCGACAATGACACCCAAGACGAACAGCACGTCCATCATGGCCGAGCCCTTGGCGCCCAGAATGTCGTTATGGATGGTGTCCGACAGCGCGTGCGACTTCGACTCCTTGCCGATGACGGCGGCCAGAATCGTCGGTGTGAAAATGCCGATGCCGTAGACGCCCAGGTCCTGCAGGAACCACGGAACCGAGGCCAGGATCGTCGCGCGACGGTTTTTCTTCTTGAACAACGCCAGGTAGGACCCGTGACCTTCGGCGGCCTTGGCCTTGGCCTGATCGGCCAAGTGTCCCAGCGACACGCTCTTGGGATACTGCGGGTTGCGCTTGAGCAGTTGGGTGGTGGCCTTCTCCCCGTCCGCGGTTCGGCCCTTCGCCACCAGCCAGTGCGGGCTCTCCGTGATGTACAAGCGCCCGATGACGACGAGGATCGCCGGCACGATCGCCGCCGCGTACATCATCCGCCATGCGTTCAAGTCCGGGTTCGCATACAGGACGCCGAAGCCCAATGCTGTGCCGAAGAACGCTCCGACGGCCTGAAACGCGAAGGCGCTCAGCACGAGCCGGCCCCGCATCGAGGTTGCGATGCTCTCCGAGATCACCATGTGCGCGGTCGGGTAGTCACAGCCCAGCGCGATTCCGGCCCCGAACAGACAGATGACCAGCGTGATGAAATTGGGGGCGAACGTCAGCGCCACCAAGAACACAGCGAAGATAATCATCTCCGCGATGAACATCCGCTTGCGCCCGTACGTGTCCGCCAAGCCGCCAAGGACCGTGGCACCGACCAGGATGCCCGCCAGCGAGGCTGCGGTAACCAAGCCTTTGTCGGCTGCGTTCAGGTGGAATTCGATCGAGATCAGCGGCAGGGCCACCCCGGTCATGAACACGACCATGCCCTCGAAGAACTTGCCCGCGCAGGCGAGCGCCCAGATTCGGAACTGCATGGTGGTCATCGGCGTCGTCGGCAACATCGTGCCGTCAGGCCAGGTGGGCCGCTCGTCAATGTATTCCTGCACCGTCTTGCCATTGACCTTCGGCGCCTGCGGTTTGTCGAGCGTGTCAGTCATGTCACCTCTCCCAGAGTCGTCGCCGTCGCTCTCAACCTCACCTACCCGACGCTGCACGTGCAGCGACTGGGCGCCGTTTCGCTGGCATGCAGAACCCACTGACCAGCGCCAACTTCGCAGACGCTAAGTGAGGTAGCTGAACGGCCGCTAACGGCCGGATGAATTCGGCAAACTGCGGTGATCCCTGAACAATGTCAGAAAGGACGCTGTGAGCCCGCCACGCGTTCATGCAGTTGAAAGCCATATCAGCGCCGGTTGTGTAGCTCGAAATCCATACCTCTCGGGGATGTTGATGCCAACGTGGAGGGCAAACCCGTCGACCGCGTAGATTGCTTCACCTGTTGTTCGCTTCTGGCTTGATTCGATTTCGATATTGGTGACGTTTAATGCTCGCTGACGTGCTCGATTCGACGGGCGGCGCTGAGTGGTGCACAAGATGACATTTCTGGCCGAGAAACGGGCAGCCGATGTGTGGCTAAACCGGTTGTTTTCGAGGAGGCAAACATCATGAAGCACAACGGATCCCGGGCCGCTGCCGGCCTGCTCATCGCGGGCAGTCTTGCACTCTCGGCATGTACACAACTCGACACGCCGCCGACGTACGCCAAGGGCGTCAAGGTCGACTGCGGCGGCAAGCAGGACCTCACCGGCAGCGGTTCGACCGCTCAGGCCAATGCGATGACCCATTTCATCACGAGCTACGAGGAATCGTGCTCAGGCAAGCAGCTCAGCTACACGGCCAACGGCTCGGGAGCCGGCGTCCAGGACTTTCTTGCCGCCAAGACCGATTTCGGCGGCTCGGACTCACCTCTGCAAGGTGACGAGTACGCCGCCGCCAAGCAGCGCTGCGGCGGGACCGACGCGTGGAACCTGCCCGCGGTCTTCGGTCCGATAGCGATCACCTTCAACGTCAAGACGACCGACGTCCTCACACTCGACGGGCCCACGCTCGCCAAGATTTTCAGCGGCGCCATCACCCGCTGGGACGACCCGGCCATCACCGCGCAGAACGGAACCATGCCCGCCGAGGAGATCCACGTCATCTACCGCAGCGACGCATCCGGAACCTCCGACAACTTCCAGCAGTACCTGCAGGCCGCCTCCGGCGGCGCCTGGAACAAGGGCGCCGGCAAAGTATTCAACGGCGGCGTGGGAACCTCCGCCCAAGGCAACGAGGGGACCTCGGAGGCCGTCAAAAAGACGGAGGGCGCCATTAGCTACAACGAGTGGTCGTACGCCATGAAACAGGACCTCGATGTGGCAGGAATCAAGACGGCGGGCGGAGTCGTTCACATCGGCAACGACTGGGTCGGCAAGACCATCTCGGACGTCACCATCAAAGGCCAGGGCCATGATCCCAATGACCTTGTGCTCGACCTCTCGAAGGTCTACGCCACCAGTACGCCTGGCGCCTACCCAATCCTGCTGGCCAGTTACGAAATCGTCTGCTCCAAATACCCTGATGCCGATGTCGGTAAGGCGGTAAAGGCGTTCATGCAATCGACTGTCACCGAGGGACAGCAAGGTCTTCCCCCGCTCGGCTACATCCCATTGCCGACCGATTTCCAGACCAAGGTTGCCGCTGCCGTCAACAGCATCAGCTGAGATCGCGCCCGCCGTTAGCCGCCGCGGGCCTCGATCATCGCCGAGCGGTTCACTTTCGTCGCCGCGGTGCGGGGGATCTCGTCGAGGAACTCCACGGTCTTGGGAACCTTGTACGCGGCCAGTCGAGTCTTCGCGTAGGCGATGACCTGTTGCTCGGTCAGCGGCGTCGCCGGGTCGGCGAGCTGCACCACGGCGTGCACCCGGCGCCCCCACGCGGGATCGGTGAGTCCGATAACGACGACGTCGGCGATGTCGTTGTGTTCGGCCAGCGCGCATTCCACCTCCGCGGGAAAGACATTCGCGCCCCCGGTGATGATCATGTCGCTGCGGCGGTCGGCGATGTAGAGGTATCCATCGGCGTCCAGGTGGCCGATGTCACCGGCGGTCCGAAACCCGTCCGCCGTTGACGGCAACAGCGGCGCCCCACCCAGATACCGATACCCGGCGCTCATCGGCGAGCGTAAATACACCTCACCGACCTCACCGGGCGCCAGCGGCCGGCCCTGCGGATCCAGGATCCGCACTTCGGTGTCGCGGAAGCCACGGCCGACGCTGCCCGGATGAGCCAGCCACTCGTCGCCACGTAATGCGGTGATCCCCAGGCCTTCGGTCATCCCGTAGGCCATCACGACTTGCTCCGGGCTGAGCAGATCGAACCAGGTGTGCAACAGCGCGTGCGGCATCACCGCGGCGCCTTGCAAGATCCACGCGATGCTGGAGAAATCCCGTTGGTGGATGTCGGTAAGAGCCGCGATGCGCGAGAGCATCGTCGGCGTGGCGGTGAAGTTGGTGATCCGATACCGTTCGATCGCGTCGACAACGGTTGCCGCATCGAACTTTTCCAGCACTATCAGTTGGTCGCCGCCCAATAGGTAGGTGAGCGGCGAAAAACCGTTGGTGTGATACATCGGAGCGGGCACCAGGATGGTCTGCGGCTGGGCCGTCGGCGCCCAGGCAGCCAAGAACGGGAAGGATGACTCCGGCGTCCAGACCCCTTGCGCAAGAGTCAGAATGACCTTGGGTAGCCCGGTCGAGCCGCTACTGCATATTCCGTTGGCGTTCGGGGACACCACCTCTGGAAGCGATTCGTCGGACTGTTCGGCAGCGTCCGACGCCAACGTGTGGCGATGCTGCTCGTCGACGACGACGGACGGGTCGATCACCGCCAGCACCCGGGATCGCTCCCACTCTGGCAGGTCCCAGCGCATCGGAACTGGAACGGCGCCGATCTTCCAGCAGCCCAGTGCAGCCAGCACCAGGTGTTCGGAATTGGGAATTCCAAGCGCAACAAGCGAACCGAATTTCGCGCCGTCAGCCGCCAGGGCTCGTCCCCATTGATTAGCCCGGGCGTCGAGTTGCGCGAAGGTCAGCTCGTGCGCGGTTCCATCCGGCGTCAGGATGACTAATGCCAGCTCCTCGCCGCGTTGTTGGGCGAGATCCTGCAGTCGGGTCCCGAACGGAACCCCGTCGTCCTGTTGGCCGGGAGCCTCCCCGGCCGCGAGTGTTCCGGTGCTCATCTGCGCCGCTCCTCAGCATCGCTTCGTCCCCCGCAAGCGGGTGGGGGTACCCCCAGCCGCAACGCGGCAAGGGGGCGTGCCCCCACTGCATCGCGGCCGGGGCGGCTCACACCGGCTCCGCTGCGATCGGTTCGCTGAACAACGTCTCCAGATGACCGCTACCTATATCGGGTATCAGGCGCAGCGCAAGCATCTCGCTACTGACGGGCAGCCGGATCAGCGGCTGGGTGTGCCTGTCCAGGACGCTGACATCGGACTCGTCGCAAAAGCCCAGCGCGCCGAGCAACTGGTGCGCGGTGCGCAGCACCTGACGCGCGGTGTCAGCGGCCTTCAGCCGGAGTACCAGCGCGTCTGCCGAACGCACCTGTGCCGCAGTAGATTCCGTTCTGCCGATGGTGAACTTGGCGAGTTCGAAAAGTCCGCGCACGGCGACCGATGCGTCGGCGACGGTGAACCGGACGGCCTGAAATTCGGCCAGCGGCTTGCCGAACTGCATTCGCGCGGTGACGTGCTGCCGGGTGATCTCCAATGCCTGTTGCAGTGCGCCCAGAATCCGCCAAGACCCCAGCGTCAGGTGCGTATCGACGTCGGCCGCCGGGACGGTGCCGTCGGGCCCAGTTAGACTGGCCGGAACCAGGAACGGCCCCAGCTTGGCGCTGGTTCGCGACGACGGTTGCACGTGGTAGCGCGTGCCGTCGAGGTCGGCGGCGATCCACTCGCCGGCCAGATCGCCGTGGTCGATGCGCGGCGCCTCGGGATTTACCAGGGCGAGCCGGGCGCCGTCGATCGCCAGCAGCTCCTCGGCGAGCGGGTAGGGCAGGGCCGCTGCGCCGGCAGCCTGGCAGAGCACGGCCGCTGCCAGCAGATCGTCGGCAGAGGATCTGACGTCGAGGTCGAATGCGCCGAGGTCGGCCAGCGCGGACCCCGCGCCATCGCGAAGGTGTTCCTCGGTCTCGGCGCGCAGCGCCGCCTGCGGACCGCCGAATCGAGCGAACCTTTTGGCGGCGACGGCGGCGAACTCGGTGATGTCTTCTGGCAGAGCGGTATTCATTTCTTTCCTTGTGCGGCGGTCTAGTAGTTTAGGGCCGGGCAGCGCCGATCGCATTCATGCGGTCGGCCTAGCGGGCTGTGTGTTGGGGCGCTTCTGCTTTTCCGTCTGTTCGCTGACGATGGCGGGAGATTTCTGCCGCAGGAGCCGGCGAAGTGGAGCGAAGTGCAGGAGTGCCCGCCACACAGGTACTTGCGGACGTGTGTTGGGTACTGCTGGCGTGGCCTGCCGGTAGAGAATCGCGGCGAATCAGCGGCGTCAGCTTGGATAGGGTTGTCGGTGCCCGCGGTTACAGTGCGGGCGTGAAGCAGGTGTTGAAGGTCCGCATGCTGCCTACCAATGTCGAGTCGTCCGCGCTGGCAGCCACCGTGCGGACTTGCAACGACGCGGCGTTGTGGCTGTCGGCGCGGATGCACGCGGAAGGGGTGCATCGCAGATACGACGCGCAAAAGCGCTTCTATACCGAAATGCGCCAACGATTTGGGTTGTCTGCCCAACCGGCGATCCGAGTAATAGGCAAGGTCGCCGACGCCTACGTCGGGTTGCGCGCCAACCTCGCCGCCGGCCGCTACGGCACACCCGGATCGCAGCAGCGCGCGAAGGTCCTCGCGGTACCGATCAATTTCCGCGCTGACGCCGCGCAGCCATTTGATGCACGGTGCCTGTCGTGGCAGATCCCCGAGACAATCGGCGCACGGGAGGTGACAGTGTCGATCTGGACGGTGCAGGGCCGGCTGCGCCGGGTGCGAGTTCTGGCGGCCGGGCGGGATCTGGCGTTGTTGCGCACTCGCGTGATCGGCGAGACCGACCTTATCTGCCGCGACGGGAAGTGGTTCCTGTATGCCACGATCGAGGCGCCCGAAGCGCCGATGTCCGACCCGGTAAATGGATTTGTTGGCGTCGATCTGGGGATCGTCAACATCGCAACTACCAGCGATGGCGATCGCACGGCCGGTGACCGGCTCAACCGATATCGGAAGCGACAGGCATGCTTGCGGAAACGGTTGCAGGCCAAGAAAACCAGTTCTGCGCGACGCCTGCTGCGCAAGCGGCGGCGCAAGGAGACCCGGTTTGCCGCCGACATCAATCACCAGATCAGCAAACGCATCGTGGCCGAGGCTGAACGCACCGGACGCGGCATCGCCGTCGAAGAGTTGGGCGGCATCCGCGAGCGGGTACGGCTTCGCAAGCCCCAACGGGCCATGCTGCATTCCTGGGCCTTCGCTCAACTCGGCGGGTTCCTGACCTACAAGGCCAAGACCGCGGGGGTGGCATTCGTTCAGGTCGATCCCGCACATACGTCGCAAACCTGCCATGTGTGCGGCTGGCTGGACAAGCGAAACCGACGCTCGCAAAGCGAATTCGGATGTTGCCGGTGTGGCTTCGTTGGGCACGCCGACCACAACGCAGCGATCAACATCGCAGCCCGCGGTGTCGAACGCTGGGGCGAAGTCATGCGTCCACACGCAGCGCCCACCCTGACAGCCAGTTAGGGCGGCAGCAGCGAGCCTATCGGCACCCCCAACCGCGAGAGACAGGCCGAAAGCCGGGACCTTCAGGGACGGGTTCATGACCTGCGATCCCCCAAAGCTTCCCGTGCGACCAGCATCCGCTGTACTTCGATGGTTCCCGACGCGACGGTGGCGGCCTGGGCATAACGCCAGTGGTCTTCAACCGCCCCGTGTAGTCGCGCGGAGGTGCCGCTGTCCAGTGCCGAAGGGCCAAGCACGTCGAACAGCAGCTCGGCGACCTGCTGGTCGCAGGTGGTGGTCGCGATGCGGGCGGCGCTGGCTGCCGCGCCCGCCGACGGGTCGTGCTGCAGCGACACCGCGCGATAGGCCAGCAGCCGGGCGACTCGCAGGTCGATCAGTGCCCGCACCCAGCGGGCCCGGATCGACTCGGGTAAGCGGTCCCAGTCGTCGCCGAGTTCGGTCTGCATCCGGTCCAGCAGCGACTCACACCGCGCGTACCGGGCGATCCCGACCCGTTCGAAGGCGAGTGCCTCGCGCATCACCCGCCATCCGTCGCCGACCTCGCCGAGGACCTCATCGGCGAACACCTCAACGCCGTCGAGGAATACCTCGTTGAGATGGTGCGGTCCCAGCATCGAGCGGATTGGCCGCACGGTGATACCGGGCCGGTCCATGGGGACCAGGAACAGGCTGAGGCGCTTGGGTTTCGGAGCGTTCGGGTCGGTGCACGCCGCCAGCACACACCAGGACGCCATCTGCGCATACGACGTCCAGACCTTTTGGCCGGTCACGCGCCAACCATCGCCATCGGGAACCGCGCGGGTGCGCAGTGACGCCAGATCGGTTCCGGCTTCCGGCTCGGAAAATCCCTGACACCAGATCACTTCTCCGCTCGCGATGGCGGACAAGTGTCGGGCCTTCTGCTCAGCGGTCCCGTAACGCATGAGCGCGGGCCCGACCCAGTTGATACCCATGTACTGCGCACCGCGGGGTTCATGGTGGGCCCACATCTCCTCGCGCAGCACGGTCTGCTGCCATATCGAACCGCCGCCGCCACCATGCTCTTTCGGCCAGGCCAGGGCCAGTAGTCCGTCGGATGCCAACAGCTTGGAGAAGGACTCGGTGGTGGCGAGGTCTCTCGGGTCGTCGGTGCAGGCGCCCAAAAAACCTTCCGGGATATGTGCGGAGATCAACTCCCGCAATCGCTTTCTGAGTTCGACAGCGTCGGTACCGAGGTCGTAATCCATAATCATCCCTTCGGCAGTCCGAGCAGCCGCTCGGCGATGATGTTGCGTTGGACCTCGGAGGTTCCACCGTAGATGGTCGCCGCCAACGCGTCCTGACGTTCGAACAGCAGGTCTGCATCGTCGATCGAACCAGGACCGGCGGCCGCGGCGGAGAGCTCCCAAACTCGCTGCAGCGTAACCGAACCGAGTAGTTTCAGAATATCGGCTTCCGGACTTGGCCGGTCCGCGAGTTCGTTGTAGAGCGCGCGGTATCCGGTTGCCCGCAGCGCTTCGGCGTCGGCGAGTAGCGAGCCGAGCTCGGTGAAGACCTCGCCCGAGGCGTAGTCGTCGTGCACGGTCTCGGATCCCCGGACGGAGTCGAGTCCGCGCTGGATCTCAACCCAGTTCATGATCCAAATCATTTGGCGCTCATGGTTCAGTGACGACAACGCAACCTGCCAACCGCCGTTGCACGGTCCCAGCAGGTTGGCCACCGGCACCTCGACGTCGTCGAGAATGACTTCGCAGAACGTCTCGTCGGAGATCGACGCCATCCGGATGGGTTCGATTGTCAACCCGGGGGATTCGAGATCGAGGATCAGGCAGGAAATGCCGCGGTGTTTCGGTGCGTCGGGATCGGTGCGGGCGTACAGCGTGCACCACCGGGAGAGGTGTGCCTGGGTGGTCCAGATCTTTCGGCCTTTAACCCGGAACAAGTCGCCGTCGCGCACAGCGCGGGTGCGCAGGCCGGCGAAATCGGATCCGGCTTCCGGCTCCGACATGCCGAGCGCCCACCACTCGTCGCCGCGCAGCAGCGGGACCAGTAGACGGTCGATTTGCTCGGCGGTGCCGAACTGGCGGATCCCCGGCGCGGCCACATTGGGGCCGGCGATGTTGGGCAGCTTGGGTGCCGATCGCATCGCCCCCTCGAGCCGGATCTCCATAGCATCCCGCAAGCCCAACGATCGACCGCCGTGCTCACGTCGCCAGGTCGGCTGCAACCACCCCGCCTCGAACGCGGCACGCTGATAGCCACGCCGAAGCCCGAGGTCCCAGCGATAGTCGCGGTAACGGTCGTAATAGTCGTCCGGCAGGAAGTCCGTCAACCACGCCGAGAACTCGCCCACCACGTTCGAGGACATCATGCGCCGCCCCCCGCGAAGCGCCGACCAATTGCGTGGTAGAGCGCTCGGCTGTCTCCCAGCGTCGAGGCACCTTGCCACGCGTGCCGCAGATACAAGTGCATGTCATGTTCCCAGGTCTGCGCCAAAGCGCCGTGGACCTGAACCGCGGTGCGGGCGCATCCGACCGCCGCCTCCGATGCCGCCGCTTTCGCAAGCGCCGCAGCGGTCCAGCCGACCGAGGACGGGGTCGCGGGGTCGTCGAGGCGCGCTGCCGCTGCGTAGGTGAGGCTGCGGGCGCGCTCCAGGGCGACGTAGTTGTCGGCCAATGCGTGTTTGATCCCCTGGAAGGCGCCGATCGGCTTGCCGAACTGGTGCCGTGATTTCGCGTGCTCGACCGAGCGGGCCAGCGCGGCGTCGGCCACACCGACCAGATCGGCGGCCACCGCGATCAGGGGTGTCGCCAGCGCCGATTCCACATCGACCGGCGCGGTGACGACGGGTTCCGTGTCGATTTCGACGTCGGCGACCGGCTGTGCGGGATCCGTGCACTCCACGGCTTTCACGGCCACGCCGTCGCCGACGCGGACGACGGCGGCGACCGGCCCGTCAGCTGACGAGGCCAAGGTGACGATCAGCTCCGCCCGGGGCAGGCCGGTCACCGCGACCGCACGCCCGTGCAGGCGTCCGCGCTGCAGCGTCATCGGCACACCCGGCAGCCGACAACCGGGCGGGTGAGCGGCCAACGCGGCCACCACACCGCCGCCGACGTCAGCCAGCACGTCGGCAACCGCGGGACCGGCGACCCGCAGGACACCTGCCGCCAGACCGATGCTGGACAGCAATGGAATGGGGGCGATGGCCGCACCGCATTCCTCGAGAACAACAGCGAGATCGATGCGACCGAAGGAGCCACTGGAATCATCGCCGCCGTCGGCGGGCATGGCGAGTTCGGTCCAGCCAAGGTTGACGACCGTCTTCCACACGGTGCGCCAGTGTTCCGGGTCGGTCATCGCCTGCCGGGCGACTCCGGGCGGGCATTCGGTGCGCAAGACGGCACGCACGCTGTCACGCAGCGCCAGCTGACCGGAGTTCAGTCCGACATCCATAAGGCCCCTAACATAATAAAAATAGTAAACTAGCGCGACGCACGTCAATCGGTGCGGCGTCTGCCGGACGGCTCCGTATGGTGGTCAGTTATGGCAGAGTGGTATCTGTTCCTGCCGCAAGTGAGGCTGCCGGTCGCCGACATCGTCGAGCGATCGCGTCACGCCGAAGCCAGCGGGTTCAGCGGAGTGGCGTTCGTCGACCACCTCGAGGCTCCCGGGCTGCGGGATGAAAGCATTTGGGAGGCAATGAGCGTCGCCACCTGGGTAGCCGCCAAGACCGAGCGGTTGCGAATCGGTCATTTGGTGCTCTGCGACGCGTTTCGCCATCCGGCAGTGCTGGCCAAACAGGCTGTCACCTTGTCTGAGGCCTCGGACGGCAGGTTCGAGCTCGGCCTCGGCTCCGGCTCGTGGCCTGCTGAGTTCGCCAGATTCAGTGTCGGCCAAGAAGATCCGGTAGCCCGCGGCGAGCAACTCGAGCGGCATCTGGGCCTGATCATGCAGTACTGGGGGCGAGACGAAGCGCCGGACCGCAGGCAACTGCCACTGCCCGAACACCAGATACCGCTGATCCTCGGCGGCACCGGGCGCCGGATGATGGAACTTGTTCGCAGATATGCGGATTGGTGGAACATACCGGCCAACCATCTCGATCGGCTGGCGCGGTTGGCCCCCGCCAGCGGGTCCGCTCGGGTGTCGGTTCAGCAGATGGTGGGCTTCGTCCGCAAGGACAGCGACCCCAACGCCGTGCGAGAGGTGAGCACCCGGCGGTTCGGCAATCTCGGCTCGGGCCTGGTGTGCGGAGACGCCGACGAGTTGATCGGACATTTCACCGGCCTGGCTAACCAGGGCGTCGAGCGGTTCTATGTCTGGTTCGCCGATTTCGCCGTCCCGGAATCGCTCCACGAATTCGGCGAAACGGTGATCAAAGCCTTCCCGGGATAAGCCCGCCCGCTTATCGGTGCTGTGCCGCCCGCCGGCGAGCCTCGGTGGGCACAACGGGCTCGCGGGCAAAGGGCCCTCGCCGCACCGCGTGCAACCGGATCTCCGGCAGGTCGACCGACGGGTCCACGGTGTCGAGCCACGCCACGGCTTGGGCGACATCAGACACCTGAATCGCGTTCATCTCGAACGGAACATCCTGCAGCATATCGGTTTCCACCGGTCCCGGCGTCACGATATGCACGGCGATGCCGTCTCGGTCGACTTCGAGTGCCAGCGCCCGGGCGAATGCGTTCATCCCTGCCTTGGACGCCGAGTATGCGGTCCGCGCCATCATCGGCTCGTGCGCCGCGGAGGACGAGATGAACACCAGCCGTGACCCGGCCCGCATGCGCGGCAGCACGGCCGCGGTGACTACAAAGCAGGAATCCAGGTTCGCCGAGATGATTGTCTGCCATTGCTCAAAAGTCTGCTTGCGTGCGTAGGTCCCACCGAGTGTTCCGGCGGCGTGCACCACCAAATCGATTGTCTCCAAGGGGCTGATCGCTTGCGCAAAGCCGACGGGATCAGAAGCATCGGCCGCGATAAAACGTGCTCCGATCTCGTCGGCGGCCGCTCGTAACGGGCCCTCACGTCGGGCCGACAACACGACGTCGTAACCCAGTTCGCACAGTTTGCCCGCGCAGGCCTTTCCGATTCCGCCACTGCCGCCGGTGACCAGCGCGGTTCGCACGCTCGTCCGCGATCTACAGATGGCGGTTGTCCCGCGGGCGCGACAGCGCTTGCGGTGACAACGCATAGATCCGTTGGTCGGGGCCCGCGGCCAACACGTGGCTCTGCGTGTCGGAAAGGTGCCGGGCAGAGATGCGACGTGCCCGGTCGACGTCACCGGCCTCGATCATCTCGGCCAACTTGACGTGGGTGTTGAGCACGGCGCGACGTTTGGCCAGCGAGGGGTAGGTGCCTTTAGCCGCGCTCTCGTCGGCCCATTGCTGTTCGTGACTGGTCCACAACGTCTCCAGGGTGCCGACCACGGCGATGATCGTGCGGTTTCCGCAGCCACGCACGACGGAATCGTGGAATTTACGGCCGATTTCGGTGAATTCGGGTCCGTCCTCCAGATGCGCGGCCATCGCGTCGTTGATCTCTTTGAGCTCGCGGACGATGGTGTCGGCGCGGTCGGGTCGCTGAGCCGCCAATGCCGCGCACGCAGGTTCGAGCTCTAATATCGCCGTCCCCAGATCGGCGACGACAACCGACTCGCTCTGCAACAGCAGACCCAACATGTAGGCGGCGCTGGTCTTTGCCGGAGCGTGCACAACCGCACCGCCGCGGTTGCCGCGCCGGACCGACACCAGCCCTTCGGTCTCCAGGATGCGCAGCGCCTCTCGCAGTGAGACCAGGCTGACATTGAACTGCTCGACGAGCACTTCCTGCCGCGGCAGCAAATCGCCGTCGGCCAGTTCGCCGTCGATGATCTGGCGCCGCAACTCATCGGCGACGATCTCGGCGATCCTCGGCGCCGACAAACGGCGTCGAGCCTCGGGGCCAATTCCCAGCGCAGTCATCCGATTCCAGCAGCGAAACGATCGGACAGAGCTGCGGCCGCCGCACCCGCGAACTCCATTAACTGCAATCTTAGCAGTAATGGCATAATAGCCGCGCAGGTCAAGCGCCCGGTTCATCGTCATCGAATCATGACCGGCAAAGTTACTAAGATGGCATAGACAACGACCCCGACGATGTAGACGGATACAGGTTGAGCGACGGGCACGACAGCCGACCGACACCGCTGGACGACGTCCGTGTTGTCGAGATCAGCGACCGGATCGCCGGCAGTTACTGCGGGAAGCTGCTGGTCGATGCCGGTGCTGAGGTCAGGAAAATCGAACCGCCGCAAGGGGATCCGTTGCGGCGGTTCACTGCCAGCTGGTCGCCGGTGCCGGACGGGGCGGATTCGCCCCTGTTCGGCTACCTCAATGCCGGCAAGCGCAGCCTGACCTGGGCCGCCGCCGGCCCGCGCTCCGACCAGCGTTTGCACGACGAGCTTGCCGGCGCCGATATCGTCGTGGTGACGGCCACCCGGTCGCAGGCGGCGGGGCTGGGCATCAATCCGCAGCGGTTGCTGGCGGATAATCCGCGGGCGGTCGTCGTCACGATCTCCGACTTCGGCTGGACCGGTCCCTACGCCGACCGTGCCGCCAGCGAATTCACGCTGCAGGCGTGGTCGGGCTTAACCGGTTTCCGCGGCGATCCGGCCGGGCCACCGATCGCGATCGGTGGTGACCTCGGGGAGTACATGGGCGGGGTGTCCGCCGCATTCGGCGCGCTGGCGCTGCGCCGCCGTGTCGAGCGCGGCGGTCCCGGCGAGCACCTGGATTTGTCGATGCTGGAAGCGATCACGCTGATGCAAAGTGGCGAATGGCTGCACTCCCAGCTGTTGCACGCGCCGCCGGTCTCGCGCACGGTTGAAGTGCCGTCGATCGAGCCGGCCACGGACGGCTACATCGGGATCACCATGGTCACCGGCCAGCAATGGCTCGATTTCGCGGCAATGGTCGACTGCCCCGAGCTGACCGAGATTCCCCAGCTGAGTTTTCAGATCGGCCGATGGGAATACCGCGACTTCATCCGGGACCGGATCCGCCCCTGGCTGGCCGAACGCACCGTCGAGGAAGTCGTGGAACTCGGGCAGCTGTTCCGGCTGCCGATCGCGGCGTTGGGCAACGGCGCCACGGTGCGGGACACCGCCTACGCGACGGAGCGCGGGGCTTTCGTGCGCAACCCGGCGGGCTTTCACCAGCCCCGCACGCCGTGGTTGATGTCGCGCTGCCGGTCCGCGTCGCTGCGCAGCGCGCCGTCGCTGGGCGAGGCCGATAACACCCGACCCTGGCCCGAGCGCGAGCAAAGCGTGCCGCCAACGGAGCCTCGGCTGCCGCTCGAGGGCCTTCGCGTCGTCGACTTGACCGCGTTCTGGGCCGGGCCCGCCGCGACGCACCTGCTCGCGGCGTTCGGCGCCGACGTCGTCAAGGTGGAGTCGATCCAGCGTCCCGACGGCATCCGGTATTCGGGCGGCATGCGCAAAGATGTCGACGACTGGTGGGAGTACGGCTGGGTGTTCCACGCCATGAACACCAACAAGCGTTCGGTAACTCTGGATTTGGGGTCTGACGAAGGCCGTCGGCTGTTCACCGGCTTGGTCGCCGACGCCGACGTGGTGATCGAGAATTTCTCCGCGCGGGTGATGGACCACTTCGGGCTCACCGCGGACGCTTTGCTGGCGGTAAACCCGCGGCTGGTCATGGCCCGGATGCCGGCGTTCGGGCTGGACGGCCCGTGGCGTGACCGGGTCGGTTTCGCGCCCACCATGGAGCAGATCGCCGGGCTTGCCTGGGTCACGGGTTTGCCCGACGGTCCGCCCGTGCCGCCGAGGGGAGCCTGCGATCCGCTGGCCGGTGTGCACGCCGCGTTCGCGGTGCTTGCTGCGCTGAACTTCGCCGAGCGCACTGGAGTCGGCCAGCTCGTCGAACTGCCGATGATCGAAACGGTGTTGAACGCCACCGCAATTCAGCCGATGGAAGCCGAGGTATTCGGGGTGACGCTGAGCCGCCGCGGCAACCGTGGTCATGGCCGTGGCGTCCAGAATCTCTACCGCTGCGCGGGCGACGACGATTGGATTGCCGTCACCGTAGGCACCGACCAGCAGTGGCGCTCGCTTGTCGACCTGATGGGCCGGCCGTCCTGGACGGAGGACCACCGCTACGGCACCGTCGCCGGACGGCGCGAGGGGGGCGACGACATCGATCGTCGGCTGCAGGACTGGTTTGCCGGCCAGGATCTGGGTTGCGCGGTGGAAAACCTTGCCGGCGTAGGCATTCCCGCCGCACCGGTGGTGTCGCCGTCGCTGGTCACCGAGAACCCCCAACTCAATGACCGCGGGTTTCTCGAGCCGCTCGACCATCCGCGCACCGGCCCTGGCCGCTACCCGCGGCCGCCGTTCGCTCCGCTGGACGGACGGCGCAAGTGGCTTATGCGTCCGCCGCCGACGCTTGGCGAGCACAATGAAGAGGTACTGCGCGATCTGTGCGGGCTGAATGATCAGGACCTCGCGGGTTTGGCGTCCGCCGGGGTGATCGGAACCCGCCCCAAAGGTCTATAGCGCCCGGCGACGATGCGGGCCGAGCAGCGGCCCGAGGAGGAGCCGGGCAATTAGGAGGTGTATTCAATGCGAGTGATCGTCGACGAGACATTATGTGAGGCAAACGGATTCTGCGAATCGCTGGCGCCGGACATATTCGAGATCGGGCACTCCGACGTCGTGCATGTTGCGGACGGCGAAATTCCGGAGCACTTGGAGATAGACGTGCGCGCCGCGGTCGACCAGTGCCCGAAGGCCGCGTTGCGGATCGTGGACTGAACCGTTCACCGCTCGGTCAGTGATATGGCCATCTCGTCGTAGATCGACATGTTGGTGGTCAGGTTTGGATAGGTGACCTTGGCCTTGCCGAGGGCGATCCGGTCACCGCGCAACAGCAGTTCGTCGAACACCGCGCGCAGCTCGGCGCGGGCCAGCATGGCGCCTAGGCAGTGGTGTGGTCCGCCACCGCCAAAAGCGACATGCGGATTGGGTTGGCGAGTGATGTCGAAGGTGAACGGTCGGTCGAAGACCTCCTCGTCCCGGTTCGCCGAGCGCAGCATGGAGACCACACGATCACCTTTGGGAATGTGCTGACCATCCATCTCGATATCGACCTTGGCGGTGCGCGTCCAATACGCCACCGGCGACGTCCAGCGCAGCACCTCCTCGACGGCGCCGGACCGCAGTGTCTCTTCTTCGCGATACCGATCGATCTGGTCGGGATTGGCGACGAATGCCTGCAGCCCGATGGCCAGGGCGTTCTTCGTCGTGTCACTGCCGGCGAACGCCAGTACGAAGAAAAAGAACTCGAGTTCGTTGGTGGCCAGACTGAATTGCTCGCCGTCGTCGCCGGTGATTACTGCGGATGCGATTGTGCTCCAGATGTCGTCGGCCGGATTGCGCCGTTTCTCGGCGGTGAGCTCCATGGCGTAGCCAAAAATCGTGGCGAAGAGCTCGGCGTCCACACGAGCCTTGCTCGACTGGGCCTTAAGGATGCGATCGAAGCCGTCGAAGATGCGCGGCCGATCCTCGTCCGGGATGCCGATGATGTCACCGATGACGGTCATCGGCAGCGCGTCGGCGACGTCCTCGATCCAGTCGCCGCCGCCGCGGGCAAGCAGCTGGTCGATCATCCGCGACGCACGGGCCCGGATGCCGTCTTCGAGCTTGGCGATCGCCCGGGGGGTGAATGCACTCGAGATGAGTTTGCGGTGCTTGGACTGTTCCGGTGGGTCCAGGGTGATGATGGTCGGATACGACGCGAACAGGTCCGCGGGCTGGATGAGTGGGCCGTCGCCGGCGGTGAAAGATTCGGCGTCGCGGTGCAGGCGCACGGCGTGCCGGTGTTTTGTGGCCATCCAGAAGTCCCGCTTGACGGTTTTGGCGACGCCTGGTGTCACACCGTGGCGGAAGAGTGGCCTGGTGCGCCGCAGCTCGGCGAACAGCTCGTCAGGAAAGCCGTTGCGCCACAATCCGAAATCGGACAGGTCGACCGCCGAAGCCGTCATCCGCAACCTCGATTCACTCAGACGTCAGAACCGCGCTGGGCGCCGTTGGCTGACCCAACCCTACCGCCACCAACGACCCGCGTTGACGTTCAATGCTTAAAATAGTAAAAATAGACGTGAGTCGTCCACGCGCGGTGAGTATAAAGCGCGGCCGTCTGCCAGCTGGCTGGCGCGGGAAATGGACGCAAAAGGAGCAGACAGTGACGGACACGGTTTCGGACTCCTCCATAGATCCGTCCGAACGAGAATTCGGGGCGAGCGGCATCAGCCTGTCGCCGTACCGATTTCCGACCGGATGGTTCATCGTCGGTTTTGCCTCGGACCTGGCGGCCGGCGAAGTCAAGCGTGTCCACTACTTCGGCGAGGAGCTGGTGCTGTTTCGCACCGCGTCCGGCCAGCTGAACGTGTTGGACGCTTACTGTCAGCACCTTGGCGCCAACATGGGTGTCGGCGGCACGGTGGAGGGGGAGAACATTGTCTGTCCCTGGCACGGGTGGCGGTGGCGCGGTGACGGAACCAATGCGCTGATCCCGTACAGCAAGATCGGCTGTAAGAACAACGTCCGCGTCCGCACCTACCACAGCACGGAGTGGTATGGCTACATGCTGGTCTGGCACGAGCGGCACGGCCGCGCGCCGTACTGGCAACCGCCGGTACTGCCCGAGCTGGAGACCAACGAGTACTACCCGCTCCACCCGCACAGCCGGATGCTCAACCGGGTCAAGGTGCACGCGCAGATGATCATCGAGAACGCCGCCGACCCGTACCACGTCCAGTACGTGCACAAGGCCGCCAACCCCGCGAACACCACATCGTTCGAGGTGTCCGGCTATCACCTACACGCCACCGTCAACGCCCATTTCGGCGGCGGCCGCGCGCAGACCTGGTTGACCCCGAACGGGCCGGTGGACGCCAAGATCATTTACGACAACTACTCGCTGGGACTTGGACTCGTTCGCTTCCCCAGCGACCTGGTGGCCACCATCGAGGTCACCGGCCAGACACCGGTCGACGAGGACTACACCGACTACTTCTATACCCAGGCTTCCATCCGTGAGCCCGGCGACTCCGGTGACGTGCCCACCGGGCGCGCCGCCAAGTTTTTGGCGCTGCAGCAGGAAGTCATCAAGCAGGACTTCTTCACCTGGGAGAACATGAAATACCTGGAGAAGCCGAACCTCGCTCCCGAAGAGGCGCACGACTACGCGGCGCTGCGTCGCTGGGCGCATCGCTTTTACCCAGGTGAAGAACGCTCCTCCGAGGACTTCGGCTACACGGCCAACGGTGATCCTGACCCGGCGGCTGCAGGAGCCTGATGTCCCGCGTGCCGGCTGGGGCGGCACCCGCATGCGACGGAAAGCCCATCGGCCCAGCCGATTTCGGCGTCGATCGGTTCACTGTCACGACAGTGCTTGATCGCCGTGCCGAGCAGTTTCCCGACCGGGTGATGATGTCGATTGCCGGCATCGAGGTGACCTTCGAGCAGATGCGAAGACGGTCGTCCGCGGCCGCTAATGCTCTGCTGGACTTGGGAATTAGGCCGGGTGATTGTGTCGCACTGTTCACCGCCACCTGCCCGGAGTGGGTCTACTTCTGGTTGGGTGCAGGACGTATCGGTGCGGTGGCCGCGGCGGTGAACGCGGCCAACAAAGGCGACTTCCTGTTGCACGCTCTTCGATTGTCACGCGCCAAGGTGGTTGTCACCGACGCTGAGCGACAGCCGCGGGTCGATGAGCTGGCCGATCGGCTGCCCGGGTTGGCGAGCATTGTGGTCCACGACGATTCACCCGACGAGGTACTGAATCGTGGGGCCGCGGGTACCGCCGGCGAGCACCTCGGCGACGTGGGGGATATCGGGTCGCTGTTCTTCACGTCGGGCACCACCGGGGCATCGAAAGCGGTCGCCACCACCTGGCACTACCTGTTCACCACGGCCGCGACGGTCGCGTCGGCCTGGGGGTTTGGCTCCGGCGAGGTGCTGTGGACGGCGATGCCGTTGTTCCATCTCAGTGCGGCGCCTTCGGTGCTGGCGCCGATGCTCGTCGGCGGGACGACCATGCTGGCACCGGCCTTTCACCCCGGGACGGTGTGGGACGAGGTGCGCGCGTGCGGCGCCGTCGGATTCGCCGGTGCCGGCGCCATGGTCTCGATGCTGCTGCGCCAGCCGTCCGATCCACGCGATGCGCAGTTGCCGCTACGGTACATCTCCGCGGCACCGATCGATGCTTCGGTGTATCGCGACATCGAAAACCGTTACGGGTGCCGAATCGTCACCATGTACGGCATGACCGAGGCCTTTCCGATCGCCGTCAAAAACGTTGCCGACGAAGGCGTGCCCGGAACATCGGGCCGGCCCAATCCCAGTTTCGACGTGCGGATCGTCGGCCCGGACGGCGAGCCGCTCCCGGATGGATCGGTGGGGGAGATCGCGTGTCGGGCCCGCTACCCGCACGTCATGAGCGAGGGCTACGTGAACGCCGGCGGTGGTGTCGACCGGCACCCGGCGTGGTTTCGCACCGGGGACCTCGGCGTGCTGGACAGCGACCAGAACCTGACTTACGTGGACCGGGTGAAGGATTCGTTGCGCCGCCGCGGCGAGAACGTCTCGTCGGTCGAAGTCGAGGCTGTTGTGTTGGGGCATCCGGCGGTGTTCGAAGCCGCGGCGGTCGGCGTGCCCAGCGACCTGGGCGAGGACGACATCCTGCTGGTCGTCACGGTGCGACCGGACTCCGCGCTGGATTACCCGGAGCTGCTGGACTTCTGTAGCGCCCGGATGCCGTACTTCTGTGTGCCGCGATATGTGGAGGTAGTCGACGAGCTGCCGAAGACCATTATCGGGCGGGTCCGCAAGGATATCCTTCGCAGCCGAGGTGTCGGACCCGGCGCCTGGGACCGAGAAAGTCACGGATACATCGTCAGCCGGTGAGACAGGGAGAAAACAGATGGCCATGACCTACCAGCAGCAGTACGTACTCGACGGCGCGGCGGGGCGCGATGCCATCCTGAATCTGACCGCACGGCACAACCGATGCTATTCCGACGGTGACCGCACTGGCTGGATCACGACATTCCGCCACTCTGGTGCCCGTTTCACCCGCGACGGTGAGGAATTCACCGATTTGAGTGCTGCCTTCGACGGCGGCAACGGGCGGCTGGTCAGCGTCGATCACGAAATCACCGTCGACGGCATCAACGCGACCCAGCGTTGCGTCGCACTGCTTTTCGCCGTCGGCGAGGACGGCGCTACCACCTTGCGTGCCACCGGAACCTTTCGCGACCAACTCGTCTACGAACGTGGCGACTGGTACTTCACTTCCCGCGAGCTGGAATGGGATTCGGTGTCGAACGGGCATTCGCTCGCGGTGTGACGAAAGCGGCGTCCTAGGTGAAACCCATCAGCTACCGGCTGGCGTTCGGGACCTATGAGGACGCCCTGCGGATGGTCGGTGTGGCGTCCGAGCCAAGAACTGCGGGCACCGTGGTCAGTGCGGCCCGGATCCAGATGTTCGCTGCCACGGTACGAGACGGCAATCCGTCATATTGGGACGCCGAATTCGCCACGCGCACCTGGGGAGGATTGTTGGCGCCGCCGGGGCTGCTGATGGGGTGGCTGACGCCGCCGCCGTGGGAGCCGACCGGGCAACCGCCGGTGTCGGCCATCGCCATCCGGGTGCCGTTGCCCGGGACCACCTTTATCAACGCGGCCAACGAGGCCGAATTTCCGCTGCCCATCGTCGAGGGCGACCTGCTGACCGTCGTCGAGGAAGTGGTGTCGGTCTCACCGGAGAAGCGGACCAGGCTCGGTGTCGGCCATTTCGTCGAGACGTTGGACACCTTCACCCGCCAAGACGGTGCGGTGGTGGCCAAAAACCGGAACACCTTGTTCCGCTTCACCCCCGGTGCGCCGTCATGACCGCCGCACCGGACTGGGATCGGATCACTGTTCCGGCGGATTTACCCGAGGTACAAGACGAGATCAGCTACCAGCGGGTGGTGATGAACTCCGGCGCGACGTGGGATTACTTCCCGGGCCACTTCGACCCGGGTTACGCCGAAAGCCAGGGGCATCCAACAATTTTCGTCAATACCATGCACCTGGCCGGTTTCGCCGACCGCATTGCGACCGATTGGGCCGGGCCGGACAGCCGGGTGGTGCGCCGCAAAATGAGGCTGATCGGCTCGATCTATGCCGGCGACACGATGGTGGGCCGAGGACGCGTCGTCGCCAAGCGCCGTGACACCACCGTCGACCCGCCGCGCCACCTGCTCGATTTGCAGATCGACGTGACCAACCAGCGCGGTGAGCTGTGCTGTCCGGTCGAGCTCACCCTGCAGCTAGCGGGGTGATCGCGATGGCTGATGAGTTGGGCGAACGACACCTGGCGGTGTGCCGAAAGTTCGGCGAGTCGGTGCGCGCGGCGGACGGGAAATGGGATCGTCGGTCGCCGTGCGATGCGTGGGATGCCAGGGGAGTGCTGGAGCACGTCATCGGCTTTCACGACGTGCTGCTGCTGCGACCGCTGGGGCTCAAGCCCGACCGCCCGCGCGATGATCCACAGCTGCGATGGGAGCTGACTTACCAGGCGCTGGAGAAGGCGTTGGAACCCGGTAGTCGCCTGTTCGAACGCGTCGTTGACGTTCCGCAGTTACAGGGCAACCCACCGATGAAGTTGGATGCCCGCGCGATGATGCCGAACCTGACTCGCGACGTGTTGGTGCATACCTGGGACCTCGCCCGCGCGGTGGGCGCCGACGACCAGTTGGACGCCCAGTGGTGCGAGCAGTTCTACGCCGCGTTGCCGACGGATACTGCGGCCCTGAGCGTTTCGCGGATGTTCGACGCTCCCGTCGCGGTGAGTGACCACACCGACGTGCAATCGAAACTTCTTGCCCGGCTGGGCCGCAACCCCAGCTGGCAACCGCACGTACCGCGCTTTCCCTGCGTAGCCGAGCCGCAAACAGGCCCGGTCGCCGAATAATCGGGAGACATCCGATGAGGTCGATGTACTAAGCAACGACGATTGGCTGCTGTTGTTTCGTCGTGTCGTGTCGTGTCGCGTTGCCGATGTGATGGGTCGGCGCTTCTCAGTCTCGGCCCCTGCCCCCGAACAGCTGCAGGAAGAACTGGAACACGTTGAGAGCATCCAGGAAGATCGAAGCGGCGATAAGCGGTGCTGAGTCCATATCTGTCGATCGGCGGAGCCGCTGGAAGTCGACCATAGTGAGGCCTGCGAAAACGACCAGCCCCAGAATCGAGTAGATGACCGCGCCGCCGGGAATGTGGACGAAGATCAACACGACGCCGAATCCGATGAGCGCAAGTAGCGCCCAGAAGCCGACACGCGCGAGGCCGGACAGGTCGGTGCGGGTGGCGTAACCGAAGGCGCCGCAGCCGGCGATGAACAGGGCCGTCGCACCGCCGGCCTCCCACAGCGCCTGGGGGTCCGCGTTGGCGTAATAGACCAGCATGGGTGATGTCCCCAGCCCCATCAGTAGCCCGACCCCGAACAACAGTGCCATGCCCAGACCAGCGGAGCTGCGGATGGCGAAACGCATTCCGATCAGGCAGACGAACGCCAGGATGAAGAACACGAAAGCCAAACCATTGCCGAGGTTACGGCCCAGGTAGGCGCCGAGCGCGAATAGGCCGGCGGTTGCGGCCACCGCCCACATGACCTGACCGAAAAGGGTACGGGTCCGATTCTTTTCTCCAACTGCGCCGTAATCGGCTGAGCTCATAGCATGTCCGTCCTAGGTTGGGAAAATGGTTTCGGAGGTGCGGTGTTTCGCTCGCCCGGGTTTCGCGATGATGGGCCTCCGTCGATGGCCCGGGCGACAACGTCGGCACCGGGTCGGTGCGTCTTCGAACATTGCTCAGTGTGGCGTATGCCCTTGGAAGCTTAAAAGGTGCAAGGGCCTGATTTGCCAGCAGTGACTTGAGATTTTGGTGTCGGATCACACCGCGCTGTCCGCCGCCACCTTGGCGTGGTCGCGACGTTGTCGTACGACACATCGTGACCGGGGCAAGAATGGCGGGTGTAAAGCTCTCGGATTGTGGTGGACCAATGAGAGGAGCTGGCACCCGTCACCAATGTGAAAGGCGAGTCAACTGACATGCAATACGTCCGCCCCTTCGATCCCGACAAGGCCGTCGACGCAGGATTCCCCGGCTCCCGCGCCCAAGTCCTTTCCCACTTGGAGAGCGCGTTGATGATGTCCAGCCACATCAGGGAGGGCGGTTGCGATCCGGGCTTGTACTACCACCGCAGCGACCAGTTGTATTGCCTCATCGAAGGTTTGATGAACATCCAGCTGCGTGACCGAGAAGCACCTGTCAGTGTCGGCGCCGGCTCCCGAGGCCGGCAAACCATGGGACCGTGGCGTCGACTTCACCGCGAACGGCGATGACACCACCGGGTCACGGTCCGTATTCAGGCCATCCTGATTGGGTCGAACCGCCGGTGTACCCATAGCGCTGACAAGCGCCCAGCGGCCGTCAGCCGGGCAGCGGTGGCATCGCGCCTTTGCTCACCACCGACTGCAGTTCGACATACTCGTGCAGACCCTCCGGGCCGAACTCGCGACCGATGCCGGATTGCTTGAAACCGCCGAACGGACTGCCGATGTCGAGCGTGTACATGTTGATGCCATAGGTGCCGGCGCGCACACCCGCGGCGACCTCAAGGCCGTGCCCCACATCGGCGGTCCACACCGACCCGGCTAGACCGTAGTCGCTGTCGTTGGCGATGCGGATCGCATCGTCCTCGTCGCGGTAGGTCAGCACGCTCAGCACCGGGCCGAAGATCTCCTCCCGCGCGATGCGCATGTCGTTCGTCGCGTCGGCGAACAGCGTCGGCCGCACGTACCAGCCGCGCTCGCCCGGAGCATCCTCGCCACCAAGGACGATGCGGGCGCCCTCTTTCACCCCGGACCTGATGAAGTCCTGCACCCGATGCTGCTGCCGTTGGGCCACCAGCGGTCCGACGTCGGTCGCCTCGTCGGACGGATCGCCCACATGCAGACCGGACATCATGTCGGCCAGCGCGTCGACGACTTGGTCGTGGCGCCGATCGCTGACCAGAATGCGAGTCTGCGCGACGCAGGCCTGACCGTTGTTCATCAGGCTCGCGCTCTTCAGGCCCTTGACCGTCTTGTCGATATCGGCATCGTCGAGAATGATCGCCGCCGACTTGCCGCCGAGTTCCAGGCTGACGCGCTTCAGCTGCTCGCCGCACAGCCCGGCGATCCGGCGTCCAACGGCACTCGACCCGGTGAACGCGATCTTGTCCACACCTGGATGGCGCACCAGCGCCTCGCCGGCATCCGTGCCCCCGGGGAGCACTGACACCACCCCGTCAGGCAGATCCAGCTGCTCGATCATCTCGGCCAACCACAAGGCATCCAAAGGTGTTTCGGGTGCGGGTTTGACGATGACGGTGCAACCTGCGATCAGGGCGGGAATCAGCTTCGGCATGATCAGGAATTGCGGCACGTTCCACGGCACAATCGCCCCGACCACGCCGACCGGTGCTCGGTGCAGGTGTACCTCGCCGAGCACCCCTTGGCGGCGTTCGGCCCAGGGAAAGTCGCGGGCGACCGCCAGCGCGAGGTGCATCAGCGACACCGCCGCCGTCGCTTGGCCGAGCCGGCTGAAACTTCGCGGAGAACCCATCTCGTCGGTGATCAGGTCGGCCATCTCGTCGAGGTGGCCGGAGTAGATGGTCGCGAGTTCTTCGACCTTGCGCATCCGCTCGCTTGGATCAAGTCGGGGCCACGGACCGTGGTCGAACGCCTGTCGTGCGGCGGCAACCGCCGCGTCGACGTCGGCCGGGGCGGCGGCGGGGGCCTCGCCGATCGGCTCCTCGGAGTGCGGGGAGATGACCGCTATCCGATTTCTGCTGGACGGCTCGCGCCAGTGTCCTCCGATGAAAAGCTGGTCGTAGCAACGGTGGTCACGGTTTTCCGTCATCGGGGCACCACCTCTAGAAAGAGCGACGGCAACTTCGCTATTGATGCTAACATAGCAAAAAAGCCGGGCATGAGCCTCGGGTCAATAGTGAAGGCCGACGTGAGCGACGAACTTCGGGTGACAACGGACGGCGCCGTACGGATCGTCACGATCAACCGGCCGAATGCACATCGACAAGGTGCGCGAGTTCCTCGGAGCCGACAAGTACGACGCGATCGATACCCCCGAGGCGTGACATGAACACCGATTGGCGCAGTTACCCGTTCCGGCTGGTGCACAACGACAGCGCGCTGGACTTTCCTGCCGCCGAAGGCGAACACGCCGACCAGGAGTCCGACACCTGGTTCATCGCCGGCGAGCTGACCGCCACGACGGGCCGCTCGTTCGCGTTCCTGACTATCTTCAACAAGAACCGCCCGGGCGGGACGGTGGTGGCGGACTTCTACACGATGGCGCTATTCGATTGCGATACCGGCGCATACGGAACTTACACCGACTACGACATGCCGCCGAAGAACATGAGCCCCGATGCGCGACCGAAGATGTCGATGGCCGAAGGCCACCTCGACATCCACTACGAAAGCAGCGCCGGGACGGCGGCGTGGACGACGTGCCGCGACGACCACGGAGAACTGCTGCCCTACACCTACCGTGTCAGCCTGTTCGGTGTCGATCAGGCAGATCAGCCGATGGAACTGGACTTGACCGTCACGCCCACCCGCGCGCCGGTGCCGGTCGGCGCAGACGTCCACAATGGGAAGATCGTCTGCTTCGGCCAGCGCGACACCTATTCGTATTTTCAGACCGGAATGGCGATGCACGGGACGCTGCGCTGGGGTGAGCTGTACGAACGGGTCAGCGGCAGCGCAGGACACGTCGATCGGCAGTGGTTTCCGAAATACGCCGGCGGCGGGGGAACCGGGGGAGACCCGCGTGCCCGCTCGCACGAATGGCGCACGATCAACCTGGACAACGGCGTGGACATGAGCATCTGGCGGCAGTTCGACCGGACGGATAGCAATGCCCTGCAACCTTTTTCGGGTGTAACGGTGAGTTACCCCGACCCCGCGATGGCTCCGGAGTGCGCGGAGGACGTCGAGGTCACGGTGAGCAGCTACGTGCGATGGCCGGATGCGATCCGGCCGCTGGTGCGGCCACTGGCGCCAAGTCGGTTCATGCCCGACCGCCACCGACTCCGCTGCCCCACACTGCAACTGGATCTCATCGGTGAGCCTCTGGTGGCTGCGCCGGCGCACGGCCTGCCGATCGAATACATGGAAGGGCCGTATCGCTATCGCGGGACGCTGCGTGGAGAACCGGTCAGCGGCTTCGCATTCTACGAACGCTCGCTGGCGCTCTACCGGGACTGGGAGCTGATCGATGTGCTGGCCGCCACCGTCGAGAAACTCAGCCCGGCCGACCCGGCATTGGTCAGCTTCGTCGACCAGGTCCGGCCGTTGGTGGTGTCGGGCCGTCGTGCAGAAGCGCGAAAGTTGTTGCAAGCCATGCCAGCATCGAATCAGCCGGGTTGTCCCGACGTCATCGATGCGCTGATCGAGGTGCTATCCGCTGACAGCTGACGAAGTCCCCGCGGCAACTGGGCTCCACGATGCCCAGGACACGTGCCGATGCTGCAGCCCAGGTTCGTTGCGGCCGAACAACAGATGATCGCGGGCGCCGGACTCGAGGTTGGCTTGTAGGCCCGCGACGAGCCGGTAATCCTCGTCGCGCACGGTGGCATGGGCATAGTCGAAAACGGCCTGGGCGCCGGCTGCCACGGATTCTTCGGAGATGTCCAGCGGCGTCGAATTCTGGTGGACGGTAATGGATCTTCCGGGCGTCTCGCCCGGGTAGATACGGAACAGCTCACCGTTGGCGATGGTCACCGACAGCACGATGTTGGGAAACAGTGCGTAGATCACCACCATGTTCTGGAACGGGTCCCACTGGTCTTCGGGCACGTTCTCCAGCGCCAGAATGGAGTTCAGCGGAAAGATCAACCGGTGATGCGGCCCGAACGAATCGAACACCGTGCAGTTGCTGCGTGCAATCGTGGCGAAGGTGTCCCGGTGGACAGTGGCGAAATGGTAATTCTCCGAGAAGGTGTCGACCGCCAGTTTCCAGTTGATCGGCGAGTCGAGGACCTTCTCGCCCAGCGGAGACCATCGCCCGATGCCCCACGAATCGAGTTCCTCGGCCAGCGGACCCAGGTGAGCCGAGACATCCAGACCGGCGGCGGGATCGAGTGCCACCCAAAGGAATCCGGCGAATTCAGCAGCCGGCAGCTCGGTCAGGCCGTCTGACTTCACCTGTACGCCGGGAAAGCCTTCCCGCCCCGGTAAACCGACTAACCGACCGGTATCGTCATACGTCCATGCGTGATAGGGGCAGCTGAACCGCTTGGCCTTACCGCAACCGGTGACCACCTGCGACTGCCGATGCAAGCAGACGTTGTTGAACGCCTTGACCGAGCCGGTGGACGTTCTCGTCAGAAGAACGGATCGCCCCATCACGGACTTGGTGCAGTAGGTGCCCGGCTCCGGTAACTCGGATACGTAACCGACCAGCTGGGGGCTGGCCATCAGCATCGCGATGTCCCGCTGGTGGCGCTCGATCGACGTGTACTCGGCCGCGTCGACCTCATGTTCGGCCGGCGCAAGGTCGGTGGTTTTGTCGCGTGCAAGCTTGACGGCACGTCGGGTCAAGTCGATGAGCTGATCGCGTTCCATCAGCGGTCCTCCAGAGGCTGAGGTTCTCCTTGACCGTAACTTTATAAACTTAGCAATTACATCGTTATACGCGCTCGGCCGTCATGTTCATTTCAAGTGTGCCCTGGCACGCCCCGCTCAAGATGTCGGTGTGCATGGTCCCGGAAAGCGTCCCGTCGGGTTGAGGTGTGTAGCGCACGTGGGCTCGGGCCGGATCCCATTCGATCGTAGTGTCGGGCATCATGCAGTCCCATTGGAATTCGCTGGCTTGCGTCCAGGACGACCCATCCCAGGTGAATTGAACCGGTTGCGGAACCGTCGGGTTCCTTGGCGGAGGGCCGCTAATGATCGTGGCGATGCACTTTCCGCTCGTACAGCTCGACCGGAATCCGTAGGTATCGGTGTACTGCACCTCAGCCTGACTGGCCGCCACGCTAGTCCCATCCTTGGGACCAACGATGAACGTGATCGCGTACTCGCCGTTCCAGGACGGAGGGTCGGCGGAGGCAGTTGGGGGAAGCGACAGGGCGATTGCGAGCGACGCGGCGCACAAACCGACGAAACTGCTCAGACGGTCCGGGACCATCGGTTTCTCCTCAGCGTCCGCAACGACCTTGGAACTATAGCGCTCCGACCTGCAACGCGACTCAGACGAAAATGATGGCCAGGATGATTGCCAGCGCAACCATTAGGTAATGCGACTTATGCCGCCAGGCGGCAACCATTGTTTTAGCAGGTCACGTACGCCGTTTAGCGCCGGGTACTTAGCAAGTACAAGAAGTGATCAGCGTGCCGAAGTATCCCGATGCGTTTGGGTCACCCTCCGGGTGGTTCCCAGGCGGATCCGCCGGGTGTGTTCAGGCAGACGACGGGTCCGCCCGAGTTCGACGTGGCTGTCGTGCCCTCAGGGCCGCAGGGCATGCCGACGGCAGGCCGGGTATCCACCTCGGCTGGGCTGGTCGAAGTCGTCGGTGGCGGCGAATGCGGCTTGGTTGTCGTCGCCACAGTCCTCGATGGCGGCGCAGACCAGGTCGTCGGCGGAGCGGTCGTCGCCGCAGTCGTCGATGGCGGCGCAGACCAGGTCGTCGGCGGAGCGGTCGTCGTTGCCGACGACGGTGTGGGTTTTGGGGGCGTCGTGATCACGGGAGCCGGAGCGGTGACCATGGGCGGAGGGATGGCCGTCGCTGGTGCCGTTCGTGGCGGCGGGACTTTGGTCACCGAGGACGCGGTCTCGACATTAGGTGACGTGTCATCGGACTCAGAGGCCGAAAGCAATGCCATGACGCCCAATAACCCACCCACCGCCACCGCCATGATGGTGACGACGAGCCCTGCCATGAGCAGTCGCCGCCGATGGCGCGACGCCATCGAACTGTCGTCGGTCGCAGCGCTCCACGCGTCATTTTCCGTGAACGCGGTGGCATCGTCGACATCAGTCTCAGGTAGGACATCTGGTGGGGCGACGGCCTCGCCGACTTCGGCAGCCGCGGGAGCGGGTGCAGTCGCAGCCGGCCGAGGGGCTACAGCCGCTGCCGGCGGAGGGGCTACGGTCGCAGCCGGCGGAGCGGGTACAGCCGCAGCCCCAGCTGGTAGCGGGGATGAGGGCGGCTCGGTCGGCGCTCCATTATCGGTCTTCGGCACCGTGACGAGCGCGGCGGCGCCAGCGTTCCGGGTGGACAACTGGCTGCACCTCGCCTCGAGCGCTTTGGCGAAGTCTCGACACTGCTCGAATCTCTCGTTGGGTGCTTTCATCAGTGCGCGGGCAAAGGGCGCGTCGAAGTGGATCAACTCAGGTTTGACATCACTTGGCCGTGGTGGTGGTTCGTTGAGGCTCTTGCTGATCACCACGGTGGGGTTCATGTGCTGAAACGGTGGCGATCCGGTCAACAGATGAAACGCGGTGCCCGCCAAGGCATATTGGTCAGCTCGGCCGTCGATCGAGTCGTCGATCAGCTGCTCGGGCGCTGCATAGCTCACGGTGCCAATGCCCAGGTTCGCCCGGGTCAAACTGTTTATCTCGTCGGCGCGTCGGGAGATACCGAACCCCGTCAGGAGAATTCGTCGTCTGGCGGACTCCGAATTGGTGAGCAGAATGTTGCTCGGATTCACATAACCGTGGACCAGGCCTTGTTCGTGGGCGTAGTCGAGGGCGTCCGCTATGGCGGAGACGATCTCGATCACCATGTCAGCCGGCATGCCGTCGGGATAGGTGTCAGTTAGCAGCTGTGCCGCGTCGGTGCCGTCGACGTAGTCCATCGAAAGCCATAACCGATCCTCGAACTCACCCCGGTCGTAGAGGCTGACGAGGTTCGGATGCCACAGAGCAGCTGCCCGGGCGGACTCCTGGCTGAACCGGAAGCGGTACTCCGGGTCGGTTGACACGTCGGCCGACAGAATCTTGAGCGCGTACTGGCGCGGCAACCTCGGGTGTTCAACCAGATAGAGCTCACCAATCTGTCCGCGCCCAAGCAGCCGAACAACATGGAAGTCGGCGGCCGTCGCCCCACTGACCAGCGGCATGGGGAGGATCGTACAGACTGGTATGACGCCAGGTTCCGGTGTTAGCGCTGCTAGCTGCTCACACGTGCCGCCACGCATGTGGACGCACGACTTGTGGTGAGAATGTCCGGGTGAGCGAACCCGGAAACCACCAGACCAGCGCGGCGTTCGCGCACCGGCTCCGCCGGATGTCGGGCCGCGACCCTCGCCAGCCGCATCGGGTGGCGACGCCGTTGGAGCTGCTGTTCGACCTGACGTTCGTCATCGCCTTCGGGGTAGCCGCATCGGAATTCGCGCACATGCTGGTCACTGGCCACATCGGCGCCGGGTTGGCCGGTTTCTCATTCGTCACCTTCTCGGTCAGCTGGGCGTGGATCAACTTCAGTTGGTTCGCCTCGGCGTATGACACCGATGACTGGGTGTACCGGCTGACGACGATGCTGCAGATGGTGGGTGTCCTGGTCCTCACCCTGGGGATCCCGCAGGTGTTCTCCTCGATCGCCGGCGGCGAGCGCGTCAATAACCGGGTTCTGGTCGCCGGGTATGTGGTGATGCGCATCGCCATGGTGATCCAGTGGTTACGCGCCGCCAAGCAGGACCCCGATCGGCGGTCCGCTTGCCTCGCATACGCGACCGCCATCACCGTCGCACAGGTCGGGTGGATAGCCGTTGCCATCGCCAACAACTCGGAGAGAGTCACTTTCGTCCTGATCGCCGTGATGATTGCCATCGAGCTGACGGGTCCGCTGCTCGCCGAAAAGCGGATGGGCGGGACGCCGTGGCATGCACACCACATCGTCGAGCGCAACGGGCTGCTGACGATCATCGCGCTTGGCGAAGGGGTGGTGGGCACGGTTGCCTCACTGTCGGCGGTGGTCGCTGAGCAGGGTTGGACGACCGATGCCGTGTTGGTGGCGGTAGCCGGTACAGGTTTGACCTTCGGCATGTGGTGGGTCTATTTCACGGTGCCTGCTGCCGATCTGCTGCACGCTCATCGGGATCGCTCGTTCGGCTATGGCTACTCCCACATCGTGCTGTTCGGTTCGATCGTCGCCACCGGAGCCGGGCTGCATTCGGCCGCGTACTACATCCAGCATCGCTCGGAGTTGGATTCGGTGGCCACGGTCGTCGCGGTAGCGGTGCCCGTCGGCGTCTACATCGCTGTGGTGTTCGAGACCTACCTGCTGCTGGTGCGAACCTGGGACGCGTTCTATGCGCTCGACGTGCTGATAGGCCTGTTGGTGTTGGGCGTGGCGGTAGGGCTGGCGGCCGCCGGAATTTCGACGACGGTGTGTCTGCTGGTGGTGATGGCGGCGCCGGCGGCGATCGTGGCGAGTTTCGAGTTGTTCGGACATCGTCAGCTGGCGGACGTGATGGCCAGACACGCCGGCCGATCTTGATGCAGATGTGACCAGTGGCGTTGACGTGGTAATTGATGCATTTGTCGTACTCTGTGACAGGTGGCGCACATGTCTCGGCGCGACGTGCTGAAATTCGCCGCGGCGACACCTGCCCTGATCGGTCTCGGTGTTGCGGCGGGGTCGCTGGGCGCCCCGTCGGCCTCGGCGGATGGCCTGGGCGTCTTGCTGGACTATGCGGCCGGAGTGATCCCGGCCAGCCAGATCAGAGCGGCCGGCGCCGCGGGCTCGATCCGCTACGTATCCGATCGTCGGCCTGGCGGATCCTGGATGCTGGGCAAGCCGATGCAAATCTCCGAGGCTCGCGACCTCAACCAGAACGGTCTCAAGATCGTCTCCTGCTATCAATACGGCAAGGAGAGCTCCGCCGACTGGCTGGGCGGTCAAAGCGCGGGCGTCACGCATGCGCGGCGCGGGTCGCAGCTGCACACTGCCGCCGGCGGTCCGGCCGGCGCTCCCATCTACGCCTCAATCGACGATGACCCGTCTTACGAGCAGTACAAGCAGCAGGTAGCGCCCTATCTGCGAGGCTGGGAGTCGGTCGTCGGCCACCAACGGACCGGCGTATACGGCAACTCCAAGACGATCGACTGGGCGCTGCAGGACGGCTTGGGCTCCTACTTCTGGCAGCACAACTGGGGCTCGCCGGGGGGATACACGCATCCGGCCGCGAATTTGCATCAAGTCGAGATCGACAAGCGCAACGTCGGCGGCGTCGGGGTCGACATCAACAACATCTGTAAGCCCCAGTTCGGTCAGTGGGCCTGAGCTGACCCGCGGGTAAGTTTCCAGCAAACGTTTGCCGCCCGGTATGGTGGCCCGATCCTCGTCGATCAATGCGCGACACGTCGTCAGGCGTTGACCGGCACGCCCGGCGGAGCGCAGATTTTTGAGATAACGATTGCATAACAATACTGCCTTGATCTGCGCTGTTGTTGCTACTCGACCGTAACCACCTGCATGCAGCAGGTTTGTTCTGCAGGCCATCAGCCGTGGTTGCGCGGACTGTTACCTAGGGCACCATTACCCGCGCGTAGAACTCACCAGTAACCGATCCGCGCAGGTAACTCCCACTGGTCCTTATGACACTCTTATGGCAGCCGATGACGCCTTCTCGGTCGACTGGCCGAAGCCGGGTCAGTCGAGACGCGGTTGGCTGGACGGGGGCTCAGTCGGATTTGGACGATATCCGCAGGGCAGCGGGGCTCTGAAACGCAAGGCGATAAGCGCTTTATAGGGAGATACGCACGTGACGATCTACGAGCACCACCGAGTGTCTGACCACGACGGGATGACCACGGAGGCCACGCAGGGCACTCATGCTCTGGTCGATCGTCTCACTGCCGGCGAGCCCTATGCCGTCGCGTTCGGCGGGCAGGGCGGCGCGTGGTTGGAGACGCTGGAAGAGCTGGTGTCTTCGGCGGGCATCGAATCGGAGCTGGCGACGCTGGTTGGCGAGGTGGACCTGCTGCTCGAGCCGGTCGCCAAGGAGCTCGTCGTGGTCCGTCCCATCGGCTTCGAGCCGATGAATTGGGTACGCGCGCTGGCTGCCGAGGACCCGGTTCCATCCCCCAGGCAACTCACATCGGCCGCGGTGTCGTTGCCCGGCGTGCTGCTGACCCAGATCGCCGCGATCCGCACCCTTGCGCGGCAAGGCATGGACTTGCAAGCCACCCCGCCGGTGGCCGTCGTCGGGCACTCGCAGGGCATTTTGGCCGTGGAGGCCCTGAAAGCCGCCGGAGCACGCGACCAGGAGCTGCTGGCCATGGCGCAGCTGATCGGCGCCGCCGGCACGCTGGTGGCCCGTCGCCGCGGCATCTCGGTCCTCGGCGATCGCCCACCGATGGTGTCGGTCAGCAACGCCGACCCCGAGCGCATCTACCGGCTGCTCGACGAGTTCTCCCAAGACGTCCGGACCGTGCTGCCGCCCGTCTTGTCGATCCGCAACGGCCGGCGTTCGGTCGTCATCACCGGCACCCCCGAGCAGCTGTCCCGCTTCGAGCTGTACTGCGAGCAGATCTCGGAGAAGGAGGAAGCCGACCGCAAGAACAAGATCCGCGGCGGCGACGTCTTCGCGCCGGCCTTCGATCCGGTTCAGGTCGAGGTGGGCTTCCACACGCCACGGCTGGCCGACAGCATCGACATCGTCGGCGACTGGGCGGAGAAGGTCGGCCTCGATGTCGGATTGGCCCGCGCGATGGCCGAGTCCATCCTGACGCAGCCGGTCGACTGGGTCGACGAGGTCGTCAGGGTCCACGAGGCAGGTGCTCGGTGGATTCTTGACCTGGGGCCCGGCGACATCCTGACCCGGCTGACCGCGCCGGTGATCCGTGGTCTCGGCATCGGCATCGTGCCGGCCGCGACCCGCGGCGGTCAGCGCAACCTCTTCACGATCGGCGCCGTGCCCGAGGTGGCTCGTCCCTGGTCCAGCTACGCCCCGTCGGTCGTCACCCTGCCCGACGGGAGGGTCAAACTCTCGACCAAGTTCACCCGGCTGACCGGCCGGTCGCCGATCCTGCTGGCCGGCATGACCCCGACCACCGTCGACGCCAAGATCGTCGCCGCCGCGGCCAACGCCGGCCACTGGGCCGAGCTCGCCGGCGGCGGGCAGGTCACCGAACCGATCTTCAACGACCGCATCGACGAGATGTCCCGGTTGCTTGACCCCGGTCGGACTTACCAGTTCAACGCGCTGTTCCTCGACCCGTATCTGTGGAAGCTGCAGGTCGGCGGAAAACGGTTGGTACAAAAGGCCCGCCAGTCCGGTGCACCGATCGACGGCCTGATCGTCAGTGCGGGCATCCCCGAGCTGGAAGAGGCTGTCGAGCTGATCGACGAGCTCAACGAGATCGGGATCAGCCACGTGGTGTTCAAACCGGGCACCATCGAGCAGATCCGCTCGGTCATCCGCATCGCCACCGAGGTGCCGACCAAGCCGGTCATCGTGCACATCGAGGGCGGCCGCGCGGGCGGCCACCACTCCTGGGAAGACCTGGACGATCTGCTGCTGGCCACCTATTCGGAATTGCGGTCGCGGCCCAATATCACCGTCTGCGTCGGCGGCGGCATCGGCAGCCCCGAGCGGGCGGCCGAATACCTGTCCGGGCGCTGGGCCGAGTCCTACGGCTTCCCGTTGATGCCGGTCGACGGCATCCTGGTCGGCACCGCGGCGATGGCAACCAAGGAGTCCACGACGTCGCCGTCGGTCAAGCGGATGCTAGTCGAGACGCAGGGCACTGATCATTGGATCAGCGCCGGAAAAGCCCAGGGCGGCATGGCATCCAGCCGCAGCCAGCTCGGCGCCGACATCCACGAGATCGACAACTCCGCTTCGCGTTGCGGGCGCCTGCTCGACGAGGTCGCCGGAGACGCCGAAGCGGTCGCGGATCGCCGCGACGAGATCATCGCGGCGATGGGCACCACCGCCAAGCCGTACTTCGGCGACGTCGGGGAGATGACCTACCTGCAATGGCTGCAGCGTTATGTCGAACTGGCCATCGGCGACGGCGACAGCACGGCTGACACCGCCGCGCCGGGCAGCCAGTGGCTGGCCGACACCTGGCGCGACCGGTTCGAGCAGATGCTGCAACGAGCCGAGGCGCGGCTGCACCCGCAGGACCACGGCCCGATCGAGACCCTGTTCGCCAGTTCGGACGAAACAGGTGTGCGGCTGCTGGAGAACCCCGACGAGGCCATCGCCGCACTGCTTGCGCACTATCCAGACGCCGAGACGGTGCAACTGCACCCGGCCGATGTGTCGTTCTTCGTCACGCTGTGCAAGACGCTGGGCAAGCCGGTCAACTTCGTCCCGGTCATCGACAAAGATGTCCGGCGCTGGTGGCGCAGCGACTCGCTGTGGCAGGCGCACGACGCCCGCTACGACGCCGACCAGGTGTGCATCATCCCCGGCACCGCCGCGGTCGCCGGCATCACCCGGATGGACGAACCGGTCGGCGCATTGTTGGACCGCTTCGAGGAAGCCGCGATCGACGAGGTGCTGTCGACCGGCGTGCAGCCGACGGGCGTGACCGCGCGTCGGCAGGGTCGCATCGATGCGCATGGACCGCTGGCCATCGTGCTCGACGCCCCGGATGTGCTGTGGGCCGGCCGCGTTGCCACCAACCCGGTGCACCGCATCGCCGATCCCGCCGAATGGCAGGTGCACGACGGACCGGAAGAGCCACGAGCGACTCATTCATCCACCGGCGCTCGGCTGCAGGCCTTAAAAACTGACGGGGCTGACCAGGTGGTGCTGAGCGTGCCGATCGCCGGAACGTGGATCGATATCCGATTCAGCTTGCCCGCCAACACGATTGACGGCGCCGTTCCGGTTGTCCGCACTAAAGACGCCATCGAAGCCATGCGCTCGGTGCTCGCCATCGCCGCCGGTGTCGACGGTCCGGAGGCGCTGCCCCGGGTGCACAACGGGACGGCCACCGTGACCGTGCCGTGGGACCCGGAGCGGGTGGCCGACCACACCGGGGTCACCGCCATCTTCGGCGAGCCGCTGGCACCCACCCTCACCACCGTGCCCGACGCTTTGGTCGGTCGATGCTGGCCCGCGGTCTTCGCGGCCATCGGCTCTGCGGTCACCGCTTCCGGCGTCCCAGTCGTGGAGGGCCTGCTGAGCCTGGTACATCTGGACCATTCCGCGCACCTGGTTGGCACGCTGCCCAAGGTGGCAGCTGAATTGACCGTTACCGCAACCGCTTCGGTGGCCACCGATACCGAAGTCGGCCGTGTGGTCCCGATCTCGGTGACGGTTGCCGCAGCAGACCGCACAGTGCTTGCCACCCTCGAGGAGCGGTTCGCAATCCGTGGCCGCACCGGCGCTGCCGAACTGACGGACCCGCTGCGGGCCGGTGGCGCGGTATCCGAGAACGCCACCGACACGCCTCGGCGCCGCCGGCGGGACGTCACGCTCCCCGCCCCGGTTGACATGCGGCCGTTCGCGGTGGTTTCGGGTGATCACAACCCGATTCACACCGACCGGTCCGCTGCACTGCTGGCCGGTCTGGAATCGCCGATCGTGCACGGAATGTGGTTGTCCGCGGCGGCACAACATGTGGTGACCGCCACCGACGGCCAGGCCCGTCCTCCCGCTCGACTGGTCGGCTGGACAGCCCGCTTCCTGGGTATGGTGCGCCCCGGCGACGAGGTGGACTTCCGGGTTGACCGCGTCGGAATCGACCAGGGCGCAGAGGTTTTGGAAATCGCGGCACGCATCGGATCCGACTTGGTGATGTCGGCGACGGCGCGGCTGGCTGCGCCCAAGACCGTCTACGCGTTTCCCGGTCAGGGCATCCAGCACAAGGGCATGGGCATGGAAGTGCGGGCCCGCTCGAAGGCTGCCCGCAAGGTGTGGGACAAGGCGGACAAGTTCACCCGCGACACGCTGGGCTTCTCGATACTGCACGTTGTGCGCGACAACCCGACCAGCATCATCGCCAGCGGCGTGCACTACCACCACCCCGAGGGCGTGCTGTATTTGACGCAGTTCACCCAGGTCGCCATGGCGACGGTGGCGGCCGCCCAGGTCGCCGAGATGCGCGAGCAGGGAGCATTCGTCGAGGGCGCGATCGCCTGCGGCCACTCCGTTGGCGAGTACACGGCGCTGGCCTGCGTGACGGGCATTTACGAGCTCGAAGGGTTGCTGGAGACGGTGTTTCACCGCGGCTCCAAAATGCATGACATCGTGCCGCGCGACGAGCTGGGGCGCTCGAACTACCGGCTGGCGGCGATCCGCCCGTCGCAGATCGATCTCGACGACGCCGACGTGCCGGGGTTTGTCCAGGAGATTTCGGCGCGTACCGGAGAGTTTCTGGAGATTGTGAACTTCAACCTGCGCGGCTCGCAGTACGCGATCGCCGGCACGGTGCTAGGGCTGGAGGCACTGGAAGCTGAGGTGGAGCGGCGCCGTGAGCTCTCCGGCGGTCGACGCTCGTTCATCCTGGTGCCGGGCATCGACGTGCCGTTTCACTCGCGGGTGCTGCGAGTCGGTGTGGCCGATTTCCGCCGGTCATTGGAGCGGGTCATGCCGCGCGACAAGGATCCCGATTTGATCGTCGGGCGCTACATCCCTAACCTGGTGCCGCGCCCGTTCAGCCTCGACCGCGACTTCATCCAGGAGATCCGCGATCTGGTGCCGGCCGAGCCGCTCGATGAGATCCTCGCCGACTACGACACCTGGCGCGCCGAACGGCCGCGTGAGATGGCGCGGACAGTCGTCATCGAGCTGTTGGCCTGGCAGTTCGCCAGCCCGGTGCGCTGGATTGAGACTCAGGACCTGCTGTTCACCGAAGAAGCGGCAGGCGGTCTGGGTGTGGAGCGGTTCGTCGAGATCGGCGTGAAGTCGGCGCCAACGGTCAGCGGACTCGCCACCAACACGCTCAAGCTGCCCGAATATGCGCACAGTACGGTCGAAGTGCTCAACGCTGAGCGCGACGCCGCGGTGCTGTTCGCCACCGACACCGACCCCGAGCCTGATGACGAGCTCGACGAGGCTTCGGATTCCGCCGCAGCCGCGGCGGAGGGTGCGCCCAGCCCCGATGTCGCGCCAGCCGTCGCTGCGGCTCCCCCCGCAGCTCCGTCCGGCGGTCCACGCCCCGATGACATTCCGTTCGACGCGGCCGACGCCACGCTGGCTCTGATCGCGCTGTCGGCCAAGATGCGCATCGACCAGATCGAGCAGTTGGACTCCATCGAGTCCATCACCGACGGCGCGTCGTCGCGGCGTAATCAATTGCTGGTCGACCTGGGTTCCGAGCTGAACCTCGGTGCCATCGACGGTGCCGCCGAGGCCGACCTGGCCGGGCTGCGGTCACAGGTGACCAAACTGGCACGCACGTATAAGCCTTACGGGCCAGTGCTTTCCGACGCGATCAATGACCAGCTGCGGACCGTGCTGGGCCCGTCCGGCAAGCGCCCCGCGGCCATCGCCGAGCGGGTGAAGAAGACCTGGGAGCTCGGCGACGGCTGGGCTAAGCACGTCACGGTCGAGGTCGCGCTGGGGACCCGTGAAGGCACCAGCGTTCGTGGCGGCTCGATGGGCAACCTGCACGAAGGCGCCCTGGCCGACGCCGCCGCCGTCGACAAGGCCGTCGACGCCGCGGTCGCGGCGGTGGCCGCACGCCACGGGATCGCGGTGGCGCTGCCGTCGTCCGGTGGTGGCGCGGGTGCGACCGTCGACGCCGCGGCGCTGGGTGAGTTCACCGAGCAGATCACCGGCCGCGACGGGGTACTCGCATCGGCGGCCCGCCTCGTGCTGGGTCAGTTGGGGCTCGACGATCAGGCCACCGTGCCGCCGGCCGCCACCGATGCCGAGCTGATCGACCTGGTCACCACCGAGTTGGGCGCGGACTGGCCGCGGTTGGTGGCGCCGGTGTTCGACGGCAAGAAGGCCGTGGTGTTCGACGACCGCTGGGCCAGCGCCCGCGAGGACCTGGTCCAGCTCTGGCTGATCGACGACGACGAGGCCAACGCCGACTGGGCGCGGTTGTCCGAACGGTTCGAGGGCGCCGGCCACGTGGTGGCGACCCAGGCGACCTGGTGGCAGGGCAAGGCACTCGCGGCCGGGCGTCAGATCCACGCCTCGCTGTACGGCCGGATCGCCGCCGGCGCGGAGAACCCGGACAAGGGTCGTTACAACGACGAGATCGCGGTGGTGACCGGCGCGTCCAAGGGTTCGATCGCCGCGTCGGTGGTCGGACAGCTACTCGACGGCGGCGGCACCGTCATTGCGACCACGTCCAAGCTCGACGACGAGCGGCTGGCTTTCTACCGGACGCTGTACCGCGATCACGCCCGCTACGGCGCCGCCCTCTGGGTGGTGGCGGCCAACATGGCGTCCTACTCCGACATCGACGCATTGGTCGAATGGGTCGGCAGCGAGCAGGCCGAAAGTCTTGGCCCGCAGTCGATTCACATCAAGGATGCGCAGACTCCCACACTGCTGTTCCCATTTGCGGCACCCCGTGTCGCCGGCGACCTGTCCGAGGCCGGTTCGCGCTCGGAGATGGAAATGAAGGTGTTGCTGTGGGCGGTCCAGCGGCTGATCGGCGGTCTGTCCAGAATCGGCGCCGAGCGTGACATCGCCTCGCGGCTGCACGTGGTGTTGCCCGGCTCGCCCAACCGCGGCATGTTCGGCGGCGACGGCGCCTACGGCGAAGCCAAGTCCGCGCTCGACGCGGTGGTGACCCGGTGGCAAGCCGAGTCGTCGTGGGCGCAGCGGGTCAGTCTGGCGCACGCGTTGATCGGCTGGACCCGCGGCACCGGGCTGATGGGCCACAACGACGCGATTGTCAGCGCCGTCGAAGAAGCCGGTGTGACAACGTATTCCACCGACGAGATGGCCGGCATGCTGCTCGCGCTCTGCGACATCGAATCGAAGGTCGCTGCCGCCAACGCGCCGATCAAGGTGGACCTGACCGGCGGGCTCGGCGAGGTCGACCTGGACATGGCCGAACTGGCCGCCAAGGCGCGCGAGGATCACGCGGCGAGCGCCGCAGAAGATGGCGCCGAAGAGACGGACGCCGCGGGCACCATCGCCGCGTTGCCGTCGCCGCCGCGTGGCTTCACGCAGGCTCTGCCGCCGGAATGGGACGACCTCGACGTCGACCCTGCCGATCTGGTGGTCATCGTCGGCGGCGCCGAACTCGGCCCGTACGGCTCGTCACGCACCCGTTTCGAGATGGAGGTCGACAACGAACTGTCCGCCGCCGGTGTGCTCGAGTTGGCCTGGACCACCGGGCTGATCAAGTGGGAGGAAGACCCCCAACCCGGTTGGTACGACACCGAATCCGGCGACTTGGTCGACGAGGCCGAGCTTGTCGAGCGTTACCACGACGTCGTGGTGGACCGCGTCGGCATCCGTGAGTTCGTCGACGATGGCGCGATCGACCCCGACCACGCCTCGCCGTTGTTGGTGAGCGTGTTCCTGGACAAGGACTTCACGTTCGTCGTCTCATCGGAGGCCGACGCCCGTGGGTTCGCCCAGTTCGACCCGGAGCACACGGTGGTCCGGCCTGTCCCCGAATCCAGCGACTGGCAGGTTACCCGTAAGGCGGGCACCGAGATTCGCGTGCCGCGCAAGACCAAGCTGTCGCGGACCGTTGGGGCGCAACTTCCCACCGGCTTCGACCCAACCGTGTTCGGCATCAGCCAGGACATGGCCAACTCGATCGACCGGGTGGCGCTGTGGAACATCGTCGCGACCGTGGACGCATTCTTATCATCGGGTTTCACCCCCACCGAGCTGATGCGATGGGTGCATCCGGGCCTGGTGGCCAGCACTCAGGGCACCGGTATGGGTGGCATGACGTCGATGCAGACGATGTATCACGGCAACCTGCTCGGCCGAAGCAAGCCGAACGACATCTTGCAGGAAGTTCTGCCGAATGTCGTTGCCGCCCACGTCATTCAGAGCTATGTCGGTAGCTACGGCGCGATGATCCACCCGGTCGGCGCGTGCGCCACCGCGGCGGTCTCAGTCGAGGAGGGCGTCGACAAGATCCGCCTCGGCAAGGCCGAGCTGGTGGTCGCGGGCGGCTTCGACGACCTGACGCTGGAGGCCATCATCGGCTTCGGTGACATGGCCGCCACCGCCGACACCAAGATGATGCGCGACCGCGGCATCACGGACTCGAGGTTCTCCCGTCCCAACGACCGGCGCCGGCTCGGCTTCCTGGAATCCCAGGGCGGCGGCACGATTCTGCTAGCCCGCGGCGACCTCGCGCTCAAGATGGGTCTGCCGGTGCTCGCCGTGGTGGCCTACGTCCAGTCGTTCGCCGATGGTGTGCACACCTCGATCCCGGCCCCCGGTCTTGGCGCCCTTGGCGCCGGTCGCGGCGGCAAGGATTCGGCGCTGGCACGGTCGCTGGCCAAGCTGGGCGTCGGTGCCGACGACATCGCGGTGATCTCCAAGCACGACACCTCGACGTTGGCCAATGACCCCAACGAGACCGAACTGCACGAGCGGTTGGCCGATTCAATCGGTCGCTCGCCGGGCGCGCCGCTGTTCATCGTGTCGCAGAAGAGCCTGACCGGGCACGCCAAGGGCGGCGCGGCGGTATTCCAGATGATGGGGCTGTGCCAGATCCTGCGCGACGGGGTGATCCCGCCCAACCGCAGCCTGGATTGCGTCGACGACGAATTGGCCAGCTCCGCCCACTTCGTGTGGGTACGCGACACCCTGCAGATGGACGGGAAGTTCCCGCTGAAGGCCGGGCTGGTGACCAGCCTCGGGTTCGGCCACGTGTCCGGCCTGGTGGCGCTGGTGCACCCGCAGGCCTTCCTGGCCACGCTCGACGACGGGCAGCGCGCCGATTACCAGCGACGGGCCGACGCCCGTCTGCTGGCCGGTCAGCGCCGGCTGGCCTCGGCGATCGCCGGCGGCCGGCCGATGTACGAGCGGCCCGCGGACCGTCGTTTCGATCACGAGGTGCCCGAGAAGCGCCAGGAAGCGGCGATGTTGCTCGACCCGGAGGCGCGGTTGGGCGACGGCGACCTTTACCGTCTTTAACCACCCCCGGTGAGCATCCGATAGGTTCGCAACCCATGAGCTGCGCCGGCGATGATGCAGAGCGCACGCGATGAGGAGGAGCGGCGCTGATGAGCATTGTTGGAGTGGGGATCGACCTTGTCTCCATCACGGATTTCGCCGAGCAGGTCGACCAGCCCGGAACGGTGTTCGCCGAAACTTTCACTCCTGGTGAGCGCCGCGATGCCTCCGACAAGAGTTCGTCGGCGGCACGCCACCTGGCGGCGCGCTGGGCGGCCAAGGAGGCGGTGATAAAGGCCTGGTCCGGATCGCGCTTCTCCCAGCGGCCCGTGCTTCGCGAGGACATCCACCGCGATATCGAGGTGGTCACCGACATGTGGGGACGACCGCGGGTCCGGTTGACCGGTGCGATCGCCAAGCATTTGGCCGATGTCACGATCCATGTGTCGCTGACCCATGAAGGCGATACCGCTGCCGCGGTCGCCATCTTGGAGACCGAGTAAGCGTTTCGGCGAGCAGACACAAAAGCGCCGATTTCGCGCCTTGAGTTCTGGGGGTGATTGCAACAGTCATCTGATTGGAGGCTGTTGTGTATCTGAAGGCCTATCCCTTAGTTGTTCGTCAGTTCTGGGGCCACATTCGTGACGGGGTGGCGCCTGGAGAGGCTGGAGTGGCCGTCGGCGTGTCGATGGCCACGGGTTGGAAGTGGTTTGCTCACGCTGGTGGGGTGAGGCCGAAATTTCCTGGCGAGGGCCCGCGGAAGCGGCCGAGGATGACGTTGGACGAGCGCGTTGAGATCGAGGTTGGTGTCAAGACCCAGGAGTCCATTCGTTCCATTGCGCGCCGGCTTGGTCGTGCACCGTCGACGATCATGCGCGAGATCAACGGAAAAGCGTTCTGCTATGGGCGGTATCGCGCACGTCACCGATTCGCAGCCCAGTGGCATGGCGGCTGGGATCCCAAACCACGCTATCGCGCCACCGGTGCGCAGGCGCGCACGCAGGAGCGGGCCCGGCGGCCCAAGGCGGGCAAGCTGGCGGTCAATGAGCGGCTGCATGACGAGGTGCAGACTCGGCTTAAGGACAACCACAGCCCTGAGCAGATCGCCCGGCGGTTGATGATGGATTTTCCCGACGATGTGGAGATGCGGGTGTCTCACGAGACGATTTACCGGTCGATCTATGTGCAGGGCCGCGGCAGTCTGCGCCGTGAGCTGCATACCTGCCTGCGCACCGGGCGCGCATTGCGCAAGCCGCAGCGCCGAGCCGAGCAGCGTCGCGGCCGCATCCCCGACATGGTCAATATCAGTGAGCGCCCACCAGAGGTGGCTGATCGCGCGGTGCCTGGGCATTGGGAGGGCGACTTAATCCTGGGGGCCGAAGCAAAGTCGGCGATCGGTACCCTCGTCGAGCGCGCCAGCCGGTTTGTGATGCTGCTGCATCTGCCCGACGACCACGGAGCATTGGCCGTGCAGCAGGCCATCGTCGCCAAAATGGCGCAGCTGCCGGCGGTCCTGCGTAGAACCCTGACGTGGGATCAAGGCAGCGAGATGACCAACCACATCGCCGTCGCCGAAGCCACGCAGCTAGACATCTACTTTTGTGATCCGCACTCCCCGTGGCAACTCCCCGTGGCAACGCGGGAGCAACGAAAACACCAACGGGCTACTGCGCCAATACTTTGCTAAAGGGACAGACCTGTCGATCTTCCCGGCCGACTACCTCGATTACGTAGCACTGCAACTCAACCGCCGACCACGCAAAACCCTGCACTGGAAAACACCGGCAGAAGCCCTCGACGAACTACTCTCAGATCCGTCCAAACCACCCGCTGTTGCATCCACCGCATGAAACCGCCGCCGAAATATGGAGCTTTTACGTCTGCTCGCGTGAACTAATCTCACCCCTATGAGCGATCTCGTCGAACGCGTCCGCGAGGTACTGCCATCGGTTCGCCGTGACCTGGAGGCGCTGGTATGCATCGAATCGGTGTGGGCCGACCCGGCCCGCCGCGGTGAGGTGCAGCGCAGCGCCCACGCCACGGCGGATTTGCTGGCGCAGGCTGGTTTTGACGATGTGCAGATTGTCAGCGAGGGCGGTGCGCCCGCCGTCATCGCCCGCCATCCGGCCCCGCCGGGAGCGCCGACCGTGCTGCTGTACGCCCACCACGACGTGCAGCCCGAAGGCGATCCCGGGCAGTGGACTTCACCGCCTTTCCAGCCGACCGAACGCGATGGCCGGCTATACGGGCGCGGCAGCGCCGACGACAAGGCCGGTATCGCAACGCATTTGGCGGCGTTTCGGGCTCACGGCGGCCAACCTCCGGTGGGGGTGACGGTGTTCGTCGAAGGTGAGGAGGAGTCGGGTTCGCCGTCGCTGGGCCGTCTGCTGGCTGCGCACCGTGACGTGTTGGCCGCCGACGTGATCGTCATCGCCGATTCGGACAACTGGAGTACCGTCGTGCCCGCGCTGACGGTGTCGCTGCGCGGGCTGGCCGACTGTGTGGTCGAGGTCGCCACACTCGACCACGGCTTGCACTCCGGCCTGTGGGGAGGCGTTGTTCCGGACGCGCTGATGGTGCTGGCGCGGCTGCTGGCCAGCTTGCACGACGACGACGGCAACGTCGCAGTGGCCGGTCTGCACGAAAGCACAGCCGCCGCAGTCGATTACCCGCCCGAGCGGGTGCGTGCGGAATCGGGCCTGCTGGATGGAGTCAGCGAAATCGGTTCCGGCTCGGTGCCGCAGCGGCTGTGGGCCAAGCCGGCGATCACCGTGATCGGCATCGACACCACGTCCATTGCGGCGTCGTCGAACACGCTGATCCCGCGCGCTCGCGCGAAGGTCAGCATGCGGGTAGCCCCGGGCGGCGACGCGGCCGCGCACCTGGACGCGTTGCGCGCCCACCTGGAACAGCACGCTCCCTGGGGTGCACAGGTCACGGTGACCGCCGGCGACATCGGTCAGCCCTACGCCATCGACGCCAACGGCCCGGTCTACGACGCCGCCCGGGCAGCGTTCCGGCAAGCCTGGGGCACCGAGCCGATCGACATGGGGATGGGGGGCTCGATCCCGTTCATCGCCGAGTTCGCCGCCGCGTTCCCGAAGGCGGCGATCTTGGTCACCGGCGTGGAGGATCCCGCGACGCAGGCGCACAGCATCAACGAGAGCCTGGACCTGGGTGTGCTGGAACGGGCCGCGACGGCTGAGGCGCTGCTGCTGGCGAATCTGGCCTAGACGGACAGGTCGCGGCGTAGCTTGGCCACGTGGCCGGTGGCCTTGACGTTGTACTAGGCAGCCGACAATTTCGGATTGAGAAACACATACAGCTCAGCGATCTTGCTCTCACGAACGACGACAACATCGAGCCCGGTGTACTCGGGCGGCTCGCCTTTCGGGCCCGAGCCCCATGCAAGAATTCCCCCGTTGTGTAGGGCCTGGGCCTGTCCATGCGGTGTATAGGCAAAATGCGGATGTGTTGCACGTAGCTCCCCGGCGAATTTATCCAGTGCGTCGTGTCCAACGAGGACGCCGTCCGGAACGTGGAGCACGCAGTCGTCTGTGTAGAACTCTTCGATGGCGGCGCGCCGGCGGGCCGCATCCCCCTCCCCGAAGACCTCCTGAAGGTTTCGATAGAGAAGTTCAAGAATTCGCTCGGTCGCAGTCATATTCGCGTCGTCCTTCTTCGAGGTGTCGGCTTGTCCGACGCCTTCGCTAATGCTAAACGGACTGCGGTCCGATTCCATTCCGCTCCGGCTTCGAATCAGCTCGACAGCCAGCGCGGCGGCTCGATCGAGTGATTACGAGGCGCTGAGAACTCTCTTGATGAATGTTGTCGTATGTGCAGCCTTGACGTTGTACTGCGCCACCGCGATCTTGCCCTTCTCGTCGACGACGAACGTCGAGCGGATGACGCCTTTGACGGTCTTGCCGTACATCTGTTTTTCGCCGTAGGCGCCCCAGGCGGTCAACACTTTGCGGTCGGGGTCGGACAGCAGCGGAAACGTCAGGCCTTCGGCGTCACGGAATTTGGCTAGCTTTTCCGGCTTGTCGGGGGAGATGCCGACGACGTCAAGGCCAGCGCCGTTGAGTTCGGCCAGACTGTCGCGGAAGCCGCAGGCCTGCTTGGTGCAGCCGGGAGTCGACGCCGCAGGGTAGAAGTACACGATGACGCGCCGGCCCTTGTAGTCGGCCAGCGACACCTTCTTCCCGTCGGCGTCGGGCAGGGTGAAGGTGGGCGCTTTGTCGCCGGGCGCCAGGCGTGCGGTGTCGGTCAAGGAAGGTCCCTTTCTGTTCACCGGCACGTTGGGATCGGCGCCGGCTGATTTAGGGTAGGTCGGCAGGCACCAACCTAGACCGAGCCCGGCCTTGGTGCGCCGACGACAGGGAGGACGAGAGTGGCTGAGCGGGATCCTGACGCCATCAAGCAGGAGATCGACCATGCCCGCGACCAGCTCGCGTCGACCGTCGATTCACTGGCGGAGCGGGCTAATCCCCGCCGACTCGCCGACGACGCGAAAGCCCGAGCCATCGCGTTTGTAAAGAAGCCCGCGGTTGCGATTTCCCTGGCTGGAATCGCGGCGCTGGCCGCAGCCTTGGCGGTCCGCAAAATCCGGAATAGGTGATCAGCCGCCGCTCGGCGGCAGTGATAACTGCTTAGTGTGTGGCGTTGGCGATCATTTCGTCTGCGATCTGGCTGGCCTGGTCGTTGATCTGCAAACTGCATGCGACGACCTCGACGACCAATGGCACGATCAAACCTTCGCGGAACTTGTTTTCTAAGAAATTCTCAGGCAAAGTTAAGTGGTCTCCGCCTCTTGCGAGTCGTCATGAGCCTTAACAGGCGGGCCCGTCGTTCTCTGACATTGGCGCTGTTCACCGGTGCTTCGATGACACTGCTGGCGCTGACGTCGGTCGTCTCGGCGCCAGTCGCCCGCGCCGACAATCCGGACGACCCATTGAACGCCTTGATGATGGGCGGCACGATCATGCCGACACCCAGCATTGAGTGGCAGGACCGAATCATCACCCACTACATCGACCCTGCGACCGGCCAGAACTACACCCCGGTCCTGGTCCCCACACCCGAATCTCTTTCCACTACCTCAGTTCCGGATGGTCTGGCAGACCTGCAGGCCGCGATGGCTCAGCAGCAAGTAGCCGATCCCGGCCAGCCCTACCTCGTTGAGGGGATTTCGCAGAGCGCGCAGATTGCGGTCGACGAGAAGATCCAGCTCATGCAGGCCGGACAGCACCCTGACGTCACTTTCCTGGTGCTCGGCGACCCGAACCGGCCCGACGGTGGTATCGACGAGCGGTTCGACGGGTTGTATACCCCTGGGTTGGGGGAGGGCGATCTCACTGGCACCGAGCCGACCGATGCCGGTATCCCCACCATCGACATTGCCAACCAGTACGACCCTGTCGCTGATTACCCGCAATTTCCGATCAACCTGGTGGCCGACCTGAACGCCCTCTTGGGTCTCGTCTACGCGCACGGCGCCTACGGGGGTGGCGTATTTCCCGAGGAGATACCCGCCCTGTGGCCGCCCTCGTCACCTGCCTCGGCACCACTAGAGGGGCCTTTCGTCGATTAATACGTTGAGGGATCAACCGAGATTGTCAAACAGGTCGACGGCGACACCACGTTCTACTTCATTCCAACCACCGAGCTGCCGCTGTTGGATCCGTTGCGCAGTCTGGGTGTTCCCGAGCCGGTGCTCAATATCTTCCAGCCGGCACTGCAGGTGATCGTCGAAGCCGGCTACGACCGATCCATCCCCTTCGGAGACCCCACACCGGCAGAACTGATTCCCACCATCGACCCAGTCACCTTCCTCCTCGAATTCGCCAACGGCGTCGTGCAGGGCGCCGATAACGCCTTCGAGCTATTCGGCGCCCAGCTGCCCGACTTCACCGAGCTGGAAGACTTCTTCGCATCTGCCGAATCCTGGTCCGAAGCCAATGTCGGCGCCCCCTACGACCAAGTTGTCACCGAACTCAACAACGCCTTTGACCCGTTCACCCTCTTCGCTTCCATAGAGGGGCCGATAAGGCAAGACATCCAGACTCTGCTCGACGACACCGGCATCCAACAAGACATTCTTAACCCCATCCTCGGGCTGATCGGCCCGATCGGGGGCTTGTTCACCAGCTGACCTCCCCGGAACACACCGTGCGCGCATCACGACGGCGACCGCGCGGTAACTGATCTCGGGCTGACGCCAGCGCTCAGCGCACCCAACCCGGCGCGCCGTAAGTCACCGTCACGGAAGGGAAATGATCGGTCCCAATGCTATACAAGCGAGACAATACGGCTGGCGGGCTGTAGCCAGCCACGAGAACCCCACCCGCTAGACTAACCGCCGTACCTGTTGACGCCTCTCGTCCGCCGTGGACCAGTTCAGGGGTCCGTCCATGACTACCTTGACCAACCTCCAGCTGAATATCAATTCCAGCAACAACTTCGACAGCATCGACGACGTTGCGACAGACTCGGCGTCCGCCGCCGGGGGGACCGGATGAGAACGGTCTAGACACGGCCGAAATGGCGCTCGTAGAGGCCCACCTCAGCTGTCTACGTCCATCTCGGTCAAGACCCGCCGCAGCAGTTTGCCCGTGGCATTGCGTGGCAGCTCGTCGATGAACACCACATCTCGAGGGACCTTGTAGCGCGCCAAGTTGTTCTTGACGTAAAGCTTGATCTCCTCAATGTCCTGCGGTGCGCCGGGCTGAGAAACAATGAAGGCACGCAACCGCTTTCCGAACTCAGAGTCGTCGACACCGACGACCGCCGCGTCGAAGATGTCCGCACGCTCGAGAAGCAGATTTTCGACCTCCTGTGGGAAGACGTTCTCACCGCCGGAAACGATCATGTCGTCGTCGCGCCCGTCGACGAACAGCAATCCGTTCTCGTCGAAATGGCCTGTGTCACCGCTGGACATGTAGCCGTCGATGACTTGCTTGCGCACGCCGTCGGTGTACCCCTCGATACGCGCTCCGCTGCGGATGAAGATTCGGCCCCGCCCGTGGGCGCCATGCACGCGCCGGTCGTTCTCGTCGAACAACACCACTTCGCAGGCCACTGGCGAGCGGCCCGCAGTTCCGGGGGCCTTTCGAAGTTCGTCCGGGGTGGCGATCGTGCCAAATCCGCACTCGGTGGAAGCGTAGATGTTGTAGAGCACATCGCCGAAGGTGTTCTGTACGCGGTTGGAAAGTTCGGGAGTCAGCGCCGACCCGGCGACCGCAATGGTTTTCAGCGACGATGTGTCGTATGCGGCGATGATGTCGGGACCAAGCTGGACAATGCGGTGCAGCATCGTCGGCACAGCGACCAGCATGTCCGCCTTGTGGTCTGCAATGAGCTTCAGGGTGGCCTCCGGCGTGAACCGCCGGGTGGTGACAATGTTGTTTCCCAACGTCCCGCCGACCAGGTAGGTGGCCAGGCCGGTGCCATGGAAGATCGGCGAGACGATGACCATGGTCCCCTTGCGGGGAAATGGGACTCGGTCGACCAGCCCTACCGTCGCTAATGGCGGCACCTTGGCCCGCGGCGCGCCTTTTGGCAGCCCAGTCGTGCCGCTGGTGAGGACGACGACCCCGCCGGGCTTGGTCGGCGGGGGCAGCGGCTCGGTGCTGTTGGTCGCGATGATGCCGTCGATCGTCGGCATGTCGTCGGGCGGGTGGGCGCCCTCTTCCACCCATGTCAGCATTCGGGGCAGGTCGGCGGGCAGCGCGTCGAGCAAGCCCGAGAACTCGCTGTCGTGAAGCACCGCTTTCACGTACTCGCGCTCACATACCTGCGCGAACTGCGGCTTGGCGAAGCCGGTGTTCATCAAAACAAGCCGGGCGCCGACCTTCCCGCAGGCGGCCATCGCGATGATGAGGCCGCGATGGTCACGACAGAGAACGCCCACGACCGAGCCTTCGTCGATGCCGAGCCGCTTCAGCCCGTGCGCCAATGCGGTGGACATGTCGTCAACCTGCTTGTAGGTCAAGGTCCCGCGCTCGTCGACGACCGCAGGCAGTGACGGGTATTTGCGACCGCCCTGGATCGTCATCGTCGCCTGCGGACCGTAGACGCGCGAATTCTTCACGGTCTGCAGCGTCACGCTGAGGTTCGCGAGATCGATGATGCCGGTGTCATGCAATCGCTTGACCGCGTTCGCCAGCTCGGTGACGCGACTCACCTTCTGCCGGAATCCGCTCAGTGCGTCCGCCATCGGGCCTCCTCGGCGCCATTGACCGCCGTGTCGAATGTAGGCCCGCGACGGCCCCTTCATGATCGTTATCAGAAATGGGGTAGCGGCCTGGCGGTCCCTATTCTTGGGAGAACCCTGGAAACTCGGGGCACCGGAAGCAGCGGAGGGTCGGATGACGGTAGCGACTGCGTGCCGCACATGTGGCACCGAGCCGCGCGAGGGCGCACGGTTTTGCGATTCTGCGGTGACCATCGGCTAGCGCCGGTCTTGAACCAAAACGGCGTCGCACTCGTGTTACCACTGGAGGGCTGTTTATGGCGATCCCGGAAACCAACCGGGCACTGGTCGCTGAGGCGTTCGGGCGGCTCTCTGCTGAGGATCGCGCGTTTGTCCGGCGTGCGTATTATTACGGCTGGACAACCGCACAAATCGGCGCGGACCTGGGAGTCGCGGAAGGCACCGTGAAGTCGCGGCTGCATCACGCGCTGCGAGCCCTGCAGCAGACGCTGCAGGAGATGGGAGTGGCACCATGACCGCCTTTCCGGGACAGGGAGCGCCCGTCGCCGGACCGCGCGGTCAAGACGGTGACAAGTATGCACAGTGGGACGCGGCCTACGTGCTGGGGTCGTTGTCCGAGCTGGACAGGCGCGAATTCGATGCACACCTGGAAGAGTGTTGGGCGTGTCGGGATGCGGTAGCCGAGCTTTCCGACATGCCCGCCCTGCTGTCGCTGCTCGACCTCGACGACATTACCGAATACGATGACCCGATAGCAGTTCGGCCGCCATCGCCGCAGCCGGATCTGGTCGGTCGACAGTGGGAAATGTCCGCCGTTGCGGGCTTGCTGAAGCGTGCACTTGATGGCCACGGCACGGTGGTCGGCGTGGCCGGCTCGCCTGGCATAGGAAAAAGCCGTCTTGTGCGTGAAGTTACGGCGATGGCAGATGCCCATGATGTTGACGTGTTCACCGCCTTCTGCGAATCGCACACCAGCCAGATTCCCTTCCATGCCGTGACGCGCCTATTGCGCGCAGTCACCGGCATCGAGAGTCTTGACCCACCTGCCGCCCGGGCGCAGATCCGGGCTCAGGCACCCGACGCGGCGCCTGAGGACTTGCTGCTCTATGACGACCTGCTGGGCATCGCCGATCCCGAAGTGGAGCTGCCGAAGATCGATCCGGATGCTCGTCGGCGGCGGTTGACCATGCTGGTCAATGCGGCCTCGCTGGCCCGCCAGGCCCCGGCGGTCTTTGTCATCGAGGACGCCCATTGGATCGACGAGGTCAGCGAATCGCTGTTGGCCGATTTCTTCACGGTCATGACGCAGACGCCCTCGCTGGTGCTGGTCACCTACCGACCCGAATATCGGGGCGCGTTGACCCGAGTGGCAGGTGCCCAAACTCTTGCCCTTGCGCCGCTGAGTGATTCAGAAACCACGGGACTGGTCTCGGAGTTGCTCGGTCCGGATCCCTCGAATGACGCGCTGGGCCGCAGGATCGCCAAGAGGGCCGCCGGCAATCCGTTCTTCGCCGAGGAGATCGTGCGCGAACTGGCCGAGCGCCGCGTGCTGCGCGGCGAGCCGGGCGCATACCTCTCGGCGGAAGGGGTTGGCGACGTGAGCGTCCCGCTCACGCTGCAGGCAACCATTGCCGCTCGCATCGACCGACTCGACCCAATGGCAAAGCGCACGCTGAGCGCAGCGGCAGTGCTCGGCGCGCGGTTTGACATGGACCTGCTGGCCGCGCTGGGAGTTGAAGCGGTCGTTGATGATCTGGTGGCCGCTCAGCTCATCGACCAGGTCCGCTTCACCCGGCAGCCGGAGTACGCGTTTCACCATCCGTCGATCCGCACGGTCGCCTACGAACTCCAGCACGAATCGGATCGTGCCGAGCTGCATCGGCGCGTCGCGGCCGCCATCGAATCACGTAACCCGCTAGCGGGCGATGAAAATGCCGCCTTGATCGCCGAGCATCTGGACGCGGCCGGCGATGGGCACGCCGCTTACGGCTGGCAAATGCGGGCCGCAGCCTGGGCGACCAACCGCGACATCGCCGCGGCATGGCGGAGTTGGGAGCGTGCCCGGACGATCGCCGACGCCCTACCCGCCGATGACCCCGACCGAACATCCATGCGCATTGCTCCTCGCACCATGTTGTGCGGGATTGCCTGGCGAGTCCATGAACAGGCGACAGGCGCCCGCTTTGAGGAATTGCGGGAGTTGTGCGCCGCGGCCGGGGACAAGGCGTCACTGGCCATCGCAATGTCGGGGCTAGTGATGGATCACATGCATCAGGCCCGCCTGCGCGAAGCGTCGCAGCTGGCATCGGAAGCGATGGCCCTCATCGAGTCGCTCGACGATCCGACCTTGACGGTGGGTCTGTCCCTCGCATCGATCTACGCCAGAGCTGAGTGCGCCGAGTGGCCTGACGCGCTGCGGTGGTCACAAAAGGTTATCGACCTGGCCGATGGCGATCCCTCAAAAGGCAACTTCATCATCGGGTCTCCATTAGCGCTCGCCTTTACGACGCGGGCTACGGCCAGTTATTGCCTGGGACGTCCCGGATGGCGCGACGACCTGCGGCACGGCCTCGCCATGGCCCGCAGCACCGACCCGATGTCCTACGCCACCGTTGTCACCTACTCTTACTCCGCGGCAATACCGCCGGGCATGCTTAGGCCCGACGATCGCGCGATGGGCGAGATCGAGGATGCCTTGCGAATTGCCGAACAATCCGGTGATGATGTCGCGTTCGCCATCGCCCGCATGACGCTGGGCATTGCGTTGGTGCACCGCCGGACCAACACGGATCGCGACCGAGGACGGCAGGTCCTGGCGGAGGTCGGTGAAGTGTTCTCGCGCCGCGGGTTCTTCCTGGCCGATTTACCTATCGTCGAGGTCTGCTTGGCTCGTGAGAAGGCTCAACGCGGAGATCGCGATGGCGCCATACCGCTCCTGCGCGCGGCCGCAGACGGCCAGTTCCGCGACGGACGGCTGCTGGGGTGGAGCATTCCGGCGACAGGTGTTCTGGTGGAAACACTGGTCGATCGGGGGGCCGAAGGTGACTTAGCCGAAGCCGAGGCCGCGATCGAGAGGTTAGCGGAGGCCACGATCGAGCGGTCAGCGGAGGCCGACGGCGGTTTCGCGGTGCGCGAGATCTGGCTGTCGCGGCTGCGGGCTCTCCTGGCGCGGGCTCACGGCGATGCCGCGTCCTACGCGCGCTTCCGGGATCGCTACCGCGACATGGCGAAAACGCTTGGCTTCGAGGGGCATATCGAGTGGGCCGAGGCAATGCCATGACGGCCGTCGTTCTGCACTCCTCGATGCCGGTACGTCCCCGAAAATAGACTTTGAAGTGCGCCGTTAGGGTTTCGAACCCCGGACCCGCTGATTAAGAGACAGATTTGACCCGATTGCTGGCGTCTGTCGGCATATGCGGGGGTCGGCTCCGAGAGTTTGAAATCGAATGTGCTGCAAGCAGATTCGTGCGTGTCAGTCCATGCGAGTATTTTGGAATCCGAGGATGTCCGCGCGGTGAGTTTCGCACGAGTTGTGACGACGTCGTGACACCCTCAATGAGATAGGGGAGGTAAATGATGGTTTCTCTGATCCGCGGCCTGGCGCTCGTCGCGGTCGCGTCGGGCAGCGTAGCCATCGTCGGGGGTGTCATCCGCTATGCGTGGCTGATTCTGGCTGTCGTGGCCGCCATCGCGCTGCTGTGGCTGCTGTGGTTCGCGGGATGGCTGGATCGCCGGCTGACAACGCGCGATGCGACGCGAGCCGCCCGCGCGGCCGCGCTGGCAGCCGTCGCCGCCCGGGCCGACCAGCAGCACGCATGGGCGCTCGCCGGCGATGACCGCGGCGCCTACGGCGACTACCCGCCAGCGGCGATGTAACGAAATGACGGATGCCAAATATCTTGCAGTGACCGTTCTCTAGCGCGGTGCAACGCCAGTACCAAAGAATGTACGGGCCTCCCAGCACCGATGACCGCGTGCCCGACAGGAGTCCGTGCACCGCGTCCAGGGCACAGCAAGGGTGCCGAAATAGCAGATTAGGGGGAAGCGTCCCTGCCGCTGAGCGCAGCCGTGATCGCGCACCAGCGTTTATATAGATCAGATGCGGTATCTAGGCTGGCTTAACAAATCACCAAGACGATAACAGGACAATTGGGCAGGCAATTGGTCTGAGATACAGGTTGTGGTCCGACGCCGAACGATTCTTAACGATGCCTCAGTCGCTGGTGTGGACGATCAGCACGTCGGTCTTGGCCCTGCGGGAGACTTCGGATGGGACTGATCCCAGCAGCCGCCCGGCGACGCTACTGAGCCCGACGTTGCCGACGACCAGCAGGTCGGCATGGACCTCCTCGGCCAGGTGCACCAGCGCGTTGATGGGGGCACCGACGATCGGCTTCTCCTCCACGTTCTTGGCCCCGGCTTTGTGCGCCCGCTCCCTGGCGTCCTGCAGGATCGCGTAGAAGGGGGCCTCGCCCACCAACCGGTAGTCCTCGCCGTGGGTGCTCCCCGGCGCGATGGCGTAGCGGCCGTGTTCCTCGGCGACGGGGAGATGCGCCGTCGCAACGATCAATTTCGCGTCGTGATCCGCAGCGATCGCGGCTGCGCGGTCCACCGCACGCAGCGACGAGTCCGAGCCATCGGTGCCGACCACGACGGTCTGATAGGCGCTCATTCCAGCCAGTGTAAGGCCGACGGCGGCTCATTAGAGTGCAAACCGATGTGGAGCCGGTCCCCCGCCGGATGTATCAGCCGGGGCCGTTGCCGTTGAACTGAGAAATGTCCACGGCCGTAACCCTTAGGTGGGGACCGATCCAATGGGAAGCGAAGACCTCTCCGTGGGCGGATGCCAGGCCACCCCCACGCACGTCACCCCTGAAAAGTTGACAGGCCGACTGCGACTCGGCTGATTTAGTCCCAGCGTCGGTTGGGCGACGTGGTCTGCCTTACCTGGGCTTCGAGTAGGAAAAGGCGGCAGCGGCTTGCGCCAGCGGCTATGCGACTGACGAAGACGAGTTACAGCCTGGGCAGTCGCTGACACACCGCTGGTCGAGAAAGTCAACTCTTAGGGCGAGCCCATACAGAAACCCGCGTTAAGTTGCCGGTGTCAATGACGACATGGGTTCAGAGACACGTCGCCGCGCTTGACGCCAGTTAGTCGCGGCGACTCGAAGAACAAATGACGGGCTGAAGAGACTGGCGGGAGGGCAGGCAAAGCCAGCCACCTTCATAAAACGGTCGGCGACATACACGTTCGTCTCAGCAGCGGACTGCACTCGGTCGACATACTTGTTGGTCAGTCGCACCGAGAGCGGCCGCGGTGCCTCAACCTCTGTCAGGGCCAGGTCGCCACCCACGGCCAGTTGCCACGCCACGCCAACGGGTTTGGCGGCAGCCCGGAAGAATCTCGGTGCCAAGTTGTGGCTACCGCGGCGCAGTGAGCGATCCAGTGCCAAGGCTTCGAGTGCAGCTACCGTCATCCCTTGGCCGTAGATCGGGTTGAAGCTGCATATTGCATCGCCGAAGACCAGTAGGGCGGCCGGAAAACGTCGCATCTTGTCGTAGCGACGCCACCGACTGGATGGCGTGCGGTAGCGCGCTACGTCCCCGAGCGGTTCAGCGCAACGAAGCGCAGACACAATGGCGGGCGGTGTGAAACCTTCAATGAAGCTCAACATGCCCTCTCGGTCGGCCGGTGGCTCGTGTCCAACCATGCCGGCTGCCGTGAACATCCATGTGTCGTGTTCGTAGGCGACTAACGCCATTGCTGTTGGCCGGCCTGGGACGTGCCCAACCAGCACCAGTATTTCGTTATGCATGCCAGCCGGAATCCGCAACATCTGGCTGGCATAGGCAATATGCACTACCACCTCGTCCTCGACCGGACGGTCATAGCCGAGGTGTTCCAAGAATGCCGGCGTTCGGGAGCCGCGTCCCGTCGCGTCGATGACAAGATCAGCAGTGACCGAGCGTTTCTCGTCACCTTGACGTGAAGTGACTGTCACTCCGGTGATGCGGCTCCGGTCATCGCTCGACATTAGGTCGACCACGTCGTAGCCGTCCATCAGCTCGACGTTCGAGATGGCACGTACCCGTCGACGAACGTGACCCTCTAGCGAGGGCCGACTCGGGTAGTACCCCGCATCACGCGGTTGAAAGTTCCTCATGGTTCCTGATCGCACAAATTGATGCCCGCCGAATGAGGCGTAAATCTGGGAGAAGTCGCCGTCCACCTTTTTGCAACCGTCGCGGATGAGGTCGGTGAGGAAACCGGGGAACAGATCATCCAGGATCTGCGACCCCCGCGGCCAGAGCCCGTGAATGTGACGCCCCTGAGGCACGCCGCGGCGTTGAGCGTTATCGGTGGGAAGCACATCGCGCTCGACGACCGTGACGGTTCGATAGAAGTCGGACAGTACCCTCGCAGCAAGTAGACCGCTCATACTTGCCCCTAAGACGACTGCATGCTCACCAATCTTCGCCACGGCGACCTCCCGATAGATCCGAAGAAATCTCGGCCGCGACAGGCTTGGCCGGTCCGGGGAGTCGGGCAGTGGGCTCCCGGATCGGTCAGACCATCCGCCGCCGCACCGAAAGTAAGCCTCAGCAGGGCAGCGGGAATAGAGTAACGAGCTACTCGACTCGCCTCGGCATCGAGGCATGGTTCTAGGCGGAAGTCCCCAAACATGGGCAATCGGGCCGCCACCCAACCGGATGACGGGGCCCGAGTTCGGTTGGCAACGAGGTCAGTCGGCCAGCTCGTCGAGCATTGACAGCTCCCACCTGACAAGGTCGATTCCGGCACGTACGGCGGGGTCGTCGGGGTCGAGTCCTTCAGCCCGCAGGGCTTGGCGTTCTTCGTCATCCGCACCAGTGTTGGACGCGGCCTGCCCTGACGGTTCCTGCGTGTCTCGGTGAACGTCGAAACAAGACGCGTACTGGACTACTCGCGTCAGTTGCACTGCTTCGCGGCACCATCGAACGGTAGCGATTGGCCCCGACTCCAAGGGGTCATTCAAATGCACACGGGTTAACGGAGAAGAAATCATCGGAAACATCCCTGAGCGAGGAGGACACCATGGCCACTGACGCAGGCGCAGGGCCGGACGTCACTGCCTTCGAGCGGATCGGGGCCCCCAACGTGCCGTATCCGCCGTACAACCAACTCGATACGCAGATCGCGGGCCTGCGTGCCCAGCTCATGGTGGCCGAGGAGCAATTGCGGCGGACCGAGGGCATGCTCAGGCGGGCGGACGAGAACCTGGCCCGGCAGCACCCCGACAAGGTCAGCCCCCGGCCCCACGAGGTCGAGCCGGAGCACCGGCGGTCGCGCCCGTCGGCGTCCCCGCCGGCGCACCGGAGCGGCGGATCCAAAGAGTAAGTGGACCACTATATCCGCACCGACAGTGGACAAGTGGGTAGTCAGGGACTAGCAGTGCGTCGTGGCATCGCGTGCAACGTTTTGCGTTGATCGTGAGGATGTGAGTTTAGACGAAGCCCTGTCGGGTCCGATTCGCACCCTGTTCACGTTGTGCCACAAGCGATTCGCTCTCCCAATTGTTCCGGTTGGGGCTGGTCCCTTCCGGTCGATCGCGTGTCATTTGCGCCGCATAAGCGTCACCGCGCCCTAGATCTCGCTGGCAAATTTGCTGACGGGCACTGTCAAGCCCGATCGCATGGTCAAAGCCCATCAGTCGGATCCGGTCAAGCAAAGCCTGCTGTAACGGCGCGATCTATGACCTCAACTCGTCCAGCGGGGCGTTGAATCATGCGGACGAGGTGTGGATCTCCTGGCGCACTCGTCGGCGAGTGAAATCGATGACATTCTTAAGGACTTCAGTCCGCACCGAGTCGTCAGAGCGCACGAGACCGACAGTTACCTTGACGACTCGATTGTCGGGAATATCCCGTGAGGGGGACCCGTTTGGTGGTCCAGTCGCTATGCGGCTTTGGGATTGGTGGGTCATGGTTCACTATAGGCGCTTGGCGACTTCGTGATTCGGTGACGGGACGTCCGGAAGTAGCTGGAGTGCGGACGAACGTGCTGTTCGACCATCGGTGCAATCACGTGTTTCACCGGTGTAGCCAAGTCGCCGGCCCCGCAGCGAGGCCCCTCCGGCTCGCCGACGCGTAGGGCAAAGGATGCCGCTTGTGTCACGGCAGGTGCTCGACAGGTGGCCCGACTTTCTTTCGTGCATGAGATCACCGACTTCGTTTGATTACAGGATCCTTTGCAGGAGCGCGACGAGCTGGCGTTGCTCGTCGGGGTCCAGTTGCTGGAGCAGCGTTTCGGTCGTCTTGTCGGTGGCGGCCTCGATCTCCTCGATCGCACGGCGACCCCGTGCGGTGAGTTCGAGTTCGTTTTGTCGGCGGTCGGCGGGTGCTCGCCTGCGTCGGACAAGGCGGTTGCGTTCAAGTTCGTCGGCGGCCAACGACATCGTGCTGCGTTCCAATCGCATTTGTTGCCCGATGACGTTCTGACTCGTCGGGCCTTGAGCGTCAAGGAGTAGCAACATTCCCGCAGCGCGAACCGACAGCTTGGACCCGGTCAGTTCTTGACCGAACAGTTCAATGGCGCGCGTGCTCACGGTGCCGAGAAGGAAACACACGTGATTTCCCAGGACTTCGGGAATGGATACCTCAGGGGAGGTCGGTGCGGTCGCCGCGGACACTGCGCCGGTCCGATTCGTCTCCATCGCCACCCCATGCTCCCTTCGGTTGGAACTGTTGTTTCGACATTCTAAACCCGATCATCACCGGATTCTCCTGCCATAGGACGATTCGTGTTCCGGCACGCCCGGTCGGGGCCGTTGACTCGGCCCCTCCATCGCGGCGAAACAAATGTGTCGGCTCGTCGACTACCTCCAGGCTGAAACGGGCCAGCACCTCAAGTCAAGGCCTCGGGTACGCGGGATGACGGACCCCCGGACGGCGACGAAGTGGCCGGCCTTAGTTGCGTACATCCTCCGCTTACGCAATACTTGAATTATCGGAGCGTTGTACTGCCAGAGCGTTGCGTGATAGGTCTGTAGCGAGGGGCAACGGCGGGAAATCGCTCGATCGACGAAAGGAATAGCACGTGGAGCTAGATGGCAAGTTCGCCGTCGTCACTGGTGGCGGGGCTGGTATTGGGCTGGCGACCACGGCAGCGCTGCGCGCCGCCGGCGCCAACGTTCTGATCGTGGGACGCAGTCCGGAACGGCTGGCCGCGGCACGGGGCACCGACACGGGCATCACCTCATTCGTGGCCGACCTCGCCGAGGAACGCGACCGCGACCGCCTCGTCGCACACCTCGCCGACAACCGACCGCTGGACGTTGTGGTCAACAACGCCGGCACCATGACGGACGTCGATCTGCACGATCGCCACGCCATGTTGAGGGTCAAGGACGAACTTGCACTTGACCTTTGGGCGCCGATGCACCTCACGATTGCGCTGCTGCCCGTCCTACTGAGCCGTCCCGAGGCGGCCGTGGTCAACGTCAGCACCGGTCTGATTTACGCGCCGTTCGGCCGCACACCAGGCTATGCCGCCGCCAAGGCCGGCGTGCACGCCTTCACCCAGGCCTTGCGTCACCAGACCCGCCATGACGCGCTTCAGGTGCTGGAGGTGCTGCCCCCGACCGTTGACACCGAACTCGCCAGCGGCTACGGGGCCTCCAAGATCAAGCCCGAAGCGGTGGGCACTGCGGTGGCCAAGGCCTTGACCAAAGGCACCACCGAACTACGCCTGGGACAGGTCAAGTTCCTCTATCCGATGTCGCGCCTGGCGCCCAACGCCGTCTTCTCGATGATGAACAAGATGGCAGACAAAGAAGGTGTCACCAAATGAGCGCCGCGCCACCGCTTCCGGACTGGCTCGACACCACGCTCTACCCGTTCGACAACCACTATCTGCAGATCGACGGCCACACCGTGCATTACGTCGACGAAGGCTCCGGTCCGGTGCTGCTGCTGCTACACGGCAACCCCACCTGGTCGTTTCTTTACCGCCGCATCATCGCCGAACTGTCGGCGCAGTTTCGCTGCATCGCCCTGGACTATCCCGGTTTCGGTCTAAGTACCGCCGGACCCGGATACAGCTTCAAACCCGAGCAGCACTCCCAGGTCGTGGAGCAGTTCATCACGACACTCGGGTTGACCGACATCCGACTCATGGTGCAGGACTGGGGCGGACCGATCGGGCTCGGCGTCGCGGGGCGTCGACCCGATCTCATCCACGCCTTGATCATCGGCAACACTTGGGCCTGGCCGGCCCAAGACGTCCGGCACATCGCCATGTTTTCCCGCATCGCGGGCAATCCGCTGAGCCGACTGCTGATCCGACGCTTCAACGCCTTCGTCGTGTGGTTGATGCCGGCTGGGGTCAACCGCCCTTTGACCCCGGCCGAGAAGGCTGCCTACCGCGGGCCGTTCCCCACCCCGGCTTCGCGTCAACCCACCGCAATCTTTCCGCACGAAATCCTGGCTAGCCGTGACTACCTCGCCAGGGTCGAACACGGGTTGACCAAGCTATCCGATAAGCCGGCGTTGTTGTTGTGGGGCAGCGCCGACACCGGATTCAAGGACAGCGAACGCGAAAGGTTCGAGGCGGCCCTTCCCCGCCACCACACCCGCATCCTCGACGGTGCCAAACACTTCATTCAGGAGAACGACCCGGCAGCGATCTGTTCGGAAATCCGCGCCTTCGAACAAGACCCGCCTGCTGCCGCGCGCTGACGTGCCGGTTGATGGGTCTGAGGGGGACCCGTTTGGTGGTCGCTATGCGGCTTGGGTTGGTGGGTCGTGGTCCACCTTATGGCGAATTCGGTTGGGGTGAGTTCGCCGTGGGCGGTGTGGGGCCTGTTGGCGTTGTAGTCGCAGCGCCAGTCTTCGATGATCACGCGGGCTTCGAGTAGCGAGTCGAAGCGCCACGAGTTGAGCAGTTCGTCGCGTAGCCGGCCGTTGAACGATTCGATCCAGGCGTTCTGCCATGGCGAGCCGGGATCGATGAATAGCGAAGCGGCGCTGTTGAATCGGCACCAGTCGTGCACGGCTTGCGCCACGAACTCGGGACCGTTGTCGAAGCGCACATAGGTCGGCACGCCTCGCTGAACGGCGGGGCGGTCCAAGACGGCGACGACGCCGTCAGCGTCTATTGAGCGGTCAACATTGATCGCGATGGTTTCGCGGGTGAACTCGTCGATCACGTTCAACATCTTCAAGGTGCGGCCATCGGCGGTGGTGTCGAACTGGAAGTCCATCGCCCAGATCACGTTCGGACGAATCGGGGACATCGCGCCAACGGCGACACCAATGCCGATCAAACGCTTCTTCCTGCGCCGCTGAGGCACCCGCAGGCCCTCATCCCGCCACAGCCGGCGGATGCGCTTGTCGTTGACCTGCCACCCCGCCCGGCGGGCCATCTTGGCGGCCCGTCGCCACCCCCAACGAGGCCGGTCGGTGGAGAATCGGCGCAACCAGGCACGCAACTCGGCCTCCTCCACAGTGACCGGCTGGGGCGTCAGGCGCATCGTGGAACGGTGCAGACCAACGACTGTGCAGGCGCGGCGTTCGGATACCCCGAACCGGTCGCGCAGCACCGTGACGGCGCTGCGCTTGCGGTTCGGGGTCAGAAGTTTCCCGCCGAGATCTCCTTGAGCATGTCGATGTCGAGGGCCTGGTTGGCGACCAGCTTCTTCAGCCGGACGTTCTCCGCTTCGAGTTCTTTGAGCCGTTTGGCCTCGTTGGCCTTCATGCCGCCGTACTGGGCAAGCCAGCGATGCCACGTCGATTCAGCGATCTGCAGGTGTCGGCATACCTCGTCGAGTTCCTGGCCCGACCCGAGGAGTTTGTTGCCCTCGGCGAGCTTGCGGATGATCTGATCCGGCGTGTGCCGCCGGCGCTTTTTCGATGCCATGTCGTCGTTGATTCTTCCTTGCCCGAACACGGGGCAACAGAGTCCCATAACGACTGGACCATTACGACGGGCTCACCTCACCCGCTCGCGTATATATTCTTAAGCTCCCTCATGGTGGAGTTACGCTTCAAATAGCCAATTCGTTGCAGAAAGTGGCGAGTCCGTTGATCTGGTGGAAGCGCGGATCAGCGCGCCGCCCTGGCGGCTTCGCGCCGAGCCTTCTCTTTCACGTGGGTCGAGCAGCAATGCACCATTTCGAGATGGTATCGGTCACTGCAATATTGCGAACAATAAACTGATGCGGCCGGAAGCCACTCCGGATCCGACAGGTCACGCCATCGGTCGTTCGGATCGAATGTGTGGCCGCAATGTACGCAGGTCTTGGTCTTGACCTTGGTCTTGGTAGCCATGCAGCTCAGGGTACGCGCCATGGCCCTAAATCGGTGCTGATTTCGGATCGACGGGGAGCAATCGACGTCTCGCAAAACGCATGGCGTGCAATTCAAAGTAATAGCGTTTGCGCGCCAGCGAATTAATTACTTTCTGAAACTAACTAGCCGTCTTCGATTCTCGCTATCGCCGCAGGTCGATACGACCGCGCGGTCATTTCAATGAGATCGACGGGCAACAGGTCAACGGGCAGAAAATCAGCGCCTCACAGCGAAATCGCCTGTAGCGCATAACGTTTCCATGTCTCCGACTCCACAACCGTCTCCGAGGGCCTTTCGCCTTACAACACGGTCGTGCGTCTCCTCTGTTGAGCGTCGCTCTGTGCTGTCCGCAAGCGAGTAGCCCACCCTGGCGTCACGTCGTCGCCTAGCAAACTGATCAGGTGGAGCACAACGAGCGGTGCGGCTGCGGCCCGGGCGGGCGGCGCGGCTCCGACGCGACGGCGCACCGCAGGAATTAACTCGGCAGCTATGGCGTTCGGCTGGCGGTGGCGTACGCGACGAGATGCCTTAATATCAGCCCGTCGAGCATTCCTAATCGGGGGGCACGGTGTTGACGCTTCTCAAGCGGGCATGGGTTCCGCTGGTCGTGGTCGTGGCACTGATCATCGGCGGCGTTGCAGTGGACCGACTCAACGGCGTCTTCCCAGGACCCGGCGTGCCCAAGCCCGATCCCCGGGATGCGACCCCGCCGTACGCGGCCAAGACCGCCATCTACGAAATCCTGGGACCACCCGGGACGACCGGCGTCGTCAACTGGATGGATGCGGAGTCACTACCGCAGAAGGCCAACTTCACCACGTTGCCGTGGTCGAAGACGATAGTCGCCGAGATGCCCGGCATCTTCGCCTACGTCGTCGCCCAAGGTGACGGCCCCTCCATCGGCTGCCGGATCACCGTCGACGGCAAATTGGTCGATCAACAACAGGTCAACACGCGTGACGCGCAGGTTTCCTGCTTGGACAAATCCGCGTGACCGACGACACCAGCGGCGCGACCGACGACACAAGCGACACGGACGAAATCCCCGTCGCGCAGCGCACCGAAGTTGAGCACAAACCGCGACTGGCCCGCACCATCCGCGTCCTGGCCCTGCCGATCGTCGTGATCTGGCTACTGATCGCGGTCGGCGTCAACGTCTTCGTCCCACAGTTGGAGAAGGTTGCCGAGGACGTCTCGGTGCCGCTATCGCCATCCGACGCGCCGTCGGTGACCGGGATGAAGCACATCGGGGAGAAGTTCAAGGAGTACGACTCTGACAACCTCGTCCTGGTGACCCTGGTCGGTGACAAACCTCTCGGCCAGGACGCTCACCGGTATTACGACGATCTGGTCAAGAAGCTGCAGCAGGACACCGAACACGTCGAGCATGCGCTGAATTTCTGGGGGCAGCGATTCACGTCCTCGGGTGTCGAGAGCTACGACCACAAAGCCGCCTACGTCCAGGTCAACCTGAAGGGTGACCAGGGCGGAGCCGTCGGCGACAAGTCGGTTGACTCGGTTCGCAAGATTGTGGAGGATTCGAAGCCGCCGCCGGGGGTGAAGGCCTACGTTGCCGGTCAGGGAGCCCTGACCGACGACACGATCGTTGTCGGCAACGCGAGCCTGGCCAAGATGACGATCATCACCATCATCATCATCGCGATCATGCTGATGTTCGTCTACCGATCCATCGGCACCGTGCTGCTGACGATGGTCATCCTGTTCGTCGGACTGGCCACCGCACGGGGCGTGGTGGCACTGCTCGGCGAAACCGGCATCATGGGGCTTTCGACCTTCGCCGTCAACTTGCTGACGGCACTGGCCATCGCGGCGGGTACCGACTACGCGATATTCATGGTCGGCCGCTACCAGGAGGGCCGCGAACGGGGGCTGGACCGCGAAGCCGCCTACTACGACACCTTCGCCGGTGTCAGCAAGGTGG
>CAVVUH010000022.1:0-102590 GCA_963751315.1 uncultured Actinomycetota bacterium | reverse complement strand
GCCGCGATTGTTTCGATCGCACGCTGGTCGCTGTCGTCAAGTGCGCTAGTGGAGTATGTCCGAACGACGGCTTCTATTGCCGCCGTGGCACATTCGGCAGGGCTCCCTGATATCGGGTCGGCGCCACCGAGCGGGATCAACACTGCCAGTTGGTCCAGCTCGATCAACTCGGCGTCAATCTCGACTTGCTGGAGCTTGCCACGCAGCCGCGTGGTGAGTTCGTTGGGTGCGGGTGCGGGACCCGTCTTGAGCCGTTGCCGCACGGCACGCAGCGGCCGCACAACCTCGCGATGCCACGCGTCTACCCGGGATCGGGCCGCGTCCAGGCAAGAAGTGGTTAGCGTCTGCCGTCGCCCAGCACCGATGAACGCGGCGAATAACACTAGGTTGACGTCGAGCACGTGGCGGTTCTGCAAATACAGGCACGCGGCGGCCACGCCTTCGCTGCCATAGAGCTCCAGCGCAAACTGCTTGAAGCGCCCCGCAGTGCCGGTGTCATCCATCATTTCGCGGCGCGGTCTGCTCCGGCACAGATGTCACCCGACCGCCTGGCGCGCCGTCCCAGCGTCGAAATAACTCATGTGTGATGCCAAATTGATCCAGGATTTTGCCGGCGGTCTGGTTGAGGAGATCGTCGATTGTCTTGGGTTGATGGTAGAAGGCTGGGGTTGGTGGGAGCACGGTCGCGCCGGCGAGGGTGACGGTTTCCATGTTGCGGATGTGGATCAGGCTCAGCGGGGTTTCGCGTGCGACGAGTACGAGCTTGCGGCGCTCTTTGAGGCACACGTCGGCGGCGCGGGTGAGCAGGTCGGTGCTGCTGCCCGCGGCGATCGCAGCCAGGGTTTTCATCGAGCAGGGCACCACCACCATGCCGACGGTGTGAAACGATCCCGAGGAGATGGCCCCACTCAGGTCCTCGGGGTCATAACAAATATCGGCGAGGCTTTCGAAATCGCTTCTGCCTAGCCCCATTTCGAGCTGAATGGTCTTGTCGGCCCCCCGGGAGATGACCAGGTGGGTTTCAATGTCCCGGTGGTGGTGCAGGGCGCGGAGGGTCGCCCAACCCAGTTGTGGCGCACTGGAGCCGGTGACGCCGATGATCAGTCGTTGCCGTTGCATGGGTTGTGCTCCTGAGCGCTCATTTGCAAAGCCTGACCACACAGTAACGGGCGGCGGGTACCTACCATTACCAACCGGATAACTGGCGAAATCAGGCGGCATCATGCCCATCTACCAGTGCATCAGCCCCCAGGGACTGCTTGATGAATCCCAAAGGGAGAACATCGCTGGAGAGATCACTCGCATTCACTGCGACGCGACTGGTGCTCCGCGCTCGTTCGTCAATGTCGTCTTCCAGGACATGCCAAACGGCAGGGTCTTCACCGGCGCCAGCCGGTCTACCCACTCGATGGTGTTCGGCGACATCCGCGCCGGTCGGGATGTCGCGACACGGCAGGCGATGCTTCGAGATTTGTCGCTAATGTGGACACGGCTCACTGACCAGCCAGAGGGGAGGTTCTCTTCGCGCTGCGGGAAGTCAAAGCCGACAATGCAATCGAAGTCGGCGTGATCCTCCCCGAACCCGGTGAGGAACAACGATGGCTCGAACAAACGAAACAAGGCTGAACCAATCGGACATGCTTCAGCACTTGCCTCCGAGCTGAGATGTCTCTGGCATCACGCGCGCGGAATTGGTGGCGGTCGCGTGACGGGTGGAAGTCCCTCCTGCGTGGCTCTCGCCGGAGCAACATGGTGCCCAGGACCAAGGGAGAGCGATGACTGAACCACTGCAACCAACAACCTGGTATCCGGATCCGAGCCACGAGTGGGGCATGGTCGTGCCGCAGCCGGGGGATGATCCGTTCTACAAGTACACCGGCAGCCTGGAGAGGCTCCCACCGGGAACGGTGCTGAAGCCTCGCAGCGTTGTCTACCGCGCGTTCGGCGTCCCGACATGGCTCAAGGCCACGCAGCTGCTCTACCGGTCGACCAGCCAAACCGGCAACCCGACCGTCAACGTCACCTCCGTCATTCAGCCGCCTTACCAAGAGGACAAGACGAAGGTGATCTCGTACCAGTCCGCCTATGACTCGCTGAACCGAAACGACGAGCCATCGTATGCGATCTCGGGCGGAGTCACGCTGGGCGGACTCGTCCCCAACGTGGAAGGGGCGGTCTTTGGTCCGTTTCTCGCCGACGGGTACACGGTCATCGTCCCCGACACCGAGGGCCAGCGGGCCGACTTCGCCGCAGGCCCCGAGTACGGAATGAACACGCTCGACTCGATTCGCGCGGTGTTTTCACCGTCGTCGACCGTCGGGCTCCCGGACGACGCAAAGGTTGCGATGCTCGGATACTCCGGCGGTGCGATCGCCACCGAGTGGGCCGCCGAACTCGCTCCGACGTACGCACCCGACGTCAACGCGCGCATGATCGGCGCGGCGATGGGCGGCCTGCTCGTCGATCCGGCGCACAACCTGCACTACATCGAGGGCACATGGTTTTGGGGCGGCGTCATGCCGATGGCGCTCGTCGGCATCGCGCGCGCGTTCGAAAAGGATTTCACGCCGTATCTCACCCCCACCGGCGTGACGGTCTTCAACGAGATGCAGACCGCTTCGATCGTCGACGTCCTCGGCCGCTACAAGGGTCTGACCTGGCAGAAGCTAGTCATCCCCGCGTACCCGACTCCTGAGAGCCTGCCGCTCTACGTCGAGGTGGCAAACCAACTGATCATGGGCACCGGCGGTACGCCGACCATCCCGTTGTTCGTCGGTCAGGGCGCCAACGGTGAGCTCGAGGGCACTCCGGGCGACCAGCCGGGCATCGGCGCCGGCGACGGCGTGATGATTGCCGGCGATGTGCGCACGCTCGCCCGTAACTACTGCGCGAAGGGCGTGAAGGTTTACTACGAGCAGTACGACGCGCTGGCCCACATTTCGAGCCTCGTGCCCTGGCTGCCGCACGCGATCGCCTGGATCCGGCAGCGCTTCGACGACGTACAAGCGCCGCAGAACTGTTCGTCGATCGCCCCGGGCAACCCGCTTGAGCCGATTAAGATTCCGGATTCGTAGCAACTCACGCAGGAAGATGGGCGAGCGATAAACACGCGACAGGCCTACAGGTCTTTCGCTTGCCCTCTGCCGGTCAGCAGGACACGTGCCACCCACTCGACCCGGCTCTGGGCCTCTTCCGACGTCAACATGCCGGCCAGCACTCCGGCGAGCGCATTGCTCAGCGCGCCGTTGAGGCCGAATGTGATGTTCGGAATGTCCTCCGGTGCAACGCCATCGAGCAGACTGTTGAACATTTCGGCGTTCGTGCGATTCATCTGGTCGATCGCCGCTTTGGCCTCGGGAGCAGTGGATCTCGTAGTTTGAAGCATCAGCGCGGTCATTTCCGGGTTGCGGTAGAAGGCACGCTGCGCGCGTCGTAAGTAATCCAGGACACCTGGCAACGGGTCCTGGTCGGCTCGTGCCCCGCGCGATGCGAGGATGCGGCGGGTAAGTCGCTTCTGCCAGTCCTCCAGCGCCGCCGCAAGAAGGTGATCCTTGGAGCTGAAGTAGCGATAGACGGTGGCCAGTGCCACTCCTGAACGCTGTGCCACGTCGCGCATCTGCACCGCCTCGGCGCCCACCTCGGCAATCAGACCGATTACGGCTTCGATGATCTTGGCTCGCCGTATCAGCTGGCGGCTGGTCATTTCCGCAAGGGGAACTACGGCGGATTCGGCCCGCTCGACGGGAGTGTTGACGATGCGACCTCCGGCTCGGGTCGAGAACCGACTTCTCAGTGACTGCTCCGATGTTACGGCATATCGCCGATTCGCACAGTGTTATCCCAGCTAAACGCCCTACGCTATCTTGACAGAGGTAGAACGTTGTTTCAGTATGGATCGAGCAGCGACGCTGTCAGCGATCGGAGGACGCCATGGCCGGACCTGTGGGTCTACCGGTGATCGACACGATGGTCGGATTCCCCCACGAGGGCTCCGCTCAATACGACTTCATCCGTAAGCAGACGAAGGACCGCGAATCCAAAGAGGACTTCGAGTTCCCCGTCGAGTACATGTTCAAGGACGTGCCGAAGGGACTGCCGACCGACGACCCGGTGTCGCTGGTGCTCCAGCAGATGGACCGGTTCGGTATCGAGAAGGCGATGATCGGGGTCGGCGAGGACTCCGCGCAGCTGGCGCTCAAGACGTTCCCGGATCGCTTCGTGCCTTCCGGCGCACTGGTGGACCCCAACGACGTGATGGGTTCGGTGAATGCGATCCGTCGCGAGTACGAGCAGTTCGGTATCCGCGCCACATCAGTGTTCCCGGCCGGAACCTTCCCGCAGGTTCCGATCGACGACCCGAAGATGTACCCGATTTATGCCACCTGCGTCGAGCTCGGCATCCCGATCTTCGTCTGCGCCGGCGTCCCTGGACCGCGGGTTCCCTTTTCACCGCAGGAAGTTTCGCGAATCGACATCGTGATGTTCGACTTCCCCGATCTGGTGTTCGTCACCCGCCACGGCTGCGAACCGTGGGAGGATCTGGCGGTCAAGCTGATGCTGAAGTGGCCCAACCTCTACTACTCGACGTCAGCGTTCGCGCCGAAGTACTACCCGAAGGCCATCATCGACTACGCGAATTCGCGCGGTGCCGACAAAATCCTTTACGCCGGCTATTTCCCGATGGGCTTGTCGCTGGAGCGGATTTTCAGCGAGCTGCCCGAGGTTCCGCTGAAGGACGAGGTGTGGCCGAAGTTCCTGTACGGCAACGCCGCCCGCATCCTCGGCCTGGAAGACTGATAGTCCTATGGCGCTGGCGATCACCGCCGAGCAGGAGCAACTCGTCGATGCAGTCAGCCGGTTCGCTACCCGGCACGCGCCCATCGACAAGACACGTGCCGCGTTCGATTCGATAGCGGCCGGCGAATTGCCGTCCTGGTGGTCGGAATTCGTTGTACACGGCTTTCATGCGGTGCACCTTCCGGTGGACATCGGCGGCCAGGGCGGCAGTCTGGTCGACATGGCCTGTGTGGTCGAGGCAGCCGCCGCGGCGCTGCTGCCGGGTCCGCTGTTGAGCACCGCGACGGCCAGCGCCGTCGCGAGTCTGGCTGATGCGTCGGCGAAACCGCTGCTGAGCGAACTGGCCGAAGGCGCGACGGCGGTCGTCATACTGCCCGAGCATTCAGACGTGCACGCTGTATCCGACGGAGACGCGTGGCGGCTCAACGGGTCGTCGGGCTCCGTGTTGGGAATCTGCGCAGCCCAACGCATCCTGCTCTGCGCGCAGACCAAGGACAGCGGCCAACGGTGGTTTGCACTGGACCCGCGCTCGGAAGGTTTGAAAGTCGAACCGCAACAAGGCACCGATCTGTGCACCGATGTGGGTGTGCTCGATCTCGCGGACCACGTCGTGCCGGACAGCGCGGAAATATCGGGCATCTCAACCGAACGGGCGCGCTGCGTCGTGGTGGCCCTAGCCGCCTGCGCGGCCGCCGGGACGGTGCGCCATTGTTCCGACGCGGCAACCGAATACATCCGCACCCGTGAGCAGTTCGGCAGACCGGTCGGCGCCTTTCAGGCCCTGCAGCACAAGGCGGCGACGCTGCTGGTGAACTCCGAACTGGCGACGGCGTCGGCCTGGGACGCGGTACGGGCAGAAGGCGAATCCATCGAGCAGCACCGGCTGGCCGCGGCGTCCGCCGCTGTGATGGCGGTGGACGCGGCCCCCGACCTGGTGCTCGACGCATTGCTGATGTTCGGTGCCATCGGCTACACATGGGAGCACGACACACACCTGTACTGGCGGCGCGCCACCAGCTTGGCCGCGTCGTTGGGCCCGATGACGCACTGGAATCGCGAAGTGGGGGAGTTGGCGCGCACGCTGAAGCGCTCCACCACAATCAATTTGGGCTCCGTCGAGTCCGAATTCCGGGCCAGGGTGTCGGCAACCCTCGACGAGGCGCTCACTCTGTCCAATGACCACCCTTCCGACGACAGCAGGAACCCCGGCTTGGCCTTTGGGTCGCAACGGGACCTGCTGGCGCAGCAAGGCCTGGTCGCACCGAATCTGCCGGCGCCGTGGGGAGTCGGCGCCTCGCCGGTGCAGCAAGTGGTCATCGCCGAGGAGTTCGACAAGCGTCCCGAGTTGATCAGACCCTCGCTCGGCATTGCGGAGTGGATCCTCCCGACGATTCTCAACAGCGGATCGGATCTGCAGCGCGAGCGCTTCGCCTGGCCGATCCTGCGTGGCGTACAGCGATGGTGCCAACTGTTCAGCGAACCCGGCGCCGGCTCAGACCTGGCGTCGCTATCCACCCGCGCCGACAAAGTCGACGGGGGATGGGTGGTCAACGGGCACAAGATCTGGACATCGCTGGCAAATCGGGCTCAGTTCGGAGCGCTACTGGCGCGCACGGACTCCGAAGCGAAGAAGCACCGCGGCATCAGCTACTTCCTCGTCGACATGAGCTGGCCGGGCATCGAGGTCTCGCCGATCAAGCAGGCCAGCGGACGCACCGAGTTCAACGAGGTTTTCCTGACCGATGTGTTCGTGCCCGACGACATGTTGGTCGGTAAGCCCGGCGACGGGTGGAGCCTGGCGGTGTCGACGATGGCGGTCGAACGAACGGCCATCGGAAACTACGTCAGCATCGATCGAGCCGGCGCGCTTCGGCGAATGGCGGAAATTGATGGCCCCGACCAGGATGCGGCGCTGCGGGCGCTCGGCGACGTCGAGGCCTACGGCACGGCGATCAGGGCCGTGGTGCTACGCGAAACCCTCCGTCTGGTCGAGGGGAAGGGGCCGGGACCGACCTCCAGCATCGCCAAGTACGCCATGGTCACGTTGTTGCGTCGCGCATCGACAGCGACACTCGGCCTGACCGGTCGCATCGCGATGTTGGAGGATTCTGACCCGGCTGTCTTCCAGCCGTATTTCGACGCCCCTGCGGAACTTATTGGCGGAGGCACTCCGGAGATCCAGCTGACGGTCATCGCTTCGATGGTCCTCGGTTTGCCGCGCAACTGAATCCTCTAAATCTGGACCACAGAAAGGACGTTTGTCGCGATGACGACACAGCTCCCATTCAAGTTCTTCGACTGCGATAACCACTACTACGAAGCGCTCGACGCGTTTACCCGCCACATCGAGCCGCAGTACAAGAAGCGCGCGATCCAGTGGGCTGAGCTCGACGGCAAGCAGCGTCTCATCGTCGGCGGCAGGGTCAACAGGTTCATCCCGAATCCGACCTTCGACCCGGTGGGCAAGCCCGGCGCGCTCGATGAATACTTTCGCGGCCGAAACCCCAGGGGTGCCGACTTGAATGCGCTTTTCGGCGACTTGGAACCGATCCCGCCGGCGTATCGGGACCGCGATGCGCGCTTGGCGTTGATGGATGAGCAGGGCATGGCGGGCTGCATCCTGCTGCCTACGCTCGGCGTGGGAATGGAGCAGGCGCTGCTACCTGACCTGGACGCCGCAGCGGCAACCTTCCGAGCTTTCAACCGCTGGATGGATGAGGACTGGGGATTCGCCTACCAGGAGCGCATCTTCGGTGCGCCGTACATCACGTTGTGCAAACCGGATAACGCTGTCCGTGAACTCGAATGGGCGCTCGAGCGCGACGCGCGCTTCATCGTGATGGTCCCCGGACCGATCATGACGGACGTCGGCATGCGCGCACCCGGCGATCCCATGTTCGACACCTTTTGGCAGTTGGCGAACGATTCAGGCATCACCGTTTGTTACCACTCGGGCGAGACGTACTACTCGAAGTTCATGCCGGCGTGGGGCGAGGCGGATTACATGATGTCGTTCCAGGCGCTGCTCGGTTTCCGGAGCTTGTTCTCCGGGGACGCCTTGCAGGACACCTTCGCCAACCATCTGCACAACGGACTTTTCCTGCGGTTCCCCGACCTGCGGATGGCTTCCATCGAGAGCGGCTCAACCTGGGTGTTCCACCTGTTCGAAAAGCTCACCAAGTCCTTCGGTCAGATCCCACAGATCTACCAGGAAGACCCGCGAGAGACCTTCAAACGCCACGTCTGGGTGTCGCCCTTCTACGAGGACGAGCTGGCCAGCCTGCTAAGGCTGCTGGGCGAGAAGCGGATCATCATGGGTTCCGACTTCCCGCATGTCGAAGGTCTGGCCGAGCCGGCTTCCTATCTCAAGGATCTGGAGAACTTCGACTACACGCCGCAGCAGTGCCGAACCATCATGCGCGACAACGGGCTTGAGCTGTCGATCCGCAGACCGGTGTGACCGCTTTGTGAATGTCAGCAAGTCCAGCCTGGTCGCAATGCTGATCAAGGCCGGCGAGGAGAACGCGGCAGTCTTGCTCGCGCGCTCTGCACTGCCGGACGAGATCGACACCAACCACGACCTCGACGCCCTGGTGGCGTTCGGGTTGGACCACGATCAGGTCGACGAGGTCGCGCGGTTGACCATCGGCGCTACCAGCACTCGTGCCGGGCGCGACGAAACGCAGCACACCATCTCGCGCCGGTGGGCCAACCTCGTCGACCGCTGGCTGACATAGATTTTCGATTGAGCAACACATTCGGAGGCGTCGTTCCCGACCTCACCGCGCTGGCTGATCCGGAGCGGTTACGCTCGGGCTGGCTCGACGGAATCAAGCACTGGCAGGTGGACTACACCGGCGCTTGCCCGGTGCCATCCGCCGCAATCTCATCTCCTGACTAATCTTCTGCGAGTGCTGATGTGACTGAGGAAGCTTCTTATCGCGCCGGCGTGTGGCGCGCGCCCGCCCACCCAGATGGCTCGAAGCTCGCGCCGTAAGTCCAACTGGGAGATAGTGATTGCGCTCAGTCGGCCTACGGCCAAGTCGTCGGCCACCGCCAGCCGGCTGATCGCTGCGGGTCCCGCGCCAGCGAGGACGGCGGCACGCACCGCCGCCGCCGTTGGCAGTTCGAGCACCGGTGGGGCAATGCGGCCTCACTCGGCAGGTTGTCGGTGCCATCATCATGGGCAGGAGCCACCCGGCGCCAAGCACCGCGCCGATCTCGGTCGAGGGTCTCGCCCCCGTTTCACCGGAAACCGGGGGACCCGGAAACCTGCTGGGCGGTATGCCGCTGGCCGGCGGCGCGGGCCTCGGCGCGGCCCACGCCGGTCCGCGATACGGGTTTCGCCCCACAGTGATGGCCCGACCACCCTTCGCCGGATAACTAGACCCGGCGAGCCAGCCGAAAAGTTGATCGCAGTGATCAGTCTGGGGGTGTCGGGGTCATCGATCCGATGTAGTACGTTTCGTGCCCGGTTGGGTATCCGCCGCCGTCGGTGGCGATGTGAACGTGGTCGTAGTGGTTGGCGGTTTCGTTGCCGTAGTCCGCCGTCCAGCTCCCCTTGCCGACGCCCGGATAGATTTTCTGCCGCCAGATCACGTGGTTGATTCCCCATCGCTTGGCATTCGCCAACGCAAACCCCGCGATTTGGTTGCCGAGCTCAATGCCCGCGGGGGAGTCATGGTTCGGGATCATCACGTCGATGGCCAACCCGTTCGGATGCCACTTCAAGGCGTCCTGCCGGTAACCGCCGATCGTGGTGATCTGCGGAAACAACACGCTGATAGCACGGGCAGCCCAGATGGTCTTGACCTGCAACCCCTTCTCCGGTGCGACCCCGACGGGTAGCACGAACTGAAAATTCGTGGCAGCCACGGGCGCGTCTGCGGTCAGCAAGTGCGCCTCCGCGGGACTGGCCGTGTGCGGCGCGTCGGCCGGCGCAGGTCGGGGACTGGTCGGCGCTGCCGCCGGTGTCGCCGTCAGTGCCGCCGGTTTCTCCGGCGGGGCCTTGACGCAGCACCGAGGCTCTGTGTGTTGGGCGTAGAGCATGCCAGCAGAGACGACGAGCGTAGCCGCGAACCCCAACCAGCGGCCCCGCCCTTTGGCTAACTTGTCTCTGGTCACGGACAGCACCTTACTGCGGGTTCGACGCGGTGTGGCAACTTTCCTCAGCGCATTGGTCGGCGTTTCGGCGAGCCGCGCCGATCAGCAAACCACGGGCGAATAGGGCTGGCCAAAAATTTGGGTGTAGGCCGCCCAGGCGTTACCTGTGAGCGCGCTCGAGGCATGCCCGGCTCACCGCGGTGATCAAGATTGATGATCCGCCGCGATCTCGCTAGCTGCGCTGATATCGACATTTCACCACTTCGGTTGGGAAATAAAGATGTTCTTGCCATAACGGTGGCCCAACCGCATCCGCATGGTACGAACCTTTGCTACAGGCCGGGGGATGGGGAGTTGAGCCCGCACAACAATAGCGCCCATGCCAAGGCACCACACTCGTCGGGCACAACCCGACCGTGCGTTTAGAGATCGAGGCACTAGAAAAGGCGCTGGAAATCTGCCGAGGGGAGTAGTAGCGCCGTTGGGCTATTTTCGTCTCCTGCGCCGGAGCGCCATCACCGTCAGTTCCTCGACAGTTCATATCGGCCGGGTGATTCAGGCTCTTGACGCGCTCGGCGCGGTCCTGCTAGACATGGCGCCAGCGCATTTTTGGGCGATCGCCCAACATCGCTGGATGGTGACCGCGCGTAGCTGCTACGCGAGGAATCGAGGTTGGCATGGCGGGCCGGATGGACGGCAAGGTCGCATTCGTGACCGGCGCTGCACGCGGGCAGGGCAGAAGCCACGCCGTCCGGCTGGCACAAGAAGGTGCCGACATCATCGCCGTCGACATCTGCCGCGGGTTCGATGCTTCGCCCGCAGACGGTGCGACGCGGGAAGATCTCGATGTGACCGCCGGCATGGTCAAGGACGCGGGAGGTCGCGTCGTGACGGCCGAAGTCGACGTTCGCGATTACGACGCACTGCGTGCAGCCGTCGACAGCGGGGTCGAACAGCTTGGGCGGCTTGATGTCATCGTCGCCAACGCCGGCATCGGTACCACGGCCGGAAAGCTGCACAAGGCTGACGAGGCGCTTTGGCAGGAGATGATCGACGTCAACCTGAGTGGGGTGTGGAAGACGGTGAAGGCCGGCGTCCCGCACATCCTGGCGGGCGATCGCGGCGGCTCGATCATCCTGACGTCCTCGGTCGCCGGCAACAAGGCCTATCCGCACGTCGGCCATTACGTCGCGGCCAAGCACGGTGTGATCGGCCTCATGCGTTCGTTTGCCGTCGAATTGGGTCAGCGCATGATCCGAGTCAACGCCGTTCTCCCGACGCATGTGAATTCACCGTTGCTGATGAACGAAGCCACCTTCCGCGCCTTCCGGCCAGACTTGGACAACCCCGGGCCCGACGATCTTGCGCCGGTGTGCCAGAGCTTCCACGTCCTGCCCATCCCCTGGGTGACTCCAGAAGACATCAGCAACGCGGTGTTGTTCTTGGCCTCCGACGAAGCGCGCTACATCACCGGGGTCCCGCTCACGGTGGACGCCGGAAGCTGTTTGAAGTAAGGGAATCACCGATGACTGTCACCAGCGACACCGACGTCTACTACGACCCCTATGACGTCGGGATCAACGCCGACCCGTACCCGACCTACGCGCGGCTGCGCGATCAGGCTCCGATCTACTACAACGAGCGATACGATTTCTGGGCGATATCAAGGCATTCCGACGTCGAACAAGCGTTGGCGAACTGGGAAGTTTTTTCCAGCCGTCGTAGTGACATCCTCGAGTTGGTCAAGTCGAAATTCGACATGCCCCGCGGCGTGATGATGTTTCAGGATCCGCCCGAGCATTCCAGACTGCGCGGCCTGATGTCCCGGGTGTTCACGCCGCGCCGGATGGCCGCCATCGAAGACCAGATCCGGCAGTACTGCATTCGGTGCCTGGATCCGCTCGTCGGTTCCGATGGCTTCGACATCATCGCTGAGCTCGCCTCGATGATGCCGATGCGGGTGATCGGCATGCTGCTGGGAATTCCGGAGTCCGAGCAGATCTCGGTTCGCGACGCCAATGACGCCAACTTGCGCACCAAGCCGGGTGCGCCGCTGAAGGTCGCCGACGCCGACTCCATCGCCGACGGCCGGATCTACGCCGACTACGTCGAATGGCGATCCAAGAACCCGTCCGACGACCTGATGACCACACTGCTCAACGTCGAGTTCGACGACGAGGATGGCGTGCACCGAAAGCTGACGCGCAAAGAGGTGCTGCACTACACCCAGGTGGTGGCCGGTGCCGGGAACGAGACGACGGGTCGGCTGATCGGCTGGCTGGCCAAAGTGCTCGCCGAACATCCCGATCAGCGCCGGGAAATTCACCAGGATCGGTCGCTGCTCAACCGTACCGTCGACGAGACGCTACGATTCGAGCCGACCGGGCCGCACGTAGCCCGTTGGATGACAGAGGATTTCGAGTGCTACGACACCACGGTTCCGGCGGGAAGCGCCATGCTGTTGTTGTTCGGTGCCGCTAATCGCGACCCCCGCCGCTATACCGATCCGGACACGTTCAACATCCATCGTGACAACATCTCGCATATCACCTTTGGGAAAGGCGTGCATTACTGCCTTGGGGCAAACCTCGCACGTTTGGAAGGTCGTGTCGCGCTGGACGAGATCCTCAACCGCTGGCCCGAATGGGATATCGACTACGACACAGCACAACTCGCGTCGACGTCCACCGTCCGTGGTTGGGAGCGGCTGCGAGTCGTGCTGCCCTAGCAGAGCTCCCGATCAGCCGCGGGCCCGGCGATTTTTTGGTGTCGGCATCTCGAATCGGTCGAGGAAGCGATTGACCAGTGCGACGGCCTCCTGGTGACCACCGGCGGTGCCGAGTCCCTGCTCGAGGATCAGGGTGCGGCCGATCGCCGCGATGACGACCGCGATCGCGGCGGGCGGGAATTCGTCGGTGTCGATGCCGTGTTCCCGCACGATGAAGTTCAGCGCGGTGATCTGCTGCTCGCGCCATCGCTCCGACCAGGCTGCGATTTCCGCCTTGATTTCCTTGCGATGGTTGGCAAGCCCCATGAACTCCAAGAGCAGCCGGGTGTCCTTGGGTTCGGTGAGGGTCGCCCAGAACGCGTGCAACGGGCGGTCGGAGGCCAGCGCATGCTGCTGGCGTTCCAAATAGACCGCGGCGCCGCGACGGAAAACTGCCAGGTACAACTCGTCCATGGTGGGGAAGTAATAGTGCACCAATGCCGGTTTCACACCGGCTTTGGCCGCAACCCGGCGCGACGTGGCTGCGGCATAGCCTTCTTCGACCATGATCTGACTCGTCGCGGCGACCAGCATGTCGCGAGTCGTCGTGTCCCGTGCCTTAGGTCGTTCGGAGGCGGTCACGTTGTGCTCCTATCACACCGCCGGCTCGGCGACCATGTCGAAAAACGTGGCACCGGAGTCCGGGATTCGGTTCTGCTTGAACACGTTGACGGCGTAGGAGACAAGGATCATCGAGTAAAGCAGGTGCAGAAGCCTTTCGGCGTCGTCCGGCAACTCGTTGATGTCGAGCTCATTGAGGTTGGCGATCGCTTCCTCCGCCCGCGGCGCGATTGCGTCGTAGAACGCGACGAGCTCGTCGTACGGTTTCGAGAGCCGCGCCTCGTAGCGCTGTGCCCGCGTCGGCAAGGCCCAATCGGCCACAAACGGCTCCAGGTCGGAGAACGCCTGAGGCAACGTCGGACTGGTCATCACACCTCCCGTGTGGTGTTGGCGGTCCCATAAGCGTCGACCGTGTCGCGGATGACCGTGTGGAACTGGCGGATGAGCAGTTCCTGGTCGCTGAGGTGGAAGGTGTTCTGTGCCCGCGTCTTTAGCGCCGAGTGGGTGGCCTCGATGGTGTTCACGTCCTGCATCGCGAACTCAATCGTGCTGTCGACCACCAGCTCCTGGCCCAACCGCTCCTGCGCATTGGCGGGCGGCACGAAGTACATGTCGATCTCGTAGATGTGCGAGTCGACAGTCTCCGGCCAGTAGGTGTAGGTGATGTAGTAGCCGCGCGCCCAGATCTGGATCGATATGTTCGGGAACACCCAGAATTGGTCGTTGCCCCACGATGCGATGTCGCCGCGGTTCAGGTAGTCAGCGCAGCCGTTCTCGAGACCAATATCCGGAACATCGTCGGGCCCGAATAATCCCGCGCGGAACAGCTTGTAAACCCAGCGTTGGTCCTGGCGGGCCGGTCCTGCGGTGCCGGGTTCGCGGGGCGGCAGCGGCGGTGGCCCGGGGACCGAGGTGAGCATGTGCGGCCGGAACAGTTCGTAGTGGTACGCGTCGACGGGCGGCACCATCTTCTCGGCCTTCGACACGTCAGGGTCGATGAAGCGACCGTGCACATACGGCGGGTGATACCACTCGCAGACCGAGTCGACGGCCAGCTTCCAGTTCCCGTTGATCCGGGTGGAGAACCCGTAACGCTGTGTCATCTTCTCGAACGGATAGGTTTCGATCGCCAGCAGCCCGTCGCCGAGGAAATCCCGCAGCGGCACCGGGTCGTCGGCGAGGTTGATGAAAACGAAGCCCGCCCACACCTCGCAGTGCACCGGCGGCATCCGCAGGGTGTTCTTGTCCAGGTCGAAAAATTCGCCTTCGTTGGTGATGTGGTTGACTTTGCCGTCCAAGCCGTATCGCCATCCGTGGTACTTGCAGGCGAACGCGCGGCATGTGCCGGAGGATTCTCGCCCGGGGTGCTCCTGCCAGACCACCTTGTTACCCCGGTGGGCGCACACGTTGTGGAACGCGTGCACGGTGTCGTCCATATCGCGCGCCACCACGATCGAGGCGAGGCCACCGGGCAGGTCGCGGGTGAAGTACGAACCTTTGCGGGGTAGTCGCTCAATTCGTCCGATGCACAGCCAGTTTCGTTCGAACACCGCCTTACGCTCAGCGGCGAAGAATTCTTCGGAGATCGAATCTTCATAGCTGACCGGTGCGGTACCGAGTTCGGGATAGTCGGTGGTGAACTTGCCGCGGCCGGTGGACAGCCGCTGCTGGATGCTGGTCATGACGGCACTCCTTCGCTGCGCTGACCATCGCTGGGCGACCAGGGCTGGTCGTCCCAAGCCCGATCCAGTGGGGCCATCTCACCGCCGAACGGGAAGAAGGCCCGCTGCGCGTAGGTTTCGCGGGCCAGGCCGTGGCCGAGTTCGTCGATGAAAGCCCGCTTGAGTGGGTTGGTGAACAGCTGGCGCGAGTAGCGCAGCGTCAGCGGTGGGCGTTTGACCAGTTCGCGTGCCAGTTCCCACGCTCGGTCCAGCAACTGGTCTCCTGCCAGCACCTCGTTGACCACACCCCACTCCTTGGCCTCGGCCGCGCCGAGCTTCATTCCGGTCAGCAGGAAATAGCGGGCGCGGGTGTGGCCGGCCAGAAAGCTCCAGATGACGTGCTGACCGTCGCCTGGCACCTGGCCACGGGGAAAGTGCGATGCGTCCTGGAAGTAGGCGTCTTCGGACGCCAGCACGATATCGCCGAGCAGCGGCACCTCTGAGTGCATGTTGCACGGGCCATTGACGGCGCTGATCATCGGAACATCGATGTCGAGCACGTTGGTGATAAGATGCCTTGCATACCAAGCCTTTTCGTCAAGCTTGTGCAGACCGCGGGTACCGGGCATCAGCAGATAATCGGGCTTTTCGACCGGGTCGCCGTTGGGCATGCGTCCCCAGTTTGCGTTGTAGTTCTCACCGGTGCCGGTGTGGATGAGCACCTTGATCTCGCGGTCCCCGGCGATGTCGGCGAACGCGTCGGACATTTGGTCGTGCGCGTGCCAGTCCCAGACCAGGCTGCCGCCATTGGTGTGACACTGCATGAGCAGGATGCCGTCGTCGGAGAGTTCGAGCCGATAGTTCGGGTACCGATCGTGGTACTCGCTGTATCTGGTCCGCTTTGCCATTGAGCTCTCTCATTCCCACGTTCGTGACGGCGGCACTCGGGACAATTTGAGCGATCGCCCAGTTTATGCAGGCCCATGGTCGCATTTCCGGGTCGTGGGGGTCAAGGCTCAGCGTCCGTGCAGCCGGGCCACCACCGGTGCGAAGGATCCGATCTGGGACTGCTGGACCGTGACGTAGTTGATGCCCAGCGTTTCCCGGCGCGAACACAGGGTTTCTACAACGCTTTCCAACGAGCCGACCAAGACGTTGGGATGTTCGCGCAGCAATTCGATGGCGATCCCGGTCGACGTCGCCAGGTCGGCCAGGGCGGTTTCGGGATAGTCGGTGATCTGCGTGAAATACGGCGAGCTCTCGACGTCCAAACCACCGAAGCGCTCGCCGGCGGCGTCACGCACGAAGCCGATCCGACGTTGGGCGACCGCCTGCGGATCAAGACCGTCGGCGTCGCGCGCCACGAACGGCACACTGGAAATGCTGACGATGTCGGCTTCGCGGCCGGCCAGCGTCAGGACGCGCTGTCCGCCCCCGCCGATCATGATCGGGGGGTGTGGGCGTTGCACCGTGCGCGGCCGTCCGGCGTAACCGTGCGCCTGAACGAACTCGCCCGCCCAGTTCAGCTCTTCTCCTTGCCAGTGCGCTTTGAGGAATGAAACGACCTCGGCGAGCTTGGCGATTCGTCGGCCCGGTGGCTCGAAGTCGAGTCCCATCGCGGTGTACTCGACTTCGCTCCACCCGGCTCCAATGCCCATCTCTAGGCGACCGTCGGAGAGCAGATCAAGTGTCGCCGCTTCCTTGGCCAAGATCGCCGGCGCGTGATAATCCACGCAGAACACCCGGCACCCGATGCGCAGCGTCTGGCTTACTGCGGCCGCCGCAGCCATCGCCGCGATGGGGGCCAGGTCTTGGCGAGGGGTGCGTGCGGCTCGCTGCGCGGGGCCCGGACCCAGGTAATGATCAGCCAGGAAAAGCGTTGAGTAGCCGAGGTCTTCGACTTTGCGGACGGTGTCATACCACTCGCGGCCCCCGGCGGCGTTGGTCGCCTGGACCGCGAAACGAAACGGGGGCCTGTCCATCAACGGACCCTAAGTTGGTCAGTGTGCGATATTCAAGGCCCTTCACTTGACCGCCGTCGATGCGGAGTGATAGGCATGTTTGGGCGGTCGCTCAGGAAGGTGGGCTTTCGGTTTGAAGACGGCGGTCGTGACCGGCGGTGCGTCAGGGATCGGCCGCGCGGTCGCCCAGCGGTTGCGCAACGACGGATTCCGGGTCGCCGTCATTGACCTGTCACCGACCGACGACGGGTTCGGTCATCTCGCCGATGTCACCGATCGGGCCCAGGTCGACACCGCCGTCGCGGCGATCCGCCAAGAGTTCGGCCCGATCCTGGTGCTGGTCAACGCCGCCGGGGTGGAAGGCTTCAAGAAGTTTTCGAAGATGTCCTTTGACGAATGGTCCAAGGTGATCGATGTCAACCTCAACGGCGTATTCCACGCCATCCAGGCCGTGCTGCCCGACATGGTCGAGGCCGGATGGGGACGCATCGTGAATATCTCTTCGTCCAGCACGCATTCCGGACAACCGTTTATGTCTCACTACGTGGCAGCGAAATCCGCGGTGAACGGCCTGACCAAATCGCTGGCGCTGGAATACGGTCCGTGCGGGATTACCGTCAACGCCGTACCACCGGGGTTCGTCGACACACCGATGCTGCGCAGCGCCGAGAGTCGGCATCTGCTCGGTGGCTCGGTGGAGGATCACATCAATCGCACACCCGTGCGGCGGGTGGGCCGGCCCGAGGATATCGCCGCCGCATGCTCGTTCTTCGTATCCGAGGAGGCCAGTTACATCACCGGCCAGATCCTCGGCGTCAACGGCGGTCGCAACACCTGAGAGGGATCTGGAAGGGACCAATGTACGAGAGAGACCAACTGTTCATCGACGGGAAGTGGGCTCCGCCGGTTGCTAAGACGGGTTCTGACGCCGTCATCACGGTGATATCGCCGCACAGCGAGTCGGTCATCGGTCACGCGGCCTGCGCGGGCCCTGCGGACGTGGATCATGCTGTCGAAGCCGCCCGGGCGGCTTTCGACACCGGATCGTGGCCACGCATGCGGCCCGCCGAACGGATCGAGGCGCTCACCCGGCTGGCCGGCATCTACAAGGAGCGACGAGCCGACATGGCGGCGCTGATTTCGGCCGAGATCGGCGCTCCGATCAGTTTCGCCAAAAGGGCACAGGTGGCGCTACCGCTGACGATGATCTCGGCGTTCTGTGGCTTGGCGGGAAGCTACGAATGGCAGCAGGAACGTGCGGGGTTGTACGGCAAGGACATTCGGATTCTGAAGCAACCGGTGGGTGTCGTCGCCGCGGTGGTGCCGTGGAACATGCCGCAGTTTCTCACCGTCGCCAAGGTCATACCGGCGCTGTTGGCCGGCTGTACGGTCGTGCTCAAACCGGCGCCCGAGTCGGTGCTCGACGCGCAGTTGCTCGCCGACCTGGTCGCAGCAGCCGACCTTCCGCCCGGTGTGTTGAACGTGGTGCCCGGCGGTCGCGATGTCGGTGAACTGTTGGTGGGCCACGGGGGCGTCGACAAGGTCTCGTTCACCGGGTCCACAGCGGCCGGCCGCCAAGTAGCGCTTGCCTGCGCCGCGGGGCTGAAGCAGGTCAGCCTCGAACTGGGCGGCAAGTCGGCGGCCATCGTCCTCGACGACGCGGACCCGTCCGCCGTCGCCACCGGAATTCAGATGGCCAGCCTGGCCAACAGCGGGCAGGTGTGCAACGCGCTGAGCCGGATCCTGGTGCCCGAGGCACGCAAGGACGAGTACGTCGACGCGTTGGCCGCCGGGATGTCGTCGATGACGGTGGGCGACCCCGCCGATGCCAACACCCAGATCGGCCCGCTGGTGGCAAAACGTCAGCAGGAACGGGTCCGCGGCTATATCGAGTCGGGCCAGAACGAAGGGGCGCGCCTGGTGACCGGCGGCGCCGCCTTGCCCGACGGTCTCGACACCGGCTGGTATGTGCGGCCGACGCTTTTCAGCGACGCGACCAATGACATGCGGATTGCCCGCGAAGAGATCTTCGGCCCGGTGCTGACCGTCATTCCTTTTCGCGACGAGGACGAAGCGATCCGGATCGCCAACGACTCCGAGTACGGGCTGGCCGGCTCGGTCTTCACCACCGACGTCGATCGCGGGTATGGCGTCGCGGCGCGGGTGCGGTCGGGCACTTTCGGCGTCAACGAGGGCTACATCATGGATCCGGCGGCCCCGTTCGGCGGTGTCAAGAACAGCGGCTACGGCCGCGAACTCGGAACCGAAGGAATCGACAGTTACACGGTGAGCCAATCGATTTCCGCTGCGGCGCGGGCGAACTAGTGTCGGCTGCCTCCGACTTCGGCGGGCAACGGTGGCGGCAACGGCGTCGTCGGTGTCGGTGTCGTCGACGGCGGTGGCGCGGCCGGCGCTGATGTACCCGGCGACGCCGCAGGCGTTTTCGGCCGGTGGAAGTACTCCATCGATTCCGTGCGGATCACCTGGTTGCCCTCGCTGACAACCAGGGAACTCGACGTCACCGTGTAGGTGATTCCGTCACTGTCGGCGACGAATCCGCCGTCGCTGGACGTCGACGCCGGCACGACCAACTTGGCGCCGTCGCTGATCCGCACTCCGCGGTACTCATATTTACCGCTGGGGGTCTGGCAGATCGCCACCCGCGACGTCGCGGTACTGCCGAAAGCCACCGCCGTGTCTTGCGCCGCACAGCGCGCCGTCGAGTCGACGAAACCCAGGGCGTCGGTCGCCGGGTCGGCAGTGGCCGCTGGCACGCCGACGGCAAGCAGCGCCCAGCACGCCGCCGCGGCGACGGTGGCGCGGCGGGTGTAAGGCCCGTACGACGACATCAAGCCCTCACCAGAACATGTCTGACCAGGTGGCGGGCTCAGCCACGCCGCGACACCACCAAATCGTTAGCGGACTGCGACGAAGTTCGCGACCGGTCGGGCGACTAGCGCTACATTCGATTGCTCCGTTCCTCCTCAGGCCGCTGGCGGCCTGCATCGTCACGAAGCTAGATTCGATTGCTGCGTTCCTCCTCAGGCCGCTGGCGGCCTGCATCGTCACGAAGCTAGATTCGATTGCTGCGTTCCTCCTCAGGCCGCTGGCGGCCTGCATCGTCACGAAGCTAGATTCGACGCCGGACCCGCGCCGATGAAAGGGGCCAAGCCATGGCGAACTCCGACCGACTGCTGTTCGATCCGAATACCTACGACCCGTCGCACTTCGATGCCGAGACGCGCCGTCAACTTCGCGCGGTGATCGACTGGTTCGAACGACGGGGCAAGAACAAGCTGCTCCGCGACGATCTCGAGGCGGCGTGGGTGTCGGATTTCCTCGACTTCATCAAGCGGGAGCGGATCTTCGCGACATTCCTCACGCCGTCGGAGTATGGCGGGGGCGACCCGAACAAGCGCTGGGACACCTCACGCAACGCCGCACTGAGTGAGATCTTCGGGTTCTACGGCCTGTCGTACTGGTATGCCGAACAGGTCACCATCCTGGGCCTCGGGCCGATCTGGCAGAGCGACAACATCAAGGCCAAGGAACGCGCGGCCAGCCAACTCGAGGCGGGCGGCGTGATGGCATTCGGGCTCTCCGAGCGCGAGCACGGCGCAGACATCTACAACACCGACATGCTGCTGACGCCCGCTCGCGACAATGGCGCCGCGGGTCCGGAAGAACCGGTCTTTCGCGCGTCAGGGGAGAAGTACTACATCGGCAACGGCAACGTCGCGGGCATGGTGTCGGTGTTCTCACGCCGCACCGATGTCGAAGGCGCCGACGGTTACGTGTGGTTCGTCGCCGACAGCAGCCACCAGAACTACGAACTGATCGGCAATGTCGTGCATGGCCAGATGTATGTCAGCAACTTCCGGCTCAACGACTATCCGGTGCACGAGGAGGACATCCTGTGCACCGGCCCGGACGCGTTCTCGGCCGCACTCAACACCGTCAATGTCGGCAAGTTCAACTTGTGCTCTGGCTCGATCGGGATGTGCGAGCACGCCTTCTACGAGGCGATCACACATGCCAACAACCGCATTCTCTACGGCAACCCGGTCACCGACTTCCCCCACGTGCGTGCCAGCTTCGTCGAGGCCTACGCCAGATTGGTCGCGATGAAACTCTTCAGCGACCGCGCGATCGACTACTTCCGCAGCGCCAGCCTCGATGACCGTCGATACCTCCTTTTCAACCCGGTGACCAAGTCCAAAGTCACCTCTGAGGGCGAGACGGTGGTCACCCTACTGTGGGATGTGTTGGCCGCCAAAGGCTTCGAGAAGAATACCTACTTCTGCGAAGTGGCGCGGCTGATCGGCGCCTTGCCGCGGCTAGAAGGCACCGTGCACGTCAACGTCGCGCAGATCCTCAAGTTCATGCCCAATTACATGTTCAACCCGGCGACCTACCCGGAGATCGGCGCTCGCAACGACCCGGCCGATGACGTGTTCTTCTGGGCGCAGGGTCCGGCGCGGGGCGCATCGAAGGTCCAATTCGCCGATTGGGCACCGGTCTACGAAAAGCACTTGGACAGACCGAATGTAGCGCTTTTCTATCAACAGGCCTTGGCGCTCAAGGGGCTACTGGCCACCGCCGCGCCGGACGCTGACCAGATGCGCGACCTCGACTTCCTGCTCGTCGTCGGTCACCTCTTTACTCTGGTCGTCTACGGTCAGCTGATTCTCGAGCAAGCCGGTCTGATCGGACTCGACGCCGACCTGGTGGACGAGATTTTCAGTGTCCAGATACGCGATTTCTCCCAACATGCCGTCGCCTTACACGGCAAGCCGAGTTCCACGTCGGCACAACAAGACTGGGCTATCTCGGCGGTGCGCAAGCCGGTAGTCGATGCCGACCGCTTCGACCGGGTCTGGCAACAGGTCAAGGCCTACGACGGCGCCTATGAGATGCGTACGTAGCCGGTCGGGGTAAATGGCACGTCGTCGGGTGCCGCACGGCGCGCTGCCAGCAGCGTGCGGGCGGCGTCGCCGATCGGAATCCGCAACGGCAGCTGCGGCTTTTCCGCGGCGTCGGCGACCTCGGCCGCTACCTGCTCGGGCGTGATCATCCCGGCGCGCGGGCCGCCGCCTTTGAGGATTTCGGCGTAGGGATCGTCGGGCAGGGTGTAAGTAGTCACGTCGTCGAGTGCGCCGGAACTCACCGCGCCGGGCTCGAGCAGCGCTGCCTGGACGCCGAAGGGGGCTGTCTCGATGGCCAGCGCTTCGACGAGCCCTTCCAGCGCCCATTTCGTCGCCGCATACGCCGCGCCGGGCGGCAGTACGACCCGCCCGACGACGCTGGACATGAATAGCAGCTTCCCGTCGCCGCGAGCGCGCATCTGCGGCAGCGCGGCTTGGGCAACGCGGATCGCCCCGACGGTGTTGAGGTTGAACAGCCGCTGCAGTTCGGGCAGCGGTATGGCTTCCACGGCCGCGTAGAAGATGTCGGCGGGGTTGACGATGACGATGTCGACGTCACCTGCGGCGGCGAATGCGGCGGTGACGCTGGCGTCGTCAGTGACGTCGAGGGCCAGTCGTTGGCTGACGTCGAGATCGGTCAGCGACCGCGGATCACGCGCGGTGGCTACTACGCGGTGTCCGCGGCGGGCGAACTCCTCGGTGATGGCGCGGCCGATCCCGCGACTGGCTCCGGTGACGAGGACAGATGACATGGCGTTTGCTCCTAGCGGCGAGTTTTCATCGAACGCCAGTAATAAACCGATCGGTGTACCTCGTTGTTCCAACGTACCCGAGGTTTCTTCGGGTGCAAATCGATCGCTGCGTGAGACCGGGCCTACTATCAGCGCATGCGCGGCTCGAAGATCCTGATCACCGGTCCGACCGGCCAGGTTGCCAGTCCTATTGCTCAGGCCCTGGCGGCCGATAACGAAGTCTGGGGTATTGCCCGGTTCACCAATGCTGCGGCGCGTGAGGCCCTGGAGAAATCGGGGGTGCGATGCGAGACCGTCAACCTGGCCGCCGGAGAGTTTGATGCCGTCCCCTCCGATTTTGATTACGTCCTCAACTTGGCGGTGGCCAAGAGCGGGAACTGGGAGAAAGATCTCGCCGCCAACGCGGAGTCCGTCGGGCTGCTGATGGCCCACTGCCGCAACGCAAGAGCGTTCCTGCATTGCTCGTCAGGTGCCGTCTACGACCCCCCGGATGACGAACCACGAACCGAGCGTGCGGCATTGGGCGACAACCACAAACCTTTGTTTCCTACCTATTCCATCTCCAAGATCGCGGGCGAGGTCGTCGCCAGGACGATGGCCCGCGCGCTCGGCGTGCCGACCGTCATCGCCCGGCTCAACGTCCCTTACGGCGACAACGGCGGGTGGCCGTTCTATCACATGGAGATGATGCTGGCCGGCATCCCGATCCCGGTCCCGGTCGGCGGGCCGGCCCGCTACAACCCGATCCATGAGGACGACATCATCGCGACCATCCCGAAACTGCTTGCGGTGGCGTCGGTCCCGGCGACCACGCTCAACTGGTGCGGAGACCAGGCCGTGAGCCTCCAGGAGTGGTGCGGCTACCTTGGTTCGCTGGTCGGCAAGGAACCAGTCTTCCAGGAGAGCGAGCAGGCGTTGCGCGGTAATCCCACCGACCCGAGCCGAATGCGCGAGCTGGTCGGGGGCACCACGGTCGACTGGCAGGACGGGATGCGTCGGCTGGCAACCAAATTCCACCCGGAGCTGGTCGGCTCCGGCTAGTCCTCCTTGGCGATCAGCCGCTTGAGCGCTTCGCGATCGGGCGCCAGCAGCTCGTCGATGCGCGGCTGGTTCACGTCGGCGACGATGATCTCGCCGACCTCCTGGTACACGTTGCTGAAGATGCCGTGCGACTTCATCTTCTCGGTCTGATAGATGTTGTCCTCGGTCGGTGTGACGTAGTAAACGATCTCCGGCTTGAACCGATGGATCAGCCACAGGTGGATAACGTCCATCAGCCTCTTCTTGCGCATTTTCTCGGCGAACGTGTTCTGGTCGCGCACGGTGAGGATGTTGCGCCCGTGCCGGTCCTTGATCGGGTCGACGACCGCGTTGGCAAGCGGCTCTTCGCCGTCGCCGTAGATGCCGAGTTCGAGCACGTCGGAGCCGGCGCGTCGCGGACGTAGTCGCACGGACAGCTTCTCGCCGATCTGGTAGTGGTCGCCCCACAGCGCCAGCCATTCCTCCAGCAGCTTCTTCGGCACCTCGGTCTGCACCAGATGCTGATGCTGGGTCGAGCCCTCGCCCATCGCCTTGGTGGTCGCGGTGCGGCCGGAGGAAGCGGCGAGCGCAGCATCGCTGCGCGGCCCGCCGACGAGGGTTTGCGGTGTGCGGTACGGCGACTCGACCAGACGCATCTTGCGCTGCAATCGGGCCAGCGCAAGCATGCCGTCCTGCCGTAGCGCGGTGGCGAACTCCTCGGAGGCGACGCCGTCGATCTGGTGCCCGCCGTAGGTGATGAAGTTGAAGACGAAGCCCATCTTGCCGAGCTCTTCGGGGAAGGCCCGCATCTCGTCATCAGTCATGCCGGTGGTGTCCCAGTTGAACGACGGCGAGAGGTTGTAGGCGAGCATTTGGTCGGGGAACTCGGCGTGGATCGCCTCGGCGAACTGCTGGGCGTCGGCGAGGTCGGCGGTCTTCGTCTCCATCCAGAGGACGTCGGCAAACGGCGCCGCGGCAAGCGATTTGGCGATCGCGTAGGGAATGCCGCCGCGGATTTGGAAATAGCCCTCCGGCGTTTTGGCCCGCTCGCAGTCCCATCCGGGGTCGGCTCCTAGCTCCCTCGCCTTTTCCCGGGCGCTGTAAAGCGACGCACGCCCGGCGAACTGCCGCCATTCGGTGGCGCTCATGTCGCGCGGTTCGCCCTCGCTCTCGGCGAATTCAAGCAGATCCGCAACGGCCTCGCTGAAGGTCATCAGCCCGGCGTCAGCCTGCCAGGCGTCGACGAACTTGGACTCGACCTCATCGAAGACGGCGTCGATCGAAACCTGAGCGTGGTCCGGGGCTGCAGCGGCCTTGCCGATCAGGTCTGCGATGCCGTGACGCTCCAGCCACGCATCGGCAGCGGCGTACTCACCGTCGGGAAGGGCATAGAGGAGGTGGCCGTTGAGCTCGGTGAATCCCGCGTCGTAGAAACGCCGGACCATGGCAAGGAAGCAGGCCTTGTAGGACGGAATCTTCAGGTTGGTGGTGCCGAGTATGAACGGCTGGTCGCGCTCGTCAGCGCGACCGTCGATCAGGTTGGCAGCCTCGGCGTCGGTGCGCGCGACGATGATGCCCGGCACCCGCATGATGTCGAGTTGGAAGCGGGCAGTGTTGAGACGTTTGATCTGTTCGTCGGACGGCACCAGAACCTTGCCGCCCTGATGCCCACACTTCTTGGTGCCGGGCCGCTGGTCCTCGATGTGGTATCCCGGCACGCCCGCTTCGACGAACCGCTTGACCAGGTTGCGCACGTGCGGATCGCCGCCGTGGCCGGTGTCGGCGTCGGCGATGATGAACGGCCGGTAGTCGACCGCCGGTGTTCTTTCGCGTTGTTCCTCGCTCATCCGCAGCCGCAGGTACTGCTGATTGCGGTCGGCGGTCAGCAGCGCGCGGACCAGGCCGGCGGCCTCGTCGGGCACTTGGCTCAGCGGATAGCTGGCCAGGTCGGGCCCCGGGTCTTCGCTGATCGAGCCCTTGGCGGAGGTTGCCCAACCGCCGAGGTAGATGCCCTCGATGCCCATCCGCTTCATGGTCACTGCCTGCCCCGGCGAGTAAGGGCCAAAGGTGGTGATGCTCTTGCGCTGGGCGAAGAGCTCGCGCAGCCGGGGGTAAAAGGCCTGCGCCGCCTCTCGCGCAACGATGTAATCGCTGGGGATGGTGCCGCGCTGCTCTACAACTTGGCGTGCGGAGTAGAGGCGAGTGATTCCCTCGAACCGCGGGCTGTCGAAGTATCGCTGCGTGGCGGCGACATCCCTGTCAAAGTCGTCCTCGAGTGTTGTGCGTGCCTCGGTGTCCGCGTCAATTGCCATCGTTCGCTCCTCTTCCAGCCCAATTCCCCCGATAGTGCGAGTCTATGGGCTGCTGTGCGGCGTAAAGTTTCAATTCGGGATCTCCCTGGCCAAGATCGGCCGCATGGAGGATGCCGCAATCCGGGCGCCACTAAACCCCAGGTTAATTTGCGTCGGGGTCATTTTGGTCGTCCGGGATAGTCCACTCGGATACACTCGCGCCACGCGGCGACGGCGCCGCATCCGGAGGGGAGCTGCGATGAGTTCTCGACGATCGGCCCGCACGCTGGGTTCTTTACCGGCGGCTTTGCCGCCCAGCCGCACCGTCCCCGTCCACGCTCCGGATGGCACCCGCCTGCACACTCAGGTCTTCGGGCCCGAAGACGGCTATCCGCTCGTGTTGGCGCACGGCATCACGTGTGCCATCCGGGTGTGGGCCTACCAAATCGCCGAGCTGGCCACCGATTACCGGGTGATCGCGTTTGATGCTCGCGGCCACGGCCGCAGCGGGCTTCCCCGGCGGGGGGGTTATAGCCTTACGCACCTCGCCGCCGATCTCGACGCGGTGCTCGAGGCCACGCTCGCGCCGGGGGAGCGTGCCGTCATCGCGGGACACTCGATGGGCGGCATGGCCATCGCCGCCTGGTCGGACCAGTACCGCCACAAGGTCGAGGCGCGCGCCGATGCCGTGGCGCTGATCAACACCACCACCGGTGATCTGCTGCGCGAGGTGAGGCTGCTGCCGGTTCCGGCGCCGTTCGCCGCGGTCCGGGTGTTGGGTGCGCGCTCCCTGGTCAACATCTTCGGCTCGTTCTCGGTGCCGCCTGCCGTGCGCCGCGCCACCCGCGAAATGATCTCGATGCTGGCCGTCGGCGCCGACGCGGAGCCCGAGGTCGGCAAGCTGATCTACGACCTGTTCAACGCCACATCGCCGGCGGGACGCGGCGGCTGCGGCAAGGCGCTCGTCGACGGGCTGGGACGTCGGCACATCAGCCTCGCCGGCCTGACGGTGCCGACCCTGGTCATCGGCAGCGAACGCGACCGGCTGACGCCGCTTGTTCAGTCCCAGCGGATCGCCGCGGCCGCGCCCAACCTGGTAGAGCTCGTCGTGCTGCCCGGCGGGCACTGCTCGATGCTGGAGCGGCCCGTCGAGGTCAACCGGGAGCTGCGCGCGCTCGCCGAATCGTTCACCGGCAGCCGACGCATCAGCTCATAGGCGCTGAGCTACCTCGGCGGCGGCGCGCTGCCCGGAACGCACCGCCCCGTCGAGGAAGCCGGTCCACTCGTCGGCGGTCTCGGTGCCGGCCCAGTGGATGGGTCCGACCGGGCGCCGCAGCCAAGGTCCATAACGAGTCCACGAGCCCGGCGGCACCGCGGCAGTCGGCCCGCCCGCCGCGAATCCTTCTGCACCCCAACGATGGTCGACGTAATCGAGCGGCTTCAGCGCTTCGTCGCCGAACAGCGATGCGAAGCATTCCAGCGCGCGCTGCCGACGCTGATCAGCGGGTAGCTCGTCGAAGGTGCGGGCATCGACGAACCCCAGCAGAATGCCCGGTCCGTCGGGCTGCGGGCTGACGTCGAAGGTGATGAACACCGGGCCCTCGTCGGACAGCGCTTCACCGGAGGAACCGTTGCTCCGCCAGAACGGGGTGGCGTAGGCGGCATACGCCTTGCTGAGTCGGCCCTGCGGCCAACGCTTGGCGAGTTGCTGGTACTCGGCGGGCAGCGGGGGAGTGAACTCGATGGCGCTCCGGTGCTCCGGCGGGATCGCGACGATGACGAACCGGGCGTCGGCCCGGCCCTTTTCGCAGGTGATCGCCACCCCGTCGTCGCGGTGCTCGACGCGGCTCACCGCGGCCTCCAGTACCACGCGGTCGTCGAGTTGAGCCGCTGAGGCGTCGGCGATCTGTTGCGTGCCCGCCGCGAAACGGTCCTGTTGCGCGCCGTTTTCCACGTCCAGCAGCCGGTCCAGACCACCGGCCGCCCGCACGTAGCGGGCCGCGTGCAGCATCGACACATCGTCGGGTTCACATCCCCAGGTCACCCGCGCCATGATGGCCAGCAGATCGCGTGCGGTGGCGCCGGCGCGCACCGACCGCAACCAGTCGCCCAGCGACTGCCCGTCGAGCCGAGCGGCGCGGCGGGCAGTCCACGGCTCGGTCAGCGGAATAGCCCGCGCGATGCGCTCGAATTGCCAACGTACCCGGCCGATGTCGATGAGGCCGCCCAGCGAGAGCCGCGGGATGGTGCCGCTGTACGAGCGGACCGCGCCGCGCCATCGGATCAGGTTGGCGCCGTCGTGGTAGGTCGGGACCGTCGGGATGCCGAGCTCGCCGGCCAGCGCCAGCACGGCGTCCTGCGTCGGGCCGACGAACGTGCCGCCCAGATCGACCGGGATGCCGGCGACGTGGCCGGTATGCGAGCGTCCGCCCACCCGGTCGCGGCCCTCGAGCACCAGCACATCGTGCCCGAGCCGCGTCAGTTCACGGGCGGCGGTGAGCCCGGCGAAACCGGCCCCTACCACTACGACATCGGTTGTCCAGGTCGCGTCGGGCATGCCGCTCAGTCAACCGCATGGGCGCTGCGTAGGCTCAATCGCACTGCCCGAGTCCTGCTCGGGTGGTTACACCACCCGCATCGTCGTCAGGCGGTCCTCGTTGAAAGTCTTCACCGCTTTGTATGGGCTGGCCGACGCAGCCGACCGGGCGCGGGAGTTGCGCGACGCCGGTGCCAGCGGTGTCGCCAGCTTCGAGGGAGCGCACGACGTCTTCGCGCCGCTGACGTTGGCGGCCACCGTGGGCGGCCTGGACCTGATGACGAATGTCGCGATCGGGTTCCCGCGCAACCCGATTCACCTGGCGCATCAGGCTAATGACCATCAGCTGTTGAGCTCGGGCCGGTTCATTCTCGGACTCGGCACCCAGATTCGCACCCAAATCGAGAAGCGCTTCGGCGCCCCGTTCGACAAGCCGGTGGCTCGCATGACCGAGCTGATTGCGGCGTTGCGGGCGATCTTCGCGGCGTGGAACTCCGGCGAGCGCTTGAATTTTCGCGGCGACTACTACCGGCACACGTTGATGACGCCTACCTTCAACCCGGGCCCGAATCCGTATGGTCCGCCGCCGATTTACGTCGGCGCGCTCGGGCCGCGGCTGACCCGTGCCGTCGCCGAGCACGCCGACGGTCTGCTGGTGATGCCGTTCGGCTCGAAGCGGTTTCTGCACGAGCACACCATGCCCACGGTGCGTGAGGCTCTGCGTGCCGGCAACCGCCAAACCGGCGACTTCACTGTCCTGCCCGAGATCGTCGTGTCGACAGGTGGCACCGACGCTGAGCGTGAGCAGGCCGACGCGGGGACCCGCCGGCTGTTGGCGTTCTACGGGTCCACCCCGGCGTATCGGCCGGTGCTGGCCGCGCACGGTTGGGAGGATCTGCAGCCCGAGCTCAACGCGTTGTCCAAGCAGGGCCGTTGGGAGGAGATGGGCGGGCTGATCGACGACGAGGTGCTGCACACCATCGCGGCCTGCGGCACGCCTGCGGATGTCGCAAGACATATCCGGGACCGCGTCGACGGCGTCGCCGACACCGTCTGCCTGTACCAGCCGGGGTCGATGGGCCTCGACACCCTGGCCGCAATCATCGATGAGCTAAGTCCCGGCTCCCATCGCCGTGACTAGTGGCCCACCTACCCTGGAGGGCGAAAAGTAACTCGCCGACCACCGGTGGGAGGAGATTTTCGATGATTGAGGACCCGTTCTTTGACGTGGTGATCATCGGTGCAGGGATATCTGGGATCGGCGCCGCATATCGCATCCGGGAGCGCAACCCGCAGCTGCGCTTCGCCATCCTGGAACGGCGTGAGCGCCTCGGCGGAACCTGGGACCTGTACCGCTATCCGGGGGTGCGGTCCGACAGCGACATCTTCACGCTCTGTTTCCCGTGGGAGCCGTGGACCCGGCCGGAGATGATCGTGGATGGATCGCACATCTGGCAGTACCTGGCCGACACCGCGCGGAAGCATCACATCGACGAGCACATCCGGTTCAACACCTACGTCCAGTCAGCCGACTGGGACTCGGCCACGGACACTTGGACGGTGCGCGCCGAGCAAGACGGCACCGCCAAGACCTACCGATGCCGGTTCGTGTTCTTCGGCACGGGCTACTACGACTACGACAATCCCTACAAACCGCCATTTCCCGGAATCGAGACCTTCACCGGTGACGTGGTGCACCCGCAGCACTGGCCGGCGTCCTTGGACTGCACGGGCAAGCGGTTCGTGGTGATCGGCAGCGGCGCGACAGCGGTCAGCTTGATCCCATCGCTGGCTGAACAGGCCGCACATGTGACGATGCTGCAACGCACACCGTCCTACATGATCTCCACCCCGCAGGTGGAGCCGACGTCGGTTGCGATCCGAAACATGTTGCCGCGCAGGATTGCCCACTGGATCATTCGCTGGCGCAACGCTCTCGCGGGTGTGCTGATCTGGCAGGTGTCGCGCCGGGCGCCGGAGTGGACGAAGCGGCGGCTACGGCGCATCGCGGAGCGCAACCTGCCGCACGGCTACGACATCGACACCCATTTCAAGCCGCCGTACAACCCGTGGGATCAGCGCCTGTGCTTCCTCGTCGGTGCCGACCTGTACAAGGTGATCGGCGACGGTGCCGTCGACGTGGTCACCGACCACATCGACCACATGGACGCGAGCGGCATCGTGCTGAAGTCGGGGCGGCACCTCGACGCCGATGTGATCGTCACCGCGACGGGATTGCAGCTGCAGGCGCTCGGCGGCATCAGCATCAGCGTCGACGGCGAAAAGATCAACCCGCACGAACGCTTCGTCTACAAGCGGCACCTGCTCGAGGATGTTCCGAACATGGCCTGGTGCGTGGGTTACGTCAATGCGTCCTGGACATTGGGCGCCGACATGACGGCGCGGTCGGTGGCAAAGCTGTTGGAACACATGAACTCTCACGGGTACACGCACGCATATCCGCACCTCGGGGACGCCGACATGGCCGAGCAGCCGACGCTCAACCTGCAGGCGGGCTATGTGCTACGCGCCCTGGACGTGCTGCCCAAGTCGGGCACCCGCCGACCGTGGCTGGTCAGCCGCGACTTCTTGCGCGACGTGCTTGACCATCGGCTACGGCCGATCGACGAGCAGATGGTGTTCGGCAGCGCGAGCGTCGACGAGGCGCAACTCGCGTAAGTTCGATTGCCCCGCATTTCCCTCACCTCCCTCAACGACCCCGGGCCCTGGACCCACGCGCAAGCAGCAGCGCAGACGCTGATCGACCAAGGCTCTGGCGTTGTTCTTCGTGGCGGGCGGAAGCGGGTCGGCGATCGCGGTGGCGGCGGCGATTGTATGCGGCGTCAACGTCGTTCACGACGCAATGTACGGTCCGCAGGCCGCGTGGTTTGCCGAGCTGTTAGATACCCGAGTGCGCTACAGTGGCTCGTCTCTGGGTTATCAGATAGGAGCTGTGCTGTCGGGAGGGTTCGCGCCGTTAATCGCCGCGGCTCTGCTGGCCGTGGGCGGCGGCAGGCCGTGGCTGATCTTGGCGTATTTCGCTGTGCTGGCTGCGATCACGGTTGTGGCGGCCTCCGGGGCGCGGGAAACTCGCGCTGATCAGCTGCGGTGATTCGGTGAGCAGGATCTTTCTCAACGCATTCGACATGGCTTGCGTCGGGCACCAGTCAGCGGGGCTGTGGCGCCATCCCGAAGACCATGGCTACCGCTATCGCGAACTCGGCTATTGGACCGAGCTGGCCCGCATCTTGGAAGCCGGCGGTTTCGACGCGCTGTTCCTCGCCGACGTGCTCGGCGTCTATGACGTGTACGGAGCCTCACGGGATGCGGCGGTCATCGACGCCGCGCAGTTCCCGGTGAACGACCCGACGGCGGCTGTTTCGGCCATGGCGGCGGTGACCGAGTCTCTGGGGTTCGGAATCACGCTGTCACTGACCTATGAGCAGCCCTACGCGCTGGCGCGCCGGTTGTCGACGCTGGATCACCTCACCGGTGGCCGGGTGGCGTGGAACATCGTCACGTCCTATCTGGACAGTGCCGCACGCAATCTCGGCCTGGACGCACAGATCCCGCACGACCAGCGCTACGAGATCGCCGAGGAGTATCTCGAGGTCTGCTACAAGCTATGGGAAGCGTCGTGGGAGTCCGATGCGGTTGTGCGCGACCCGCAGCGCGGTGTGTTCACCGATCCGGCCAAGGTGCATGACATCGAGCACAAGGGCAAATACTTCTCCGTCCCCGGTCCGTTCTTGTGCGAACCGTCGCCGCAACGCACTCCGGTGCTGTTCCAGGCCGGCGCCTCGCCGCGGGGCGTCAGGTTCGCGGCAGCCCACGCCGAGGCGGTGTTCGTCTCGGGCCCGACGCCGCAAATCGTGCGTGGTCCGGTGCGGGCGCTGCGGACGGCCGCCGCCGAGCTGGGCCGAGATCCGCGGTCGATCAAGGTGTTCACGATGGTGACGCCGGTCGTCGCCGAAACGCATGAACAGGCCGTCGCCAAGCTGGCCGAGTATCGGAAGTTCGTCAGCGCCAGTGGTGCGTTGGCGCTATTCGGCGGCTGGACCGGGGTCGACCTGGCCCAGCTCGACCCCGACGATCCGCTGCGATACGTCGAGACCAACGCGAACCGGTCAGCGCTGGCGTCGTTTACCACCGCCGCGCCGGAGCGCACTTGGACGGTGCGGGAATTGGCCCAGGAAATCGGCATCGGTGGTCGTGGCCCGGTACTGGTGGGCTCGCCCGCCGAAATAGCCGACGAACTCGAGCGCTGGGTCGAGGAGGCCGATGTAGACGGCTTCAATCTGGCCTACGTGACCACCCCGGGCACCTTTGTCGACTTCGCGAAATTCGTTGTGCCCGAGCTTCGTCGCCGCGGCCGGGTGCCGGATCACCCTGATCACAATGCGCCTTCGACGCTTCGCGAACGTCTTGGCAGCACCGGACCGCTGCTGCCGGCCGATCACCCCGGTGCTGCGTACCGAAACCGGTTACGGCGCAACCGTTAGCCAGTCGGCGAACCCCGACGGATCGTGGCGGCCCAGCGCGCCGTGTTCGTAGAGACCCCAACCCTCCACCGGATTGCCGTCGCCGTCGCGGCACACCGCGCGGCCCACATGGTCGATGACGCCGAAGCCGGATCGCCCGATGATCGCCGGGTCGGTCATGTTGTAACTCAGCCGCTCGACGAACTTCTCGCCCTTCCACATGCCGTGCAGCCAGTCCGAATCACCGCCGTAGCCGCCGCCGACATGGATGGGCACCGGCAGCTTGGATTCCACGTCGAAGTGGACGGGGGTGCCATCGGGGGCGGTGGCGTCGATCGTCGCGCCGGTCGGGATGCGGGTGCCGGACCGGTAGTGAATCTTGACCCGCGGCCAGCCCAACTGCTCCACCCGGCCGTCGCGCCAGATTCGGGTGCAGTCGTTGAGCGAACGGAATCCGTTGGGCTCCTCCTGGATGATGAGCACCACCGCGAAGTCGTCGAACGCCATCGGAACGTAAAGCCACCACATGCCCTCGAACGGCGGGTCGGCGGGCCGGCCGGCGGGTTCGGGTTCGCCGATCGGCCTGATGCCCCAGGACCGGTCGCGGCTACCGATCCAGGTGGCGGGGTCAACGGCGATCTCTTGGCCGTCGATCGCAATCCGGCCGCTCCAGCTGCCGAGTTGGGCGAATCGCTGCGCGTTTAGCGTGACCCGGTTACCCGAGCGCAGAATGTGCGGCTGCTCCTGGACGACGTCGAACAGACCCTCCCAGATGAGATCGGCTGCGATTCCTTCGGTTTCGTCGAGGATCAACCGCAGCTTGTGCAGCGGCTCGATCACCTCGATCCGATAACCGTTCACGTTCTGATTGAGCCGGTCCTGATCGATGGCGTCGGAAAGGTGCACCGCGGTCTGGGTATCACCGCGCCGGATGAGCATGAAAGCGTCCTTCACCCCGAGGTTGGGGTAGTAGCCGATTCCGCTGATCACGAAGATGTTCCCGGTGCGGTCGTGGGCGTTGAAGTAGGAGCGATCGTAGAAATTGCGGTCCGAGGAACCCGGCCACGCGATCGGCTGGGGGACCTGGTGTACCGGGTACTCGTCGAGCGGTCCAAGCATTACTGATCCTCTCCGATAAGACGTTTCATCAGTCCCGAGTGGTAGAACAACGCCTCCACGTCGTCAGGTTTCTCGGTCTCCCCGAAGTGCACTCGCCGCGCGCCGGTGCGCATGAACACGCAGGCCCACATCACCCCCGAGTAGACGTAGAACCAGTGCAGGTCGCCCACCACGACGCCGGTGAGCTGCCGATAGGTTTCGCGGATGTCGTCCTCACGCATCACCTCCGGTAAGCCCGGCAGCGTTGCCAGACCTGCCAGCTCTTGAAAGACCATGTGCGCGAAAATCATCCATGCGACATCGAGCTCACGCGGACCTAGCGTCACCATTTCCCAGTCCAGCACCGCCACCGGTCGAAAGTCGCGGTACAAGACGTTGCCCACCCGGGCGTCGCCCCACAACAGCACCGGCTCGGTGGCGGCCACCTGCTGCGGCCAGTTGTCTTCCAGCCACCGGAAACTCCGCTCCAGCAACGGCGATCGTCCGATGTCAGGCACCGCGAAGTCGTACCACGACCGTACCCAGTTGAAGTGCCTGCGCAGCGCGGTGTCGCCCTGCTGTCCTGCTCCTTTGTCCAGGAGGAAATCAAACGTCTTGTCGGCGTTGGGGATTGAATGCAGCGATGCCAACACTCCGACGGTGGCATCCTGCAGTTCGCGCTGACGCTCGGGCGGCGCGTCGGCAAACCAGTTGCCACCGAAGGTGTAGGGCATGACGTCGGGCGGTACCTCGCCCTCGACGTAGTCCATCAAGAAGAACGGTGTCCCCAAGACGTCGCCGGTCGGTTCGAGCCAGCGCACCCGCGGGACCGGGACGTCGGTCAGCTCGCCGACCATCCGTATCACGTCGAATTGGTGGTCAAGCCGATATGTCGGGAAGACCTGGACGTCCTCGGCGGTGGGCGCCACCCGGGCCACCAGCTTCTGTGTCATCGGCTGGCCGTCCTGCTCCCAGCCGGCGGTGAGGATGATGGTCTCCGACGACATGCCGGTCGAGTCCACGCCGCTTTCGACGGTTACCTGTGGTGTCGTTCCGCCGGGCAGGACGGTTGACAGCCATTTCGACATCACCGCGGGCAGGGTGGTGACGTCGCGGCTGGAGCGCTGAAGTCGGTCGACTTTGTCGAGCACAGGTTCATTGGCCACGGGTGCCTCCTTCATTGAGACTTCTTCGCGGCAATTACGATACGCTAGGTAGCGTTATGAAAGCAGAACCACCCTCGGTTGACAAGGCCCCGGGCGCCGGACGGCCCCGTGATCCGCGTATCGACGCTGCCATATTGACGGCGACCGCGGATCTGCTTGTCCAAATCGGCTATTCGAACCTCACTTTGGCCGCGGTGGCCGAACGTGCCGGAACCACGAAGACCGCGCTGTATCGCCGGTGGTCGAGCAAGGCCGAACTTGTGCACGAGGCCGCGTTTCCGGTGGCGCCCACGGCGCTGGTGGCTCCGGCCGGCGACATGGCGGCTGACGTGCGGGCGATGATCGCCGCCGCGCGCGACGTGTTCACCACCCCGGTGGTGCGCGCCGCGTTGCCCGGACTGGTCGCCGACATGAGCGCCGACTCCGAGCTCAACGCCCGGGTGATGTCGCGTTTTGTGGGTCTGTTCACCGCCGTGCGGGCGCGACTGAGCGAAGGCGTGGAGCGCGGTGAGGTGCACCGCGATGTCGACCCGGACCGGCTGATCGAGCTGATCGGCGGAGCGACGTTGCTGCGGCTGCTGCTGCGCCCGGACGAACAACTCGACGACGCCTGGGTGGATCAGACCACCGCCATCCTCGTGCACGGCGTCACCCGCGATGTAGGGTCAGGCCGGTGACCGGACGACTGGACGGCCGGGCCGCGATCGTCACCGGCGCCAGCCGCGGATTGGGCCGGGCGATCGCCTTGGCGCTGGCGTCTGAGGGCGCGGCCGTCGCGGTGAGCGGGCGCACCGAAAATGTCTGGGACGAGCGGCTGCCCGGGACCATCGGTGAGACCGTCGCCGACATCGAATCGGCCGGCGGACGCGCGGTCGCTATCCGGGCCGACCTGCTCGACCGCGACGATGTCGCGCGGCTGGTCGATCAGGCCCGAGATGCGTTGGGCCCGATCACGATTCTGGTCAACAACGCGGCGTTCACCGCACCCGGCCGCCCGCCGAAGCCAGGCGACCCCGATGGCCCCGATTCCAAAACGCGCGCCAAGTCGGCCAAAGCGCCGTCGGGCGCGGCCAAACCCGGCTGGCCGCCGCTGTTCGGGACGCCGCTGGGCGCGTACCGGCGGCACTTCGAGATCTCGGTGTTCGCACCCTACGAGTTGATCCAGCTGGTCTGCCCCGACATGATCGCCGCGAAGAGCGGCTCGATCATCAACGTCACCTCCGCCGCCTCCCGGCTACCGGGTGACGGGCCCTACCTCGACCGCAGCGGCGGCGTGCTGCCCGGCTACGGCGGATCCAAAGCCGCGCTGGAGCACCTGACGTGGTGTGCGGCCTACGATCTGCAGGGCCACAACGTCGCGGTCAATGCCCTATCGCCATCGAAACCGATTATGACGCCGGGGCTTTCGTACTACGCCCCCGGTTTCGATGAGGTGGCGAGTGCGGAGGAATTCGCGCGGGCGGCTGTGGAGTTGGCGCTGGTGGATCCGGAGGTCGTGACGGGACGAACGATCGGTCATCTGCAGGTGCTCGACGGCAGCTTCCGCTCGTTCCAGTCTTAAGCCGGTTTCGTCGCGGTCACCGCGTTGATGATCACCGCATGTAGCCGATGCCAGCGCGGCGAGCTGAATCCGGCGCGCAAGAGCAACCGGGTGGCGCGGCCCCTGGTCCGGGCTTTGCCACGGCGGCTGGTGAGCAGCGTCGGCGCCCGCCACCGTGAGAACTGGTCGACGAGCACCAACTGACCACCGCGACGCAACACTCGGGCGCATTCGCTCAGTCCCGCTTGCTGATCCGACCAGTGATCGAACGACGTTGTGCTGACGACCAGGTCGAACATCTCGTCGGGGTAGCCGATGTGTTCGGCGACGCCGACGGCGAATGCCAACCGGTCATCTCCGGCGGTGGCGCCGGCCGTCCTCACCATCTCGGGAGCAGCGTCGATACCGACAAGTTGCTCGGCATCGGGATAGCAGCTTGCCAATGTCCGCAGCAGATAGCCCGTTCCGCAGCCCAGGTCGAGGACCCGACCGGGAGCGGCGACGGTAGCCACGGCGAGACTGGCAGTGCGGTTCGCGATCTCGTGGTGCAGTCGCCCCCGCCAGCCCTCGTCGTATCCGGCGGCACGGTCGTTGAACGCGGCGACATCTCGATACGGCGGCACAGCGTTAGTGTTCCACCACCTGAGATCGTTCGGCTAGGTGCTTGAGGTTGAGCAGTTGCCGGCGAGCCATGATCAGGTCGCCGACGGAGAGCCCGGGCGCCAACCAGCGGCTCATGGCCGTGACGAGCTTCATCAGCAGCCGGGTCGACTGACCCTCCGGCACAAGGACATACGAGATCTGGGCACCCATGATTTCACCGGTGAGGTGCTTAGGCGGCTCGACGGCGAGAATGCGCCCGAAGCGGCGGGTTGCGGCAGTGCTGAATGCCTCGCCGACAACGGGGTCGGGCAGGCCCATCAGTTGCTGCGGTGACCGACGGCCGAGGTTGTCGACCCAATCGTAGGAATATGGTGCGAGCCTGATCTGACCAACCCACGGCCATAGCGTCTCCGGCGTTGTGTGCACGGTAATTCCGCGCCACGCCCGCAGAGTTGGCGCGTGGACGAGGTCATCGCATGGATAGTGCCGGGCGACTTCGTCGTCCGTTACGTTCCAACGATCGCCGATCATTGGGCTCCACGCTACCGGTTAACCGGTTGGCTCACTCCTGGCCGTTGGGTGGGTCCGGGTCTCCGCGGAGCAGTTCGTCGGGATGGTGGGCATGGTTGATTTCGGGTGGGCCGGTGCCGTCGGTCCAGCCCAGTCGCCCGCCGTCAGTGACCCGGGTGAGGAGTTCACCGCGGCTTGCCATGCCGTGATCTCCGCCGCACGCGAAGAACAGCTTGTCCGCGTCGGTGCGGCCGCCTCGGGCCCAGTCCGGTGAATGGTGCACCTCGCAGCGATACCCCGATTCAAGACAATTGGGACGGGTGCAGCCACGGTCGCGGGCGTGGCAGATCAGCCTTTGGTCTGCGGTGGCAACCCGTTTTTGGCGGCCCAGGTACAGCGGCCGTTCGGTGTGGTCGTCAAACACCGCAAGGTAATGAATGGCCTTGGCGGCCATGCCGATCAGATCCCGCATCGGCAGTCGCGAGCCACCCCCGGTCGTCGCGGCCGGTGGCATCGGGACCGACGAATCAACGGCGGCTTGGGCGGCCCGGTCTAGTTCGGCCAAAGTCGTGGTGACGACCACGGTGACCGGGTGGCCGCGATGCACACCGAGACCACCGGAAGCGATGGCGGTCTCCAGGCCGAGCTTTAACGCGTCGTGGCAGCGTTGGGCGGGCGAGCGGTCATCGCGCGCCTCGGGCTCTTCCGCTTTGCCGTCGGGGAGGTGGCGACCGGGTCGCACCGCCGCCTCGATGGCCTCGAAGTAGGCACGAGCCTCGGGGTCAAGCAAGCCGGACAGCCGGGACATGCCGTCAGGCCCCTGCGGGCCGAGGTAGAGCCCGCGGCGCCGTGCCCGATCGTCATCGTTGAATAGACCGTCGGGATTGAGGTAGTCGGCGATGCGTTGACCAATTTTGACCACGACGCCGGCGTCGACTTTGGTTGCATGTTCGACCAGCTTGCGCTCGGCGGTTGTCACGTCGGTGGGCGAGACGCGGGCGGGGAGTACGTCGACTGCTCGGCATACGGCCCGGATGTGGTCTTCACCGATGGCGCCGGCCTGGACTGCGGCCGCCAACCGCGGCAACTCCGGGGGCACCGCCGGGCCGGTCAACGACCGGCGCGGCCGAATCCGGGCTGCGAGTTTGAACCGACGCGCGATTTCGTTGGGAGTGATGTGGAGTCGCGCCCACAGTGCCGATCGCATCGCTGCTATCGACCCGGACTCGTCGGGCGGGTCGGCGATCTCCCCGAAGAATCGATACATCAGCCCGCGGTTGGTGCGCTCTTGGCTCTCCAACCGCTCAGCGACGTCGACGCGAAACTTGTTGCCCAGCACATCCGAAGACGTATTACGCAACACGTCGTGGGCGGCGTCAATCGCATCGAGAGCGGCGTTGATCCGTTCCCGTGCCTGCTCGGTGCCGATTGCTGGACCCATACTTCGACGGTATGAACCAACCCGACAATTCCGCCCTGAACAAAGGCGCAAAGCTCGGTCTGTGGATCAAATGGCGACTGTGGATAACCAGGTTAGAAGGCGATGACGTCGTACTAATCGGCCATGCCGTCACGGTCTTCAGTGGGGACCTGCACGGCGGACTCACACGCTGGCCCGACCGACGGCGTGTATTGCCTCGGTGACTGCGTCGGCGAGTGGGTCGATTTCGGTGGCATCGAGGCTGGAGACGGTGATCCGCAGTCCCGGCGGTGTGCCGATCCTGAACCGTGTTCCCGGCGCCGCCGCCCAGCCCGCGCCCAGCAGCCGGGTAATCGCCACGGTTTCGTCGGGCACCGGAATCCAGACGTTGAGGCCGGATCTGCCGTGCGACGTCACACCCCGGTCGGCCAGCGCCGCGAGCAGCAGGGTGCGGTTGCGGGTGTAGGCGGCTTCTGCCTTGTGCACCAGGTGTGTTGCTGCCTTGTCGCGCCACAAGCTGACGGCGAGGTCCTGCAGCACGTAACTGATCCAACCCGGCCCCAGGCGTAGCCGCCCGTGCACTCGCTCAACCGTGCGCTGGTCGCCGGCCAGCAGTGCCAGCCTCAGGTCGGGGCCGTATGCCTTGGCTGCCGACCGCACGAACGCCCAGTGCTGCGTCGTCCCGGCCAAGGCGTGCAGCGGTGTGCCGGCGATCCCCGCGCAATGGTCATCCTCGATGAGCAGCACGTCGCCATCGTCGGCCAGCAGCGCACGCAGCTCGCTCGCGCGCGCAGCCGAGACGGCGGCGCCGGTGGGATTCTGCGCGCGCGTGGTCACCACGACGGCCCGCACGCCGCGGTGCAGCGCCCGTGCCACATCGGCGGCCAGCGGCCCGTCGTCGTCGACCCGCACCGGATCGACCGAAAGACCTAACGCAGCAAGCAGATCCAGCAGATTGGCCCACCCCGGATCCTCGACCGCCACCCGGTCGCCGGGCCGCAGGTGGGCATTCAGGACGCGTTCGATGCCGTCGAGAGCCCCGGCGGTCACGGTGAGGTGCTCCGTCGGAACGCCGTCGGCAGTCAGCGACGCCCGGGCGTGCTCGGCCAGCTCGGGGGAGATTGCGGGTTCCCCGTACAGCAGCGGGGCCCGTCGCCGCGAGCCGGCGCGCGGAAGTTGTGCGGCGGCGATTGGCAGCAGCGCCGGATCCGGGTTGCCGGTGGAAAGGTCTCGCACGCCGCGCGGGACGGCAAGCCCGCGCAGCGAGCGGGGGGTGGTCGCCGGCCGGTCCCGCACCCGGGTGCCGCGTCGACCCGCGGTCTCGACGGCACCGCGTTCGCGCAGCAAGCGGTAGGCGGCGGCAACCGTGTTGGCGTTGACGCCGAGTTGGCCGGCCAGCTCCCTGATCGGGGGTAGCTCGCCGCCGGGCGCCAGGGCGCCTGCAGAAATGGCCTCCTCGACGTTGCTGGCGATCGCCTCCGCACCCGCACCCTGAATCGTGTATTGTTCTGGCACGTAGATAATTATGCACTAGTACAAAAGTGGAGGCAACGGTGGCGTCGCCAGCGAACTCACCGCGGAACGTGGGCCAGGCATATCCGCCCACATCACGGACTGTGCCCACCCGGTATCGCGAGCGCGCCCGCTACGATCGCGCGACCGTCCATGGCATCCTCGACGAGGCCCTGATCTGTCACGTCGGCTACCTCAATGCCGGTCGACCGGTGGTGTTACCGACGACCCACGCGCGGCTGGGCGAAATCTTGTACCTGCACGGATCCACCGGCAGTGGCCCGATGCTCGCTGCCGCGGCGTCCGCGGAGGGGCTGCCGGTCTGCGTCACGGTCACCCTGGTGGACGGCCTGGTGCTGGCCCGCGCCGCGTTGCATCATTCACTGAAATACCGGTCGGTCGTCGTGGTCGGCAGCGCGCGCCTGGTGCAAGACCGTGGCGAGAAACTGCGCGCGCTAGCGGCCGTGCTCGATCACGTCGCGACCGGCCGGTCCGCTGATAGCAGACCTCCCAATGCCCGCGAACTCGCGGCCACAGCCGTGCTTGCGCTGGATCTCGTCGAGGTCTCCGCCAAGGCGCGTGACGGGGGACCGGTCGACGACGAGGAGGACACGGCACTGCCGTACTGGGCCGGGGTCGTGCCGCTGACCCTGACAGCGGGCACACCCGTGCCCGTCGATGACCTGGACTCTGCCGTCCCGTTGCCGCCTTACCTCACGCCGTATCGCCGGCTCTGAACCCTGCCCGCATCTGGCTCGTCTCTATGGCAATACCGGCGACGCGGTGATTGGGGAGGCGGCTGGGCTTCCCCAATCATCGCCACAACACCCACGCCACCAAAACGGTTTCCGTTTTCTACGGGCCCAATGCTTCGATAGGCCATGGCCGACGACACCGACGTCCCTCGAGTGGTGAGTGCAAGCCGCGAGATCGCGGCCAGCCCCAATCGGATCTTCGAGCTCATCGCCGATCCATCCCAACAGCCGCTCTGGGACGGTAATGACAACCTCGCCGAAGCCCTGCCCGGACAACGTGTCCGCAGCCTCGGAGAGGTCTTCACCATGACCCTGACCATGGGCAGTATCCGCGAGAATCACATCGTGGAGTTCGAGGAAGGTCGTCGCATCGCCTGGCTCCCATCGGAACCGGGTCGACGACCGCCGGGACATCTGTGGCGCTGGGAGCTCGAACCCCTGGCCGGAACCCGCACCCGGGTTACCCACACGTATGACTGGTCGCGATTGACCGACAACAATCGCCTGCCCCGCGCCCGCAATACGACACCGGACCGGCTTCGGGCATCCCTCGACCGGCTCGCCGAGATCGCGGAGTGCAACTAGCTGCGGCGATCGCTGGCAACGCGGGTGGGCTACGTGCCAGGATGAGCAAACGGAATGCCGCAACAGCGGCAGGCAACCGGTCGAGTGGTGTGCCAATGTTTGAGAAGGCGACAGGCCGCGTGGTCGCCGTGATCGTGCTGTTGATTCTCGTTGCTGCGTCCTTGCGCGGATATCTGCCCGGCGTCGAGCGTCCGCAACGCCAGCCGGACACCGACAATCCAACGTCGCTGGCGTTCATTGTCGCGCTGCTCGGCGTGACGCTTGTGATCGTCGCCTTCGCGGTCATCACCCGGTCGCGCGATCCCCGCACGGCGGCCGCCAGCGCAGGCCTGCCCGAAGGAAGGTTTGGCGGCGGCATCGGCCGGCCCAGTTGGCGGGTACTCCTGATGGGATTTGGGGTCCTTGTCGCATGGCTGCTGATGGTGTGGCTGCTGACCCGGTTAATCGGGCCGCGCGGGGTCGGCCAACCGCCGGGCGGGACAGCACCAACCACCCCGCCGCCGGGAACCGGCACCAGACCACCAGCCGATCCGCGCGAGGTGGGTGGTGACGGCGACGTGGTGGGCTACCTCATGGCGGGCACAGTCATTATGCTGCTGCTGACCGTCGCGGGCACGGTTGTCGCCTTCCGCAGACGGCCGCGCAGCGCGAAACTCCAAATCGTCGCTGCCGAACCGTTGGGACCGCCGACGCCCACGGGCAAATCCGAGTCGCTGGTGCGGGCAGCCGAAATCGGATTGGCCGAAATCGGAGACCTCAGCCGCGAACCGCGGGAGGCGATCATCGCGTGCTACGCGGCGATGGAAGGTGAACTGACGCATGTTCCCGGAGCCGTCCCGCAGGACTTCGATACCCCGACGGAGGTGCTGGCCCGGGCCGTCGAACACCGTGCGCTGCACGTCGATAACGCCAGCGAGTTGGTGAACTTGTTCGAAGAGGCCCGGTTCAGTCCACATGTGATGAGTGAGGCGCATCGCGAAAGCGCAGTAGGCGTGCTGCAGTTGGTTCTCGCGGAATTGCGGAGCGTGGTATGAAAAGGCTGGTCGCCCTGGGTGTTTTCGTCATATTGAGTGCGGAGCTGGCTGCGCTATCGCTGCACGATCGTCGGTTTGTGCTCTGGGCAGCCGGTGCCGCGGCGCTGTTCGCATTGGTCAATGTGCGCCAGGTCCTGGGCCACGGCGTTGAACCGCCGCCGGCCGCGGCCCCGAACGCCCTTGAGGAGTCGCTGCGTAGTTGGCTGTCTCGAACTGAGACGCTGATCCACCGGTCGGAATCCACTCGAGCCGATTGGGACCGGCACCTGCGTCCGATGCTGGCCCGGCGCTTCGCCATCACGACCGGCCAACACCAGGCCAAAGACCCGGCAGCGTTTGATGCCACCGGGCAAATGCTTTTCGGGCCGCAACTGTGGGCGTGGGTGGATCCCAACAACGTCGCGCAGACCGGTGCGCGCGAACCCGGACCGGGCCGAGCGACGCTCGCGGAAATTCTGGAAAGGTTGGAGGCGGTATGACGATGCCGGCTGAGGTCACCACGGCCCGGTGCGAGGCGGTGCTCGACGAAATCGAACGCGTCGTGGTGGGGAAGCGAGCCGCGCTCACCCTCATCCTCACCACCGTGCTCGCCCGCGGGCACGTTCTCATCGAAGACCTGCCTGGCCTGGGCAAGACGCTGATTGCGCGGTCCTTCGCCGCGGCGCTCGGGCTGGACTTCACCCGCGTGCAGTTCACCCCCGACCTGTTGCCGGCGGACCTGCTCGGTTCGACGGTTTACGACATGCAATCGGGTCGTTTCGAGTTTCGTCGGGGGCCGATCTTCACCAACCTGCTGCTTGCCGACGAAATCAACCGGACACCGCCGAAGACCCAGGCGGCTTTACTGGAGGCGATGGCTGAGCGCCAAGTGAGCATCGACGGCGAAACGCACCGCCTGCCAATACCGTTCATCGTATTAGCCACCGACAACCCGATCGAATACGAAGGCACCTACCCGTTACCGGAGGCGCAGCTGGACCGGTTCGCGATACGGCTCGAACTTCGCTACCTCTCCGAGCACGACGAGACCTCCATGCTGCGCCGCCGCCTGGATCGCGGGTCGGCCGAGCCGATAGTCAATCAGGTCGTCGACGCGCATGATCTGGTGGCGATGCGCGAGTCGGTCGAACAGGTGAGCGTCCACGAGGACGTCTTGCACTACGTCGTCTCGCTGGCCGCCGCGAGCCGACACCATCCCCAGGTGGCGGTGGGCGCCAGCCCCCGTGCAGAACTCGATCTGGTCCAGCTCGCCCGCGCCCGTGCCCTGCTGCTTGGCCGCGATTACGTGATACCCGAAGACATCAAGGCGCTCGCCACCCCCGCGGTGGCGCATCGGATCACCCTGCGGCCGGAAATGTGGGTACGAAAGATTCAAGGCTCCGACATCGTCGAGGATCTGCTACGGCGGTTGCCGGTTCCGCGAACGGGCGCCGGTTCGCAGTAAGCGACGCAACGATGTGATCGAGATCCGGGAAGTCCAATTACACTGGCGCGCATCGGCATTGACGCGTGCAATCGCGACCTGTGCCGCACTGGCGCTGGCCGTCGCGTTGATCGGATCGCGCTGGCAGTTGATTGCCTTCGCGGCGCCGCTGCTTGGTGTGTTGTGTTCAATCAGCTGGCAGCGACCAATGCCAAAGGTCAACGTGCACGCAGAACCGGGTTCGCAGCGATGCTTCGAAACTGAGCAGGAGCAGCTGACCGTCTGGGCTACGACTGAAACATTCGGTGTTGCAGTGGAACTCACGGTGTCAGCGGTCGACGGGATGCGACTCGACGTTATCGATCGGACATCTCGTCACCGGCAGACGGTGGCCACCACAGCCGAACGTTGGGGCCGATATCCCATCCGGGCCACGGTCGAGGCCGTTGCGCATGGCGGGCTGTTGATCGGGACGGGGACCGTCGACGCAGCCGATGTGACGGTGTTTCCGGTGACGCCACCGCAAGCGACGGCGCTGCCACAGACCGAGCTGCTCGATCGGCTGGGTACCCACCTGACCCGACACATCGGCCGCGGCGTCGAGTACGCCGACATTCGCGCCTATGTGCCCGGTGACCAGCTGCGCACCGTCAACTGGCCGGTCAGCGCCCGCCGCGGCCGCCTGCATGTGACCCAGCGGTTGACCGACCGGTCCGCCGACGTGGTGGTACTCGTCGACGGCTATCCGCAGCCGGCCGGCCCGGCGACGGAATCCACCGAGCGGACCGTGCGCGGTGCCGCCCAGGTGGTGCAGACCGCGCTGCGCAACGGCGATCGGGCCGGCATCGTCGCGCTCGGCGGCCGCCGGCCGCGCTGGCTCGGCGCCGAAATCGGGCAGCGTCAGTTCTATCGGGTGCTCGATACCGTGCTTGCCGTCGGTGACGAATTCGAAACCACCACTGGGACATTGGCGCCACGTGCCGCGATTCCGCCGGGCGCGATCGTCGTCGCGTTCTCCACGCTGCTCGATACCGAGTTTGCGCTCTCACTGATCGATTTGCGCAGACGAGGCCACGTTGTGGTGGCTGTCGATGTTCTGCAGGGCGCCCCGTTCGCAGCTCAGCAGGACCCGCTGGTGGACCGGATGTGGACGTTGCAGCGGTCCGCGATGTATCGCGACATGGGCACCGTCGGTGTCGACGTCGTGGCCTGGCAGGCTGACCGCACCCTGGACCAATCGATGCGTGTGATGCCCGATCGCCGCCGGCCGGTGACGGGACGCCGATCATGAGATTCGGCGGGCAGCAGGCGGCGGGCATCTTGTCGATGGCCTGTGGCGTGCTGATGGTGGCAGTCGTGGGGATCGGATCTCACGGCCCGGCGCTCATCGCGGCGACGTCCGCGATGGTCGCGGTGGTGGCCGGAACCCTGTTTCGCCCGGTCGCCACGCTTGCTGTGCTGGTCACGGTAGGGGTGATCGTGCTGTCCAATCCTGTGGCGACGCTGGCCGCGGTGTCCGGATTGTCGGCGGCCGTCTACCTGGTGCTGCGGCACGCGGCCGGCAGCGAAGCCGGGCTCGACGGAGTCAGCGGAGCAACGCTGATCGGAGCCGTGGGATTCGCGTTCGCCGGCCTGGTCGCCACGGCATTTCCGCTGCAGCTGCCCTGGTTGCCGTTGCTGGCTCCGCTCGCCGTGTTTGCGGTGTACTTGCTGGCCACTCGGCCGTTTCTGCGGAGCTAGGATCTCGAGGTCGTTGCTGGCGCCGACATGTTGGGCGCGGCCTGCAAACGCTGATGAGGCCCAAACCACCCTGGTCCGGCGCGCGGGCCCACGCGCACTATACTCCCGGTGCCGTTGTTGCAAAAGTCTTTTTCTCCAACGATTTACACAACAATCCGTTTACGCCACGCATCTTGACCACTGTCAGGATGGCGGTAACAATATCGGGGTGCCTCAAGAGGAGCGGGTGTTGATTGGCGACGTCGAGCGTCGCCTCGCCAAGAAATACACAGCTCTTCCGCACGATCACGTCAGTGCCGTAGTACAGCACGCTTATGCACGGCTCCAAAGCAGCCGGGTACGCGATTTCATTCCTTTGCTGGTGGAGCGGCGCGCTGACGAGGAACTCGAGGAACTCAGCGTCTTGAGGCCGGACCTCGCGGCGGTTGCATTCGGCGATCTCGTCTTGGCGGGCTCCAAAACCTAACGGCTCAGCCCTACTGGCCGGGTTTCAACGATCTCTACTTGGCCAATGCAGACCCTGCGCATTCTGCGGCGAAAGAAATTCTGGACTTCCGCGAGGCGGTGTTGAGTGCCGCGGAGAACAGCTCGGCGGTTACCGAGAAGCTCTACCGCTCGATGAACCTCGTCGACCCGCCGACCGACTACAGTCCGCTGCTCCGCTAAGACTGAGGCCGGATCTGGCGGCGGTTGCGCTCGGCGATCTCGGCGTAGCGGGCTCCAAGTCCATCGCGGTCCAGCTCTTGAGCACCGGCGATGTCCTGTTCGGCGGCCAGCGCCGGACCGGTGACCGCCGCCGAGCCGGTCACGTAGATTTCCTTGAGACCGGCCATGATTGGCGCCGGTACCTCAGCGATCTGGCTGGCCAGCTCAACGGCCCGCGGCAGCAACCGATCATGCGTGACGACTTCGGTGACCAGCCCGATCCGCTCGGCGCGTGCGGCGTTGACGACTTCGCCGGTCATCGACAGCCGCCGTGCCATGGCCCCGCCGACGAGTTGCGGGAGCCGGGCCGTCATACCTCCGCCGGGCAGGATGCCGACCCTGGCATGGGTATCGGCGAAAACGGCACGTTGCGAGGCGATGAGGAAGTCGCAGCCCAGCGCCATCTCCAGTCCGCCGGTGAACACCGGGCCGTTGATCGCGCCGACGACCGGTGTTGCCATTTCGGCGACCCGGGCGATGCAGTTATGCGTTTGGTACCGGTCGAAATACGCCTGGCCCTCCCGTTGGGCCTGCTTCAGATCAATGCCGGCGCAGAAAGCGGGGTCGACGCCGGTGAGCACCACCGCCCGCACCGACCGGTCAGCGTCGGCGTTACCCAGCGCAGCGTAGAGAGCCTCGATCAGGTTGCTGTTCAGAGCGTTCCGCGCATCGGGGCGGTTCATGGTGAGCACCCGAACCGGGCCCGCGTCGTCGCTGAGAACCAGCGGCTGCGTCATCTCACGAACTGCGCGGCCTGGTTGACAAGGTCGAGCAGCGGCTGCGGGAACACGCCCAGGCCGATAGTGACCACTGCGCACACCGCGATCGCCGCTTTACTCCAGAAGCTGGGCATCACGACCTGCACCTGACCGGCGTGCGGCTCGGTGAAGAACATCAGCACGATCACCCGTACGTAGAAGTAGGCCGCCACCCCACTGGCGATCACACCGATGATGACCAACGGCACCGCCCCGCCCTTGGCCGCCGCCTGGAACACCGCGAACTTGCTGACGAACCCGCTGGTCAATGGGATACCGGCGAACGCGAGCAAGAACATCGAAAATAGCAGGGCCACAATGGGATAGCGTTGGCCCAAACCGGCCCAGTGGGACATGGTGGCGTCTTCGTCGCCGTCAGAGTTGCGGATCAGGCCGACCACCGCGAACGCACCCACGGTGCTGAAGCTGTAGGCGACCAGGTAGAACATCGTCGACGCGAGACCCGCCGGGTTGGCCGCGATGACACCGGTGAGGATGAAGCCGACGTGTGCGATCGACGAGTACGCCAACATCCGTTTGACATCGGTTTGGTTCACCGCGGTGACGGTGCCGACCGCCATGGTGAGGATGGAGATCGCCCACAGCACAGGCCGCCACTCGTTATGCAGCGGCGGGAGCGCCACGTAGAAAACCCGCAGTAGCGCGCCGAACGCCGCGACCTTGGTGGCGGCGGCCATGAACCCGGTGATCGGAGTCGGCGCACCCTGGTAGACGTCGGGAATCCACGAATGGAACGGGACCGCGCCGACCTTGAACAACAGGCCGACCGCCAACAGGGCGACGCCGATCAACGCCGTCGAGTCGTTGGGGTTGAACAGCAGCGCATCGGCGATACCGGGCAACGACAGTGTGCCCGTCGCGCCATACAGCAGTGCAACGCCGTAGAGGAAGAACGCCGACGAGAATGCGCCTAGCAGAAAGTATTTGACCGCTGCTTCCTGAGACAGCAAGCGGCGGTGACGAGCCAGCCCACACAGCAGGTACAGCGGCAGCGACAAGACTTCCAGCGCGACGAACATCGTCAGCAAGTCGTTGGCAGCCGGGAAGACCAGCATGCCGCCGACGGCCAGCATCGTCAGCGGGAAGAGCTCGGTCTGTCTCACCCCGGCGCGGATCGCCTGATGCTCGGCCGCGCTGTCGGGCACCGCAGAGGCTTGCGGAGTGAAGGAGTCCAGCCCGGCAGCGATGTGGGCCGTGGCGGTCGCTGCGCCCGGGCCGGTGGCGGCGTTCGCGCCGTCACGCCGTTCGGCGATGAAGATCACCGCCAGCACAGCCACCAGCAGGATGGTGCCCTGCAACACCAGGGTGGGGCCGTCGATGGCCAGCGCCTGCAGCACCGCGGTGCGGCCGGGCGGTCGGAGCTCCCTGCCGACGATGACGACCGCGACGAATGCGGCGATCAGTCCGCCGATCGCGATGAGAACCTGGGCGCCGTAGCGGGCTCGTCGGGGCAGGAACGCCTCCACCAGCACCCCGACCACGGCAACACCGAAGACGATGAGTATCGGTGACAGCAGCCCATATTCGACGCTGGGCGTGGGCATAGGAACAGACGTCATCGGCGTGGTCCTTCCGCCGTCCCCGGTAGGTGCGCGACGCCGGGCCGCACGCTCGGTGCGGGGTCATGCTGGCCGATGGTGGCCATGGTGTTCCCCACCGCAGGATTGATGATGTCCAGCACCGGCTTCGGGTACACCCCGAGCACCAGGAGCAGCGCCATGAGCGGTGCGACGACCACGATTTCGCGCGGCACCAGGTCGCGGATCCGCTCGTTGCCGTCTGTGACGGGGCCGGTCATCACCCGCTGGTACAGCCACAAAATGTAGATCGACGACAGCACCAGCGCGGTGACCCCGAACGCGGCTGCCAGCCAGTAACGGGTGTATGCGCCGATCAGCACCAGGAATTCGCTGATGAATGGCGCCAGCCCGGGCAGCGACAGCGTGGCCAGGCCTGCGACCAGGAACGTCCCGGCCAGCACCGGCGCCACCTTCTGGACACCGCCGTACGCGGCGATCGACCGGGTGCCGCGCCGGGAGGTCAGGAATCCGGCGATCAGGAACAACGCGGCGGTGGATATGCCGTGGTTGAGCATGTACAGCGTCGACCCGCTCTGGCCTTGGGTGGTCATCACGAAGATGCCGAGGATGATGAAGCCGAAGTGCGAGATCGATGTGTAGGCGATCAGCCGCATGATGTCGGTCTGGCCGATCGCCACGATCGCGCCGTAGATGACCCCGATGACCGCCAACACCACGATCAGCGGTCGGAAATACGTTGAGGCGTCAGGGAACAACTGCAAGCAGTAGCGCAGCATGCCGAACGTGCCGACCTTGTCCATCACCGCCGTGATCAGCACCGCCGTCGCGGGTGTTGATTCCACCGCGGCGTCAGGCAGCCACCGATGGAACGGCCACAGCGGAGCCTTGATCGCGAAGGCGAACATGAAGCCCAGGAACAGCGCTTTGAGCACTGCCGGGGAGGCGCCGAGCGAACCCGACGAGACGGCGGCGACGATATGACGGAAGTCGAATGTCCCCGAACCATGCTGAGCGGTAACCACGTACAACCCGATCACGGCGGCCAGCATGATCAGGCCGCCGAACAGGTTGTACAACAAGAACTTCACCGCCGCACGGGATCGCTGGGCGCCGCCGCCGAAGCCACCGATGAGGAAATACATCGGGATGAGCATCGCCTCGAAGAACACGTAGAACAGCAACACGTCCAGCGAGATCACCGAAATCAGCACCATCGACTCGATGGTCAGCGTCAGCGCGACGTATGCCTGGGTACCGCGCGAGCGCTCGCCACCGTCGTTCCAGCCGGCCACCAGCAACAGCGGTATCAGGATCGTGGTCAGCAGCACCAGCACCAGCGCGATGCCGTCGACACCGAGGGTGTAGCCGGCGCCGAATGCCGGTATCCAGCGGTGGGATTCGATGAACTGGTAAGTCGGGCCTCCGGTCTTGAACTCGACCGCGATCAGGATCGACACCACGAGCACGGCCACCGAGACGGCCAGGCCGAGCCATTTGGCGAATTGCCGCCACCCGGGCGGCATCACGATGATGGCCACGGCACCGGCCAATGGCACCAGCCACAGCACGGAAAGCCACGGGAAAGTGTTCATCGGTGGATCACCACAGTTGCACCGCCAGGATTGACGCGGCCACCAACGCCGCGCCCAGGAACATCGACAGCGCATAGTTGCGCGCGAACCCGGTCTGCAATCCGCGCAGCCGGTCCGAGGTCCGGCTCACCAGCGCCGCCAGCGCATTGACCGAGCCGTCGACGGCTTGGTTGTCGAATTCGACCAGCGCGTGGGTCAGTTGCCCACTGGGTCGCATGAACACCTCCTCGTTGAAAGCGTCGCCGTAGAGATCCCTGCGGGCGGCGACGGTCAGCACCGACACGTCCTCGGGCGCGGTGTCGGGCACCCTGCGCAGGCCATAGAGCAGGACGGCCACGCCGATCCCGACCGCGACGACGCCGATTGTGACGACGGTGAACGCCCAGGTCGGCCACACATGCGAGCCTTCCTCGAAGTGGACCACCGGTTCCAGCCAGTGCCGCAGGGTGCCGCCGGCGGCCAGCAGGCCACCGGAGAATACCGATCCGACGGCCAGCAGGATCATCGGCCAAGTCATCACCGCAGGTGCCTCATGCGGATGCGCATCTGCGGCCCAACGCTTTTCACCGAAGAACGTCATCAGCATGACCCGCGTCATGTAGAACGCGGTGATCCCGGCGCCCAGGAGGGCGGCCCCGCCCAACAGGTAGCCGCGGACTCCGCCTTCTCCCAGCGCGGCTTCGATGATGGCGTCCTTGGAGAAGTAGCCGGCGAACGGAGGCACTCCGATGATCGCCAGGTATCCGAGCCCGAACGTCGCGAAGGTGATCGGCAGCGCGGCACGCAGCCCGCCGTAATGGCGCATGTCCTGCTCGTCGTCCATCGCGTGGATAACCGCGCCGGAGCCGAGGAACAAACCGGCTTTGAAGAAACCATGGGTCAGCAGATGCAGGATCGCAAAGGCGTAGCCGGCCGGGCCCAGGCCGGCGGCCAGCACCATGTAGCCGATCTGGCTGATCGTCGATGCTGCCAGCGCGCGTTTGATGTCGTCCTTTGCGCAGCCGATGATCGCGCCGAACAGCAGTGTGACGGCGCCGACGATGACCACGGCCAGTTGGGCGTCGGGCGCCAGGTTGTACAGCGGGTTGGACCGCACGATCAGATACACACCGGCGGTCACCATGGTGGCGGCGTGGATCAGCGCGGACACCGGGGTGGGACCCTCCATCGCGTCACCGAGCCAGGCCTGCAGCGGGACCTGCGCGGACTTGGCGCAGGCGCCCAACAGCAGCAGCAACCCGATCGCGGTCAGCGCAGCGCGTCCGGCGCCCGGCGCTTGACCGAACACCCCGGAGAACGACACCGTGCCGAAGTTGCTGAAGATGACGAAAATCGCCAGCGCCAGTCCGGCGTCCCCGACCCGGTTCATCACGAACGCCTTCTTGGCCGCGGTGGCCGCGGTGGGCTTGTGATACCAGAAGCCGATCAGCAGGTAGGACGCCAGGCCCACGCCTTCCCAACCGGTGTAGAGGACCAGGTAGTTGTCGGCTACCACCAGCAACAGCATGGCCGCGAGGAACAGGTTGAGATAAGCGAAAAACCGGCGGCGATCGGGGTCGTGGGCCATGTAGCCGACCGAGTAGATGTGAATCAGCGAACCGACGCCGGTGATCAGCAGCACGAAGCAGATCGACAACTGGTCCACCTGCAGACCGAAGTCGACTTGCAGGCCGCCGACCGGGACCCAGCTGAACAGGTTCTGGCTGATGGTGCGTGCGTCGCCGTGCCGGCCGAGCAGGTCGGCGAGCAGCTCCAGACCGACGCCGAACGCTGCCAGCGCGGTCGCGCAGCCGAGCAGGTGTCCCCACGGGTCGGTGCGCCTGCCGCCGAGCAGCAGTATCGCGGCGCCAGCCGCGGGAAGAGCCACGACCAGCCAGGTGAAGTGGGTCATCGGTTCAGCCCTTGAGCAGGTTGGCTTCGTCGACCGAGGCCGATCTGCGGGTACGGAAAATCGTCATGATGATGGCCAGGCCCACGACGACTTCGCAGGCGGCGACGACCATGGTGAAGAACGCCACCATCTGGCCGTCCAGGCGACCATGCATCCGGGCGAAGGTGACGAACGCCAGGTTGACCGCGTTGAGCATCAGCTCGACGCACATGAACATCACGATGGCGTTGCGGCGCAACAGCACACCGGCGGCTCCGATGGTGAACAGCAGCGCCGACAGGTAGAGGTAGTTCTGCGGATTCATGACGCACCGTTCTGAGAACCGTTGGAACCATGGGCACCACCGCCGGTGGGTACTTCCAAGCCTTCGACCGTTCGCGGCTCGAGCACCTGTGGCACCGACATCCGGGAGTAGGAGCCGTCGGGCAACAGTGCTGCGGTGTCAACCGCGTTGTGCCGGGCGAAGACACCTGGTCCGGGTAGCGGGGTGGGGTGGCCGCCGGGACGGAATCGTTCGACCGACAGCTCCCGCTGGGTCTTGCGGCGCTCGAAGCGCTCCCGGTGCGCCAGAATCATCGCGCCGATGGCGGCGGTGATCAGCAGTGCGCTGGTCAGTTCGAACGCCCACAGGTAGCGGGAGAAGATCAGCACCGCCAAACCCTCGACGTAGCCGCCGGCGTTGGCTTGTGTCAGCGCGCCGTAGGTGCCGGTGGTGACGGTGCCGATGCCGGCGATGAGCAGAATCCCGAATCCGAGACCAACGATCACCGCCGCGACCCGTTGGCCGCGCAGCGTCTCGACCAGGGACTCCGCTGAGTCCACGCCGATCAGCATGAGCACGAACAGGAACAGCATCATCACCGCGCCGGTGTAGACCACGATCTGGACCACGCCGAGGAATAGCGCGTCTTCGATCATGTAGAACACCGCCAGGATGATCATCGTCATCGCCAGAAACATCGCGGAGTAGACCGCGTTGGCGGCCATCACCACCCCCGCCGCCCCGATCAACGCCAGTGCGCCCAGCAAATAGAACGTCACCGCCTCACCGGTGGAGGTTCGGGTAATCGCGTCAGCGGCAAGGTCCGTGGCCAGCAGAGTGGTCATGGGGTGGCGTCCGGATTCTGCTTGTCGCGCAGGCCTTCTGACGTCACGTTGCCGCGGTAGTAGTCGGCGTCGGTGGCCCCTTCGGCTCTGGGGTGCGGTGCCGCGGTCATACCCTCCTGCAACGGAGCCAGCAGGCGGTCCTTTTCGTAGATCAGGTCAGCGCGGTTGTCGTCGGCCATCTCGTAGTGGTTGGTCATCGTCAACGCGCGGGTGGGACAGGCTTCGACGCACAGCCCGCATCCGATGCAGCGCAGATAGTTGATCTGATAGACGCGGCCATAGCGTTCGCCCGGCGAAAACCTTGCCTCTTCGGTGTTGTCGTCGCCCTCGACGTAGATCGCGTCCGCCGGGCACGACCACGCACACAGCTCGCAGCCGATGCACTTCTCCAGGCCGTCGTCGTAGCGGTTCAGCTGATGGCGGCCGTGGTAGCGGGGCGCCACCGGGCCCGGCTTCTCCGGGTACTCCTCGGTCACCGGCCGTTTGAACATGGTCCCGAACGTCACGCCGAATCCGGCGAGGGAACTGAGGAATTTAGCCATTAGCAGCCTCCTTGGTCGCCGGCACCAGCGGCTGGCCGGGCAGCGGCGGCGTTGGGTATGCCGGCTCGAAGAGCTCTGCCTTTACCGGCGGTTCGTGGCGCTTCTTCTGACTCCGTTTGCTGCCGAAGGGTTTTCGCAGGATGAGCAGCAGTGCTGCGGTGACGACGAGGCTGGCGATCACCAGCACCGGCGTCCAGTGCGGATAACCCTGGTCGCGCAGCGTGCGGATCCCCGCGGCGATCAGCGCCCAGATCAGCGACACCGGGATGAGGATCTTCCAGCCCAGCGCCATGAATTGGTCGTAGCGCAGCCGTGGCAGCGTGCCCCGCAGCCAGATGTAGACGAAAAGGAACAGCCACACCTTGGCGGTGAACCACAGCAGCGGCCACCAGCCGCTGTTGGCGCCGGGCCACATGTTCAGCGGCCACGGCGCGTGCCAGCCGCCGAGGAACAGCGTGCCGGCCAACGCCGACACCGTGGTCATGTTGATGTACTCGGCCAGGTAGAACAGCGCGAAGCTCAGCGACGAGTACTCGGTGTGGAAGCCGGCGACCAGCTCGCCCTCGGCCTCGGGCAGGTCGAACGGGGCGCGGTTGGTCTCGCCGACCATGGACACCAGGTACACCGAGAACGACGGCAGCAGCAGGAAGATAAACCAGACTCGGTCTTGGGCCGACACGATCTGGGACGTCGACATCGTCCCGGCGTAAAGGAACACCGTGGCGAACGACAACCCCATCGCGACCTCGTAGGAGATCACCTGCGCGGTGGAGCGCACCCCGCCCAGCAGGGGATACGTCGAGCCCGACGCCCAACCGGCCAATACGATGCCGTAGACCCCGATCGACGAGAGAGCCAGGATGAACAGCACCGCGACCGGCAGGTCGGTCACCTGCAGCGCGGTCCAGTGTCCGAAAACCGAGACCTGCGGCCCGAATGGGATGAACGCGAAGGCCGTGATGGCGGGAATCGTCGAGATGGCCGGTGCCAGCAAGAAGATCGGCTTTTCGACGCCGAACGGGATGATGGGCTCCTTGAGCGCCAGCTTGATGCCGTCGGCCAGGCTCTGCAGATACCCCCGCGGGCCCACCCGGTTTGGTCCCCACCGCATCTGCATCCGGCCCAGGATCTTGCGCTCGGCCAGGATCGCCACCAGCACCGTCAGCACCAGGAACACAAACACGGCGACCGCTTTGGCCGCGATCAGCCACCAGGTGTCGTGTCCGAACCCGCTCATGAGCTCCGCTCCTTCAGTCCGATCTGCACTACGGCGCCGGCTGTCACGCCCAACGTCCGGTGTACCGCCGAGCCCGGCGAGTTCAGCGGCAGCCACACCACGTGGTCGGGCATCTCAGTGATGGTCAGCGGCAGCGTGATGTCACCGCGCGCAGAGCTGACGGTGACCTGGTCGCCGTCATCGGCGCCGACTGCATCCGCTGTGCCGGCCGACAGCCGGACCACCGGCGTGCGCGCGGTGCCGGCCAGGTGCGGCTCGCCGTCCTGCAGCCGCCCGTCGTCGAGCAGCATCCGCCACCCGGCCAGCACGGCTTCGCCGGCACCGGGTTTCGGTGCCCCGGCAGCGGCGACGGTTGGGGCGGCGCCGTGCGCGCCGTCCCAGGCCCCCAGCGCGCTCAGCTCGGCGTGCGCGGCTTCCACTGTGGGCAGCCCCAGGTCGATGCCCAGTTCGTCGGCCAGGGTGTCGAGCACCCGCAGGTCCGGTGTGGTGGCGGCGGGCAGCGCGGCCGAGAAGCCGCGGTGTCGGCCCTCCCAGTTGACGTAGGTCCCCGACTTCTCCGCGGCCGGGGCGATCGGGAAAACCACGTCGGCTCGTTCGGTCACCGCGCTCTGCCGTAGCTCCAGGCTCACGACGAAGCCCGCGGCATCCAGGGCGGCCAGCACCGCGCCGGGGTCGGCGAAGTCGTCCGGTTCGACGCCGCCGACCAGCAGGGCGCCCAGTGTGCCGTCGGTGGCCGCGGCCAGGATCCCGTCGGCGTCACGTCCGTTGGCAGCGGGCAACTCGGAGACATGCCAGGCCTCGGCAACCTGCGAGCGGGCGGTCTCGTCGCTGAGCGGGCGCCCGCCGGGCAGCAGCCCCGGCAGCGCGCCGGCTTCCAGCGCTCCGCGTTCTCCAGCGCGGCGAGGTACCCATGCCAGTTTCGCTCCGGTGGTGTCGGAGAGCCGGGCCGCCGCGGACAATCCGCCGGGCACGCCGGCCAGCCGTTCGCCAACGATGATGATCGCGCCGGGCTTAGACAGCAGGTCACCGAGCGCGCCGGTGGCCAGCCCGTCCAACGCTGTGGCCTCCGCGCCGGGCACGGTCTGAATGAGCTTGCCGGACAACTTCTTCAACCCGTTGCTGGCGAACGGAGCGATGGCGTGCACCGGCAGTCCGCGTTTGCGGGCGGCCTTGCGCAACCGCAAGTACACGATCGGCGACTCTTCTTCGGGCTCGAACCCGGCGAGCAGCACCACCGGCGCCGACTCCAGATCGGAGTAGCTGATCGTGATCGGCCTGCCCGCCACCCGGGCCGCCAGGAATTGCGCTTCTTCGCTGGAGTGCGGACGGGCTCGAAAGTCGATGTCGTTGGTGTTCAACGCGATTCGGGCGAACTTGGAGTAGGCGTAGGCGTCCTCAACGGTCAGCCGGCCGCCGAGCAGCACGCCCGTACCGCCGACCGCCGAAGTCAGCCCGTCGACCGCGGCGGCCACCGCGTGCGGCCACGAGGCCGGCACCAGCGCGCCGTCGGTGTCGCGCACCAGGGGAGTGGTGATCCGGTCAGGCCGGGTGGCGTAGGTGAACGCCCACCGCCCTTTGTCGCAGTTCCACTCCTCGTTGACCTCGGGCTCGTCGCCGGCCAGCCGTCGCAGCACCTTGCCGCGGCGGTGGTCGGTGCGCTGCGCGCACCCCGACGCGCAGTGCTCGCAGACACTCGGACTGGAGACCAGATCGAACGGGCGGGCCCGGAACCGGTAGGCGGCGCCGGTCAGAGCACCCACCGGGCAGATCTGCACGGCATTGCCGGAGAAGTACGACTCGAACGGCTCGTTGGCGTAAATGCCGACCTGCTGCAGCGCGCCACGCTCGAGCATCTCGATGAACGGGTCGCCGGCGATCTGGTCGGAGAACCGGGTGCATCGCGCGCACAGGATGCAGCGCTCGCGATCCAGCAATACCTGCGAGGAGATGTTGATCGGCTTGGTGAATGTGCGTTTGACGTCGTTGAACCGGGAATCGGGGCGACCGTTGGACATCGCCTGGTTCTGCAGCGGGCACTCACCGCCCTTGTCGCACATCGGGCAGTCCAGCGGGTGGTTGATCAGCAGCAGCTCCATCACCCCGTGCTGGGCCTTATCGGCAGCTTCGGAGCTGAACTGGGTGCGTACCACCATGTCGTCGGTCACCGGGATGGTGCACGACGCCATCGGTTTGCGCTGGCCCTCGATCTCGACCAGGCATTGGCGGCAGGCGCCGACCGGATCCAACAGTGGGTGGTCGCAGAACCGGGGGATCTCAACGCCGATCAACTCAGCGGCGCGGATCACCAAAGTGCCTTTGGGAACGCTGATTTCGGTGCCGTCGATGGTCAACGTCACCAGCTCCGGCTGGGAAACCTTCTTTCCGGTGTCAGCCGTTTGCGTCACGCATCCACTCCGTTCGCCGCAAGCATGGATTCCCGGGGGTCGAACGGACAGCCGCCGCCCTCAACATGCGCGACGTATTCGTCGCGGAAGTATTGGATCGACGACGCAACTGGACTGGCCGCGCCATCGCCCAAGGCGCAGAACGACTTTCCGAGAATGGCGTCGGAGATGTCCAGTAGCTTGTCGATATCTTCGTGGGTGCCCTTGCCCGTTTCCAGCCGTTCATAGATCTGGTCCAGCCAGAAGGTGCCTTCACGGCAGGGCGTGCACTTGCCGCACGATTCGTGCTTATAGAAGTAGGTCCAGCGTTGCACGGCGCGCACCACACACGTCGTCTCGTCGAAAATCTCCAACGCCTTGGTGCCCAGCATCGAACCGGCCGCGCCCACGCCTTCGTAGTCCAGCGGCACGTCGAGGTGTTCGTCGGTGAGCAGCGGAGTCGACGACCCGCCCGGTGTCCAGAATTTCAGCCGGTGTCCGGCCCGCACCCCGCCGGCGTAGTCGAGCAATTCCCGCAACGTGATGCCCAGCGGTGCTTCGTACTGGCCCGGCCGCGTCACGTGCCCGGACAGCGAATACAGCGTGAAGCCGGGCGATTTTTCGGTGCCCATCGACCGGAACCAGTCGACGCCGTTGAGGATGATCGGCGGAACGCTGGCGATGGTCTCGACATTGTTGATCACCGTCGGGCAGCCGTAGAGTCCGGCGACCGCAGGGAACGGGGGACGTAGCCGCGGCTGGCCGCGCCGGCCCTCCAGCGAATCCAGCAGCGCGGTCTCCTCGCCGCAGATGTAGGCGCCGGCGCCGGCGTGCACCACCAGCTCGAGGTCGTAGCCCGAGCCGGCGATGTCGCGGCCGAGGTAACCGGCGGCGTAGGCCTCGGCGACCGCGTTCTGCAGGCGCCGCAGCACCGGCAGAACTTCACCGCGCACGTAGATGAAAGCGTGGCTGGCCCGGATCGCGTACGAGGCGATGATGACGCCCTCGACGAGCACGTGCGGGGTGGCCAGCATCAGCGGAATGTCTTTGCACGTACCGGGTTCCGACTCGTCGGCGTTGACCACCAGGTAGTGCGGCTTGGCGGCGGCGCCGGTGTCGCCTCGTGGGATGAACGACCACTTCGTCCCGGTCGAGAAGCCCGCGCCGCCCCGGCCGCGCAGCCCGGAATCTTTGACGGCTGTGATCACTGCGTCGGGACCCATGTCGAGGGCTTTCTGCAGAGCCTGGTAGCCGTCGTTGCGGCGATAGGTCGCCATCGTCCACGACTCTGGGTCGTCCCAGTAACGGCTCAGCACCGGAGCCAACGGTGTTTGCGGCCCCATTACCGGCCTTCTCCTGCGTTGTTGGCCGGTGGCGCCGTCATGTCGTGTTCCTTGGCAACACGAAGCCCGGCCAACGTGGCCGCACCGGCGCCGCCCTGACCTTCGTCGGGACGCGGGTCGGGGAAACCGGCCAGGATCCGCTCGGTCTCCTTGAACTTGCACAGCGGAGCGCCGCGAGTCGGCGCCGGGGGTTGTCCGGCTCGCAGCCCGTCGACCAGCTTGCGTGCCGACTCCGGGGTCTGGTTGTCGAAGAACTCCCAGTTGACCATCAGCACCGGCGCGAAGTCGCAGGCCGCATTGCACTCGATGTGTTGCAGAGTCACCGCGCCGTCGGCGGTGGTCTCGTCGTTGCCGATGCCGAGGTGTTCTTTGAGCGAGTCGAAGACCGCGTCGCCGCCCATCACGGCGCACAGCGTGTTCGTGCACACACCGACCAGGTATTCGCCGGTGGGTCCGCGGCGGTACATGGTGTAGAAGCTCGCCACCGCAGCGACTTCAGCACCGGTCAACCCGAGCTGCTCGCCGCAGAATTCAAAACCGGCCGGGGTCACGTAACCGTCCTCGGACTGCACCAGGTGCAGCAGCGGCAGCAGCGCCGACCGCGGGCTGGGGTAGCGGCCGATGATCTCCTTGGCGTCGACTTCCAACCGGGCCTGTACCTCGGGCGGATACGACTCCGGTGCGCCTTCGACGACGAATTGGCCCGGCTCTTCGGGCGGCGGGCCAAGGCGGATGAACACCCGCTCGCCGTTGGCTCCGGCGCCGGGAGTCTGCGCCCCCGTCACCGGTCCACCCCGCCCATGACGGGATCGATGCTGGCCACCGACGTGATCACGTCGGCCACCATGCCGCCCTCACACATCGCGGCGACGGCCTGCAGGTTGGTGAACGACGGATCCCGGTAGTGCACCCGGTACGGGCGGGTGCCGCCGTCGCTGACCATGTGCACACCCAACTCGCCGCGAGGCGACTCGACCGCCACGTACACCTGCCCGGCCGGGACGCGGATGCCTTCGGTGACCAGTTTGAAGTGGTGGATCAGCGCCTCCATCGAGGTGCCCATGATCTTGGCGATGTGTTCCGGCGAGTTGCCCAGACCGTCCGGGCCGACTTTCAGGTCGGCCGGCCAGGCGATCTTGCGGTCCTCCACCATGATCGGGCCGGGCCGCAACTTATCCAGGCACTGCTCGACGATCTTCAGCGACTCCCTCATCTCTTTGACGCGAATCGTGTAGCGGCCGTATGCATCACACGTGTCGTCGGTGATCACGTCGAATTCATAGTTCTCGTACCCGCAATAGGGGTCGGACCGCCGCAGGTCGTAGGGCAACCCCGTCGAGCGCAGCACCGGCCCGGTGATGCCCAACGCCATACACCCGGTCAGGTCGAGATACCCGACACCCTGGGTACGGGCTTTCCAGATGTAGTTCTCGTTGAGCAGGTTCTCCATGTCGTTGAGCCGACGGCGCAGCAGCTTGACGAGGTCTTTGATCTCGGCGACGGCGTCGGGCGGCAGATCCTGGGCCAGTCCGCCGGGCCGGATATAGCCGTGGTTCATCCGCAAGCCGGTGATCGACTCGAACAGGTTCAGGATCAGCTCGCGTTCCCGGAACCCGAGGAACATTGCCGTCATCGCACCCAGTTCCATGCCGCCGGTCGCCAGTGCGACCAGATGCGAGGAGATCCGGTTGAATTCCATCATCATCACCCGGATGACGTTGACGCGTTCAGGGATCTCGTCGGTGATCCCGAGCAGCTTCTCCACGCCCAGGCAGTAGGCGGTTTCGTTGAAAAACGGTGCCAAGTAATCCATTCGGGTCACGAACGTCACGCCCTGGGTCCAGTACCGGTATTCCAGGTTCTTCTCGATCCCGGTGTGCAGGTAGCCGATTCCGCACCGGGCATCGATGACCGTCTCGCCTTCGATCTCCAGGATCAGCCGCAGTACGCCGTGGGTGGACGGGTGCTGAGGTCCCATGTTGACGACGATGCGTTCACCGGGTTCGCCCTTGCGTGCCGCCTCGACGATCTGTTCCCAATCCTGGCCCACGACAGCCACTATGGTCTCCGGGGCATCCGGGTCGTCGTGGGGCGTGCTGGTGGTCTCGCTCATCAGTTGTAGGCCCTCCGCTGATCGGGCGGGGGAATCTTCGCGCCCTTGTACTCCACCGGGACGCCGCCGAGTGGATAGTCCTTGCGTTGCGGGTGTCCTTGCCAGTCGTCGGGCATCTGGATGCGGGTCAACGACGGGTGGCCGTCGAAGATGATGCCGAAGAAGTCATAGGTCTCGCGCTCGTGCCAGTCGTTGGTCGGGTAGATGGTGAACAGCGACGGGATGTGCGGATCACTGTCCGGCGCAGACACTTCCAGGCGAAGGCGACGCCCGTGGGTGATCGACTTCAGCGGATACACAGCGTGCAGCTCGCGTCCGCTTTCGTGCGGGTAGTGCACGCCGTTGACGCCCAGACACAACTCGAAGCGCAGTCGAGGCTCGTCGCGCAGTTGTTTTGCCACTTGGAGCAGCTGCTCACGGCGGACGTGCAAGGTCAGCTCGTCGCGATACACCACGACTTTCTCGACGGCGTCGGCGATTTCGACGTCGTTGGCTTTCAGCGCTTCGGCCAACCGATCGACGACCTCGTCGAAGTATCCGCCGTAGGGCCGGGGGCTGCCGTCGTCGAGCGTGACCTGCCATACCAGCCGCCCGTATCCCGATGTGTCACCGGTGCCGTGGACGCCGAACATGCCTCGGCGAACGTCGATGACCTCTGGGTCGGATTGGTCGGAGGCAACAGGAGCTCCCCCCACCTCGCTGGCTGCTCGTTTCGGGTCTTGCTCCGGTGAACTCATCGCAACAGTCCGTGCATCTCGATCGTCGGCCTGGCGGCCAGCGCCGCCTTTTCGGCTTCGGCGATGGCCAGCTCGCGGTTGACGCCCAACGGCATCTCCTGAATCTTGTCGTGCAGCTTGAGGATTGCGTACAACAACATCTCCGGGCGCGGCGGGCAGCCGGGTAGGTAGATGTCTACCGGCACGACGTGGTCCACGCCCTGAAGGATCGCGTAGTTGTTGAACATCCCGCCCGAAGACGCGCACACGCCCATGGCCAGCACCCATTTGGGCTCAGCCATCTGGTCGTAAATCTGACGCAGCACCGGCGCCATCTTCTGGCTGACGCGGCCGGCCACGATCATCAGATCGGCCTGCCGGGGTGTCGCCGAAAACCTCTCCATGCCAAAGCGTGCGATGTCGAATCGCGGGCCGGCGGTGGCCATCATCTCGATGGCGCAGCAGGCCAATCCGAATGTCGCCGGCCACAACGAGTTCTTACGGAAGTATCCCGCCAGTGTTTCGACGGTCGTCAGTAAAAAACCGCTTGGCACTTTTTCTTCCAGGCCCACGTCTTACCTCAATCCCAGGTCAGGCCGCCGCGGCGCCATACGTAGGCGTAGGCCACGAAGACCGTGAGGATGAACACCACCATCTCGACCAGCGCGAATACCCCCAGCTTGTCGTAGCTGACCGCCCACGGGTACAGGAACACGATTTCGATGTCGAAGACGATGAACAGCATCGCCGTCAGGTAGTACTTCACCGGGAACCGCTGCCCGCTGCCTGCGTGCGGCGCGTTGGCCGGCTGATCGCTAGGTTCGATCCCGCATTCGTATGCCTCCAGCTTCGCCTTGTTGTAGCGCGAAGGGCCGGTGATCTGCGCGAGCGCGACCGAGCCGAGGGCGAAAGCAGCGGCGATCCCCCCAAGCACCAGGATGGGTAGGTACAGATTCATGCCGCGAAGACGCTCCCTCACTGTTTGTCGAATGGGCTGACTGTGAGCGCAACCACAGCCTAGCGATCTTGTGTGGTCCCGCGCTCAGCAGTCTAGTTGTGACCTCAACCACAGCGAGGCGGGTGGTCGGCCGGTCGGAGCATGCATCGGCCGGGCGGCTATTCGTGATTCACGAGTTGCCAAGGGCGCAAAGGTATTTCGCTTGTTGGCGAGGTGCCCGACGGGATCGGGGACGCGGCCTTCCGGCACGCTCGGCGGTCGGTATCCGCGTGCGCTCTGGTCCCGGTCGTTGAGCTAGTGCACCGGAGGGCGCAGCAACTCGAGCACCGTTCGGCTGAGCCGAATCGGGTCGATCGGCTGCGGGACCGATGCCTCAGCGCGTGACCAGCTGGCCAGCCAGGCATCGTCGCGCCGCCCGGTGAGCACCACGATCGGAGGTCCCTGGTCAATTTCGTCTTTGAGCTGCTTGGCGATGCCCATGCCGCCTTCCGGGGTCGCCTCGCCGTCGAGAATGGCCAGATCGATGCCTCCGGCGTCCATCTGTTGGATGACGACAGGTCCGGTGGCCACTTCGACGTAGCTCAGCTCGGGCAGATCCGGATGCACCCGTTTGCCCAACGCCAGCATGACGTCCTGTCGGGTCTCGGCGTTGTCGCTGTACACGAGGATGCGCAGTGGGCTGGTGTCAGGCACGGTCCAGATGGTACTGCCCGGCGACGATGCAGGCCGCTTGCGGCCTGAGGAGGAGCGGGCGATCAACACTGCCCGGCGACGATGCAGGCCGCTTGCGGCCTGAGGAGGAGCGGGCGATCAACACTGCCCGGCGACGATGCAGGCCGCTTGCAGGCCGAGGTGGGGGTCCCCCCGCTTGCGGGGGCGAGCGGGCGATCAACACTGCCCGGCGACGATGCAGGCCGCTTGCAGGCTCTCCGCGTTTACCGCGGCGCCCGCACGAAGCACGCGTCGGCCGAAACTGTCGCCATCTTGCCGATCATGCCGAGCCGGTTCCAGCCCAGGCCGAATTGGGCCCGGTCGACCTCGGTTTTCGCCGATACCCGGACCGAACCGTCGTCGAGCAGGATGATCCGCACCGGCAGCGGCACAGGGGCGGTGACTCCCTTGATGCTGAAGGTGGCCCGTAGATCGGCAGCGTTTCCGGAGGTCGGCTCTACGGCGGTAACGACGACGCCGATCTCCGGGAAGTGCTCGGCGTCGAAGAAATCGGCCGACCGCAGATGCTCGTCGCGTTTACCGATTCCGGTACGCAACGACGCCACCCGGATGTCGAGGCGGCCGAAGATGGCGCCCTTGCCGGTGATCTGGCCGTCACCGTTGAACTCGGTGAACCGGCCTTTGACGCTGATCAGGCCCCACATGTTCCTGATCTTGAAGCTGATCGTGGACTTGTCGGGAACGAGATTCCATACCCCTGCGGTGTCAGGATCGCTCAGCAGTGTTTCCACGGTGGTCATCTGCGCCGCTCCTCTCCCCCGCAAGCGGGAGGTGCCCCCACATCGCTTCGCTCTGCATCGTCGCCGGCGCGGGTCATCTGCGCCGCTCCTCTCCCCCGCAAGCGGGAGGTGCCCCCACATCGCTTTCCCGCTCTGCATCGTCGCCGGCGCGGGTCAACAGCACCTCCGTTGCCGGTTAGCTCACCAGCGGCGCGAGTTCGGCTGGGTCGAAGTACTCATCGATTCGGCTGATTAGGCCGTTGCTCCCCAACTTAATCACGATGCACACCCGCAGGGCGATCGATCCGCCGTTGCGACCGGTGGCGTGCAGGATGTGCTGCTGGACGAAACCGTCGGGGAACAGCTGGCGGTCCACGATCTCGTAGCGGCGGTGCGTGCTGACATCGATGAACCAGCGCAGCACCTTCAGCGCACGCTCTTTGTCGTTATCGCGGCGGGCGCCCACTCGCCATACCGCGATGTCGTCATCGAACAGCTGGCGCAGCGTCGTCTCGTCGCTTCGCTCGATCGCCGCGAACAGCTGATCGGCCACCTCGGCGATGACGTGCTGACTGTGGCCCGAGCCGGTAGCGGTCATGGGGGGTCTTTCTATTCGCTCTCGTAACCCGGATGCGCGACCGATAGACGGTGACTCACCAATGCACGCAGAGCCGGTTGCACCTGCTCGCTGCGATCGTCCAGCACGCCCGCCCGAATAGCGGCGGCCAGCTGGGCTTCGTCGTCAAAACCGAGGCCGGTTAGGGCATCCGTGACATCGTCGGCCGAGTCGGCGAGCAATTCACGCTCGACGATGCGCAACACATTGGCCGCAACCCGGGCATGGAAATTGACCTGACCGGCGGTCGACTCCCGGACATCGGTTTCGAGAAATTCGGCGACCGCAGCGACAAGTTCAGCCGCGGTGGGGCGGCCGTGCAGTGGGTTGCTGGAACCGGCCCCTGCCGTCATCAGGTCGCAGGCGCCTCGGGACCGCGATCCACCCCGGTACGCAGCTTCACCGATGCGGAGTAAGCGAGCGTGCGGAACCGCAGCACCGGATCATTCGAGGGCTCGATGCCGTCGGTGACCCGCATGGGGTCGAACACGACGATGTCGCCGCCGTGCTCGCGCTGCGTCTCGACGCCGGTGATGTCGATGGTGCCAACCGTGACGGTCTGGGTGCTGTGCCACGGTCGGGACGGATCCACCAGCGAATCGCCTTCCGCGGCGATCTGCACTTGGTAGGCGAACCGCACCGGACCCGATGCGAGGCGCTGGTCGAGTTCGTCGATCAGAAAGTCCGCGCTCTTCTGCGCTGCGACCGGGGGCGGCAGAAACTCTTCGCCCGCGTCAGGAAGCAAGTGGTAACGGACGAATCGCGCGCTGCCGTCGGCGGCGATCCAGCGGAACGCGTGCAGGCCGTGGTACGCGACGGTGCCGTAGCTGACCGGCACTCTGTTCGCGTCACGCACGACCGGCAACGCGGACAGGAATCGGGGATGGGTGGCGATGTAGCCGGCCAGACGTAGCGGAGCGGTGACGCCGGGCTTGCTCGCGCGCAGCAGCGACAAGAAGCCCTCAGGTGTGCTGGCCGGAAACAGCCTTGCGGTCTGGGTTGAGACGTCGGTGGTCGATCCGTCCGGAAGCGTGAACTTGACCGCCAGCCCGCGCACCCCCGGTGCGTTGTCAGGCTGCGCCGGATTGCCTGAGCCGCTGGAGAACCGGATCAGCGCGGGCACGGCCGAACCGGTCAGGTGTGCGGCGCGGGAGAGTTGGGCGGCGTCGGCGGCGGCGGTGAAGGTGCCGTGATACAGCTTGCCCTTGGCGTGCAACGCCCGGTAGCCCGGTTGTGCGCCGCCGACCTCGCGGATCGTGTCGATTGCCTCATCAGGAGTGGCCACAGCGGAATCTTAGGCGGTTAACGGGCCTCGGGTGCACCCTTATCGAGCAGGATGAGCAGATCCCACTCGGTTTCGCAGACTCGGCGGCCGATTGCCGCCAGCTCGACCGAGCGGGTCTGTCCGCTCAGGTGGCGTTCGGCTTGGTAGCGGCAGATGACACCCCAGCGCAGCGTGGCCAGCACCAACCACCAGTGAAACGCCAAACGATCGACCGCGGTCCCACTGGCCTTTTCGTAGGCGTGCAGAAAATCCTCGATGCTGCCCAATCCGCCGGCCGCGCGGTCGGCAGGAGCGCCGAACCGCCAGGCCCTGATGCAAAACCAGGCCAGGTCTTCGTAGACCTCACCGATGCGCACCAGCTCCCAGTCCAGCACGGCCGCGAGCTCGGCTCCGTCGATGATGAGGTTGCCCATCCGGTAGTCGCCGTGCACCAGGCGCGACGGCGACGGCGCAGGCCGGTGGGCGTCGAGCCAGCGAAAAGCCCACTCGAATGTGGCGGTGGTGTCGCCCATGGCGTCCAGTCGCTCGCGCCATTCGACGAGTTGATCCTGGGCGGAAAGCTGCGGATCGTCTACTGCGCCGATATCGGCCCGGTGGATGGCTGCGAGCGCCTGCGCGCACTGGCTCAGCAACCGCGACCGGCCCGTCGGGTCAAGTTGCCGCTCGATACGCCGAACGATGGTCTCGCCTTTGATCTCATCGCAGATCAGGAACGGATTGCCGAGTGCGGCAGGCGAATCGTCGGCAATCAATACGTAGGGGACCGGCGCGCCGGCGGCCGCGGCGGCAGCCTGCGCGCGGGCTTCGAGCTCCATTCCGGCGTGCACGTCGTCCGGCGGGCCGATGCGCAGGATCAGTGACCGCCGTTCGTCGGGCGTAACGGCATCGAATGCCCACGTGGTTCGGCTGGCACCACCAGTCAACGCGCGCAGATTGTCGATCGCGATGTCTTCAACAGCTGAGCGCAGTATTGGGCGCAGCACCGCCGCCAAGCTGTCTTGCAGGCTCACTTCTGGCCGAATTTGAACAGCCGCTGCGCCACCCGCCGGATTTGGATTTCCTCGGCGCCTTCGGTGATCCGGTAGCGGCGGTGGTGGCGGTAGATGTGCTCGAACGGCTCGTGACGGCTGTAGCCGAGGCCGCCGAAAATCTGCATGGCACGGTCGGCGGCGTCGCAAACCAGTCGGTTCGCGCGATAGTTGGCCATCGACACTTTGTCGGACACCTCCATGTGGTGGTTGCGGTCCAAGTGCCAGGCCGCGTACTGCACCAGCAGCCGCACCATCTGGGCTTCGGTCTGCAACTCGGCCAGCGGCCACTGCACGGCCTGGTTGACCGACAGCGGCTTCCCGAACACCCTACGTTCGCCGGCATATTCGGCCGCCCGATCGATGCAGTATTGCGCTGCGCCCAGACTGCTGGCCGCTTGCCGAATTCGGTTTTCGTGCAAGAACGTTTGCGCAACCTCCAGCCCGCGATCCACCTCACCGAGTACCGCGTCGGCGGGCACCCGCACATCATTGAGCTCGACTTCGCCGTGATCGGTGGGCATGTTGAACGTCCACCAGTAATACGGGACGGTGAATCCGGGCGCGTCGGTAGGCACCAGGAATGCGGTGATGCCGCGGGCTTGTCCCGGCTCGCCGGAAGTGCGGGCGAAGATCAAGTCATGCGTGGCGCGGTGTACGCCGGTATTGAACCGCTTGGAACCGTTGATCACCCAGTCGTCGCCGTCGGGCTTGGCGTGCGTTTCCAGCCAGGTGGCATCGGAGCCGTGCTGCGGTTCGGTGAGCCCGAAGGCCATCGAGCGTTCCCCGGTGATCAACGCCTCGGACCATTGAGCGCGTTGCGCAGCGGTGCCGAAGCGTTCCATCATGATCACCTGCGGAAAGTTTCCGACGATCGATGCCTCGTTCTGCAAGTCGTTGTGCAGGCCAAGGCCCTTGTGCGCCAAATGTTCCCGGATCACGGCCATGTCGACGTTGGTGCCGTCGCGGCCACCCAGCGACGCCGGCAATCCGTAGCGCAGCCAGCCGGCTTTGTCGGCCCGTCGGCGCATCTCGGAGAGCAGGTCCTCCCACTCCCGGGTCGGGATGCCGTCGTGGTCCCAATCGGTGCGGGCATGCTCCCGACGCTGGTCGAAGTACTGCATGTTCTCCGCCTGCAGCGGGGCGATCTCGCGTTCGATGAACGCATCCATGTCGGCGAGCAGCCCCGGAAGGTGTTCTGGCAAGGTGAAATCCACTGTTGACTCCTTAAGTGCCGTAAAGGGTCTTCTTCCAGACCGTCGACAAGGTCGCGATTGCGTCGTCGTCACTGATCTCGACGCCCAGGTTCCCAGCGCCAGGCGGCGTGACAAAAACGGTGGTGAAATTCTCGAACAACAAGGCGATGGCAGCGGCGATGTGCTCGGGATTGAGTTCGGATGCGTAGCCGTGCTCCTGCGCACGTAGCACCGAGGCGGCGACGATGGCCATGCCGAACCGCCGGAATTCGTTCTGGACGGCGGCGAACCGCTGCTGGGTCGCCGCCAGCTGCGCTACTGCGATCATGATCCCGATGTTTTGCTTGAACATGTTCCAGTAGCCGGTGACCACCGAGGTGAAGAACGCGTCGTCATCCGGGGATTCCGGCAGGTGCAGGCTCAAGCCGGACGGGGTCACGACGTCGTGCAGGAAGGACTCCGCGAGCGCGGCGAGTAAGTCCTCCTTGTCGGCGTAATAGCGGTAGAAGACGGCGGCCGACTTTCCGGCGGATGACGTGATGTCGGCCAGCGTGGTGCCGTGAAAGCCACGTTCAGCGAACAGTTTACGGGCAGCCTGCTCGATGGCTGCCCGGGTCTGTCGGCCCTTGGCGGTCAGAGTCCGCGTGGTGTCCGGAGTCGGCATCAGGTCCGGATCCGGTCTCCGGCGCGCAGCAAGGCACTCGGCAAGTCGTGGCCGACAACCGATTTCGCCACTTCAGCTGCGGTAATGGCGGCCTGCAGGTCGATGTCGACGTCGATGTCGCTGTCCCGCAGCAGGTACACCAGGTCCTCGGTGGCGATATTGCCGGTGGCGCCCGGCGCGAACGGGCAGCCACCCAGGCCACCGACGGATGCGTCCAGCCGGGTGACTCCGGAGCTGACCGCGGCGTAGGCGCTGGCCAGCCCGGCGCCGCGGGTGTTGTGGAAATGTCCGCCCAGCGGCAGCTCGCCGATGACCGGACGTAATTGTCCGATAAGCGAACTCACCCTTCCCGGGGTGGTGGTGCCGATGGTGTCGGCGATCGAAAACCGGTCGACGCCCCGATCGCGCGCGGTGGCGGCGATGTCGAGGACTCGCTGGGGTGGCGTGGGTCCCTCGAACGGGCAGTCCCATGCGGTGGCGACGATGACCTCGACGGTGACGTCGCTGTGGTGGGCAATAGCGACGATCTCGTCGATCTGGTCTGTGGCCTCCTTACTGCTGCGCCCGACGTTGGCCGTGCTGAATGCGTCGCTGGTCGACACCACGTATTCGATCGAACGCAGCCCCGCGGCAACGGCCCGCTTGGCACCGTTGGGGCTGGCCACCAGCGCGGAGAACTCGATGTCGGGATAGTTGCGCAGCTCGGCGGCAAGCTCGGCGGCATCGGCCATCGACGGCACCTTCGACGGCGAGACGAACGCAGTGGCCTCCACCTCGCGCACTCCGGTAGCGGCCACGGCTGCCAGCAGTTCCAGCTTGGCCGACAAGGGGATTGGCTTTTCGATCTGCAACCCGTCGCGCAGCGACACTTCGCGGATATCCACGTGCTGGCTCATAGCACCTCCTCGGTGCGCAACTGCTCAAGCTCGTCGGCGGTCTTGCCGAGCAGCCCGATATAGACGTCGTCGTTGTGTTGTCCGGGCCGCGCCGGGCCGGCGTTGCGAACACTGCCCGGAGACTCCGAGAGCACCGGCACGACACCTGGTCCCAAAACCGGCCGCGCGAGTCGTTCGTCGTAATGCTCGACGAGCATGTCGCGGGCCCGCAGCTGCGGGTCGTTGACCACTTCGGCGACCGTGTTGATCGGCCCCGCGATCACGCCGGCCGCGCCGAGGGTTTCGATGATCTCGCCGGGCTGCCGCTCGGCGGCCCACGCGCCGATGATCTTATCGAGTTCGTCTTGGTTGCGGCCGCGGGCGCCGTGGGTGGCGAACCGGTCGTCGGTGGCCAGTTCCGGACGGCTCATCGCTTGGCACAACCGGGCGAACACGGTGTCTTGGTTGGCCGCGATCACCACCCAGGAGCCGTCGGCGCTGCGGTAGATGTTGGACGGCGCGATGCCCTCCAGCCGGGTGCCCGACGGGCCGCGCACCACGCCACCGACGTCGTAGTCGGGAATCGTGGATTCCTGTACGGCCAAACATGATTCGGTAAGCGCAACGTCGACTACCTGGCCATGCCCGGTCACGCCGCGGCGGTACAGAGCGGCCAATGCGCCCTGGGCGCCGAACATGCCGGCCAGGGTGTCGCCGAGCGAAAGCGCCAACCGGGGTGGCGGCCCGCCGGGGAAGCCGTTGAGGTGTCGCAACCCGCTGGCGGCTTCGGCCACCGAGGCATAGCCCGCCTTGTGCGCATCCGGCCCGGTCTGCCCGTAGCCCGATACCCGAACCAGGATGATTCCCGAGTTACGTTGGCTGAGAACGTCGTAACCCAGGTTCCACTTCTCCAGGGTGCCGGGACGGAAGTTCTCCACCACGATGTCGGAATTCTCGACCAGATCAAGGAACAGCTCGCGGCCGCGCGGCCGGCGCAGGTCAAGCGTGATGGCCTTTTTATTGCGCGCATGCACCGTCCAGAAAACGTGGTGCCCGTCGACTTCGGCCTGCCCCCAGGTCCGCAATGGATCCGGTGCACCGGGTGGTTCCACCTTGATGACCTCGGCGCCCATGTCGCCGAGCAGTCGGCCGGCGAACGGTCCGGCGATCAGCGTGCCCAGTTCGAGCACCCGGATGCCGTCCAGCGGCCCTGTCGTCATTCCGCCCCCGCGAAGTCGTGCCGGACCAGCCAGTCGGTGACGATCTCGACGGCGTGGCGCAGCTTGTCTCGTTGATCCGGACCAGCGTAATAGTGGGTGGCGCCGGGGATTTCGTGTATCTCTTTGTCGGGATGGCCGATCGCTTCGAACAGCCGGCGGGTGTGGCTGGGTGTACAGGCGTCGTCGGCCAGATTACCGATCACCAGCGCCGGGATCGTGATGTCTGGCCCGCAGCTGACCGCATCGCCGTGAGCGTCGTCATAACTCCATTGCGACAGCCAGCCGCGCAGCGTCGAGAAGCGGGCCAGCCCGACCGGGCTCATGTTCACCACTTGAGGATCACCTAGATAGCACGTTCCGGGAAGCCGTTCGTTGGGATCGACCGTCGGGTCCAGCCAGCGCGGGTCGGCCATGGTGCCGTGTACGACGAAGCCGAACTCGTCATCGGGTCGGCCCGCAGCCTTCAGTTCGGCGAGCTTGTCCCTGACCCAAGCGGTGATGCGGCGGTTGCGGTCGATCTGAGCCTGCCGGTAGCGGGCCAGGAACTCTGCGCTGTACGGCGGTTGGTTGGGGTTGTCCGGGCTGTACAGATCCAGTTCCGGGTCGCGTTTGGTGGGGTCGGATTCGTCGAGGATGGACGCGTCCAGCCATTCGGTCAGCGTGCCGTGCCGGCTGATGTGTGCGGCCAGCAGCATGATGCCGTCGGCGGCGGGCAGATCCAGCTTGGTCAGATCGGGCCCGTCACCCGACGGGCTCGACGTGATGGTCGGGTGCTGGGCCTGCTGTTGGTAGAACACCGACAGCGAACCGCCTCCACTCCAGCCGGCCAGCACCACCTTCTGATAGCCCAGGCGTTCCTTGGCGTCCTTGATCGCCGCGCCGAGGTCCTCGACCACCTTCTCCATCAGCAGCGCCGAATCGGTGCCGCGGAACCGGCTGTTGCAGTAGATGACGTGGTGACCGGCCCGGGCCAGTGCGTTGATCATCGGCAGGTAGGCGCCGCCGCCGATGGGGTGCATGAACACCAGCACCGTGTCTGACGGTTTGTCCTTGGGCTTGAGCAGATAGCTTTCCAATATGGTCAGCCCGGCTACCCCTCCATAGACGTCCCGGACGCCGGAATTGTTTTCGAAGGCAACGAGATAGGGGATCCGGTCGTAGTCGTACTTCACGGCTTGTTTGGCTGTTGTCATTAGCGCCGCTCCTCCTCATCACTTCGTTCTGCATCGTCGCCGGCGCGCATCAGTGCTGTCCTAGGTCGTGCGCCAGCACCTCGGCTGACGGGGTCAGGCGGCGGCGGGTGTCGACGGCGATCACCTGCCAATCGACGCGGGAATGCTCGTCGAATTTGCGGCGCGCCCGCTCTCGCGCCTTCTCCGGTGCACCGTGGTGAACCCCTTGCGGCGCATGGGTAATCAAACCCGATGGCATCGGGATGCCGTACAGCGAGCCGCCGTGGAAAAAGGCGATCTCGTCGTAGTCGACGTTGCGGTGATACCAGGGTGTGCGTTCGGTGCCGGGCACGCCTTCGGCGGGTTTGGGCAGGAAGTTCATCACGTAGACACCGGTGGCCTGCATGAACAGGTGGACGGTCGGCGGCAGGTGGACGCTGTCGGACGTGATCACGTTGTAGTCGGCGATGTTGAAGGTGAACGCGAAGTTGTCGCCGCGCCACCCTTCGACGTCGAGGGGATTGTGTTGGTAGAACAGCGTTGTCGGGCCGCCCACATGGACAAGCCGGACCTCGTACTTGTCGCGGCCGTCATCCTCGATGGGCTCTGGATCGGGGATGACGGCCTGCGAGGGGTCGAACGGAAAATGCCGGCCCAGCGAACCGGGCGGCGGGACGCGGAACTCGTCGCTGGCCTCGATCATCAGCAATGCCGATTCGGTGTCGGGGACTTGCCGCCAGGTGCATGCCTTGGGGATATACACCCAGTCGCCCTCGCGGTAGCGCAGCGGCCCGAACTCGGTCTCCAGCAGACCGGCGCCCTGGTGCACGAAGCACAGCAGATCACCGTCAACGTGGCGGGTGTAGAACGGCATCGGCTGGTGGCGGCGGGACAACAGGATTCTGCAGTCGTCGTTGCTGAACATCAGCAGCGGACCGCCGTCGGCGTCGGTGGCGTCGCTGGGTTTGAGCTCGCCGGACAGCACGTCGATGGGGCGCAGCGGACCCTCCGACCGGTAGGCGGTGGGGTCGTGGCGGCGGTACATGTTGGCGGTTCGGCCGGTGAATCCACCGCGGCCCAGCTCGTCGTCCTTCAACCCGTCGAGGTCGGCGTGCAGGCGGCGCGGTGTCGTGCCTTTGCGGAGGTGGATGAAGGACTCCATGGCGGCTCCAAGGTTGCGACAGCATCCGGGGAAGACAAAACTAAAAGTGACATTACTTTCTGTTTTCTGTCGGTGCAAGAGTCCACGCATAGGTCTGCCGAGACTTAAACCATTGCGCAACACTTCGGCGTGTCTTCGCTGACGTTTAAGTGTCGCGGACGAACGGCCCAGTCACGGGCCAGCGGCGCACGCTAGTCCCGTATGCGTAGGACGACTTTGCCTTTGGCGGTGCGATTCTCCAACGACGCGATCGCAGCGGCCGCCTCGTCCAGCGGGTAGACCACCGGCTCCGGGGGAGCCAGTCGACCCGAGGCGAGCAGCTGCTCGACTGCGGCCCACTGCTCAGAAAGCGCACCGGGGTGTGTGCCGGCCCAGGCGCCCCAGCCGACACCGACCACGTCAATGTTGTTCAGTAGCAGCCGATTAACTTTCACCGTGGGTATGTCACCGCCGGTGAAGCCGATCACCAGCAGCCGCCCCCCGGGAACAAGCGAGCGCAGCGAGTCGGTGAACCGGTCGCCGCCGACCGGATCGACCACCATGTCGACCCCACGGCCATCCGTCAATTCTTTTGCTGTGTCCTTGAACCCGTCGGCCAGCACGACGTCAGTCGCGCCGGCTGCCGTCGCGATCTCGCCCTTGTCCGGAGTACTGACCACCGCGATGACGCGGGACGCCCCGAGCGCCGTCGCCAACCGCAGCGTGGACGTGCCGATCCCACCGGCTGCCCCGTGCACCAGCACCGTCTCGCCGGACTGCAATCGGCCACGGGCGATCAGCGCGAAGTACATGGTCAGGTCGTTGAACAACAGCCCGGCGCCTGCCGTGAAGCTCACGTTGTCTGGCAGCTTGAACACTCGATCCGGTGCCAGCACCGCGACTTCGGCCATGCCGCCGGTGAGCATGGTCAGGCCGACAACCCTGTCGCCGGGACGCACAGGGGCACCGTCGGGCGCCGATCGGACCACCCCGGCGATCTCGCCGCCCAGCACAAACGGCGGATCCGGTTTGTACTGATAGAGGCCGCGGGTGAGCAGCGCATCGGGGAAAGCCGCTCCCGCCGCGTGCACGTCGACGACCACGCCGTCGCCGGTCGGTTCGTCGATCTCGCCAACCTCGACCGCGTCCGGACCATCAAGTCGAGTCAACTGTGCTGCGCGCATGACAGATGAGCCTACTGACCGCTCAGAACCCGCCAGCGACGCGCACCACAGCGCGCCCGGAGAACGCTCCCGCTCGCACCTGGTCGAGCACGGCGACCACGTCTTTCACATCGACGTCGGTGGTGATCGCATCGAGATGCCGCGGCCGCAGCGAGTCGCCCAGGTGCGCCCACAGTTCGCGGCGTGGCCCGATGGGCATTTGCACCGAATCCATGCCGAGCAAGGCGACGCCGCGCAGGATGAACGGCATGACGGTGGTGTGCAGCGCGGGTCCGCCGGTCAGGCCGCTACACGCCACCGCGCCGCCGTAGTCGACGGCGCTGAGCACATCAGCCAGCGTTGCGCCGCCCACGCAGTCCACTCCAGCCGCCCACCGCGCTTTGGCCAGCGGCCGCGGCTTGGCGTCCGGGTCGGCGGGCAGCCGACCGATAACCTCGGCGGCGCCAAGGTCTTTCAGCCGTTGTCCAGCTTCTGTGTTTTGGGCCTTTCCGCTCGACGCCACCACGTGATAGCCGGCGCCGGCGAGCAAGTCCACGCTGATCGAGCCGACGCCGCCGGAGGCCCCGGTCACCACGACCGCTCCGGCGCCGGCTTCGATGCCCCAGTCGATGAGTGCCTGCACGCTCATCGCCGCGGTGAAGCCGGCGGTGCCAATGGCCGCGGCATCGCGCGCACTCAGCCCGTCCAGTCGCACGACCTGATCGGCAGGTAGTCGGGCATATTCGGCGTAGCCGCCGTGGTGGCCGGTGCCGATCTGGTAGCCGTGAGCGACGACGGCGTCGCCCACGGCGAAGTCCGGTGACTTCGACTGGACAACCTCGCCGGTCAGGTCGACGCCCGGGACGACGGGGTAGTCGCGCACCACGCCGCCGCCCGGTGTCAGCGCCAGCGCGTCTTTGAAGTTGACGCTGGAGTACAACACCCGGATCGTCACGTCGCCGGGCGGCAGGTCGTCCTGGCGAAGGGTCTCGACCGACGCGGTTATCCGGTCGCCGTCTTGGCGCGCAACGAGCGCTTGAAACGTGTCCATGCCTCGACGCTAACCTCACCGCATGGATCCATTTCCACTTGGTCACTTTTCGGTCGCCCGCATCGGCTTCGGTGCCATCCAGCTGCCTGGGCCGGGCGCTTTCGGGCCGCCGCGTGACCGCGACACCGCGCTGGCCGTGCTGCGCAGCGCCGTCGAGCTCGGCGTCAACCACATCGACACGGCCCAGTTCTACGGGCCGAAGGTCTCCAACGAGCTGATCCGCGAGGCGTTGCACCCGTATCCCTCCGACTTGGCGTTGGTCAGCAAGGTGGGAGCCCGCCGCGACGATGCCGGCGGCTGGGTGCCGCTGGCCGGCCCCGCCGACTTCCGCGCAGATATCGAGGCCAATCTGCGCACGCTCGACGTCGATCAGCTAGCGGTCGTCAACCTGAGGCTGATGGACAGTGATCGTCCCGACGAGCGCTTCGACGAGTTGCTTTCGGTCATGATCGCTGCCCGTGACGAGGGATTGATCGGCGGCATCGGACTTAGCAACGTTACCCGTGAGCATCTGCTGCGGGCCGCAGAGCACACCGAGATCGCCTGCGTACAAAACGCTTTCAACCCCATTGACCGGTCTGCGGCCGCGGTGCTCGATGACTGCACGGCGCGCGGTATCGCCTTCGTCCCGTTCTTCAGCTTGAGATCGCCGTTTGCGGCACCGGATCAGGTGCTCGGACACGACGTGGTGCAGCGGGCCGCCGCCCGGTTGGGCCGCAGCCCGGCCCAGATCGCGTTGGCGTGGGCGCTGAGTGTGGCGCCGAACGTGTTGCTGATCCCGGGAACCTCGTCGGTGCAGCACCTGGAGGAGAACCTGGCCGTCGCCGACATCGAACTCGACACCGAGACTCGTGAGCAGCTGAACGCGATCGCCGCTTAGCTGTTGCGGTGCTTAGGTTTTCGTCCCCGCGGGTAGCGCTGAAGCGCGTGAGTCAGCCCATCGATGATCAGTTCGAGTCCAAACGCGAATTCGTCGTCCAACGGCACCGGGAGGCTATCCGCGACGCTGACGGTCGCGGGGAACGTGCGTGGGTCCAGGTCGTGGAAGACCTGGTTTAGCCTTGCGTCATCGAGGTCGCTGCGGGTGCCGGTGATTTGGATGGCAAAACCCAAGATGTAGCGAGCCAGCGTCGCATAGGACAGTGCCGCGAGCTCGGGCGGGAATCCGTTGTCGAGCAGGATGCCGATCAATCCTTCTCGTGCGGCCATCGCGTTCGGTCCCAGCGGTACATCTTCAGCCAGTAGCGGCGCGACGTTCGGGTGGCTGCGCAGCGCGTCAAACATGGCGCGGGCAGCCGTTTTTCCCGCCTCTTGCCACGTCATCGTGCGCAGTTCCGCGGCATCTAGCTCGACGCCGCCGAACACCCGGTCGACGACGTGGGCGATCAAGTCTGCTCGGCTACCGAAGTGCCGATACAGCGTCGCCGTCCCGGAATCAAGGGCCTGCGCAAGCGTTCGCATCGACAAGGCCTCGGCTCCGTCGTCGTCGACTATCTGCAGCGCCGTCGTGACGATGCGATCCAGCGGGATGGCCGGGCGGCCGGGGGAGCGACGGCTCTCCTGTTGATGGCTGGAGGTCACGGGCCTAAGTATGGCGACTCTTGACAGCCAGCGCAATAACGGTAACACTGTATCCATTATTAATCGACGAGGACGGTTCACCATGCTGCTTCCACTCGCAACAGAGCCATTCACGGTTCCCACCGACCGCGACATGCTGCCTTCGGAGCGGCGTGCCTTCGTGCGTACCCACCGCACCTGCGTGTACGGCTACCGTCGCTTACATGACGGCCCGGGCATGTCGATCGTGTACTACATCCCCACCGACGACGACGAGTTGCTGGTGTCGACGATGGCTGGCCGCGGCAAGGCGAAAGCCGTTGCACGCGATGGCAAGGTGAGTCTCTGCGTGCTCGACGAGCATTGGCCGTTCGCCTACCTGCAGGTGTATGCCGACGCCACGGTGGAGCGGGATCGCGATTTGGTGGTCGACGTCATGATGGCCGTTGCAGGGCGGATGTCCGGCCAACCGCTCGGCGAGGAAGCCCGCCCGTTCGTCGAGCTGATGGCGGAGCAGGAGGACCGCGTCGTCGTACGCTGCCGGCCGTACGAGACCTTTGCCCAGCCGCCGCGGCATCTGCACCGCAACGACCAGGAAGAGCAGATCACCCACTGGGTGTCGGCCACCGTGCCGTGGGATGCGCCGGACCCGGCGTGAGGCCCCGGTGCCTCGTGTTCGTCAGGCGGGCGACGCCACGGAGGACGGATCGGCTGACGGTGCGGCGGAGTCGTCGAGCCGGTGATTGCGGAATAGGTTGCGGCGCTGCACCCAGCCGGGGGAATAGCGCCAAAGCGTTGGTGCGCTCGAGAGCCTCGCGGGTGCTCGCGTCGATTGCCGGATAGGTCTCCAGCCCGGCTGCGAACAGCTTTCCGGCGGCGACGGGGGCGTACGGGTAGTCCGACCCGAAGGTGATGTGGCCCGGTTCGGCGAAAGCCAGCAGGCTGGGCAACGCGGCCGCGCTGGAGGACAGTGCGGTGTCGAAGTAGAAGCTGGCGAAGTCGTCGAGGACATCGGCCCAGCTGCGGCCGGTATCGGCGGTGATGGCCACGGCCATCCGATGACTGGCATACGGCACGAACCCGCCGGCGTGGCTCAGAATGAACCGGATCTTGGGGTAGCGGGCCCGGATACCGTTGCGCACCAACAAGTAAGCGGCTCGGGTGGTGTCGAGCAGGAAGTCGGCGGCAAACGGCGGTACGCCGGGCACGACCGGCCCGGGCAGATCGGCGGGGTGGATGAAGACGACGGCCGAGCGATCGTTGAGGGCGGCGAACAACGCATCTTGCCCATCTTCACCGAGATACGTCCCGGCGTTGTTGGCCAGCAGCACGACACCGTCGGCTTTCAGGTTGTCAAGTGCTCGAACCGCTTCCGCGACGGTGATGTCGACATGCGGCATCGGCACGGTGGCGAAAAACCCGAAGCGGTCGGGACGTGCTGCCGCCAGCGCGGCGGTGTAGTCGTTGAGGTCGCGCGCGAGCGCCGCCGCGTCGGCCGGGTTGGGCAAGAATGTCGTGCCCGGGGTTGACACCGACAGAATGGCGGTGCCGACGTCGAGCTCCGCCATCGTCTGCAGCGAGGCTTCGGGGCTCCAGTCGGGCAACTCACGTCCACCGGCTGCGGCAATCCCGGCTTTCTGTAGGGCTTTTCGGTAGTCGGGTGGGATCAGATGGTGATGGGTGTCGATTCGTAGCATGGTCGCCTTCCGGTTAATCGTCGGGGATGCCCGCGCGGGCCAGCGCGGGGACGGTGTCTTCGCGGTGCAGCAGCGACTGCGCTGCGGTCTTGAACTGACCCAGTTTCTCGATGATCGTCCGTCCCTCGCGGGTGTGACCCCAGATGCTGGTGCCCTGATGTGTGCTCGGCTCCCACGTCTTCTCGTCGACGACCATCGGGTTCCAGCCGACTTCCCATTCGAAGCCCGAGGGTGTCATCGCGTAGTAGGACAGTTCCTTGTCGTTGGTGTGCTGCCCGACGGCCAGTGCCATGCGAAAGCCGAGTTCTTTGACCCGCTCAAACGACGCCGTCATGTCGTCGAGTTCGGCGACCTGGATGTTGAGGTGCTGAACGCGGGTGCGGATCGGGTTGATCGGCAACCGGCTGACCGCGGCGATCGCCAGCGAGTGGTGGCGTTGGTTGACGCGCAGGAAGCGAATTTTGAACTTCAAGCCGCTGATGGTTTCGTCGATGTAGTCGGTGAGCCGGGCGTCGAACACGGTGTTGTAGTACCCGCGTACCTGGTGCGGTTTCTTCGACGTGAGGGCGACGTGGCCGATGCCGCCTTCGCCGGTAACAAAGCCGCCGCGCACCGCCATGTCCGGCGGCGTATCGCTGCGACGAGCGCGAACGAAGATTTCCTGCGCCAGGCCGTTGGGGCCGGGGAACCGCATGAGGCGCTCGACACCGCGCAGCGCGGCCTCCTCCGCGGTGCCCTCTTTGATCGGCACGCCCTGCTGGGTGACGCGGGTGAGGATTTCGTCGAACGTGCGGTGGTCGTCGATATGCCACCCGAGGGCCGTGACATCTTCAGCCGGGCCGCGCTGCAACAGAAATCGGCATTCGTTGTCGTCCAGGCGGAACCGCATGACGTCACGCAACGCCTCGTCCAGATCCATGCCGATGGCGTCGTGGCCGAACCGGCGCCAGTCGGCAAACCTGTCGGTCTCGATGACGATATAGCCAAGGTGAACGTTGCCGAAGATGTTCATTGGTCGAAAACCGAAGGTGTGCTGAGGAACTCAACGACAAGCCGGTTGAACAAATCGGCGCGCTCCCATTGCATCCAATGGCCGGTGCGTGAGGTCATGACCAACTCGGCGTTGGGCATCAGATTCACCAGCATCGGACCGCCGGCCGGGCGGTTGACCTTGTCATCGCGGCCCCACAACACCAACGTCGGTGTCCGCAGATGCTTGAGGCGCCTGTCGCGGGTGAGGTCCATGCGCCACAGGGTGCACGGCGCCATCGGGCCGGACGGGCGGCGTAGCGGCGGATCCGCCACCACCTCGGGATCGATCGAGGCCGCATAGCGTAGGTCGATCAACTCGTCCGGGACCGAAGCGCCCTCGTACACCAGGTAATTGCGGATGAATGCTTCCAGTTTGTCGCGGCTGGGTCCGTCGCCGCCGTAGTACGACAGCAGCCTTTTCAGCCCGGCGGTCGGGGCAGCGCGGGTGGTCCCGATGCCGCCGGGACCCATCAGGACGAGCTTGTCGACTCGCTGCGGTGTGTCCAGTGCCAGCCGCAGCGCGGCCGCACCGCCGTAGGAATTGCCTACCAAATGGGCTGTGGCAAGCCCGAGTTCGTCGAGCAGTCCGCGGATCATGTCAGCGAGGTAACCGAACGGGTCGTGTTGGTCGACGCCTTTGGCGGAGCGGCCGTAGCCGGGCATATCGGGCACGATGACTCGAAATTGCTGTGCGAGGGGGTCGATGTTACGGGAGTAGTTGGACGCCCCGGAAGCACCCGGTCCGCCGCCGTGCAGCATGACCACGGCCGGTCCGCTGCCCGTTTCGGCGACGAAGATCGGTTTACCGGCGACGGCGATGGTGTGCTCGGTGAGGTTGGTCGTGGTCATGCGGTGGCCTCGGTTCTGGTCGCAGCGGACGTCGAAGCAGAAAATGTGCAGCCGACTGGCGGAGGTGCCAGCGGCTGCCCGGATTCGGCTGCGGCATAGATGAATCCGTCCGGCCGCAGCACCACCGCCGCGGCTTTCTTGCGCCGCAGCCAGCCGACGAGCGTGGGCTCGCTGATCCGAAGCGTCGGAACGCCGACTGCCGTCCAGGCGTGCGCGCCGGCCGGCGATTCGTCGGTGTACACGACCGTCCACTGCCCGCCGAGAACATCGTCAAGGCGAACACTGGCGCCGTTGGCGTCCGTGACCCACGGCTGCGGTATCTGCCACCCCACAGCGCGGTGGGGGCCGGCCGCGAAGAAGCCGTCGGCGTATTGGGCGTCCGGAATCCAGGTCAGTTTCTGCAGGCGTTCATCCAGACCAGGTAGCCGCGTGAGCGTCCGCAACACGTGGTTACGCGCGGCGGCGATGACGCGGTTGCGTTCGGTGATAATCCGGCCGGCGAAACAGGCACGGCGGGTCACCTCGGTGACGTGCGGTTTACGTTCGGCTTGGTAGGAGTCGAGCAGCGAGTCCGGCGCCTGTCCTTTGAGAACAGCGGCGAGCTTCCAGCACAGGTTGGCCGCATCCCGAACCCCTGCCGACATGCCCTGCCCGATCCACGGCGGCATGGCGTGCGCGGCATCCCCCGCAAGAAAGACCCGGCCCACCCGCCAACGGTCGGCAACGCGGACGTGGTGGCTATAGATCACGGCCCGCAGTATCTTCACATGCTCGGGAGTAATGCCTTGATTGCCCAACACATTCCAGATCGCTTCTTCGCGTAACAGCTCCTCGTCGGCCTCGCCTGCCTGCGCGGGATACTCCCAGCGATGGTGGCCGAGTGGAGTCGGACAGTCGACGGTCGGTTGGGCCGGATTGCAATGGAACCGCAAGCGGTCATGGGCATCCCATTCCTTGAGGACCTTGGTGTCGATGACGACCCACCGCTCGGTGTAGGTGCGCCCGGTGTAACCGATACTCAGCTGACCCCGAGTCGGTGACGAGCCGCCGTCGGCGGCGATCACATACGACGCGCGCAACCGTTTGAACGTGTCGGTGCGCAGGTCGGCCAGCATCAGCTCGACCTCGTTGTCCTTGGGCGCTACCCGGAGGCATTCGTGTTCCAACAGCACGTCGATGCCTGCGAATCGCTGCACGCCCTCGCGCAACACGTGATCGACCGCCGGCTGATACAGGAACTGCTGCGGCGGGTGCCCGCACCCGCGTGGGGTGATCTTCAGGTCGATGAACGGGACACCGGCGGCGTCGACGAAGTTCAGTGGACGGTCGGGCAGCATGTCCTGCTGCAGGCGATCGGCCAGCCCGACGGACTGCCAGATCCGCATGACTTCCTCGTCGGTGGAGATCGCTCTGGCACGGCTATATACGTCTGAATCACGCTCGACTACAAGCACTTTCATGCCGAGCCTGCCCAGCAGGTTGGCGGCGGTGGCGCCGGTCGGGCCGTAGCCGATCACCGCCACGTCATAGGTGTCTGGAGTGTTCACGGTTGTCTCTCGTCGTCAAGGGGGCTTGTTCTATAGCGATCACTACGGTAATGTAACGATCACTACAGAGTCAAGACCCTGGGCAAGGAGAACGGTGATGGCGGGAAAGGACCAGCCGAAACGGCGCAAGCGCGCCGACGGTGAACTGTCGCGTGAACGCATCCTGGACGCCGCCACCGAGATCGCCGCTGAGCGCGGCTACGAGGGCACCAGCATCGCGCTGGTCAGCGCGAAATGTGGCCTGCCGGCCAGTTCGATCTACTGGCATTTCAAGAACAAGGACGACTTGATCGCAGCGGTGATCGAGCGCAGCTTCGCCGACTGGCTCAAGGCCTGGCAGGTGCCCGACGCGGGCACTGCACGCGACCGCCTGGTGGGCATGGCGCTGCAGATCGCCAAGGCGCTGCTGGACTCGCCCGACTTCATCAGACTCGGCCTGATGTTGGCGCTGGAACGCCGACCGGTCGAGCCGCGGGCGCGCGCGATGTTCATCCAAGCCCGAGCGCAGACCTACTACGACCTGGCCGAGACCATGCGTGGATTCACGCCAGAGCTCACCGAAGCTCAGACACACCAACTGGTCACCTATGCGATTGCCGGCGCCGACGGATTGTTCATTGCCAAGGAGCTCGGCGGCGACGCGGTGGACCTGCTCGAGCTCTTCGAGTTGCATGCCTGGGCGCTGTACGACACCACACTGCGGCTGGTATCCGGGGACGCGGGGCAATGACGTTGACGCACAGCGTGGCCCGAGAGGCCGCCGAGCCGCGTGGCTATGCGGGAATCAGCTTGAGGGGCAGACGTTCATGGCGGTGGATGATGTTATTAATTGCCCACATCGGTGAACCGGTGACTTCCATTCGGTCTACCCGCTCGATGAGCGCGCGCAGCACGGCGGTTGTTTCCAAGCGCGCCAAGCTCTGACCGGCGCACGCGTGGGCGCCCTGCCCGAAGCCGATTTGGCGGCCGGCGTCACGGCTGATGTCGAAGGCCGCAGGCTTTACCCACTCGCGTTCGTCGCGGTTGGCTGAGGCGTACATCACGAGGACGCGTGCGCCGGATGGAATGCTCACACCGCTAATTTCGGTCTGCCGACTCGCGCGGCGCGCGAATGCGCGCAATGGTGGCTCAAGGCGGACCACTTCGTTGACCGCGTTCGCCATGAGCTGTGGCTCATCTTTGAGCAGCTGCCACTGCTCAGGGTGGCTGGCGAACAAGTACAACGCATTCGAGATGGCACTCATGGTGGTATCTATGGACGGCGCGAGATAGTCGACAATTAGCGCCGGACATTCGGCATGCGACAGCTTGCCCTCGTCGGCGGCTCCCAGCAGTTCATGTGCGATGCCGCCGTCGAGAAATGTGCGGTTGCGTACAGCGCGGCGGGCGAAGCGCAGCATTCCAAACACGCTGGGCATGGCCTTGATCGCTTGCCAGTTGAGCGGTCCGAGAACGTCGAAAGTGGCCCCGCCCCATTCGATGAGGTGGTCGCGCTGATCTCGGGGCCAACCGATGAGATCGGGGACCACGGCCAGCGGCAGGGCGGCCGCAACGTCCTGGACGCCATCGATCTCGCCTTTGTTGAGCGCGGCTTCGACGACCGTGGCGGCCGTCGCGTCCACGTTGTCGCTGATCGCTCGCAGCGCACGCGGCAGTAGCCGGTGCGCGAGAAGCTTGCGTCGCTGATCGTGTTCGGCGCCATCGCTGTTGAGCGTCGTGCCCCGGGACATGCGGTTGGCGATCCGATTGAGCGCGACTCCTCTTCCCGAGAGGAAAGTCTTGTCATCAAGCAGCGTGGCCTTGCACTCGGCGTAGCGGGGCAGCGCGTACACCTTGTGTTTGGTCAGCCACACGACTGGACCGAGGTCTCGCAGCCGCTGATAATGCGGGTAAGGATCGACGATGGCGTCCACAGAGTAGATGTCTGGCTTGTAGACGGGCACACCAGCCGTGTTCACGCATACCTCACCGTGTTGCGTTGGGCGCCTAGGTCGATGGCGCCATCGTCAGTGGCGACGCTGGCTTCGACAAGGTCGCCGTCACGCAGGTACTTGGGATTGCCGGCCTGGCGTTTGAAGAAGGCCTTCCACTTCACCGCCGGCGGCAGCAGGTTGCCGATGATCTCGACCGGCTTCGGTGGTGCGCTCAACGCAGTGCCGGCCGGAGTACCGGTCAGGATCACATCACCCGCGGCCAGGTCCTGGAAGCGGGCCAGCGACTGCAGCGCCTCCAGTGGCTTGTACAACATGTCACCCTCAACGAGGCTGCCCTGACGGGTCGCTCCGTTGACCCTCAGCCGCAGCCGCAGATCGCCGAACCGCTTGAGTTCGTCGGCGTCGAGCAATACCAGGGCCGGGCCAACCGGCGTGAAGGTCGGATACGACTTGGCTTCGTAGAACTGAGTCTGCGGCAGCTGAATATCGCGAGCTGACACGTCATTGGTGACCACCAGGCCGGCGACGAAGTCGGAGAGATCCGACTCGGAAACGGTTGTGCCGACCGGGATATCGCGGCCGATGACCAGTCCGATCTCGACCTCGTAGTCCAGGAATCGGACATGAGTGGGTTTGACGATGTCATCGAACGGCCCGGTGATCGACGCCGACGACTTGCGGAAGAAGGTCAGCGGGATGGTTTTGGGATCCATGCCGGCGTCCTTGACATGGGAAGCGAAGTTGGTCATCTGGGCCACTACCCGACACGGCTTCGTCACGGGGGAGAGCAACTGAAGGCTGTCAACGGGCACCGTCTCGCTGCTGTGTACGGCGGCGTCGATGGCGGCACGGTCGGCCAGCAACTCACCGGTGGTGGCTGCTGTGGTGCTGATCTTGGCCGCGCCTGTTGGGGTTTGGACCCACCAGGCGTCGACGGTGCGAAGGACGGAGACGGTCATGAGTTGGCTACTTTCATCAGGCCGATCAGGCTGCGGAAATCGAATTCATTGTGGGCCCGCAACGCGGCGAACATCGTACGCGCCTCGTGGGGAAGGGATCTGGGGTTGATGCCGAGGAAGTCGTTGGTGGCGCGCGGTCCCCACTGGGCCAGCCCCGAAGCGGTTAACGGCGCCCATCCTGGTTCGAGCGTGCAGTCGAACATGTCGCCGTCGGCGAAGTGTTCGACGAGGAAGCCGTCAGGGTCGCGCCAGTAGTCGAAGATCTGGCTACCTTGAATGTGGCGGCCGATTCCCCAGGATCGTTGGTAGCCATGGTCTTTGAGGTATTCACCGCCGGCGGCCAGCGCGTCGAGATCACACACCTGATACGCCGAGTGCAGGTAGCGATTCGTCGGTCCCAAAGCTAACGCCACCGTGTGGTGATCGGCCGGCGACATGCCTCGGTCGCAGCGGATGAAGCTCATCGTCGGGCCGCGATCGCGCTGGCCGGCGAAGAACTGGAAGTCACTGACGATCATGCCGAGGTTGTCCAGATACCAGTTCAGCGCCTTGATGTACGTCGTGCTCTGTAGCACGACGTGGCCGAGCCGCTCGACCTTGGTCGGAACGCGTGGTGGCCGTTGGGTCGCGTTGACCCGATTGAGGTCGTCGCCAAAGTTGAACGTGTGCGGCGTCTGCATGGGCAACGCGTCGAGCTGACGGGTGCCTGCCACGACGTGCACGGGGATGCCGCTGGGATCGACCAGATCGATTGCCATCCCGCCGATAGTGTCGGGCAATGCGCGGGTTCGCGCGCCGGTTGCCTTCTCCAAGCGCAACAGATCGGCTTCATCCTGTGCTGTGAATGCAATGCCGCGGAACCGTGTGGTTGCGCCGCGGCGGATGAGCACGCACGGCGCACCAGGGTCGGTGCCGCGTAGGTGCAACTCACTCCCGGTACGGAACACGGTTGTGAAACCGAACGCGCTCGCGAACGCCTCCGCCTGGGTCAGGTCGGGCTTCTCGAATTCAAGCCAGGCAATGTCATGAACCTTGATTACCGGGTTACGGGATCGCCCGGGGTGCTCGCCTTTGCGGGCGCCGTGCTCGCTGTGCAGATCTTGGTGTGCCGTTGTGGTCATCGGTGTTACCTCAATTGGTGGAGTCGACGAGATGGCGACGCGCGATGCGGACTGGCCAGGCTGGTGCAGCGCCACGGACACGGTCGAGGATGGCGCCGGGTCGGTCGGGGACGTTGTCGCCGCGCCAGGCGACATGATGGTCGGGCCGAATAAGCACCAGGTCGCGCTCGTACAGCCGGCGGGCATGATCCTCGCGGATATCGACGATCTTCAGTGGCATTGCGCGTTCGGCTGCCGCGGCAGTGAGGGAGTCGACGTCGAGGTCGGCGAATCGCAGGAGAGTAAAGCCCAGCCCGAATAGGTCGAAGATCGCCTGGCCGTCCTCAAGGAACAGGCTGGGCGGACGCTTCCCTGGCCGGGTGCTGGGTGTGTAGGCGTGCGTGTGATCGGCTGGAGCCGTGTGCTGTTCATTGCAGATGACCGGAGAGCTGTCGTAGCGGTATCCGAATTCGATTCCGTCGGCTTCGTTTTCGAGATTGCCCAAATCGAGGATCTCCCGGCCCAGGCGCCGGCGGCTGCGTTCGCCGTTCCAGCCCTCGGCGTGAATGACCTTGCGGTAGGCGGTTTTAATTGCCAGGCGCACCAGCGTGTGCCGCGCCGACGCCGTCCGGTTGCGTACCGCCACGGCGCGACGCTCGGCTGCATAGGCTTCGAGGAGGCGATGACCTCCCCAACCCTGCACGATGGCAGCGAGCATCCAGCCCAGCCCGACGGCGTCACCTACACCGGTGTTCATGCCGTAGCCGCCGGCCGGCACGACCTGGTGCGCGGAGTCACCGGCCAACCACACACGGCCATTCCCATAACTGTCGGCCAGTGACAGGCGCGGGCGCCACGCGTTGGCGCAGATGATGTCGCAGTCGAACTCGATGCCGAGCTTCGCGAACAGAAGCTGCCTGGGCTCGATCGCTTCAGCATCGGTCCCGGCTCCGAGGAGTGTGTGCAGTGTCCAGGTGTCGTTGTCGTTCTGGGAGATCAGCGTCCATCCCTCGGGTGATTGGGTGTGCCACGCAGTGCCGAACCGCTCGAATAGCTCACGGTTAGGTGAGGTGAAATGGATGAGGTAGAGCCGACCGTCCATCGGGGTTTCCCGGTCGGCGAGATAGGCCCGGATCGCCGCCGGGAGGAGTCGGCCGAGGCCGAGTTCGCGCACCGCAAGACGACGCAGATCGATGTCGTCGAGGCCGATACCCAGTCCGTTGCGCACGACGCTTCCCGCTCCGTCGCAGCCGGCGAGGAACTGGGCCCGGATCGCGCGGGTCTCCCCGGTCGCCGAGCAGCGGATCACCGCGTCGACGCCGTGGGCGTCTTGCGCGAACGTTTCCAGCGCCCAGCCGAACCGGACGTCGATCTTCGTAGCGCGGGATTCGAGAATGTTCTTGAGGGCCGGCTCGAGCAGTGCCTGTGACACCCGCATTGCGGGTTCGAGGGCCATGGTGCCGTCGTTGCGCTCGCGGATGAGCGCGCGCCGCTGAGCGGGGGTGGGGTACCGAAAGCGCGCCAGTTCCCACCCGTCGAGGTTAGTTACCCACGACACGTCGAACGGATGATCCTCGGGCACTGCGATTTTGCGCAATTCGCCGGCCACCCCAAGGTGGCGAAACAATTCCATGCTGCGGCCGTTGGTGATGTCCATCTTCGGGTGGGTGGTCGTCGATGGGTTGCGCTCTACCAGGATCGCTGCCACGCCGTGCTGCGCCAAGGTCAAAGCCAAAGTCAGGCCGACGGGTCCACCGCCGGCGATCAGAACCGGAATCTGCTCTGCGCTCGACTGCGCCTGGCCCATGTTGGTCGCTGTACTCACTGGTCCTACCCTCCTGCGTGCCTGAGGTTCATTGAACACTACTGTTCAAAATAGATCAAGTATGACTTTCAAGCTACACTGTGCTGGGTTAAAGAACATAGGTGCACTCTCCGTTGGGGCAGTGCAAACGACCGGAGGGCAAAGTCATGACGACACCGACGGATCGGCGAATCAACGCCGCCGCGGTGCGCCTGTTCACCGCGAAGGGGACGACCCGGCTAACGGTCAGCGAGTTGGCCCAGGAGGCCAACGTGGCCCGCGGGACGCTTTATCGCAATGTCGGATCGGTCGAGGGCCTGTTCGATCGCGTCGTCGCGGAGTTCAGCGCGGACTTGCATCGGCGGGTGGCGGCGACTTTCGCCGATATCGATGATCCAGCGGCGCGGCTAGCGACCGGGGTACGGCTGTGGGTCCGCTACGCCCACGAGGACCCGACGATGGGCCGCTTCGCCGTCAGATTTGGCCTCACCGAGGAATCGCTGCGGGCCGTGATGACCGGACCGCCCATGCAAGACATCAACGCGGGCATCGCGGCCGGCAGATACGACATCGGCGCGTCCAGCATCGACAGCATTGCCTCGCTAGCCGTCGGCGCCACCGTGAGCGCCATGTGGATGGTGCTCGAAGGCCATCAGACATGGCGCGACGCTGGAACCTCAACCGCCGAACTCCTACTACGCGCAATGGGAATCGATCCCGCTGAAGCTCACGAAATCTGCATGGCCGACCTGCCGGACCTGTCCACAGCATGAGCTCCGCGTTGAGGTTCTAAAACCACGGCGGCGGCATCATTGCCAGATTTGTTGTCGAGAATGCACGCCAATCAGGGCGATGAGCGGAAAGACCAAGCACATACCGAGCGTCGCAATAACCAGAGCGGCGGCGACGCGAGTGTCATGGCTGTAGAAGTTCACCACTTTTCGGTCGTGCTGCTCGGCCGTAACGGCAACCCTCCAAGGTGCTTCGCGGATGTGTTTAATCAATAATAGAAATTCTAGTAAGGGTTGACCCGCGATTCGGCTGTCTCGACAAAGGCCATGATCTTGTTGGCAACCAGGACTGGGTCGTCAATCATCGGCACGTGTCCTACCCCGGGTAAGAGCTCGAACTCGGCTGCGGGGACGGCGGCGAGCATCGGCGCGCCGTACCGCATGAATGGCAGGACGCGGTCATTCATGCTCCAGGCGATACGCACCCGGCAGCCAACACCGGCGACCGGTGCAATAGGCCCGTTCTCGCGCGCACCGTCAAGAATGTCGGTGAGCACGGTGCAGCCGGCAACATCCTCGAAAGCAGCCGCCGCCTGTGCCGGAGTCATTCGGTCGGCGTGTTCTGCCATGAGTCGGAAGAGAACCCGGCGCACGCGCTTTCGAGCCGCAAGGTCGGGCATCCTCTTGGCGCGAGCGAATGCCGCGGCTCCGCGAAACAAGATCAGTAGCCGTCGGAGGTCGCGGCGCGATCGCCACGCACCGGCGGGCGACAACGCCAGAACTGATCTCGCCCGCCCGCGCCGGGCCAGTTCGATTGCGACCCACCCGCCGAGCGAATTTCCCACGACATGCGCCGTGTCGATTGCGGCCTCGTCGAGCTGACGGCAGGTGACGTCGACGATCCGGCTGATGACACCTCCGGATCCGGCCGCTAGGGGTGGACCACCGAGATGGCCGGCCAGTGTAGGAACAAAGACGCGGTGTTTCGCGCTCAGCGTGGGAAGTAGAGGATCCCAGGCTCTGGCCGACGACGTGGCACCGTGCAGCAGGACGATCGGCGAGCGCTGAAGGTCTTGAGGCGACGTCGTCATGCCAGCAGACTCGGCATTTTCGGCGACGGCGCAAGCGTCAGCACCTCGGCGAATCCGGCGCACAGACATTTCCCGAAGAGCGCGGGTTCGGTGACAGCGGCGGTGTCCAGGTTGGCACCGATAGAGCACACGCCGCGATAGGTGTGCAAGGTAATCATCGCCGCACAGCCCGGCAGCGGCGCGAAGGGGTACATGCGCTCGATGCGCGCCCCGGCAAGGTACAGGTCATCCTCCAGCCCGGGGACGTTGCTTGCTTGGAGGTCGTTTCCTGACGTCGACGAACCGGCAACGCGCACCAGAACCGACGCCGGTAATCGCGCCATCAGCGGTGCGACGAGGTCTGCACTCTCGAGAGCAGGTTCGCTGCGGGCCTTTCGCACAAGCTGGTTGATGGTTTCGATCCGGTCGACAGGGTTGGGCATGCCCACCGGGGCTACCAGCCGAGCTGGGGCGAAGCGATTTCCCCCGGCAGTGTCACCCTCCCGACGTACCGACACCGGCACTGACACCGGCATCTTTGCCTCGCTTGCCAGTGAAACGCCGAGTTCATCGTGGTAGAGCCGAAAACCGGCCAGCAAGGCGGCCAGATACGCGTCGTTGACCGACCCGCCGACCCGCTTTGCTGCCGCACGCAGATCGGTGAGCTCCAAGTCGAGCGCGACGAAATGCCACGAGCCCCCGCGGGCAGAAAGCAGCGGCAGTCCCGGCACACCCGGCGGCGACAGCACCCGCCGAGCCGATTCGACATACCGAGCCACTTTTCCGACCGACCCCACCGGATCGCGAAAACCGTTGATCGCCAATGCCGTTGCGCTGCCGACCACCGCCGGCACCGCACCCAGATCATGTTTGAGCTGCCGTGCCAGGAAATCTGCCGGACTCGCAGCGGCGATCGCCGCCGGACTTGGTTGTGGCTTGTCGGCTTGGTGACTCCGCTGCCGAGAGTGCAGTTGCGACAGCAATTGCCGTAGCCCTAGACCATCGGTCAGAGCGTGATGGAGTTTCAGGAGATAGGCTGCCTTGCCGCCGGGCAGACCCTCGACCAGCATCGCCTCCCATAGCGGCCGGGCGCGATCGAACGGCGTCATCGTCAGTTGCGCCGCTGTCGTCAATAGTTCCGGCCAGCCGCCGTTGCCCCCTAGGCGGCATCGACGCAAGTGATAGCGCAGATCCAACGCGTGATCTCTGACCCACATCGGTGTCCCCGCGAATCCGAAGGGCTCGGCGACCCGATCAGAGAGCCGCGGCACCATTCGACTTGCCCACTCGTGGGCGTCCACAAGTCGATTCCAGTCCGGCTCTGTGTCGAGGATCTCGACGGCCATCATCGTGGAACGCATCGTGGGATCGGAGTCCGCGCGCCACATCAACGTTTCGAACGCGGACAGTTCGTGAGAGGTTCCCCAATCCAATGGGGCGGCGTCGTCCACCTGACACGATCCCTTCCACACTTTCTAAATTAGATTAAACGAGCCGGTCTGCAGCCACAAGGGCGTTCGTCAGAGCTGGTGCCGGTGATCCGAGCAACCAGCGCCCCTCCACGGTAGTTCGTGGTACTCGGCTGGGTCTCGTGACCCTGCGGCGATCGATAACCCCGAACGTTGCGACGTGTCACGGGAGAAGCCACCGCATCAGGCCTTCGGCGGCGGCGGAGCGCACTTCTGCTTGGGCAACGCATTCTGATGAGCTGACGTCGATCCCGGTGAGCTTCACCGCGGGGAAACGCGAATCCAGCGCGTGAAAGGGTAGTTGTTCGTCGCAGCTCAACCGGATGAAATCCCGGTACCCGATCACTACTTGAGTTCAGACGACGACAGCCCCAGCAGGCGGCGGGCGACCACCAGCTGCTGAATCTGCTGGGTACCCTCGAAGATGTCCATGATCTTCGAGTCACGCGCCCACTTCTCCAGCAGCGTTTGCTCTGAATAGCCTGCGGTGCCAGCTAATTCGACAGCTTTGAGCGTGATGTCGCTGCCCACCCTGCCGGCCTTGGCCTTGGCCATCGACGCTTCTTTGGAGTTGGGGATCCGGTTGTCGGCCTGCCACGCCGCGCGCAGCGTCAGCTGGTAGCTGGCCTCCCAGTCGGCCTCCATCCGCAGGAACTCGGCGGCGGCGGCGCTTTGGGCGTGCGACGGTTTGTCGTAAGAGATCTCCACCCCGGCGGTGGTCAGGATCTTGCGCAGCTCCTCCAGTGTGGCGCGGGCGATCCCGACGGCCATGGCCGCCACGACCGGCCGGGTGTTGTCGAAGGTCTCCATCACCCCGGCGAACCCCTTGCCGGGCTCGATTTCGGGGTTACCCAACAGGTTGTCTTTCGGGATCCGGGCGTTGTCGAACCGGATCACGGCCGTGTCGGAGCCCTTGACTCCGAGCTTGTTCTCCAGCCGCTCGACGGTGACACCCGGGTGTTCGCGCGGCACGATGAACGACTTGATCGCCGGACGGCCCTTCGACTTGTCCAGCGTCGCCCACACCACGATGTGGCTGGCTCGCGAACCCGCAGTGACGAAAATCTTCTCGCCGTTGATCACGTATTCGTCGCCGTCCAGCTTGGCGGTGGTGGACACCGCCGCCGAATCGGAACCGAAGCCTGGTTCGGTGATCGCCATCGCCGCCCACACCTTGCCCAGACGCTGCAGCTGCTCGTCGGTGGCCACAGCGGAGATCGCCGCGTTGCCGAGGCCTTGGTAGGGGATCGACAGCATCATCGCCGCGTCGCCCCAACTGGCCTCCAGGGCCTGCAGCGCCGCCGCCATGTTGGCGCCGTTGCGATTTCCCTCTTCGCTTTCGCTACTGCGAAGCCCGTCGGCTCCGGCCATATCCAAGGTGTTGGATTCGGCGGCTCCGGCGAATAGGTTGGCCAATGTGTCGAGCTCGACCGGGTAGGCGTGCTCTTTGAGGTCGTATTTGCGGGCGATCGGCCGCATCATTTCCGCACCGCCCTGATGTGCCTTGTCAATCACCGCGTGCAGCTTGCGGGGCAGTTCCAGATTGATTGCCATGATTGGTCTTTCGGTTGCGAAGTGAATAACGGACTTAGATGACGACTTAGATAACTGCAACACCCTCAGCTATACCGATGGCCCGCAGGTCGCGGTACCAGCGCTCGACGGGGTGCTCCTTGGTGTAGCCGTGGCCGCCGAGCAGTTGCACGCCGTCCAGGCCTATCTGCATGGCCTTGTCGGCGCCGAGCCGTTTGGCCAGTGCCGCTTCGCGGGTGAACGGAAGGCCCTGTTCGGCGCGGGCCGCCCCGCGCCAGGTGATCAACCGCAGCCCGTCGAGTTCGATGGCGATGTTGGCGCACATAAACGCGACCGACTGCCGATGCGCAATGGGCTCGCCGAACGCTTCGCGTTCCTTCACGTACGGGATGACGTAGTCGAGCACCGCGTGCGACGTCCCGACCGCCAACGCCGCCCAGCCCAGGCGAGACAGTGCGATGGCCTCGGAATAGTCGTTGTCGGTGGCGTCGTCCTCACCCAGCCGCGCGCTCACCGGCACCGCCACGTTGTCGAGTTCTACTCGACCCAGTGCGGCGGCGCGGATACCCATGCTCGGGTCGGGCTCCACGGTCAGGCCGTTGCTCGACGACTCGACGATGAACAATGCGGGCCTGCCGTTGAGTTGGGCCGCGACCACGAACAACTCGGCGTCAGCCGCCGCCGGGACCAGCGACTTGACTCCGTCGAGCCGGTAGCCGCTCGGCGTGCGCACCGCCGTGGTCTTCAGCGCCGTGGGGTCGAACAGTGGCTGCGGCTCGGCGATGGCCACGCAGGCCTGCGGGACGTTCTCCCCGGCGAACTCCTTGAGGTAAGTGGCCTGCTGGTTGGCGCTGCCCCAGTGGGTGAGCGCGGCGGCGACTCCCGCCGGCGCCAGGATCGGCAGTGCCAGCCCCATGTCGCCGTAGGCCAGCGCCTCGGCGACCAGCACGTTGGTGACGCTGGATCGCTCCGCGGCAATGCCGTCGAAATCCTCGGGAACGTTGACCGCGGTGATCCCCAACTCCGCGGCCTTGGCGACCAGATCCGGGGGATAGGTCGTTGCTTCGTCGGCGTCGTGCGCCGCCGGACGCAAAATCTCCTCGGCGAACTGCTCGACGGTCTCGACGATGAGTTTCTGGTCCTCGTCCGGGGTCAGATCGAAGTAGTCCTTGCCGCTGGTCTTCAGCCGGGTCGGTCCGCCGCGGAGACCTTGAACGCGTTTGAACTGACGGCTGGTGGCCCCGGCGGTGGAGAACACCGTCTTGACGCCGTAGCGCAGCGTCCGGTTGAGCGGATCACGCAGGTTGTATTTGTCCAGGAAGTCCTGGCCCACGATGGGGGTCAGCAGGCCCAGCGCAACGTCGATGCCAGTCCGCTTGTGCTTGTACTCGCCGACGGCGGTTTTGCGACCAGCGCGTTTCTTGCGCGGTTTCGAGCCGTTTGTCGGGACGACAGTATTTGTCATGTCAGCAGCCTCGGTCGTTGGGGCGGTGCGGATAACTGTATCTTACTCCAGAGTAAGGTAGCGAGCTCTATTAAGTACTTCACACCGGCTACCCGGCGGCAAGCGTGCCCAATACCTGGTCGTGCAGAACGCCGTTGGTCGCCACTGCGCTGCCGCCGTGCGGCCCGGCGGTGCCGTCGAGGCTGGTGAATGTCCCGCCGGCCTCGCGCACCAGGATGTCCAGCGGTGCCAGGTCCCACACCGACACCTCCGGCTCGGCGGCGATGTCGACGGCCCCCTCGGCTACGAGGCAGTAGGACAGGAAATCGCCGTAGGCGCGCACCCGCCACACCTCATCCGTCAAATCGAGGAAGCGTTCCCGCAGACCGAGCTGAGCCCATCCGGACAGGCTGGAGAACGACAGACTGGCCGAATTCAACTGCGCCACTGAGGAAACCGACAGCCGACGAGCCGGGGCTTCGCCGACCGTCGCGAACGCGCCGGCGCCGCCGGCGGCCCACCATCGGCGCTGCAGCGCCGGCGCGCTGACCACCCCGACCCGGGGCACGCCGTCGTCCAGCAACGCGATCAGGCTGGCCCACACCGGCACGCCCCGGACGAAATTCTTGGTGCCGTCGATCGGGTCGATTATCCACTGGCGGCCGACCAAAGTGGTTGACCCGCCGAACTCTTCACCGAGGATGCTGTCGCCGTGCCGGAGCCGCCCGAGCGTCTCACGCAAATCGGTTTCGACGGCGCGATCCGCGTCGCTCACCGGTGTCAGGTCGGGTTTGGTGTCGACCTGCAGGTCCAGCGCCCCGAAGCGGGCCAGGGTCACCGCGTCGGCCTGGTCAGCCAGAGTCAACGCCACCGCGAGATCGTCCTCAGTCATGGCGCCACTCTCCCCGCAAGCGGGGACCCCCGGTTCAAGCCGGCATCATCGTCATCGGCGCTCCTCATGCGTGCAGTCCTACCATGGCCTGGTGTGGGAAATCGGGATGCTGCTGTTGCTGGTCACGATTCTGACGGTGTTTCTGGCGCCGCGGTTCATCCGTGGCGGACCACGCTCGGATGCGCTCAGCGGCACGCTGCTGATCACCGGAGTCAGCCCGCGGCCGGAGGCCACCGGCGAGCAGTACGTCACCATCACCGGTGTCATCGACGGGCCAACCGTCAACGACTACACCGTCTATCAACGGATGGCCGTCAATGTCGACAACTGGCCGGCCGTGGGCGATTTAAAGCCAGTGGTGTACTCACAGCGAAATCCCGACAAATGGGCTTTCGCGCCGCCCGAAACGCCGGCCGGCTGAGCCTGAAAGCGCTGTGACGGCAACAGTTTTCGCTCGCCACCGATTCAGCTGGTCACCCGCCTCGGCGGCTTTTACCGCGAGACAGGCACCAGTCTGGCCGGGGCTGAGCGCCGCGGTTCTGGGTAGCCGTGAACCTCTCTTGGACGGGATGATCCGGCGGGCGATCGATCGTGGTGAGATCTCGGCCGATCGCCTGACCGAGCGGATCACGCGGCTTCCGGTGGATTTGTTCCGCTACGAGCTGCCCATGACACTCGAGCCCGTCCTCGACAACGTGATCGAAGAGATCGTCGACACGATTTTCCTGCCGCTGGTTCGGTCGCCCTGAGGGTCAGCCGTGGCTGATGTGCAGTAGCTTGGCCAGGCTCGGCAGCTTGACGCGCGGACGGCCGTGCGGCTCCCCGGCCGATCGCTCATGCTCGTCGATCAGCTTCCAGTGCGCGGAGGTGACTAGCTTCGGCTGACGGGAGGCCAGCCACTCGGCCAGCTTGTCGGCATGGTCGTCGGGGAAGTCCGCCAGCTCTGTTGCGCCGGTCAAATCGGCGATCAGGGTGTCGACCGTCTCCTGGGAGTCCTTTTTGTTGGTTCCGATCACGCCGGACGGCCCGCGCTTGATCCAGCCGACCACGTACTCGTTGCGACGGCCCTCCACCCGGCCGTCCGTGTGGGGGATGGTCGCGCTCTTGTCGTCGAACGGCAGGCCAGCAGTGGGCAGACCGCGATACCCCACAGATCGCACGACCAGCTGAACGGGCAGTTCTTCGCGGTCGCCGGTGTCCTTGGCCGACACCCGCCCATGCTCGTCAGTAACCAGTTCGTTGCGGCCCAGCACGATGCTCTCAACTCTTTCCTCGCCCTTGATCTCGATCGGCGAAGTCAGGAATCGGAACACCATCCGTCGGTGTCCCGGACGCGGCTCGCGGCCGACGTAGCCGCGCAATGCCTTGATGTTCTGCTTGGTCGTCTTGCCCGCGGCCTCGAGGTCCTCGTCGCTGATGCCTTCCAGCTGCGCGGGGTCGACGATCACGTCGACGCCCTCGAGGTCTGCCAGTTCACGCAGCTCGAGTGTGGTGAACGCGGATTGCAGCGCGCCACGCCGGCCGATGATCACCACTTCCTCCACGCCACAGGGTCGCAGCGATTCCAGCGCGTGGTCGGCGATGTCGGTTTCTGCCAGCACATCGGGGTCGGTGACGAGGATGCGTGCGACGTCGAGTGCGACATTGCCGTTCCCGACGACAACGGCTCGGGCGCCCGACAAGTCGGGTGTCGCGTGCTCAAAGTGTGGGTGGGCGTTGTACCAGCCCACGAAGTCGACCGCAGCGACGCTGCCGCGCAGTTCTTCGCCGGGAATGTTCAACGACCGATCGGATTGGGTCCCAATGGCATAGATCACCGCGTCGTAGCGTTCGGCGAGTTCAGCGGCCTCGACGTGCTCGCCGACCACGACGTTGCCAAAGAAACGGAAGCGCGGGTCCTCAGCGGTTTTCTCGAACTGCTTGCTGATCGACTTGATCTTGGGGTGGTCGGGTGCGACGCCGGAGCGCACCAGGCCCCACGGTGTCGGCAGCATCTCCAGCATGTCGACGCGTGCGTCGATGTCCTCAGCGGAGTCAGCGGCCTTCAGCAGCGACGCTGCCGCGAAGAATCCGGATGGACCAGAGCCGACGATTGCGACGTGGTAGGGACGCATAATCCCCGATGCTAATTCGTCCGTCCCGCCGAGCCGCGGCCAGTCGCGCGCCGAGCAACGATTGCCGGGCTCTCCCCGGGCCGCCATGCGGCCCGCATCGTCGCCGAGCGCAAGCGCGCCGGTAACGTGATCAGCTGTGGACCCCGACCGCCAGGCCGACATCGCCGCACTTGACTCCACCCTGATCACGGTGGAGCGGGTGCTCGATGTCGACGGTCTGCGCAGCCGTATCGACAAGCTGGAGCACGAGGCGGCTGATCCCCACCTATGGGATGACCAGGCCCGAGCGCAACGGGTGACCAGCGAGCTTTCACACACCCAGGGCGAGTTGCGGCGCGTCGAAGACCTGCGCCGTCGCCTCGACGATCTGCCGGTGCTCTACGAACTGGCGGCCGAAGAGAGCGGCGACGCCGCGGCCGAGGCGCAGGCCGAGGCGGACGCGGAGCTCAAGGCGCTGAGCGCCGATATCGAGGCTATGGAGGTCCGCACCCTGCTCTCGGGTGAGTACGACGAGCGTGAGGCGCTGGTCACCATCCGTTCCGGTGCGGGCGGCGTGGATGCCGCGGACTGGGCCGAGATGCTGATGCGGATGTATATCCGGTGGGCTGAGCAGCACAAATATCCCGTTGAGGTATTCGACACGTCGTATGCCGAAGAGGCCGGGATCAAAAGCGCGACCTTCGCCGTACATGCTCCATTCGCCTACGGCACGTTGTCGGTCGAACAGGGCACCCATCGGCTGGTGCGGATCAGCCCGTTCGACAACCAGAGCCGACGGCAGACATCGTTCGCCGAAGTCGAGGTGTTGCCGGTGGTGGAGACCACCGACCACATCGATATCCCCGAGGGCGATATACGCGTCGACGTGTACCGCTCCAGTGGCCCCGGCGGCCAGTCGGTGAACACCACCGACTCGGCGGTTCGACTCACCCACATCCCGACCGGTATCGTCGTCACCTGTCAGAACGAGAAGTCGCAGCTCCAGAACAAGGTGGCCGCGATGCGAGTTCTTCAGGCAAAGTTGTTGGAACGCAAGCGATTAGAAGAACGCGCCGAGCTCGATGCATTGAAGGGGGACGGCGGCAGCTCCTGGGGTAACCAGATGCGGTCCTACGTACTGCACCCGTATCAGATGGTCAAGGACCTGCGTACGGACTACGAGGTGGGTAACCCGGCTGCCGTTCTCGACGGAGACATCGATGGATTCCTGGAAGCGGGGATCCGGTGGCGCAACAGAAAAGATGACGACTGATAAACACTTTCTCTCGATAGCGACCGGCCAACCCTGGTGGGACGTCTGGCGCGGCAATCTTCGCGAATGGTTGTTGACCAGCGGTCTTCATATCGTCCTGCTGCTGATCGGGGCAGTGCTCGCGGCGCGATTCGTCAACTGGGCCGCGCAGAAGGTGACCGAGCGGCTCGACGAGGGGTTCGTCGAGAGCGACGCGCTGGTGCGTTCAGAAGCCAACAAGCACCGCCAGACCGCTGCGTCACTGATCTCGTGGGTGTCGGTGGTGCTGATCGCCATCGTTGTCGCCGTGCAGCTGGCCGACATCCTCAACGTCTCGGTGCGCGGTTTTGTGGCGCCGGCGACGGTGGTCGGGGCTGCGCTGGGTTTTGGCGCCCAACAGATGGTAAGAGACCTGCTGTCCGGGTTCTTCATCATCCTCGAGAAGCAGTACGGCTTCGGCGACCTCGTCTCGTTGACTGTCACTGGTGTCACGGCCGACGCGCGCGGCACTGTCGAAAATGTGACGCTGCGAGTGACTCGGCTGCGCTCCCCGGATGGCGAGTTGTTCACCATCCCCAACGGTCAGATCGTAAAAACAGTGAACTGGTCCAAAGACTGGGCGCGCACCGTCGTCGACATTCCGGTGCAGCCCAGCGCGGACCTCGGCATGATCACCGATGTCCTGCGCCAGGAGTGCGAGCACGCGCTTGACGACAAGCTGTTGGGCGAACTGCTGCTGGATGCGCCCACCGTGATGGGAGTGGAAAGCATCGAAGTCGACGCCGTCACCTTCCGCTTGGTGGCGCGCACGCTGCCCGGCAAGCAATTCGAGGCCGGCCGGCGACTGCGGGCGCTGGTGGTGCGGGCGCTTGCCCGCGCCGGCGTCAACACCTCGAGTGAGACACCGGTGACGGTGGGAGCGATCGTGCATCCCGCGACTGCGACGGGCGCTGAGGACGAAACGCAGGGGCCCAATCATTGACGAATTTCATGCAGAACCGTCGGCGAAGAGACCATGACGTGCAACGCGGCTGGCCGGGGTATTTGTTCGGCGGGCACATGCGTACGTCCACGCTGGTGCTGATCATTGCTTTTGCGGCGTTGTGGTGGGTCTACAGCGACCACGAGCACTCGAAATCTTCATCGACAACCACTCAGGTGCCCGCGACCGAGGTGGTGCCACCGGGCTACGTGCCCGACCCGAACTACACCTGGGTGCCGCGCAGTCGGGTTCAGGAACCGCCAACCACCGTGACCGTGACCCCGACGCCGACAACCACGCAGCCTCCGACACCGACGACAACCACACCGCCGCCGCCCTTCACCCTGCCGACGATTGTGTTGCCGCCGCCGTTCGGTCCGCCCGCCACGACCACGTCGCCACCGCCCGGCCTCGCGCCGACACCTCCGGCCCCGCCGCCTCTGCCCGGCTTCGCGCCGACACCTCCGGCCCCGCCGCCTCTGCCCGGCTTGCCCTGATGGCCCGGCTCCTCATTGCCTGCGACGCGGCCGCATCGTCACCGGGCGCCCTGATGGCCCGGCTCCTCCTCGGCCGCCACGCGGCCGCATCGTCGCCGGGCGGAACTCGAGTGCCCTGCTCCTCCTCGGCCGCCACGCGGCCGCATCGTCGCCGGGCGGAACTCGAGTGCCCTGCTCCTCCTCGGCCGCCACGCGGCCGCATCGTCGCCGGGCGCTGGCCACCGTTAGCGAAACTCACCGTTACACTGGCGACCCGTGATGATCACCCTCGACCATGTCACTAAGCAGTACAAGTCGTCGGCGCGGCCAGCGCTGGACAACGTCAACGTGAAGATCGACAAGGGTGAGTTCGTCTTCCTGATCGGCCCATCCGGCTCCGGCAAGTCGACGTTCATGCGGCTGCTGCTGGGCGCCGAGACGCCCACCACCGGTGATGTCCGGGTCTCGAAGTTTCACGTCAACACGCTGCCCGGACGCCACATCCCGAAACTGCGTCAGGTACTCGGCTGCGTCTTCCAGGACTTCCGGCTGCTGCAACAGAAGACGGTCTTCGATAACGTCGCGTTCGCACTGGAGGTCATCGGCAAGCGCGCCGAGGTGATCAACCGGGTGGTGCCCGACGTGTTGGAGATGGTCGGCCTGTCCGGCAAGGCCAGCCGGCTGCCGCACGAGTTGTCCGGCGGCGAGCAGCAGCGGGTGGCCATCGCCCGGGCTTTCGTCAACCGGCCGCTGGTGTTGCTGGCCGACGAGCCCACCGGGAACCTCGACCCGGAGACCAGCAACGACATCATGGATCTGCTGGAGCGGATCAACCGCACCGGGACCACTGTGCTGATGGCCACGCACGACTATCACATCGTCGACTCGATGCGGCAGCGCGTGGTGGAGCTGTCACTGGGCAGGCTGGTGCGAGACGAGCAGCGCGGCGTCTACGGGATGGACCGCTAAGTGCGCTTCAGCTTCCTGTTCAACGAGGTCCTGACCGGTCTTCGTCGCAATGTCACCATGACCGTCGCGATGATCCTGACCACCGCGATTTCGATCGGCCTGTTCGGTGGCGGCCTGCTGGTGGTCCGATTGGCCGACCACTCACGCAGCATCTATCTCGACCGGGTCGAGACGCAGGTCTTTCTCAACGACGACCTTTCGGCCAACGATGCGACCTGCCAGAGCCCGCCGTGCAAGGCGCTGCGCGAGAAGATCGAGGCGCGTAACGACGTCAAGTCGGTGCGGTTCCTCAATCGCCAGGAGGCCTACGACGACGCTATTCGCAAGATCCCACAGTTCAAGGATCTCGCGAGCAAGGATGCATTCCCGGCGTCGTTCATCGTCAAGCTGGAAAATCCCGAGCAGCACGCCGACTTTGACGTCGCGATGCAAGGGCAGCCCGGGGTCGATCATGTGCTCAACCAGAAGGATCTGATCGATCGGCTGTTTGCCGTGTTGGACGGTCTCAGCAATGCCGCCTTCGCCGTCGCCTTGGTGCAGGCCGTCGGGGCGATCCTGTTGATCGCCAACATGGTCCAGGTCGCGGCCTATACGCGTCGCACCGAGGTCGGCATCATGCGGTTGGTCGGCGCCACGCGCTGGTATACCCAGCTGCCCTTCCTGGTCGAGGCGATGGTGGCGGCCACGCTCGGCGTCATCATCGCCGTCGTCGGCCTGATCGTCGTGCGGGCGCTGTTCCTGGAGAACGCGCTGCGCCAGTTCTATCAAGCGCATCTGATCGCCCCGGTCGACTACGCCGACATCCTCTACATCTCGCCGCTTCTGTTGTTGGTGGGCGTCGCGATGGCCGGCGTGACGGCATACGCAACATTGCGCCTGTACGTGCGGCGGTAGCCGTGGCCAAAAAGGCGCCTGGACAGCATGTCGTCGCCACCAACCGCAAGGCGCGGCACGACTATTCAATCCTCGAGGTCTACGAGGCCGGGTTGGTTTTGCTCGGCACTGAGGTAAAAAGCCTCAGAGACGGGAAGGCGTCGCTGGCGGACGCCTACGCAACCGTCGACGACGGCGAAGTCTGGCTGCGCAACCTGCACATTCCGGAATATCACCACGGCACCTGGACCAACCACGAGCCGCGTCGTAACCGGAAACTGTTACTCCACAGGCGCCAAATCGACGCACTAAT
>CAVVUH010000021.1:0-273184 GCA_963751315.1 uncultured Actinomycetota bacterium | reverse complement strand
AGGTGGACGATGTTGGTGCCGGTGTCGACGCCGGTGACAACGACGGCGTGGTCCGGCGTGGTCCGGTCGCCATTGCCCCGGGGGGAGTTCCAGATGGTTTCGGCGTTGAGCGCCGCGATGACCTTGTGGCCGCCGGCCAGGTCCTGCTCCAGTGTCCCCATGCTGTTACCGGTCGTGAGGTCGGACTGGATGCCGTGTTTCTGCAGCAGCAGGACCATGTCTTGGGGGGAGGTGCCGTCAAAGTGATAGACGTCGCCGCGGTGGGATTCGCTTTTGGTGAATATTCCGCGTAGCTCCATGCCGATCTGGGAGGGTTCTCGACCGGTGAGCTGGCCGACCACATCTGCGACGGACATCAGGCCGCAGTCTTGCTGATGCTGGTAGCGCCAGTAGGGGGCGGCAGCTTCGGGGTCGCCGTACATTTGGCCGTCGGCGCGGGCGACCCCAGCCAATCCGACGGCGGCCGTGACAAGTAGGGCGGCCACGCCGGCGGTGCGGGTCGCGCTTAGGATGCCGGTGAACATGACCCTATTATTGGGTCTTCGCCCTTGGCGAATTCTTGAGAACGGCCGCTAGGGCGTCTGCCTGCGGTTTCAGGTCGGCAGACGGCAGGCTCTCGGCCGATGTCGGGTGCTGAGTGACCGCTCGGTGGGCCTGCCGCCCGGGAAGCAGCAGGCCGACCTTGAGTGCTAGCACTCTCATGTATAGAGTGCTAGGTGGCAATCGGACGAACCCCTGCGCCGGCACCCGCGACGACGACGCGAGGGCACGGACGAATGCCGAACACCTGGTAATCCGAAGGTTCGGGGCAACGGTCCCGGACCCCCATCCAACAAGTGGAGGGCTCCAATCGTGGCGAGCGTGAACATCAAGCCACTCGAGGACAAGATCCTCGTACAGGCCAACGAGGCCGAGACCACGACCGCATCCGGTCTGGTCATTCCCGACACCGCCAAGGAGAAGCCGCAGGAAGGCACCGTCGTCGCCGTCGGCCCCGGCCGGTGGGACGACGATGGCTCGAAGCGGATTCCGCTGGACGTGTCGAAGGGTGACACCGTCATCTACAGCAAGTACGGCGGCACCGAGATCAAGTACAACGGCGAGGAGTACCTGATTCTGTCGGCCCGCGACGTGCTGGCCGTCGTCTCCAAGTAACGCAGAGCGTGTTCCGCCCCGGCGATCCCCACGTCGATACGTGGGCGATTTCCGGGGCGGACCGCTTTCCAGACGGGACAAGAAAGACTTATGAGCAAGCTGATTGAGTTCAATGAGACCGCACGGCGTGCGATGGAAGCCGGCGTGGACAAGCTCGCTGACGCGGTGCGGGTGACGTTGGGTCCGCGCGGTCGGCATGTGGTGCTGGCCAAGGCTTTTGGCGGCCCTACGGTCACTAACGACGGTGTCACCGTCGCCCGGGAGATTGACCTGGAGGACCCGTTCGAGAATCTGGGCGCCCAACTGGTCAAGTCGGTGGCCACCAAGACCAACGACGTCGCCGGCGACGGCACCACCACCGCCACCGTGCTGGCGCAGGCCATCATCAAGGGCGGGCTGCGCAACGTCGCCGCCGGCGCCAACCCGATCGAGCTCGGCTCAGGTATCGGCAAGGCCGCCGACGCGGTGTCCGAGGCGCTACTGGCATCGGCCACCCCGGTATCGGGCAAGAAAGGTATCGCCCAGGTCGCCACGGTGTCATCGCGTGACGGGCAGATCGGGAAGCTGGTCGGCGAGGCGATGACGAAAGTCGGCCACGACGGCGTGGTCAGCGTCGAGGAGTCGTCGACGCTGAGCACCGAGCTGGAGTTCACCGAGGGCGTCGGCTTCGACAAGGGCTTCCTGTCGGCATACTTCGTCACCGACTTCGACGCTCAGCAGGCCGTGCTCGACGACGCGCTGATCCTGTTGCACCGCGACAAGATCAGCTCGCTGCCCGATTTCCTGCCGTTGCTGGAAAAAGTGGCCGAGGCGGGTAAGCCGCTGCTGGTCATCGCCGAGGACGTCGAAGGGGAGCCATTGTCGACGCTGGTGGTCAACGCGATCCGCAAGACGCTGAAAGCGGTCGCGGTCAAGGCGCCGTTCTTCGGCGACCGGCGCAAGGCGTTCCTGGACGACCTCGCGATCGTCACCGGCGGCCAGGTGGTCAACCCCGACGTCGGGCTGACGCTGCGTGAGGTCGGGCTCGAGGTGCTCGGTTCGGCCCGCCGCGTGGTGGTCAGCAAGGACGACACCGTGATCGTCGAGGGCGGTGGCAGCGCCGAGGCCATCGCCGACCGCGCCAAGCAGCTGCGGTCCGAGATCGAGAGCACTGACTCCGACTGGGACCGCGAGAAGCTGGAAGAGCGGCTCGCCAAGCTGGCCGGCGGGGTTGCCGTCATCAAGGTCGGCGCCGCCACCGAGACCGCGCTCAAAGAGCGCAAGGAAAGCGTCGAGGACGCGGTTGCCGCTGCCAAGGCCGCCGTGGAGGAAGGCATCGTCACGGGTGGCGGGACTGCGCTGCTGCAAGCCCGCAAAGCGCTCACCGACCTGCATGCGTCGCTCAGCGGTGACGAGGCCAGTGGCGTCCAGGTGTTTTCCGACGCGCTCAGTGCGCCGCTGTACTGGATCGCGGCCAACGCCGGTCTGGACGGCTCGGTCGTGGTCAACAAGGTCGGTGAACTGCCGGTCGGGCACGGGTTCAACGCGGCGACGTTGAAGTACGGTGACTTGGCCGCCGACGGGGTTATCGACCCGGTCAAGGTCACCAGGTCCGCGGTGCTTAATGCGGCGTCGGTGGCACGCATGGTGCTGACCACCGAAACGGCAATCGTCGAGAAGCCCGCCGACGAGGACGAGCACGGCCACGGTCACCACGGCCACGCTCACTAGAAGCACCTTGTAACGAAGCGCCCCCGGTCAATTGGCCGGGGGCGCCTTCGTTTGTTTGGGCGTTCGAGCGGGCCGCGGTCAGTTAGCCCGCCCGTCAGGGTTGACGCGCTGCCGCACGCGGTGCAATGTGATACTCGTCATATGACCACTGGTCACACGGGCAGAAAGGCGGCAGCTCATGACCACGAGGGACAAATACACGGACGTGCCCGCGCCCTACTCGTGGGAGGTCGCCAGTGCCGGCGACGCGCGCTTCACGTGGGAGTACGACGACGGGCGCGCCCGGCTCCTTTCCCTATACCAAAAGGGAAAGGACAAGCAGTGGGATGCCCAGTCGCGCATCGACTGGGCGCAAGACGTCGACCCGATGAACCCGATCGGGCTGCCTGACGAGTTCCATCCGCTGTTCGGCAGCCCGATGTGGGACGCCGCAGACGACGCACGTCACGCCGAGATGCGCCAGCACTTCCAGGCCTGGCAGCTGTCGCAGTTCCTGCACGGCGAGCAGGGTGCGATGGTGTGCGCGGCCAAGATCGTCGAGGTCGTCCCGGACCTGGACGCGAAGTTCTACGCGGCCACCCAGACCATGGACGAGGCCCGGCACGTCGAGGCGTTCTCGCGGTTCCTGCAGGAGAAGGTCGACGTGGTCTACCCGATCAACAAGCACCTGACCGCACTGCTGGACGACACCCTGCGCGACTCGCGCTGGGACATGCCCTACCTCGGCATGCAGGTCCTCATCGAAGGGCTCGCACTCGCCGCCTTCGGGGTGCTGCGGGACATGTCGGCGCAGGACTCGTTGGCCAAGAAGGTGCTGGCCTACGTCATGCAGGACGAGGCCAGGCACGTCGCCTTCGGCCGAATCTCGCTGAAGGACTACTACTCCGCGCTGACCGAGGCCGAGCGGGACGAGCGTGAAGAGTTTGTCGTGGACGCCTGTTACCTGATGCGCGACCGGTTCCGCGGCGAGGAGGTCTTCGAGACCCTCGGCATGGACGTCCGAGCGTGTGCCGAGTGGGTCGACACGTCGCCGCTGATGATCCAGTTCCGCTCGCACCTGTTCAGCCGCATCGTGCCGATCGTCAAGGACATCGGGTTGTGGGGCGACAAGGTGCAGAAGGCCTTCAGGGACATGGGTGTACTCGACATGGCCGGCTTCGACATCGAGGCGCTGATGAAGGCCGATGAGGATCAGGCCGACGCGCTGGACAAGGCACACGCCGAGATGGCCGGCCGGGCCCTCGAGGTGGACGAGGTGATCGCGGCGGGCGCGAGCTAACCCAATGTCCGGTTTGGCGACGAGGGCGGCGCACCTGAACTGCTCGACGAGCTGAACACGGCGATGTTCGGTGCAGGCGGCAATTTCCCGGCGCTTGACGCGCCGCCCGGGTACCTGACACTCATCACGATCGAGAAGGTCGGCGGCGTCGGGCCCTGGGCATCCTGACGGCAGAGACCGCGATTGTCGAGAAGCCCGCCGACGAGGACGAGCACGCCGGTCACCACCACGCTCACTAGACACACCTACGCGGAGCACCCCCGGCTTAGCGCCGGGGGTGCTTCGTGCTTGTGGCGATGGGCTCGTTCGTCGAGACTGCAGCCACGGCGAGCGTTCTCGGCGTGTCGTCGCAGAGGTTTAAGTGTCGCGGCAAGAAATAGCGCGTTGCTGTGCCGAAGTAATCCGGGTCGCTCGACCTTGTGCGCTGGGAGTCGAACTTCTTCGCCATGCCGACCGCGGGGCCGTGGGAATGGCCAGGGATGCCGAGATGTTTAGCCGGGCATGACGGATCAAGTACAGCTCAGCCCCACCGATTGGGTGCGAGAGCAGACCGAACAAATACTGGAACAAGGCACTACGGACGGGGTCCTGATCCTGGATCGCCCCGTCGTCCTTTTTACGGTGACGGGCGCGAAGTCCGGGCAGAAGCGGTACGTGCCGCTGATGCGGGTGGAGAAGGACGGGCGATACGCCATGATCGGTTCCATCGGAGGTAGCCCGAAGAACCCCTCCTGGGTCTACAACCTCCGGGCCAACCCGAAGGTCACGGTGCAGGACGGCGACAAGGTGTTCGAGCTGACGGCCCGCGAAGTTCACGGGGTCGAGCGAGAAGAGTGGTGGCGCAGGGCAACCGAAGCTTACCCCCACTACATCGAATTGCAGTCGCTGACGACGAGGAAGATCCCCGTCTTCGTCTTGGAGTGACGCGGTAAACGCGAAAACAACGAGGTCCGCACTCGCCGCATTACGTCGCTGTGAGTTGGATGTGATCCCTCGATATTCCCTTCATCCTTTCGGCGCATGATCTTTCTGCTGTCGTGTCGACAGGTTGTATGCCGCTCACTGCATCGACGTTCAGAACGTTTTCGGTGCGCCCGTAGCTCTTTGGTGATGAAACCGACCGAGGCTGTCTTTGCGTCCAAGTCGGCGCCAGGGTGATGCTCACTCGCAACGTTCGCGGTAACGTCGATCCGGCGGAACAACTGGGAGGACTAGCCCATGGGAAAGCCCACTCCGTACCAAGCGTCGGTGGTCGTTCCGCTCCCGGACGAAGATGAGATCGCCCGATCAATTGGCAACGAGTATGACCCCGACACCGCACTCAATGTCCTGAAGATGATGAGCGGCACCGGAGACTTCTTTCCTGCGCTGATCGGCATGGTGAAGGCTGTCTTCGGTGAGCGCGAAATCGACGCCAAGCACCGTGAAGTCATCATTTTGCGTGCGGCGTCGGTACTCAACTGCCCCTACGAGTGGCAGGCGAACGAACGGATGGCCCACAATGCGGGCCTCACGACATCCGAGACCGACACGATCGCCGGCGACGGCCCTCTGACGTTGGACAACCTCGACGCTGACTATCAGCTGTTGATCGCAGCCACCGATGAGCTCCTCACGTCCGGCACGCTCACCGACGACACCCTGCAAGCCCTGCTCGACACGTTCGGGACAACAACGACACGCAAATACATTGCCACCATCGCGTGGTTCAGCCTCCTGAGCCTGTTTCTCAACGGCACCAGGGTGCCGATGGAAACAACCGACAAGATCGGCCAGCGCACCTCACCCCTGGGATGACCGGCCGGCGGAGCAGACAGGTTGCTGCTCGCCACCGAAACGGCGGTGGCCGAGAAGCGTGCCGAGGCACCCCCGGTTTATCACCGTGGGTGCTTCGCGTGTGAGGGGCACCTCGCACGCGCCTTTTCTCTCCAAACCGCAGCGCTCGCACGGCTCATAAGGCGTTCGCTCGCCGCCGCCAAACTTCACAAGGGCCAGCTTGGTGAGAAACAAGCTTTTCCAAAACTGTGTTCCAAGAGGAATTACATGAGAGGAAGAAACCTATGGCCATCTTTCCGCAGACACCGGCGGCGACAGCTGCACTTTCAGTGGCTGCCCGCTTCTACTCGCCCGCGTTACTCAACCACTGCGTCCGTTCGTACTTGTGGGGAGCGATGTATGGCGCAGCGCACGGCATCGCCTTCGACGACGAACTCTATTACGTTTCGGCGCTGCTTCACGACATCGGCCTCACCGAGCCATTCGACAGTCACCGAGTGTCCTTTGAAGAGGCGGGCGGGGATCTAGCATGGTTGTTCGGGGTGGCGGCCGGCTGGCCAGCTGATCGGGCGGCCAGGGCATCGGAGATCATCGTGCTACACATGCGCGACGACGTCTCTTCGACCGCTGACCCCGAGTCCCACCTCTTGCAGGTCGCTACCAGCTGGGACGTAGTCGGGCGGCGACCGGAAGAGTTCCCAGCGGAGGCGAGGGCGCAGACACTTGCGCGATATCCCAGGCAAGGATTCGGTAGCGAATTCCTGGCGTGCTTCGAAGACCAGGCGAGACGCAAGCCGGACAGCGCCGCCGCCGCGTCGGTTGCCAACAATGCTGCCGACCGCATTAAGGCCAACCCACTCGACGGCTAGGTCCAGCTACATCACCGGGACGGTCGTTCCCGTCGATGCTGGCCGCGCGCCGTGCTCTGATCGTCTCGAAGTGTCGGGCCATCGGTTAACGCCGCCGCAAGACCATCACGTTGTCAGTGAGGACCGCCTGCTGCCCCTCCGGTCCGAGCGCGTCGCGCTCGACCGCCGCGACCCGGATCCGATCCCATTGAGAGTCATCGAGATTCAACGACGACACCACTTCGTCCGCGGTCGGGAACTCATGGCGATGGTGATCCGGCCTCGACGCCCAGGGCGGTGCCGCGCCATGATCCACCACCACCAGCGTGCCGCCCGGGACGACGGCGTCGGCCGCCCGTCGCAGCAGCCGCGTGCGATCCAGCGGGACTGTCGAATGCAAAAACTGCGCCGACACCAGGTCGAACGCGCCATCCGGAAAACTCTCCGTCAGGTCGTGGCGCTGAAAGTCGACGCGATCGCCCAGATTGCGGGCCGCTGCATCGGCCGCCGCCCGGTCCAGGGCGGTCTGCGAGACGTCCACCGCCGTCACGTGCCAGCCGTGCTCGGCGAGCCACATCGCGTCGGCGCCCTCACCGCAGCCGAGGTCGAGCGCGCGGCCCGGCGTCATCGGCTCGACCAGCTCGGCCAGCCGGACGTTCACCCGTCCACTCCACACCCGATCGCGTTCGCCGTAGTGCTCTTCCCAGGCCTGTTGTGCCTCAGACATTGCCATGCCGTCACCTTGCCCGCGGCTAGGGCGTGGTGGCAAGGTTTCTTGCCATGGAGGCAAATGACAGCGTCGATGTGCTGGTGCGACGGCGGCTACGCGAGCTTCGTATGCAGCGCGGCCTGACGCTCGAGGACGTCGCGCAAGCAGCGCGGATCGACGTGTCCACGCTGAGCCGTCTGGAGTCGGGGAAACGCCGGCTTGCGCTGGATCATCTGCCGCGACTGGCCGCGGCGCTGTCCGTCAGTACCGACGAGCTGGTGCGGGAACCAGTGGCCGAAGACCCGCGCGTGCGCGGGAGCTCGCAAACCCGCCACGGTGTCACGTACTGGCCACTCACCCGGCAGGGCCCCGCCGGCGGGCTGCATACGTTCAAGATCCGGGTCAGTTCCCGCCGTCGCAAGCCGCCCACCGAGCTACCCGTGCATGAAGGTCAGGAGTGGATCTATGTGCTGTCAGGTCAGTTGCGACTTGTCCTCGGCGAGCGTGATTTCACCATCAATCCCGGTGAAGCCGTGGAGTTCTCGACATGGACGCCGCATTGGTTCGGCGTGGTCGACGGTCCGGTGGAGGCGATCATGATGTTCGGGCCACACGGCGAACGGCTGCACCTGCACAGCTGATTCCAAGGACCGCTGACCACGTCTGGCAGACGCTGCCCGTTACCCGTGGGGAGCTTGCTTGGCCGGGCCGTCACGCCAAAGATGTAGCGACGTCGACCTCCGAGGTCAGGGTCTGACGAACAGGGCAACGTTCGGCGGGATGGGTTGCATCGTTGGTGGGCTTCAAGTGTGGCGCTGTGTGGGCGCGCCGGCTTGCGGAGTGGTGGTGTGAAAGACCGGCCAGCCAATCTCGGTGCGCCAGGCTGTTTCATCACCGGTGTCCTGGGGACCGACGAGGTAGTACTCGCGAATGGGCTCATCGATGGTGATGGCGTGTTGGGCGACGTGAACGGCCAGGGCGCCGTAGGCCAGGTCGATGTCGCGGTGGGAGCCGGCGTGTACGACGGTGGCTAGTTCGGCGGCGGGTACGACCAGTTCAGTGAGGCGCCCGGTGGGACGGATATCACCGGCGAACGGGACGAAAACGGTCGCCAGTCCTCGTTCACTGGTGAACAGCTCGTCGGTGAAAATGCCCCCGGCCGGGCCGGGGATGCGCGCGCGTTGAGCGGCCAGGTTGGCATACAGCTCGGCCAGCGCTCCCCGGAGCCACGTCATCGCGTCGCGCACGTCGATGACGTCGCTGATCGCGACCGCCTCGGCCGCTTCGACTCTGCGATAACCTATTCGGCCTTCTAGAGCGGGCCCGGGCTGAAGCAGCTCACGCAGCGACTCAACGGCCCGTTCGGTTTGCGCGAGTTGGGATTCCAGCCGCATGAGGTGGGCGTTGATCAGTTCGTTGCGTAGACGAAGGTCGGTGGTGCTCATGACGGTCCGGATCTCGTCGAGTGGCATTTCGAGAGTCCGGAAGCGGCGAATGATCTGTGCTGTCGCGATCTGGGCGGTGCTGTAGCGGCGGTAGCCGGTAGCACGATCAACATCAACGGGCTCGAGCAGCCCGATCTGGTGGTAGTGGCGCAGCATCTTCACGCTCAGCTGCGTCGCACGGGAGAAGTCCCCGATTGCCAAAAGCGCGGGAGAACTCATGGCCCCCAGTGTGCACTCTCCCCTCGGGGGAGACTCACGCTCCGAACGAGCCTTGACTCTTCCACCGTGTCAGCGCGCACTATGTGATCACCGGCTGCAACACCGGCCAGCCACGAATTGGGAGACGAGAGCATGAAAGAGACCGATCTGGTAGGGATCGTCGCCGACCACATCGACGCGGTTAACGCCGGCGACAGCGATCGCATCGTCGCCACATTCGCCGAGGATGCCTACGTCAACGACAACCACCGCGAATTCGTCGGAATCGACGCCATCCGCCGCTGGGTGGCCAAAGAGATAGTCGGTGACAAGGTGAGGATTGAGGTTCGCGAGGTGCTCAATCATTACGACGATACGGTATTGCGCGGAGCCTACGACGGTACGTTCGACCGGACCAATCTGCCCGACGATCTTGTTCTGACGAACTACTTCAGCGTGCGTGACGGCAAGATCGTCAGCCTTGTAATCGTCTTCAACCAGCCCGCCGACTACTGACTGGCAGGAGCACCCCCGGTTTTTCGCCGGTGGTGTTTCGTTTGTTGGGTCGCGTCCGGCAAGCGGCATTCGCTGGACTTCTACGCCTCGATGGCAAGCAGCGCCTGCAGGTGTTCGACGACAGACTCGGGCTGCTCCTGCTGCACCCAGTGCCCGGCGCCGGGCACCAGGCGCACGCCCGTCATGTGTGTAAAGGCCCGTTCGCGCATGATGTCCAGGGCACCGGGCATCTGATATGTGCCCCAGTCGCTTTGGCCGGAGATAAACATCGAAGGCAAGCCAATTGTCTTGCCCGAGAACAGGGTCAGGTCTGCAACAAGATGCGGCTCCAGGCTGGCCCTGTACCAGTTGAGGCCACCCTGAAAGCCGGTGCGCTCGTATTCTTCAGCATAGACGGCGATCTCAGCGTCCGGCAGCCACTGGTTAGCGGCGATCTCGGTCGCCGATGGCGCGAAGGGGCGCACCGTCTCGGCCATCGTTTGGTCGCGATCCATCACATAGTAGGTCGGCATCTTCGCCAACTCGTCGGCTGAAAAATTCGCGAGCGGATGAGGCTTGTTCCCCGCCCAGTCGGCGCTTTTGTAATGGAAGTAGGCGCGCAGAAATGTGCCCACACCCTCTGGGGCGCGCCACATGTCGTCGTTGGCGGGCCTGGTTGTGTAGTAGCGCTGGTAGTGCTTGCGCGGGCGCGGCAAGCGACCCAGGTCAGCTTCGACGTCACCCGTAGGGTTGCCCGGCTCGGCGCGTTGTGAGCCTGGGGCTGCGGTGCCGAACGGTAGCCGTGGCGGCCCCGCGAAGGGTGCGCTCAGGATGGCGCACCGCTGGTAGACATCAGGCCGGGTCAGAGCACACCACGAGGCAACAGGCGAACCGAAATCGTGACCGATTACGGCCGCCGCCCGCCGGTGGCCCAGCGCGAACGTGAGCGCCACCGCATCGCGAGCCAGATTCAGCATCGAGTAGGGGCGCAGATCCTGGTCGTAGGTCGGGCTCCAGCCTGTGGTGCGACCGTAGCCGCGCTGATCCGGCGCGACGACGTGGTAACCGAGCTCAGCGAGCGGAACCATGACCTTGCGCCAGCAGTAGGCGAGTTCGGGAAAGCCGTGCAGAAGGAGCAACAAGGGCTGGCCCGGCTTCTGCTGGCCGGCCTCGAGGACATGCATGCGAAGGCCGTTGACGCCATCGACGAAGCGGGAGTGCACGCCGGCCGGCAGGTGGCGAGTATCAAGCGGCGCCAGGGGCATGGTGACGAGCTCCATGTGGGAGGGATAGATCATCGTGGCGCGGGTCTCCCAAGTCCGCGAGAGCGAGGCCACTCACCAACAGGTGTAGCCGCCGTCGATCACGATGTCGGAGCCGGTCATATAGCTCGACGCGTCGCTCGCGAGGTAGACGTATATGCCGACGAGTTCCTCGGGCCGGCCCAAGCGTCCGAGCGGGATCTTCGGTTCCCACAACGCGTGGTACTCGGCGTAGGGCTCCACCAGTTCGGTAATGATGTAGCCCGGGCTGACGCTGTTGACCCGGATGTTGTAGGGCGCGAACTCCACCGCCATAGCCTTGGTCAGCTGGATGACCGCCGCCTTCGAGGCGCAGTAGTGGCCTACCTGCTGCGGGGTGTTGATGATGTGGCCGGACATCGATGCCGTGGTGATGATGGTTCCGGCGCGTTGCTGGACGACCATGGCCTTCGCCGCGGCCTGTGCGGTGAGGAAGACACCGTTGACATTGGTGTCCTGGATGCTCTGGAACTCCTCCAGCGGCATGTCCAGCAGGCTGTTGAGGGCGATGATCCCAGCGTTGCACACCGCGATGTCGATCCCGCCCAACTCCTCGTCGACTCGGTTCACCATGGTGGCCACCTGCTCGGGTTGAGTGACATCGCAGGTGATGGGGAGCGCCCTCCCGCCACCGGCAACGATCTCTGCGGCCACTTCCTGCAGCGGCTCCTGATGTCGGGCCGTGATCGCCACTGCAGCACCGGCTTGCGCGTACGCCAGCGCCACTTGCTTGCCGATACCGCTGGAGGCGCCCGTCACCAGAGCGTTCTTGCCATGCAGCTCAAAGAGACTCACTACGTTCACTCTCGCTCACAACCCTTCGCGGCGGCCCATGGGAAACGATATCGTCACGGGCACCGCGGGTGATCGGCTTTCTACCGCAAGGATGTTGCGACGTCGACCTCTGAGGTCAGGGTCTGATGAACAGGGCAACGTTCGGCGATGTGCAGTAGCCGTTGCCGTTGAGTGTCGTCCAGGTCGCCTTCCAGTTCGATGTCCCGATCAATATGATCGATCCAGCCGATGCGGGTTTCGCAGTCGGCGCAGTCTTCCGCGTGAATGCGCGAGTGCCGCAACGTCACTCGAACTTGCTTGAGCGGCCAGCCCTTGCGGTTGGCATACATCCGCACCGTCATGGAGGTACATGCCCCGAGCGCGGCCAGGAGCAGATCGTAGGGTGTCGGCCCCGCGTCGTCGCCGATCGGCTGTGGCTCGTCGGCGACGAGCTGGTGGTGCCCGGCGGTGATCTGCTGCGTGTAAGTCCCCGTACCGGCCTCGGTGACGGTCACGGTTCCCTCGGACGACCCCGCGTCATGGCCAGCCTGGTCTGTCGTCATGCCACTCTCCTTGACGGTTTGAACGCCGAATAACGCCGGATCGGATCGTCCCACGTCTGCGCGTCACCGACCGCCATCGCGGCACCGTTGCGGCGGCACCCGAGGCTATTGGGCGGTTAACGTGATAGGCCAAGCGGCCCAGCGAGTTCGGACAGTGTCGGCAACACCTTCTCCGACCCGCCGTACACGAGGATCGCGACATGGTTGGCGCCGGCGCTCAGATGCTCGCCCAACCGCGTGGCGATGTCGTCAGGAGTGCCGTGCGCGACCACGGCGTCGACGAGCTTGTCGCTGCCGGGCGGGGTGACGTCGGCGTCGGTGAAACCCAGCCGCTTCCAATTGCTCACGTAGTTACTCAGGTTGAGGTAAGTGGCCAGCGTCTTGCGGCCGATCGCCCGCGCCTCTTCGGCGTCGCTGCTCAGTACCACGTTGTGCGCGGGCGCCAAGAGTGCGTTCGGCCCGATGATCGAGCGGGCCTGTGCGGTGTGCTCGGGCGTCGCGTTGGCCGGGTGAGCCCCGGCGGCGCGTTCAGCCGACAGCTTCAGCACCCGCGGACCGAGCGCGGCGAGCACGCGTTGATCGGCAGGTACGCCGTATTCGTCGAGCTCGTCGAGGTATGACACGAGCGCGTCGTAGGGCTTGCGGTATTGCGCTTCGGCTTCGGGATGGCCGACCCCGACACCGAGCACGAAGCGGCCCGGGTAGGCGGTGTTGATGCGGTGGAACGACTCGGCGACGGGCTTGGCGGCCGCCGTCCAGATGTTGACGATTCCGGTGGCCACCTTCAGCGCGGTGGTCGACTCCAAAAGTGGCTCAACGAAGGACAATTCGGCCGGTGGTGAACCGCCGATCCAAATCGTGCCGTAGCCTAGCCGTTCGATTTCCCGAGCCTGGTCGGGGGTAGCGCCGAGTCCGAAGTAGCCGAATCGGCCTAGGTTGCTTGTGGTGGTATCTGGTGCGGTCATTGCCGTTGCAACCCTTGCACGGCGCGCAGCTATTCCGCCGCCGGCGAGATTCTTGGCCTTCGCCGCCGCCGACCTCGATAAACTGTCCCAACTGAAATGGAAAGAAAAACCAAAGCTGAGCAGCGGCGCCGTGACCTCTGCGACGCGGCAATAGCAATACTGGCAGCGGACGGCGCGCGCGGGCTGACCCACCGCAGCGTCGACCGGCACGCGGGCTTCGCCGAGGGAACCACGTCCTTCTATTACCAGACTAGGGCGGCTTTGCTTCGCGCTGCGATGGACCGAGTGGTCGAACTTGATGTAGCCGATTTCACTGCGGCGTTAGACGCGACGGGGGGCGGCGAAGTCGATTCCCTGCTTTCAACGCTCGCTGTCCAGGCTATGCGTACCGCAGTCGAGCCGGAGCGTTCGCGGGCGCGGGCTCGGTTCGAGCTCATGATGATCGCCTCTCGAGACCCCAGCCTCGGGGTGGTTTTCGACGGTCTGATGGATCAGTTCGTCGCCATCAGCGAAGCGGCAGTCGCACAGGCCCAACCCGTTGGCGCACCACCCGACCGGGAACTGGTCAAGGCGCAGGCATTCGCCGTGGTCACCTTCCTGGGTGGATTTCTCCTCCGGCTGGCGTACGGACTGACCAACATGGACAGCGCCAAAAGCCTGGAACAATATCTGCACTCGGTGATCGCCGGTGTGGCCGCTGACCACGTTGGGAAAGAGCCTTAGGCGCTCTGGCGGCGGTCATGGCCTCACCGACACCCGGCCTTGCGCCTGCGCGTCGCGGACGGCAGCGAAAGCTTCGGCGACCTGGTCCAGTCCGAATGTCGGCCCGATCGTGGGGGCCGGGTCGATGTCCCCGTGGCTGAACGCGCCGACGACCTCGCGGAATTCGTCGATCGAGTAGGCGACGGAGTATCGCACTGTTATTTCCTTGAGCAGCGCCGTGATGGGTTCGATGGCGGTCGGCTCAGCGCAGGCCCCGGAAACGACCAGGCGACCCCGTGGCCGCAGTGCCGGCTGGCAGGCCTGCACAAGCTCGGGGCGTCCGACGCACTCGACGACGGCGTCATAAGCCCCAGGTTCGGCCTCAGGCACGGACGCGAGCACATCGGTGGCGCCCATCGAACTCGCTGAATCACGCCGCCGCGGATCGGGATCTGCCACTGTGACACGGCTGCCGCCCTTGTGCAGCGCCCAGACAAGGGTGGTCAGACCAACCCCGCCCGCACCGACCACAAGTACGTCGTCGCCCGGCCCGATCTCGGCGCTGTGGACACCGTGCAAGCCGACGGCGAATGGCTCCACCAGGGCCGAATAGTCCGCGGGTAGTTCTTTCGGGAGCGCGAAGCAGTGGTCACCGGGAGCGGCGGCGTACTCGGCGAATCCGCCCGCTGGACCCATCCCGATGTAGCTCGCCGTCGGGCAGTGCGATACCAGGCCGGCTCGACAATACCGGCACGAACCACACGAAATGACCGGCAGGACAGCGACATTGGTGCCTTCGCTCCAGCCGTCAGTGTGTGCTCCGACGGCGACGACTTCGCCGCCCAGTTCGTGGCCCATCACCATCCCGGCCGGCGCGAAGGGCTGAGCCTTGATGTCGGACCCGCATACGCCGCACGCCTTGACACGGATGACCAACTGGCCTGGCTCTGGGGTGGGATCGGAAAGTTCGACGACCTCGAAGCCTCCGGAGTCCTTGTCTTCGGTTGTCACGGCGGCCTTCATCGCTCGTCTCCCTCTAGCTCAATGTCGAACACCGAAAGGTATTCGTCGAAGATCGGCTCGAGATCGGCGCGGGTCACGCCCGACCCATCCAGCGAGTACGGCGCGACTCCGTGGCGGTCCTGCGGATGAACGTCGAGCCAGTCGAGCATCGCCTGCTCGGTCGACGCGTTCAGGTCGTCACCAGCCCAGTCGTAGAGCGCCCGCATTACAGCGACCGGGTCACGCATCAGGTCGGCATAGTGCAGGTCGAAGAATCTATCGTCACCGATCCGCCGCCTGGTAGCCAGCGGACGGTCAACGTGTTCCTTCAACTGGCGCAATACATTCGCCACGGTGATGCCGACGTCGATGTCGGCACCCGTTGCCGCGCGGGACAGGTAATTCAGCCGCAGGAACGAAGCGGTGGACTTGAACGGATCTCGGTGCGCCCACACCATCCGCACGTCGGGATAAGTCGCCAGAAGAGTCTCGATATGCACTGCGTGGGACGGCATCTTCAGCGACCAGGTGCCCGGCGCACGAGACTGTAGTACCTGCAACACCATTCGCTCATACGCGTAGGCACTCGACATGTCGGTCCGCAGCAACCAATCGGCGTATGAGGCAGTGGGCATAAACGCCTCCCACAGGTAAGCTTTGAAGTCCTGGTTCTGCACAAACACACATTCCGTCGGCCCGTCGGCCTCGTCCCAATGGACAAGCGGAATGTTGGCTGCCGTGAGCCCCTCAGCAAGCACCTCAAGTTCGGCCTTCTTCTTCAGGCAGCGCGGATCGGTGCGCAGGGTTTCCGGTGTGGCCGGGGGCACCGAGTCCTCGGCCTCCCATGTCAACAGCGAGCGTCGCAGCGGATCCTGATCCAGCAGATAGCTGGCCAGCGATGTGCCCGTGCGGGGAAGTCCGAGCACGACCAACGGACGTTGGACCTGCTCGTTGAGAACTTCGGGGTGTTGCTTGACATAGTCGACCAGGCGTAGCCGGTTCCACATTGCGTCGACGAACTGGCCGTAGACGAACTCGCGCCCACCGGGGTTCACGCCCGGCGCGGACTCGCAAGATTCGACCAACACAGTCAGGCCCTCGCGCCAAGAGTCGCCGCCGAAATCCTCAAGAGCGGCTCGTTCGCACGCGCGCGTGACAAGCTCGTCCACGCCTGAAGCAGACCGTGAGCGCATAGACGTCACGCCAAGGGATGCTATACGCCTGTAGAGAACAAATGTTAGGTTGTGGTGAAATCGCGCAAAGCTCGGAGGTCTCCCGTGTCGCCATCGCTGGACGAACTCGTCAAACAGGGGGAGGGCGCCCAGGACGCCGTCGACCTCGGTGACGGCATCTTCATGTCCCGCAACATCGCCAACAGTTATCTGGTAACGACCTCAGGCGGCGACCTTATTATCAACACCGGAACCGACTTCGAGGCCTCGGAGATCAAAGCCCGGTTCGCGCGAATCAGCAACGGCCCGTTACGAGTAATCACTTTCACCCAGGGCCACCCCGACCACGTCAGCGGGTGGAGCCTGTTCAACCAGCCCGGGGTCGAAACGATCGCTCAAGCCAACCATCCGGACGTTCGCGAGTACTGGCGCCACCTACACCCCTTCTACGTGCGGCGGATCATGAAGCTGTGGGGTGCCTTCATGGACGTCGAAACCGCGGCGGCCGCGCTCCCGCCGGAGCCGGTGCTCACCGAGTCGTTCATCGACACCCACGCGTTCGAACTCGGGGGTCGGCAGTTCGAGCTGTATTCCACGCCTGGCGGGGAGACCACCGACGCGATGGTGGTGTGGATGCCCGAACACCGGACCGTGTTCATCGGCAACCTGATGGGGCCGTTCTTCGGGCACGTCCCCAACCTGTATACCCTGCGCGGCGACAAGATCCGCAGCGCCATGACGTTCATGCACTCGGTCGACCGGGTGATCGCACTGCAACCGGAAACGCTCATTAACGGCCACGACGTATTCCACGGCGCGGACGAGATCGCGGCGACGATGACCAAGGTGCGCGACGCGACGGCCTACCTTCGCGACCGCACCATCGACGGCATGAACTCAGGCGCCAACCTGTGGACTTTGATGCGCGACGTCACGCTCCCGCCCGAGCTGGCGCTTCCCCAGGTACACGGCAAGGTCAGCTGGATTGTCCGGGCGATCTGGGAAGAGCACGTGGGCTGGTTTCGATATGAGTCCACCACCGAGCTCTACGACGTGCCGGCGTCGTCGGTCTGGTCGGACGTCGTGGACCTGGTCGGTGGCACCGCCCCGCTGACCGAGCGAGCCGCCGCCCATGTCAAGGGGGGCCGACCCCTTCAGGCGCTGCACCTGACCGACATCGTCCTGTCGCATTGCCCGGCCGACCCCGACGGTTTGGGCGTAAAACGTCAGGCTTTGAAACGGCTTCTGGCCGACAGCGGCCGGGAGAACCACAGCGAAGTGCGATGGCTGGAACAAGAAGTGAACAGCGCCTTGGCGCAAGAAGGGGTCAAGGAGGACCAGTGAAGGCCGAAAACCTCTACCACACCGGCATCGTCGTCGACGACCTCGAGGCGACCATGGACTGGCTGCAGAAGGTGGCGGGCTACACCTGGACCTCCGTCGTCAGCGTCGACCAAGAGGCGGTCACCCCCGACGGCGACGTGACCATCCCGATGAAGATGGTCTACTCAGGCGCCGAACCCCGGCTCGAGCTGCTGCAGACCGTTCCGGGCACCGTGTGGACTCCTGCAGACTCCGGCGTCCACCACATCGGCTATTGGTCCGACGACGTCGAATCCGACGTAGCCACACTGGAATCCAACGGCCTCACCATCGAGGTGAAGTCGTATAACCCCGACGGCTCCGGCACACTGCTGTGGGCATACGCCAAGGGCTCCGTTGGACCGCGCATCGAACTGGTCAGCCGCAACATGGAACCATTCATCGCATATTGGTGGGGGACGGCGACAAAGTGACTCGCCGTCCCACAGCTGCGCCCATGAGTTACTGCGGGTGGGTCGCCAGATAGTCCCCTACCGGTATCGGCGAGGTCGCGGCGTAACCGATGGGCAGCAACACGTCGCCCGCGGTCGTGGAGCAGTAGACGTCCCATCGGTAGTAGCCGGCGAACGCAGCGGGATCGGCAGCAATCAGCGCTGCGTATTGGTTGACCGCCCGCACGTATTCGTTGGCGTGGTTGTACCGGTAGATGGCGTGATCACGATCGTTGGCAAATCCGTTGGCGGCGAGATAGCGGCCCGCTGCCATGATGCTGTCGCGGGGCGAGTGGATATCGCCGCCCTGCCCATAGGTGGCGAATGTCGCGGGCAAGAACTGCATGGGTCCTTGCGCGCCGGCGGTGCTCGCGCCGTTGATGCTGCCGAAGCGGGTCTCGACGAAGTTGATCGCGGCCAGGTAGTTCCAGCCGACGCCGGATTCCGACTCCGCCTGGTGGTAGTAGCCCAGCAGTTCGTCGGCCGGAGCCGGTGGGTCGACGCGCCATGCGGGCAGCGTGGTTCTCATGGATGTCATCGCGGTGAGCTGCCGACGGGCGTCGACGTTGCGGTCATACACGTCGAGTAATGAGGGCGGGATTCGCGGGCGCGTACTCGAGTCCCATTCGGGGTGCCGCCCGATGGCCCGGTAGGCCGCCTGCTGGCGACGCGCCGCCGCCGCCAGCGCTCCCTCCGGCGTCGACCCGTTACGCAGCGCTTGCTCGTCGGCGACAAGGTCGTCGGCCAGCTGCGCCGGGTCTGACGCCAGCTGAGGCTGCGCGCCCATGGGAGCGCTAGGCGCGGCGGGCATCGTTGACGCGAGCCGCGTGGCGGCCACGGTCGTCGCGGTCGAGGTCGCCACCTTCATTGCGGTTGGCGGCGCCGCCGGCGCTGTACAGCCGGCGAGTGCGAACAGGATCGTGGCGAGAACAAGCGGCCTCACGGGGGCGATGACTCTGCGGTTACGGCTCACTGTGTTCACTTCCGTCGACTGGCTCATCTGTAGCGAGTCTTTCGTATCAAACGCCACGCTCGCCGCCGCATCGCGAAAAAACCCCGCCCTGGTTCGCCAGGGCGGGGTTTTTCGTAGTCCGGCTGGTCGGAGTTGACTAGGCGGTGCGACGGATGCTGCGCGTGCGGCCTATCTCACGCTTGAGCAGCAGCTCACGTTCGGTTTCTGAGAGCCCGCCCCAGATGCCGTACGGCTCGCCGACTTCCAGAGCATGAGCGCGGCACTGTGCCAGTACCGGGCACTGGCGGCACATCTCCTTCGCCCGCCGCTCACGCTGCAAGCGGGCCCGACCGCGCTCGCCGTCCGGATGGAAGAACACCGACGAATCCACCCCGCGGCAAAGGCCTTGTAATTGCCATTCCCAAATATCGGCGTTGGGGCCTGGTAGCTGCTCCGGTTGTGGCATTGAAGTCCCTCTCTACACGCCCAAGATCAGGCCAGTTTGCGATCAAGTACGTCGTCAACTGAATCGAGCGGGTCGTCGGTGACTACTCGTCGACCTTAAAGGTAGGGGGCCTACGGAATTTTCGTCAACACTCGGTGATCTGCCGAATGCTTAACTGGGGCTTGACAATTTACCCTGAGTTCATCGATCTGATGAGCCTGCTCGCCAACGTATGCATGGTGACGGGGTGTGATGCGGGAATATCCCAGCTCGCGACTGGTCGCGCGGTGGTCGCGATAAATATAATCTGCGTCAGATTTAATACCGGTGTAACTCAGAAACCATGAAATTTTAACTGATGCCAGCCGTGATCGATATGCCCTACGATCCGACAATCGAGTCCGATCTCACAGCTTCCGCCTTTGGAAACCAGCCCGGACGCTGGCCGCTGCCGTCGGCGGGCACACCGCGTCAGCTATGGCTCCGCGCGGTCGGCGCCGGGGGGCAGGGCCGCTACGGCAGCGCTCGCAACGACCTCGCCACGCTACTGCGCTCTGCCCCGGCGGATCGGCTTGCCTCGCTGGCGCACAGTACCCAGGCCTCATTTCTGCGCCAGCTGGGTTGGCACAGGCTGGCGCGCGGCTGGGACGGTCGTGCCTTGGCGCTGGCCGGCGCCGACCCTGAGGCTGCTGCCGATGCGCTGATCGGGCTGGCGGCCGACGCACTCGGCGTCGGTCGGCTGGCCGCCGCTGCGACCTTGCTGAGCAGGGCAGAGCCGATAGTTGCGCAGGCGCCGCAGTACCGGCTGTTGGTGCGCCGAGCTTGGGTTGCCGCCGAGCTGGCGATGGTGGCCGGCGACGGTGCCGCCGCGGTGCGCAACGCCGAGGTCGCCGTCGAGTTGGCGGCGACAACGGTCGACGGGTCGGTGTCCGCCCGGCACTGCGCCAAAAGCGACGTGGTGTTGGCCGCTGCGCTGTGCAGCGCCGGTGCCGTCGACCGGGCCCGGACCGTCGGTGAGGTGACCCTGGAGCTCACCGGCCGGTTGGGCCTGGTGCCGCTGCGCTGGGCGGTGGCCTGTCTACTGGTCGACCTTGTCGACACGGGAAGTCCGACCCGCCCGATCACCGAGCTATGCGATATTCGCGACGAGTGTGCCCGCCAAGTGCAGCACTGGGGCGGAGCCTGGGCTCGGCGGTAACAGCGCAGACGCTGCCCTGTGTCGTTATTGTTTTAGTGTGTGCCGCTGCGCTGGGCCATGCCCGGCTCGTAACGTTGGAGATGTTGCCGTCGATGACAACCCAGGAGGAACGTCTCGACGCTGTTGTAGCTGAGGCCGTAGCAGGTGATCGGGACGCGCTTCGACGAGTGCTGGAGACGATCCGCCCGATCGTGGTCCGATACTGCCGCGCGCGAGTCGGCACGATCGAGCGGACCGGCCTTTCGGCTGATGACGTGGCACAGGAGGTGTGCTTGGCCGCCGTGATGGCGTTGCCGCGTTACTGTGATCGCGGTCGCCCGTTCCTGGCCTTCGTGTATGGCATCGCCGCGCACAAAGTGGCCGATGCATATCGTGCAGCCGGCCGTGACCTCGCATACCCCACGAACTCCATTCCCGAGCGCAGGTCAGTCGAGGCCGGTCCCGAGCAGGCGGCCATCGAAGCCGACTCCGTTTCCAGGATGAGCGAGATGCTCAAGGTTCTGCCCGACAAGCAACGCGAAATCCTGATCTTGCGCATTGTGGTCGGTTTGAGCGCCGAGGAGACCGCCAGCGCCATTGGCAGCACCGCTGGAGCGGTTCGCGTAGCCCAACACCGCGCCTTGGCGCGGCTGAAATCCGAGATTGTTGCAGCGGGGCGAGATTATGTCTGAGCCAACCCATACGCCGTTCGATCAGCTCGATGCGGGCGCGGTGGCCCGCACCGAGCGGTTCATCGATGCGCTGGCCAAACGTGAGCCGGTCGAGTTCAGCGACGTCGCAGAGCAGGGAGATAGCCGAGAGCGGGCGCTGGCCGGGCTGCTGGAGGACTGGCGCGACGAGCTCAGGGTCCCGGCGCCGACCGGGTTGTGCACGGAGCGCGACGCGGTCGGGGCGCTGAATCGCGGGCTGGCGGCGCGTCGTCGTGTCCGCCACCGGATGGCGCTGGTGGGGGCGATCGCCGCGACCGTGCTCGGTGTCGGCGGATTCGTCGCCATAATGGGCGGAGCCCAGCCCGGCGACACGCTCTACGGCGTCCATACCAAGCTGTTGGGCGAGCCGCCTTCGGTGCACGATGAGCGGATCGCGCAGTCCGCCAATACCGATTTGGACCGCGTTGAGCAAATGATCGCGCTGGGTCAGTGGGATGAGGCGCAGGACAAACTTGCCGCGGTCAGCGACAGGGTGCAGACGGTCAAGGACGGCGACCGCAAACAGGATCTGATCGAGCGGATGAACCTTCTGACCGCCAAGGTCGCCAACCGCGATCCCAATGCGACGGTGGTGCCCAGCTCACTACCGAACGCGGCCCCCGCGGTCAGCATGACGGTTCAGCAGCCCAACTCGGTGGGTGGCTGAGGCGGAAAACGCCTGGTTACCGGCGAGCCGTGCTATTCCCGTGATATCGGAGTATCCGAGGTCGCCTCGTTGAGCGAGGCATCGGCGTACCCCCGGCAATAATCCCAGGTGACGTAGGCGTCAGGCTCGGGGTCGTAGGCCGGCTCGTGCGGACGGACGGTGCCGTCGACCAACAACTGCAGCAGGTTCGCGCGCAGCATGTCCCAGTCGTGGTAGTGGTCCTGCTGACACTCGTCGCAACACACCACCAGGCCGCGAATACCCTTGTGCGCCAAGAGGGCCTCGTACACCGCGAGGTCGGCCAGGTCGGCTTCGACCGCCATCCGCTCCTGGGGGTCAAGCGGTTGACCGGGCTCGACGGCGTCCAGCGCCGCCGACGGATCACACGGGTCGTCGGCAAAGGGATCGGGCGGCAAACCCGGCGGGAGGTAGTCGCGCACGGCTCCACATTACGCAGCCGGGCGGGCATCACGCCAGCGCTACACCCGCAGACCACCAGCCATGTTGCTTCGTGGTGAGCGCCCCCGGCGCGCGTGGCGACCGAGTGGTGAGGAGCCGATAGGATGAGGTCCTCACTCCGCATGCGTAGGGGAGGGCCCCGGCAATGTCATCTGGCTTGTCCCGACTTGAAGGCAGCGGCGACCTGATTGTCGAACCATACGTCCGCGTCGGCGGCCTCGCCGACGACCCGGTACCCACCGGCGGTGACGATCCGCACAAGGTCGCGATGCTGGGACTGACCTTCGACGACGTCTTGCTGTTGCCGGCAGCCTCGGATGTGGTGCCCGCCAGTGCGGATACGTCCAGTCAGCTCACCAAGCAGATCCGGCTCAAGGTGCCGTTGGTCAGCTCGGCGATGGACACCGTGACCGAGTCGCGGATGGCCATCGCGATGGCCCGGGCCGGCGGCATGGGCGTGCTGCACCGCAACCTGTCGGTCGCCGAACAGGCGGGCCAGGTCGAGATGGTGAAGCGGTCGGAGGCGGGCATGGTCACCGATCCGGTCACCTGCCGGCCGGACAACACGCTGGCCGAAGTCGATGCGCTGTGCGCGAAATTCCGGATCTCCGGGCTGCCGGTGGTCGACAACTCCGGTGCGCTGGTTGGGATCATCACCAACCGCGACATGCGCTTCGAGGTTGACCAGTCCAAACCGGTTGCGGAAGTGATGACGAAGGCTCCGCTGATCACCGCCCAGCAGGGCGTCAGCGCCGACGCTGCGCTGGGCCTGCTGCGCCGAAACAAGATCGAGAAGCTGCCTGTCGTCGACGGTCACGGCCGACTGACCGGGCTGATCACCGTCAAAGACTTCGTCAAGACCGAGCAGCACCCGCTGGCCACCAAGGACTGCGACGGCCGATTGCTGGTTGGTGCCGCCGTCGGGATCGGCGACGACGCCTGGGTGCGGGCCATGACGCTGGTCGACGCAGGAGTTGACGTCCTGGTTGTCGACACCGCGCACGCGCACAATCGGTTGGTGCTCGACATGGTCGGCAAGCTCAAGGCCGAGGTCGGCGACCGGATCGAGGTGGTCGGCGGCAACGTCGCCACCAGGTCGGCGGCCGCGGCTCTGGTCGAGGCCGGCGCCGACGCGGTCAAAGTCGGTGTGGGTCCGGGTTCGATCTGCACCACCCGGGTGGTGGCCGGCGTCGGGGCGCCGCAGATCACCGCGATCCTCGAGGCAGTAGCGGTCTGCGGCCCGGCTGGCGTGCCGGTGATCGCCGACGGCGGACTGCAGTACTCCGGCGATATCGCCAAGGCGCTGGCCGCGGGCGCATCGACGGCGATGCTGGGCTCGCTGTTGGCCGGCACCGCCGAGGCCCCCGGCGAGCTGATCTTCGTCAACGGCAAGCAGTTCAAGAGCTACCGCGGCATGGGGTCATTGGGGGCCATGCAAGGACGTGGGGCTTCGGGGGAGCCAGCCAAGTCGTACTCGAAGGACCGCTACTTCCAAGACGACGCGCTGTCCGAGGACAAGCTGGTGCCCGAGGGCATCGAGGGTCGGGTGCCGTTCCGCGGGCCGCTGGGGTCGGTGATCCATCAGCTCACCGGCGGATTGCGCGCCGCGATGGGCTACACCGGGTCCAACACCATCGAGACGCTTCAGCAGGCGCAATTCGTCCGGATCACGCCGGCGGGCTTGAAAGAAAGCCATCCGCACGACATCACCATGACCGCCGAAGCGCCCAACTACTACGTGCGGTGAACCGATCGAGAAGGGTCGCTGATGCGTGACATGGTCGAGATTGGCATGGGCCGAACGGCAAGGCGCACTTACGAACTCGATGACATCAACATCGTGCCGTCACGACGCACCCGCTCCTCGCAGGACGTGTCGACGGCGTGGCAGCTCGACGCGTATCGGTTCGAGATCCCCGTCATGGCTCATCCGACCGATGCGCTGGTGTCGCCGGAATTCGCCATCGAGCTCGGCCGGCTCGGCGGTCTGGGAGTGCTCAACGGTGAAGGGCTGATCGGCCGGCACGCGGACGTCGCGGCCAAGATCGCTCAGGTCACCGAGGCCGCTGCCAAAGAACCCGAACCGTCGGCGGCTATCCGGCTGCTCCAGCAGCTGCACGCTGCGCCGCTGGATCCCGAGTTGCTGGCAGCGGCGGTGGCCCGCATCCGCGATGCCGGGGTGACGACCGCGGTGCGGGTGAGTCCGCAGAATGCCCAGGCGTTGACGCCGGGGCTGGTGGCCGCGGGTATCGACCTGCTGGTCATCCAGGGCACGATTATCTCCGCCGAGCGCGTCGCGCGCGACGGTGAGCCGCTCAACCTCAAGACCTTCATCTCCGAACTCGACGTCCCGGTGGTGGCCGGCGGCGTGCTCGACCATCGCACCGCGCTGCACCTGATGCGCACCGGGGCGGCAGGCGTCATCGTCGGCTATGGATCGACCAGGGGAGTGACCACCGGCGACGAGGTCCTCGGGATCAGCGTGCCGATGGCCACCGCGATAGCCGATGCCGCCGCGGCCCGTCGTGAATACCTCGACGAGACGGGCGGCCGCTATGTCCATGTGCTCGCGGACGGGGATATCCACACCTCCGGTGATCTGGCCAAAGCCGTCGCCTGCGGCGCCGACGCGGTACTGCTGGGCACGCCGCTCGCCGCGGCGGCCGAGGCGCTGGGCGACGGCTGGTTCTGGCCGGCTGCCGCCGCCCACCCGTCGCTGCCGCGGGGCGCGTTATTGCAGATCGCCGTCGGCGAGCGGCCTCCGCTGGAGCAGGTCCTCAACGGCCCGTCCGACGACCCGTTCGGCTCGCTGAACCTGGTCGGCGGGCTGCGCCGCTCGATGGCCAAGGCCGGCTACTGCGACCTCAAGGAATTCCAAAAAGTCGGCCTCACCGTCGACAGCTGACGCCGAATCGCTGGCGCCCTGGTTTACTACCGGCGGGTAAGCCCATACTGGTGCGGTGAAACCGGATTACGACGTTCTGATTATCGGTTCGGGTTTCGGGGGCAGTGTCACCGCGCTGCGGCTGACCGAGAAGGGCTATCGCGTCGGCGTGCTCGAGGCCGGCCGCCGCTTCTCCGACGAGGATTTCGCCAAGACTTCCTGGAATCTGCGCAAGTTCCTGTGGGCGCCCAAGCTCGGCATGTACGGCATCCAGCGCATCCATCTGCTGCGCAACGTGATGATCCTGGCCGGGGCCGGCGTCGGCGGTGGATCGCTGAACTACGCCAACACGCTCTACGTGCCGCCCGAGCCGTTCTTCGCCGACAGGCAGTGGTCGCATATCACCGACTGGCGCGCCGAGCTGACGCCGCATTATCAGCAGGCGCAGCGAATGCTGGGCGTGGTGCAAAACCCGACCTTCACCGACGCCGACCGTATCGTCAAGCAGGTCGCCGACGACATGGGCGTGGGAGACACGTTCGTGCCGACCCCGGTGGGCGTGTTCTTCGGGCCCGACGGCACCAAGACACCCGGCGAGACGGTGCCCGACCCGTATTTCGGCGGCGCGGGCCCGGCGCGGACCGGCTGCCTGGAATGCGGATCCTGTATGACCGGCTGCCGCTTCGGCGCCAAGAACACGCTGGTGAAGAACTACCTGGGCCTAGCGGAATCCGCTGGGGCCGAGGTCATTCCGATGACCACCGTCACCGGTTTCGAGCAGCGCTTCGACGGGATCTGGGAAGTCCGCACCGCTCGCACCGGCCGCTGGCTGCGCAGGAAACGGCGCACGTTCACCGCAGCCCACCTGGTGTTGGCGGCAGGCACCTGGGGCACGCAGCATCTGCTGTTCAAGATGCGCGACAAGGGCAAGTTGCCCGCGTTGTCCGATCGGCTGGGCGTGCTGACCCGCACCAACTCCGAATCGATCGTCGGTGCCGCGACGTTGAAGGTCTCGCCGGACCTGGACTTGACCCACGGGGTGGCGATCACGTCGTCGATCCACCCGACCTCGGATACTCATGTCGAACCGGTGCGCTACGGCAAGGGCTCCAACGCGATGGGGCTGCTGCAGACCTTGATGACCGACGGCCCCGGCCCCGGCGGCAGCGATGTGCCGCGATGGAGGCAACTGTTGGATCAAGCCGGCGAAGATCCGCGCGGCATACTTCGAATGCTCAATCCTCGTCAGTGGAGCGAACGCACCGTGATCGCGCTGGTCATGCAGCACCTGGACAACTCGATCACCACGTTCACCAAACGCGGCAAGCTGGGCCGCCGCCGCTATGTCAGCAAGCAGGGGCATGGCGAGCCGAACCCGACGTGGATCCCGGTCGGCAACGAGGTGACCCGCCGCATCGCCGCCAAGATCGACGGGGTCGCGGGCGGAACCTGGGGCGAGCTGTTCAACATCCCGCTGACCGCGCATTTCCTCGGTGGCGCTGCGATCGGCGACAGCCCCGAACACGGGGTCATCGACCCATACCAGCGGGTGTACGGCTACCCGACGCTGTTCGTCACAGATGGCGCGGCCATCTCGGCGAACCTGGGGGTCAACCCGTCGCTGTCGATCACAGCGCAGGCCGAGCGGGCCGCGTCGCTGTGGCCGAACAAGGGCCAGAACGATCTGCGGCCACGCCAGGGCGAGTCGTACCGTCGGCTGGACCCGATCGCGCCGCAGCATCCGGTGGTGCCCGCCGACGCGCCCGGCGCGCTGCGCTGGCTGCCGATCGAGCCGATCAGCTCGGCTGGCTGACCGACCGGTAAGCGTGCCGGTGCAGCGGCGCGCGTCCGGGTGGTTGCTGCGGCGTGGGCAGCAGCGGCTCACGCTTTATCAGCGTGATCGTCGTCGGTTCGCTGGTGCTGAGCTCAACATCCTCCCCGGCATGCCGGATAGTCAATCCACCCCCGGGCCCGTCGCGCAGCGTGTAGATCACTGTGTCGTGGATGACGTCCACGGTCAGCCGGAAGCCGCGCCAGCGCAACCGGAATCGCAGTCGCGAGATGCCCTCGGGCAGATACGGGTTGAGGTACAGGATGCCCTCGTCGTCGCGCAGGCCGCCGAAGCCGGCGACCAGAGCAGTCCACGCGCCGGCCAGCGACGCCATGTGCAAGCCGTCGCGGGTGTTGTGGTGCAGATCGCGCAGGTCGACCAGAGCCGCCTCATAGGTGTAGTCGTGCGCCAGCTCCACATGCCCGACGTTGGCGCACATCACCGCTTGGGTGCAGGCAGACAACGACGAGTCGCGCACCGTGCGCCGCTCGTAGTAGTCGACGTTGCGCGCCTTCTGCTCGTCGCTGAATTTGTGACTTTGCCAGTACATGGCCAAAACCAGATCGGTCTGCTTGACCACCTGCGCGGGATAGAGCAGCGCGTACGGCTCGTGCAGCAGCAGCGGGTAGGTTGTCTTCTCGTTGAAGTCCCACTCGGCGTAGGTGGTGAAGCCTTCGGACTGCGGATGCACGCCAAGCTCTTCGTCGAAGGGAATGTGCGCGGCGTCGGCGGCGTCGCGCCATGCGGCGGTCTCTTCGGTGGTCACGCCCAGCTCGCGAGCGGCCTCGGAGTGCCGGGCGCACGCGTCGGCGGCAACCCGCAGGTTGTGTGCCGCCATCATGTTGGTGAACACATTGTCGCGCACGATCGCGGTGTATTCGTCGGGACCGGTAACCCCGTCCAGGTGCCATACTCCGTGGCGGTCGTGATGGCCGAGTGAATGCCACAGCCGGGCCGTCTCGATGAGCACTTCCAGCCCGCAGTCCCTCTCCAGCGACTCGTCGCCGGTGACAACGCGATAGCGCTCGAAAGCCATGGCGATGTCGGCGTTGATGTGCCACGCGGCGGTTCCGGCCGGCCAGTAGGCCGAGCATTCCTGGCCGCGAATCGTTCGCCAGGGATAGCTGGCACCCTTGAGGTCCAGCTGTGCGGCGCGCTCCCTTGCTAAGTCCAAAGTCGAAGCGCGCCAACGCAATGCATCGGCAGCCGCGTGCGGCAAGGTATAGGTCAGCACCGGAAGAACGAATCCCTCGGTGTCCCAGAAGATGTGGCCGTCGTACCCGGTGCCGGTCAAGCCTTTACTGGCGATACCGCGCCGCTCGGCTCGCGCGCTGGCCTGCAGCAGGTGGAAAAGCCCGAACCGCACCGCCTGCTGGCATACCGGGTCGCCCTCGACCTCCACATCGGCGCCGTCCCAATAGTCGTCGAGAATCTTGCGCTGGGCGTCGACCAGGCCCTGCCAACCGCTGTAGCGTGCGCTGTGCAAAGCGGCGGCAGCCTGGTCGCGCAGCGCGGGACGTGAACGCTGGCTTGACCAGCCGTATGCCAGGTATTTCACGATGCGCAGCTTCTGGCCAGGCCGCAGCCCGCAGATCACGGTCGTGCGGGCGAGGTCGTCGCCCGCGTCGTTGGTGATTTCCACGCGGCCTTCTACCTCGACTTCGTGGTCCATCGCCGCGGCCATCATCAAGGCACTGGCGCGCGTCCGGTGCATCAGCAGCGCGCCGCATTCGGTGTCCTCCTGGTCGACGGCCTCCAGCGGACTTTCCAGGATCGCCGCCACCCGCGGATCGCCCGAAGTCGTGGGCTGGTCCTCGTTGGCCACCAGCTCGGATTGCACCGTCACGCGAACGAATTCAGCACCCGCCTCGACGATGTACTCGATCGCCGCGACGCTGCGCTGTGCCAGTGACACCAGCCGGGTCGACGTCACCTTCACCTGCTTGCCGACTGGTGACTGCCAGTGCGCGGATCGGGTCAACGTGCCGGCCCGCAGGTCGAGCACCCGCTCGTGGCTCAACAGCTTGCCGTAGCGAACGTCGAACGGCTCGTCGTCGACCAGCAGACGCAGGATCTTGCCGTTGGTGACGTCGACGACGGTCTGCCCGGCCTCCGGGTAGCCGAAACCGGCCTCCGCGTACGGCAGCGGCCGGACCTCGTAGAAGGAGTTCAGATATGTGCCGGGCAGGCCGTACGGCTCGCCTTCGTCGAGGTTGCCGCGGAGTCCGATGTGCCCGTTGGACAACGTGAACAGCGACTCCGATTGCGCCAACACATTGAGGTCCAGTTGGGTCTCGCGGACCTGCCAGGGTTCGACGGGGAAGGTGTTATCCGGGATCATCGCGGCGCCTACAGCAGATCGCCGAGATCGGTCACGACAACATCGGCGCCGTGGCTGCGTAATTCATCGGCTTGACCCACACGGTCGACACCTACCACGTAACCGAAGTGTCCCGCATGCCCGGCGGCGACGCCAGAAAGCGCGTCCTCGAACACTGCCGCTGCGGCGGGGGGAACGTTCAGCAGCTGGGCGGCACGCAGGAAGGAGTCTGGCGCCGGCTTGCCCGCGATGTGCTCCTCGCGCAGCGTGACGCCGTCGACTCGCTGTTGAATGAAGCGTTCCAGCCCAGTGATTTCCAGCACCTCGCGGGTATTGGCGCTGGAGGACACCACCGCCGTCGCAAGACCCGCGGCGGCCACCTTTTCCAGGTAGCGGCGCGAGCCGTCGAATACCTTGACGCCGTCGCTGTGCAGCGTCTCCTGGAAGGCATCGTTCTTGCGGGTGCCCAACCCGTAGACGGTGTCCTTATCGGACGTGTCGTCGGGGTCGCCGTCGGGCAGTTCGATGCCGCGGCTGGCCAGAAAGGACCGGACTCCGTCTTCACGTTTCTTGCCGTCGACATATTTCAGGTAGTCGTCGACCGGATCGAACGGGACGAACGGCTCGCCGGTCTGTTCGGCATGTTGCTGCAGGAACGCGTCGAACATGACCTTCCAGGCCTTGGTGTGGACACTCGCGGTGTCGGTGAGGACACCGTCGAGGTCGAACAGACAGGCGTGCACCGCTTCGGGTAGACCCAGCACGGCGGACCTCGCTTCCAGGGGGTGATTTCGGCCGAGGGCAATACCACCTCACCATGTCCGACGCCGGTTCGCTACGCGTTGCGGCTGACCGACTGTTTCCCCGCTGTTCGGCTACTCGACCTGTCAGCTTGCTGCGGCCCGGACGGCGAGCAGCGGAGCGCCGCTGATCACCCGGCTGCGTTGACCGTGCACGTCGACCGGTACGTCGCCCATCACGGTGACCCGGTGCATCAGCCGATACTGGTCGTCGTAGTCGTCGATCGCGCGGTGCTGGGTCGCCCGGTTATCCCAGATGGCGACATCACCGGCCTCCCAGTTCCACCGGATCGTGTTCTCCGGCATGGTAATTCGTCGTTGCAGTAACTCCAAAAGCAGTTGCGACTCGTAGTTGTCCACACCGACTAAGCCGCGGACGAAATCCCCGGCCACCAGGGTCCGCTCGCCGGTCTCCGGGTGTACCCGCACCACCGGGTGCTCGGTGCGGAAGTCCGTCTTCTCGAACCGGGTCCGATATGCCTTTTCCTCTTCGGTCTGCGGCGGCAGCGCAGCGACATAGTCGAAGCGATTGCTGTGCAGCGCCCAGAGATTTTCGGTGAGGTGTTTGAGCGGGTCGGGCAACGCTTGGTAAGCCGCCGCGGTGGATGCCCACAGCGTCGATCCGCCGTAGCTCGGCAGCGTGACGGCGCGCAGGATCGACGCGGCGGGGTAGTTCGCGACGAACGTGACGTCGGTATGCCAGCGGTTGGCCTTGCTGTAGTCGGAATTGATCGGCGTGATGATCGGCGCGCCCTCCTGTTGCACTGCGGGGTGGGCGATGGGAGTGCCGAGGCGGGCGGCGAAGGCTTGTTGCTGGGCATCGTCGAGGTGGTGCTGATCGCGGAAGAAGATCACCTTGTGGCGCAGCAGCGCCGTTCGGATCTGTCCGACGGTGGCGGCGTCGAGGTCGCCGGCCAATCGTACGCCGTCGATGCGGGCGCCAATGCGGCTGCACAACTGCGTTACGGCCGGGGTGGATGTCGACGGAAACGTCATTGCAGGGTCCTTTCACCCGGTATGTAGTCAACAGACTACACTTGCATAAGGGCAACTGTAGTCAATTGTCTACGAATCTGTCAAGCGTGCGGTCTGGCGCTCATCGGCCGGCCCGCTCCGGCCACTAGACTGTGCCGGTGGAGTCAGCATCGCCCCGTCCTGTGCTGGTCGTCGATTTCGGTGCGCAATACGCACAATTGATCGCCCGCCGTGTGCGCGAGGCCCGGGTGTACTCCGAAGTGATCCCGCACACCGCATCGATCGACGAGATCAAAGCCCGTGACCCGCAGGCGGTAGTGCTCTCCGGTGGCCCCGCCAGTGTGTACGCGGAGGGCGCGCCGCAGCTGGATCCGGCGTTGTTCGACCTGGGCGTGCCGGTGTTCGGTATCTGCTACGGATTTCAGGCGATGGCGCAGGCGCTCGGCGGTGCCGTCGCGCGCACCGGTACCAGCGAGTACGGCCGAACAGAATTGAAAGTCGTTGGCGGTGAACTGCATTCGGATCTGCCCGAGACGCAGCCGGTATGGATGAGTCACGGCGACGCCGTCACCTCGGCCCCCGATGGGTTCGAGGTGGCGGCCACCAGCGCGGGTTCCCCGGTGGCCGCCTTCGAGAATCGGTCGCGGCGGTTGGCCGGTGTGCAGTATCACCCCGAGGTCATGCACACCCCGCATGGGCAGCAGGTACTCAGCCGGTTCCTGCACGACTTCGCCGGCATCGCCGCGGACTGGACGCCGGCCGGTATCGCCAGTGCACTGGTTGAGCAGGTGCGCAACCAGGTTGGCGACGGCCACGCGATCTGCGGACTGTCCGGCGGGGTGGATTCCGCGGTGGCCGCCGCGCTCGTGCAACGTGCCATTGGGGACCGGCTGACTTGTGTGTTCGTCGACCACGGGCTGCTGCGCGCCGGCGAGCGCGCGCAGGTGCAGCGTGACTTCGTCGCCGCGACCGGTGCCAACCTGGTTACCGTCGATGCGGCCGCGACGTTCCTCGAGGCGCTGTCCGGGGTGACCAATCCCGAGGGTAAGCGCAAGATCATCGGGCGGCAGTTCATCCGCGCCTTTGAAGGCGCTGTTCGGGATGTATTGGGAGACAAAGATGTTGAGTTTCTGGTGCAGGGCACGCTGTATCCCGACGTCGTGGAGTCCGGAGGCGGCAGCGGTGCGGCAAATATCAAGAGCCACCACAATGTCGGTGGCCTGCCCGGCGATCTGAAGTTCACACTTGTCGAGCCGTTGCGACTGCTGTTCAAAGACGAGGTGCGCGCGGTCGGGCGGGAGTTGGGTCTGCCGGAGGAAATTGTTGCGCGCCAGCCCTTTCCGGGTCCGGGTTTGGCGATCCGGATTGTCGGCGAGGTCACCGCGACGCGGCTCGACACGCTACGGCGTGCGGACTCGATCGCGCGCGAGGAGCTGACGGCGGCGGGCCTGGATCACCAGATCTGGCAGTGCCCGGTGGTGCTGCTGGCCGACATCCGCTCGGTCGGTGTGCAGGGTGACGGCCGCACGTATGGGCATCCAATCGTGTTGCGGCCGGTATCCAGTGAGGACGCCATGACCGCCGACTGGACTCGGGTGCCTTACGAAGTGCTGGAGCGGATCTCCACCCGGATCACCAACGAGGTCGCCGAGGTCAACCGGGTGGTGCTGGATGTCACCAGTAAGCCGCCCGGCACCATCGAGTGGGAGTAGCTGGACCGGGCAGAAACAGCGCTGGGATGGCCGGCGGACTTGCTGTTGTAGCGCACGCCATCAGCGAGGAAGGAAGAGTCGCGATGGCTGCTGCTGTCGACCCATCGGTGCGGCCCAGTGGTATGGGCTGTGCGGAGTGTGATGCCACCGGCGGTTGGTGGGTGCATCTGCGGCGGTGTGCGGCCTGCGGCCACATCGGTTGCTGCGACGATTCGCTGTCCCGGCACGCAACGCAGCATTGGCGAGAGACTGGGCACCCGATCATCCGATCGTTCGAACCGGGCGAGGACTGGTTCTGGGACTACGAGAGCAATGACTACTACGAAGGTCCCGAACTTGCCCCACCGAAATGCCATCCCGAGGACCAGACAGTCCCCGGTCCTCGCGATCGAGTGCCGCGCGACTGGGCCGACCTGCTCGGTCAGCAAGACGGATAGTTCACCTCGCCGAATCGACCTGGTCGGAGGAGTAGGCGATAACAGGCGTCGACTCGCCGTAGACGTCGAGGGTGTGGATGAAGCGGTGCAGTCCCATCACCCCTGCGCAGGTGAACCCGAGCTCGACGATCTGTGCGGCACTGAAATGCTCCCCCAACCGCTTGTAGAACTCGTCGTCCATCGCGTGATGATCAGCCGAGAGCAGGTCGATGAACTCGACGGCCATCTGCTCCTGCGGCGTCAGCGCGCCGTGGCCCGGCGCGAGCAGGCACGCGACATCCTCGTCGGTGATCGAGTCGTGCTTGCGTGATTGGCTGCAAGGCTCGCATTCGCCCAGCTGGGCGCTGCGGATGCGCAACAGCTCCAGTATCCGGCCGCCGAGCAGGGTGCCGGCACCGAGGTGGGTCCTGGCCATGTTGACCTGTTCGAGCTGCGCGCTGCGATACGCGAAGATCTGCAGGGGAACCGGGGTCGCGTAGAGTCCGGCCGCGACGCCGGCTTCGACGATTTCGCGGGAGTGTGAGCTGAGCTCTTGCATCGGGATTGGCGCAATACGCGGCATCGAATCAGGCTAACTTTCTTTAGCGTCACCGAAAAGAACCGGCCTTGGGAGAACTCGATGTCCAGACTTGCCGGAAAGGTTGCGATAGTCACCGGAGGTGCTGGCGGGATCGGTGCGGCAACGGCGCACGAATTGGCGCGTGAAGGCGCCGCCGTCGCGGTCGTCGATATCGACGAGGCGAAGGCCGCCGAGGTCCTCGACGAGATTCGGCGAACGGGGGCGCGGGCGATCGCACTCGGCGGCGACCTCGCAGAAGAGCAGACGGCCAGGCATGTCGTGCAATCCACGGTGGCGGAGTTCGGCCGCCTCGATGTACTGCACAACAATGCGGCGCTGACCACCAGTAGCTTCCTGTCGCGGGATACCACCGTCAGCGAGATGGCGCTGGACGTGTGGCAGCGGTCTTTGGAAGTCAACCTCGGAAGCCAGCTGCTGATGTGCAAGTACGCGGTGCCCGAAATGCGAAAGAGCGGCGGCGGTTCCATCGTCAACATGTCGTCGGGGGCGGCGCTATCGGGTGACCGGACCCGCCTGGCCTACGGTGTGTCGAAGTCCGGGGTGCACACCCTGACGATGTACGTCGCGACCAGTGAGGGAAAGCGCGGCGTGCGGGCGAACACCATCGTGCCCGGATTGATCCTGACCGACGCCGTACGCGCGCATCTATCCGAGGACATCATCGGTCGCCTCGGCCACGCCACGCTGACGCCGTACCTCGGACAACCACAAGACGTCGCTGACCTAGTCGTTTTCCTGGCTTCGGAGCAGTCTCGCTACATCACCGGACAAATGATTTCGATCGACGGCGGAATGTCCGCACACGTGATGCTGGACACCGGCGATTAGAAGCGCTCAGCTCCTTGTCGGTCCGAGCGCGTAGGCGCCGCTCTTCGGGTCGTGGTACCAGCCGCTGGCTGCTTGGGTGCCGCCGTCCACGTGGATCGTCTGCCCGGTGATGTAGCTGGACATGTCGGACGCGAGAAATACTGCTGCGCCTGCCATCTCGTCGACGTGGCCTGCGCGTCCCATCGGAACCGTGAAGCCGAACCGCTCTTCGGAACCCGGGGGTGCCACTTGCCTGATCCCTTCGGTCAAGGTGATGTCGGGGGCCAGGGCGTTGACCCGGATGCCGTGTGGTGCGAGTTCGAGTGCTGCCGTTTTGGTGTAGTTGATCACCCCGGCTTTGGCCGCCGCGTAGGTTGCGTAACCCGGTGCGGCGCGGACGCCTTCGATCGACGTGACGCTGATGATGCTGCCCGTCAACTTCTGCTCGACGAGGACGCGGGCCACGCGCTGCGTGCACAGGTAGATGTGGCGCAGGTTCGACTTGTACAGCGCGTCCCAACCGTTCTCGGTGGTGTCGAGGATCCCCGACCAGAAGACCCCGCCGGCATTGTTGACCAGGATCGTGACCGGTCCGAGCTCGGCGGAAGTCTGCGCCAGCGCGGCATCGACCGCGGCACTGTCGCGCACGTCGACCGTGATACCCAGCGCACCGATCTCCGCTGCGGCGGACGCGCACGACTCGGGGTTGCGTTCCCAGATCGCCACCTGCGCACCGAATGCCTTGAAACCCGCCGCGATGCCGCGGCCGATGCCCGCGCCGCCGCCGGTGACAACCGCGACGCGGTCGGTGAGAAGGACGCTTGACGGGTCGAGTGCCATGAAACTGAATATAGAACAATCGCACGTCAAGGTTTACAGTCTTGACTGGATATGTTCGATATGTAACAACCGATGCGTAGGAGGATGGCCATGCCCAGCACGATCTTCGTCACCGGCGCGACGGGCCAGACCGGCGGCAACGTCTGCGAGCAGTTGATCCAGCGGGGCGATCAGGTTCGGGCCCTGGTCCGCAATCCGGACGAAGCCTCCGCGCTTTCCGATATCGGAGTCGAGCTGGTCAAGGGCGATATCCGCGACGGCGACGACGTGCTGCGCGCGGCCAAGGGCGCTGAGGCGACCATCCACTGTGCGGCGTTACTGGGCGGCGCGAGCCAGGACCTCGAAGACTTCAAGGCCGTCAACATGGTCGGCACCACCAACGTCCTGGATGCGGCGAAGGCCCACGGCATGCGTCGGGTGGTGGCCCTGAGCACCGCCACCTTCCTCGATCTGAGCACCGGCGTCGACTTCGAAGAGGCACCCGTGCTGGACAACCCACCCAAAGACCCCTACACCGTCACCAAGCTCGCCGCGTTTTTAGAAGCACACCGGCGCGCTGCCGCGGGCGACGACGTGCTGACGTGTCACCCCGGCGCGATCTTCGGCCCTGCCCCGGTCGTCGAACGCGCCTTGCACCGAACCAGCTTCAACCGGGTGCTGTTGGCCGGCATGCGCGGAAAGATCAAGCGCTATCTTGCATTTCCCATGACGTGGGTGGCGGGCAAGGACGTCGCGAGAGGTTCGATTGCGGCACTGGACCGCGGGGTGGCCGGTGAGCGCTATCTGTTGATCGGCCAGCCGCAGGAAAGCTTCAGCACCGCAGGCGGAATCAATCGTGCCTGCGAGATCGCCGGAATCGACCATCGTGTCCAGGATCTCGATTACCGCACGGATCCTGAGGCATTGACCGCCGAATTCGGGCCCACCTTGATGGCCATCGCGAAAGCTGCGGCCAAGAGCGAGCGCAAGCTGAGAAGCAACGACAACCTGACCACCCGGCGCCTCGGTTATGAGCCCATGTCGTTCGACGACGGGCTGCGGCTGCTGATCTCGTGGCTGCGTGGACTCGGCCGGCTCGATCCGGTAGCCGCCTGAATTCCGGGCTGAAGGGTAGGAGTTGCCATCGTGTCGATCGCCGAACCGCACGGATCCGGTTCAGCTCGCGGCGATCTGGCCGATCGGATACTCGAGGCGGCTCGGCGGCTCGTGCTGAGGACGGGCGCACGCAAGTTGTCATTGTCTGATGTGGCAACTCTGGCTGGGGTGTCACGGCCGACCATCTATCGCTACTTCGTGTCCAAAGAGGACCTGATCGATGCGCTGGGAGCGCATGAACGACGGCGTTTCGACGCGGCGATGGAACGGGCGATGGGCGGGGTCACCGGCATCGCACGACTGGAAGCGGCGGTCGACCTTGTGGCGACTTTCGTGGAGGATCAGCCGCCCGGGCGCCAGCTCGATCTGGATCCGGGCTTCGCGCAGGACCAGATGGCGCGGGCGTTGCCGATGATCAGCGAGAGGTTGATGGTGGTCTTGGAGCAGTGCGCTCGTGAGGACGGCTTCGATGCCGCGGCGAATGCCCGTGATCGTGCGGGTGCAATCGCACGAGTTGCATTGAGCCACTATATGTTTCGAGAGAACGACCCAGCGGCGGCACGTCGGGAGATCCGCGCTACGGCCGGTCTTCCGGACAGTCGATCCAGGATGTCGCGTTCACGTTGATGTGATCGCGTGATGGTGTTTCGAGGCCGGGATCCGATGCATAGAAACGCCAGTCGGAAAGCACCAGAAGCCACATGAGTACCGGTTGTATCAAACAGCCTCTCACGTTTCTTGACGGTGTCGGAGGGCGGGTGTTGACTGACTCTATCGAACATACATTCGAACATCATTGGTAACACCCGTGACACCAGGAGGTGGTGATGACGGCGATTCTCGCCTCCGATCAGCCCCATCGCAACCGTGCTGAACAGCTAAAACAGTTGCGCCGCCAGATGGCGGCGGTGTCCGGGAAGGTCGGTTCGGGTCGGCTTAGTCATATTCAAAGCCATGCTCATAGTCATCCCGGCCCGGACGACCTGCTTCCGGATTCGGAGACCAAGCTGCCGATCCCGCAGCTGCTGGCTGATGTGCTCCCAGACGCGTTGCCACGGGGAACGGTGGCGGTGCTGTCGGGGGCCCGGTCGCTGCCGTTGAGCATGGTGGCCGCGGTGACGGCCGCCGGTGGGAACGCGGCCATTGTCGGCCAGCCGGATATCGGATTGCTGGCCGCCGTGGAAATGGGAGCCGATCTGAGCCGGCTCGCGGTAATCCCGGATCCCGGTTCCGATCCGGTGGAGGTGGCTGCGGTGCTCATGGACGGGATGGATCTGGTCGTGCTGGCTCTGGGCGGGCGCTCGGTGCCACTGACACGGGCGCGGGCGGTGGTGGCCCGCGCTCACCACAAAGGCTGCACCCTGCTGGTCACAGATGGTGACTGGCAGGGTGCAGCGATACGGCTCAAGGCCCGGGTCTGCGGCTATGAGACCACGGCGGGTACGCCCGGTTTCGGACGGATCAGCAAGGTGCGGCTTGACGTGTGCGCAGGTGGGCGGGCAATCGGCCGGGTGCGAACCGGGTAGTTCACGTGGCCTCCCGAGTACTGGCGATTTGGTGTATGGACTGGCCTGCGGTCGGCGCGGCGGCGGCCGCGGGCCTGCCCGCGACCGCACCCGTCGCCGTCACGCTGGCCAACCGGGTGATCGCCTGCTCATCGGCTGCCCGTTCGGCGGGAGTGCGGCGAGGATTGCGGCGACGAGAGGCGGCGGCCCGCTGTCCGCAACTGCACGTCGTGACCGCCGACTCCGACCGCGACGCCCGCTTCTTCGAAGGAGTAATCGCGGCGGTGGACGATCTGGTGCCGCGCGCTGAGGTGCTGCGGCCCGGGCTCTTGGTGTTGCCGGTGCGTGGGGCGGCCCGCTTTTTCGGGTCCGAACAGCAGGCCGCTGAGCGGCTGACCGACGCAGTGGCCGCAGCCGGCGCCGAGTGTCAGGTCGGAATCGCCGACCAGCTGTCCACCGCGGTCTTCGCCGCCCGTGCCGGTCGTGTCGTCGAACCGGGAGAAGACGCGCGGTTCCTGGCGGCGCTGTCGATCCGGCAACTCGCCACCGAGCCCAGCCTGTCCGGTCCCGGACGCGACGATCTAGCGGATCTGCTGTGGCGGATGGGGATTCGCACCATCGGACAGTTCGCCGCATTGCCGCGCACCGACGTGGCTTCCCGGTTCGGCGCCGACGCGGTCAGCGCGCACCGGTTCGCCCGCGGTGAGCCGGAACGCGGACCGTCCGGGCGTGAGCCGCCGGCCGAACTCGACGCCGTGCTGCATTGCGATCCGCCGATCGACCGGGTTGACGCCGCGGCATTTGCCGGCCGTTCGTTGGCCAGCACGTTGCATCAGACATTGATGGCCGCCGGAGTGGGATGCACCCGACTGGCCGTTCACGCCGTCACCGCCAATGGCGAAGAGCTGACCCGGGTATGGCGATGCGCCGAGCCGTTGACCGAGGATGCCACCGCCGACCGAGTGCGTTGGCAACTGGACGGATGGCTGAACACCCGGACCGTCGCGGATCGGCCCACCACGCCGGTGACGCTGTTACGGCTGCAGGCGGTGGAGGTGGTGTCGGCCGGGGCGTTGCAGCTACCGCTCTGGGGTGGCCTCGGTGAAGAAGACAGGATGCGTGCCCGTCGGGCGCTGGTGCGGGTGCAGGGTCTGCTTGGCCCGGAGGCGGTGCAGGTGCCGGTACTGTCCGGCGGTCGTGGACCGGCCGAGCGCATCACGTTGACGCCGCTGGGCGACGAGCCGGTGCCGCGGGCCGACCCATGTCTGCCGTGGCCCGGTCAACTGCCCGAACCGTCGCCGACGGTGCTGCTCGATGATCCGGTGGAATTGCTTGATGCCCACGGTAACTCGATCCGGGTGACCAGCCGCGGGCTGTTCTCCGCCGACCCGGCACGACTGACCTCCCGTGGTCGTGACGAGCGGCTGCGCTGGTGGGCCGGACCATGGCCGGTCGACGAACGCTGGTGGGATCCGGATCGGGCGGCCACCGGCGCCGGGGGGCGGACTGCCCGGGCCCAGGTGTTGCTGGCGGGCCGGCGGGCGGCCGATCCCGGGACCGCGATGTTGCTGTGCTATCGCCAGCGGAGGTGGTACCTGGAGGGAATCTACGAGTGACGGCTCGGCACGCCGAGCTGAGCGGCGAACGGCCCGACCAGATCGATGAACCGGTCGAAGAACACTGTCGGGTCGACGCCGACACCGATCAGCGCGTTGGGCTTTCGGCCCCAGCGTCCCGACCAGTCGGTGACCGTCATGCCGCGGGTCAGGGTTCCGGTCAGCTCGACGTCCACCGTCGCCGGCCGGGTGGTGAGCAGCTGCGGGTCCAGCGCGGCCGCCGCGGCCAACGGGTCGTGCAGGTGTGCCTGGTAACCATGGCCGAGGTCGTAGTAGGACTCCAGGTAGAACCGCGTCGCGTCCTCGATCACCCGGATCAACGGGTTGGACGCCGACGACCGGGTGCCGCGCTTTTCGTGAGCATTCATCATGGTCGTCGCCGTGTTGGCAGCCGCCGCCAGTCTGACCAGTATCTCCGGTGTGATCGAGATGTTCCACGTCACGTCCAAGCCGCACAGAATCGGAAGCGATTGCGGCTGAGCCTCTTCCGCCTCTGCTGGTGACCAGGCGGCGAACACTTCAGCCGCCGCCTCCGGATCCACGGCGATGTTCCACTCCGCGACCGGATTGGTGTTGCCGCGATAGTCGTAGGCGCCACCCATGATCACCAGCCGGCGCAACAGCGTTGGTAGGGCGGGCTCCTCGCGCAGCGCCAGCGCCAGATTGGTCAGCGGGCCGGTCGCCAGCCCGATCAGCTCTCCGGGATGGGCGTGCGCCGCCTTGACCCATGCCGTCGCCGCATCGTCGTCGGTGAGCTGACGATCGGTCGCTGGCAGCTCCGCGTATCCCAAACCCATTGGCCCATGGACCTTCCCGACAGGAAGCGCGGGGGAGTTCAACGGGTGATCGACACCTTTGGATACCGGCACGCCGTCGACCCTGCACAGCTCAAGCAAGCCGAGGTTGTTCTCGCACACTTGATCCACGCGGACGTTCCCACCGGTCGAGGCGATGCCGACCAGCTCGGCCTCCGGACTGGCCAGCAGATAAACCAGCGCGATCGCGTCGTCTACACCGGTGTCCACGTCGGCGAAAACTGGTACGGCGGCCACTGCGGCAACGATACCGGTCCTATCTACCAGTGCACCCCGGGCACCAGACGCACGACCCGCTTCACCGGTCCGGGCACCCGCATACGGGCGACGGCGGCGCGGGCCGGGCGCTTCGGTCGACGCGACGACTCTTGTTCCACAACAGCTTTCGACGCCGCTTCGCCCCGTGCCGCCGCCGAATCGGGATACCCGAGGTAGAGCTGGTGCAGGATTCGTCGCGACAGCTTGGGGGTGAAGTAGTTTCCGGCTTCCGCAAGGGTGCCGACCGGGGTGTCGATGCGGGCCGGCTTGTCGACCAGCCCGCGCACCACCATCGCCGCCGCATGCTCGGCACTGATCGGCGGTACCGGGTTGAGCCGACGGGACGGCTTGATCATCGGTGTGGCCACCAACGGCATGTGGATGTTGGTGAATGTGATGTGGTCGGAAAGCGTTTCGGTGGACACCACTTCGGAGAAGGCATCGAGCGCGGCCTTGGTGGGCAGATACGAACTGTACTTGGGGCTGCGTGCCTGCACGCCGGCGCTGGACACGTTGACGACGTGACCGAACTGGCGTTCACGCCAGTGCGGCAACAGCGCCAGCACCATCCGCACCGCGCCGAAGTAGTTGACCGCCATTACCCGCTCGTAGTCGTGGAACCGGTCGGTGGCGTTGACCACCGAGCGGCGGATCGACCGGCCGGCATTGTTCACCAGGTAGTCGACGTGATCGAAGCGGCCCAGGATGTCCTTGACCGTGTGCTCCACCGAGGCGGAGTCGGTCACGTCGCAGGTGAAGGCGTGAGCCTGACCGCCGTTGGCGCGGATCTCGGTGACCAGGTCGTCGAGCGCGTCACCGTTACGCGCCAGCGCGAATACCGTTGCGCCGCGTTCGGCGACCGCGATCGCCGCGGCTCGCCCGATGCCACTGGACGCGCCGGTGATGATGACGTGGCGTCCGACCAGTGCGCCGGCCGGATCGTCGCGGCGGGCGCGGTTCGGGTCCAGATGCTCGGCCCAATACCGCCACAGCGCGGGCGCGTAACTGGCGAACTCGGGAACCTCGATGCCGGTGCCTTGCAATGCTTTACGCGTGTCGTCGGAGATGAAGGTGGGCACCAGGTCGACGACGTCGAGAACCTCGGCGGGAATGCCCAGTTGGGTGGCGGCCATGTTGCGCCACACCTTGGCTCGCCCGCGCACCTTCGTCACGGGTGCAGCAACCGACCGGGGCAGCGATCCGCGCAGCGGCGGCAGCCCGGCCGTGTCGGCGATCCCGCGATAAATGCCGCGCAGGCCAATCGTTTTCGGTGCGGTCAGATGGAACGTCTGGCCGTCGCGACCGTCGGCGTGCAGGAGGGCGACCAGCGCGTCGACGACGTAGTCGACCGGGACGATGTTGGTGCGGCCGGTGTCGGGCAGCATGATCGGCGTGAACCGGGGCAAAACCGCGAGCTTGGCCAGCACGCCGAAGAAGTAGTACGGCCCGTCGATCTTGTCCATCTCACCGGTGCGTGAATCACCCACCACCACCGCGGGACGGTAGATCCGATGACGCAGGCCGGTCGCCTCGCGCACCAGCAGCTCGGCCTCGAACTTCGTCTGGTGATACGGCGTCGGCAGCTGCTGACCGACGTCGAAATCGTCCTCGGTGTACTCACCGCGGAATTCCCCGGCCACCGCGATCGACGACACGTGATGCAGCGTCGCGTCGAGCCGGCGCGCGAGTTCGATCACGGCGCGGGTGCCTTCGACGTTGGCGATGCGTTGATCGGGTTCGGGGGCGGTGATGTCGTAGATCGCCGCGCAGTGCACTACGTGCTCGACGTTGCCCAGCTCGGCGACGGCCTCGCCGGTCAACCCGAGATCCGGCTCGGCCAAGTCGCCGACCAGCGGTTTTGCTCGTTCACCCCACTGCTCGGCCAGGCGTTCGAACCGGCCCAGCGACGGGCGCCGAACCATGACCCACACCTCGGCGTCCGGCCGGGAGTCCAGCAGACGTGACACAACGCGCCGCCCGATAAACCCGGTACCGCCGGTAACGACATAACGCATGTGAGCCATCGTGGCCCTTGGTACGGTCGCACGTCAACGCAGTGTGACGCGATCGTGGAACGCGGGCAACCACGGCTATTGTTGCCGGTCTCATGGGTATTGATTGAGGTGAGCGCTGATGGTGGGTGCAGCGGCCTGACCGCTCCTACCGGCACGCGGTGCCGGCCTGGCTACCCCGGTGGACCCAAATCCAAGCGGCGCAACTGTCAACGAGCCCAGGTAAAGTAGCTTCCGGTAACCATCACTGGTGTCGCATGTGAAGACTGAGCAATTCGGGGCTCCGGTAACGCTCAACAGCCCAATGTCGTTGAGGTACCGTTTTGAGAGATTCGCGATAGCAGACCGCGAGGACTCTCGGGCATTTCAGGCGTGATGCAACGTTCGACGGCAGCGCAAGGGAGCGGGATGGTGGATTTCAGTCTGTTTGGTTATCTGACGATACTTGCTGCTCTGCTGGGATTAGTGTTCGGCGGTTGTGCATTTGTGTTCGTACAACGGTTAGAGGATCGAACACCTGCTCCTTTAGGTGAAGTAGTAGGTGCCCATAAAGCGGTCTTGGAGAAATTGCGGAAACGCGAATCAATGTCGCAGCGTGAGGTAGATTATGCCGCGCAGATTATTTCTGATTCCCGATCATTGCTCGCGTATTCGATACCCGCTACCATCTTCACGATGGGATGCTTCTATATAGTTGGGTGTCTCGAACAGTTACATGGAGCCACGCCCTCCGTCCGAACATTTATCGGGGTGCTCCCCATGTTGGGGGCCACGAACCTAGCCATTCAGCTACTCAGGGTTGCACGGTTGAAAGGGCGTCTGCATAAAGTTTCTTTGACTTAGCCGAGGCATCCGGTGTGGCCACCCACAGTCCTAGCCGGTGATTCTGGAGCCGGGAACGACATCGCTGAGATACAAGACGTCCGCGAGCGATCTTGGCCAGCTACGCGTTGTCGTCACGCGCCCCGTAGATCCCTTAGCCGTGAAGCTGATTAGCGAAATCGGTATCGATGCTTGGCACATGCAGTCGCGGCCATTGGCGCCGCGACTGCTGTCCACCAGCATCTGATTCTCGACGTCACGCTTGAGTGCGTGCCGGTAGTTCGGAGGTCACTGCTTCGTCCTCGTCTCCCCACAGCAGCAGTTGCCGAACCGCCGGACGTGGCCCGTAGGGGCGCAGCATCTGACTGGCCGGGCGCGGCCGCACCTGTTGCGGCCACCAGAACCAGCGGCCCAGCAGCGCGGCGATGGACGGAGTCATGAACGAACGCACGATCAGCGTGTCGAACAGCAGACCCAGCGCGATGGTGGTCCCGATCTGACCGAGAATCACCAAAGCGCTGAACACGAACGAGGCCATGGTCGCCGCGAACACCAGACCGGCCGCCGTCACCACCGCGCCGGAACCGGCCATAGCGCGGATGATGCCGGTCTTCAATCCGGCACCGATCTCCTCTTTGAACCGGGAGATCAGCAGCAGGTTGTAGTCGGATCCCACCGCCAAGAGCAGGATGACGGCCAGCGCAAGCACGATCCAATACAACTGAATACCCAGAATGTCCTGCCAGACCAGCACGGAGAGCCCAAAGGAAGCGCCCAGCGACAACGCCACCGTGCCCACAATGACGATCGCCGCGACCAGACTTCGGGTGATGATCATCATGATCAGCAAAATCAGGCTCAGCGCGGCGATCCCGACAATCATCAGGTCATACTTGGCGCCGTCTTGGATGTCTTTGTAGGTCGCCGCGGTGCCGGCAAGGTAAAAGTGGGCATCCGCCAAGGGGGTGCCCTTCACGGCCTCATGGGCGGCCTTCTTGATGGGGTCGACGTGCGAGATGCCCTCAGGGGTCGCCGGATCACCTTCGTGGGAGATGATCATCTGCGCGGCCCTGCCGTCGGGCGAGAGGAACAATTTCAGGCCCCGCTTGAATTCCGCGTTGTTGAACACTTCCGGGGGCAAATAAAACGAGTCGTCGTTTTTGGCCTTGTCGAAGGCTTGACCCATCGCGGCCGGGTTGTCGTTGGCAAACGCCGACTGGCTGTTGATCCCGGAGTTGGTGGCGTAATTGTTTAGCGTCAGTTCCAGGTTGGTCAGCTGGCTGGCGATCTGGGGCGGTAGCAGCGCCACCAGTTGTGGCTGGAGCGCATCCAACTTATCCAGACTCGCCGTGATGCTTTGAAACTGCTCAGTAAGCTGATCGACACTGTCGGCCGCTTCAAAGGCGCTCCGTAGCGCAAAGCACGCTGGAATATCGTAGCAGTGCTTTTCCCAGTAGAAATAACTTTGAATCGGTCGAAAGAAGTCCAGGAAATTCGCCAGCTTATCCCGCAGGTCGTTGATCACGCCGATCGTGTCGTGAAAGCTCTGGGTTTGCTCGTGGGTAGCGGCAGAACTCTGCTGCTGCAGGGCATATTGCTGCTGCAAAATATTGATCGTTTTCCTCAGCTCGCCGGCCTGCCGCAGCAAGTCGGCCGCGCGGTCTTTCTGATATTTCAGGTTCATCACCTGGCCGACGCTTTGCTGGCTGAGCTGAAACGGTATCGAACTGTGGTCCAGCGGCGTGCCCAACGGCCTGGTCATCGCCTGCACCTTGGCGATCCCGGGCACGTGAAACACCGCCTTGGCCACCCGTTCCAAGATGAGCATGTCGGCCGGATCCCGCAGATCGTGATCCGCCTCGATCATCAGCAACTCGGGGTTCAACCGGGCGGTAGAAAAATGCCGCTCCGCGGCCGCGTATCCGATATTGGCCGGGGCACTGGCCGGCATGTAGGGGCGGGCGTCGTAACTCGTCTTAAATCCCGGCAGGGCCAGCAGACCGATAAGGGCGACCGCGATCGTCACCACAAGGATGGGTGCCGGCCAACGGACAATGGCCGTACCGATGCGCCGCCATCCGCGGTTGCTCATCTCGCGCTTGGGGTCGAACAGACCGAAATGGCGGCCGATGGCCAACATCGCCGGCGCCAGAGTGAGCGCGGCCACCAGCGCGACAAGGACGCCAATCGCAGCAGGAATGCCCAGGCTCTGAAAATACGGGAGCCGGGTGAATCTCAGGCAAAATACCGCGCCAGCGACGGTCAAGCCCGAGCCCAAGACAATGTGTGCTGTGCCTCGGTACATGGTGTAAAAGGCGGTTTCGCGATCCTCTCCCGCCGCGCGCGCTTCTTGATAGCGACCGACGAGAAATATCGCGTAGTCCGTTCCGGCGGCGATGACCAGCAATGTGAGCAGATTAGTCGAATACGTCGACAGCCCGATGATGCCGGCGTTCGCCAGAACGGCGACGACTCCGCGGGCCGCGGTCAACTCAATCATCACCGTGAAAAGGACCAGAACCACGGTGACAGAACGGTAGACCCAAAACAGCATTATCGCGATCACCGCGATGGTGATGAGGGTGACCTTCAGGGTACCTTTGCTGCCCACCTCGAACTGATCGGTGATCAGCGGCGCGGCGCCGGTGAGATAGGCCTTGATCCCCGGCGGCGGCGGCGTGTGGTCCACAATGTCGCGCACAGAATCGACAGACTGATTGGATAACGTCTCGCCCTGATTGCCGGCGAGATACACCTGCAATAAAGCCGCCTTGCCGTCGTTGCTCTGCGAACCCGCCGCCGTCAGCGGATCCCCCCAGAAATCCTGCACGTGCTGGACATGCTTCTTGTCCTGCTCGAACTTGCGGACCAGCGTGTCGTAGAACCGGTGAGCGTCGGCGCCGAGCGGCTTATCGCCCTCCAGGACGATCATGGCCGCACTGTCGGAATTGAATTGTTGGAACACCTTGCCGATGCGCTTCATCGCTTGATACGACGGCGCATCGTGGGAGCTGAGCCCGACGTTATGTGCTTGGGCAACCTTCTCCAATTGCGGCACGAAAACATTCGTGATCGCCGCCAGGGCCAACCAGAACACCGCGATCGGCACCGAAAGCCGCAGGATCGTGTGCGCTAACGAAGGCGGCGGGATGTGATCGTTGCTCATCCGGACTTGTCCAGGCAGAAGGTGTGGGCGTTCACTTCGTTGACGATCCTTTCGTCTTTGACATGGCGGACCGATCCCTAGTCGCTCCCGTTGAGTCGCAGCGATCAAACCTGCTGCCCATAAACAGGTTCCGTCGCCTTACGCGTGCGAAGGGACCCTCATGCATACCGTCGGACCCGTCGGCAATACTCCGTGTATTCGTGGCCGTAATGTCGGCGCATAAATTGCTCCTCGCGCAAAACTTGACGGTGGAATAGCAAGACCCCGGCGGCAAGGTAGACCAACGGAACCCAATTGGGAAACACCAAGAACTGGCCGATCAAGACGAGTGCGAACCCAACATAAATCGGGTTGCGGCTGATGGCGAAGATGCCCGTCGTGACCAACTCATCGGGCTTGTCAACGTCGATGCCTACCCGGAAACTCTTGCCAAACGAAACCAGGCTGAGAGACAAGACCAGTAAGCCGGTGAAGCACAGCCCGATGCCGATCCAGGCAATGACGTTGGAGTGAAAGAACTTCTGAGTGCTGACCAGCGGCCAATCGAAGGCGGCAGCAAAAGTCGTATAGAAGTAGAACAGCGCGACCGGCGGAATCAAGAAGTCCTTCTTGTCGAGGTTGCCGAAATGCATCGCCTGTGTCCCGGCGCGTCGCAGCAGTAGGACTCGTGTCAATACCGTGCCTAGCAGCAGCACGATCGCCAGGACGGCTAAGTATCCTGTCATGGTGCTCCTCTCGGATCACAAGCTGCGGGTCGACAGCTGCCGCGACATCGCCGGGTGCGCAGGCACGAATTAACGGTTGGCTACAGGGATTTCGGAAGTCACCGCTTCGTCCCCGTCCTCCCATAGCAGCAGTTGACGAACTGCGGAACGTGGTCCGTAGGGGCGCAGCATTTGACTGGCTGGGCGGGGCCGGACCCGTTGCGGCCACCAGAACCAGCGCCCGAGCAGCGTTGCGATGGACGGCGTCATGAACGAACGCACGATCAGCGTGTCGAACAGCAGGCCCAGGCCGATAGTGGTCCCGATCTGGCCGAGAGTTTGCAAACCGCTGAATACAAACGTGCACATGGTGACGGCAAACACCAGACCGGCAGCAGTCACCACGGAGCCGGAACCGGCCATAGCACGGATGATGCCGGTCTTCAATCCCGCGCCGACTTCCTCTTTGAAGCGGGAAATCAGCAGCAGGTTGTAGTCGGATCCGACGGCCAAAAGCAGGATGACGGCCAGCGCAAGCACGACCCAGTACAACTGGATGCCGAGAATATATTGCCAGACCAGCACGGAGAGCCCGAAGGAGGCGCCCAACGACAGCGCCACCGTGCCCACAATCACAATTGCGGCAACCAGACTTCGGGTGATGATCATCATGATCAGCAATATGAGGCTCAGCGCGGCGATCCCGACGATCATCAGGTCGTATTTGGCCATGTCTTGGATGTCTTTGTAGGTTGACGCGGTGCCGCCGAGATAGAAGTTGGCGCCCGCCATGGGGGTGCCCTTCACGGCCTCGTGCGCCGCCTGCTTGATCGGGTCGACATGGGCGATCGCCTGGGGGGTCGCCGGATCGCCTTCGTGGGTGATGATCATGCGGGCCGCCTTGCCGTCGGGCGAGAGGAACAATTTCAGGCCCCGCTTGAACTCCGCGTTGCTGAAGACCTCCGGCGGCAAGTAGAACGAATCGTCGTTTTTGGCTTTGTCAAAGGCTTGCCCGAGGGCCGCTGGGTTGTCGTTCGCGAACGCCGACTGGTTGTTGATCCCGGAGTTGGTGGCGTAATTGTTCAGGGTGAGTTCCAGGTTGGTCAGCTGGCTGGCGATCTGGGGCGGTAGCAGCGCCACCAGTTGTGGCTGGAGCGCATCCAATTTATCCAAACTTGCGGTGATGCTTTGAAACTGCTCAGTAAGCTGGTCGACACTGTCGGCCGATTCAAAGGCGCTCCTGAACGCAAAGCAGGCTGGGATATCGTAGCAGTGCTTTTCCCAGTAGAAATAACTTTGAATCGGACGAAAGAAGTCCAGGAAATTCGCCAGCTTATCCCGCAGGTCATTGATCACGCCGATCGTGTCGTGAAAGCTCTGCGTTTGCTCGTGGGTAGCGGCAGCACTCTGCTGCTGCAGGGCATATTGCTGCTGCAAAATATTGATCGTTTTCCTCAGCTCGCCGGCCTGCCGCAGTAAGTCGGCCGCACGGTCTTTCTGGTATTTGAGGTTCATCACCTGGCCGACGCTTTGCTGGCTGAGCTGAAACGGTATCGAGCTGTGGTCCAGCGGGGTTCCCAACGGTCTGGTAATGGCCTGCACTTGCGCGATGCCCGGTACGTGAAACACAGCCTTGGCCACCCGTTCCAAAATGAGCATGTCGGCCGGGTTTCGCATATCCTGATCGGTTTCGATCATCAGTAATTCGGGCTCCAGCCGGGCGCGCGAAAAGTGCCGCTCCGCGGCCGTGTAGCCGATATTGGCCGGGGCACTGGCTGGCAGGTAGGGGCGAGTGTCGTAACTCGTCTTATAGCCGGGCAGGGCGAGCAGACCTATGAGGGCGACGGCAATCGTCACCGCAAGAATGGGCGCGGGCCAGCGGACGATCGCAGTGCCGATCCGACGCCAGCCGCGAGTCTGCATCACGCGCTTGGCGTCGAACAGACCGAAGGAACTCGCAATGGCGAGCACGGCCGGACCCAGGGTGAGCGAGGCCACCAGCGCGACCAGGATCCCGATCGCAGCGGGCGGGCCCAAACTCTGAAAATAAGGCAGCCGGGTGAAGCTGAGGCAATACACCGCGCTGGCGACGGTCAGACCCGAGCCCAATACCACGTGGGCAGTCCCGGCAAACATAGTATGAAAGGCGGTTTCCCGGTCTTCGCCGGCTGTGCGCGCTTCTTGATAACGGCCGACGAAAAATATCGCGTAGTCCGTGCCGGCGGCGATGACCAGCAACGTGAGCAGATTAGTCGAGTACGTCGACAGCCCGATTATGTTGTTGTATGCAAGAAAGGCGACGAATCCCCGCGCCGCGGCCATCTCAACGAGGACCGTGAGAAGCACGAGGATCGTGGTGACGACCGACCGATAGACGACAAACAACATCACTGCGATGACCCCGATGGTTATCGCAGTGACTTTCGCGGTGCCTTTGCTGCCCTCTGAGAACTGATCGGCGATCAGCGGCGCCGCACCGGTGACATAGGCTTTGACGCCCTTTGGCGGCGGGGTGTGGTCAACAGTGTCGCGGACCGCGTCAACCGACTCGTTGCCTTTTGCCTCGCCTTGATTACCGGCAAGAAACAGCTGGACATAGGCGGCCTTGCCATCGGTGCTCTGCGAACCCGCCGCCGTCAGCGGATCCCCCCAGAAATCCTGCACGTGCTGGACGTGCTTCTTGTCCTGCTCGAGTTTGCGGATCAACGTGTCGTAAAACCGGCGGGCGTCGGCGCCGAGCGGCTTATCGCCTTCCAGGACGATCATGGCCGAACTGTCGGTATCGAACTCGTGGAAAACTTTGCCGATGTGTTTGAACGCCTGATACGACGGCGCGTCGGGGGAGCTCAGCCCCACGTTATGTTCTTTTCCGACCTCCTCCAATTGCGGCACGAAAATATTCGGGATCGCAGCAAGCGCCAGCCAAAACAACAAGATCGGCACCGCAAGCCGCCGACTAGTGTGCGCGACGAAAGGCCGCCGGACGTGGTGGTTGCTCATCCGGATTTGTCTAGGCAGAAGGTGTAGGCGCTTGCTGCGTTGACGATCCGTTCGTCTTTTACCTCGCCGTCGATGATGATGCGGCAGCCCAGAGTGCTGCCGTTGCCTTGCGCCGTCAGGTTGGCGATGACTGCGGGATCTGTCGTCGTGATCTCGTACTTCCACGGCAAGGCGACGTTGTCGACTCGCTGCGGCGCGGAATGGACGTCTTGGTAGTTGATGGTTGCCACCGCCCCGGGGTTACCGAAAACCTCATAGACCACGTGCTTGGGGTTGAACGGCACGATGTCGTTCGAAATGCCACTGCCTGCCGAGGTGGTGTTGTGCGAGCCGAAGATGCCGTGCAGCCGATAGACGCCGAATCCCGCGAGTCCGACCACTACCACGGCGACCAGCACCATCCAGCCGCGCCTGACAAAGCGCATGAGTGAAAACCGTTTCACCCGTTAGCCTCTCGATAAGCGGTGACGGGACCGTTTCCGCGACGGATGTAACAGTACGGTACGGGACCGGACACTATCAAGGGTCCGGGTCGTGCGCACCCGTGCCACGTCGGTAAACCCTTATCCGGTGGGTCGGGTGAGGCTCGGGATCATGACCTCGTCGACGAGGGCTTGGACGGTGTGCCGGGTCGGGGGCCGGCTGGGGATGATGGACCGGAAGATCAGATAGCCGGGCAGCAGATCCCAGAACTCGTCGTTGATGGCGGCTGCATCGATCTCACCGCGGTCGACGGCCTGCTGGAGGACATGGCCGATCAGCGCCTTCCGCTGGTCGAGGAACTGGTGCTGCATCACGTCGTTAAGTGCCGGGTTGCGTGACACCTCGACGAGCACAGCGCGGATCGTGCTCGCGTGCTGCTCGGCCTGCTGGCAGACCAGCTCTCCCACGTGCAACAAATCGCCTCTCAGCGTGCCGGTTTCGGGTGGAACGGCGACTTGGCGGATACCCTCGATGAACGCGGCCAACACCAATTCGGCCTTCGACGGCCAGCGCCGGTACACCGTGGCCTTGCTGGCGCGGGCGGTGGCCGCCACGGCGTCCACCGTCAACCGGTCATACCCGTGTTCTTGCAGGAGTTGCAGCGTCACCACAAGCAGTTCGGTCTCCCGCGGCGACCACGGTGACGACTCCGCAGCGGGATCGGCAATCTGGGTCACAACGCAAAGGATAGGCCCGTAAGGGCAGTACAGTCCAGTACCGTACCGTCAGAATTTTGCTGACAACCAGCCGTCGAGTCCGGAGCGCGTTCGGCTCAGTAGCTGAAGTCGCGGATGCCGTCCCAGTCCACCAGCGTCCACCCCATCGCCGGACTGCCGGTGACCACCACTCGGCCGAGATTTGGCAGCCGATGGCTGGTCGCCAGGCTGTCCTTGGGATTTTTGACGTTCATCAAGGTCCAGTACATGATGGCCCCGCCGTGCGAGAACGCGACGGGTTTGGTGTTACCGCTGTCGTAGATCTTCTGGATGGCGGCAGTGAACTGATCGTTGAATTCATTGCCGCTGATCGAGCCCGGGATGGCGTTCTTGCGGTCGCCGTTGAGCCAATCCGTCGGTGCGAGCAGATAGGTCAGGTCGGCCCTCTTGGTCGAGGTGTTGTTGTACCAGCCGGCGTCGATTTCCCGCAGACCGGGCAGGACTTCGACCGGCTTGCCCAGCGCGTGGGCCAGCGGCGCAGCGGTCTGCTGGGTACGAACCATGTCGGAGACGTAGATGCCGTCGAAGTTGTTGCGGGAGAGCTGGTGGGCCAGCTGTTCGGCTTGCGCCTTGCCTTCCTCGGTAAGGCTCGGACCGGGAATATCGGTGTTGACGACATTGTCGGCGTTGGCCTGCGACTCGGCATGCCTGATGAAGGTCAGCGTGATGCTACGCACGTGCGGGGATCCCGAGCAGGCGCCGATCATCATCATCACGACGAGCGCGGCCAAAGCCTTCCAGATGACGGTGCGTTTGCGCATGGCGATAGCCTGCCTTGTCGACGGCTTCGATGTGGTGGGTTTGCATAGGTTCGCCATGGTTGGCCGTATGAATCTGACCGATTAGGAGACCCGCATGGCGATTGACCCGAAGGCCGTCGGCGCAACAACGGACCCGATGCTGTTCGAATGGACCGACCGGGACACCATCCTGTACGCGCTCGGTGTCGGTGCTGGAACCGAGGATTTGTCCTTCACCACGGAGAACAGCCACGGCATCACCCAGCAGGTGCTACCGACCTACGCGGTGATCTGTTGCCCGGCGTTCGGCGCGGCGGGCAAGGTCGGATTGTTCAACTGGGCCATGCTTTTACACGGTTCGCAGGGCATCCGGCTGCACGCGCCGCTGCCGGCCGCGGGCAAGCTGTCAGTCGTCACCGAGGTGGCCGACATCCAGGACAAGGGTGAGGGCAAGAACGCGATCATCATGTTGCGCGGCCGCGGCACCGATCCTGACACCGGGACACTGGTCGCCGAGACCCTCACGACGCTGGTGATCCGCGGCGAGGGCGGCTTCGGGGGAGAGCCGGGCCAGCGGCCGGTCGCGCCGGAAATCCCCGACCGCGAGCCCGACGCCCGAGTCGCGTTGCCTACCAGGGAGGATCAGCCGCTGATCTACCGACTCTCCGGCGACCGCAATCCGCTGCACAGCGACCCGTGGTTCGCCAAAGAACTGGCCGGCTTCCCCAAGCCGATCATGCACGGGCTGTGCACCTACGGGTTCTCCGGCCGAGCTTTGGTCGCCGAGCTCGGCAATGGCGATGCCAGTGCCATCACCTCGATCGACGCGCGATTCACCAAGCCGGTCTTTCCCGGCGAGACGCTGACCACCTTGATCTGGCGCACCGAACCCGGCAAGGCGGTGTTCCGCACGGAAGCTTCGGGGGCCTCCGGCGATGACGGCAGCGACGCGCGGCTGGTGCTGGAGGACGGCGCGGTCGAATACGCGGAAGGCTGACGCTGAGGTTTAGCGGGGCCGCCATCGTGGCAGCCTGCGGCTATGGCATTCAAACTCACCTACAGCGATGGGCAAGCGACCGACTACGACGACAGCACCAAGTGGGAAGTCGAAAACGGGGTGGTCAAGATGGGGCGTGAGGCCGGGAAGTGGACGGTCTTCATCTCCCCGAGTCATTGGGCCACCCTCGAGCTAGTGGCCGGAGAAGATCGAGACAAAGACGGCGACGGACACCAAGACAAAGGCAAGGACAAGCACAAAAAGGGCAAAGAAGGCAAAGAGGACGACGAAGAGGACCGCTGACCGCGTCAATCGTCGACGCGAATGACCAGGCGGGGTTGCTTTTCGCCTTTGGATGCCGCGCGTTCCCACACCGCCTCGATCATCGGCTGCAGCAACAGCTCGCCGAACTGTCGCACCAGAACCGTGACGATTTGGTGCGATTCCGGCCGTTTCTTCGACGCCGGGCCGGCATCGCGGAGCATCCCGATCTCGCTGCGGGTGAAGTCAACGATGCTGTCGAGTAGCTGCAGCTGATTTTCCGAGGGCTCAAGCACCACCCGGCGGATGTAATTCACCACCGGCGGGTTGTCCCCGAGCATGCGTCCAACCGCTTCGTCGCGCGCTGACGCGACGTGTTCGGGCGTTCCGTCCGTCGGCACCGCGGCGACAGTCTGGCCGAAGCCGCGGTGCTGGAGGCGATCCGCTACACCAAGGAGCGTGAGGCCTTCGGGCGGCCGCTGATCAACTTCCAGCACACCAAATTCGAACTGGCCGAACTCAAGGCCGAAGTGCTGTCGATCAAGACGACGGTTGACTACTGCATCCAGCAGTACATCAATGGCCATAACGACCCGGCGACTGCCTCGATCGCAAAGCTGATCGCCGCCGACAAAGGCGTGGCGATCGTCGACCGGTGTGTGCAGTTCTTCGGGGGTTACGGCTACATGATGGAGTACCCGATCGCGCGTGCCTATGCGGCGGCCCGAGTGAACAAAATCTATGGTGGCACAAGCGAAATCATGAAGGAAATCATCAGCCGTTCGCTGTAACGCGACGTCAGGTCGGCATCTTGTCGAGGAAGCCGACGACGCGGGCCAGCCGTCCGTCGGCGCCGACGGATGCGACGTCGGAGCCGATCACGAGCGGGTCATCCCCGTCGCGGCCCAGGCCCCAGCTGAACCGGGCAACGTCGTGGTGGGTGTCGACCGGGCCGGCCAAAGCGAAGACGTGGTCTGGGAATTGGCCTTTGGTCGCGGCGATGGCGGCGTCGATGGCGTCGTGCCCGTGCGCGTCAACCAGGGGGTCGACGTAGCTGGCGTCGTCGGCCCACGTTTTGGCGATCAGCTCACGGCGGGTGGCTGAGTCGGTCTCGTTCCAGCAGGCAAGGTAGCGGTCGATCAACTCGTGCATGTGCTCATCCTTTCGGCGGGTAGAAATTCTGCACCCGATCGTGGACGGCGCCGCTGCGCGCTGTCGATTACCCGGCAGGTAATCGTGACCGTGACCCCGCGCGGCTAGCATCGTGACGGTGACGACTCTGGCCCAGCGGGCCCCGGCAACACCGCCGGTCGGTCAGCTGCTGCGCGAGTGGCGGGAGCGGCGTCGAATAAGCCAGCTTGACTTGTCAATTCAGGCCGATATCTCGGCTCGGCATCTGAGCTTTGTGGAGACCGGACGGTCGCGCCCGACCCCGGGAATGATTCTGCGGCTCAGCGAGCAACTCGACGTTCCCCTGCGCGAGCGCAACGCGCTGCTGCTGGCCGGTGGTTACGCGCCCGCCTATCCTGAGCACTCGCTCGACGAACCGGAACTGACACGACTGCGCGCCGCACTGCGTCAGATCCTCACCGGACACGAGCCGTATCCCGCGCTGGTTGTCAACCGGTGGTGGGAAATGCTCGACGGCAACGCGGCCATCGCGGTGCTCACCGAAGGATGCGACCCCGCACTGCTGACACCGCCGGTGAACGCATTACGGGTGTCGCTGCACCCCGACGGCATGGCGCCACGCATCGCCAATCTCGCAGAGTGGCGGGCGCACATCCTCGAACGCCTGCACCGGCAAGTGCACACCACACGCGACCCGCGGCTAGCCGAGTTGCACGCCGAGTTGGCGGCTTATCCAGGCGGCGTTACCGAGCGCCCCGAGCTCACCGACGTCGCGGTGCCGCTGCGCCTGCGTCGTGGCGATCAAGAGTTGGCATTCTTCAGCATGACCGCCATCGTTGGCGCGCCGCTGGACGTTACGGTCGCCGAGGTTGCGATCGAGTCGTTCTACCCTGCCGACGCGGAAACCGCTGCGGCGCTGCACGGAATTGGAGGGTGAGCTCATGACCGACAAGGCCGCGACCGAATTGATCCACGCGCAGGTCCCGCTGTGCGCGACTCTGGGCATTACCGCGGACACATTCCGGCCCGACGAGGTGGTGCTGAGTCTGGATTGGGCGCCGACGCTTTGCACAGGTAACAACGTGCTGCACGGCGGGATCGTCATGGCCCTGGCGGACTCGGCGGGTGGGGTATGCGCGTTCCTGAATCTCCCTGAGGAGGCAGCAGGAACCGCGACGATCGAATCCAAAACGAATTTCCTCGCCGCGACCCGCGGTGGCACAGTCAAGGCGCACTGCCACCCGCTGCACATCGGGAAGCGCGTCATCGTGCTGGAAACCGAAGTCCGCGGCGACGACGGCAAGCTGGCCGCCAAAGTACTACAAACCCAAGCGATCCTGTGATCAGCGAGCGAGCTGACGCGCCAGCAGCTCGGTGAAGTCCCGCACTCGTTCGGGATTGTCCAATGCGTACTTCGCCGCGGTGGCGCGATCGCCGTCGTCGGTGTGCCGCACCACGATGGGGATACCGTCGTCGTGGACGGCGTCAAACGCGTCTTCATCGGTGATGTCGTCGCCGAGGTAGATCGGTAACAACGGACCCGGACGCTCGTCATGGCGAATGTAGTCGAGCACCCAGCGCAGCGTCTTGCCCTTGTCCCAGTCGACATTTGGACGTAGCTCGATGACTTCGCGACCGGTGGTGACGCGAAGCGCAGTGCGTCGACCGGCGCTTCGTACCGCTGCGGACACCTCGCCGACTCGGTCACGCGCGGCGTTGCGGTAGTGTACGGCGACACCAAACCGCTTGTGTTCCACCACAACACCCGGGATGTGACCGAGCTGGTCGGCCAGCTCGGCGGCCGCCTCCTCGAGGACCGGGATACTCGCCGCCGCCTCAGCGTTTTCGTGGTGTGTGCCGTCAGGTCCGGTCAGCTCGAAACCATGACTGCCGGCATACCAGATGCCAGGCAGGCCAATCCGCTGGCGCACGTCGGCGAGGTCGCGGCCGCTCAGTATCGCGACGGGGCACTGCGCAGTCAGCGATGTCAGCGCATCGGCCGCACCCTCGACCAGCCACGCAGAGTCGGGATTCTCGACGATGTCGGAGAGCGTGCCGTCGAAGTCGAAGAACACCGCAGGCTGCCGACCGGCCACCACGTCGAGCGCCCGCACCGCATCGGGCAGCTCGAACATCCGGCGGTCCCCGGTGCGCACGCTGATGTCGCGCACGTCCGTGATCACCGCGTCGGCCCCTTGGCTGGTCAGCTCATCGCGGTGTCCGGTCGTGTCGATCGCGAGCACCAGCGCGAATCCGCCGGCCCGGGCGGCGGCGACACCGCTCCCGCTCGCCGTGACGACGGCGCACCGGCCCGGGCGCACCGACAGCCGCCGCGCTGCCTCGACCAGCGCCGCAGTGTCGGGCGGCTGGCGGAGTTCGTCGGAGCCCACACCGGCGTCGTGCAGCTGCTTCAGGAGGGGCTTATCGGCCGCCCGGTCACCGAGGTCGAACAGCACCGCGTCGCAGCGGCGCGGGTCGATGGTGACCGACATTCGCCTGCCCTGCCTTCCCGGCACGCTGTCGCGATGCCGGTAGCAAGATTATTGACGTGCTCCTCGGATTGAAAGTCCGAGGATTCCCGTGGCGGCCTAGGCCGCGGTTGGGGTGCTTCCTGATTCATCGCCTCGTGCCTCCCGTTTTGTGGGAGGACTTACCGGGGCTCCACCGAAACCGCTGGCGCGGTCGCGCCCACTTTCGTGGGAGGCGTTTAATCTCTCCGCCCGCCCGGCGGCGAGAATGACTTTGGCGGCGTTGTAGTCGCGATCGTGGACCGTCCGGCACACCGGACACGTCCACTGCCGTGCCTCTAGCGCTAGTTCGTCGAGGCAATGTGTGCACGTCGAGCATGTCTTGCTGGAAGCCAACCAGCGCGAAACCGAATAGAATATGCGCCCATATAGTTCGGCTTTCTCGCCGATGATCCGCACGAACTGGCCCCATCCCGCGTCGCTGATGGCCCGGGCGAGACGGCGATTCTGGACAATGCCCACGATGTGGAGGTCTTCGACGTATATCACTTGGTTGTCGCGAACCAACGCCAAAGCTTCCTTGTGGTGATAATCCCGCCGCGCCCGCGCCACTTTCCCGTGTACAACAGCGAGCTTGCGACGAGCCTTGTCCCTGTTGAGTGATCCTTTCTGCCGGCGGGACTTCGCCCGCTCCAACCGCCGCAACTTTCGTAACCTGCGGGCTAAATGCTTCGGATTCGGAATGTCTGTCCGCACTCCATCGGTGGTCGCAACCGTCGCCAGCCGGCTGATCCCGACATCGACACCGGCTTCCGCCGCTGCTACCGGCAACGGTGCCGCCGACACGTCGACGACAAAGCTCGCATAGTAATGGCCATCGGGTTCGCGGATGATCGTGACCGAAGAGGGTTCGCTGGGCAGCCCTCGGGACCACCGCACCTGCACTGTCCCTACCTTGGCTAGAGCCAACCGCCCGCTTGCGCGGACGCTGAATCCATTGCGGGTAAGTCGAAACGACTGCCGGTGATCCTTCTTGGATTTCACATTCGGCCGACCCAGCGGCCGACCCCGCCGGTTGCCCCTGTGGGAGTCGAAGAAATTGCGCCACGCCCGACGCGCGTCGTTGACCGACTGCACCAAGGCCACACTGGGTACTTCGGCAAGCCATGCCCGCTGTGTGGTCTTCTTCGCTTGGGTGATGACTAGCCGCTGAATCTCGCTGTCAGACAGCTTGATCCCGGCCTGGTACGCCTCGTTGCGGACTCGCAGCGCGTCGTTGAACACCACCCGAGCGCACCCGAACACCCGGCACAACATCTGCTGTTGGGCCGGTGTCGGTTCGATGCGGTACCGGTAACGCCTTTGCACGCCATAACCGTAAGGCCAACCACTGACAAGCCCGAACGATCGCCGCTCCACACAGCGTGCCATTGCTTCACGCACATTAGGTGTTGGTGATCCACTACAGGCGCACGCTGCCTGACAATCGCCATACCGGTGCAGCAGCTCAAGGGCCGCACGGCTAACGCGGTGCGTCGCGAATTCAGAAATGCTTTTGATCGCCGTTTTCTTTCGCCGTCTCCTGCAGACGCCCACGATTGTCGATCACCAAGCAGTACACCAACGGGCAAGCACGTCTACCTTGAGCGCCCGCCTACCGCCGGTCGCAATCGCGATGGGCCAACCTAACCGGACGTTTGCGCCCAAGAAGTCCCACTCAGGTCCAGTGTGTGGCACGCAAGAAGGAGGTGGTGGTGGCGGTCAGACCGATCTGTTGGCGAACAGCAAGATCGAGTCTTGGCTGAGCATTTCCAAGCGCGCCACGGCCATCGCGATCCCTTTGGCCAGTTCGTCGACGTCGCCTGCGGCGTCGTAATCCGCCGTGATACCGAACACCAGGTCGTTGGCATAGCTCAACACCGCGACACCCGTGCGCAACCGCAGTGCGATCGGTGGAATCGGCAGCAGGCGCGCTACCTCGCGGCCCATCATCTGCAACTGGCGGCGTGGTCCCGGGATGTTGGTCGCCAGCGTCACGATGCCGCGCTGCGGCATACGGGTGAGGAACCGAATTAGCCACGAGGACAACATGAACGGGATGTAGTTGGTCGCGGAGACCGCCACGTTGCCTGCTTGCCGCTGCCCACCTTGCTTGGCCCGGCTCAACCGGCTGTGCACGACGCGCAATTGCTGGATCGGGTCGTCTTGTTCGACGGGGAGATAGGGCAGCATGATCGAGAGGCGATTGCCCGGCTTATCCAGCACGTCGGGCGAGCGCACCGACACCGGGACCAGGGTGCGCAGCGAGTCCGGGCGGGGTTCCTCGCCGCGATGCAGCAAAACCGAGCGGAAGCCTTCGGTGATCGCGGTGAGCGCAACGTCGTTGATGGTCACGTCGAACTTCCGGCATACCTGTTCGACCTCGGCGAGCGGGACGCGCACCGCCCGGTAACACCGCATCCGGGTGACCGGCCCCACCAGTGAGCTGCCCGCGGAAGATCGGAGCAAGCCGGTGGCAATTTCCGCCGCGCCGCCAACCGTCCGCACAGCGGCACCGGTGATGCCGGTGGCCGTCCGCCAGAGGCTGTCCAGCGGGTTCCAGAGGTTCTCCAGCGGTTTGGGTTCCGGCACCGGCTTGAGGTGATGGCGTGTCGCGGCAGTCCGCTTGGTGAGGGTGGGGCGAGTGAACGCATCGCCGTCGACGTCATCGCACAGTCGACTGAGGATGCGGGTCGCCGAGATTCCATCGGCCATGCAGTGGTGGATCTTCATCAGGATCGCCCAGCGATTGCCCTTCAGACCCTCGATGACCCAGCATTCCCACAGTGGGCGGTCTCGGTCCAGACGGCGCTCCAGCACGTCGGCAACGACTCGGTACAGTTCGGCGTCATCGCCGGGCCGTGGAAGTGCCACCCGGCGCACGTGACGGCTGAGGTCGAATCCCGGATCGTCGACCCACTGTGGAGCACCAACATCGAAAAGTTGGGTACGCAACATCTGAGTGCAGCGCGGTATTGCCCGGATGCGTTCTGCCAGAACGCCCTTCAACTCGCCGTAATCGGGGGCGGAACCGTCGATGATCGCGACTCCGCCGATCGCCAGGCTGACGTTCCGGTCCGAATCTTCCGCCATGAGAAAGCCTGCATCGAGCGCGTTGAGCTGCTCCACGAATCGTCACCGCCGTTCACCCCAGGGACTTCGTCGAGTATTCGCTGCCGTCCCTAGCAGGAGGTGGCGGCAAGATTAAATCGTGTAAACAACTGGAGTCGATTGTGTGGCAACGTAGTTCAGTCTGAGAATTTCTGAGAATTTTCTCAACCACCGGCAAGGGCGGTTCACCCCAAAAACATTTCAGTCGACTGACTTGTATCTGTGTTATCGTCGATGACATGAACCCATCCACCCCGGTCCAACGTCGGACTCAAGCCGAGCGCAGGGAATCGACGCGTACGGCGTTGCTGGACGCCGCGGTCGAGTGCCTGATCGACGAGGGGTACGCAGCGGTGACGACGCGCGGGGTTGCCGAGCGGGCCGGGGTCTCCCAAGGGGCGCAACAGCATTACTTCGATGGACGGGTGGACATGGTCGTACAGGCCGTCGGGCATCTGTCGCAGCGATTGGCTGAGCAGTCCCGGGAGCAGATCCGTACCGGTCAGCGCGACGAGCGTCGCCGCATGCAGACGCTGCTGGATCGAATGTGGGACATCCACACCGGTCCTGCATTCCAGACCGCGGCTGACCTCTGGGCCGCCGCCCGCACCGATCTCGAACTGCGGGAGCCGATCGAAAACCTCGGTCGGGACCTGGATCGCCAGCTGGCGCAGCTCATCGCCGAAGTGCTGCCCACCCTCGCGGACACCGACTCCGGGCGCACGCTGATCGACGTCGCAATGGCCACCGCCCGTGGTCTGGCGCTGCGTCGGCTGCCTAGACTGGAGGCCACTGTCGACCGGCGGTGGCGTGCAGCGAAATCCCTGCTCATGGACACTTTCGACGCCCTCGACAAGAGGGGTTGACGGCATCACCGCCCCCTTCGGCAACAGCTAACACGCCCTGCGGTATCGAACATATATTCGATAGACTGGTTTGGTGGGCTGGAGCAACGGGCCGCCGGGCTGGGCGGAGATGGAGCGGGTGCTCGCCGGAAAGCCGCGCCGTTCCGGCACGCCATCTGTGTGGGGGCCGGCGGATGACGCTCCGTGGTCTCGCAAGCGCGTGAGCTACCAGCCGCCGGACGATAACCGGACGGTTCGCTCGTCCGTTGCGTATGCGGAGTTGCACACGCATTCGGCGTTCAGCTTCCTCGACGGGGCCAGCACACCGGAAGAGCTGATCGAGGAGGCGGTGCGGCAAGATCTGCGCGCCATCGCGCTGACCGACCACAACGGCCTCTACGGGGCGGTGCGGTTTGCGGAAGCGGCCGCGGAATTGGACATGCGTACGGTGTTCGGCGCCGAACTGTCGCTTGGACCCGGCGCTCGGACCGACGAGCCTGATCCGGCGGGCCCGCATCTGCTGGTGCTGGCTCGCGGTCCGGAAGGCTATCGACGATTGTCACGGCAGCTGGCCGCGGCCCATCTGGCCGGCGGCGAGAAAGGCAAGCTGCGCTTCGATTTCGATGCGCTCGCCGACGCGGCGGGTGGCCACTGGCATATCTTGACCGGTTGCCGTAAAGGTCATGTCCGCTCTGCGCTGGCCGCCGGCGGGCCGGATGCGGCTGTGGCGGCGTTGGCCGACCTGGTGGACCGGTTCGGTGCAGGTCGGGTCAGCGTTGAGCTGACCCACCATGGCCACCCGCTCGACGACGAAATCAATGCCGAATTAACCGAATTGGCCATGCGATTCGGCCTCCCTTGTGTCGCCACCACCGGCGCCCATTTCGCTGCGCCGTCGCGTCGCCGACTGGCAATGGCCATGGGTGCGATACGGGCCAGGCAGTCGCTGGACGAGGCAGCCGGCTGGCTGGCCCCATTGGGCGGCTCCCATCTGCGGTCGGGTGAGGAGATGGCGCGGCTGTTCGCGCAGCGGCCCGATGTGGTGACCGCCGCGGCCGAACTCGGCGAGCAGTGCGCCTTCGGCCTGGCGCTGATCGCCCCGCAGTTGCCGCTGTTCGACGTCCCGCCCGGCCATACCGAGGACAGCTGGCTGCGCGAACTGGCGATGGCGGGGGCGGAGCGGCGCTACGGGCCGCGGGCGCAGGCACGGCAAGCGTATGCCCAGATCGAGCACGAGTTGGGAATCATTGCGCAACTGACGTTTCCGGGCTATTTCCTGGTCGTGTACGACATCACCCGATTCTGTCGGGAGAACAACATTCTGTGTCAGGGCAGGGGATCGGCGGCCAACTCGGCGGTCTGTTATGCCCTCGGTGTCACCGCGGTCGATCCGATTGCCAACGAATTGTTGTTCGAGCGTTTCTTGTCGCCGGTCCGCGACGGACCGCCCGACATCGATATCGACATCGAATCGGATCAGCGCGAAAAGGTCATCCAGTACGTCTATGACAAATACGGCCGTGACTACGCTGCTCAGGTCGCCAATGTGATCACCTACCGCGGGCGAATCGCGGTCCGCGACATGGCTCGTGCCCTGGGTTTCTCGCAGGGGCAACAGGACGCGTGGAGCAAGCAGATCGCGCACTGGAACGCGCGGCCGTCGGATATCGACGACATCCCCGAGCAGGTGATCGACCTGGCCACCCAGATCCAGAATCTGCCGCGGCACATGGGCATCCATTCCGGCGGCATGGTGATCTGCGACCGCCCGATCGCCGACGTCTGCCCGGTGGAATGGGCGCGCATGGAGGACCGCAGCGTACTGCAATGGGACAAGGATGACTGCGCGGCAATCGGTTTGGTGAAATTCGACCTGCTCGGGCTGGGCATGCTCTCGGCGTTGCACTATGCCATCGACCTGCTGGCCGAGCACAAAGGAATCGAGGTCGACCTGGCCAAATTGGACCTGTCCGAATCCGCGGTGTACGAAATGTTGTCTCGTGCCGATTCCGTCGGGGTGTTCCAGGTGGAGTCGCGCGCGCAGATGGCCACCCTGCCGCGGCTGCGACCGAGGGTGTTCTACGACCTGGTGGTCGAGGTCGCGTTGATCCGTCCCGGTCCCATCCAGGGCGGCTCGGTACACCCGTATATCCGGCGACGCAACGGCGTCGACCCGGTCGTCTACGACCATCCGTCGATGGAGCCAGCGTTACGAAAAACCTTGGGAGTGCCACTGTTTCAGGAACAACTGATGCAGCTCGCGGTGGACTGCGCGGGCTTTTCCGCCGCCGAGGCCGATCAGCTGCGGCGCGCCATGGGGTCCAAGCGGTCGGCGGAACGCATGCGACGGCTGCGAGGCCGGTTTTACGACGGCATGCGGCGCATACACGGCGCCGCCGACGAGGTGATCGACCGGGTGTACGAAAAACTGGAAGCCTTTGCGAATTTCGGTTTTCCGGAAAGCCACGCGCTGAGCTTCGCGTCACTGGTGTTCTACTCATCGTGGTTCAAGCTGCATCACCCGGCGGCGTTCTGCGCGGCGCTGCTGCGCGCGCAGCCGATGGGCTTCTACTCGCCGCAGTCGCTGGTGGCCGACGCCCGCAGGCACGGGGTGACGGTGCACGGCCCGTGTGTCGCCGCCAGCTTGGCGCACGCCACCCTGGAGAACGCCGGTATGGAAGTCCGGTTGGGGTTGGGCGGTGTCCGCCATATCGGCGATGACCTGGCCGAAAAAATGGTTGAGGAACGGAAAGCCCACGGCCCCTTTGCTTCGCTGCTGGATTTGACCTCCCGGGTCCAGCTCTCCGTGCCGCAGACCGAAGCACTGGCCACCGCGGGAGCGCTGAGCTGCTTCGGGATATCGCGGCGCGAGGCGCTGTGGGCGGCCGGAGCGGCCGCCACCCAACGGCCAGACCGCCTACCAGGGGTGGGCTCGTCGTCGCACATTCCGGCGTTACCGGGGATGAGCGAGCTGGAATTGGCCGCCGCCGACGTGTGGGCCACCGGCATCTCCCCGGACAGCTATCCGACCCAGTTCCTGCGGTCGGATCTCGATGAGATGGGTGTGCTGCCCGCCGACGCCCTGCTGTCGGTGCCCGACGGCGACCGGGTACTGATCGCCGGGGCGGTCACCCATCGGCAGCGGCCGGGGACCGCCCAGGGGGTGACGTTTATCAACCTCGAGGACGAAACCGGGATGGTCAATGTGCTGTGCACACCGGGGGTATGGGCTCGGCACCGCAAGCTGGCGCAGACGGCGTCGGCACTGCTGATCCGTGGTCAGGTCCAAAACGCCAGTGGCGCAGTCACCGTCGTGGCGGAGCGGTTGGCCAAGCTCACCCTGAAGATCGGATCGAAGTCTCGCGATTTTCGGTGACACCGCGAGAGTGGAATTTGCGACGCGATACACCGTCGACAGTCGTAGTCGATCAGTTCGGTAACGGCGCTTGACTTGCGGTACTGCTTGAGCGCGGAGTGTACGAGCACCTGATCCACGGTGTGGTCCCGGCCCCTTTGCGGTTGGGCGCCGGTACGCCCGTTAGACGGCGTTCGGTCCTGGCTGGACGCGTTCGGGTGTCTGATGGGTCGGTGCGCGTGGCGTCCAGAGGGATCCCCCGTGTGTCAGCCGAAAAGTATCTCCACCACGCTCGTCTGATGACCGCGGAACCCCGGTGACGCGGAAGGCTTGCCAGATGATGACCAGCTCCCAGACGACGAACGTGCTCAACGGAATCCAGAACGAGAAGAGTCCATTCCACGCGAGCGGACCGGACTTGAAGAAGTAGGCCGCGACTGCGGGGCTGAACAGCAGGCACGCCCACAAGCTTGCGTAGCCCAACCAGCGGGGCAGGAGGACCGCTCTGCGTCTGTCCATCAAGATTGCTGCTGCAAACGGTAGGAACTGGACGAGGAATGGCGGCACTGGGGTCACGGTGAGTATCCAGCCGATGTCGTTGAGCATCAGGACATCTCCGGCTCCACGCTCGGCTCGGTAGGCAGCCACTTGCCAGAACAGGGCCGGCAGGACGAAGAACATGCTGCTGGCCAGGCCGCCAATGAGTTGACAAGTGCTCAGGAAACGCGATTCGCCCTCCATGTCGCGGATCATCGCCGACCAGGTGACCACCCATGGCAGGTAGAACGCCGCCGCGAACATGATGAACACCATTCCGAGTTTGATTTCGGTGGTGTTGCGACGATAAATCGCTGCGATCTGCTCGGCGCTCGCCGCGGGGTCATGCGCCGGCACAAAGCCCGAGAACACCCACAGGCCAAGCAGATACATCACGAGGAAGGCCAAGCCGCACCATGCCCCGACCCTATTAATGCGGGGGATCATCAGATTCCTCCTCGCCGACGATGACGCCTCACCTAGTCCATAACGCGGCGTTAGCGACCGGCAGCACTGCGCTGGAAGGGCTGGCGACCGGCGTCAAGTATTGGTAGTGAACACTATCAACGTAACCCAGACAACAGGCACGGGTCAAGGCGTTCCCCGTTTTGAAGCGCCACCTGTCGTGTGGCCCCGTAAATCGCCACTCGATGACGCAATTCGTTTCCGGTGAACAGGTTTGGCGGTAGATCGGTCCGTGGTCGACGCCAATTTGCGCCGGCCGACTTTCCCGCCGGCGGGCGGCAACAAACCCGCTGCTCCAATGAGGATGCGGGTGAGTTCGTCGATGATCCTTTTGCGGCTGGGGCGTCTGCCGGACGCATACAGCACGTCCTCGAACATGGCCATGCTGATGACCATGCCGAGCATCGCGCGGGCTGCAATTGGGGTGTCCCATTGCAATCCATGCTCGTACTTGACACCGTCACTGACCTTCTCCAGGCGTGCCAACACCGGCTGAGCATCCTTGCCGACCAGGCCGTTCGCGACGAGGGAAGCAAAGAGCCGCCGGTGGTCGATCACGACGGTGTAAAGCTCCTCGGCGAACTGCCGCAATGCTTCCTGGGGCGTGCCATGCCGCCTGGGTTCCGGAAGCCAGTCCTGCGCGTAGTGCGCCATGAACTCCTCCAGTGGTGCCAGCACGGCGGCATTGAACAGCTCCTGTTTGGAAGTGAACGCACGGAAGATCGCTGCTTCCGTCGTCTCCGCGGCGCGGGCGATCTCCTTTGTCGTCGTTCCCGCGTAGCCGCGAGTCGAGAACAGCTCTTCAGCCGCGGCGAGGATCTGATGACGCACCTGTTCGGTGGAGCGCTTGCGCCGCTTCGCTTGGGCGGGGGTGGCACCGGTTTCCACCTGCCCAGGATAGTGCGGAGACCCCCTTGCATGTGACGCGCGAACCGATCTACATTGATAGTGATTACAATCAATATAGATCGTGAACGCTGCCGACAACTGGGCGAATGGCGTCTCCGTGGTCGGAACATTCTGGCGGCAACGTTTCTGAAGCGCGCCTGCATAAAGGAGCTACCTCGTGATCGTCCTGCTCGCCAGCTACGACCCGCAGACCGTGCTGAACTCAGTAGACACCCGCACCGTTCCGGTGATGGCCTTGATGACCCTGTGCCTTGGCGCCACGTTCGTCTACCTGGTTTCGGCGTTCCGGACTGCGAAGGCGCACCGCGCTTATCCGGCACCGCTGGCCGCCGTCGGCTTCTTTGCGATCCATGACGCGACGTTCGTAGCCTATTGGAACAGCTGGTTCGGCACCTACCATCACTGGTGGTTGGAATGCTGGGCGGTGGCGCTCATCTTCACCTCGGCGATCGAATTCGCACTCTGTTTCCAGGTGTACCGCTACGGGCGTCAGGAGCTGATGCCCAAGCTCACCCAACGTCAATTCGGTGCCGCTATCGTCGGGGCGCTGCTCGGTATTTCCGCGATGTGGCTGACCGTCAAGGGCATCATCGACGACCCGCTGTTCCTGATCGCGTTCGCGGTGACCGCCTGGATGCCACCGGTGTTTTCGACCGTTCTCCTGTGCGGGCGGGGTTCGATGCGGGGCCAGACGATGCTGATGAACTGGTGCCTGCTGCTGAACCCGATCGGGATGTTCGGTGCCTGGGCGTTCTTGGACCCCTACTTCCGGACGCCGCCGTTCATTCTGATGGGTGCGGCGACGATTGGGTGGGCAGCTTTCAACCTGTGGGTGATGAGCAAATACCCCAAGTACGAGCCCGGGCTCGGCGGTGCCGAGAAGACAGTCGTCCCCACCGGCGCGGCAACCTAGCGACTGGCGGCGAGAACATCAGCTTAACAACGCATTTCAAAGAAAGGGGACATTACGTGACAACTGCCGACGCCCTCTGCGGACCGGGGAAACAAAGAGCGGACTTACGAGGTCGACGGCACGATCATCGCCGGAATCCCCTGGAACGGATGGCCGAATGCGACATGCTGGGTCACGCTCACCGAATGGCGGATGGGCAGTGACGTCGGATACGGCGACACCCAGGAAGTGCAATGGAACGACTTCATTCACACTCCGCGGTGACGATGAGTGAGATGCAACGATGACCAATTTCGATGGCGTCCCGCGGGGCGTACCGAACTACATGGAGCCACAACAGTTCGCCATGCCGCAAGGCTGGCAGACCGTGGCCGAGATCGCCTTCACGGTGGCCGCCCTTACGACGGTCCTTGTGGCGGGTTGGATTTCACGGCGGCGGAAAAGCTGGCAACCGCTGCTGTACACGATCGCCGGCGGCGGCACTGTGGTGAATGAGGCGACGCTGGCCCACCTGTCGCACGCCACCCATTCCCAGGCGGGTGCACACGTGGCGTGGACGTCGCAAGGGCTCGGCGTGCCGTTCTATGCGATCGGTGCGTACTTCCCTTACTTCGGGTTGGTGTTACTGGTCCTGGTGCCCCTTTTTCACGACCGCAAAATGACCACGAAAGGTGTCTGGATTGCGGCCCTCTCGATCGTCGCGGGAGTCCTGGCATTCGAAGTACCGTGGATGGCGACCGGACTGTGGCACTACTACGGCCGCCAGTCATTGCAGCCATTCGGTTGGATGCCACTCTGGTACGCCTTCGCCAGCGCCATGCTCACGTTCGTCCCCGCGGTGGCCATCGCCCGAGTCCAAGACAAACTGCATGGGGCACGGTCGCTGCTACTCGTTCCCCTGGTGATCATGACGTCGATCGGCGCGGTCGCAGCCGTGTCCTGGCCGATGTACCTGGCGATGAGCAGCACCTGGAGCGACGCAAGCATCCACCTTGCCGCTCTCACCAGCATCGCCCTCGTCGGAGTCGCGGTCTGGTTCTGCGCGCCCTTGGTGGCGCAACCGGAGAGAACTCTCGACCGCTCCACACCCGTCACAGCCCCGCGGTAGGCCGACGGGGACAAGGACTTCTCGCGCCCCAAACCCTTCCTATGGACCGCCACAGCCGCAGACATCCTCGCCAACGTCGCCGCGGATGCGTCCCACTCCAAGCGGTCAACCAATGACGAGACAGGTCGCTAACACAGAAAAGCGCGAGCGTGATGCTTGAAAAGTGTTCGGTGAATTCGCTTCGAATTCACACCGGCCGATTCAGCCCACGGGCGTCGTCCACACCCGGTCCGGGGTGATTTTCAGCCGGGTGCTGAAGTTCGCTATCTGCTCGGTGAGGCCGAACTTGTCGGCGTCCTCGCGGTATTTCGCCCAGTACGGCCCGTCGTCTCGGCAGTCGACATCCGTCGCGTCGACGTTGGCGATTCCGCCGATGGCGATGATTCCCCCGCCGTTGCCGTCGGAGTCCAGGTGCAGGCTTACCCGCGGATGCGCTTTGATGTGGGCGACCTTGGCCGCCTGCGGCGCCGAATACACCGTGAGGTCGGTGCCGTCGAAGTAAAACCACACCAGCCGCGGTACGGGCTGCTCCGATTTCGCCACGGTGGTCAACCACCCGTAATGGTCGGACTCGAGCCTGCTGGAAACCTCTTGCTTCAGTTCGACTGTCATGGTGGCGACGGTAGTCTGGCGACGACGCGGGCCGGAACGGCCCGCTGACCAGGCGGACACGGGCGATAGTCTTGAACAGATGACGCTGAACCTCTCTGTTGACGAAGTCCTAAGCACCACCCGCTCGGTCCGCAAGCGCCTCGATTTCGACAAGCCGGTATCCCGCGACGTGCTGACGGAATGCCTCGAATTGGCGCTGCAGGCGCCCACCGGTTCCAACTCGCAGGGGTGGCAGTGGGTGTTCGTCGAGGACCCCGACAAGAAAAAGGCTATCGGCGAGATTTACCTGGCCAATGGTCGGGTATACCTCAGCTCGCCGTCAGCCGAATACCCCGATGGCGACACCCGCGGGGAGCGAATGGGCGCGGTCAGAGATTCCGCGACCTACCTCGCCGAGCACATGCATGAGGCACCGGTCCTGCTGATCCCCTGCATCGAGGGCCGGGAAGACTCGTCGCCGCTGGGCGGTGCCTCGTTCTGGGCGTCGCTGTTCCCGGCGGTCTGGAGTTTCTGTCTCGCGCTGCGCTCCCGCGGCCTGGGCTCCTGCTGGACGACGCTGCACCTGGTTCGCGACGGCGAGAAAAAGGCGGCCGAGGTGCTGGGCATTCCCTACGAGCAGTACAGCCAGGGCGGGCTGTTGCCGATCGCCTACACCAAAGGCACCGATTTCCGGCCGGCCAAGCGGTTGCCCGCCGAGAGCCTCACGCATTGGAACACCTGGTAGTTAAACCTGCTAGACGGCCCCGGCGAACCCGTGCTGGCGCCATGCCTCGTAAACGGCGACCGCGGCAGCGTTGGCCAAGTTGAGTGAGCGCCGTCCGGTCAGCATGGGGATGCGGACGCGGTCGGTGATGTGAACGTCGGCCAGGGTGGTCGCGTCCAGACCGGTGGGCTCGGGGCCGAACATCAACACGTCGCCGGCCCGATAGCTCACGTCGGTGAACAACGACGTCGCATGCGCGGTAAAGGCGAACACCCGCTGCGGTGCCAGCACCTTCCAGGCGGCATCCAGTGACGAGTGCACGGTGACCGACGCCAGGTCGTGGTAGTCCAGCCCGGCTCTGCGCAGTTTGGGTTCGGACAAGTCGAAGCCGAGCGGCTCGACGAGATGCAGTTCGGCGCCGGTGGCCGCCGCAGTCCGGATTGCATTGCCCGTATTGGGCGCGATACGCGGCGAGTAAAACAGCAGCCGGAACATCTGTAGATCATGACAGTTGTCGTTAGAGAATTTGCTCGGCTATCCTTCGCGGTGTCTGGCATCAGTCGGCCGACTCTGTCTGTTCAGTAAGAACTGTGGTTTCCACAGCCGCAGGCTGGCATACTCGCAGAATTGCCAGGCGTATATCACCCGCCCGTCACTGGGGGCGGGTGTAATCAGCAGGAAGTCTCATGAACGACGCGCCAACACTGCATATCAGCGGAGCGGTCACCAGCACGGACGTCGTCCGGTGACCATGTTTGCCCGCGCCACGCGGGCGATTCTGCCGACCAAAAGTGACACCGCAGACGGCAACGGCGCTGAGTCCTCACCGTCGAAACGGCCGGCCTCATGGTCGGTGCGCAATTGGCCGGTGCGGTGGAAAGTCGTAGCCATTGTGGTGGTGCCTTTGGTGCTGGCGATGGTTTTCGGGGGATTCCGTATCGCGGGCGCGCTGACCGATGCGCACGACCTCCGGTTAGCCGCCGATCGCGCCGAGGTGGTTCCGGCCATTACCAAATACATGTCGGCGCTTGATGTCGCATTGCTGGCGACCTCCACCGGGGGCGACGTCGAGGGTGTGAAGAAGAATTACGACGCCCGCAAACACGAGCTGCAGGCCCGGCTGGCGGAAACAGACATTGCCGCCGATGTCGGAGCAGGGGTCAGCGCCATGCTGAACGGTGGGCAGGCGTTGCTGGACAAGGTCGCGTCGAACGCCATCGGTTTGCGAGAGCGGGTGACCACCTACGCCCCTATCTTGTTGACCGCCGAGAACGCGGTTGATGGATCGGTACGCGTCGACAACGTGCAAATCCGGGCTGCGGCTCAGGGACTGAGCCGCGCGATCGGGGCCCGCGGCCAGATGATGATGCAGCAGCTGCTGATCACCCGCGGCGCCGACCTGCCGGAGCCCGAGCTGCGCACGTCGATGATCACCCTGGCCGGCACCGAGCCGTCGACGCTGTTCGGGATGGCTGAAGTGCTTGGTGTCGGCTCAGCGGAAGCCAAGACGCTGCAACAGCAGATGGTGACCCGGATGGCGCTCATGTCCAATCCGACCAGTCTGCTTGTCAACAACCCGGCACTGCTCCACTCGGTGCAGACCACCGATGCGATCGCCGCCCAGGTGATCAAAGACACCACCGCATTGGTAACGAAATCCGTGGAGGACCAGGCCCACAATCGGCGCGATGCCGCGATTCGCGACACCGTCGTCGTGCTGGCGGCCATCATCGCCGCACTCGCGATCGTGCTGCTGGTGGCCCGCTCGCTGATCCAGCCGCTGCGCGTGCTGCGCGACAGCGCTCTGAAGGTCGCTCACGAAGACCTCGAGCGCGAGATCACCCGCGCCCGGGCCGGCGACGAACAACCGCCCGAACCGCTGCCGATCCACACCACCGAAGAAATCGGCCAGGTCGCGCACGCGGTCGACGAATTGCACACCCAGGCGTTGCTCTTGGCCGGTGACGAGGCCCGACTGCGGGTGTTGGTCAACGACATGTTCGAGACCATGTCACGGCGAAACCGTTCACTGGTCGACCAGCAGCTTTCGCTCATCGACCGGCTGGAGCGCAACGAGGAGGATCCCGATCGGCTCGACAGCCTGTTCCGCCTCGACCACCTGGCCGCCCGGATGCGCCGCAACGGTGCCAACCTGCTGGTGCTGGCGGGCGCGCAGAGCTTGCGGGGAGAGCAACGCGGACCGGTGCCGCTGTCGTCGGCCATCAATGCCGCCACCTCCGAGGTCGAGGACTATCGCCGAGTGGAAACGTCGATGGTGCCCGACTGCACGATCACCGGCGCAGCCTCCGGCGATATCGTTCATCTCCTCGCTGAGTTGATCGACAACGGCTTGCGCTATTCGCCGCCGGCATCCCAGGTCCGGGTTTCCGCCTCACAGCGCAGCGACGCCGCGGTTCTGCTTGAGATCGTCGACGTCGGGTTGGGCATGACCGACGGCGACCGGCGCATCGCCAACATGCGGCTGCGGGCCGGCGGAGAAGTCACTCCCGAAAGCGCCCGCCACATGGGTCTTTTCGTGGTGGGCCGACTGGCCGACCGGCACGGTATCCGGGTGCGGCTGCGCGGTTCGTCGATCGAGCAGGCGCGATCGGGTACCACGGCCGAGGTGTATCTGCCGTCGACGGTGCTGGCCGGCGCAGACGGTGGCGACGCTGCGCCGCGCCAGACCGCGGCGGCACGCCCCGCCGCGTCGGCGGCCGCCGACCAGTCGGCCGCTGCCGCGGATTACCGCGACTCCGCAGACCTTGCTGCGCTGGCCGACGCGACAGAACGCAACGGCTCCCATTCGACCGAATCAGCAATCACCTTGCTGCCGCGCCGCAGGCCGGGATCCAGCGGCATCACCGGTGTCCCGGTCGACCAGCCGGATCGGCCGTCGCGGCGCGAGCCACCACTGGGCGGGCGGGAAGAAGTAGTCGAGCAGACTGCGGAAACCCCTGCGGCCCAACCGGTTTCGAATACATCGTCGTTCTTCGGCTCACGGGCGCGATTCACCCGGCAGCAGCATCCCAAAGCGGAGCCGGTCGCGCCGGAGCCGGTGGCTGCGTTCGATGTGCGGGAGATCGACGAGCCCTGGCCCGCCGAAGCCGACGCGCCATCGGGGCATTCGCCGGAGACGGATCTGATTTACCAGCGGATGCTCTCGGAATGGCTGGTCGACCCGCACGATCTGGCACGCAGCGCCGACCTCGATTGGAAGTCGGTTTGGGACCGCGGTTGGTCGGCGGCCGCCGAGGTCGATAACGTGCCCGTGCAGGCCCACACCGACCACGGCCTGCCGGTGCGTGACCCCGGCGCCCGGCTGGTGCCGGGTGGCGCCGGGCCCGACCACAACGGCATCGCGAGAGTCGCAAACCACCGGGCCGACGAGGACAACGGAGCGGCATCGAACGGCGGATTCCATTCCAGACGCAAGCCTGCACATGAGGCGCCGGTGCGGGACCCAGAGGCGATCCGCGCCTCGATGAGTAGCCATTTCGGCGGCGTTCGCGCAGGACGATCGCATGCCCGCGACACAGATCAAGGATCCGATCACGAATGACTTCCGCTTTCGATGCCTACGATTCGGCCCGCTCGGACAACTCCCTGGATTGGCTGGTGTCGAACTTCGCCCGCGAGGTTCCCGGGGTGTCGCACGCTGTGCTGGTATCCGTCGATGGGCTGCTGATCGCGGCCAGCGAGCACCTGCCGCAGGAGCGGGCAGACCAGCTCGCCGCGGTGTCGTCGGGCCTGGCGAGCTTGGCCAGCGGCGCCGCGCAGTTGTTTGACGGCGGCGAGGTGCTGCAGTCTGTGGTGGAGATGGAAAACGGCTACTTGTTGTTGATGCGGGTCGGTGACGGCTCGCATCTGGCAACGCTGGCTGCGACTTCGTGTGATATCGGTCAGATCGGTTACGAGATGGCCGTGCTTGTCGAACGGGTGGGCAACGTGGTGCAGTCGACGCGACGTGCTCCGTCCGAATACTCGGCTCCTCCTCGGTCCGCATCGTCGCCGACCGCGACACACTCGTGAGCCGCGATGGACAGTCGCGAGCCGTCGGGGCCCTTGGAGTCAAAGCCACCCGCAGCTGAGGCGAGCCTGGTCCGTCCGTACACCCTGACGGCCGGACGGACCAAGGCGAGCGTCGAGCTGCCACTGGAAGCGCCGGTGCAGACGCTGCAGTCGGCGCTCTATCACCGGTGGCCACCCAACGACGTGCGAGGCAGGATCGTCCAACTGTGTGTCAAGAGCCCATCCGTGGCCGAGATCTCGGCTCGGTTGGATTTACCACTCGGTGTCACGCGCGTCTTGGTCGGCGATCTGGTGACTTCGGGCTACCTTCGAGTGAACCGGACGTTGACCGATCGCTCGACCCGCGATGAACGCCGCGAACTGATAGGAAGGACGCTTCGTGGCCTACGAGCCCTCTGAGGGAGAGGCCCAACCGCATCTCAAGCCGCGAAATACCGCGTCGACGAAGATCGTCATCGCGGGTGGGTTCGGCGCCGGTAAGACGACGTTCGTCGGCGCAGTTTCGGAGATCATGCCACTGCGTACCGAGGCGATGGTCACCGACGCTTCCGCCGGCGTCGACATGGTGGAGGCCACGCCGGATAAACGGACCACCACGGTAGCGATGGACTTCGGCCGTATCACGTTGGACGAGGATCTGGTGCTCTACCTGTTCGGTACTCCGGGGCAGCGCCGATTCTGGTTCATGTGGGACGACCTGGTGCGCGGCGCGATCGGCGCGGTCGTCCTGGTGGACATCCGGCGCCTGCAGGACAGCTTCGCCGCGGTCGACTTCTTCGAAGACCGCCACCTGCCATTCCTTATCGCCGTCAACGAATTCGACGGCGCGCCAAGGTATCCCGTCGCCGAGGTGCGCAAGGCGCTGGCCCTGGCCGAACACGTCCCGGTGATCAACATCGATGCCCGCGACCGTAGATCGGCGACCGATGCGCTGATCGCGGTCAGCGAATACGCCCTGCAGAGCCTGAGTGCGACCGGTTAGTGCCGCAACCGAATGTGCCAGCGTACGTAGAGCGAGTAAAACAACGACAACAGCGCGAGCATCCCCATGTCGAGCAGGAAAATGTGCTTCGAGTGCTGCCAGATCGGGTCGTTGGTCGGAATCTGCTTGACCTTGACCAGGTCTGGGAAGTCGATCGACGACGCACCCGCTGCGTAGCCCCACCGCGCGGGCGTCAGCCAGGACACCTGGTTGAGACCGGCCCGGCCGGTCACCGGGATCATCCCGCCGGCGAGAACCAGCTGCGAGATGATGGAGACCGCCAGCAGCTGCATGATCTGCTCGTTGGACGTAGCCACCGCCGAGAGCACCAGTCCCAGCGTTGCCGAGGCGACGCAAGTGCCGGCCACGGTGACGAACAGCGAGAACGTGGAGTTGTCGAAGAACGGCGGGTGCGCGGTGGGCGCGCCCTTGCCGAGCCTGACGATGAATGTCGCGATCGCGGCCTGGATAGTTGCGAAAACGAAGAACACCGCGATCTTGGCCAGCAGGTAGGCGGTGGTCGACAGGCCTACCGCCTGTTCTCGGCGGAAGATCGGGCGCTCGCCGATCAGGTCGCGGATGGTCAGCGCCGTGCCCATGAAGACGGCACCGAAGTTCAACAGCACCATGATGTACTGCGGTTGAGTGGGCGCGGCCCCAAGCGGATCGGCTGGGCCCAATCCCGGGTGAGGGCCCTTGACCGTCAATGCGATCGCGCCGGTGAGGAACGGCAGTAACGCCAGGAAGACCGTGTACAGACGGTCGGAGACGACCAATCGGACCTGGCGGCGCGCGATGGTGGAAAGCTGGCGCAGTAGGTCGGTGTGGACCGGCTCCCCCAAGTCGGCCGGGCTTCCGCGCGCCGGTGCTTGCGACTGTTGGCTTCGGCCCTCTCTTTCCAGGAAGCGGCGATTGGCTTCGTCGGGATCGGCGCCCACGTTGGCGAAGATGTCCGCCCAGTTGGTGGTGCCCAATGCCGCACCGACCTGGCCGGGCGGTCCGTTGAATGCGGTCTTGCCGCCGGGGGCGATCAGCAGGATTTGGTCGCAAACGTCGAGGTAGGACACCGAGTGCGTGACCACCAGCACCACGCGACCGGCGTCGGCTAGCTGCCGCAACATCAGCATCACTTGGCGGTCCAGCGCCGGGTCCAGACCGGACGTCGGCTCGTCGAGCAGCAGCAGCGACGGTTGGGTGAGCAGCTCCAGCGCCACCGAGGCGCGTTTGCGCTGGCCGCCGGAGAGCTTGTCCACCCGGGTGTCGGCGTGTTTGGTCAGATCGAGTTCCTCGAGCACCTGCGCGACCACTTGGGCGCGCTCTTGTTTGCTGGTGTCGGGTGGTAGTCGCAGCTCGGCGGCGTAGCCGAGCGCCTGGTTGACCGTCAGCTGGCGGTGAACCACATCGTCCTGCGGGACCATCCCGATCCTGCTGCGCATGGTCGCGTACTCCGCGTGGATGTTGTGGCCTTCGAAGGTAACCGAACCGGCGCTGGGGCGGGTGTATCCGGCGATCAGCCGCGACAGCGTGGTCTTGCCCGCACCGGACCCCCCGATGATCGCGGTCAGCGTGCCCGGCCGAGCCGTCAGGGAAATGTTGTCCAGCAGTTCCTTGCCGTCGATCTTGAAGTGAACCCCGTTGACCTCCAGGCCACCGGTGCGAGTCGCGGCTTCGGTGCGGCGGACCAGGTTGCCGTTGGTGAAGACCAGGTCGATGTTGCCGATGGTGACCACGTCGCCCTCGTTCAGCACCGCCGAGCCAACGCGTACGCCGTTGACGAACGTGCCGTTGACGCTGTGGGCGTCACGGATCTCGGTGCCGAGCGGGGACTGGAGCAAGAACGCGTGATGGCGCGACGCCAACACATCCTGGACGACGATGTCGTTGTCGTTGGCGCGACCGATCGTGGCAGATCCCGGCGGCTTCTCCGGTGTGCCGGATCCGGGAAGAATCGCCTGGATCATCTTCGTGGCGAGGTTCCCCACCTCGGGCGGCTTGCTGGCCGGCCGAGCCCTTTGCGTCTTCGGCTGCACGTTCAGCGGCGGCGGGGAATTGGCTCCCCCCAGCTGGCTCGGCGGTTGCCGGTTCGGCGGCGGTGGTTGGTGCGGCGGATAGACCGGCGGCCGCTGGCCCCCGGCCCCCTGATACATCGGCTGTGGTGGTGGAGGGGGGGCGCCCGGATATGGGCGCAACGGTCCGGCTCCTTGGGGCCGGGGCGCGCCCGCCGGGCGTGCCGGCTGCGGGGGCGCCGGCCGCCCGGCGGCTGACGGTTGGACGATGGGCATCGACGCGGTTTGCGGCGGCCGGCCGGCCGGCCCGACGTGGTGACCGACTTCGAAAGCAAGCTTCGGCCCGTCGGGGTTGCCGATGTTGACGGTCTGCCCGTCGTGGATGTCGACCACCGGCACCCGACGCCCGTTGACGTAGGTTCCGTTCAACGAACCGTTGTCGATGGCGAGCCAACGCCCCTGCTCGAAACGCAGCAGCAAATGCGCACGCGAGATGAGTGGATGAGTGATGCGCATGTCGGCGCGCAGATCGCGCCCGACTACGACGTCGTGGCCTGCGGCGAAGGTGCGTTGAGATCCGTTGTATCGGACTGTCAGCACGGGCGGTGCTGCTTGACTCATCGCCCCAACCTTAGCTGCTTGGCTCACTGCACCGACTGTATCGGCTGCCGCACAATTGGCTCTGAGCGACACGAACCCTCAGGCCGTTCCGGCCTGCATCGTCGGCGGGCTGGCGCTGATTGCCCGCCTCCTCCTCAGGCCGTTCCGGCCTGCATCGTCGGCGGGCTGGCGCTGATTGCCCGCCTCCTCCTCAGGCCGTTCCGGCCTGCATCGTCGGCGGGCGGTCGGGGGCGCCGGTGACGACGCAGCGGGTGCGGCTGTAGATGGTCGGCATGCACTGGTTGCAGTGCGTACACGCCGAATGCACGGTGTGCGCGGCCCCGTCGGCAGCGATCCGGTTGATCAGATCGGGCTCGGCCAGCAGAGCCCGGCCCATCGCGACGAAGTCGAATCCCTCCGCCATGGCCAGGTCCATCGTTTCCCGATTGGTGATGCCGCCTAACAGAATCAGCGGCATCGACAGTTCGGCGCGGAACAGCTTGGCCTCCCGTAACAGATAGGCCTCACGGTAGGGGTACTCGCGGAGGAACCTCTTGCCCGTCATCCGCATGCCCCAGCGCAGCGGCGGTTTGAAGGCGCCCGCGAATTCCTTGATTGGAGCGTCGCCGCGGAACAAATACATCGGGTTGACCAGCGAGCTACCCGCGGTGAGTTCGATCGCGTCCAGCCCGCCGTCATCCTGCAGCCATTTCGCGGTGATCAGCGACTCGTCGGTGCTGATACCGCCGCGGACACCATCGGCCATGTTGAGCTTGGCGGTCACCGCGATCTGAGCCCCGTCTTTCTCAACGGCGCGGCGAACGGCCAGCACCATCCCCCGGGCTACCTTGGCGCGGTTCTCCAGCGATCCACCGAACTCGTCGTTGCGACGGTTGATCAACGGGCTTAAGAACGAGCTCGCCAGATAGTTGTGGCCCAAATGGATTTCGACGGCGTCGAATCCCGCGTCGACGGCCAGGCGGGCGGCATTGGCGTGCGCGGTGATCACGTTGTCGATGTCGTCACGGGTGGCCTTCTTGGCGAACCGCATGCTGATCGGGTTGAAGAACCGCACCGGGGCCAGGGCGGTGGCTTTGTTAGAACGAGCATTGGCCACCGGGCCGGCGTGGCCGATCTGCGCGCTCACCGCCGCGCCCTCGGCGTGGATGGCTTCGGTGAGCCGGCGGAACCCGGGCACGGCCTCCGGGCGCATCCAGATCCCGTTGCCTTCGGTGCGGCCACCCTGGGAGACTGCGCAATAGGCGACCGTGGTCATGCCGACGCCGCCGGCGGCCGGCAGTCGGTGGTACTCGATGAGGTCGTCGGTCACCAGTGCGTTGGGCGTTCGCGCCTCGAAAGTCGCCGACTTGATGATGCGATTGCGCAGCGTGATCGGGCCCAGCTTGGCGGGGCTCAGGACGTCCGGAGGGCTAGACATACGGGGAGCGTAACGGCGATCGCAAGCGCGGCGGAGCCGGGCGCGGCGGGTCGCCGTCATCTGGCGACGCGATCGCAAGCGCGGCGGAGCCGGGCGCGGCGGGTCGCCGTCATCTGGCGACGCGATCGCAAGCGCGGCGGAGCCGGGCGCGGCGGGTCGCCGTCATCTGGCCACGCGATCGCAAGCGCGGCGGAGCCGGGCGCGGCGGGTCGCCGTCATCTGGCCACGCGCGCGGGCATGCCAGACTGTGAGGCGTGGGTGCGATCACGTTGGACGGCAAAGTCACGCGCGACGAGATCTTCGTCGACCTGAAGCAACGGGTGGCGGCGTTGAGTGCTGCAGGGCGGACACCCGGCCTGGGCACGATTCTCGTCGGCGATGACCCGGGGTCGCAGACCTACGTCCGCGGAAAGCATTCCGACTGCGCCAAGGTCGGCATCACCTCGCTGCGCCGTGACCTGCCCTCCGATATCAGCCAGGCGAAGCTCAACGAAACCATCGACGAACTCAACGCCAATCCCGAATGCACCGGTTACATCGTGCAGTTGCCGCTGCCGAAACACCTCGACGAGAACGCGGCACTGGAACGCGTCGACCCGGAGAAGGATGCCGACGGGTTGCACCCGACCAACCTGGGCCGGTTGGTCCTGGGTACTGCGGCGCCGCTGCCGTGCACCGCACGCGGCATCGTCCACCTGTTGCGGCGCTTCGACGTCGAGATCGCCGGGGCGCACGTGGTCGTCCTCGGTCGCGGTGTCACGGTCGGTCGTCCGCTGGGGCTGATACTGACGCGCCGCTCGGAGAATGCCACTGTGACCCTGTGTCACACCGGAACTCGTGATCTGCCCGCGCTGACCAAGCAGGCGGACATCATTGTGGCGGCCGTGGGTGTCCCGCATCTGCTGACGGCGGACATGGTGCGTCCCGGTGCCGCCGTCGTCGACGTCGGCGTCAGCCGTACCGCCGACGGGCTGGTCGGTGACGTGCACCCGGGTGTGTGGGAGGTCGCCGGTCACGTATCACCGAATCCCGGTGGCGTCGGCCCGCTGACCCGCGCATTCCTGTTGACGAACGTCGTCGAATTGGCCGAACAGCAATGAGTTCGCGTCAGCTGGTCCGCTCGCAATGGCCGATCGTGACGGTAGTGCTGATCTTTTCAGCGGCGTTCACACTGGTTGCGGCGAACTTCTGGCGCCGTGGCGCGCTGTTGATCGGCATCGGGGTTGGGGTCGCCGCCGTGCTGCGGTTAGCGCTCACCGAAGACCGTGCAGGGCTTCTCGTGGTGCGCAGCAAGGGAATTGACTTTGCTACGATGTCCCTCGTCGCGGCGAGCATGGTCTATATCGCCTGGACGATCGATCCGCTGGGCACACGCTAGATCCCTGGGATCATCCCCGGCATGGCAGGGAATTGCTGCAAACCAGATACGTTGCCGCCGAGTATGTTTGCCATCTCTTCCGGGCAGTACGTCTGTATCGCGATGGTGGTGAACAACTGGGCCATCTGCGGTGACATGCCCCGGTGGGAGATACCCGATGCGGCAGCGGCGAAGCTGCCGCCCGGCTGAGCGAGCATCGGGCAGATCGACTGGCCCACGGCCATCGCGTTTCCTGGTTCGCCATACTCGATGCCGGCGTGGCTCAGCGCGTCGATGAAGTCGTCGTCGTGCGGGTCTGCCTCCACCGGCGCCGAAAACATTGCAGCCGCGGTGATCAGGCAGCCGGCGCCCAGTAACAGACGAACGGCCAGTGGTTGGTTGTTCAAGCGCCAAATAAAGTTATGCGCGTTCTCGAGCGTCGCCATGTCCTGCCCCTCACTTGGTGGGAGTGCAACCGCGGCACTCAAAGTCCCGGTTAGAACCCTGGTTTATCGCTGTCACGTTTCCAACACGATGGGGTCAAGGTTCGCGTACGTTTCAGTTCTCACGCCGACACGTCCTGCGCCACCACGGTTTTTGTCGTCGCATAGTTGACAATGCGGGACGTGACGCAATCGCGGGAGCCCGACGTTGGCGCGTGAGATCTCGCGTCAGACGTTTCTGCGGGGCGCCGTCGGAGCGTTAGCCGCCGGTACGGTTCTCGGATCGGGCCGAGCCAGCGCCGATCCGATTGCCTCCGGCTGGGACCCGCTTGCCACCGCCATCGGCGGGCAGGTGATACGACCGGACAACGGTCAATTCGGAACGGCCAAACAGGTTTTCAACACCAACTACAACGGCTCGACGCCGGCGGCGATCGTCACCCCTACATCGCCGGCGGACGTGCAAAAGGCGATGGCATTCGCTGCTGCCAACAACCTCAAGGTCGCACCGCGCAGTGGTGGGCATTCCTATATCGGGGCGTCGACGGCGAACGGAACCATGGTGCTTGATCTGCGCCAGTTGCCCGGAGGGATCAATTACGACGCCGCCACCGGGCAGGTCACGGTGACGCCTGCCACCGAGTTGTATGCGCTGCACCAAGCGCTGGCAGCGGCCGGACGGGGGATCCCGACGGGTACCTGCCCGTCGGTCGGTAGCTCGGGGCACGCCCTGGGCGGCGGGCTGGGTGCCCATTCTCGGCACGCGGGCCTGATGTGTGACGCATTGAGGTCGGCGACGGTGGTGCTGCCCGGCGGCCAGGCGGTCACCGCATCTGCGGCCAGCCAGCCCGACCTGTTCTGGGCGTTGCGCGGCGGCGGTGGCGGCAACTTCGGGGTGACAACGGCGTTGACCTTCGCCACCTTCCCGACCAGTGACGTCGACGTGGTGAACCTCAATTTCCCGCCGCAGTCGTTCGCGCAGGTCCTCGTGGGTTGGCAGAACTGGCTGCGCACCGCTGACCGAAGCAGCTGGGCACTGGCCGACGCCACTGTCGACCCGATGGGTACGCACTGTCGCATCATGGCGACCTGCCCGGCCGGGTCGGGTAACAGCGCGGCGAGCGCCATCACGTCAGCCGTCGGGATGCAACCGATCGGGACCGAGAACCACACCTTCAACTACTTGGACCTGGTGAGGTATCTGGCCGTCAACAACCTCAACCCGTCGCCGCTCGGATACGTCGGCGGATCTGATGTTTTCCCGACCATCAACGCGGGCGCGGCTCAGGGCATCGCCGCGGCGGTCGACGCCTTTCCTCGTGGCGCGGGCCGGATGTTGGCCATCATGCATGCCCTCGACGGCGTCCTCGCCAGTGTCGCACCGGGAGCCACAGCCTTTCCGTGGCGTCAGCAGTCCGCGCTGGTGCAGTGGTACGTCGAAACATCCGACCCGTCGGCAGCGACCAACTGGCTCAACACGGCACACCAAGCGGTGCGACCGTATTCAGTTGGCGGCTATGTGAACTACATCGAGGCCAACCAGCCGCCGTCGCGGTACTTCGGCCCGAATCTGTCCCGGCTCAGCGCCGTGCGGCAGAAGTACGACCCCGGTCGAATCATGTTCTCCGGACTCAACTTTTGACGCCCTTTCGATCCGGGGTCTGGTGCGCGACTAGGTATGAGAGCCTCGAGCGTCCTCCTCAAGTGCCCGCGCGACCCGCTCGCCCTTGTCGGTGAGTTTTATCCATGCGGAGAATACCCAGGCCGGTGGATCGTCATATTGGGTTATATACACATCGGAGATTTTTTGGATGGACTTCTCTAGTGGGCCGTCCCAAGCCTCCCAGCGTCCTCCCTCACCGGACATGGCCCCCAATACAATTAGTCCGTCGTCGGCCAGGGAGCGAATCGTTGCTAAGGTCTCGTTTTGCACCTGCGACACCGACGCCGACGGATACTGCTGCTTCACGTAGTAATCCACCTGGCTGATCGGCAATTCGCCGCCCGCCGATGTATCTAGAACTAGCTCTTCGCGTACTTTCTTGCGTGCGGCGGTCATTCGGTGAGTCCTTTGTAAATCTCTTGTCTACGTGTCCCGCTCACGTGTTCTTCCCATCTAGCGACCCATTGACGGAGGTCACAGTAGTGATTCTTGCCGGTTATCCACAGTTGCAATTCCATCCACACCTGGGGCTTCGGCGGTCTCGCGTGTCAGTCGCGATCGATACCATTCGAACATGCATTCGAGTTGCCGCGAGGAGATCGTCGAGCGGTTCGACGCATTCCGAGATGCGGTATCCGGATTGCTCGAGCTGTCTTTCGACGTGCTGACCTGCCCGGAACTCCTGGGAATGCTGCAACGCCTGGAACAGGACACCCGTCGGCTACCGGTGCCCGGCCACGCTCTGATCAACCAACTCGCCCGGCAGGCCAGCGAGACGGAGTTGGGCGGCAAGCTAAGTCATGCGTTGGCCAATCGGCTGCTGATCAGCCGCGCCGAGGCTGCCCGGCGCATCCGGGAGGCCGAGGATCTTGGCCCGCGCCATTCAGTCACCGGTGAACCGTTGTCGCCACGGCTGGCGGCCACCGCCGAGGCGCAGCGCGCCGGAAAGATCGGCGACGGCCACGTCGCGGTGATTCGCGGCTTTTGTCAGCGGCTGCCGGACTTCGTTGACGTCGAGACCCGCCAGGAAGCCGAAGCGCAGCTCGCTCGCCTGGGCGGCGAGCACCGCCCAGACGAATTGAGCAAGCTGGCCGACAAACTCACCGACTGCCTCAACCCCGACGGTACTTTCACCGATGAGGACCGGGCTCGTCGGCGCGGAATCACTATCGGCAAACAAGGTTTCGACGGGATGAGCCCGATCACGGGGTATCTGACGCCCGAGGCGCGGGCCTCCATCGACGCCGTATTTGCCAAATTGGCCGCTCCGGGCATGTGCAACCCGGAGGATGACACCCCGTGCGTGGAGGGCAGCCCGTCGGAGACTTCCCTCGGCAACGACACGCGTAGCTCCGTTCAACGCAACCACGACGCGCTCAACGCCGCCGCGCGCGCCCTGTTGGCGTCCGGTGATTTGGGAAAGCACAACGGCTTACCGGCATCCATCATCGTCACCACCACCTTGCGCGAACTGGAGGCCGGGGCGGGTAGGGGGCTCACCGGAGGCGGCACGCTACTACCTATGGGCGACGTGATTCGGCTGGCCCGCCACGCACATCATTACCTGTGCATTTTTGACAAAGGCGAGGCGATCGGGCTCTATCACACCAAGCGACTCGCCTCACCCGGGCAACGAATTGTCCTGTACGCCAAAGATCGTGGATGTTCACACCCCGGCTGTACCGTTTCGGGCTACTACTGCGAGGTTCATCACTGCATCCCGTACGCGAAGTGCCGCACCACCGACGTCAACCATTTAACGTTCGGCTGCGGCGACCACCACCCGCTCGCCGAAGAGGGCTGGATCACCCGCAAAAACAAAGACGGTGACACCGAAATGATGCCCCGCCAATAAACGGATTACGGTAGGGTAGCCAGGTATGACCGCAACCATCACCAACGGCCGCAGCCGCAACAAACGCGCACAGGCGCAACATGATTCGCGTCGAGCCGCCATCTATGTACGCATCAGTTTGGACGCGACCGGCGAAGGGCTTGGCGTGCAGCGGCAGGAGGAGGACGCTCACGCCATCTGCTCCGAGCGGGGATGGGAAGTCGTCGGCGTCTACCGCGACAACTCGATCAGCGCCAGCAACAGGAAGGTGCGCCGACCCGGCTACGAGGCTCTGCGCCGCGACTACGCCGACGGCCTGTTCGACGCGGTGGTCTGCTATGACCTGGACCGCTTGACCCGCCAGCCCCGGCAGTTGGAGGACTGGATCGACGCCGCCGAGGAGCACGGGCTGGCGCTGTTCACCACCAACGGCGAGGCCGACCTGACCACTGACGGCGGACGGATGTTCGCACGGGTCAAAGCGGCCGTCGCCCGCTCCGAGGTCGACCGGAAGTCGGCGCGGCATAAGGCCGCGCTTAGGCAGCACGCGCAGCTCGGCAAGGTGCCGCACGGCCCCCGGCTGTTCGGGTACACGGTCGCCGGCAACGTCGAACCTGCCGAGGCCGACGTGGTGCGCTTGATCTTCGAGAAGTTCTACCAGGGCGAGTCGCTACGCTCCATCACCGCCAAGCTCACCGCCGATGGCGTGCCCACCCGGAGCGGCAGGCCGTGGAATACCCGCACGGTGCGCGACATGCTGACCAACGTCCGGTATTCGGGCTGGGCGATCTACGCAGGCGAGGTGGCGACCAAGGACGGCGCGCGGGTACGCGGCCGGTGGGAGCCGCTCATCGACGCCGACACCTTCGACATTGTGCAGGCCCGGTTGTGCGACCCGGCCCGCAAGACCAATCGTGTTGGCACCGACCGAAAGTACATCGGGACTTCGTTGTTTGTCTGCGACGCCTGCGGGGAGCCGGTCAAGGCGGTCAATGGCGGAAAATACCTGTGCTCAGGCCATCTCACCCGCGACCACAAGCATGTGGACCGCTACGTGATCGAGGTGATCGCCGAGCGGCTGGCCCAGCCGGACCTCTCTAAGCTGCTGGCCCCGGTGGGTGACGAGATGAAGCCGGTGGTCGCCGAGTCCAAGAAGCTGCGCGCCAGGCTGGAGAAGATCGACAATGAGTATGACGAGGGGATCATCGACGGGCCCCGGTGGCGCTCGGCCAAGGAGAAGGTTGCGGCCCAGCTCCGTGACGTCGACAAGAAGCTGGCGGCCCGTCGCGGCGGTGCGGCGCTGGGCGCGGTGGCCGGTGCCGCCGACCCGGCCCAAGCGTTCCGCGACGCGTCGCTGATGGCAAAGAGGTCCGTGATCGACGCGCTGTGCACCGTGCGGTTGCGGCGGGCCGCGAAAGGCCGGATGCCGAGCGGGATGTGGATCGACTACACCACCGTCGACATCGCCTGGCGGCGCTGAGTCCTGGCTGCTCAGCGGGCAACTAAACCGTAGTCCCCTACGGTGCAACAGATTTGGCGACCGCTGCAAGCGAAAATGGTGACCCGCCGGGTAAAGCCTCGGTCGGTCCATAACCGTTTCTGACGGGTTATATTCGTCCCGTAACAACTTAATCCGGCAGTAGCCGACCCCCGGAGTTCCGAGGGACGGAGCCAACCAAGAACAGGACAGGCCACCCCGCCTGCCCTTTGGTCCTCCGTCCGAACGAAAGGGGCAACTCCGGATATGACCAGCACGGAGAACAACGATGCGACCTACACGGTCGCAGAGGTAGCGAAGCTGTTCCGGGTCCACAAGCACACGGTTTACGAAATGTGCGCGGACGGCCGGCTGCCGTCAATGCGCCTCGGCCCCCAGACAATCCGCATCCCCGCGACGGCCGTCGAAGCGTTCATGCGAGGCCAGCAGCCGTGACCTCACGAAGCCGCGAGGACCTCGAACGCGCCATCGAGGAACACATCAAGGCTGTCGCGGCCGAAGCCCCGCCCCCCACCGACGACGTACGGCACCGCATCCGGGAGCTCTTGCAGGGAGGCGGGGGTGATGGCACGAGGTAGCTCCATGTTCCCCGCAGAGCTATTCCAAGACGACGGATTCCGCGAGCTCGAAGAGGGACCACAGCGCCTCTTCATGTGGCTGTGGGTCCACCCCGACCTCAACACGGCCGGGATCATCGCCGTACAACCCCACGAGTGGGCCAGCGCCGCCGCAGGCCTAACCCCCGACGTCATCGACTGCTACATCAAGGTTCTGCAATCCGAGGACTGGATCGACTACGAGGACGGCCAACTGTGGCTCCGGCCCTTCATGAAGCTCGACCGCGCACTGAAAAGCCCGAGCACCTATGTCAACGCCGCTAGGGCGGTCAAAACCGTTCGCTCACGCCGACTCCGAGCCGAAATCTGGGCGCAATTCCGGACCTTCCCGCTACCCACCGCACACGTGCCAGACACCGACGACGGGAAGGCCAGACGTGCCCTAACCATGAACGAGGCCGTCGAGAAAGCCCGGACCGAACTCGAACAACGTATGACCAGAACCGGAGTGCGGGAATCCCTCCCGGCTCCGGAGGGTGACCATCCTCATCCCCATCCCCAGCCTCATCATCAACACGACCCCTCCTACCCCCCATCAGATGCCCCCTCCGATACCCCATCGAGGGAGGGCCCGAAGCGGCCTTGCACGTACGGGTGTGACGCTCCGGCGGTACCGGGCAAAGCGTGCTGCGCTGCCTGCGTGCGGACGGGCCGGTCATGAGTACGGCGGAGTTCGAGGAGATTCGGCGGCGTGCTTTGGAGGCAGTTGCACGGAGTCGGTTGGGGCCGAGGATGTGTCTGCACTGCCGTAAGCGGGCTGCTGCGGGCGGGATGGCGTGGTGGAAGCACTGGTGCCGGGTGTGCCTTCGCGGCTGGGTAACCGGAGGCCGGGCCGTGACCGAATGCTCTCTCTGCCAGACCCCGCTCGTGCTAGCCAATTCCATTGCGTTCGCTTGCTGTTTGGAGTGCCGGCTCGTCACTGCGGCCGAGATCGACGAGCCGCGCCGCCGTGTGATCGCGGACCGCATGGCCGAACTCGAGGCGGGAGGGGAGCTTGCGTGAGGGTCCTCGCGTTGAAACGCCTTCTGGCGCAGCATCTCGCCGCCCCGATCCTGCCGGAAGCCGCCTGTAGAGGTCGTCACGACCTGTTCGACCCGCCCCGGCCTGGGGAGGACCCCGACACGGCGGAGCGCCGCATGTGGGCCGCTCTGGATGTGTGCAACCGGTGCCCGGAGCTACGGCCGTGCCGAAGGTGGCTCGACGGCCTGCCTTCGAACGTTCGACCGCACGGCGTCGTCGCTGGCCAAGTCAGACTGTGGCGGCGCAGCCCGCGACCGACACCACCGAAAACCAGAGGAGGAGAAGCGATGAGCCGCCGGAACAGCCGCAAAGACCGAGGAGTCCGAGCCTTGGAGAAGTTGATCGCGACCGGAGCCGCCGACCTCGTAATCGCCGTCGAGCGAGGCGAACTGACGGCCGACGAGGCATGGGAAGCCTGGCAACAACAACGGAGGAACCGATGACGAACGACCCGACCTGCCCCGACCCTGCCGGGATGAGCGATACCGCCCGCTTAGCCGTCGCGCTGTTGGCACAGCGGATCGCCGACGAAACCTCCGATCCCGCAGTCAGCCTGTGGGCATCCAGTCTGGAGGACGTCGTGCTTGGGTTCGACGACGACGAACCCGGCCTGCCGCTGAGTGCCCTGGGAGACGCCCAGCTCGGTGCGGTCCATGGCCTTGTCGTCGTGGCAGTCGCCGCGTGCGACGACAAGCCCTACCGGCAATGGCTGGTGCAGCTGGGCGCGATGATCACCGACATCTTGTCGGAACGCGAGTGGGCGCAGCTAGTGACCGACGCGCAGGCCGCTGCGATCGAGGCCGAGCTTCTGGCCGACAAGCGGCGCGACCAATCGGCGGCACGGGATACGACCGGACTGCCGTCGTGGCGGGAGATTTTAGAACCGGAACGACACGACGACGGCGAATGAACTTGCCCCGTCGGACGGCCGGTGTACGCTCGGCGGTGCTGGTGTGTGTTGTCTCGCGCAGCCACCGGCTTGGCGGGAAGTTTCGGCGAGCCTCTAGCTCACAGCCGAAGATCGCGCTGGAGGCCACAGGCCCCGCGATCCCCGATATGACGCTTATTTCGCTTGCGCTGCAACAGGTTTAGTGCGCGCATCCCCACCGGAGGACACCCCCAAAATGGAAGCATTTTTGCAGCAATTGCAGCAGCGCAGAGCCGCCGTCATCAACGACCGAGCGCGAGCCTTTGCCCAGCGGCAAGCGGCAATTGACGTTAGGGCTGAGGCCGGCCGCCGCAAATTCACCACGGCCGAAGCGCAGGTCTACCGCAACGCCCAGACGCAGATCGCGGAATGCGACGAGACCATCGCGGCACTCGACAAGCGCATCGCACACCAAAAGGAGGAAATACGTCGGGCCGGTCGTGACCCCAACGACCCGAATCCGTTGGTGACTCAGTTGATGCAGGCTCGCGGCAATGGCGGTGGTGGCGACGCGAAGGCGATGGGCGAATCGTGGGCCCGCCGCACAGCGCAGCTGATCGCGGGTGGTCGCGGCGAGACGCGAGCCATCAACACCGGCAGCCTGGACGTGCCGTCGCTGGTCTTGCCGGGCGTCGTATCGCTGCCCTGGCCGACGCGCCTCATCGATTTGTTTGCCTCGCGCAAGCCAGCTTTGAGCAATGCCGTTTCTTACTATCGCCAGACCGTGAAAAATAACTTAGCTGCACCTGTCCCCGACTTGGCCAGTAAACCGGTCTCAACGTTTACGGTCGAAGAGATCAACGACCGTTGCCGCGTGATCGCGCACCTCAGCGAGCCTGTTCCCTACAGGTTCCTACAGGACGTCGAGGCACTGACGCCCTGGCTGAACACGACTATGGTCCAAGGCGTGTTTGCTGGGCTCGAGGAGCAGGTCGTATCCGGCGACAATACGGGTGAGAACATGCAAGGTCTGATGACTTTGCCAGGCGTCACCACCGTGGCGTACCAAGGCGATCCCGCCACGACGATTCGGCACTCGTTGACGACGTTGCAAAACCTCGGCGAGCAGCCCAACGGCATCGCGCTCAACCCGTTCGACGCCGAAGAGCTGGACCTGCAACGCTGGGGTACACAAGGCGGTTTGCTCACGTCCGGGTTCGACCACGCCAACACGACCGGCTGGGGCAGCAGTAACAACTTCTTCGGTGACTCCTCGCAAATCCGCCGTGTCACTAGCCCTTCGGTTCCGGCCGGCACCGCCATCATCGCGGACTGGGACACCCTCGATCTGTTCGTGCGCGAGGGTGTCAGCGTGATCATGAACCAGTGGGGCGAGGCGCAGTTCACCACGAACACCTTCGTCGTGCGTGCGGAAATTCGCGTGGTTGCCGGGTTTACCAGGCCGCAGGCGTTCTGCCTCGCGACGATCACCGGCACCTGATCCGATGGGTGTCTACGCCGATACGTATCGGGCTGTGCACGGGCAACTCGCCGGCCGGCGTGACTACGGTGACTTCGATGATGACTGGGACGACGACTACGACGGCGACGAAGGCGATCCGGACGACGACGACGGCGTGAGCGTGCTACAGGCCGTCCATGATGTCGTGGCGTCAGCGGATGGTGTCTACTGCCAGTCGAACAACCTGCCGGGCTTCTGATGCTCGACCGCGACGACCTGGAGTTCACCCATCCCGAGTGGGTGTCAGCGTCTGAATGCTGCGAGCGCATGGGGGTCACACCGGCGCAGCTCGATAGCCTCGTACGCAGGTGCGCCGTCCGGTCACGTAGGAACGGCTGGGCCGTCGAGTACCAGCCAGCCATCGTGAACGTGAAGCCCTCGGAAACGCCTTCGCCTAGGCGGGGGTCCGGAGCCACGAAAAGTAAGCCCCGCACACCACGGGGCCGACGATGAGCCCTCGTCCCGGCGCTCGATTAACCTCCCTGCGCCGGGGCGAGCGGGGCGCGGCGTGACCGCTTGGAGGCCGAGGACGGACCCTCTGACTGGCGGGATCCGATCCGGCGGTCACGCCCGCGCCCCTTCCTCGTGGTGGAGGAAACGGTTCACGGGACCAGATCGGTGCTAACGGACCGGGAACGGGCAGCCGGAGGTCAAGCAGTCGGCTTCCGGCTCCCGCTCCGAACCCCAAGGGCTTGCCCTCAGCCGCCCCGCAAAGTGCTACTCCCGGAGCGGGATTCCGAGCGCCGCTTCACGATGGGAGCAGGGCGAGTTGAGGGCAATCGGGCCCACGCCGCGCCAACCAAGGAACCGCCGCCTGTGCCGAGGCAGCGGGGGCTGCGGCGCGGGCCCACCACCTGCGGACGCCGGGGACACCCCCCAGGCGCAACCTAGGACCCACGCGACCAAACCCCGAGTGCCACGCGGCAACCCAGGACCCGCCACCAATCCCCGAGTGCCACTCGGGGATTCCGCCGCAACGGGTAGGCCGTTGCAATATCTAGCAGGCGCGCTCGTCGAGAGTGGAAGTACCAGCTGGCATCCCTCTCCGGTTTTCCGTTTACATGCGATTGGCTCAGGAACAGCAGGCCAGCGTCCCTCCTGGCCCGGTTTCCGTAAACAATGCCGAGGAAGCTGGAAGTGCTGGGCGTATGGGTTCGAGCAGTCGTGAGTGAGGAGATCGTCGAGGTTTTCGACGCGCTCGATGCGGACCTGAAACGCTTGTGCGATTTGTCCTTTGAGGTGTTCACCACGGCGAGATGCGTCTCTAACCCGAGGCGTTTTTGTTGAGGACCGCTGCGCGTGCGTTGCGTAGGAACTCGGAGTAGGACACGCCGCTGGCGGTCACCACGATCCGTTGTGCGAAGACCAAACCGACCGCCATGTAGAGGAAGGCCCCGAGCCAGTCCAACGGTGAGACTAGGTGGTGGCCGACTGCGTAGCTCAGGGAATAGGCCGAGATCGGCAACAGGATGAACAGGGCGGTCGCCAAGCCGGGAGAGTAGGGCTTTTTGAGGTTGAAAACTCGGATCATGGCCGTGTGCATGACGGCTTCCAACACGCCGAGCAGCATGGGCGCTAGTAGCAGGAATGTGACCTGCGGGAAGAACAACGGCACAAATGCGATGCACACCACGAGGGCCATGGTGATCGCTTCACCGAAGTCCTTACTTTTAGCGGTGAAATGCAACTTGTCTGTGATCATCTCAGCGAACCCACCTGGAAAGCGGTTCTCTTCCCATACGTGCGCGACGAGGCCCACGAAGAAGAGTCCGACCATGCGCGACAATATGGGCAGCGACGCCCACTTCACGGCCGTGTATACGCCGACGATGGCAGCGATGGCACTAACCAGGTACAGGCTGTTTCTGGTAAGAAATCCGGACATCAGAACTCCTTTGGCGAGCGTCGCGCAAAAACTGACCCGATTGGAGTCATGTGGTCACCGCGCTCTCCTGGTGGCGTGTCGTGGTGGATGGGTAGCGACCGCACGTAGGAACGCATCGGCGAAAACGTCGCATGTGGTCTCGATGTCTGGTAAATCGACGCCAGGAATTTGCGGCATGGCGGGCCTGACGAGCATGTGGAGCATGACCGGACTCATGAGTTGTTGCGTCAGGAGCGGCAGCGGTAGGTCGCGGACGTTTCCGGCCTGCACTTCGGCATTTAGCCAACCGCCGATGCTGGCCAGTAGTCGAGGCGCGTTATGACGTACCAAGCCTTGAACGGCGGGGCTATGTGGACGGGCGAATGCCTCGGCCAATAACGCTGGGGCGACACGCGGCTCCCGATTCAATGTACGGGCAATCAATGCGTAGAACTGGCGCACCGTCGAATGGAGATCACCCTGAGGGGTGGTAAAGAAGTCTTCGATGTCAAGCAGCGGGCTGTAACGTTCAAACACTGCTCGCAGTAGCTCATCGCGGCCACCGAAGATTGCGTGGAGACTGTTCGTTGAGCATTGCGCCTGGGCGGCAATGGCTTCCAAGGTGGCGGAGGCGAGTCCGTCGGTACTGATCAGTACGGCGGCGGCGTCGAGCGCACGAATACGCACGGGTGCTTGGCCACCGGGATCGACCCCGGCATCGCGGACCCCCTGGTCAAGCGCGGCGCGATGACCGCCGAGCCGACGAATCAGTGTGCTCCGAGAGATACCCGCTTGGCGAGCAATTTCGAGAACGGGCACGTCGGCCACGTCCTTGCCGAGTGCCCGCGAGGCCCGCAGTGCTGCCTGAACGAGATCGTCGCCGACATGCGGGATGTCGTGCTCGGTGTCGGCGGTCACCTTTGGGGCCACGGTGGCCTCAGCGGAGGCTCTGCGCGCCATCGACGATGATGTTTGCGCCGCTGACGTAGCTGCCAAGATCGGATGCGAGAAACAAGACCGCCTTGGCGATTTCGTCGGGCCAGCCTGGACGCCCCAACGGCATCATCGTCGTCAGCTTCTCGGCGAACCCACCAGATTCCACCGCCGCCTGTAGCCGCTGGCGGGTAGCGGCGGCCTCGGCGGGCACCTGCGCCGAGGCAAAGGAACCGGCGCGGAACATCGCCAGCCGCTCCTCGGTGATGGTCGCACCAGGGGTGACCGCGTTGACCAGAATCTGATGGGCTGACAGCTCTTTGGCGAGGTTTTGAGTGGCCGCCCACAAGCCCGCTTTCGCCGAGGCGTAAGCCGCCAGCGGACCCATCGGCCTGAACGCGTCCACGGACAGGAGATTGATGATGCGCCCGCCACGGCCTGCATCAATCATCGCCTTAGCGGCGTACTGAGCCAGGAAGAACGCGCCCTTAAGGTCCGCACCCACGACGCTGTCAAACAGCTCCTCGGAGGTATCGAGAGCGAACGACGGCGTGTACAGGGCGGCATTGTTGACCAAAATGTCTACGCCCCCGAAACGTTCAATGGCCGAATCAACGACCCGTCGCGAATCACCGAGAGTGCCGATGTCGGCTTGCACGCCCACGACGGTCGCCCCGGTCGCGGCGATCTGCTCTTCCACGCGGCGGAGCCCATCAGCGCCGCGACCAGTGAACAACACCTTTGCGCCGGCCTGCGCCAAGCGATGGACAGTCGCCTCACCAAGGCCACGACTCCCGCCAGTGACGACGGCGTTCTTGCCGGTCAACGACAACAACTGCCCGAACGGGCCAGGTTCGGGAATGGTCGGCAAGGTCACGGTCATCATTGACTCCGTTTCAGCCAGCAGCAGTGATACAGCACTAAATGTAGTACACAATTCTGTATCACCAAAACCGCGTCACCAGCCAGCACGTCCCCATCCACATCATTCCTGCAAGGAGCGTTGAACGCTCGGCTGATCGGCCCGGCCCCCAGATTTCGCGGGAATCCGGTTATCGGCAGAGCATCTCAGAATGGATCCCACCCCCGCATCTTGAACACGGGCAAGTCCGTATCAATACTTTCCACCACCCCGAAAAGCTGCTTCGCCACGGCGACGGCGACGAGGACGACGACGCGGCGTAGTGATGACGACGACCGGGGCGCAATTACGTCGACAGCGTCGCCCGCACGCACACCGTGACGTAGGGCAGCGCCAGGCCTCCCGCGTTCGCCAACGCCGGATGGGTTGCCAGCAATTCGCGAACCTGGTCCAGCGTCTTGGTGCGCACTTGGGTCGGCGAAGTGATGCAGTAGCTCCGGGAAGCGACCAAATCGATCAATGCTTGTGGCGTAAGGTAATTCGTCCACTCGACCTGATGGCGCTGTATTTCGATGAACGGGTCGTCCAGTGTCACCTTGTCGCGGACCGGATCCCCATCGCGGCCGATGATGTGACCCAGCTCCCGCACCCAGCCGAGCCGCTCGTCGCGGGTGTTCCACACCAAACCCAGTCGTCCGCCCGGCCGCAGCACCCGGGCCACTTCCGGGATTGCCCGCTCCGGGTTGAACCAGTGCCAAGCCTGTGCGACGAGCACCGCATCAACGCTGTTGTCCGCCAGCGGAATTTCCTCCGCCGTGCCGAGCAGCGCCGGTGTGTCCGGCAGCGACGTGCGCAGCATTTCCAGCATCTCGGCGATCGGGTCGACGGCGACCACGTCCAGCCCGCGCTCCACCAGCCGAGTGGTCAGTTTCCCGGTCCCGGCGCCGAGGTCCAGCACGTCGCGAGCCCCGGCCGGCAACAGCCAGTCGATCGCGTCCGGCGGGTACGACGGTCGGCCGCGCTCGTACGCGGCCGCTTCAGAGCCAAACGACAACGAGCGGTCCTGCCGGGACTGGGTCACCGTGGACACGCGCCTTGGCCGCTCGCCGATCCCACCGCCAGGTCGAGGGTTTGCCGCACCAGTTCACCCACCGCCTCGGACTCCACCAGGAAGCCGTCGTGGCCGTAGATCGACTCGACGATCTGCAGCTCGCGACATCCGGGCAGCCGTTCGGCGAGTTCCTCTTGCAGACGCAGCGGGTAAAGCCGGTCAGAGGTGATGCCGCCGACCACCACCGGCACCGGGCAGCCGCGCAGCGCGGCGGCGACACCGCCGCGGCCCCGGCCGACGTCGTGACGGGACAGTGCCTCGGTGAGCGCCACATAGCTGCCGGCGTCGAAGCGTGACACCAGCTTGCCGCCCTGGTGTTCCAGGTAGCTCTGCACCGCGTAGCGGCCGCCCGCCACCGGATCCGCGGGATCTTCCCCGCCCTGCGCTCTGTTGGCGAAGCGGGTGTCCAGCTCGACCTCGCCGCGGTACGTCAGATGCGCGAAGCGGCGGGCGATGTGCAGGCCGGCGTCGGGGCTGCGCCCGGTGCGGTAGTAGTCACCGCGCTGCCAGTTCGGGTCGGCTTTGATGGCCGCGATCTGGGTGCACTGTGTGCCGATCTGGTCGGCGGTCGCGCGCGCGCCCACCGCCAGCAGCAGACCCGCGTCCACCCGGTCGGGATGGCCGACGATCCATTCCAGTGCCCGGGCTCCACCCATCGACCCGCCCACCACTGCGGCGACCTCGGTGATGCCCAGCTCTGCCAGCGCGGCCACGTCGGCCTCGACTTGATCTCGCACCGAAATCAGCGGAAACCTTGAACCCCAAGGCTTCCCATCAGGTGCGGTTGAGCTCGGACCGGTCGAGCCGCGGCAGCCGCCCAACACATTGGTGGCCACCGCGCACCAGCGATCGGTGTCGATCGGCGCGCCCGGGCCTGCGATGCCGTCCCACCAGCCCGGCGTCGGATGTCCGCGCCCGGCGGGTCCGGTGATGTGGGAATCTCCGGTGAGCGCATGCAAGACCACCACGACGTTGTCGCGGGCAGGTGACAACTCGCCCCACCGCTGCACGGCGATGCTGACGTCGTCGATCACCGCACCGCTTTCCAAGGTCAGCGAGCCGATTCCGACAACGCCGACCTCGCCGTCGGCGGGCAGCGTCTGCGTCGGCACATCCGAGATCGTCATTTCGGCCTCTCAGAACGCCGCCACGGCGTGCGGGTCACCGCTGCCGGCTGTGGCGCCGCCGTATTTGCGAGCCGCGGCGAAGCCAAGCTCGAGGTCGGCCAGGATGTCGTCGATGCCTTCGATGCCCACGGCCAGCCGCACCAACCCGGGGCTCACGCCGGTGGATAGCTGCTCGGCGGGACTGAGCTGGGAATGCGTTGTCGACGCCGGATGAATGACCAGCGATCGCACATCGCCGATATTGGCGACGTGGCTGTGCAGCTTCAGCGCGTTGACGAACGCCTTCCCCGCCTCGGCGCCGCCAGCCAACTCGAAGGACAACACGGCTCCGGCTCCCTTGGGTGCCAGCTTCTTTGCCCGCTCGTACCACGGCGAGCTGGGCAGGCCGGCGTAGTTGACCGACAGCACATCGTCGTGGCCGGCCAGGAATTCGGCGACTCGCTGGGCGTTGGCGACATGGCGCTCGATACGCAGGCTCAGGGTTTCCAGGCCTTGTGCGACCAGGAACGCGTTGAACGGCGAGGCCGCCGACCCGTAGTCGCGCAGCAATTGCACCCGCGCCTTGACCGCGAACGCAGGCGGTCCCAACTCCGCGTAAACCACGCCGTGGTAGCTGGGGTCGGGGGTGGTGAAGCCGGGGAAGCGGTCCTGTGTCCAGTCGAAGGTGCCGCCGTCGACGATCACCCCGGCGATCGCGGCGCCATGCCCACCCAGGTACTTGGTGGCCGAGTGCACCACGATGTCGGCGCCCTGGGCGATCGGCTGGATCAGGTAAGGGGTGGCGACGGTGTTGTCGACGATCAGCGGCACACCGTGCTGGTGGGCCACCCCGGACACTCCCGGGGTGTCCAGCACGTCGATCTGCGGGTTGGAGATGGTCTCGGCAAAGAACGCCTTGGTGTTCGGGCGCACCGCGGCCCGCCACGAGTCCAGGTCGTCGGGGTCGTCCACGAAGCTGACGTGGACGCCCAGCTTGGGCAGCGAGTAGTGGAACAGATTGTAAGTGCCGCCGTAGAGCCGCGGGCTGGACACGATGTGGTCGCCGGCGCCGGCCAGGTTCAAAATCGCGAACGTCTCCGCGGCCTGCCCGGAGGACAGGAACAGCGCGGCCACGCCGCCCTCCAGCGCGGCGATGCGCTGTTCGACGACGTCGGTGGTCGGGTTGCCGATGCGGGTGTAGATGTTGCCCGGGATTTCCAGCCCGAACAGCGCCGCGGCATGTGCGGTGTTGTCGAAGACGTAGGACGTGGTCTGGTAGATCGGCAGAGCGCGGGCGTTGGTGGTTGGGTCCGGCTGTTGGCCGGCGTGGATCTGTTTGGTTTCGAACGACCAGTGCGCGGTCGGATCGGAATCGGTTTTGCTGTCAGCGTTGGTTTCGGAACTCACGAGGGTTGCTTTCTGGGGAGGAAGTCGGGTGGGTCGAGTGCTGGCGGCCGGTGACGATGCGGGCCGGTCTCGGCCCGGTGAGGAGCCGGCCACCGGCTGGCGTGCGCGGGACGCCGTCTCAAGACGACGTCGACCGGCAGCCACGCGTTCAGCAACTGCGACGCACGATGAGCCAGCCCAAATAGGTGCGCATCAGGTTTCCCTGTCTACTCGGGGGGCCCGTCACAACGGACCCGCGCTTGCCGCGTAGCCGGTGGTGGCTACTCAACCTGGTCATCACCCGGGGCACCCCACCGCGGTTGGAGGGTTGCCGGCCAGCAAGCCGGGGCTTGACGCTGGCGCTCATGACCTGCCGGAAGCCTATCGCATGTCGCCGATGCGCCGCCACTTGCGGCGATCGCAAGGGCGGCGGAGCCAGGTGCCGCGTGTCGCCGCCGTTGGGCCTAGCCGCAGCTGGAGGGACGTCGTACGGGATACTGGTTGCCATCGTCATAAAGCGTCTCAACTAGCACGCCTTCAAGAATCTGACCGATAGTGACGCCGGGAGAAACTATGTGCGCCGACCAGCCGACCATCATCTACACGCTGACCGACGAGGCGCCGTTACTGGCGACCTACGCCTTTTTGCCGATCGTGCGCGCCTTTGCCGAGCCGGCGGGCATCCAGATCAAGACCAGCGATATCTCGGTGGCCGCACGGATCCTGGCCGAGTTCCCCGATTACCTGACCGACGATCAGAAAGTGCCCGACAACCTTGGCGAGCTGGGCCGGCTGGCGAAGCTACCCGACACCAACATCGTCAAGCTGCCGAACATCAGCGCCTCGGTGCCCCAACTGGTCGCCGCGATCAAGGAATTGCAGGGCAAGGGATTCAAGATTCCGGACTATCCGCAAAGTCCCAAAACCGACGAAGACAACGAAATCCGCGACCGCTACGCCAAATGCCTTGGTAGCGCCGTGAATCCGGTGCTGCGGCAAGGTAATTCGGATCGCCGCGCGCCCAACGCGGTCAAGGAGTACGCACGCAAGCACCCGCATAGCATGGGCGACTGGTCGATGGCGTCGCGCACCCATGTCGCGACCATGCGGCACGGCGACTTCTACCACGGTGAGAAGTCGATGACGGTCGACCGCGCGCGCAACGTGAAGATGGAGCTGGAGACCAAAACCGGCAAGACCATCGTGCTCAAGCCCATGGTGTCGCTGCGGGAAGGCGACATCATCGACAGCATGTTCATGAGCCGCAAAGCTCTATGCGACTTCTACGAGGCGCAGATGGAGGATGCGCACAAGACCGGCGTGATGTTCTCACTGCACGTCAAGGCGACGATGATGAAGGTCTCACACCCCATCGTCTTCGGACACGCCGTGAAGATCTTCTACAAAGAGGCGTTCGCCAAGCATCAGGCACTGTTCGACGAACTGGGTGTCAACGTCAACAACGGGTTGGTGGATCTGTACAACAAGATCGAGTCGCTGCCCGCCTCGCAGCACGATGAGATCATCCGCGACTTGCATGCCTGTCACGAGCATCGCCCCGAGCTGGCCATGGTCGATTCGGCTAAGGGAATCACCAACTTTCATTCGCCCAGTGACGTGATCGTCGACGCGTCGATGCCGGCGATGATCCGCGCGGGTGGCAAGATGTACGGCGCCGACGGGCGGCAAAAGGACACCAAGGCCGTCAACCCCGAGTCCACGTTTTCCCGTATCTACCAAGAAATCATCAACTTCTGTAAGACACATGGGGCATTCGATCCGGCGACGATGGGTACGGTCCCCAACGTCGGACTGATGGCGCAGCAGGCCGAGGAGTACGGCTCACACGACAAGACATTCGAGATCCCCGAAGACGGCGTCGCCAACATCGTCGACCTCGACACCGGCGAAGTGCTGCTGACGCAAAACGTGGAAGCCGGCGACATCTGGCGCATGCCCATCGTCAGGGACGCCGCGATCCGCGACTGGGTCAAGCTGGCCGTCGACCGGGCGCAAAACTCGGGCATGCCGGTGGTGTTCTGGCTGGACCAGGAGCGTCCGCACGAGAACGAACTGCGCAAGAAGGTCAACACCTACCTGGCCGACTACGACACAGAGGGCCTCGACATCCAGACCATGTCGCAGGAACGAGCCATGCGGCATACGATCGAGCGCGCGATGCGCGGGCAGGACACCATCGCCGCGACCGGCAACATCCTGCGCGACTACCTCACCGACCTGTTCCCAATCCTCGAGCTGGGCACCAGCGCCAAGATGCTGTCCATCGTGCCGCTGATGGCCGGCGGTGGAATGTACGAAACCGGAGCGGGTGGTTCAGCGCCCAAGCACGTCCACCAGCTCGTCGAGGAAAATCACCTACGGTGGGATTCACTTGGTGAATTCCTCGCGCTCGGAGCCTGTTTCGAAGACATCGGTATCAAGACCGGCAACGAGCGGGCCAAGATCTTCGGCAAGACGCTGGATGCCGCCATCGGCAAACTGCTGGACAACAACAAGAGCCCGTCGCGCAAGACCGGTGAGCTCGACAACCGTGGCAGCCAGTTCTATCTGGCGATGTACTGGGCGCAAGAACTGGCCGCGCAGACCGATGACGAAGAGTTGCGCAAACACTTCGCCGCACTGGCCGATGCGTTGACCAAGAACGAAGACGTCATCGTGGCCGAACTCGCTGAGACGCAGGGCGAAGCGGTCGACATCGGCGGGTATTACGCGCCCGACAGCGCCCTGACCACCGCGGTGATGCGGCCGAGCAAAACACTCAACGCCGCGCTGGAGGACGCGCACGGCTGACGTTTAGTCAACCAGTTCGCGAAGCGTCTCGATCAGCTTGATCCGGTCGGCCGGCGTTGCCGCGATCGGTACCACGTTCAAGGCGGTCACCCCCGCCTCGCGGAACGCCGCCAAACGTTCCTTCACGAAGCCGCGTGTTCCGATCAGCGAGATGTCGCGCACGAGTTCGTCGGGCACCGCCTTGACGGCGCTGTCCTTGTCGCCAGACAGGTAGAGCTCTTGGATGCGGTCAGCCGCAGCGCCGTAGCCGTACCTGGTGGCCAGGGTGTGATAAAAGTTCTTGCCCTTGGCGCCCATTCCTCCGATGTAGAGCGCCAGGTGTGGTTTGACGAATTCGCGCATCGGCTCGACGTTTTCGCCGATGGCTAGTGCAGGTCCCGCATACACGTCAAGGTCTCCCAACGCAGGGTCGCGCTTGGCCTGGCCGCTGGCCAGCGCCTTACCCCAGACGTCTTGCGCCTTCTCCGGCAGATAAAAGATCGGTTGCCAGCCCTCGGCGATCTCGGCGGCCAGTTCGACGTTCTTGGGCCCCAGCGCAGCCACCAATATCGGGATACGTTCTCGCACTGGCTTATTGATGAGTTTGAGCGGTTTGCCAAGCCCGGTGCCCTGTTCGGCGGGCAGCGGAATGGTGTAGTGCCTGCCGTGATGTTGCACGGTCTCGCGTCGCCACACCTGGCGGCAGATGTCGATGACTTCGCGGGTGCGTGCTATCGGAGCGTCGTAAGGCACGCCGTGGAAGCCCTCGATGACCTGGGGCCCCGACGCGCCGAGACCGAGGATGAAACGGCCGTCGGAAACGTAGTCGAGACCGGCGGCGGTCATCGCGGTCAAGGTAGGAGTTCGGGTGTAGAGCTGCAGGATTCCCGAGGCCAGTTGAACCCGTTCGGTGCTTGCCGCCAAATAGCCCAGTGCGCTCACCGCGTCAAACGAATACGCCTCGGGGACAAAGACAATATCCAAGCCGGCGCGCTCGAGGTCGGCCACTTCAGCAGCGACCTCCTTGAAGCCGCCTGCGTAGTTGATGCCCAATCCGATTCGCACGATCTATCCCTTCGGCGCCGCTACGCGGTGGTGAACGATGCGGCTAGTTCGAGGGCTTCCTGCTGGATCCGATCGAACTGGGCGCCCATCGCCTCGGACAATGCGGTCGCACCCGACAGCGGCCGCACCATGACTGTGAAATCGTCGATGAGGCCCTCATCGTTGAAGCGCAGGAAGTCGCAACCGTTGACCTTCTTGCCCGCGACGGTTGTCTCGAACACAAACGCGTGGTCACGGCCGTTGCTGTCGTGGATCTCGCGGACGTAGCGAAAGTCTTCGAAGACCCGCAGCACACCGCGCAGGATCGCCGCGGTGATCGGTTTGCCGACGTAGGGCTTGAATGCAACCGGGCTGGTGAATACGACGTCATCGGCCAGCATCGCCGCGATGGCCGACTCGTCACGTTCCTCGACTGCTCTGCGGAAGGGATGGGTAGCAGACACAAAGCACCTCGCGTAGTCAACTTGTTGAGTAGGTGTGGTTGACGCTAGCTTTTAGGGGCGGTTTTGCCCCGTCGTGGTGACTGAAAATTGTGCCACTGGCTGGGTTGGGTGGGTGGTTGTGTTGATTGCTGGGCTGGGCGGATGCTGGTGGGGTGTTTCGGTGCGACCCCGGTCGCTCTGTGTTGTCGGTGAACCCGCACGCTAGCTTGGGGCGGAGGGCACTATGTATCCGCGGGAACCGCGGAATGTTGCTTCGAGCACGTGTGTCAGACTCCTGTTTTGTCCCGTCCTCCCCCGAAACACGCATTGGCACAAGGCAATACGGTTTCGGGAGAGGTGAGCTTAGATGGATGTGATTCACCCGCGGTGCGCGGGTATCGACTGCTCGAAGAAAGACGCCAAGCTCTGCGTGCGAATCCAGGGCAAAGGGCGGCGCGCTACGTCGGCGACCGTGACCACCTGGGGCGCGACGACCGCGCAGATCCTGGCGCTGCGTGAGCACCTGGTCGCAGAAAATGTCACGTGCGTGGTAATCGAATCGACCAGCGACTACTGGAAGCCGTTCTACTACCTGCTCGACGACGCGGTGCAGGTGATGCTGGTCAACGCCGCGCATGTGCGCAACCTGCCGGGGCGTAAGACCGACGTGTCGGATGCCGCGTGGCTGGCCGATTTGGGCGCACACGGGCTGGTCAAGGCATCGTTTGTGCCGCCGGCACCCGTGCGGGTGTTGCGGGATCTGACCCGCGCCCGCACCGTCATTACTCGAGCGCGTACCCGTGAAGAGCAGCGGCTAGAGAAGTTGCTCGAAGACGCCGGGATCAAATTGTCCTCGGTGGCCTGCCGCATCACCGGTGTCTCCGGGCGAGCCATGCTGGAGGCCTTGATCGCCGGGCAACGCGACCCGGTGGCGATTGCCGAGCTGGCCCGCGGCCGGATGCGGTCGAAGATACCGGCGCTGACCGAAGCGCTGACTGGGCGGTTTAGCACCCACCACGCGTTCATGGCGCGGCTGTTCTTAGACCGCTTCGACGCCCACACCGCCGACATCGCGCGACTGGACGCGCGTATCGAGGAGGCGATACAACCTTTTGCAGCGGCCCGGGACCTGCTGATGAGCATCCCGGGCTTTTCCCGGATCATCGCTGAGGTGTTCATAGGGCTGATCGCCATATGTCTAGATGCGATTAATCACTTAATTGATTAGTCAGATGTCGTACTATGGGTCGATGTCGCTGCGTGACGCGGTGCTAGCCGCTCTTCTCGAGGGTGAGTCTTCTGGCTACGACCTGGCCAAGGGCTTTGACGCGTCGGTGGCGAACTTCTGGATGGCGACACCGCAGCAGCTGTACCGCGAACTCGAACGGCTTGCCGAGCAAGGCCTAATCCAGGCACGCGTGGTGCACCAGGAACGTCGACCCAACAAGCGGATGTACTCGCTGACCGAGGCGGGTCGCGAGGCGATCCGCGAGTTCACCAGGACGTCACCGAAGCCCTCGGTGATCCGCGACGAGCTGATGGTGAAGGTCCAGGCCGCCGATGCCGGTGACGCGGCGGCTGTCCGCGACTTCATCACCGAACGACGGGAATGGGCCGAGGCCAAAGTGCATCGCTACGAGCGGCTGCGTCACCGACTGCTCGATGGCCGCAGCGAAGCGGAATACCTGGCCACGGCGCAGCGGATAGGCCCCTACCTGACGTTGATGCGGGGGATCTCGTTCGAAGAAGAAAACATCAGATGGGGTGAGCGTGCATTGGAGATCCTCGAACAGCGTCAAGGCGCGGGGTCTGCCAAGTAGTGGGCGAGCACCGGGCGCAGCCATTCGATGAGTTGGGCGTCGTCCATACCGGCGAGTGGCGGGACACCCAGGATGTAGCGCGCGACGGCAAGGCCCAGTAGCTGCGATCCCACCAGGGCGGCCCGCTCAGCAGCATGATCGGGCGCGACCGCGGATAGTGCCGGGGCCACTTGATCGACGAAAACTTGGAGCAGGGCATCTGCGGCAACTCGATTCGTCGCGGCCGCGCGCAGCAGCGGGAGAAACGGTCCCTGCGGTCCCCAAACGGTGATGAACAGCGGCAGCAGGACGTCGGCAATACGGTCAGGCGCGACATCCGAGAGATCGGGAAACGTGATGTCGAATCGGGAGGCCGCGGCGAACAGTTCTGCCTTGCTGCCGAAGTAGTGCATGACGAGCGCCGGATCGACGCCGGCCTGTGATGCGACCGAACGGATGGTCGTGCGTTCAAAACCATGGCTCCCGAACTGCGATCGTGCGGTAGCCAGGATCGCTGCCCGGGTGGCCTGTCCATCGCGTCCCTCACGCGCCTTCGATGGCATGCCAATAGTGTATTCAACAACTGTTGACACAGTTGGGACAACGGCCTACCGTCGAGTTCAACAGTTGTTGAACTCATGACGAGAGGTCGTCATCATGACCGTTACCGCCATTCAGATCGGACTCGCCCCTGACATGGTCGACTACTCGTCGTCCGACTTCGCCCAATTTCCGGGCCTGTCGAAGGAGGGGCTGCGCGCAGCCGTCGCCACCCCCGACGACATTCGTCGTTGGTGCCCGAACCCGGAGGCGGTGGCGTGATGACCGTTCACGAGGTTGACGTCCTCATCGTCGGTGCCGGCCCGACCGGGCTGACCGCCGCCGGTGACCTCGCGCGAGCGGGCCGCTCGGTCGCCGTGCTCGAGCGCTGGCCCGCGATCAACCCGTCCAGTCGTGCGTTCGCCACCATGGCGCGCACGCTGGAGGTCTTCGACGCCCGCGGAATCGCCGACGATCTACTCGCGCACGCGCACAAGGCGCCGGGCGTCACGATTTTCGGCGGCGCCCGCATCGACCTCACGCACCTCGACTCGCCCTACCCATTCGCGATGATCACTCCCCAGACCAATGTCGACCGGGCGCTGGACGGCTACGCCGTCGCGCAAGGGGCCGAGATCCTGCGCGGCATCGAGGTCGTCGCACTCGATCAAGACGCCGACGGCGTGACCGTCACCACGCAGCCGCAAGGCGACCACGTAGATCGTCAAATCCACTGGCGGGCAAAGTATTTGATTGGTGCCGACGGGGCGCACAGTACCGTCCGCGCGCTGATAGGTGCCGACTTTCCGGGTAAGACGGTCTTGTCGTCGATCGTGCTCGCCGATGTCAAGCTGGCGCACGGGCCTGCCGACGGTGGCCTGACGCTGGGTAGCACCCGCGACGAGTTCGCGTTCTTAGCCCCCTACGACCGCCACGACCAGGACGGTTCCTGGTACCGCGCGATGGTGTGGGACCGCAACAATCAGGTTCCCGACACCCAGCCTGTGCATCCCGCAGAGATCGCCGCGATTCTCCTGCGCGCGATGAAGGCCGACCTCGGGGTGCTCGAAGTCGGATGGAAATCCCGATTCCATTGCGACGAAAGACAAGTCGAGCAATATCGGCATGGTCGCGTGTTCCTGGCCGGAGACGCGGCACACGTCCACTCTCCGATGGGCGGTCAGGGCATGAACACCGGCATCCAGGACGCGGCGAACCTCGCCTGGAAGATCGACGCGGCGCTCGATGGTGCGGACGACGCCGTGCTGGACAGCTACCATGCCGAGCGTCATCCGATTGGCAAGCGGGTCTTGCTGCAGTCCGGTCTCATGGCGCGCGGCGTCGCCCTTCACCCGCGGGTCGCGCGGGGTTTGCGAAACCTGCTGTTGCCGAATCTTCTTCGTGTCGCCCGGGTGCGTGACGAGGTAGCGGGGAGCTTCGCGGGCACGACGCTGCGATACGCCCACCGGGCAGGGGAGAGCGCCATGGTGGGCACCAGGGCGACGCAGATTCCGCTGATGCAAGACCGTCTGACCGAGCTGCAGCGCGAGCCCGGCTTCGTCCTAGTCCGTGAGAGCGGCAGGTCTCCGTTCGACGTGACCGACCTGCACCAAGCCGAGCGGGCCGATTCCGGGCCGGCAGTGCTGGTGCGGCCCGATGGCTACATCGCCTGGGCCGGCGACTCCGCCAATCGGTCCGAATGGCTTGAGATACTTGCCCGCTGGACCGGGCCGGCCGCGCGCGCGCACACCGTATCACCGTCCGTGACCAGTTGATGCGACTCCGCCAGGGGTGTCCCTTGTAGCCTGGGCGCATGTCCAGCGGACGAAAGATCAAAGTCAAAGGCACGGTAGTAGAGCTCGACGGCGACGAGATGACGCGGGTCATCTGGAAGTGGATCAAGGATCTGCTCATCTTTCCGCACCTCGACATCAAACTGGACTATTACGACCTGGGCATCGAGCACCGCGACGCCACCGACGACCAGGTGACGATCGACTCGGCGTATGCGATCAAGAAGCACGGCGTCGGCGTCAAGTGCGCCACGATCACCCCCGACGAGGCCAGGGTCAAAGAGTTCGACCTCAAGACGATGTGGTCGTCGCCCAACGGAACGATTCGAAACATTCTGGGCGGCACGATTTTCCGTGAGCCGATCATCATCTCGAATGTGCCGCGGCTGGTTCCGGGCTGGAAGAAGCCGATTATCATCGGCCGCCATGCTTTTGGCGACCAGTACCGTGCGACGAACTTCAAGGTCGACCGGCCAGGGACCGTCACACTGACCTTCACGCCGGACGACGGCAGCGAGCCGATCGTGCAGAAGATGGTGTCCATCCCCGAAGACGGCGGCGTCGTGATGGGGATGTACAACTTCAAGGATTCGATTCAGGATTTCGCCCGCACGTCGTTCGCCTACGCCCTCAAAGAGAACTACCCGTTGTATCTGTCGACGAAGAACACCATCCTCAAGGCCTACGACGGGATGTTCAAAGACGAGTTTCAGCGGATCTACGACGAAGAATTCAAGGACAAGTTCGAGGCGGCCGGGCTGACCTACGAGCACCGGCTCATCGACGACATGGTCGCCGCGTGCCTCAAGTGGGAGGGCGGCTATGTGTGGGCGTGCAAGAACTACGACGGCGACGTCCAATCCGACGCGATCGCGCAGGGGTACGGCTCACTGGGCCTGATGACGTCGGTGTTGATGACCGCGGATGGCAAGACGGTGGAGGCCGAAGCCGCCCATGGCACGGTCACTCGCCATTTCCGGCAGTACCAGGAGGGCAAGCCCACCTCCACCAATCCCATTGCTTCGATCTTCGCCTGGACGCGCGGCCTCGAGCATCGCGGCAAGCTGGACAACACGCCCGAGGTGAGCGACTTCGCCCAGAAGCTGGAAGACGTCGTCGTCGCCACGGTCGAAGACGGTCAGATGACCAAAGACCTGGCTTCGCTCATCGGCCCGGATCAGAGCTGGCAAACCAGCGAGGAGTTCCTCGGCGCGATCGCGGACAACCTCACGAAGGCGCTCAGCTCGAGCTGACGGCTCGAATCGGCGGGCTGTGCTCGTCGAGGAAGCCGGTGATGACCTCGGTCACCCGTCCCGGCGCCTCGAACATCGGAATGTGCCCCAGTCCGTCGAGTTCGGTTAGTCGCGTTCCAGCGGGAAGTTGGGCCTTGAAGTACCGGTGAGATCGCGGTCCGGGAAAGACCCGGTCCTTTCCGCAGATCACCAGGTGCGCGGGGACGGCGGTTTGCGCCAACTCCAGGAGGCCGGGCAACAGCATCGATTTGACCAGCAGCTGGAAGTAGGCCGGGCAGTGCGCCACGTCGTCGACGATGGCCTCGAGTTCGCTTTCGCTGACCCCGTCCGGCGATGCGCTGATCGGCAGCGTGGCGAGCCGACGACTGAGCGGCAGGTGCAACGCGCGCGGCCCCGCCCACCGTGCCAGTGCCCAGAACGGCATCCCGCTGACGAACTTGGCGATCACTTCGAACTTGGTCGGGGCCCAGCGGGTCCAGCCGCCGGCCGGCGCGATGCCGGTGACCGTGCGTGCCCGACCACGGCGTTCCAGCTCGAAGGCCACCCAGCCGCCCAGTGAGTTGCCGACGATGTGGCAGGTATTCCAGCCCAACTCGTCGAGTTGCCGCTCGACATGGTCGGCCAACACTGACGAGCTCAGCAACCAGGTGCCGGCGTACGGACCGCCGTTGTGGCCGGCCATTGTCGGGGCGAAGACCTCGTAGCGGCCGGTGTCGGCCAACTGCGGCGCCACCTTCTGCCACACCAGCTGCGATATCAGGAAGGGGTGCAGCAACAGGACCGGTTCGCCTGACCCGAGATGGATGGGGGCGCGTGTCATGGAGCCGACAGTAAGGTGATACCAGCGGTACCGCAAGCATTCGGAATGCGGGCCGGTGTCCGCGTGAAAAGATCGATTCATCATGAGCCGCGCCGGCGACGATGCAGTGGGGGTGCCCCCAGCCGCGAAGCGGCGAGGGGGACGAAGCGATGAGGAGGAGTGGCGCCTATGACTCCTGGATCCCGTCGGGTCTTCTCCGGCGTGCAGCCCACCTCCGACTCCATGCACCTCGGAAATGCGTTGGGCGCGGTGACCCAGTGGGCCCAGTTACAGGACGACTACGACGCGTTCTTCTGCGTCGTCGACCTGCACGCGATCACCATCCCGCAGGATCCCGAAGTGCTGCGCCGCCGCACCCTGATCACCGCCGCGCAGTATCTGGCGCTGGGTATCGACCCCGGCCGCAGCACCATCTTCGTGCAGAGCCACGTCCCTGCGCACACTCAGCTGGCGTGGGTGCTGGGCTGTTTCACCGGTTTCGGCCAGGCTTCGCGAATGACGCAGTTCAAAGACAAATCGACGCGGCAGGGCAGCGACGCGACCACCGTGGGCCTGTTCACCTACCCAGTACTGCAGGCCGCCGACGTACTGGCCTACGACGCCGAACTGGTACCTGTCGGTGAAGACCAGCGTCAGCATCTGGAGCTGGCCCGCGATATCGCCCAGCGATTCAACAGCCGGTTCCCGGACACATTCGTGGTTCCCGACCTACTCATCCCCAAGATGACCGCCAAGATCTACGATCTGCAAGACCCGTCGTCGAAGATGAGTAAGTCGGCCGCGACCGACGCCGGGCTGATCAGTCTCCTCGACGCTCCGGGGCTGTCCGCCAAGAAGATTCGCTCCGCGGTAACAGACAGCGAACGCGAGATCCGGTACGACCCGGACGCCAAACCCGGTGTGTCGAATCTGCTGAGCATCCAGTCCGCGGTTACCGGGGTCGACGTCGACGCCTTGGTACAGCGCTACGCCGGGCACGGCTACGGTGATCTGAAGAAGGACACCGCCGAGGCCGTCGTGGAATTCGTGACTCCGATCAAAGCCCGGGTCGACGAGTTCCTCGCGGACCCAGCCGAACTGGAGGGTGTGCTGGCCGTCGGGGCGGTGCGGGCCGAGGATGTGGCCGCAAAAACGGTCGACCGGGTCTACGACCGACTCGGGTTCCTGCCGAAACGTCCTTAGCGGTTGCGGTAATGAGCGAACCGGCCAAACCAGGAATCCTGGATCGGCTGCGGGCCCGGTTCGGATGGTTCGACCACGCGATGCGGGCCAACGACCGATACGAAGAATCCAGGGGCAACTTCTTCGCGGCCGGACTGACCTACTACACGATCTTCGCGTTGTTCCCTTTGCTGATGGTTGGTTTCAGCGTCGGCGGATTCATCCTGTCGCGTCAGCCCCGCGTGCTGACCGGGATCGACAACAAGGTCAGGTCCGCGGTGCCGGGCGCACTGGGGCAGCAAGTGGTCGACCTGATGAGTTCGGCGATCGATTCACGGGCCTCGGTCGGCTTCATCGGTTTGATCGCCGCGGCATGGGTCGGACTGAACTGGATGGCGAATCTTCGGGTAGCACTCAGTGAAATGTGGAAGCAGAACGAGGAATCGCTCGGATTCACTGGATTCATCCGCACAAAGTTCTCGGACCTGGTGGCGATGGTTTCGTCGTTTGTAGCGATCCTCGCTACGCTCGCGCTCAGTGCCCTCGTCGCCGCGGTGCCAATGGGCAAGGTGTTGGGGTGGCTGGGTATTCACAACGCGCCAGTGCTGGACGCAGTTCTTCGCGGTGTGTCGATGCTGATTTCATTGCTGGTGTCGTGGTCGGTATTCAGCTGGATGATCGCCCGATTGCCCAGAGAGCCAGTCAACCTCGCCAGCTCGATACGGGCGGCTCTGATTGCGGCAATCGGCTTCGAGCTGTTCAAGGTGGTTGCGTCGCTCTACCTGAAGTCCGTGCTGCGCAGCCCGGCTGGCGCCGCATTCGGGCCGGTGCTGGGGTTGATGGTGTTCGCCTACATCACCGCTCGGTTGCTTCTGTTCGCCACCGCGTGGGCGGCGACGTCGACGGAAAACCTGGTCGCGGCGCCGGTAGAAGCGCCTGAGCCGGCGGTCATCGCGCCCAGGGTGCAGCTGAACGACGGTCTTAATGCGCGGCAGGCATTGACCGCTGCGGCGGTGGGTGCCGTTGGAGCACTTGGCCTTTCCCGACTGGTCCGGCGGAATAAAGGATAGCCTTCTGGCAAAGCCCCTATAGCGATCGTTTCTTTCCCGAAACAATTTGGCTACGACAGGGTGCTTTGGCGCACAGCCGTGTCACCCTAATGGGCACGAATAGTTGCGCTACGCAAAGGCGGGTAGGCGATGTCGGAACCAAACCTGTTCCACAAACTGGCAGCGGAAACGATCGGCACCTTCTGGCTGGTGCTCGGCGGCTGCGGCAGTGCGATTTTCTCGGCGAAGGTTCACGCCGGCCACTACTCGCTGGGTATTGGCTATCTTGGCGTGGCCTTGGCCTTCGGTCTGACCGTATTGGTCGGCGTGTACGCATTCGGCACGATCTCCGGCGGACATTTCAACCCCGCCGTCACGCTGGGCGCGGCATTGGCTCGCCGCGTGGAATGGAAAGTGCTGCCCGCGTACTGGATTGTTCAGGTGATCGGCGGCCTGCTCGCGGCGGTGGTGATCTACTTCATCGCGATGGGCAAGGCCGGTTTCAGCGCCACCGGGAACATGGCGGCCAACGGTTATGGTGAACACTCGCCGAGTGGCTATTCACTGGGTGCGGTGATTCTCGCCGAGATCGTCCTGACGGCGATGTTCCTGTTCGTCATCCTCGGCTCGACCGACGCCCGGGCGCCGAAAGGCTTCGCCGGCTTGGCGATCGGGCTGACTCTGACCGGCATCCACCTGGTCGCCATTCCGATCTCCAACACGTCGGTCAACCCGGCCCGCTCGACCGCCGTGGCATTCTTCAACGCCAACGGCGCTCCCGCGCAACTGTGGGTGTTCTGGCTTGCGCCGCTCATCGGCGGGGCGATCGCCGGCATTTCCTATCCGTTCCTGTTCGGCCGGGCCGAGGAGAATGCGGAGGGCGACGCCGTCCAGTCGCCGGTCAGGTAGCGCTGCACGGTCGGCCCAACCCAACCGACCACGTCTTCGACGGCGGTTGACGCGATCGGCTCGAGTTTGAGTTGGTAACGCGCGAAAGCCAACCCGGCTAAGTGGCTGGCCACCAGCTCGACGCGTAACTCGGCATCGGTGACCCCGAACTCCGCAGCGATCCGTTGGGCGACCGGTCCGGCGATGGTGTCGTGCAGCACCTGTCGGGCCTGAGGCTGGATAGCCGCCGACCGCCACAGCGTCAGGAACGGCTCGAAGACGCCGCCGTCGTCCCAGTGCTCCAGGAAACGGCGTACCAGTCGCTCGCCGACGTGGTCGGGGCCTTCGTCGAGCAGCGTGGCCAACTGGTGCAGCGGGTGCTCGGGACCGGTCAGTGTGGACGCGCTGAATAAGCCTTCCTTGCTGCCGAAGAAGTAATAGACCATCGCGACATCCACACCGGCGTCCGCGGCGATAGCGCGCACGGTGGCGCGTTCGTACCCGTCGCGCATGAAACGGTCGCGTGCGGCGTCGATGATCCGCTGCCGGTTCTGCTGGCCGGTCCGCCACCGACCGGGACGCCGGGCCTCTGACATGCACAGCAGCATACTTCAACCCACGTTGACGTTATCCCTTCTGTCGGCGTATCGTCGTTCTTCAACGTGGGTTGAAGTATCAGAAAGGAAGGGGCTCGACGATGGTTGCGGAAACACGTGAACGACGGCTGTGGTGGCGGCATCTGATCTCGGTCCTGATCGCCCCGGTCACCATGACGCTGCTGATACCGGCGCTGATCCTGGACTGGCCTCACGTGCACCTGCCGGATTACGGTTCGCCGCTGGTCGCAGGATTGGCGGCGGTCGGCGGCCTGCTGATCGCCGGCGGGCTGGGTCTGCTGGTCTGGACGGTGCTGCTGTTCGACCGAGAGGGCAAGGGAACGCTCGGCGTGGGCAAGGTGCTCGGAGAACCGGTCCACCTCGTCGTGCAGGGCCCGTACCGGCATGTACGCAACCCGATGATCAGCGGCGTGCTAGCCATCCTGCTCGGCGAGGCGGCTGTCGCGGCGTCGGGTTGGCTGCTGCTGTGGTTTGCGATCTTCTTCGCGTGCCTTGCGACTTTCATCCGGTTCTGGGAAGAACCCCACCTCGCTCAGCGCTACGGCAGCGACTACGTCAACTACCGGGAAAACGTCCCGGCCTGGATCCCCCGAATTTCGGCCTGGACGCCGAACGCATGAGAGCTAGCTGGCCGCTTGCCATTCGCCATCGGCCATGACGCGGGTGACCCGTAGATCCCGGTCCAGCACAACAAGGTTGGCGTCAGCACCGGCGCGCAAGCTGCCGACGTTGCCGAGGCCGAGCGCCCGGGCCGGCGTCGTCGAGGTCATCTGCACCGCGGCGGCCAGCGCCGCATCCCGGTCCGAGCCGAGACCGGCCACGGCGCGGAAGAGCTGATCCATCGTCGCGGTGCTGCCGGCGATCGTCGAGGTCCCACGCACACGTGCCACCCGCTCCACGACGTCGATCTGTACTGCCCCCAGCCGGAATTCGCCGTCGCCCAATCCCGCCGCCGCGGTGGCGTCGGTGACCAACGCCACCCGGTCTGCTCCCGCCGCCTCGATCACCGCTCGTAGCATTGCCGGGTGGACGTGCACGCCGTCGGCGATCAACTCGACGGTCACCCGGGCATCCTCCAACAACGCGAGCGCAGGACCGGGCTCGCGGTGATGCACTGGCCGCATCGCGTTGAATAAGTGGGTGCCGACCGTCGCGCCCAGCTCGACGGCATGACGGGTCTGCTCGTACGTCGCTTCCGTATGCCCCACGGCGACAATTACTCCGGCGTTGACGAAGCGGGTGATCGCGTCGTTGCTTGCGGCGCGTTCCGGCGCCAGGGTCACCATCCGGATTGCGCCCCCGCCTGCGGCCAGCAGCGTGTCGATCTCAGCAGGCGTCGGGTCGCGCAGCTGGGTGGGATCATGCGCCCCGCAGCGCGCCGCGCTGAGCCACGGCCCCTCCAGATGAATACCGGCGACGGTGCCCGCGCGGGTCGACTCGGCGAGCACAGCCACCGCCGTGAGCAGATCGGCAGGTGACGCCGTGACCAGACTCGCCAGCGTGGTGGTTGTGCCATGCCGACGGTGAAACATCGCCGCGCGCAGGATATCTGCGTTGTTGGCGTCGGTGTATGACGCGCCGCCGCCACCGTGCGCATGCATGTCGACAAAACCCGGCACTACCAGCGCCTCGGGCATGTCGACATCGGCCGGCCGGGGTGGCAGACCGGACCCGCAGTCCACGATCCGCTCGCCCGACGTTTCCAACCACGCCCGGTCGGCAGACGCCCTGCTCCAGGATCACAGTGCCAGCAGCGATCAGCGGCATGCCTGCACATCCGTTGTCGCGCTGGGTAATTCATCAGGACAACGGCCGTTATTCTCCCAGAAGTGGCGGCCGGCGTACACCCATACCAGCGCGCCGAAGCCGAAGGTGAACTCGATCGTGAACAGCAGCACGCCAATGAACCCGAAGATTGCGGCAAGGCGCGCGGCGAACACCACGATGAGCAGCGCATCGGCGGTGATCATCGTGCCGATGCCGGATAGCAGGACGGGGCGCCGACCCAACCGGTCGAGCAGAACCACCGCGACCAGCGCGGCGGCCTGAACCATCGTCGGAAGTACCAGCAGCGCGAAGTTGCCCCGGAAGCCCATCGCGTCGAACAGGCGAGGGCTGTAGTAGACGATGTCGTTGACGCCGGTGATTTGGATGAAAAAACCCAACGCGATCACGAAGGCGAGCCCGAGCAATAGTCCTCGCCGTCGGGCGCCACTCACGGTCGTGAGCTTAGTTCTGCGGTCGACGATTCATCGAGCGAGCGGCCAGGATCAACCCGAACACGATGACGGTGCCGATCACCGCCACGCCGACTCGTACCGGCAGCGCTTCGGCGGGCGGCACGATTGCGGCAGCGCTCGCGGCGGCGCCCGGAACGGCGTCACCGCTACCCGATGTTTTGAGTGCGGCCACCAATGATGGGTCGGGTTCGATCAGTGTTCCCACCCGGGTGCCCTGGGCGGTCGCGAAGCCGTAATCCAGCAGATGCGCGGCCTGCTGCCAAGGCGCAATCGGCTGACGGGTGCCGTGCAACAGCACCGCAATCAGCCGGCGCCCGTCCCGGTTAGCGGCGCCCACGAACGTCTGGCCCGCGTCGTCGGTGTAGCCGGTCTTGCCGCCTAGCGCCCCCGGATAGTGGTAAAGCAGCTGGTTGTCGTTTTCCAGCTGATAGCCGGGGTGGTCGGCGTGTCCGGGGAAATCGAACGTCCGCGTGTTGACTATGCCAGCGAAAGTTGGGTTCTCCCACGCGTATCGGTAGAACAACCCGATGTCGTACGCCGACGTGCTCATGCCGGGTCCGTCCAGCCCCGAGGGCGTTGCGGCACGGGTGTCGCGGCCGCCGAGCTTGCCGGCCAGCATGTTGATCTTCTCCAGCGAGACCGGCATGCCGCCCAGCTGCATGGCCAGCGCATGCGCGGCGTCGTTGCCGGAGTGCATCAGCAACCCGTGCAGCAACTGGTTGACGGTGTAGGTGCCACCCGGGGCAACGCCGACCCGGGTGCCCTCCGCGGCGGCATCTTCAGGCGTGCCGTCGACAGTCTTGTTGAGGTTGAGCTCGTTGAGCGATGCCATCGCGACGAGCACCTTGATAACACTGGCCGGGCGGTGACGGCCATGCGGGTCGCGGGCGGCGATGATCGCGCCGCTGTCGAGATCGGCCACCACCCAAGCCTCGGCGGAGATGTCGTTGGGCACCGGCGGGGTGTCGGCTGCGGTGACCACACCGCAGCCGCCCAGCGCGTTACCGCCGATCGGCGACGCGGGGACCGGCAGCGGAAGGGGAGGATCGCCGGCCTGCGGGACTTCTGACGAGTCCACCGCCGGCGGGGTCGCCACCTTGTACGGGCACGTGTCGTGCGCGGGACTGGGCTCGGCGACCGCGATCGGCATGCCCGCCACGGCGGGTGCTGTGACTAGGAAAGCCGCCGCTGCCAGGCATGACGCACTACGTAAGAAGGTCATCGTGTGTGCAGAGTAGGCGATCAGCGGCCCGATTCCTGGAAGCCGCGCTGTGACTGGTGTTGCAGAAGTTACAAATCCAGATAACAGATCGTGGGGCCACCGATGCGGCCCGGGGAGCGGCACCACGTGCAGCGTCGCCGTGAGGTCAGGTTCGGGTAACGGCCGTGACGGCGGTGTTTGCCACCGGATCGGGTCGATGCGTGGCTTGGGCATTTACGCCGCTCCTCGTCATCGCTTCGTCCCCCTCGCCTCGCGGCTGGGGGCACCCCCACTGCATCGTCGCCGGCGTGGTCATAGGCGACTCCCAACGTCCGTCAGCACACTGCGCAGGATGGCTTCGATGGTGTCGAACTCGGTTTGGCCGCTGATCAGGGGCGGCGCCAACTGGATGACGGAGTCGCCGCGGTCGTCGGTGCGGCAATACAGCCCGGCCTGGAAGAGGGCCGACGACACGTGACCGAGCAGCGAGCCGCGCTCGGTGTCGGTGAAGATTTGCTTGGTTGCCTTGTCCTTGACCAGTTCCACGCCGTAGAAGAACCCCTCGCCGCGCACATCGCCGACAATGGGCAAGTCGTACAGCTTTTCCAGGGTGGCGCGGAAGCCGGGCGCGTGGTTCTTGACGTGGTCGTTGAGGCCCTCACGCTCGAAGATGTCGAGGTTGGCCAGCCCGACGGCGGCCGACACCGGGTGGCCGCCAAATGTATAGCCGTGCGCGAACATCGTGCTCCCGTCGTTGAACGGCTCAAACAACCGCTCGCTGGCGATCATGGCGCCGATCGGCGAGTAGCCCGACGTCATCCCCTTGGCGCAGGTGATCATGTCGGGCACGTAGCCGAAGTCGTCACAGGCGAACATGGACCCGATCCGGCCGAACGCGCAAATCACCTCGTCGGAGACCAGCAGCACGTCGTAGGTGTCGCAGATCTCCCGGACCCGTTCGAAGTAGCCTGGGGGAGGCGGGATGCTGCCGCCGGCGTTCTGCACCGGTTCAAGGAATACCGCGGCCACGGTCTCGGGTCCTTCGAACTCGATCGCCTCGGCGATCCGGTCCGCGGCCCACTGTCCGAAGGCTTTGACGTCGGTGTGCTGACCTGCTCTGAAAAGCTCGGGTGCGCGGTAGAAGTTCGTGTTAGGCACCCGGAAGCCACCGGGCGTCACCGGCTCGAACGGCGCCTTGAACCGGGGCAGCCCGGTAATCGCCAGGGCGCCGTGGGTGGTGCCGTGGTAGGCGATCGATCGCGAAATCACTTTGTGCTTACCGGGTTTACCGGTCAGCTTGAAGTACTGCTTGGCCACTTTCCAGGCGGTTTCGACGGCCTCGGTGCCGCCGGTGGTGAAGAACACCCGGTTCAGGTCGCCGGGAGCGTAACGCGCCAGGCGCTCGGCGAGCTCGATCGCGGTTGGGGTGGCGTACCCCCACAGCGGGAAGAACGCCAGGGTGCTCGCCTGCCGGGCAGCCACCTCGGCCAGTTCGGTGCGGCCGTGGCCGACCTGCACAGTGAAGAGACCGGAGAGCCCGTCGAGGTAGCTTTTGCCGCGGTCGTCCCAGATCGTCACGCCTTCGCCCCGCGTGATGATCGGCGGCGTGATGCCCGGGCCGTGCCGGGCGAAGTGCAGCCAGAGGTTGTCGGTCATCTCGTTCGCGAGCGTAGCGCTCGGTTCGATGGCCCGGTTCTCCCCCGCAAGCGGGGGGACCCCCACACCGCGCCGTTCCGGCGCTCGCCGTCACCGGGCTAGGCTCGGGCCATGACCTCCACGCAGGTCACCGAATTCGAGGCACTGAGGCCGCATCTGATGGCGGTGGCCTACCGGGTGACCGGAACGGTGGCCGACGCCGAGGACATCGTCCAGGAAGCCTGGCTGCGTTGGGATCGACATGACGGCGCGATCACCGACCTACGGGCCTGGCTGACGACGGTGGTCAGCAGGCTCGGGCTGGACAGATTGCGGTCGGCGGCACACCGCCGCGAAACCTACACCGGCCATTGGCTGCCCGAACCCGTGGTCACCGGCTTCGACGACACTGATCCGCTGTCTAGCGTCGTAGCCCGCGAGGATGCCCGCTTCGCGGCGATGGTGGTGCTGGAACGGCTCAGCGCCGATCAGCGGGTTGCGTTCGTGCTGCACGACGGCTTCAACGTGCCGTTCGCGGAAGTGGCCGACGTGCTGGGCACCAGCGAAGCCGCTGCCCGACAGTTGGCCTCGCGGGCCCGCAAAGCCCTGGGGAGGAAAGCCGCGGAGCCGGCACCGCAACCCGATCCCACCCACAACGAGGTAGTCGGCAAACTGATGGCCGCCATGGCCGTCGGCGATCTTGACGCCGTGGTGGCGTTGTTGCACCCCGACGTGACCCTGACCGGCGACGCGAATGGCAAGACGTCGACGGCCCTTCAGGTCATCCACGGGCCGGACAAGGTGGCCCGGTTCATGTTCGGCCTGATCCGCCGTTACGGCCCAGCGTTCTTCACCGCGAATCAGCTGGCGTTGATCAACGGCGAACTGGGAGCCTACACAGCGGGTTTCGCCGGTACCGACGGGTATCGAGACATGTCGCCGCGGATAACCGCGATGACCGTGCGCGACGGAAAGGTCTGCGCGATATGGGATATCGCCAACCCCGACAAATTCACCGGCTCTCCGCTGCGTGGTTCGCGTTTGGGCGCCAATCACTGAAGAGCATGTTCGTCATCGCGGCGTAGCTTTGGGCGCGCGGCGGCCAGACCGAGTCGCAGTGCTTCAGCCGCCTCGCTGGCGGCTTCGGCAAACCGGCCTCCGATGCCGACAAAGTTGAGGTATGCGTGGGGCAGGTCGGCTTGGCGGCTCAGCGATACCGGCACTCCGCCGGCCCGCAGTTTGTCAGCGTATTCCTCGCCCTCGTCGCGGAGCGGATCGAAACCGGCGCTGGCGATATATGCGGGTGGCAAATCGGCGACGTCGCCGTGCAGCGGTGACAGTCGCGGATCACGCAGATCGGTTCCCGCCGGTATGTAGTTGGCCATTACCCATTGGAGATTCCGTTCGGTGAAGGTAGAGCACTCGGCGAAGAGATCACGCGACGGCCGGCGCGTGCTGAGATCCGTCGGGGGATACATCAGAAGCTGAAACGCCGGGACCGCCTCGCCTCGCCGCACCGCATGTTGCGCGGTAACGGCCGCGAGGTTGCCGCCGGCGCTGTCACCGCCGACCGCGATGCGGTCTGGGTCGACACGGAGATCGGCGGCGTGGTGGTGCGCATATTCGAACGCGGCGATGGCGTCCTGCACAGGAGTGGGGAACGGGTGCTCCGGCGCGCGTCGGTACTCGACCGACAGCACCCGCACAGCGGCGTTGCTTGCCAGATAACGGGCGACCGGGTCGTGGCTCAGCCGTGAGCCGACGGTGAAGCCGCCGCCGTGGAAATACACCAGCAGGCCCGACGGCTGGGGCAGGTCTGCGGGTGTGTAGAGGGTGGTTGGGATGTCGCCGTGTTCGGCGGGGATGGCGATATCCCGCGTCGCGACAGGTACCGGCGGCCTGTACCCGATGATGCCCGGAAGCCCGTCATATCGCGCCCGGGCCTCTGCCACGGTCCCGGCGAAAACGTCAGAGCCCGAACGGTTTTTGAGGGCGAGGGCGAGCTGTGCGTCGAGGTCTAGTTGCTGCCCGTCGATTCGTACCGGTGGCCCTGCGATCAACCGGCGAACCGGCTTGGGCAACCCGAAGATGCCGCGGACCACTGCGGCCCGAGCGCGGATACCTAATGGTGTTGACATGGCATGTGCTCCTTTCGCGATGTCAGTTCTTGTGCGCGACGAATCGCATTACGTGGCCGAGTAGCCGGGACTGGAGGCTGATGGTCAGCCCATTGCGCGCGCCCTCGTCATGGAAGTCGTCGGGCGCGATCAGCCGATGCGGCGAGCCGTCCAAACGGTGAAACAGACTGGCCAGCGGTGTACGGGTGAGGTCATAGCCAACGAAGGTCCCGCCGGGTCGCAACACACGTGCCACTTCGGCGACCGCGCGTTCCCAGTCGATGATGTGATGCAGCATCAGGCAGCTGACGACGGAGTCGAACGAATCGCCGGGGAACGGCAGCGCGGTCGCGTCGGCCGTTTTCGTCGAAGCATTGGGGAATTCACGCAGGCGCGTGGCGGCTGCGTGCACCATCAGCGGGTCGATATCTATTGCCGTCCAACCAAGTTCGGGATTGCTGGAGAGCAGCTGCTTGGCCACAGATCCACTGCCGGCGCCGATTTCCAGAATGTCGCGGCCTAGCCGTTGGGTGCGAAGTTCACGCGCGATGGTCGCGCTGCTGGAACGCCACACGGCGCCGCAGCAGAAGGCACGTTCAAAGGATGACATCTCGGGCATGCCGTCAAGCGTGAGCTAACCCGGACGGGGTCGCTTGTATGGATCCGTCAGATCTGAGTTTCACGAACCGCTTGCGCGAATTCGTGCGGCGCCGCTCCGGTCATCTCCCAGCACACCTTGTTGGCGTGCGACCCGTCGGCAAACCCGGCCAGGTGCGCAGCATCGGTGACGGAGCGACCGTCGATGAGGTGGCCCACGGCGGTCACCAGTCGCTCCCAACGGATGGTGGCCGAGAACGAGATGCCGGTTTGCTGTTTGCACAGTCGCCCGAGGTAATCGGGTGATAGCGCAACGGCACCAGCGACCGAAGCCACATCGACATGGTCCGGCACGCGGCTCGATACGACTTCGATCGCTTGTCGTAGCTGCGGGTGAACGGATCGCGGGCCACCAGAGCATCGGCCTTCCATCCCGCAAAGTTCATCGACGAGGAAATCAGCCGCGGCCTGCGGGCCGTTTGCGGCCACCGACGTGGCCGTTGCCTCGGCCAGTTCCGCTCCGCCATCGACGATCCAAATACCGCGGTGCTGCCCACGGTGACGGGCCAACGCGTTCAGCGCTATGCCTTGTGGTGTCTGGAGCCCGAAGTACAGCGTCAAACCGGCGGATTCCGAATCTGACCGCACAGCATGGCGAGCTCCGCTGCCGACCACAACCAACCGGCATACGTCGTGGACATCGCCGTCTCGGGTAACTGTCAAACACCCCCGTCCACCGACCGTCACCTGAACCGCGGGGTGATGGTGGACGGCGAGATCTGAGAACACGCCGGCAACCATGAGCCGGCCCGGCCCCAGCTCCCAGACCTGCATGCCGCTACTCTAGCGCTGCGCTGCGGATTCGCCCGCCTCGCTGGGCTCGGTAATCCACGGAACGCGGCAACTGTCACCGGAATTGAAGCCCTGCTCGGTGATGCCCAGCGCGGAATTCATCCGGGCGCGCATGTTCTCCACCCCGATCTGATACGTCAGCTCGACCACGCCGTCGTCACCGAAGCGACCCCGCAGGTCGGCTACCTGCTCGTCGGTGACGCTGTGTGGGTCGGTGGTCATCGCGTCGGCGTACGCGATGCCGGCCCGCTCGTCGTCGGTGAAACGCGGCGAAGTGGCGTAGTTGTCGATGTCTTCGAGGCGCTCGATGTCCAACCCGTCGAGGCGCTGCAGCATCGACCCGAAGTCGACGCACCACGAGCAGCCGACGGTGCGCGCAGTCCAAAACACCGCCAGCTCGCGCACGTTAGCCGGCAGCTTGCGTGAGGCCGATTGCAACATGGTCTCGTGGACGGCATTGGCGACCAGCAGCCGCGGGTGGTGCGCGGCCACCGCGAAAGGCTCGGGGACCTCGCCGAAGCGCCGCTTGGCGTATCGGTACATGGCGCGGATGAGCCAGTTGGCCCGTTTCGGAGGCAGCGGTTCGATGCGGGTTTTCTGTGTCATATCAGTCAGACGGCGCAGCCGCCCACAGTGTGACGTGGTTTGTCGAATGTCGCTCAAGCGCTCGCGAGCGGTCGGCGGAGTCGGCAAACGATTGCCCGCCCAGCGCTGCTGGTTACTTCGACCGGTGCGCAAGCGCCGAAACAAGGTAGTACGGCTGGATCGGCTGGATCGGCCCCGGTGTGGTGGCCGAATGGAACGTGCGCCGGAGCGGTGACGACCCGGTGCATCGACGGCGCGGTCCGATGGCCGGACCGACCCCTTGCACATAGCCGTGCGCCGAGTATGCGATTTGAGAAGCCCCTTCGCGATCGGTGGTCGAAGTCTCGGCCCGGGGCCGGCTCGACGAAGGTGCTCTGGAGGAACCCATGGCCACCGCCAAAGCTGACAAGCCGAACAGAGGCGAATCACCGACCGCCCCGACCATCACCGCCACCCGCGGCGGCGTCGTCATCGGCGTCGACTTCCTGCCCGATCACATTGTGGCCGTCAAAATCACGCGCCCCGGGGAGGACATCAGCGACTACCTCACCTACACCACAGACCATAACGGCCACCTCTACGCCGAGTTGCCCACCGCCGTGGCAGGGATGCTGTGCATCGCTGTCACTGACAATCGCCCCGATCCGGACGGTGAGTGCAGCCGGCTCTGGAGCAACACCTGCACCTTCAGCGTTGATGTTAGTTAACCGCGTTCCCGCTGGGCCCGCCCGATTTCCCCAGCTGAGCGATGCGGATGGGCGGCCGGCGCGGACCACATGTTCTGGCAACTCTGCGGTCCGCTGAGTGGACCGGTCAGGCAGCTCGCGTCATTCGATTCGCCCGCCAGCTGACGTTGGTCACGTACTCGCGCACTGGTCGCTGTGAAGCCTTTGTCGGTGGCTGGCTCAGGCTTGCATTGGTCTGGTACCGGCGGGGCTCCATCGTCTCCGCCAGCTCGCGGTTCACGTTGAGCGTGGTTGTGGGCGTGGCGGCGTTTCCCGCAGGGTGCTGGCCGAATTGCATAGCGTAGGGAACGCTGCTGTCTATTAGCTTATTCCCAGCTGTGTAGAGCCTGGGCATTCGACTTCAACGCGTGAACATCAACGCGCGTTTGACCTCTTGAACGGCCTTGGTCACCTCGATGCCCCGGGGGCAGGACTCGGTGCAGTTGAACGTGGTGCGGCAGCGCCACACCCCGTCGACCTCGTTGAGGATGTCGAGGCGCTCGGCAGCGGCCTCGTCGCGGCTGTCGAAGATGAACCGGTGCGCGTTGACGATGGCGGCCGGGCCGAAGTAGCTGCCTTCGTTCCAGAAGACTGGGCAGCTGGTGGTGCAACACGCGCACAGGATGCACTTGGTGGTGTCGTCGTAACGCGCGCGATCGGTTTGGCTTTGGATCCGCTCTCGCGTCGGGGGGTTACCGCTGGTGATCAGGTAGGGCTTCACCGCGCGGTAGGCGTCGAAGAACGGCTCCATGTCGACCACCAGGTCCTTCTCGACCGGCAGCCCGCGGATCGGCTCGATCGTAATGGTCAACTGCTTGCGGGGCTTGCTCGGAAGCAGGTCGCGCATCAGCACTTTGCAGGCCAGCCGGTTCGCACCGTTAATCCGCATCGCGTCGGAGCCGCAGACTCCATGAGCGCAGGACCGCCGAAAGGTCAGTGTGCCGTCGAGGTAGCTCTTGACGTAGATCAGCAGATTGAGCATCCGGTCGCTGGGCAGGCATGGCACCCGAAAGCTTTGCCATCCACCGGAATCCGCGTACTGGTCGGGGTTTTCCGGATTGAACCGAGCGATCCTCAGTGTCACCATCACCGAGCCCTCGGGGATCGGCGGCAACGGCGGATCCCCGCCCTGCGCGGTTTCGACAACCGAACTCATCAGTACTTCCGTTCCATTGGCTCGTAACGGGTTTGCACTACGGGTTTGAAATCCAGCCGAATGTCGCTGAGCAGGTCGGTGCCCTGCTTGTAGGCCATCGTATGACGCATGTAGTTGACGTCATCACGGTTGGGATAGTCCTCGCGGGCATGCCCGCCACGGGATTCCTTGCGGTTCAAAGCGCCGACCACGGTGACTTCGGCCAGCTCGAGCAGAAAACCCAGCTCGATGGCTTCCAGCAAGTCGCTGTTGAAGCGTTTTCCTTTGTCGTGCACGGAGATTCGGGAATAGCGCTCCTTGAGCGCGTGGATGTCGGTGAGTGCTTGCTTGAGGGTCTCCTCGGTGCGGAACACCGCGGCGTTGTTGTCCATCGTCTGCTGTAGCGCCCCGCGGATGTCGGCGACGCGTTCGTTGCCGTGCTCCGACAAAATGTCGGCCACCCAGCCGACCACCATCGCGGGCGGTTCCGGCGGCAACTCGACGAAGTCGTGACCGATGGCGTAATTGGCCGCGGCGATTCCGGCGCGCCGGCCGAAGACGTTGATATCCAGCAGCGAGTTGGTGCCCAACCGGTTGGCGCCATGCACCGACACGCACGCACACTCTCCGGCCGCGTACAGGCCCGGGACGGTGGATGTGTTGTCCCGCAACACTTGTCCGGTGATGCTCGTCGGGATGCCGCCCATCACGTAATGGCAGGTCGGGTAAACCGGGACCAGCTCTTTCACCGGATCCACGCCCAGGTAGGTGCGCGCGAACTCGGTGATGTCGGGCAGCTTCGCCTCCAGGACGTCCGCGCCGAGGTGGCGGACGTCGATGTAGACGTAGTCCTTATGCGGGCCGGCGCCGCGGCCCTCCAGCACTTCGAGCACCATCGAGCGGGCGACGATGTCACGTGGCGCCAGGTCGACGATCGTCGGCGCGTAGCGCTCCATAAATCGCTCGCCCTCGCCGTTGAGCAGCCGACCACCCTCACCGCGAACGGCTTCGGAGATCAAGATGCCCAGCCCGGCCAGCCCGGTCGGGTGAAACTGGTGAAACTCCATGTCTTCCAACGGGAGTCCCTTGCGAAAGACGATTCCTATGCCGTCACCGGTGAGGGTGTGCGCGTTGGACGTCGTCTTGTACATCCGGCCCGACCCTCCGGTAGCGATCACGACGGCCTTCGCGTGGAAGACGTGGATCTCGCCGGTGGCCAGCTCGTAGGCGACCACGCCGGTGGCGACCGGACCACTCGGGGTCTGGGTGAGCACCAGGTCGAGCACATAGAACTCGTTGAAGAACTCGACGTCGTGCTTGACGCAGTTCTGGTACAGCGTCTGCAGGATCATGTGGCCGGTGCGGTCGGCGGCGTAACAGGCGCGGCGTACCGGGGCCTTGCCGTGGTCCCGGGTGTGCCCGCCGAAGCGGCGCTGGTCGATGCGGCCCTCCGGGGTGCGGTTGAACGGCATCCCCATTTTCTCCAGGTCCAGCACCGCGTCGATGGCTTCCTTGCACATGATCTCCACCGCGTCCTGGTCGGCGAGATAGTCGCCGCCCTTGACGGTGTCGAAGGTGTGCCATTCCCAGTTGTCGTCTTCGACGTTGGCCAGCGCGGCGCACATGCCGCCCTGGGCAGCGCCGGTGTGGCTGCGGGTCGGGTAGAGCTTGGTCAGCACCGCCGTGCGCACTCGCGGTCCGGCCTCCACGGCCGCCCGCATTCCGGCACCGCCCGCGCCGACGATCACCACGTCGTATCGGTGTTGCTGGATCACGGCTCGCCTTTCACGAAATGTTCGGGTTGAACGTCAGCAGCACGTAGGTCCCCAGCACCAGCGTGAAGACCATCGACAACGCCAGCAGGGCATTAAGCCAGAAGCGGGTGGAATCCTTGCGGCTGTAGTCGTCGATGATGGTCCGCAGACCGTTGCCACCGTGCAGCTGCGCCAGCCAGAGCAGCAGCAGGTCCCAGGTCTGCCAGAACGGTGAGTGCCAGCGTTGCGCCACATAGTTGAAGTCGATGCGGTAGACACCGTCGTCCCACATCAGCATCACGAATAAGTGCCCGAGCGCCAAGAACACCAGCACGACGCCGGAAAACCGCATGAACAGCCAGGCGTATTTCTCGAAGTTGGGCATGCCGGCCCGCCGGCGCGGCGCCCGCGGATTGTCCAGGCTTGCCGGACGGTCGTGGCTGCGCTGCCGCACCGGCGCGAGCTGGCCGCGGCCCAGTTGAAGGTCGGGGGAGCTCATCCGAACCGTCCCATCATGTGGATGCCCACGACCACCGTCGCCGGAACCATGGCCAGCAACCAGATGACGGCGATCGCCCACAGCATCACCCGCTGATAGCGGGTGCCCTGTGCCCAGAAGTCGATCAAGATGACGCGGATCCCATTGAGCGCGTGGTAGAGCACAGCGGCCACCAGGCCGAGTTCCATCAGACCCACGATCGGAGTCTTGTAAGTCGAGATGACTTCGTCGTAGGTCTGTGGGCTTACCCGCACCAGCGCGGTGTCGAGCACATGCACGAACAGGAAGAAGAAGATGGTCGCCCCGGTGATGCGGTGCAGCACCCATGACCACATACCCGGATCGCCGCGGTAGAGGGTTCGTCGTAGGCGCCGTCGGCGCGACGATCCGTCCCGCGGTGTCGGCGTGGCCGGATTCGCAGATGTCGCCGTCGCCATCAGCGCCTCCGTTTCTGTGGCGACCCGCTGCGCCCGGCTTCGCCGCGCTTGCGACGTCACGCAACGTCATCGTGTGGGCCGTCGTATGGAACCGTCGGGTGGACTCTAAACCCATTCGTGCGGTCTTATAGGCCACTTTGCCTCCGCGCGCGTTGTTCCTGCGCTTACCGGCCCGGGGAATCTAGGGTGGCCTTGTGAACTAGCCAACAGCGAACGGGGTTGCCCGATGGATTCCAGACACGGGTTGGTAGTGCGACCGTGACCGACACGATTGACTGGAAACTGCTGCGGGACAAGGCCGTCCAAGCAGCACATGGAGCATACGCGCCCTACTCTCGGTTCCCGGTGGGCGCAGCGGCGTTGGTCGACGATCACCGGATAGTCACCGGCTGTAATGTGGAAAATGTCTCATATGGCCTGGGTCTCTGCGCCGAGTGCGCGGTGGTGTGCGCGCTGCATTCGACCGGTGGCGGCAGGCTGCTCGCACTGGCGTGTGTCGACAGAAGTGGCTCGCCGCTGATGCCGTGCGGCCGGTGTCGTCAGGTGTTGCTGGAACACGGCGGACCGGACCTGCTCATCGACCATCCCGACGCGCCCCGGCGGCTCGGCGACTTGCTGCCGGAGCCGTTCGGACCCGAGGATCTCGCCCGGTGAGAGCAGGAGCGTCGCACATGACGCGCGACGGCGACGAAGGTGCCGGCATGGCCGGGACCGAGGAGCGTCGCACATGACGCGCGACGGCGACGAAGGTGCCGGCATGGCCGGGACCGAGGAGCGTCGCACATGACCTTCGACGCGCCGACAGTAATCGCGACCAAACGCGACGGCGGTCGGCTGTCGGACGCCGCCATCGACTGGGTCATTGACGCCTACACCAACGGGCGGATCGCCGACGAACAGATGTCGGCTTTGTTGATGGCCATTTTCCTGCGAGGCATGGACTACGGCGAGATCACGCGATGGACGGCGGCGATGGTGGCCTCCGGTGAGCGGATGGATTTCACCGATTTGACGCGCGACGGCAATCGGCTGCGGACCGTGGACAAACACTCCACCGGCGGGGTCGGAGACAAGATCACGCTGCCGCTGGTGTCGGTGGTCGCGGCCTGCGGTGGCGCGGTGCCGCAGGCCTCCGGCCGCGGACTCGGCCATACCGGCGGCACCCTGGACAAGTTGGAATCCATCGCTGGCTTCACCGCGGATCTCACGAATAGCCAAGTGCGTCAACAACTTTGCGAGGTCGGCGCGGTCATCTTCGCGGCAGGCCGGTTGGCGACCGCCGACGCGAAGCTCTACGCGCTGCGCGATATCACAGCCACTGTCGAGTCGCTGCCGTTGATCGCGAGCTCGGTGATGAGCAAAAAGATCGCCGAAGGTGCGAGCGCGCTGGTGCTCGACGTCAAGGTCGGTTCCGGCGCATTGCTGCGGTCGGAATCGCAGTGCCGTGAGCTGGCCGAGACCATGGTGGCGCTGGGCGCAGAGCATGGGTTGCCGGCCTGCGCGGTGTTGACCGACATGAACGCTCCGCTGGGCGCGGCCGCCGGTAACGCGCTTGAAGTTGCCGAAGCGCTGGACGTATTGGCCGGCGGCGGACCGCCCGATGTGGTGGAGCTGACACTGCGGCTGGCCGGCGAGATGCTCCAGATCGCCGGCATCGACGAGCGGGATCCGGCACAGACGCTGCATGACGGCACCGCGATGGACCGATTCCGCGCGCTGGTCGCCGCGCAGGGCGGTGACTTGTCCGTACCGTTGCCGGTTGGTAAGTACTCCGAAACCGTGATCGCCGGTCGGAGCGGCAGAATGGGCGATATCAACGCGATGGCAGTGGGGCTGACGGTGTGGCGGCTCGGAGCGGGCAGGTCTCGCCCGGGTGAGTTGGTGCAACCCGGCGCCGGGATCCGGATCCACCGTCGTCCCGGGGAGCCAGTGGCCGCCGGCGAACCGCTGTTCACGCTCTACACCGACACCCCGGAACGCTTCGAGCCCGCGATGGCCGAGTTGGACGCAGGCTGGAGCGTCGTCGACACGCAACCCGTCCCGCGACCGCTGATCATCGATCGGATCACCTGATGACGACGCCCCTGACTTTGGAGACGATCACACAAGCGCCGAAGGCGCTGTTGCACGATCACCTCGATGGCGGGCTGCGCCCGGCGACGGTGATCGACATCGCCGGCCAGACCGGCTATGACGGCTTGCCCGCCACCGAGGTCGATGAACTGACGCGCTGGTTTCAGACCTCGTCGCACAGCGGATCGCTGGAGCGCTACCTCGAGCCGTTCTCGCACACCGTCGCGGTGATGCAGACCCCCGAGTCACTGCACCGAGTCGCCTACGAATGCGTGGAAGACCTGTCCGCCGACTCGGTGGTGTACGCCGAGGTCCGGTTCGCCCCGGAACTGCACATCAACCGCGGACTCTCATTCGACGCCGTCGTCGATGCGGTGCTGGCGGGTTTCGCCGACGGGGAGAAGGCGGCCGCGGCGGCTGGGCGACCTATCGTCGTGCGCTGTCTGGTCACCGCGATGCGGCACGCCGCGCTGTCCCGCGAAATCGCCGAGCTGGCGATCCGATTCCGCGACAAGGGCGTGGTCGGATTCGACATCGCCGGCGCGGAGGCCGGCTACCCGCCCACCCGGCACCTGGACGCTTTCGAGTACATGCGAAACAACAACGCCCGCTTCACGATTCACGCTGGCGAGGCGTTCGGGCTGCCGTCCATTCATGAGGCGATCGCGTTCTGCGGTGCCGATCGGCTGGGCCACGGGGTGCGGATCGTCGACGACATCGACGTCGCCGAGGACGGCATGGTGCGACTGGGCCGATTGGCATCGATATTGCGGGACAAGCGGATTCCGTTGGAGCTGTGCCCCAGCTCCAACGTCCAGACCGGTGCGGTCGAGAGCATCGCCGAGCACCCGTTTGACCTGTTGGCGCGGACCCGGTTCCGGGTCACCGTCAACACCGACAACCGGCTGATGAGTGACACGACGATGAGCCGTGAAATGTTGGCTTCTCGTTGACGCGTTCGGCTACGGCTGGAGTGACCTCGCGCGGTTCACCATCAATGCGATGAAGTCGGCGTTCATTCCCTTCGACGAGCGGCTCGCGATCATCGATGAAGTCATCAAACCGCGCTTCGCCGTGCTGATCGGCTAGCGGGCACCTGGCCACACCCGCCACATCAGCACCCTCCGACCTCCACGGCTCTGGTCCTCACATTGATATCGCATGCGATATCAATGTGAGGTATCCGCGAGCACCCGGCGCAGGGTCTTCGCGAATTCGACTGGCTGCCCGATGAATCCGCCGTGATCACCGGGAAAATCGACCGGCGGTGTTCCGAGTTGTTCGGCCAGCGCGACGCTGGTGCGGTAGGTGAGCAGACCACCGGAAGCCGCACCAATGCCGACGACGACCCTGGCGGGCCCGCGGGTCAGCGCTGCGATGTCGGGCAGGTAGCGGGCGGTGCCGCGCAGCTCGTGGGCGAGAAACCTTGTGCCGTGGGCGATCTGCTGGGGCGATGCCTCTGACACTACCGGGGCGCCCTCGGGGTGCACGTCGAATCCGGCATTGGCCATGAACTTTGCCATCGCGGCCGCCACCCCTTCACGGTGGAAGGTGTCGATGATGTCTTCGGTTGTGGCGCGCTGTGCGGCCGCGTCTGGCAGCAGTTCCAATACCGGCGGCTCGTGGGCGATCAGGGTGCGCACCCGCGTCGGGTGCCGAGACACCAGGGCGAGCCCGGTCACGGCGCCGCCCGACGAGCCGAACACGTCGGCGGATGCAGCGTCCAGGGCGTCGAGAATCGCCGCGACGTCATCGGCGCGCAGTTCAGGCGTGGAGTCCTGTTGCGGGTCATCCAGCGGGCTATTCGCGATGCCGCGCGGATCGGTGGTGACGACGGTGTGATCACTTGCCAGCGCCTCAGCCAGCGGCGCGAAGTCTGCGGCCGGCATCGGTGCGCCCAACAGCAGCAGGAGAGGGCCGCCGGCAGATGTGCCGCGCACTTCGTAGTGCAGACGAACGCCCGGCACGGCGAGTGAATGCGTCGTCAGGCTTCCTGGCACTATTCGCGCCTTAGCCGCGACTCTCACACCAATGTCGTCGCCGGCTTGCGGCACTATTCGCGCCTTAGCCGCGACTCTCACACCAATGTCGTCGCCGGCTTGCGGCACTATTCGCGCCTTAGCCGCGACTCCACGAACCGCTCCAGGTCCTCCCATGCCCGAACCGCCGCGGCGTAGGGAGGCGCGGGCTTGTTCACCGAGTCGGAGTCGAGCACGTAGGCCGCCAGCTTGCCCAACGGGCGATCCGTCGCAAGCGCTTCGTCGACGGTGTTGTCCTCGGCGTAGTCCCCGACATCGCGAAGCAGCTCGACAGCCAGATCAAGCTGGTCACGGTCCACTGCATCGGGCCCGTCGGCTAAATCGTCGACCAGCCCGGTAAGGACGTAGACGTTGTCGTCGCTGACGTCGACCCGCAGCGAGCCGTCGGTGGCCGCAGTACGGATGTCGTCATAGGTGCTCAGGTCGGACAGATCGTGGTCGTGCTCATCGGCGAGATATCTGGCCAGCGCCCGCTCCGAGCTGAACACGCTGATGCGACCGTTGCGTCCCAGAAAGATCGGCCGGTCGTCGAAATAGCAGCGCAGCGTGTAGAAGGTGCCGGCACCGGTCATGATCCGGATCGGGTCGATGCCGACCTTCAACCAGAAGTCCTCGTCGCCGCCCAGCACGACATCGTCGCCGGCGGTACGGGCTTTCTCGGCGTCCTTGGCGTCGGTTTTATCGACACTCTCGCTCGCGGATTCGGTCTGTTCCTGGTCGGCGTCGTCGTCTGTGGTGGTCTCCAGGTCTTCTTCTTCGAGGTGCTCCTCTTCGACCGGTTCGGCCAGCTCGGCGGCGGCGGCTTCCGATACGGCGCTCTCCACGTCGGGAGTGCTGACGATCTCGTCCAGCGCGGCGAGCACGCCGTCCCAGCTACGTCCGATGACGTCGGCGATGGCATGCCAGCGTTTGAGACCGGCTTTGCCGGTGAAGTGGCCGATTCCGCCGGACAGCGTGCCCAAGGTCGGGTTGCCGTTGAAGAACTTCATCACCGCCGGCAGCTCGCAGACCGACCCGATGGACGAGACGATCGCCAGCGCGTTCGCCAGCGTCGTCACCGACTCCTCGGTCGGTTTATCGGAGACCACGTCTTCAACCGCGATCAGATCGAATTGCTTGTCGTCGGCGGGCTCGAGCTTGTGCGCGTTGGCCTCGGTCAGCCCTTTCCACGCCGGATGGTCCACCAGATCGTTGTCGGTGTCGGTGCGTACAAACGCCACCAGGTCAGCGGGCGTCTCAAAAGCGTAGAGGTCCTCATCCTTACCCAGAAACGCCTCCCACTCGTCGCCCGCGTCGCGCCAACGAGGCGCCCACACGGTGTAGCGGTCACCGTCGGTCAGGCTCAAGCGGATAGGCACGAGGTCAGTAGCCATGCGGCACAGAATAGCGACGCGCCGCGCGGCCGCCGGACGGAGTCCGCGGTTAGCCGGTTGCTGCCCGTGATGATTCGAGGTCAGGCGCCCCAAATGTCGGTGATCGCGGGCGCTCTGGTCGCGTAGCCGAGCTTCGGCAGCCCGTACATCTGCTCCAGCGTGGACAACACGTTGTAGTGGCTGATGGTCTCGCCGTAGGCGCCGGGTCTGACGTTCGCCCCGTAGATCACCGTAGGAATCTGATTCCGGGAGGTGTTGTCGTCCTCGTCCCAGGTCAGGATCAGCAGGCTGTTGTTGGCTTTCGCCCACGCCGCGTACTGCGACAAGTTCTGATACAGCCAAGCGTCGCCCGCAGCGATCGAGCCGTCGTGCATGTCATCGTCGAGGTTGGGGGTGACGAACGCGACCGTCGGCAGGCTGGCGTAGTTCGCCGGGGCCGGAAACGCGGAAAACGGAAGCGAGTAGGAGCTGGGGATATTGCTGAAGCTGACCCAGGGCACATGCTTGCGCGCATACTTCCCCGCCTTGCACTCCGTCGAGCCCACCGCAGGCAGGCTCTCCGCGTAGCCCGCGAAGGTGTAACCGGCTGCAAGCAATTCCGAACCGAGGTTTGGTGTGTTGCCGGCGTTGACAGGACAGATGTTGTCGTTCACCAGTGTGTTGCCGGCAAACAAGGCGTAGTAGTTGGGTTCGCTCGGATGCATTTCGGCGAAGGACTGCGCCATCATCGCGCCGTTTGCGGCCAGCTGGTTGATATAGGGCGCCGACTTGTTTCCGATGATGTTTGTTTGCGAGCGATTCTCTTCCACCACCACGACGACGTGGGCGGGGGTCGGAACCGCGGCCGCCTTGAAGTCGACTGGACCGGTCTTGTGGGCCTGATGAACCGACGGCCACGACATCACCACAGCGGAAACCGCCAGTACACCAAAGAGGCTGACCGCTCGATAGCGTTTGCCATTCCGCCATGGTCGGCGCCGCATGGCGGGAGTATATGGTTCTTGCGCCCGCTCATCGGTCGACGCGCAGGCGTGTCGAGTTGTGAAGCGCGACGGACAAATTTGCGAATTGCGTCCTGACGGATGCTCGAACAGCGCATGATATTTGCCAATCGCCGGGCCGGGCACAATAGAACGCGATCTATGGCTGAATTCTCGGCTGGCGCGATACGGCTGGGAGGTCGCGATGTCAGGGCTGAGGTTGCGCTCGCCGGTTTACGTGCTTTTGGCGATCAGCTGCGTCGCCATCATGGGCGTGATGTCCATGATGACGTCGGCGTTCGTGTTCGGCGTGAAAGCGATCATCGCGGAAGCCAGGTTGCTCGCCAACGAAGGCTGGATCATAGGCGGCACTGTAAACCCCACCCCCGATCAGGATTACCTCAACACAGTCGAATCGCTTTACCTAAGCCAGTACCTGACCCCGAACAACGACTACACCTTTCAGCCCCTGACCACGCCCGAGCAGTTCTGCCCGATAATCTGCCTCGTCGACCCGGCCGGTAATCCGGCCTGGAACAATCTGAGTTTCGGCGACTCGGTGAACGTCGGCGTCGGGATCCTGAACAACGAAATCGTCCCGGCCTTGACGGGCGGCGCCAACGACGTCTCGGTGCTGGGCTATTCGCAGAGCGCGACTGTCGCCACCGTTGAGATGAACGACCTGATCAACAACACGCCCGGCAACGTGAACCTGAGGGACCTGAGTTTCACGCTGCTCGGTGACCCGAACAGCCCGATTGGCGGCATCCTGGACCGTTTCCAGTTTCCCGACGGCGTCGGCCAATTCAGCTTGAGCCCTGAGCCTCAACATGTTCCGTTCCTGGACATCCCGCTTAGCTTGGCAACCACCCCGACCGACCCCTTCACCACCGACATCTACACCGGCGAGTACGACGGCTGGGCCGACTTTCCCGAGGACCCCAGCAACATCTTCGCCGACATCAACGCCCTCATCGGGATCGAGACGGTGCACCCCTACTATCCGGATCCGACTCCCGGAGTGAACTTGGACACGACCAACATGATCGATCTCGGCACTATCGGGCAGACCACCTTCTACGACATTCCGGCGCCGCTGCCGACGTTGGCGTTCATGTACGACGGCGGGCCCGCCGGGCAGTTCTTCTACGACTCCTTCAGCCCGTATGCGACCTTGACGGACGACTGGGCCTACGGAAACCCGGGCGACCCGGGCGCCGGGTTCGAAGTCAACGGGGTCGACCCGATCGGTGTTGCCGGCCCCTGGCAGGTCGACGCGACGGGCCAGCTGGTGGAGTCCGGCGTCGCCGGTTTCATCCCCAAGATGGATCCGCTGCAGATGCTGGCCGGCATGGAGTACGCCGGGGTGCAGACGTTCGTCGGCCCGATCGACGACCTTCTGGAGGATGCCGGGCAGTCGCCGCTGCCGTCGTCGTTCGTCGACTCGCTGCTGTCGGGCTATGACGCCACCAACCAGCTGGACGCGTCGCTGCTCACCACGTGGACCGACCTGACGGCGAGCATCCCGTCGCTCAGCCCGGACGCCATCTTGGACGGGGCGCCGCTGATCTCCGGGCAGCCGCTGATCGACCTGGTCGGTTACGGGTTCGACATCTTCAACTTCTTCGGCGCCTGAGCCGCGGCCGCGGGCTAGGGTCAGGTCCCGTGGGCGTCCACGTCGTTGACCACCCGCTGGCCGCGGCCCGGCTGACCACACTGCGCGACGAGCACACCAATAGTGCGGGGTTTCGTGCTGCGCTGCGTGACCTGACCCTGATGCTGGTGTACGAGGCCACTCGTGACGCGCCCCGCGAGACGGTCACTGTGCGCACACCATTGGCCGAGACGGTCGGAACACGGCTGGCCAATCCACCGCTGCTGGTGCCGGTGTTGCGGGCCGGGCTGGGCATGGTCGATCAGGCGCATGCGCTGCTACCGGAGGCGCGGGTGGGCTTCGTCGGTGTCGCCCGCGACGAGGAAACGGCGTTGCCCGTGCCGTATCTGGAGTCACTGCCCGACGATCTGCGCAGCCAACCGGTAATTGTCCTCGACCCGATGCTGGCCACCGGCGGGTCGATGACCTACACCATCGGGTTGCTGCAGCGCCGCGGCGCCGACGATATCACCGCGCTGTGTGTGGTGGTGGCGCCGGAAGGCATTGCGGCGCTGGAGAAAGCAGCGCCAAACGTGCGGCTGTTCACCGCGGCCATCGATGAGCGCCTCAACGACGTGGCGTACATCCTCCCAGGCCTCGGCGATGCCGGCGACCGCCAATTCGGGCCGCGCTGAGTCATCGTCGCCGGCGCGGCTACCAGTGCCGCACCGACGACGCCAGTTCGTCGCAGAGCGCGGTGGCGCGACGACGAGCAGCGGCCAGATCCTCGGCCACCGCAGATCGAACTTCGATGTAGCACTTGACTTTCGGCTCGGTGCCCGACGGTCGGACCACGACCCGTGCTGACATGTCGGCGTCGCCGCCGGCGAAGATCAGTGCATCGGTGCGATCCAGGCCTGGGCGCTGCAACAGATCCGTTGTAGTCGAGGCGAATCCGGCCAGACGACTCGGCGGCGAATCCCGCAACCGGCGCATCAGTGCGGTCGCCTCGTTCGCGTCGGCCACCGCCCGTGACACCGCTGCGCCGACATGCACACCGAAACGGCGGGCCAGCTCATCCAGAGCGTCGAGCACCGAGCGCCCCTGCTGTTTCAGCGTCGCCACCAGATTGCAGGCGAGCACTGCGGCACTGATGCCGTCCTTGTCCCGAACCGCGGCCGGGTCGACACAGTGCCCGATTGCCTCCTCGTAGGCGTAGATCAATGTGCTGCCGGGTAAGTCGGCATCGGCGCGGGCCAGCCATTTGAAGCCGGTCAGGGTCTCCACGTGGCGTGCGCCCCAGTGCGCGGCGATGGCGGACAGCATCCGCGACGACACCACGGTGCTCGCCACCACACTCGTGGCGAGCTTGCCCGGTTCGGTCCTCGACAAGATGAAATCGCCGAACAGCCAACCGGTCTCGTCACCGGAAAGCATCCGCCAACCCGCCGGTGTGGCTATCCCGACCGCGCAGCGATCAGCGTCGGGATCCAGCGCGATCGCGATCTCGGCGTTGACGTCTTGGGCCAGCGCCAGTAGCGCGTCCGTGGCGCCAGGTTCTTCGGGGTTCGGGAAGCGGACGGTCGGGAAGTCGGGATCGGGCCTGAACTGGCCGCTGACGGTATGCACGTCGACGAAGCCGGCCCGTCGCAGCGTTTCGACGGCCACCGCGCCACCCACCCCGTGTAAGGGTGTCAGCGCCACCCTCAGCGACCCCGATGCGCGCCCGACCCTGGCGGCCCGCTGGATGTAATGTTCGACCAGATCTGCGTCAGCCGGTTCGACGTGCGCCCTGGCGATCTCGTCAGCGAAGGGGGCGACGGCGATGGCGGTTTCGATCTCGCGGTCGGTGGGGGAGATGATCTGAATGCCCCCGTCGACGTACACCTTGTAGCCGTTGTCGGCCGGCGGATTGTGTGATGCGGTGATCTGGATGCCTGCCGCTGCGCCGGTGTGCCGTACGGCAAACGCCAGCACCGGTGTGGGCACCGGGTCCGGAAACAGCACCACTGAAAAGTCGGCGGCGGCAAGCACTTCGGCTGCTGCTACGGCGAATGCGGCCGAGCCGTGCCGAGCGTCGCGCCCGACAATCACCGTCGAACGGCCGAGGCCACGACCGCTGAGTACCGTTGCGACTGCCCAGGTGGCGCGCAACACCACGGCGAGGTTCATCGCGTCCGGCCCACCCCGGACCGGGCCGCGCAGGCCCGCGGTGCCGAATGTCAGCGGCCGGGCGAACCGTGCGGCCAGTTCGGCGTGATCGCACCGGGCGAGCTCGGCGGCCGTCACCGGGTCGGGGTCGTGCGCGATCCAATCCCGCGGTGTCACGCCAGCCCTCAGAGCCGCGCGACCACGTCGGCCAGTAGAGCGCCCATCCGGGTCGCCGAGGCCGCGCCGGCGGCGAGTACCTCGGCGTGGCTGAGTGGCTCACCGGTGATCCCGGCCGCCAGATTCGTCACCAGCGACACGCCCAGGACCTCTGCGCCGGCCGCGCGCGCCGCGATCGTTTCGTGCACGGTGGACATGCCCACCAGATCGGCGCCCAGTGTTCGCAGCATCCGGATCTCGGCGGGCGTCTCATAATGCGGCCCGGGCAGCCCGGCGTACACGCCTTCAGCCAGCGTCGGGTCGACCTCACGGGCCAGTGCCCGCAGTCGCGGTGCGTAAGCGTCGACCATGTCGACGAACTGGGCCCCGATCAGCGGAGACCGCGCGGTCAGGTTCAGGTGGTCGCTGATCAGCACCGGTTGGCCCACCTCGAAGTTCTGGCGCACTGCACCGGCCGCGTTGGTGAGCACGACGACGCGCGCACCCGCTGCGCACGCCGCCCGCACCGGATGCACGACGTGCAGCAGGTCATGGCCCTCGTAAGCATGGACACGGCCGGCAAGCACCAGCACGCGGTGTGCACCGATACCCACCGACGACACCTGTCCGGTGTGGCCGACCGCGGTCGGAGGGGTGAAGCCGGGCAGGTCGGCCATCGGCAGCACCGCGGCGGCCGCTCCCAGCGCGGCGACAGCCGGCGCCCACCCTGACCCCAGGACGATCGCGACATCGTGTTCGGCGACGCCGGTGCCCCCGGCGATGAACTGCGCGGCCCGCCGGGCGAGCGTGTCGGGGTCGGGTTGACCGTCATTCACAGGCGGCACAGTCGGCGAGCTTAGTCGGTGAGATACTGCGAGAATGGCCCCAATCCCAGTGTTGGACCGCGTCGAGGACGCGGTGCGGCGCCGTGGCACGGACCTGATCGAGCTGTCCCACGCGATCCACGCCGAACCGGAGCTGGCGTTCGCCGAGCACCGCAGTTGCGCCAAGACGCAGGCGTTGGTGGCTGAGCGTGGTTTCGAGATCACCGCGGCAGCCGGTGGGTTGGACACCGCCTTCCGCGCCGACTTCGGCAGCGGTCCGTTGGCCGTTGGCGTGTGCGCCGAGTACGACGCGCTGCCCGGCATCGGTCATGCCTGCGGGCACAACATCATCGCCGCGTCGGCAGTGGGCGCCGCGCTGGCACTGGCCGAGGTCGCCGACCAACTGGGCCTGACGGTTGCGCTGCTGGGCACACCGGCCGAGGAGTTCGGCGGTGGAAAAGTGTTGCTGCTCAACGCCGGAGTCTTCGACGACTTGGCGGTGGCGGTGATGATGCATCCCGGGCCGGTGGACATCGCGGCCGCCCGGTCGCTGACGTTGTCTGCGGTCCGTGTGGAGTACCGCGGCCGGGAAGCTCATGCATCGGCTGCGCCGTACCTGGGTGTGAATGCTGCCGACGCCGTCACCGTCGCCCAGGTGGCCATCGGGCTGCTGCGTCAACAGCTGGCACCGGGCCAGCAGGTGCACGGCATCGTCTCCGACGGCGGGCAGGCCGCGAACGTCATCCCGAGCCGGACCGAACTGCAGTACACGATGCGCGCCACCGAGGCGTCGTCGCTTGCCGAACTGGAAGCCAAGGTGGGCGACTGTTTCTTGGCCGGTGCGGTGGCCACCGGCTGTGACTACAGCGTCGAGCCCACCGAGCCGATGTACGCCGCGCTCAAGCCCGACCGCTGGCTGGCCGGCGCCGTCCGCACCGAGATGACGCGGCTTGGGCGCGCGCCCGTCGACGAGGAAATCGAGGCGGCGCACCCGTTGGGCAGTACCGACATGGGGAACGTCACGCAACTTCTGCCGGGAATCCATCCAATGGTTGCCGTCGATGCCGGCGGCGCTTCCTTGCATCAGCCCGACTTCGCCGCGGCCGCGATCGGTCCGAGTGCCGACAAGGCCGTCATCGACGGCGCAATCATGTTGGCGCGCACCGTTGTTCGTCTTGCCGAGTCACCGGACGAACGCAATCGGGTGCTGGCGGCTCGTGAGGAGCGGCGCAAATGAGCCTTGCCGACAGCGTTGAATCGTGGCTGGCAGCCCACTTCGACGACTTGGTCGCCTGGCGGCGACACATCCACCGCTACCCGGAGTTGGGCCGCCAGGAGTACGCCACCACACAATTTGTCGCCGAACGGTTGGCCGACGCGGGTCTCAACCCGAAGGTGCTACCCGGCGGCACGGGGCTGACCTGCGATTTCGGTCCTGAGCAGGAGCCTCGGATTGCGTTGCGGGCCGATATGGACGCGTTACCGATGGCCGAGCGGACCGGCGCCCCGTATGAATCGACGATGCCCAACGCGGCGCATGCGTGCGGCCACGACGCCCATACCGCGATCTTGCTGGGTACCGCGCTGGCGCTGGCAGGGGTGCCGGAACTGCCGATTGCGCTGCGGCTGATCTTCCAACCCGCCGAAGAGCTGATGCCCGGCGGCGCGATCGACGCGATCGCCGCCGGCGCGCTGTCCGGAGTGAGCCGGATCTTCGCCTTGCACTGCGATCCCCGGCTGGCGGTCGGCAAGATCGCGGTGAAAGGCGGACCGATCACATCGGCGGCCGACATGATCGAGATCACCCTGTACTCGCCGGGCGGCCACACCTCGCGCCCACACTTGACCGCCGACCTGGTCTACGGACTGGGCACGCTGATCACCGGGTTGCCCGGTGTGCTGTCACGCCGCATTGACCCACGCAACGGCACCGTGATGGTGTGGGGCGCGGTCAATGCGGGGGTGGCCGCCAACGCGATCCCGCAGACCGGCGTGCTGGCGGGCACCATTCGCACTGCCAGCCGCGAAACCTGGCTGGGCCTCGAGGGCATCGTGCGTGAGATCGTGGCCGCCCTGCTGTCGCCGCTGGGTATCGAGCACACCCTGCAGTACAACCGGGGCGTGCCGCCGGTGGTCAACGAGGAAATCTCGACGCGCATCATCGCCCACGCCATCGAAGCGGTCGGCCCGGACGTGCTGACCGACACCAGGCAGTCTGGCGGCGGCGAGGACTTCTCCTGGTATTTGGAGGAAGTACCCGGCGCGATGGCGCGATTGGGCGTCTGGTCGGGCCATGGTCCGCAGCTGGACCTGCACCAGCCGACGTTCGACCTCGATGAGCGCGCGCTGGCGATCGGGGTGCGGCTGATGGCGAACATCGTCGAGCAGTCCGCCGCCGCGATTTAGGTTCCCGGACCGATGTTGCGTGCCTCACGGGTGCGCAGGTTGTGCACGTATTCGTCTGGCGCGCCGGCGATTTCCGCAGCGTCGGCCATCACGCCGATGTAGCGCGCCGACGGCAGACCGCCCTCCCAGGCGTCGACCACATACAGCCACGCCAGGACTGGATCGGTGGTCGTATCCGACGACAAACGTTCCACGCGGCAGCGAATCTTCTTGTGGATCCCCAGCTCGGAACCCTCCCATCGATCGAGGTTGCTCTCGTCGGCGGGCGTCATGTCGTAGAGCACGACGAACACCTTCGAGGTCGGATCCTCGACGACCGTGGCCAGCGCGCCCTCCCAGCCGATGTCCTCGCCACCGAACGTCAGGCGCCAGCCGTGCAACCAACCGGTTCCGGCCATCGGCGAATGGGGTGCGCGCTGCAGCATCTGCTCGGGATGCATATTCGACCCGTAGGCAGCGTAGAGCGGCACGGGGAAAGCTTAAACGGCTGCCGCGGGCGCGGCGGTGATCCGACAGGTTAGCTAGATCTGATTGTCCGGCTCCTTCTCACGACGCGCTGCGGCGAGCATCGACGCCGGGCTAGGTTAGGGGCTGTGGCGACCCGCATTGTGATCCTCGGGGGAGGGCCGGCCGGCTACGAGGCGGCACTCGTCGCGGCGGCGCGCGACGCTCAGGTCACCGTCATCGACTCGGACGGCATCGGCGGGGCGGCCGTGCTGGTCGACTGCGTGCCATCGAAAACGTTTATCGCCTCTACCGGCGTGCGCACCGAACTTCGCCGGGCGCCGCGATTGGGCTTCGACATCGACATCGACGACGCCAAGATCTCGTTGCCGGAGATCAACCAACGGGTCAAGACGCTGGCCAATGCCCAGTCCGCCGACATCAATTCCCAACTGGTCAGCGCGGGTGTCGAGGTTGTCGCCGGCAGAGGTGAGCTGATCGATGCGAGTCCCGGTCTGGCAACCCACTGCGTCAAGGCGACCGCAGCCGACGGCACTACGAGTACCTACGATGCCGACGTCGTCTTGATCGCCACCGGCGCCAGCCCGCGGATGTTGCCGTCAGCGCTGCCCGACGGCGAACGCATCCTGACCTGGCGCCAGCTCTACGACCTGGACACACTGCCGGATCACCTGATCGTGGTGGGTTCCGGTGTGACCGGCGCCGAATTCGTGAACGCCTACACCGAATTGGGCGTTGATGTCACGGTGGTGGCCAGCCGTGACCGGGTGCTGCCGTACGAGGATGCCGACGCCGCCCGGGTGCTGGAGGAGTCGTTCGCCGAACGCGGCGTTCAGCTGGTCAAGAATGCGCGGGCCGAGTCGGTCACCCGCACCGACTCCGGGGTGCTGGTCACGATGACCGACGGTCGCACGGTGGAGGGCAGCCACGCGCTGATGACGATCGGGTCGGTGCCGAACACCAGCGGCCTGGGCCTGGAACGGGTGGGCATCGAGCTGGGCCGTGGCAACCACCTAACCGTCGACCGGGTATCGCGGACGTCGGTGCCTGGCATCTACGCCGCCGGGGACTGCACCGGCCTGCTGTTGCTGGCGTCGGTCGCCGCGATGCAGGGCCGCATCGCGATGTGGCACGCGTTGGGAGAGGCGGTCAGCCCCATCCGGTTGCGCACCGTGGCCGCTGCGGTGTTCACCCGGCCCGAGATCGCCGCGGTCGGGATCCCGCAATCGGCGATCGACAACGGGTCGGTGCTGGCCCGGACCATAAAGCTGCCGTTGCAGACCAATGCACGGGCCAAGATGTCGGGCCTTCGGCAAGGCTTCGTCAAAATCTTTTGCCGTCAGACCACCGGTGTGGTGATCGGCGGCGTCGTGGTCGCGCCGATCGCATCCGAGCTGATCCTGCCGATCGCGATGGCCGTGCAGAACCGCATCACCGTCAACCAGCTGGCCGAAACATTGTCCGTCTACCCGTCGCTGTCGGGTTCGATCACCGAGGCAGCGCGGCGGTTGATGGCGCACGACGACCTGGACTGACCCCAGGTAGCCTTGGGAGCCAGTGCCCTACTGACGAGTAACCGACAGGAGACCTGTGCCGTGAGCGACCCGATTCGCGTAGCGGGGAGCGAGCAGACCCGGCCGGGTTCGTTCTTAGGACCCGAGCAGCGCGCCACGGCCTGGGAGCGGCTCGGCAGCGAACAATTCGACGTCGTGGTCATCGGTGGTGGCGTGGTGGGTTCGGGGTCCGCGCTGGACGCCGCCACCCGTGGGCTGAAAGTGGCGATGGTCGAAGCGCGTGACTTTGCCTCCGGCACGTCGAGCCGGTCCTCGAAGATGTTTCACGGCGGGCTGCGCTACCTGGAGCAACTGGAATTCGGGTTGGTCCGTGAAGCACTCTTCGAGCGCGAGCTGTCGTTGACAACGTTGGCGCCGCATCTCGTCAAGCCGTTGCCTTTTCTGTACCCACTGACCAAGCGGTGGTGGGAGCGGCCCTACGTCGCGGCCGGCCTCGTGCTGTACGACGAACTCGGCGGCGCGAAATCCGTTCCGGGGCAGAAGCATTTGACGCGCGCCGGTGCGTTGCGGCTGTGCCCCGGTCTGAGGCGCAGCGCGCTGATCGGCGGTATCCGCTACTACGACACCGTCGTCGACGATGCCCGGCACACCCTGACCGTCGTGCGGACCGCCGCGCATTACGGCGCGGTGGTCCGGTCGTCGACTCAAGTGGTCTCGTTGCTGCGCGAAGGCGATCGGGTGACCGGCGTGCGGGTGCGCGACTCCGAGGATGGCGCCGTCACCGAAGTCCGCGGTCACGTCGTCGTCAACGCCACCGGGGTGTGGACCGACGAGATTCAGGCATTGTCCAAGCAGCGTGGACGATTTCAAGTGCGTGCCTCCAAAGGAGTGCACATCGTCGTGCCGCGAGACCGGATCGTCAGCGACGTGGCGATCATCCTGCGCACCCACAAGTCGGTGATGTTCGTCATCCCGTGGGGCAACCACTGGATCATCGGGACCACCGATACCGATTGGGCACTGGACCTGGCGCATCCGGCGGCCACCAAGGCAGACATCGACTACATCCTCGGCACCGTCAACACCGTGTTGGCCACCCCGTTGAGCCATGCCGACATCGACGGGGTGTACGCGGGGTTGCGGCCGCTGCTGGCGGGGGAGAGCGAGGACACGTCCACGTTGTCGCGTGAGCACGCCGTGGCTGTGCCCGCTCCCGGCTTGGTCGCCATCGCCGGCGGCAAGTACACCACCTACCGGGTGATGGCCGCCGATGCGATCGACACCGCATCGCAATACATCCCGGCTCGAGTCGCGCAATCGATTACCGAGAAAGTGCCCCTGCTGGGCGCCGACGGCTACTTCGCGCTGATCAACCAGACCGAGCACGTCGGTGCGCTCGAAGGACTACACCCGTACCGGGTGCGTCACCTGCTGGACCGCTACGGCTCGCTGCTCAGCGAAGTGCTGGCACTGGCCGCCGACCGTCGCGAACTGCTCAACCCGATCACCGCGGCACCGGGCTACCTGAAGGTCGAAGCGTTCTACGCTGCCGTCGCCGAGGGCGCGTTGCACCTGGAAGACATCCTGGCCCGGCGGACACGAATCGCCATCGAGTATCCCCACCGAGGCGTCGACTGCGCGCGTGAGGTGGCCGACATCGTCGCGCCGGTGCTGGGCTGGACCCAGGCTGACGTCGACCGCGAGGTCGACACTTATACGGCGCGAGTGGAGGCCGAGGTGCTGTCGCAGGCCCAACCCGACGACGCGTCGGCGGATGCACTGCGGGCCAGCGCTCCCGAGGCCCGCGCGGAGATCCTCGAGCCGGTGCCCTTAAATTGAGCCGACCGTGAGGCAGCTGCCGCTCCCGCCACGCGACGGATTGGGACCGGCGCGGCTGAGGGTGCGCGGTGGACCGTTGGGCGACGAGTTGCTTACCCGGTTCGGGTCCGAGGTTGCCGCCAAGGCGATCGCCGGCGAGGTCGTCGACCGGCACGGTGTCGTGCTCGATCCCGCCACCGTGCTGCCGGCTGGTGCCAGCGTCTACCTCTACCGGGACCTGCGCGACGAGGTGCCGGTGCCGTTCGACATCCCCGTGCTCTATCAGGACGAGGACATCGTGGTTGTCGACAAGCCGCACTTCCTGGCCACCATGCCGCGCGGGCGCCACGTCGCCCAGACCGCGCTGGTGCGGATGCGCCGAGAACTGGGGTTACCCGAGCTGAGCCCGGCCCATCGGCTGGACCGGCTGACCGCAGGGGTGCTGCTGTTCACCGCCCGGCGCGAGCTTCGGGGGGCCTACCAGACGATGTTCGCCCGCGGTGCGGTTCACAAGACGTATGTGGCGAGGGCAGCGGCCAACCCCCACGTGACGTTACCCCGAGTGGTGCAGAGCCGAATCGTCAAGCGCCGCGGCCACTTACAAGCCGTCGAAGAACCTGGCGAGCCCAACGCCGAGACGCTGGTGGAGTCGATATCGCCGGACGGCGTGTACCGGCTGACGCCGCGCACCGGACGTACTCATCAGCTGCGGGTGCATATGGCTTCGCTCGGAATGCCGATCTACGGAGATCCGTTGTACCCCAACGTTATTAGCGTACCGGACGACGACTTCAGCCAGCCGCTGCAGTTATTGGCGCAGCGCATCGAATTCCAGGATCCAGTGAGTGGAGCTATGCGACGGTTCGTCAGTTCGCGACGGCTTTGTCCTCCGCGCTAGCAGCGCTCGGCGCCGCGACGCATACGCGGTAGGTCTTGATCGGGCCATGCCGAAAGGGCGGCCTTGCCTGCCTCATTCCGGATAGGCCCCGCGGTCCGCGGGAGTGCCACGCCCTGAACGGCGGCGCGCAAAGTCTCCCAGGCCCGCGCCGTCAGCCCGCCGGCGTTGAGGGAGCGGAAAGTTGTCAGATTGCTGAGGCTGACGTGGTTCTGCAGTGTTAGCACCCTGGTGCCCTTCAGTAATCCGGCGAGGTCGTTAGCCGATATCCGGCTACGTCGTCGGTGTTTCCTCAGTGACTAACGCGTCGACCTGCCGTGTCGGTGATCGGGGTCACAGGCCAGTCAGCGATGACCAACCGCCAATCGGCAATTTCTATTCCACGGTACGTGCCGGGAGACGGCCCCGCCCGGTGAGCAACGTGCCGTGTCGCGAGCTTGCTCATCCTGCGCTGGCGGTTTTACTCGACACGCCGCTGAAAAGCTACTTAGCATGTGACTAACAGCACACCTCGATTAGCTGAGGGATTCCGATCTTCGCCGACGATCGAACGCCAGCGCCGCTCCAGCCGGCTCAGCCCAAGGCGATCATCGGGCCCACCACCCACGCGTTCGCCGCGTCGGAAGGCATCGCACAGTTTTTCGCCGCGCACGGTCGTTGACGGTAGACGCCTGTCGGAACTGTAAACAGCTTGGAAACTGAGGCTGAAATCGGGAATCCGACGATGACCGGGCGCAATTGCTGAAGGGCGAATCTTGTTACCATGCGTCATGGCTGCGCGGAGGACAGCAGTTAGGCGGGCTGCGGCCAGGCCGGCGTCGATCATCGCATCGTTCCATTTGAAGGAATTAGATTGAATTTAAAGAGATTTGGCGCCGCACTGAGTATTTTGACCGCTGGTGCGGTGATCTTGTCGGCGTGCGGCGGTAACAACAACGCCACTGGAGGAAACGCCGCGCCGCCGGTGAAGGTGACCTGCGGCGGCCAGCCGACTCTGAAGGCCAGTGGTTCCACCGCCCAGGAGAACGCAATGACCCGTTTTGTCAAGGCGTTCGAACAAGCCTGCCCGGGCCAGTCGGTGAATTACACGCCCAATGGCTCCGGCGCTGGGATCAGCGAATTCATGGGCGGCCAAACCGATTTCGGAGGCTCGGACTCTCCGCTGAACAGGGGCGAGTACGCCAACGCGACGCAGCGGTGCGACTCGCCGGTGTGGAATCTGCCGGTGGTGTTTGGGCCCATTGCCATCGCCTACAACGTCCAAGGCATGACGTCGTTGAACCTCAACGGTCCGGTCGCGGCCCAGATCTTCAACGGCCAGATCACTATGTGGAACGATGCGGCGATCCAGCTGCTGAACTTAGGTAACAAGCTGCCGGCTGAGCCGATTCGGGTCGTTTTCCGTAGCGATGAGTCCGGGACCACGGACAATTTCCAGAGGTATCTCGATACCGCTTCCGCCGGCACGTGGGGTTTTGCCGCCGGAAAGAAGTTCAACGGCGGTGTCGGCGAGGGCGCACGCGGCAACGACGGCGCCGCCGCGGCCGTCAAAAGCACCGAAGGCGCGATCACCTACATCGAATGGTCGTTCGCCCAGGCGCAACACCTGGACATGGCCAAGATCGTCACGACGGCGGGTCCGGAGCCGGTAGCGATCAGCCCGGAGACGGTGGGAAGGACGATTTCTTCCGCGTGGTTTATGAGGAAGGGCAACGACCTAGCCTTCGACACGATCTCGTTCTACCGGCCAAACCAGACCGGGTCGTACCCGATCGTGCTGGCAACGTATGAGATTGTGTGTTCGAAGTACCACGATTCCCAGGTCGGTACGGCCGTGAAGGCGTTCCTGCTAAGCGCGATCGGCGCCGGCCAGAATGACCTGACTGAACACGGATATATCCCCATTCCGGCCGAGTTCAAGTCGCGGTTATTGACCGCGATCGACGCCATCTCGTGATCTAAGCTCGTATTGGCCGGTTCGGCCGGTAACGTCCGAAGCTCAATGTTTCAGGGTTTTTTTCACCCTAGTCAACCCAAAGTTCCAAAAGTTTTCCCACAGTAGTCGATCTTTGGAGTCATGGAGTTCACGACCTTGCCTCCCGAAGTCACCTCTGCGCTGATCCATACGGGACCGGGTGCGGAATCGCTGATCGAGGCTTCCGAGGCGTGGCAACAGCTCGGCGCAAATCTGGAGGACTCTGCCGAAAACTATGGCGCCACGCTGTCGTCTCTGGTTGGGACCTGGCGTGGTGCGTCCTCGACGGCGATGGTCCAGGCCGTTGAACCCTACGTGAACTGGCTGCGCACGACAGCGCAGCAAGTCCAGCAGACAGCCGCTTCGGCGCAGGCCGCCGCAAGCGCAGTCAATTCCGTCCGCGCGGCGGTGGTTCCTGTTGGGCAAGTCAGCGCCAACAGGGCGTTGCTAGCGCAGTTGTTAGCCACCAACGGGTTCGGGAGGAATCTTCCGGCTATCGCCGAAACCGAAGCCGAATACCAGAGCATGTGGGCGAACAACTCGGCGGCGATGACTCGCTATCAGGCGGCCTCGGCACAAGCCAGCACGCTGCCGCAGTTCTCCTCGCCATCCTCGACTACCAATCCTGCGGGGACGGCCAAGCAGTCCAGCGCAGTGTCCGCCGCGACCACTTCGTCGTCGCCCACGGTCTCGGCGGCCACCCCCGCTGCGGCCTTCCCCACTGCCTTCGACCCCACCGTTGGCATTCCTGGAGAGGTGAACACGTACATCAACCAGTTCATCTCGTCCGGCTTTCCGATCAACATGCTCAGCTATCTGGCGCAGAACCAATCGGCCCAAGCCCTGTCGGGTGTGAACGCCCAGATTGGCCAGGGCGTGTCGGAGGGTGAGTCGGCGCTCGGAGGGGGAGCAGCGGGTGGGTTAGGTGGCTTAGGTCGGGCTGGGCTGGGTACGTTAGGCCCGGGTGCGTTAGGTGCCGCTGGACTCGGTCAAGCGTCCACGTCGGCGGCGACGGGTGTCGGCGTGTCGATTGGCAAGCTGACCGCGCCGCCTGCCGTGGTGGGATTGCTGCCCGGTCAGCAAGTGCCAGTGCAACTCGCCTCGGCCGCATCGCCGCTCTCCGCGGGCGAATCCGGACTGCCCATGCTGCCGCCGCTCATGCCGCCGCCGATTTCGGCAGGCAGTGGTTGGCGCAAGCGTAAGGAGCAAAAGTACGAAGATATTGCGATCGGTGCCGAGCTCAAGGGGAAGGTGGTGGACCCACCGCCATCGGCGGGATGAGCAATCCGGCGCAGCGGCTCAGGAGTTGTTGGGGGCTGGCGGAGGCGCTTTCAGATAGCCAAGGCCGTTCTTGATTCCTTGGTCCACCTGGTCCGTGACTGGAGCCTTGCTATCCGGTGCCGCGACTGGCGGCGTGCAACTGCAGCCGAGGGTGCCGAACGCGCTCGGGTCGGCGCTGGCCGGTGTTGCCACCCCCGCCGCAGCAGCGAGCGCAATCGCCGCGCCGAACAATATTTTCGTGATCACTAATGCTTCTCCGTAAGAGTCGTTAGTTGAGTGTACAGCGGGGGCCTTCCGATGGCGCTCGGCGCGCGCCATCAGGACCCTGCATGCCGCGGGCAGAACGCGGCGATGCTGACGCCGACGAAGAACCCGGCGTGATAGCCGTCCAAACTGCTTTGTTGCATCACGTCATTCGCGACGTCGCTCGAGGCCCTACCGCTGTCGAGTTCATCGCAGACTTCGTGAGCGGCGATGATCGCGGCCTGCGGGTTCGCGAAGGTGATGCCTCTAGTACCCAGCGCGTTGATGAAATTGCCGTCGACCGCGTCGGCATGCGCGGTTGGGACTACTACGCCCACAGCGCTGAACAGCGCGACCATCAGGACGAGGCCGGCCAGCAGTGATCGCGCAGCGATGGGCGAGCGCAATTGGGTGGTCGTCATTCCTGAACCTCTCCGACTAAGGGGAAGCAAGAGTTGCGGACGGCATGCCAAGCCGCTGACATTGCGATCATTGCATGCCTCGACCGGACTGGCGAAACTCTGGGCGCGCCCAAAACCCGCGAGCCCGATCGTTAACCGAACGGACATGCCCCGGGTGTTTAGCGTTGGCAGGCCGGGCACCAGTACGCCACCCGCTCGCCGCTGTCGTCATAGTCGATGCGTGTGCCGCAGCGACGGCAACTCTGCCCGGCTCGCCCATAGACCCACAGTTGCCGGCCGGCCCGGGTGTCGCCGGTGGTGCACCGGTTCCAGCGGTAACGGTTGGCCCACAGCATGTCGCGGGCGCGGGACACCAGCCGATGCGGGTCGCTGACCGCACTTACCGGCGCGCTAGGCAGACGTCCGCTGACGAAACACAGTTCGTTGCAGTAGACATTGCCGATCCCGGCCAGCACCCGCTGGTCCAGCAGCGCCTCGGCGATCGGTCGATCTGGGCGTGCCGTCAGGTTGGTCGCGGCGAGCTGTGGGTCCCAGTCGGCCCCCAGCAGATCGGGTCCCAGGTGTGCGACCGCGTCTCCGTCGTGGGCGCGGTCGAGGATTTCCAGCACGCCCAGGTCGATGCCGACCGCGCGGATATCGCCGGCTTCCAAGATGATCCGAATCCGGTGCTCGTTACGCACCGCCCGGGAAGTCACCCGCCAGCTGCCGTCCATCTTCAGATGCGAGTGGATGCTGGCAGGTCCGACGCGAATGAACAAATGCTTGCCGCGGCTGTACACCTCGTCGACAACCTGACCGGTCAGGTCAGCGGTCGCAAAGCGCGGTACCCGCACATCGCATCGCGTCAGCGTCCGACCGACCAGTGCCTGCCGCAGGGTTTCTGCGGTGTGCCAGACCGTGTCACCCTCGGGCATGCGCTATCGCAGCCGCAGTCCGCGTGGAGTGCGAGCGAACCCGGCGTCGGACAGCGCGCTCACGGCCGGCGCGGAGACGTCGAGCCCCAGTACCGCGACGCCGTTGATTCTTTCAACCAGGATCGAACTGACCCGCCCGGTCGTTACCAGCGCGGCCAGCGCCACGCCGGCCGCGCGGTTGACCTCGGGATCGTCGCGGAAGCTCAGCAGCGAACGCCCGCCGCGCTCGACAAACCAGACCAGGTTGCCGTCGACCAGCACCACCAGCGCTCCGGCTTTGCGGCCCGGCCGGGCACCGCCGTCTTCCTCCGGCGCGCGGGACGGCCAGGGGAGCGCGGCGCCGTACGGGTTGGCCGGGTCGGCGGCAGCCAACACCACCGCCCGGTATTCGGGTCGCGTCGGGTCTTCGAAAGAGCCGGGCTCATCGAGGTAGCCGCGCAGCCGGTCAACCGTCGATGCCACAGCGAACTGGGCGCCGCCCAGCGATTCGACGAAATAGCCGCGCTGGCATCGGCCGGCCTCCTCGAACGTGCTCAGCACCTTGTAGAGCATCGCGAACCCGCCCGGTAGTCCTTCGGCCGCCACCGCGCCCCTAGTCAGCACGCCATGGCGGCTCAGCAGCAGCTCGGCTTGGTGGTGTGCCCGCAGCGTTGAATCCGGCTCGGGCGTGGGCAGCGCTGACCAACGGCCGGCCACCGTGGGGTCGCTGGCGCGGGACTGGGCGTGCGCAACGCTGTAGCGACTCAGGCGGGGCGGGCGTGCTCCGCGACCCAACCGGTGCGCCGGGGCCGACCGTCTGCGGCTACCCGGCCCGCCGCCGAGCATCGCGCGGACGGGCGCGAACGTGTCGCCGGTGACCAGACCGGCCCAGATGAGTTCCCACAGGGCCGCTTTAAGCGCTTGCTCGCCGACTTGACCATCGGTAAGACCTTGCGCGAGCTGCCGGAAGAAGAAGGCCCCGCCGCCGGCCAGCGTGTCCAGAATGGCCCGGTGGGCCTCGGTCAGCTCGACGGTGGCGGGGGCACTCACGGTCAACGCGGCCGTGTCAGCCGGGTGGAACGCGACCCAGCCGTCGCCGGCCGAGATGGATCCGGCACCCGACCAGACCACCTCGCCGGATGCCAGTAGCTCGTCGAGCATGGCGGGGGAGTAGTCGCGTACCCGCGGGGGCAGCACGAGCGATTCGATCGCCGAGGCGGGCAGCGGGACGCCGGCCAGCTGATCGACAACAGCCGCCAGCCCCCCGAGCCCGGCGTTGCTGGAATGCTCAGCCGAGCCGACCTGATGCCAGCCCGGCAGGAAACGCGCGTAGGCGCTGATGCTGACCGGCTCGACTTGCGCCCGCAGCGCCGCCAGCGATCTGCGGCGAAGGATGCGCAAGACGTCGGCGTCACACCACTGGTCACCGGCCGCCGCTGCGGAGAACTCACCGCGGACCAGCCGCCCGTCGGCGACCAGCCGGCCCAGCACGTCGGCCGCGACCCGCAGTCCCAGTCCGAAGCGGGCGGCGACGTCGGCGGTGGTGAACGGCGCGTGGGTGCGCGCGTACCGGCCCAGCAGCTCACCTAGCGGATCGGTGGCTTCCTCGGTGAAGCTGGCCGGCACGCCGACCGGCACCGCCACCCCGACGCCGTCGCGCAGTCGGCCGATGTCTTCGATCGCGATCCACCAGCTCTGCCCGGCAAACGAAACCGTCAACGCGCGTTTGGCAGCGCACAGACCTTCCAGCCAGCCGCCGACATCGGCGCCACCGGCGCGGGCGGCGACTTCCTCGGTGGTCAACGGGCCGAGCACCCTCAACAGATCGGCGACCGCTTCGGCGTCACGGGCCACCCGGTCGGCGGTCAGATGTTGCAGTTGGCGGCCGGTCGCGTCGATGATGTCCGGGTCGAGCAGCTCGCGGAGCTCGACGCGGCCGAGTAGCTCGGCCAGCAGTGTGGCATCCAGCGACAGGGCCGCCGCGCGGCGCTCGGCCAGCGGGCTGTCGCCCTCGTACATGAACGCCCCGACATAGCCGAACAGCAGCGACGCTGCGAACGGCGACGGCGTGGCGGTCTCGGTCTCCAGCACGCGCACCTTGCGTTGCGCGATGTCGGCCATCAACCCGGTCAGCGTCGGCACGTCGTAGACGTCCTGCAGGCATTCGCGGACCGCCTCCAGCACGATCGGGAAATCCGGATATTTGCGGGCGACATCGAGAAGCTGCGCGGCGCGTTGGCGTTGATGCCACAGCGGCGATCGACGGCCGGGATGTCGCCGCGGTAGCAGCAGGGCGCGGGCCGCGCACTCCCTAAACCGGGATGCGAACAGCGCCGAACCACCCACCTCTGCGGTGACGACCGGGTCGATCTCGTCGGCGTCGAAGACGAACAGTTCAGCACCCGGGGGCTTATCGGCAGCGTCGGGCCCGGACTCGGAGAATGTGTCCGGCAACCGCACCACGATGCCGTCGTCCGAGGCGGTCGGCTTCTCGTCTATGCCGTAACGGTCGCGCAGTCGCCTGCTCACCGCCAATGCGAGCGGGCCGTGCACCCGCAGCCCATAGGGCGAGTGCAGGATCACCCGCCAGTCGCCCAGCTCGTCGCGAAACCGCTCGACCAGCAAGGTGGCGTCGGTGGGCACCACCGTCGTGGCGGTGCGTTGGTCGTCCAGTAGCCGCCACAGGTTGTCGGTAGCGTAGTCGTTCAAACCCAAATCAGCACAGTGCTTTTCGAATGAGTCGCGCGCCAGGCCGGCCAGCTCGCTGGTGAACTTGCCGACTGCCCGGCCGAATTCGGCGGGGCGCCCGACGTCGTCGCCGCGCCAGAACGGCAACCTGGCCGGTTGGCCGGGTGCCGGGATCACCAACACGCGGTCGTGAGTGATTTCGGTGATCCGCCAGCTGGTGGCTCCTAACGAGATGACATCGCCCGGGCGGGACTCGTAGACCATCTCCTCATCGAGTTCTCCTACGCGAGAAGGCTTTTCGGAATCCGTCGCCAGGTAGACGGTGAACAAGCCGCGGTCCGGGATCGCGCCGCCTGAGGTGACCGCCAGCCGCTGCGCACCCGGCCGTGCCGTCACGGTGCCGGTATCGCGGTCGTAGACCAGCCGCGGCCGCAGCTCAGCGAACTCGGTTGACGGGTATTTGCCGGACAGCAGATCCAAAGTGGCCTCAAATGCGCTGTGCGGCAGTGTCGCGAACGGCGCGCTGCGTCGTACGGTGTCGAACCAGCGGTCGACGTCGAGCGGCTCTAGCGCCGCCGCGGCAACGGTGTGCTGGGCGAGGATGTCGAGCGGATTGGCGGGCACCCGCATCGTCTCGATCTGACCGTTGCGCATGCGCTGCACGGCGACCGCGCAGCCGATCAGGTCGGTGCGGTGTTTGGGGAACAGCACCCCTTGAGAGATCTCGCCGACCTGGTGTCCGGCGCGCCCGATGCGCTGCAGACCGCTGGCCACCGACGGCGGTGCCTCCACCTGGATCACCAGGTCGACGGCGCCCATGTCGATGCCCAGCTCCAGGCTCGAGGTCGCCACCACCGCCTTCAGTCGCCCGGTTTTGAGGTCCTCTTCGACCGCGGCGCGCTGCTCCTTGCTGACCGAGCCGTGGTGGGCACGGGCCAGCAACGGCGGGGCGCCGTAGGTCTGGCCGCTGCCCAGCAGCTGCGCCGGGGCGCCGCCGGCAACCTTCGGGTTGGCGGCGGACGGCAATTCCACTCCCGAGCGTTCGGCGTGAATCTCGTTGAGCCGAGCGGTCAATCGCTCAGCCAGTCGCCGTGAGTTGGCGAACACGATCGTCGAGTTGTGCGTTTCGACGAGGTCGACCAGGCGCGCCTCGACGTCGGGCCAGATGGTGTTGTCCGCCAGGTTGGCCATATCCGGGACCGGCACCTGCACGGTCAGCTCGAAAGTTTTCGCCGCCGCGGGGGCCACGATGGTGGTGGGTGACGCGCCCGACAAGAACCGGGCAACCTCCTCGGGCGGACGGACGGTCGCCGACAAACCGATGCGCTGTGCGGGTGCGGCCAACATGTCGTCGAGCCGTTCCAGCGACAGCGCCAGGTGCGCGCCCCGCTTGGTGCCGGCGATGGCGTGGATCTCGTCGACGATCACGGTTTGCACACCCGCCAGGGTCCGGCGGGCCGCGGAGGTCAGCATCAAAAACAGCGACTCCGGCGTGGTGATCAGCACGTCGGGAGGGGTGGCGATGAGCTGTCGACGGCGTGCCGGCGGGGTATCGCCGGATCGCACCCCGACAGTGATCTCCGGCGGGGGCAGCCCCCGCCGTTCGGCAATCCGGGTAATTCCCGCCAGCGGGGTTCGCAGGTTGCGTTCGACGTCGACGGCCAGGGCCTTCAGCGGTGACACGTACAGAACCCGGGTGCCGGGCACTCGCTCGTCGTCTGGTGCGCGGGCCAGGCTGGCGAGTCGGTCTATCGCCCACAGAAACGCCGCCAGTGTCTTACCTGAGCCGGTCGGCGCGATGACCAGGGTGTTGTGGCCATCGGCGATCGCAGCCCAGGCGTCGGCCTGGGCCGGGGTCGGCGCCGCGAACGTACCGGCGAACCAGTCGCGGGTGATGGTGCTGAACCGCGCGAGTGGATCAGCGGGCACGGTGGTCACCTAGCCATCATGGCAATGGGCTATGACAAGCGGCGCAGAGCGATCAACGCTCGTCGGGGCCGACCGCCTTGGCCAGTTGTTCGGGAATGCCGTTGACGCGGGTGATCGCGTCCAGCAGCGCGTGAGCGCAGGTTTCGCTCAGGTGACCCGCGTCGGTCTGGGGATGGATGATCCGCTGCCGGCACACCTCGAAGGTCAACGCCAGCCAGGCGTGGATGACGATCCGCAGGTCGCGTTCCACGTCGGGAGTGAGCGCGGTACCCGGGCCGTCGACCTCCATGATGCGGCTCATGATGTGTTCCATCTGACGATCTTTGGCTTCGTCGTCGATGCCGAGTAACACCGGATCGGAGCGGCCGAGGCCCACGTATGCGGCCCAGGCCGCGTGCGGGTGCTCCTGGTGATACTGCATGTAGGCGAGGACGCCGTCCCGGGTCTCTTCAAAGAGGTTCTGGCCTGGTGACGGCAGGGCGTTGGTGGTCTCGTACAGCTGGTCGGCCTGTCCCTTGACGACGGCGGCGAAGAACGCCCGCTTGTCCGGGAAGTAGTGATACATCAACGCTCGGGACACGCCGGCCCGCTCGGCGATCTCATCGATTCGGACCTCATCGTAGGGTCGTTGGCCGAAGACTTCCGCGCCTAAGGCCAGCAATTCGGCGCGGCGGTCGTCCGGGGATAACCGGCGCCGGGGCGTTCGCATAGACGAGATGGTACTTGTCGATGCTTTGCGCTGGCCGTCAACGGTCAGGAAGTCTCCGCAAACTGCTGATCGCCTACGCATCCGTCAATAAACGGCACCGACACGGTAGTCGCCGCGAAGCCCGCACCGTCGGCCTACCAGCACGTTCGTTAGCTCAGCGAATTAGCGGGCGACCCGCAGTGTGTCTCCAGCCGAGTACTCGGGCAACGAACGGACCATGGTCGCCGGGCTCGCTCAAAAAGGCCGAGCGGCAATAGAATCGCTGACCAATGGACGCCAAGAGCGCTACCACCCGTCCCAGACTGAGTCATCGAGTCGGCGCCATGGTCGACGGTTTCGAAACGATCGTCTATGCGACCGCCTTCCTGCTACTGGTGGCGGCTGCGGTCCTGGTCGTGATCGGCGGCATACAAGAAGTCATGCAAGCCGCAACCCACAAGGTCGCCACGCTGCAGGGCGGCGTCCTGGTCCTCGACCGCGTCCTGATGGTCCTCATCATCGCCGAGATCGCCGCCACCCTCCGGGCCGTCCTGGTGTACCACCAGATCGCCGCCGAGCCGTTTCTCTTCATCGGGTTGATTGCCAGCGTGCGACGGATCCTGGCTGTGACCGCCGCATTCGAGGAGCCACATTCGAACCAGGACCTTAATCGCCTCCTGCTCGAGCTCGGCGCACTGGGACTGCTGATCGTTGGGATCGCGGCGGCAATCTTGATGATTCGTTACAGTGCCGGGCACGCTGCGCCGACCGACAGCGACGACGGCTGACCCGTCGGCCGGGGTCAGCCGAAATGCACACCCTGGGCCAGCGGCAACTCGCTGGAGTAGTTGACGGTGTTGGTGGCCCGGCGCATATACGCCTTCCACGCATCCGACCCCGACTCTCGGCCGCCGCCGGTCTGCTTCTCGCCGCCGAACGCGCCGCCGATCTCGGCGCCCGAGGTGCCGATGTTGACATTGGCGATGCCGCAGTCGGAGCCGTCGATGAAGCGTTCCGCCTCGCGCATATCGGTGGTGAAGATCGCCGACGAAAGGCCTTGGGGTACAGCGTTGTTCAGCGCAATGGCGTCGTCGAGATCATCGTAGGCCAGTGCGTAGAGGATCGGCGCGAAGGTCTCGGTGTGCACGATGTCGGTCTGCGACGGCATCCGCACCACCGCCGGCGCGACGTAGTAGGCGCTCGGGTGGCCCATATCGCGGCGCTCACCGCCGAGCACCTCGCCGCCGTCGGCGCGTGCCTGTTCCAAAGCGCCCACCATGTCGCGGTAGGCCGTCTCGTGGATGAGTGGGCCGACCAGCGTGCCCTCGGCCGACGGATCACCGATCGGCAGCTGCCGATAGGCGGCGGCGATGCGCCCCACCACATCGTCGGCCACCGAGCGATGGACGATCAGCCGGCGCAGCGTGGTGCAGCGTTGACCGGCGGTGCCGGCGGCGGCGAACACGATGGCGCGCACCGCCAGATCCAGGTCGGCGGATGACGTGACGACGGCGGCGTTATTGCCGCCCAGTTCCAGCAGCGATCGGCCGAACCGTCGCGCGACCCGGGGTCCGACCTGCTGGCCCATGCGCACCGAGCCGGTCGCGGAGACCAGTGCGACCCGCTCGTCGTCCACCAGCTGCTCACCGACCTCGCGGCCACCGGTGATCAGGGCGCAAACACGAGCCGACACCCCAACGTCACTGGCGGCCCGGTCAATCAGCGCCTGGCAGGCCAGCGCCGTCAGCGGGGTCAGCTCGGACGGCTTCCACACCACGGTGTCCCCGCAGACCAGCGCCACCGCGGTGTTCCAGGCCCATACCGCGACCGGAAAGTTGAACGCGGTTATCACCCCCGCCACGCCGAGCGGATGCCACGTCTCCATCAGCCGATGCCCCGGCCGCTCGGAGGCGATCGTGCGCCCGTAGAGCTGACGGGACAGGCCGACGGCGAACTGGCAGACGTCGATCATCTCCTGCACTTCTCCCAGCGCTTCGGAGGCGATCTTGCCCGCCTCGATCGTCACCAGGGCGGCGAGGTCGTGCTTGTGGTGGCTGAGCAGCTCGCCCAGCCGGCCAACCAATGCACCGCGTCCCGGAGCGGGAGTGGCTCGCCAGGTGGAAAACGCTTGCGCGGCATCGGCGATGCGGCGCTCGACCTGCTCCGGCGTGGTCTGCTCCAGGGTAAACAGGACGTCGCCGGTGACCGGTGTGCTCGCCGGCAGGCCGTGCCCGCCCGGTCCACCGAGGGCTCTAAGGGTTACGTCGCAGCCGACTGCGTCCAGCGCGCGCCGTGCGCGGGTGCGCAACTCGTCAGTGGTGGTCACGCAAGTGCCTCCTTGCAAAGCGATTCGTAGAGCAGGTACGGGTCGTGAATATGGCGGCCGATCGCCTCGGCCAGCCAATCCACGCTGTATCCGGAGTCGTCGGCGACGTCGGTGGCTTCGGTGTCGCGGTCCAGATTGGACCGAAAGATTCCGGCCGCTGAGGCCGGCAGAAAGTCTTCGTAGACAACGGGTTTGGACGGGTCGCCGCCGCGGTAGTAGGCCAGCCCCGCAGCGGCCATCTCGTCGTCGGTCGACGGAAAGTACTGGCCCCAGACTTCGGCGGGATCGTCGTTACCAGAAAGGCGAGCCATCGCCGTGTCGTAACGCTGCCGGCCGCTGGGCGTCAGTGCCACGCCGCGTGCCTCGACCTCGCCGAAGCGGACCCGCAGCGAGCCGTCGACGACCGTTCCGTCGTCGTTGCGAAACCGGCGTGGTTCGGCGAGGGCGCGAAACGACGTCTGGCGCAACAGCACCGCGGGCCCGTCCCAGCGGGGCGGTCCCTGGATAGCGTCGATCATCGTGACGCCGTGCGCGGTCATCCGCCGGTACAGTTCGTCGATGTCGAGCACCCGCGGCGTCAGGTGATTGATGTGGGTGGACGTGACTCCGGCGATGTCGGCGGCCACCGCGGACACCCGTGATAGCTCGTCATACCAGGACTTGTCGATCGGTTCACCTGACAGCGCGAACGCCGCCACGGCTTGGGCGATAAAGTCATCGGCCTGGTCGGCGTCGCAGCTGCCGTCGGCCGCGATCACCCGGGCCCGGGCGATCAACGCCGGATCGAACAGTTGGCGGCGTGCCAGGAACGTCTGCACACGAGCGTTCAGGTCGGCGTCGAAGAAACGTGCATCCCTGAGCGCCAGCATCGATGTGAAAACCCGAAACGGGTTGCGCGCCAACTCTTGCGCGTCGATGGGCCGAAACGCGGTGGAGACCACCGGAACCGGTGAAACGGCGTCGCGCAGGTCGTAGTAGCCGACCGGGACCATGCCGAAGGCCGAGAACAGGTCGGCGACAGCGGCCAGCTCGTCGGGCGTGCCGACCCGGATCGCGCCGTGCCGCTCGGCGGTAACTCGGGACAGCGTGCCCAGCCGTTCGGTGCCCGCATGCCGGGCGGCGTAATCCCTGTTGACCTGGGTGCTGACCTCGACCATCGTGGTGTAGGTAGGCACCTCGCTGCCGTACATGGCAGACAGGCCGGAGGCCAAGAGCTCCCGTAGCCGCCACGTCGGCAACCTTTTCGCACGGCTCAACGGCGATCACCGCTGCGATACTCTCCGGCCATGGCTGAGACGCTCGACGACATCGACCGGATATTGGTGCGCTCGCTAGTCGCTGACGGGCGCGCGACATTGTCGGAGCTGGCGGCGAGCGCCGGCCTGTCGGTCTCGGCGGTCCAGTCGCGGGTGCGCAGGCTGGAGTCTCGCGGCGTCGTCACGGGGTACTGCGCGCGGATCGATCCCGAAGCGATCGGGCATCTGTTGTCGGCGTTCGTGGCCATCACCCCTCTCGATCCCTCTCAACCCGATGATGCGCCGGCCCGCCTGCAACACATCGAGGCGATCGAGTCGTGTCACTCGGTGGCCGGTGAGGAAAGCTACATCTTGCTGGTGCGCGTCGAGTCCCCGCGTGCGCTGGAAAAGCTGTTGCAGCAGATCCGGACAGCCGCCAATGTGCGGACCCGCAGCACTATTATTTTACAGACATTTTACGATGATCGACAATTTGTACCGTAATAGATACGGCGTGAAGTCAAGATACCGTAAAAATTCCTGATAGGGTCGACGTCATGACCGGCGTACTGGAACGTAACTTTTTGGCCGATCCGCTACTCGCACCTGACCGGGTCCACGAGGTGCTGGCGCGCAGCATCCTCGTCGACGGCCTGGATTTCGTGCTCGACCTGAATCGCTCGGACGGCTCGTATCTGGTCGACGCCCGCGACGGCCGGCGCTACCTGGACATGTTCACGTTCTTCGCTTCGTCGGCGCTGGGCATGAACCACCCGGCACTGGCTTTCGACGACGAGTTCCGTGCCGAGCTCACCGACGCCGCGGTCAACAAACCGAGTAACTCCGACGTGTACTCGGTGCCGATGGCGCGCTTCGTCGACACCTTTGCCCGAGTGCTGGGCGATCCAGCGCTGCCGCATCTGTTCTTCATCGACGGCGGTGCACTGGCGGTGGAGAACGCGCTGAAGGTGGCGTTCGACTGGAAGAGCCGGCACAACGAAGCGCGCGGCATCGACCCGGAGTTGGGCACCCGGGTGCTGCACTTGCGTGGGGCGTTTCACGGCCGCAGCGGCTACACGCTGTCGCTGACCAACACCAACCCGGTCACGGTTGCTCGCTTTCCGAAGTTCGACTGGCCGCGCATCGACGCGCCTTACCTGCGACTGGGCGTCGAGATGGACGCGTTGGAAGCCGAATCGCTGCGCCAGGCCCGGGCAGCGTTCCAGGCCTACCCGCACGACATCGCCTGCTTTGTCGCCGAACCCATCCAGGGCGAGGGTGGCGACCGGCACTTCCGACCGGAGTTCTTCGCCGCGATGCGCGCGCTGTGCGACGAATACGACGCGCTGATGATCTTCGACGAGATACAGACAGGTTGTGGTTTGACGGGAACCGCTTGGGCCTACCAGCAATTGGGCGTTGCGCCCGATGTGGTCGCGTTCGGTAAGAAGACACAAGTGTGTGGGGTGATGGCAGGAGGGCGGGTCGACGAAATCGCCGACAACGTGTTCGCGGTGGCTTCCCGGCTGAACTCGACGTGGGGTGGCAACCTCACCGATATGGTCCGGGCCCGGCGCATCTTGGAGGTCATCGAAGCCGACGACCTTCTCGAGAACGCCGCCGCTGTGGGCCGCTACCTGCGGGCGCGCCTCGACGAACTCGCCGACGACTTCCCGACCGCCGTGCTCGACGTCCGCGGTCGCGGCTTGATGTGCGCGTTCAGCATGCCGACGACGGCGGGCCGCGATGAGGTGCTCCGCCGACTGTGGAACAGCGGGGTGATTGTGCTGCCCAGTGGTCCAGTCAGCGTGCGTTTCCGGCCGGCCCTGACCGTTTCACGCGCCGAGATCGACGAGGCGGTGACCGGCCTCCGCGACGTCCTGACGGAGTTGGTGTCAACGTCGATTTAGCAGCCGCCGCACGGTGCCGGGCCGCCGAAATGGTGGCCCAGGGAGGGCAACGAGCGAGCGGTTGTGGGTTTAGAGTTGCCTGATCATGGGGTATACGGGTGTGGCGCGTGTGACGGCACGCGCTAAGAGCGTTTCCATCGGCCGGTGATTCACCAGCAGCTGGACGCACGATAGAGGTTCATGATGCAGACACAACCTCACCGCTCAGGAGGCGACCGCCTTGGGCGTGAAGACAGCGAGGTGCATGCGGCCATCCGGTTCGCGGTTCTGGCCGCGGTCGCCGGACTGGCGTTCGTGGTCCTGGCCGCGGTGTGGGCCAGCACCTGTACAGGCGCGATGGCCATCGACACCGTCGCATGTGGCGCCCCCCAGCGGACAATCCTGGCGTTCGGTGCGCCGGTCATCCTGCTGGCCGCGGGCTGCCGGGCATTTGTGCGCACTTATCGCATCTGGCGCGACTACGGCACCTGGTGGGCGTGGCAGGGTGCCGGCTGGTTTCTGTTGATGCTGATGCTTGTCACGCTCACAATGGGCGCACCCATCATCGCCGGACCTGCTCTGGGTGGTTGACCGGACTCTCGGCAATTACTTCCGCGCCGTCTCCGGGCGTTCTACCGTGGTAGATACGGCCCAAAAGGGCAGGGGAGAGGGGACCGGAGAAAGGTTCAGTCATGGGTGACACCTATCGTGACCCCGTCGACCATGTGCGGACGACGCGGTCACACGCAGGCGAGTCGATGATCGATGTGTTGCGCTGGCCCGGCTATCTACTCGTCGTGGCCGGCGTGATCGCCGTCGTGGGTTGTCTGGCGGCCTTCGGGACCGGGCACCAAACCCAGGGCATGACCACAGGCGTCGTCGCCGTCGGGACGATGACGTTCGGTCTGGTGTGGCTGGCGGTCGAGCACCGGCGAGTGCGCAGAATCGAAGACCGCTGGTACGACGCACATCCCGAGGTTCCGCGCCAACGGCCCGCAAGCTGACGAGCCGAGGGCCGAGGCCGCTTAGTGGTTACGGAGCTTCGTAATCAGCTTGTCCTTGGTCAAGTGCGAATAACCAGCAATGCCAAGCTGTTTGGCCCTCTTTTTGAGTTCTGGGACAGTCCAGTCTTGATACGAGCCGGACTTCCCACCTGACCTGCCCACGCTGGAACGGCCGCGCGCCGCAGCGGCGTTGGAGATCCGAGCGGCCTTTTCCTTGGAGTCTCCTTGCTTGCGCAGCTCCTGATAGAGCTTCTCGTCCTTGATTGACGGATTGGGCATCGCAACCTCCTTCGCGTGCTGTGCTTTGGTGTTGCTGTTTTTCCCCGCCCGGCACCGTGCCAAACGCTGGAGGTTTTATTCGCCGAGGCTAGTGGGTATGTGCTCTACACCATGATGAGCTTGAAAGCGGCCGCCGCTGTCCCGGTATCCCGGTCATCCGAGCATCGGCGACAGGATCACGAACGCAATAACGTAAACGGCCACGGCAACCAATACGAGCACAGCCAGCGTGATAACGGCGATAATCGCGACACGCCGAAGGCGGCGGGTGCGCTGAATTTCGGTCGTCTCGCTCGCGTCCATGCGACTTGGAATACCCGGCGGCGATCATGACTAACCGGCTTGAGCACGAGGGTAGTCTCGGTCAAACACTGCCGGAGGGCCCCATGACCGCTGCTGAAAAGCCTCAGAAGAACCAGCAACGCGGCGACCGCGCTGTCGAGCTGCGAGTTGCCGCGCGGCTGGAGAATCTGGCGGTGCTGCGCACACTGGTCGGGGCCGTCGGCACCTTCGAGGATCTCGATTTCGACGCGGTGGCCGATCTGCGGCTGGCGGTCGACGAGGTGTGCACCCGGTTGATTCGCTCCGCGACTCCGGGCGCGACGCTGGCCATCGTGGTCGATCCGCGGGACGACGAATTGGTGGTCGAGGCGTCAGCGACATGTGACAACTACGACGTAGTGACGCCGGGCAGCTTCAGCTGGCACGTGCTGACATCGCTGGCCGACGACGTACAGACCTTCCACGACGGTCACGCATCTGCCGGCGGGCACGGTATCTTCGGCGTCACGCTCACGACCCGACGGGCGGGCCTGCACAGGTGACAGTGCGAGCTGTCGGCGGTTCTGCATCTCGTCCCAACGAATACGCTGACGTTCCGGACATGTTCCGTGAGTTGGCGATTCTCGACGCCAACTCATCGGAGTTCCAGCGCCATCGGGACAAGATCGTTGAGCGCTGCCTGCCGTTGGCGGATCACATCGCGCGGCGTTTCGAGGGTCGCGGGGAACCGCGTGACGACTTGGTCCAAGTGGCACGCGTCGGACTGGTCAACGCCGTTGCCCGCTTCGATGTCGATACCGGCTCCGACTTTGTCTCGTTTGCGGTGCCCACCATCATGGGAGAGGTCCGCCGGCATTTCCGGGACAACAGCTGGTCGGTCAAGGTTCCACGGCGTCTGAAAGAACTGCACTTGCGGCTCGGCACGGCGACCGCCGACCTTTCCCAACGGCTGGGCCGAGCACCGACCGCCTCCGAACTCGCCGGAGAACTCGACATGGACCGGACGGAGGTTATCGAGGGGCTGGTGGCCGGTAGCTCCTACAACACCCTGTCCATCGATAGCGGTGGCAGCAGCGGCAGCGGCGACGACGAAGCACGAGCCATCGCCGACACGCTCGGCGATGTGGACGCCGGTCTCGAACGGATCGAGAACCGCGAGGCGCTACGTCCGCTACTCGACGGATTGCCGGAGCGTGAACGAACCGTGTTGGTGCTCAGGTTCTTCGAGTCGATGACGCAGACGCAGATCGCCGAGCGGGTTGGCATTTCGCAGATGCACGTCTCGCGGTTGCTCGCTAAGTCGTTAGCGCGGCTGCGGGATGAGTTGGAATAGCTGGCGCGGCTTTTCGTTCTCGTCGAGGATGTCGGGCACCGACTCGGCCATCGGCAGCGCATCGTCAGGGTCGCAAATACGTAGCAACCGGGAGACTGCTTTACCTGGCAGCACGGCCCAGTGCACACCGGCGCCCGCGCACCGGACGTTGATGGTGTGCAGCGCCGAAAAGCCAGCCGTTCCAAAGAATTCCAGGCCGCTGAGGTTCACAATTACCGACTTGGAATGAGCCGCGCAGCGCTGAACGTAATCGGCGAGCTGATTGGCGTTGGATGCGTCGAGCTCGCCGTGTGCCGTAATGACAACGAACGACGGGCCCCACTCAGCGGTGAAGCGGGCACTGTGGTTTTCCCACGTCTCCGACGGGATTGTGGCATCGGTTCCAAGAACCGGGGAAGCCGAATTGGGGTGTCTCATGGCAAACATCAGGTGACTCCATAGTCGTCAAGCAATCTGTGGATCACGTCAAGCGGTTGGCCCCGCACGCGGAGAGAAGCCAGGAGTACTAGCCTCCCACTACGCCAATTAACGTTGTTCCGGGCGGCTGTGAACTCAACCTTCTTCGAACAGTACTCCGGCCGCTTGGGGCCGACAACGACCTGGGGCGTTTCTAAGAAACCCCGTTGAGCACGGCAGCGAATCGCCGCACGGACTCAGCGGCCGCGCTCGCGGCCTGGGCTTGGCCGGCGGATGCTCGGGCGGCGATCTCACCGGTCTCCAGGTCGAGTGTCACCGCTGCCATCAACTCACCCGTCGTCGGCTCGCACACCGCCCAGGAGTAGCTGGTATCCGATGACCACTGAGCGGTGCAGCGCGCGACATAATCCGGGTCGGTTACCCCCAGGTCCGCGAGCGCAGGACGATCGTCGATGCGGTTGTCCGCACGCAGTGCACGCAAATACCACTGCCCGGCGTTGATCTCGACGGGGTCCATGTTCAGCTCTCCCCCACAAGCGGGTGGGGGTACCCCCAGCCGCGCAGCGGCGAGGGGGCGTACCCCACCTCGGGCCCCTTTGCGCCCCGCATCGTCGCCGAACGAAGGTCCAACTCCGCAAAGATCTACTTGATCTCCGCGAGAACCGTGCCCTGGGTGATTGCGGCGCCCGCCTCCACCGCCAGTCCGGTGATGATGCCGTCTTTGTGGGCGGTGACCGGGTTTTCCATCTTCATCGCTTCCAGGACCACCACCAAATCACCAGTGGCGACCTCTTGGCCCTCCTCGACGGCGACCTTCACCACGGTGCCCTGCATCGGTGCGGTGACCGCGTCGCCGGAGGCGGCGGCTCCCGCGTGCGCCCCGCGCTTGCGTGGCTTGGGCTTCTTCCTGATGACACCGGCTGCGTCGGACCCACCGCCGTTGGATAGCGCCAAGTCGCCGGGCAGCGAAACCTCGAGCCGTCGACCACCGACCTCGACCACGACTTTCTGCCGCGGCCGGGCGTCGGCCTCATCGTACAGCGGCTCCGCGCCGGTGAAGGGTTCGACGGTGTTGTTCCACTCGGTCTCGATCCAGCGGGTGTGCACCGAGAAGCCCTTGTCGTCGCCGATGAACGCCGGGTCGGACACCACCGCACGGTGGAACGGGATGACCGTGGCCAGCCCTTCGACGTGGAACTCGTCGAGCGCCCGGCGGGAGCGTGCCAACGCCTCCTCGCGGTTGGCGCCGTACACGATGAGCTTGGCCAGCATCGAGTCGAACTGACCGCCGATCACCGAACCGGCTTCGACACCGGAGTCCAGCCGGACACCGGGCCCGCTTGGCGTCTCGTACTTGGTGACCGGCCCGGGTGCGGGCAGGAAGCCGCGTCCGGCGTCCTCGCCGTTGATCCGGAATTCGATAGCGTGCCCGCGCGGCGTCGGGTCCTCCGTGATGTCCAGCTTCTCGCCGTTGGCGATCTTGAACTGCTGGAGCACCAGGTCGATGCCGGCGGTCTCCTCGGTGACCGGGTGCTCGACCTGCAGACGGGTGTTGACCTCCAGGAACGAGATCAGACCGTCCTGGCCGACCAGGTATTCGACAGTCCCGGCGCCGTAATAGTGGGCCTCTTTGCAGATCCGCTTGGCAGATTCGTGGATCTCCTTGCGCTGCGCGTCGGTCAGGAACGGCGCGGGCGCCTCTTCGACCAGCTTCTGGAAGCGGCGCTGCAGCGAGCAGTCGCGGGTTCCGGCGACGACGACGTTGCCGTGTTTGTCGGCGATCACCTGCGCCTCGACGTGGCGGGGCTTGTCCAGGTAGCGCTCGACGAAGCACTCGCCGCGGCCGAACGCCGCGACCGCCTCGCGGGTCGCCGATTCGAACAGTTCGGGGATCTCCTCGAGGGTGCGGGCCACCTTCATGCCACGACCGCCGCCACCGAAGGCCGCCTTGATCGCGATCGGCACGCCGTATTCCTTGGCGAAAGCGACCACCTCGTCGGCGTCTTTCACCGGGTCGGGAGTGCCGGGCACCAGCGGGGCCTGCGCGCGGGCGGCGATGTGCCGGGCAGTGACCTTGTCACCGAGATCGCGGATCGACTGCGGGCCGGGCCCGATCCAGATCAGGCCGGCGTCGATCACCGCCTGGGCGAAGTCGGCATTCTCCGACAGGAATCCGTAACCAGGATGGATCGCGTTAGCACCGGACTTCTCGGCGGCCTCCAGGATCTTGCCGAAGTTCAGGTAGGACTCCGCCGAGGTCTGACCGCCCAATGCGAATGCCTCGTCGGCCAGCTTTACGTGAGGAGCGTCGGCGTCGGGCTCGGCATACACCGCCACGCTGGGCAGGCCGGCATCTTTGGCCGCGCGGATCACCCGCACCGCGATCTCACCGCGATTGGCGACAAGAACCTTGGAGATCGTCGAGCTGGCGTGACTAGGCACTGCGCCTCCTGTATTGCTGAACACTTCTCACGTGTCTAAGAGAAATTCTTACAAGTCGTGTCGGGGGAAGTTTAAGCGCCGCGCCGCAGGCGATATGACCCGGTGCCCACTTCAGCCAGACTCGCGCACCCGCCGCTTGATGCGCGCCAGCATCCCCGACATGCCACGTAGGCGCAGCGGGCTGATCAACGCGGCCAAGCCCAGCTCGGTGTAGAAATCCTCCGGAACGGCCAGGATATCGGCGGCGGGCTGCTCGTCTAGGCCGGCGGCCAGGATCGACGCGAAGCCGCGGGTGGTGGGCGCTTCGGGCGGAGCGCTGAAGTGCAGCCGCACCCGGTTGACGTCGCTGGCGTCGACGTGCAGAAACACCGGCGACTGGCATTCGGGCACCGGCTCCATCGCCGCCTCTTCCAGATCGGCGGGCAATGCCGGCAGATCGTCGGCAAACTCCAGCAGCAACTTGAGCTTGTCCTGACCCTGAACTTCGGCGAAGTCGGACACCACCTCGGCCAGCGGCGCGGGCATGCTCATAAGACCGCTACGGCTCCCGGGCTTTCGCCGGCGACGATCGGCACCCGGACGGTGTTGCCCCATTCGGTCCACGAGCCGTCGTAGTTGCGTACGCCGGGGATACCGAGCAGATGCGTCAGCACAAACCAGGTGTGGCTGGACCGCTCACCGATGCGGCAATAAACGACGGTTTTGTCGTCCGGCCCGATGAACCCGTAGAGCTGCTGCAGCTCGTCGCGATTGCGGAACCGCCCACTGTCGTCGGCGGCCTTTCCCCACGGGATCGAACGCGCCGTGGGGATATGCCCGGCGCGCAGCGCGCCTTCCTCGGGATAGTCGGGCATATGTGTGCGCTTGCCGGTGTACTCATCGGGCGATCGCACATCGATCAAAGGCTCGGAGCCCAGGATTGCCAGCACGTCGTCTTTGAAGGCGCGGATCGGTGCATCATTGCGCTGCACAACGGGATAGCCGCTCGACGCCTTGGCCGGGACGTCCAAAGTGGTGTCGCGCCCCTCGGACATCCACAGATCGCGGCCGCCGTTGAGCAGCCGCACATCCGGGTGGCCGAAGAGCGTGAAGACCCACAGCGCATAGGCAGCCCACCAGTTGCTCTTGTCCCCGTAGATCACCACGGTGTCGTCGCGGGAAATGCCTTTGCGGTCCATCAATTCGGCGAACTGCTCGCCGTCGATGTAGTCACGCACCCGGGGTTCGTTGAGGTCGGTGTGCCAGTCGATCTTGACCGCCCCGGGGATATGGCCGACGTCGTATAGCAGGACATCCTCGTCGGATTCGACGATGGCAAGCCCCGGCTTACCCATGTTGCTGGCCAGCCAGTCGGCAGTCACCAGCCGTTCCGGGTGGGCGTAAGCGCTCAGCGTCGGGCTCGGATCTGCTGGCAAAGGCACACTGTGAGCCTACCCGTCGGTGAGGCGCCGAGATTGACGGCGGCGCGGAAAAGTCCTCCGAGCGAAGCACTAGCGTCAATCTCGGTCCAGAAGGGGATCTAGCCCCGATTCGCCGTCCACAGCTCGGCGACCGACAGGCCGACACGTTGCAGCAGGGCTCCCGTTAACGGCAGACTGAGCCCGATGACGTTGGACGGGTCACCCTCGATCCGCTCGACGAACCAGCCGCCCAGGCCGTCCAGTGTGAATCCTCCGGCGACCGCCAATGGTTCGCCGCTGTCGATGTACGCTTCCAAGCCTGCCGCCGTTGGTGTCGCGAAATGCACTGTGGTAGCCGCTGATTCGGACGCCCGCCGGCTAGCGTTGCCGTCGAGCAGCCGCAGCAGGCAGTGGCCGGTGTACAGCTGGCCGGACCGGCCACCCATCGACCGCCATTGGCTGCGGGCTGCATCGGCTGATGCCGGCTTCCCGACAAGTCGGCCGTCGATGTAGAGCATCGAATCACAGCCAATGACAACACAATCCGCGGCAACCGTGCTGTCCAGAGTGGCCGCAACCCGATCGGCCTTCGTCTGGGCCAGGATGCGAACGACATCACCAGGGGAGGTATTCGATCCCAAAGCCGCGATGACGGCGTCCTCGTCGACGCGGGAGACCACGACCAGTGGGTCGATGCCGGCCTGCCGCAGCACCTTTAGTCGGCCCGGCGAGGCGGACCCGAGCACCATGCGGGTCATATGCGGGTCATCGCCGCATGTGCGTCCGTTCCAGCAGGGTGATCTTCTGCCAGCTGAAGACCGGGTAGCGCAGTTTGTCGACGGGCAGCCCCCACCGGCTGTGGTCCGGCTGTCCCGGCTCGCCTCCGCCGCCGGCGGCGCTGCCCAGCACCGCGATCAGCGCGGCCAGCTCCTCCGCGGTCGGCTCGCCCTTGAGCACCTGGATGTGCGGCTGACGCGCTTCGTGCTCACTCATAGCGGGATGTTCCCGTGCTTCTTGGGCGGCATCTGGGCGATCTTGCGCTCCAGCAGCCGCAGCGCCGTCCCGATGTAGCCGCGAGTGTGCGACGGCGGGATGACCGCGTCGACGTAGCCCCGCTCGGCGGCGATGTACGGGTTGACCAGGGTGTCCTCGTACTCCTGCTGCAGTTGCAGCCGCAGCGCGTCGACGTCATCACCGTTTTTCGCGGCCTCGCCGAGCTGCTGGCGGTAGACGAACCCGACCGCGCCGGATGCGCCCATCACCGCGATCTGCGCGGTCGGCCAGGCGACGTTGACGTCGCAGCCCATGTCCTTGGAACCCATGACGCAGTAGGCGCCGCCGTAGGCCTTGCGGGTGATGACCGTGATCTTGGGAACCGTGGCCTCGCCGTAGGCGTACAGCAGCTTGGCGCCGCGGCGGATGATGCCGTTGTACTCCTGGTCGGTGCCCGGCAGGAAGCCCGGCACGTCCACCAGCATGACGATCGGAATGTTGAAGCAGTCGCAGGTCCGCACGAAGCGTGCGGCCTTCTCGGAGGCGTCGATATCCAGGCAGCCGGCGAAATGGGTTGGCTGGTTGGCGACAATGCCGACCGGGTGGCCGTCGATGCGACCGAACCCGATCACGATGTTCTGGGCGTAACCGGACTGCACCTCGAGAAACTCGTCGTCGTCGAGGATGCGGGTGATCACCTCGTGCATGTCGTAGGGCTGGTTGGCCGAGTCCGGGATCAGGGTGTCCAGCTCGAGATCCTCGGCGGTGAGGTTGTCTTCGATGGCGCCCTCGGGAACCGGCACGGCATAGCGCGGCGGGTCGGTGAAGTTGTTGGGCGGCAGGTAGCTCAGCAGGTCGCGGACGTAGTCGAACGCGTCCTGCTCACCGGAGGCGACATAGTGCGCGGTGCCGGACTTGGCCATATGGGTGTGGGCACCGCCCAGCTCCTCCATCGTCACGTCCTCGCCGGTGACCGTCTTGATCACGTCCGGACCGGTGATGAACATCTGGCTGGTCTGGTCCACCATCACTACGAAGTCGGTCAGCGCCGGCGAATACACGTGCCCACCAGCGGCGGCACCCATGATCAGCGAGATCTGCGGGATGACCCCGGAGGCCAGAATGTTGTTGTGGAAGATCTGGCTGTACAGGCCGAGCGAGACCACACCCTCCTGGATGCGTGCGCCCGCGCCGTCGTTGATGCCGATCAGCGGCCGGCCGGTCTTGATCGCCAGCTCTTGGACCTTGACGATCTTCTCGCCGTACACCTCGCCGAGGCTGCCGCCGAACACGGTCACGTCCTGGCTGAAGATGCACACGTCGCGGCCGTCGATGGTGCCGTAGCCGGTGACTACTCCGTCACCGAGCGGACGCTTCTCGCCCAGCCCGAAGTTGGTGCTGCGATGCCTGGCCAACGCGTCGAGCTCGACGAACGACCCCTCGTCGAGCAGGGCGTAGATGCGCTCGCGGGCGGTCAGCTTGCCCTTGGCGTGCACCTTGTCGACCGCGGCCTCGCCAACCGGGTGCAGGGTCTCCTCGGACCGCTTGCGCAGTTCGGCGAGCTTGCCCGCGGTGGTGTGGATGTCGATGTGGTGCTCGTCCTTCGCTTCGACGTGAGTCTCGGAAGTGCTTGTCATGGGTGCTGATCTTAGCGCTCCCTTAAGTTGCGGTCCGAATGCAGCACCGCGTCTTAGGCTGAGCGCAATGGAACGTGACTCGCTCAGGGCGCCGTTGGACGCGGCGGCGTTGCGCGACGGGTTGGCCGGACCGGGCATGCCGTGGCGTCAACTCGATGTGGTCACCGAAACCGGCTCCACCAATGCCGATCTGCTCGCCCGGGCCGAGGGCGGCGCCGACATCGACGGATCGGTGTTGCTCGCCGAATACCAGAACGCCGGTCGTGGGCGTCACGGTCGCCACTGGTCGGCGCCGCCGCGCGCGCAGATCGCCTTGTCGGTCGGGGTGGGTGCGGCGTCGGTTCCCCGGTCGGGCTGGGGATGGTTGCCGCTGGCCACCGGCGTTGCGGTGGCCGACGCGCTGACCGCGGTGTGCGACGTCGCGGCGGGCCTCAAATGGCCCAACGACGTCCTCGTGGACGGCGGCAAGCTGGCCGGGATCCTCGCCGAGGTCGCGGCGCCGACGCCGGTGATCGTGCTCGGGTTGGGGCTCAACGTGACCTTGACCGCCGACGAGGCGCCGGACCCGGCGGCCACCTCGCTGCTGATGCTGGGGTCATCGGTGACCGATCGAAACGTGTTGGCGCGCCGGATACTTCGCGAACTAGCCGTGCGCATCGATGCGTGGCGCACCGCCGGCGGTGCCGACGCGGCGCTGGTCGCCGATTATCAGCGCTACAGCCTGACCCTAGGTTCTCGGGTGCGGGCCACGTTGCCCGGTGATCGTGAGGTCGTGGGTGCGGCGCAGGCCATCGACGAGACGGGCCGATTGTGTGTCGACACCGGCGGTCAGACGGTGGCGATCTCGGCCGGTGACATCACGCACCTACGCCCCAGCGTTTAGGGTGCCAGCGTGGGCTACCCCGACAACGTGCTGGCCGGCGACGAACAGGTGGTCTTGCATCGACACCCGCACTGGAAGCGGCTGGTTTGGCCGGTCATCGTCCTCATCCTGGCGAGCGCGGCGGCATCGTTCGGCTCCGCGGTGGTCAACAGCACCAATTGGGATCCGACCGCCAAAAGAGTCATCTTCGCCGTCATCGGGGCGATCTGGCTGATCGTCATCGGCTGGCTGACGATCTGGCCATTCCTGAACTGGCTGACGACTCATTTCGTGATCACCGACCGGCGAGTGATGTTCCGTCACGGGGTATTGAGCCGCAGCGGGATCGACATCCCGCTGGCCCGGATCAACAGCGTCGAATTCCGCCATCGGCTGATCGATCGGATATTGCGCACCGGCACCCTGATCGTGGAGTCGGCGTCACAAGACCCATTGGAGTTCTACGACATTCCGCGCGTGGAGCAGGTACACGCGCTGCTCTATCACGAGGTTTTCGACACCCTCGGATCTGAGGAATCGCCGAGCTGACCCAACCGGCTACGGCGCGACCGCCAAGCCCGCAGCAGCGTGACAGAGCCGCCCTCTTCGAAGTTGTCCTCGAGGACCTCGGCGATCCCGCCGGCGGTAAGGGCCGATTCCAGCGCGTGCTCCTGGCTGCGGCCCAGCTCGTCGGGGAACACCCAGCGCCGGAACGCCCAGAAGCGGAACGCCATCTGCAGCAGGTTGCCGATGATGTAGGCCGAGATGAAGTCCGCGATGTTCTCCGTGGTCAACGACACCGTCGGCACCCGCAGCTGCAAGATATAGCTGGAGATCCACAACGGCGCCATGCACAGCAGCACGCCCACGCCGCTGACCGCAAAGAACAGCAGCGCCTCGTGATGACGCTCCCGACCGCCGCGGTCCCGGAAGCTCCACTCCCTGTTCAAGATGTAGGACGCGATGACCGCGACGATGCCGGAGATGACCTTGGCGGTGACCGGCTTGGGTTCCAAGATCGTCAGCTTGAGGGTGTAGAAGATCGCCGAGTCGATCACGAATGTGGTGGCGCCGACGATCGCGAACTTGATCAGTTCGTGATGGCGTTCGGCGAACGGACGGACCGGCTGCGGCAACCGGGCGATCGTGGCATCGGCAAAGGACACAATGTCGCAGTGTACGTATTAACCGTTAAGCGTGCCCAGCTTCGGTGTCACCGCCGGTAAACACCCCGTTCAGCGGCCATGACACCATGATTGCCGTGCCGAGTACCCCCACCGCTGCGCCGTTGGTTGCGATGGTCGGCGGCGGCCAGCTCGCCCGAATGACCCACCAGGCGGCGATCGCCCTGGGTCAAAGCCTGCGGGTGCTGGCCGCCGACATCGACGACCCGGCGGCCCAAGTGAGCCCGGATGTGGTGATCGGCTCGCACACGAACCTCGACGATCTGCGGCGCGTCGCCGCCGGCGCCGACGCGTTGACCTTCGACCATGAGCACGTCCCGACCGAGCTGCTGGAAAAGCTGGTCGCCGAGGGCGTCAACGTCGCGCCGCCGCCGCAGGCGTTGGTGCACGCGCAGGACAAACTCGTCATGCGGCGACGCCTGCAGGCGCTGGGGGCCCCGGTGCCGCGCTACGCCGCGGTCGAAAGCGGCGATGACCTGGACAGCATTGCCGCGTTTGCAGCGCGTGTCGGGGGCCCGATGGTGGTCAAGGCGGTCCGCGGCGGCTACGACGGTCGTGGGGTGCGGATGGCGGCCGACCTGCCGCAGGCCCGTGAGATCGCGTCTGAGTACTTAAAATCCGGTGTACCGGTATTGGTCGAGGAGCAGGTCGCGATGCGCCGCGAGCTCTCGGCGCTGGTGGCCCGGTCGCCGTTCGGGCAGGGCGCGGCGTGGCCGGTAGTGGAGACGGTGCAGCGCGACGGCATTTGCGTACTGGTGATCGCGCCGGCGCCGGCGCTGCCCGACGACCTGGGCGCCGCGGCCCAGCAGCTGGCGCTGCGGTTGGCGGCCGAACTCGGCGTCGTCGGCGTGCTGGCCGTCGAGCTGTTCGAGACTGTCGATGGGCGGCTGCTGGTCAATGAATTGGCGATGCGACCGCATAATTCCGGGCATTGGACCATGGACGGGTCGCGGACCAGCCAGTTCGAGCAGCATCTGCGCGCGGTGCTCGACTACCCGCTCGGTGACACCGACGCCACGGTGCCGGTGACGGTGATGGCCAACGTGCTGGGCGCCGCGCAAACGCCGACGATGACGGTCGACGAGCGACTGCATCACCTGTTCGCGCGGATGCCCGATGCCCGGGTTCACCTCTACGGCAAGGGCGAACGACCGGGCCGCAAGATCGGCCACGTCAACCTGCTCGGCGCCGACATGGCCGAGGTGGCAAACCTGCGTGAACGCGCCGAACGCGCGGCACACTGGTTGTCGCACGGGCAGTGGACAGACGGATGGGATCCGCATGGCTGAACAGCTCCAGCCCCGGGTCGGGGTGATCATGGGCAGCGACAGCGATTGGTCGGTGATGGCCGACGCGGCCGACGCACTGGCCGAGTTCGACGTTCCCTACGAGGTCGGCGTGGTTTCGGCGCACCGCACGCCGCAACGGATGCTCGACTACGCACGAAGCGCGGCCGACCGCGGCATCGAGGTGGTCATCGCCGGTGCCGGCGGCGCGGCCCACCTGCCGGGCATGGTGGCCTCGGCGACGCCGCTCCCGGTGATCGGCGTCCCGGTGCCGCTGGCGCGGCTCGACGGTCTGGACTCACTGCTGTCCATCGCGCAGATGCCGGCCGGGGTGCCGGTGGCCACGGTGTCGATCGGCGGTGCGCGCAACGCGGGCCTGCTGGCAGTGCGCATTCTGGCGGTTTCGGATCCAGCGTTGCGAGACCGGATCGTCGCGTTCCAAGATCGACTGGCGCGGTCGGTGCTGGCCAAGGATGCGGCGCTGAAGGAACGTCAAGGTAAAGTTACCGGCGAGTAGCAATAGGAGGCCAGGATGACTCAGTGGGCCGGACATCCGTCGTTCGATCTGTTCAAGCTGCCTGAGGAGCACGACGAGCTGCGGGCCGCGATTCGCGCTCTGGCGGAAAAGGAAATCGCCCCGCATGCCGCGGACGTAGATGAGAAACCCCGGTTTCCCGATGAGGCGCTGGCGGCGCTGAATGCGTCCGGTTTCAACGCCGTCCACGTTCCCGAGGAATACGGCGGTCAGGGCGCGGACTCGGTGGCCACCTGCATCGTGATCGAGGAGGTGGCGCGCGTCTGTGCGTCGTCCTCGCTGATCCCGGCAGTCAACAAGCTGGGCACGATGGGTCTGATCTTGCAGGGTTCGGAGGAGTTGAAGAAGCAGGTGTTGCCGTCACTGGCTTCCGACGGGGCCATGGCGTCGTACGCATTGAGCGAGCGGGAGGCCGGGAGTGACGCGGCGTCCATGCGGACCCGGGCCAAGGCCGACGGGGACGACTGGATCCTCAACGGGACAAAGTGCTGGATCACCAACGGCGGCAAGTCGACCTGGTACACCGTGATGGCGGTGACCGATCCGGACAAGGGCGCCAACGGCATCTCGGCGTTTATGGTCCGCAAGGACGATGAAGGCTTCAGCGTCGGGCCCAAGGAAAAGAAGATGGGTATCAAGGGCTCGCCCACCGCCGAGTTGTACTTCGAGAACTGCCGCATCCCGGGCGATCGGATCATCGGTGCGCCCGGCACCGGCTTCAAGACGGCACTGCAGACCCTCGACCACACCCGGCCCACTGTTGGTGCGCAGGCCGTGGGCATCGCGCAGGGCGCGGTGGACGCCACGATCGCTTATACCAAGGACCGTAAGCAGTTCGGCAAGTCGATCTCCGAGTTCCAGGGTGTGCAATTCGAGCTCGCCGATATGGCGATGAAAGTCGAAGCGGCTCGGCTGATGGTCTACACCGCCGCTGCCCGCGCCGAACGCGGCGAGCCGAATCTCGGATTCATCTCCGCGGCCGCAAAGTGCTTCGCCTCCGACACCGCCATGGACGTGACCGAGTCGGCCGTGCAACTGTTCGGCGGCGCCGGCTATACCACCGACTTCCCGGTCGAGCGGATGATGCGTGACGCCAAGATCACCCAGATCTACGAAGGCACCAACCAGATTCAGCGCGTGGTGATGTCACGCGCACTGCTCCGCTGATTGGCATTGCGCTCGGCCATGATTCGTTGATGCCGATCGGCGGCTCTTGTTCGCCCACGCCGAGGCATCATCGCGCCGCGATCGCTGCGCTCGCGGGCCCTCGAAGTCGGTAACTCGAGCTTGCCCGTCGGCACGCACAAATCCGGGACGAGCAGCTTGCTGCCCGGGACCGTGCGATAAGTGTGGCCGGACGGTGAGGTCCAAATCACGGTGCCATCGGGCAGCTGATTATCGCGCCAGCCGGTGGCGCCGCTCCAAAATGTCTTGAGCAAGTGATGCTTTCGGCATAGGCATTTCAGATTCGACGCATGCGTCGGACCACCGGCATCGTAAGGAACGGTGTGGTCGAGGTCGCACACGTCCGCCGGTCGGTCGCAGTTGGGGAAGCGGCAGGTGAGGTCGCGGCAACGGACGAAGTCGGCCAGTGCCAGTGACGGTCGATAACGCGGTTCGGGTGGGCTCTGGCCGGGATGGATCAACGGTCGCAGCTCGACCGCGCCGCGGGCGGCCAAGTCGGCTAGTGGCGCCGCGGGCACTACCGGCCCACCCAGCACCACGGCCGGGTTGCGGGAAACGCAGGGTTCAGTGGTGGGCTGCGGGGTGGGCCGGGGGCAATTGGCTTCGCGAATGAGTTCCGCCAACCGATCAGGGTCACGCACGATCTCAGGTCCGCCATCTCCCGGCCGTTCGCCGTTGAGGTCCGCGGTATCCGCAACATCCAGAGCGGCGGCCTCGGCCACTACGTGCACCACGACTGAAGTAGCCGCCGGAGTTTCGGCCGGGCAGTCGGCCTTGCCGCACGCGCAAGCCAACACGGTTTGTCCCCCGGCGAGCGCGCCCAGGGCGTCGGCGCGACGCTGATCGATGGTCCGCGGGTCGTTGTCGCAAACGGTATGGGCTAACGCGGTCAGGCGCCGGTCCAGCAGGGTGGCGTCGGTGGAGTACAAATCGCCCGATATCGACCCAATGCCATCACTGTGGCTGATGTCGATGTAACGCGAGCGGATCGCAGTGTCGGTGCGTCGGCGGGCGGCGGGATCGTGACGCTCGACCAACGCGTCAATGGCCTGCTCGGTCTTGGCGAAAGACAGCGGCCCCCATCCGGTCAGTGCTTCGGCCAACTCGGCATCGATTGCAGCCAGTACGTCGGGTTCGAGCGCGAGAAAGGTGCGGGCCACGATCATTCGGACGGTCCGATAGGAGATCGCGCCGGTGGCGAACAGTGCCGCGACCTTAGGTAACCGCCCGTGCAAGCAGATCGCGTTATGCAGTTGCGCACCGGCTGCCGCAGCCGTGATGCCCTGCGCGGCAGCCACTTCAGCCGCGACCGCCTCCCACGGGTCGATGCGCCATAGTTCGCGACCCTTGCCGTCTTCGACCGGAATCTGGCGACGTCGGTAGAGTTCGGCAATCGCGGCCAGGCGGCGGGCGGCGGCGATGTTCTCGGCCCGCGCCGAGTCGCCGATGGCTGCCACCACTACGGCGTCCGAAACTTCATCGAACATACTTTCGATTCTAGGCGGCTCCACTGACTCAAGCTTCCTGGCAGGCTCGCAAGTTGTGGATGAACGGCGATCTGTGGATAACTCGTGCTGGGCTTACCGCGACTTAAGGCGCACTCAAGAAGTCGTCATTGTGTTCGCCCAGAGCTGGCGGCGGCTCGGTGGCGGCTGCGCTGAACGTGGAGTAGCGGGCCGGTGTGCGGATCAGGGTGACAGCGTCCTCGCCGCCGCCGATCTCAAGCGCGAGGTCGTTCTCGGCGAATAGCGGCGTATCGACGACCTGCTTCCACGTGTAGGGCAGGCAGGCCATTATCCCGTTGCGGCGCAACAATTTTACCCACTCGTCGGCCGGTTTGGTGGTCAGCGTCGACTCCAATTCGTCGGTTAACTCGGCGTAGTTGATCGCCCGCGAACGCTGGTCGGCGAACCGCTCGTCGTCGAGGAGATCGGGACGGTCAATGGTCCGGCACAACAGCTCCCAGTGCTTAGGGATGTACGCGCTGATGACGACATACCCGTCGGCGGCGCGGAACGCGTCTGACGGTTGTGTTGCGAAGCCAACGCGCTTGCGCTGCTTGGCAGTTGGTGTCGACGTTGGCGTGCTCGGCCGGTTCAAGTGCATGGTGAGCTGGTTGGCCTGCAGCGACACTGCGACGTCATACATCGCGACGCGGACGATGTCAGCGACCCCGTGCCGCTCGCGATTGAGCAGCGCGGCCAGGACCGCCTGGGCCAGCACGTGTCCGCTGGCGTTGTCGACAAGCTGAAACGGGATGATCTGCGGCTTGCCGTCCGGCGTGCGCATCCCCGTGGTCATGCCGGCTTCGGCCGCGACCATGAGATCTACTCCCGGCCGGTCACCATGCGGGCCGTTGCCGCCGAACGCGGACACGCGGGCATAGACCAGTTTGGGGTTGCGTGACTGTAAGACGTTGGGGCCCAAGCCCAGCTTCTCCATCACGCCGGGGCGGAACCCTTCGAGAATGACGTCCGCGGTGTCGGCGAGCCGCAACACGTATTGCTTGCCCGGCTCGGTTGTCAGATCCACGGCCACCGATTTCTTGCCCCGGTTGTTGGGCAGAAAATACGTCGCGAGCGGCGGACGCCCCGGGAGGACCGAGGTGATGTGCCGCGCGGCCTCCCCGGCGGGTGCCTCCACCTTGATGACCTCCGCACCGAGGTCGGCCAGCACCTGTCCGGCCAGCGGCCCGGCGACGTTCTGAGTGAAATCGAGCACCCGAAAACCGTCGAGAGGCTTGGGGCCGCCGGGCATCATTGCGCCTCCAGCGTCGCGGTGCAGAGGTAGTTGTCGCTCTGACCGTCGTTGCGCGCCGGCACCGGTAGTGCGGGGTCGGCTAAGAGCTCCCGGACCAGGGTCCGCACCGTAGGCCAGCCGCGCTGGTTCAGGTAGGTCGCGACGTCATGACGCTCGCCGCCGTACCACAGGTCATCGATGTGGGTGTCCAGGCCGTGCTGATACCACTTGGCAGCCGCGGTGTGCATGATCTGCAGGGATTCCGGTGAGTTCAAGAAGATCTCCGCGACCAGTCGGCTGCCGTTCGCGCTGAGAGTGGTGATGTTGTCCAGCAAGCGATCCTGGGCCTCCGGAGGAAGGAACGCCAATAGGCCCTCGGCGATCCACGCGGTGGGCCGTTGTGCGTCGAAGCCCGCCTGCCGAAGCGCCGCGGGCCAATCGTCGCGCAGATCGACTGACACCGCCCGCACGTCGGCCGTGGGCTTGGCGCCCAGCGCGCCCAGCGTCGCCGTCTTGAAATCGATGACTTGCGGCTGGTCGATCTCGAATACCGTCATGTCCGACGGCCAGGATAGTCGGTAGCCGCGGGCATCCAGCCCGGAGGCCAAGATCACCGCCTGGCGGGCGCCGGCCGCCGTCGCGTCGGCGACGAACCGGTCGATGAAGCGGGTGCGCACCGCCAGCAGATCGGTCACCGGCTGCGTGCCCCACGGGTGGTCGGGAATGTCGACGTCGGCCGGGTCGAGTTCGGCGGCCGCCCAGCGGATGAAGTAGTCGACGCCGACCGCTCGTACCAGCGGTTGGGCGAATTGGTCTTCGATTACCGGATGGTCGGAAATGCTGGCACGGGCTCTGCCCGCGGCCACCATGGTGGCGGTTGCCCCTACGCTGGTTGCCAAATCCCAGGTATCGTCGTCGGTACGCGGCATCGTTGGCTTTTCTGTGGTTACGGCGTTGCGCCGGCAGCGGTTTCGCGTAGGCCCGCTCGTTCGACGCTCAACAAACTCGCTGTCTCGTGTTCTTCCCGGTAGGCCTTGCCGCCGCCGTTCAACCCGAACAGCCGTTTGCTCCACAGCAGCCATATCACCGCAACGATGTTGATGACAAGCGCAATCAGTCGAAGCGCTGTGATCTTCTCCGTTAGCTCGTAGATTTCCAGCGGAAGGAAGACGCTGGTCGCGATCACCGCGAAGTATTCACCCCACCGTTGCATCAGCCATAACCCGACCGCTTCGACAAGCTCGATGGCCGCGTAGGCACTAAGGCCCACGGCGATCCACGTCAGCGTCGACGACGACAGCGCGAATGCATGCGCGATGTGGTGAATGATCTTGGAGTTGTCCGGATTCCATCCGATCTGGTTCGCCAGCGGCTTGAGCAACGGCAGGTCTTGCTCGAACGCGTGGCGTAGCCGCTCGCGTGACCCGTTGACCTTGAACACCCCGGCCGCCACCACCAAAAAAATCACGCAGCGAAGCGCGCGTTCCACGGCGAGCGCTCGCATCAACGTCCGATCACGCAGCATTCGCCCGCGCGGGATCTCCGGCGCCGTGTTCGCCGGGCCGCTGCTGCGGGGAGGGCCGACAACGAATGTCTCGCAGCGCAAACAACGCCACGCGTCCCCGGCGGGAGTGTCGGCCTTCAGGCGCTCCCGAAGCTCCGGCTCATCAGGAGCGAACGTCGCGTGGCCACGCAATCCGCACGAGCGCAGAGCAAAATCCACCATAAGTGCACGGTAGTGTCACCGCCACGCGGCCCGCAGCGAGGGTCTGCGACGAGCAAAAACCTGTCGGCTGCCAGCCCTGGAACTGTACGGTCATCAGGATGATGCGTGCTACGCGAAGTTGGAGCCGATGAGCACCGCAGGCGACGCGGTTCGCAACGGGCTGTTGCTCGAAGGCCTCGGCAAACCAGTGGATCTCAATGCCGTGGATTGGCATGTCCGACATCGGAATCCATCGGCGTCACCGTCGGAAGTGCAAAACGAAACCCTTGAGGTCATTCGCGCCCTGGTTAGTGAGGGACTCTTCACGCTGGGGGCCGTGGGCGAGAAGGATGAACGTTTCGTCGCCTGGAACAAGCCGCTCGATCATTCGATCCACAAGGTTTCCCACGCTTACGTCAAACACTACGACGATCCCGAGAAATGGATGTTCTCGGCGTGGTTATCGCTCACCGCAAAGGGTGAACTCCTCGCCAGATCACTCGAAGAAAAAGACATCGATTCATACCGGGGCCGAGGTATTTGAGACCTGGTGACCCAGCGATCGGGGCCGCGGGTCAGGCTCGCCACCGAGGATGACCTGGCAGACGTCTGCGAGATCGTCAACTACTTCATCGAGAAATCGTTCGTCAATTTTCGGACCGAACCCCAGAGCGTCGACGAATGGCGCGGCGACTGGCGACAACTGCGCTCGCGGTTCCCCTGGCTGGTCGCTACCGACGACCGGGTTGTCGGCGTGGCATATGCGGCGCCATGGAACGATCGGGCCGCCTATCAATGGACCGCCGAGGCAACCGTGTATGTCGATCCCGCGAGGCAGCGTCGCGGGGTGGGCGAAGCGTTGTACACCGAGCTGCTCGGTCGCTTGCGCCGCCAAGGGTTCCACAGCGTTGTGGCGGTGATCGCCCTGCCCAACGAGCCGGGCGTCCGGCTGCACGAGCGACACGGGTTCGTCCGGATCGGCCAGCTGGTCGATGCCGGTTACAAGCTGGGCGGCTGGCACGACGTCGGCTTCTGGCAACGTTCGCTGCGGGGCGGCGACGACGTGTCATCGGCGCCGCAGCCAGTCGAGGTCGGCGATGACTGAATGCCGATCTCTGGAGAATGGGTGTCACCGTGTGTGGGCTGATGTTGTTGGCTCTAACATCGCCTGGTGACCATCTCGCGCCCGACCGGCACTCCCGCCGGAATCGTTGACGAGGCTTGCTGCGCAGAGTCTCGACCCGCCGCGTCGCGGTCTTTGCAGCGGGACGCGACCTGGCAGCGTCGAGCGCGGTGGGCATGGTGGCTGGCGTGGGTCAGCATGGCGGCGATGCTCGCCGAGGGTGTGATCGGGCTATGGCAGGGCCTGGCGGTCGGGTCGATCGCGCTGACCGGGTGGGCATTGGGCAGCCTGCCCGAGGCGCTGGCCAGTGCAATGGTGGCGTGGCGGTTCTCCGGTTCGCGCACCTTGTCCGAGACGGCTGAGCGGCGCGCTGAGCGCGGTGTCGCGTTGTCGTTCTGGCTGACGGCGCCCTACATCGCCGCGGAATCTGTGCATCACTTGTTTGATGCGCGTCACGCTGACACCACGGTGATCGGTATGGCGGTGACGGCCGCCTCGCTGGTGCTGATGCCGATCCTGGGACGGGCCAAGCACGTCCTCGCCGTGCGTCTGGGCTCAGCGGCCACCGCTGGTGAAGGCACCCAGAACTACTTATGCGGTATGCAAGCCGCCGCGGTTCTGGTCGGCCTTGCGGTCACTGCCGGCTGGCCCGGCTTCTGGTGGTTCGATCCGATCATCGGCCTAGGCATCGCCGCGGTTGCGATCTGGCAAGGCTTCAAGTCCTGGCGTGGTGAGGACTGCGGCTGCTGAACGAGGGCGGCCAGCCTCAGGCGTCGAGTCCGTGGGCAATCAAGTCCGCAGCATGGTCCTGCTCCGCCGGCCGGACGTTGTCAGGGGCGGCAGACCTGAGTTGCCATGTCGTGACGCCGCCATCGGGGCCGGTAAACTGTCCGGTAGCGAGCGCTTCGTCGATCAGGGAGCGAACGCGTCGCTCGTCGGTCGGTTCGGTGGCGAAAAGTATTCGCAACGTGACGATTTCACCGTCGAAAACGTTGGCGACATAGTGCGGTGCGAGCGGGCACGGCGGTGGATGGTCCCAGTGCCCGCACAGCGCCATCGTGATCGCGCCGCCGAGGGCGTTAGGACTGCCGCCAGCTTGCATCGCCACAACGGCGTCGTGAGCATAAGCTTCGCGGGCCACAGAGCTGATGCTAGGTGTCGTCGTGTGGCGCCGGGTCGGTGTCCCAGGTTCTCGGCATCATCGGCATGCGTGGGCCGCCGCCGAACTCATCATCGGCCAGGGTGGCCAATCCGCCCGCCGCGACGGCGGTTTCCTTGGCGGCCGGGGCCGCTGCTCAGCAGCGCAGAATGCACCTCCGGCGGTGCGGCCATCCAAATCGGTGCGGTCACTGATCGCCTCCCTCAGCCGTGGCGAAAACCTTTGCCGGAGCGGTCAAGTGGGTCGGGATCCAGCCCGAGGTACTTAGCCCGCAGCCGATCCCACAGTTCCAACTGCGTCCAGGCCGGCTGGCCGCGAAGCTGCTGATCGTTGGTCAAAAACGGGTTGGGCAGCATCAGCGTCATCATTTGTTCGTCGCGCCCGTTGTAGAGCCGCGCCCCCCATGAGGTGGGGGACCCGTCGTCGGCGATACGGCGATACAGCTCGGCGCGCGAACACCTGCGGATCCGGCCGAGTTCGGGTCCGCTTTCCCGGTGCTCGCCGATGCATAGGTGAAAATGCCAGCGGCCGAAGTCCACAGTGGCGTAACCGTCGTACATCGAGATCCGCTTGGGTGGGTTCGGCGCCGCCACTTCCCAGGCCGCGCCCTGCACCAGGGTGCCGAACCAGATGTCGTCCCAGTACTGCTCGAAGCACAGGTGGATCAGATCGAGCAGGCTTTGTTCGTCGGTGGGTAGCGGCCAGACTTGTTCGCGGCCACCGCCGTCCGCGTCCACAATGGCGGGATTGGGGTTGGTCATGATGTCACCTTTCCGCGCTGATGGGGCTGAGTCGTGAGCACGCAGTCGCCGCACAACCCACCGCCGGGGACGCGGTAGTAGAGGCAGCAGCTGGTCCGGCGGTAGCCGGCATCGCTGAAAACGATTGCATCCGAGAGTCTTTCGTCGGTGCACAACCTGCGGGCCAGTTGCCATCCCGGCCCGGGTGTGGCGTCGCGGTCGAAGGCACGCGATGCGCCGAGCAGCGCCGAGGCCGCATTGCCCCGCAATAATTTTGCGGAGATGGGGCCGAGTCGGCGCAGCGCCGCGGCGAGCGGCGCCAGGTGCCATTCGAGCACCATGTCGGCCAGCATCGGCTCCACGTCGTCACCCCGCCAGGCGACGGGACGTTCGATATGCAGTCGGATTTGCCCGCCGGCCTCGCGAAACAGCAAGTGCTCGGGCGCCAAGTCGGGCAGCAGCCGGTGGCCGGCCAACGCGCCGAGACCGATCGACCACAGCCGCGCGGCGAAGCCGAGGAACAATGTCGACGCGGCGACCCGCTGCTCTGCGGCATCCATGCGTGCCTGTACGCGGCCGACGATCCCTTCGAGCAGTGCGGCGTCGGTGTACAGCCGCGCTACCGGCCGCCAGCTGTCATCAACGGGTCCGGTGCCCACTGCGAAATATGCACCGACGTCTGAGAGTGCGGCCAACACCGCCGCGGCCTGCGACTTGGAGGCGTGGGGGCCGTCGTCGAAACGCTGACGAGCCATAGACGTTCAACAGCTCTCTCGGGGTCCACCGCCCCGGTCCGCAGGATGCGACGACGCGAGTGTCCTGGCTCTCGGATCGCTGCTCGCCTCGCCTTCCAGCTCGCGGCCGTGGCGGTTGAGGGTCGCTCCCCGATGACAGTGGCGGGACCGCGCCGGATTTGCACCGGCTTCCTACATCGTCATCGCCTTACGTGCGACATTGTCGCACTTCGCTCAGTCCAAGCGGTACCGAATCAGCCGGGAACTGTTGGCGACGACGGCCACCGACGAAGCGTTGTGCAGAATGGCCGCGAGCACCGGTGACAATGCCCCGCCGGCGCCGATGAGCAGCCCGGCGGCGTTCACCGCGATCGACATGCCGTAGTTCTCGCGGATGACCTCGACCGCCCGGGCGCTCAAATCGCCGACATCGAGCAGGCGCTGCAAATCATCGTTGGCCAAGGCGACATCGGCCGTCTCGACCGCGACGTCGGTACCGGCCAGGCCCATGGCGATCCCGATGTTGGCCGCCGCCAACGCCGGGGCGTCGTTGATGCCGTCGCCGACCATCCCGACGATGTAACCCTCGTCCTGAAGTTGGCGCACCATTTCGAGTTTGTCCTCGGGGAGCACCTCGGCGCGCCACTCGTCGATGCCCAGCTCGCCGGCAACCACCTTCGCGATGTCGGGATGATCGCCGGTGAGCATCACGACCCGCCGGATTCCGTTGGCGCGTAGCTTCTTCAACACATCGGCCGCTTCGGGCCGGACTTCGTCGCGCAGGCTGATCAGCCCAACTAGTGTGCCGTCCACCGCGAGCAGCAACGGGGTCTCCGCCTGGCGGCGCAGCTTGTCGACCCAGTCCGCTGCCTTCTTCGACACCTTGACGTTCTCGGAGCGCAGCAGCGACGGGCTGCCCAGCAGCAGCGTCCGCCCGTCGGCCCAGGTCCGCATGCCGAGTCCGACCAGCACCTCGCATTCCTCATGCGGCGGAATGATGATGCGGCGTTCTTCGGTCGAGCGGATCACGGCTTCGGCCAGTGGGTGACGGGAGTGCAGCTCGGAGCTGGCCGCGTAAGCGAGCACCTGCTCCGGCTGCCAATCTTTGTGTAAGGCAATGATATTCGTCACTACGGGGCGACCGACGGTGATGGTCCCGGTCTTGTCGAAGACGATCGCGTCCACCCGGCTGGCCTGCTCGAGGTGTGAGCCGCCCTTGATCAGGATGCCGCGGCGCGCGCCGTTGCCGATCGCCGCGCTAATCGCGGTCGGCGTCGCCAGGCCCACTGCGCACGGGCACGCGATGAGCAACATCGTCATCGCGCGCCGGACGTCTCCGGTGATCGCCAGGGTGATCGCGGAGACGATGAACGAGATAGGAACGAAGCGACGGGAGAAGTTTTCGCCGACGGTTTGGATCGGTGCCCGATCGTGCTGTGCCTCTTCGACGCGGCTGATGATGCGGCCGATCGCGGTTTCGTTGCCGACGGCGCTGGCGCGAATCACCAGTCGCCCGCGCAGCACCACCGAACCGGCGTGCACCGTCGACCCGGCAACGATGCTGACCGGCAGCGTTTCGCCGGTGATCGCGGACTGGTCGACGACGGCCTCGCCCTCGACCACGTCACCGTCGACCGGGATCGCCACGTGGTCGTGGACCACGACGTCGTCGCCGATCTGGATGGTGTCGATAGGGACCTGTACTTCAGTGCCTGCTTGGGGGCCGTCGGCCAGCCGGATCCACGCCGTGTCGGCAGTGCCGCGCAGCAGGTCCGAGATTGCCCGACGGGTCCGTCGCAATGTCAAATCCTGAAGGTACTCACCGATATTGAGCAGCCACAGCACGGTGAGCGCGACGACGTTTTCGCGCAGCACCAGGCTGGCCACGGTCGCGGCGGTCACCAGCGCATCAGTGCCGGCGCGTCCGGACCGCAGCGAGCGCAACGCGCCGCGCAAGAACGGATAGCCCATGAACACCGTCGCGCCGGTTGCGACCAGCCGGCCGGTCGGGCCCAGCAGCGGCGGTCGTTTGAAGACGTAGCGGCGCACTCCGAGTAAGGCCAGCGCCGTGCCGCCGATCACCATGCGCAGCACCTCGGTGTTGCGCACGTCGGATGATCGCGGTGTACGAGCCGGGATCAGCTCGGCGGCAACGTGTTCGGCTGAGGTGATCGCCGCAAGTACCGCCTCACGATCGCAGCGCCTCGGCGAATACCAGACGACGACAGAACCGGTGTGGGGATAGGCGTGCACGGCCCGCACCCCGTTCTGCCGATCCACCGCCTCTTCCACGGCGACAGCGCGCCGTGAATTCGAACGCACCCAGGGGACATGCACCCGCATCCGCCCTGCCGCGTCCGAAACGACCACCAAGTCAGGGCAGATCGCAGCAGTCATCGCGGGCAATCAGTGCTCGTGGTCGTGGTTGCCGATGGCCGGAGGCTGCGCCTCCTCACCGAGGCGTTCGCGGGCTTCGGCCACGACGTCGGCCACCTTCAGCCGGGCTGACTCCGCTGCTTCCTCGGCGCGGCGAGTTCCGCGCAGTCCCCACTCCGTCGCGGTGACCGCGGCGTCGTGAAGCGGAGCCTTGGCCAGGGCCTTGCGTACAACCTCGTAGGCGCTGACCCCGACCAGACCCGTTACCACCGTTCCGGCCGCCTTGCCCAATAGCCCGTGCACCAACATCGCGAAACGTCCTCCTGTCATGCCTTGCCGGTCCGCAATCATAGCTTCCCACGACGGTAACATCGAGATATTGCGATATCAATATGGATTGTCCTGGCGCTCGGTCCGCGCGCCTAGTCGAGGGTGCGGGTGACCTTCTCGGTCGCGATCCTGCGCGGCAGGGAGGCCGGATCGGGGTTGGCCACCTGCACCAGCGACCCGCCGATTGCCAGCACCGCGAGCAGACCGTCGATCACGTCGTCGGGCCTATCCCAGGTTGCCGTCGAGAGCACCCGATCGCCTGCCGTCAAACCCCGTGCCATCGCGGACTCTTGGCAGGCGGCCAGCACCTCGTCGACGGACCGGCCGGCCAGGGCCGGGCCCGGATGGCGCTCGGCGATGATCTGATCGCCGTGTACCCGCACCGCGGTCGCGTAGTCGGTGACGCCGACCGGCAGATCGGGCGCCGGGCGGCCGAACGGGTCCAGCGACAGCACCGCCACCTCTGCGGCGCCGGTGGTGTCGGCCTCGTCGAGGCGGCTGGCCGTGCACAACGCGATATCGGCCTCGTCGCCCGCTAAGTCGCCGAGCAGCACGTCTGCGCCGATCCACCACACCCCGAATAACACCGCCGCCGTCTGCCAGTGCGCCGGTAGCAATACCGCCACCCGGCTCGCGGGCCCGGCGCCCAACTCGTCGCGTAACAGGTTGCCGGTCTTGGCCGCCCAGTTGGCCAGTGTCGCCGCGGACAGCTCGATGCGCTCGCCGGTGGCGTCGTCGTAGTAGGTGATGCGAGGGCCGACCGGGTCGGCGCGCAGCATCGGATCCAGGAGCGCTGCGCTGAGCGTGACGGTCACAAAGTGCCGCTCCTCCCCATCGCTTCGCTCTGCATCGTCGCCGGCACGGTCAGTTGACGCACTCCGGGTGCTCGGAGCCGGCGGTCAGGATCGGCGAGGGCGGGGGAGCGTTGTTGTCAGCCGCGCCAGAGTTCGACGAACCGGCCGTCGTCGCGGTGGGCCCGTCGCTCAAGCCCGCGCCCGGGCCGGTGTAGTCGTTGGCCAGCACCACCCGCACCGATCCCGGGGGGACCGATGCATTGGCTATAACGGGCAATCCGCCGAGATCTTTGGCGACCGCTTGGGCGCCTAGGTCGTCGGCCTTGGCGGCCTGAACCTGGCTGGCGGCCACGTGGGCAGCGTCGTTGTTGCCGACGGTGCCTGCGGCAAATCCCTTGGAGGTCAGCACTTCTGACACCGACGCAGCGAGCCCGTTGATATCGGTGTCGTTGAGCACGTTGGCGGTGGTCTTGTCTGGCGTGTAAGCCAGCTCCTCGGTCTTGCCCTGCGCCTGACCGTGCAGTAGCCCCGCGACCCAGTCCTGCACCTGATGGGGATCGACCCGCACGACACTGTGCATGCCGTCGTCGCTCCAGCCGGACTCGTCGAGCACCGGGATGGTGGCGAATGCGATCTTGCCGGCGGCGAGCTTCTGCAGCTGATTCACGAAATCCATGATGTCCCAACCCGATGACAGCACCACCGACCGCTGGATGGCGTGCTGTAGCCGGTTCATCGTTGCCGGGCTCGACAGCGTCTTGCCCGAGATCACCTGGTGGGCCAGCGACGCCATCACCACCTGCTGACGGACCACCCGGTCCAGGTCCCCGCGGGGCAGGTCATGGCGCTGGCGGACGAAGCTCAGCGCTTTTGGGCCGTTGAGCTTCTGCCAGCCAGCTGGAAAATCCGCACCCGAAAGTGGTTCGTACACCGGCTCTTTGAGGCACACGCTGACACCGCCGAGGGCGTCGGTGATCAACGCGAAGCCCAGCAGCCCGATCTCTGCGTAGTGGTCGACGGTGACACCGGTGAGGTCGGCCACCGTCTTGATCAGCGCCTCACGGCCGGCCTCGGTTCCCTCCGCCTCGGCCTCGGCGGGCGCGACGCCGGATTCGACCAGGCTGACGCGCTTCTCCTCCTTGGTCTGGCCGTAGACGCCGTTGATTTTCGTCTTGCCCAGCCCGGGCGCGGAAACGTAGGTGTCGCGCGGAATTGAGATCGCGGTCGCGGATTTCCCGTTGTTGGGGATGCGCACCAGGATGATGGTGTCGGTGTTGGACGCGACCTCGTCGCCGGCCTTTAGCGCCGCCAATTCCTGGGCGCTCAACGGGTTGCCGTGGGCATCGGTGCGGCTGTCCATGCCGACCAGCAGGATGTCGATCGCGCCGTCGTCGCCGCCCTGACCCAGCGACGGCGCGAAGACGTGGAAGATCCCGTCCTCAAAGGAGCGGACCTTGCTCCATGCCACCCCGGTACCGAGCACGACCATCACGGCCGCCACAGTGGCAATAACACGAACCACGCGATGCGCAGGCATCACTTCAGACTACTTTCGTCACAGCAGTATCGCCGGTAGCGGAGCCTCGGCGTGCCAGACTCGTGACCACACCCACGACGATCGCCCACGACGATGCAGAGCAAGAGAACAACGATGTGAGGGCACCTCCCGCTTGCGGGGGAGAGGAGGGGCGTTGGTGACCCAGCGAGGCAGGATCGTGATTGCCGGTGCCGGTGGGCAGGCCGGCAGCTGTTTGGCGGCCGAAGCGATTCGGCGGGGACGCGACGTGGTGGCGCTGACCTCGTCGCAATGGGACATCACCGATCCGCAGGCCGCCGGTCAGGTCGTGCAGACCGGCGACGTGGTGATCAACTGCGCGGCCTACACCAATGTGGACGGCGCCGAGGGCGACGAGGAGCGGGCGTACGCCGTCAATGCGGCCGGCCCCGAGCGCATCGCCCGGGCCTGCGCGCGCGCCGGCGCGCGGCTGATCCACATCTCCACCGACTACGTGTTCAGCGGCGACTTCGGCGGATCAGCGCCGCACCCCTACGAGTCCGACGACGACCCGGCGCCGCTGAGCGTGTACGGGCGGACGAAACTGTCCGGCGAACACGCGGTGCTGGCGGCCTCGCCGGAGGCCGTGGTGGTGCGCACCGCCTGGGTTTACACCGGCGCAAGCGGCAAGGACTTCGTGGCCGTTATGCGCAAGCTGGCCGCCGGCGATGGCCTCGTCGAGGTGGTTGACGACCAAACTGGGTCGCCGACCTACGTCGCCGATCTGGTCGCCGCGCTGCTCGAAGTGGCCGACGGGCAGGTCACGCGGCCGCCAAACGGAATTGTGCATGCCGCCAACGCAGGGGCGGTCTCCCGCTTCGGGCAGGCCCGCGCGGTGTTTGAGCGCGTCGGCGCGGATCCCGAGCGGGTGGTGCCGGTGAGCAGCGCTCACAATCCGCGGCCGGCGCCGCGACCGCCGTATTCGGCACTGTCCGGTCGCCACTCGGAGCGGGCCGGCTTGTCGCCGCTGCGGCCGTGGCGCGACGCGCTCGCCCAGGCGCTGGCTGCGCCGCTGAGACCTTGATCGTTACTCTCTACGCGTGAGTGACGTCCTGCCGGTGGTGACGGTGACCTATTCCCCGGGTCCGCACTTGGAACGGTTTTTGGCGTCGCTGTCGCATGCGACTGAGCGCCCGGTGAGCGTGCTGATGGCCGACAACGGCTCCACCGACGGGACGCCGCAGGCCGCCCTCGAGCGCTACCCGGGTGTGCGGCTGTTCTCGACCGGGTCCAATCTCGGCTACGGGAGCGCGGTGAATCGCGCGATAGCGCAGCTGGGAGATGCCGACGAGTGGGTCGTGGTGGCCAACCCGGACGTGCATTGGGGCCCCGGCAGCATCGACGCGCTGCTGGACGCCGCCGCGCGCTGGCCGCGGGCTGCGACCCTAGGTCCGCTGATCCACGACCCGGACGGATCGGTGTACCCCTCGGCGCGCCATCTGCCCAGCCTGATCCGTGGCGGCATGCACGCCGTCGCCGGACCGTTGTGGAAGAACAATCCGTGGTCGACGGCCTACCGCCAGGAGCGGCTGGCACCCACCGAGCGCCCGGTGGGCTGGCTGTCGGGCTCGTGCCTGCTGGTGCGGCGCGTGGCCTTCGAGCAGATCGGCGGCTTCGACGAGCGCTACTTCATGTACATGGAAGATGTCGACCTGGGCGACCGGTTCGGCAAGGCCGGCTGGCTGAACGTCTATGTGCCGTCGGCCGAGGTGCTGCACCACAAGGGCCACGCCACCGGACGCGAGTCGGCGCGCAACCTGGCGGCCCACCACAAAAGCACGTACCTCTATCTTGCCGACCGGCATGCTGGATGGCGGCGCGCCCCGCTGCGCTGGGCCATCCGGGCGGGGTTGGCGGTGCGGGTACGGCTGATGGTGCGCGGCTCGCGGCGGACAGAAGGGGGGCGGTGACGGTGGTGAGCGTTGAGGTTGACGCCGTTGTCCTGGTTGGCGGTAAAGGCACCCGGCTGCGGCCACTGACCTTGTCGGCGCCCAAGCCGATGCTGCTCACCGCCGGGTTGCCGTTCCTCACCCATCTGCTTTCCCGGATTGCCGCGGCCGGGATGGAGCACGTCATCCTCGGCACCTCATACCACCCCGCGGCGTTCGAGAAAGAGTTCGGCGACGGCTCCAAGCTGGGGCTGCAGATCGAATACGTGCCCGAGGAGCACCCGCTGGGTACCGGCGGCGCCATCGCCAATGTCGGCTCACGGCTGCGCTATGACACCGCGATGGTCTTCAACGGCGATGTGCTCTCCGGAGCCGATCTGGGGCAGCTGCTGAACTATCACCACGAGCAGCACGCCGATCTCACCCTGCACTTGGTGCGAGTGGCTGATCCCCGCGCGTTTGGCTGCGTACCGACCGAAAAAGGCCGTGTCACAGCATTTTTGGAGAAGACCGAGGATCCGCCGACCGACCAGATCAACGCCGGTTGTTACGTGTTCTCCCGCAAGATCATCGACCGGATTCCCCACGGCCGTGAGGTCTCGGTCGAACGTGAAGTGTTTCCTGCGCTGCTCTCCGACGGCGACGTTGGCGTCTACGGCTATGTCGATGCCAGCTACTGGCGGGACATGGGCACGCCGGAAGACTTCGTGCGTGCATCGGCGGATCTGGTGCGCGGCATCGCCCCGTCGCCGGCGCTGCACGGCCACCGGGGCGAGCAGTTGGTGCACGACGGCGCGGCGGTGTCTCCCGGCGCGCTGCTGATTGGCGGCACGGTCGTCGGGCGGGGTGCGGAGATCGGCCCCGGCGCGCGGTTGGACGGCGCGGTCATCTTCGATGGCGTGCGGATCGAGGCCGGCAGCGTGATCGAGCGCTCGATCATCGGCTTCGGCGCGCGAATTGGTCCGCGGGCGTTGATCCGCGACGGCGTCATCGGCGACGGCGCCGACATCGGCGCGCGCTGCGAGCTGCTGCGCGGGGCGCGGGTGTGGCCCGGGGTTTCCATTCCCGACGGCGGGATCCGCTACTCCAGCGACGTGTGAGTTGCCCGGGAGACGAGGTAGGCCAGCGCCTCGTCGGACCCTTCGGGCAACTCCTCGGTCGGCCACCAACGGAGGTCCACCGACTCGTCGCTGATCGCGATCTGGGCGCCGGCCGGGGCATGGGCCACGAACTGCAGATCAAGATGACGGGTCGGCACACCCAGCGAGCAGGTGACCGGGTGGACGTGCACGGCGACCAGGTCGGGTTCGATGCGCAGGTCGGTCACGCCGGATTCCTCGGTGGCCTCCCGCAGTGCGGCCGCGACGATGTCGCGGTCGGTGTCGTCGCAGTGCCCGCCCAGTTGCACCCAACGGCCCAGCCGCGGATGCAAAGTGAGTAGGACTTTGCCGCCGGAGTCGTCGAGTACCAACGCCGACGCGGTGACGTGTCCCGGTACGCACTCGCGACAGCACGCGTCGTCGCGCGCGTCCATAAACGCCAACACGGCGTGGCGCAGCGAGTCCTGCCCCCGGTTCGGTGCCTCCCACTCGCGGAGCAAGGCGATGGCCGACTGCCGAATGCTCACTTGCGCACCAGCAGGTCACTGACCGGCACCGGGTCGCGCGGGTCCGCTAACGGCTCAGGCGGATAGCCGATCGCGATGGCGCCCAACGGCTCCCAGTCGCCGGGCAGCCCCAGCTCTTCGCGGACCAGATCGGCGGCGAAGATCGTCGAGCCGATCCAGCAGCTGCCCACCCCGCGCACGGCCAGCGCCACCAGCAGCGCCTGCACGGCCGCCCCCACCGCTACGGTGAACATGGTGTGCTCGGCGTCGTTGCGCGCGGCGTCTGGGTAATCGTGCGCGCCTTCGGGTACCAGCATCGGGATCACGACTTCTGCTGCGTCATAGAGGATCTGGCCGCGCGCCACGCGTCGTTCGACGGCGTCGGCCGGCTTGCCGTCACCGGACAGGTCGGACCGCCACTTGTCCCGCATGCGGTCCAGCAGCCGCGTGCGAATCGCGGATGTCTGCAGCCAGACGAAGCGCACCGGCCGGGTGTGGTGGGGGGCCGGCGCGGTGAGCGCCTCCGCGACGGCGGCCTCGATGAGCTGCGGCGGCACCGGATCGTCGGCGAACTGGCGCACCGAGCGGCGCAGCAGCTGGGCCTGTCGGCGGCCCAACTCCATGGCTTCGGCGGTGCCCAGCCAAAACAGGTCGTCGGTGCCGGACCGCACCAGGTGGCGGGCCGTGTCGCCGGTGTCGGACACGATGCCGCCGGGCAGCCCGCGCACGACGGCCGCCGGTATCGCGGTCAGCTTGCCCTTGACCAGGTCGGCCGCGGCGGCGATCTCGTCGGCAATCGCGATCTCGGTGACCCATAGTTCGTTACCGTGCCGGTCGACGGCACCGGCGTAGCTGTGTAGGACGGCCAGACCGGCCGCACCGACGGCAGCGTCGGTTTGGCCGTTGCGCCATGCCCGGCCCATGGTGTCGGTGACCACGACGGCGACGGTGACGCCCAGCCGTTCGCGCAGCCCGGCCCGCAGGGCGGCAGCGCTGGCATCGGGATCGACGGGCAGCAGTGCCAATTCGTCGGCACCGACGTTGGAGCCGTCCACGCCGGACGCGGCCTGAACGACACCCAGTTTGTTCTCGGTGATCAGCGTGCGCCCTTTGCGGGCCAGCACACGAACGGCCTCCGCATCGACAAGCTTGCGCCGCAGGACGTCTCGCGCCTCAGGGTCGTCGGGCGCGTCCACCAGCCGGCCTTCGCATTTGGACACCACCTTGCTGGTGACCACCAGCACGTCGCCGTCGCGCAGCCAGGGCGCGGCCGCGGCCACCCCCGCGCTCAGGTCGTCACCCGGACGAAATTCGGGAAGCCCGGTGACCGGCAGGATCTCAACCGCCGAGGCGGTGCCGTGCTCGCCGCCGGCCGGCGGCGTCGCCGGCGGGGTCATGCTGCGCCGCTCCTCTTCATCGCTGCGTCCCCCTCGCCGCTGCGCGGCTGGGGGTGCCCCCACTGCATCGTCGCCGGCGCTGTCAAAGCGCCGCTCCTCTTCATCGCTTCGTCCCCCTCGCCGCTGCGCGGCTGGGGGTGCCCCCACTGCATCGTCGCCGGCGGGGTCATGCTGCGCCGCTCCTCCTCATCGCTTCGCTCCGCATCGTCGCCGGCGCGGTCACGCTGCCACGCCCGCGAGGTCCAGGCCGGCGCTCACCATCTCGGCCGTCGCCTTCGGATCTGTCATTATCAGCGGCACCGACTGCACTGCAACCCCGTCGATTTCGGCGTGGTCGCCCTCGTGTATCAGCCAGCAGTCCAAGATGCCCGTGCCGGCTCGCGCGCCATAGTGCCGTCCCACCGCCTCTGCGGTAGACGCAACCCCGACTACGGTCAGGCACGCATCTGCCATGCCGCGCAACGGTTTTCCACCGATGATTGGCGAGTAGCCGACGATGGGTGCGTTGGTTGATCGCAGTGCTCCCCGGATGCCGGGGATGGCCAGGATCGCGCCGACGCTAACCACCGGATTTGACGGTGCCACCAGGATGATGTCGGCGTCGGCGATAGCTTCGGCGACTTCAGGCGCAGCGTGGGCCTTTTCAGCACCGATGAATGCGAAGCTGTGGGTCGGGACCTGGGCCCGGTAGCGCACCCACCATTCCTGGAAGTGGATCGCGCGCTGACTGTCGCCGGTGGGATCGGTGATGACGACGTGGGTTTCGCAGCGGTCGTCACTGGCGGGTAGCAGCCTGGCTCCGGGTTGCCAGCGGTCGCACAGCGCCGCGGTGACTTGCGAGAGCGGGTAGCCGGCCCTCAGCATCTGGCTACGCACCAAATGGGTAGCCAAATCACGGTCGCCGAGCTCGAACCAGTCGGGCTGCACACCGTAGCGGGCGAGTTCCTCTTTGGCGTGCCAGGTTTCATCGCGATGGCCCCAGCCGCGCTGCGGGTCGACGCCGCCGCCCAGGGTGTACATGCAAGTGTCCAGGTCCGGACAGATGCGCACCCCGTGCATCCAGGCGTCGTCGCCGATGTTGACGATCGCGGTCAGCTCGTGATCGCCGGTAGCTGCAGGTGCGGAGGTGAACTGGCCCAGACCGAGCAGCTGCTGCACACCGAGGAGAAAGCGGGCGCCGCCAACCCCGCCGACCAGAACCGTGACCTTCACACCGCACGACAGTACGCCCGGCGACGATGCGGCTCGAACCCTCGCGGCGGGGGTCCATCCGGGTGCCGAAAAAGGGGGTGTGATCGACACGCCGGAACGGCAACGGCCTCAGTATCACAAAAAAATGATCACGAGATGGTATGGAATTCTTCCGAATCGCTTGCAAAGCGCATCTCACCCGTGTCTAATCACATCAGTGTCATTTCCCGGTTGGCCGGCCGGATTCGGTGTCGCAGACCGAGATTCGATCATTTGTTCGAATTGGGATGGCCGACATCAAAACAGTGGTGACATTCACGATCAAACGACACAAGTGAGGGGAGGCGGAGCATGTCCTATGAGCACCTTCGGGGCGTAATGGGAGGCACACCGCACACCACTACCGGCTCGACAATGCTTGGGGCAACGGCAAGGCCCCATTTGAGTTTGGTTCCTGTTCCCGATGCGGTCGAAGTATTTGACCCCGAACCGGTCACCACCGACCAGTGGCAAGACCGCGCGTTGTGCGCGCAGACGGACCCCGAGGCGTTCTTTCCCGAAAAGGGCGGCTCCACCCGTGAGGCCAAGAAAATCTGCCTGGGCTGCGAGGTCCGGGCGGAATGCCTCGACTACGCGTTAGCTCACGACGAGCGGTTCGGCATTTGGGGCGGGCTCTCCGAGCGGGAACGCCGCCGCCTCAAGCGCGGAATCATCTGACGCGGTCAGTCGGCGGGCGACCCGCTGCGCCCGGCTACGCCGAGCTTGCGATCGCCCGCACGGCTCACTCGTCATCGATCGTCGGGTCGATGACCGAGGGTTCGACGTCCAAATAGGTAGCCACTTGGGCCACCAGGATTTCGTGCAGCAATTCGGCGAGTTCGACCGTGTCCTTCGCGCGCCGCTCGATCGGCTTGCGGAACAACACAACTCGCGCCCGGGTAGCGCTTCCGCGCACGTCGACGCCGGCCCCGATCAACCGGGCCAGTGCGATCGGCCCGTCGGCGACCACTTCGGGCGGCCATTGCACGCTGTCGGGATCCTTCGCCGAGATCCGTGGGATCTCGTCGACCGCCACGTCGAGCCCCGACAATCGCTCCTGCCAGCGTCGCTCGATGGGTTCATAGGCCTCGAGCACGGCCATGTCGAAGCGCTCGGCGCGGCTGCGCCACCCGGGCACTGTCGGCGGCAGCAGCGGCCCGCGCATCTCGCGGCCGCGGCGCGTGACTCTTCGGCCCGCGGGGTGTCGGTCGGGCCGAGAGCTGCGCGAATCGCTCACCCGGCGATGGTAACGGTTGGACATCGTGGCTCGGGCGAATGCGCGTGTCCGGCGCTGCGGGGACGTTTTCGCACGATAACCTCTCGAACGTGAACGTTCCGCGTCGCTGTTGCCGGCCCGGGTGTCCGCATTACGCGGTAGCGACGCTGACGTTTGTCTACTCGGACTCGACGGCGGTGATCGGCCCGCTGGCAACCTCACGCGACCCGCACTCCTGGGACCTATGCGTCAGCCACGCCGGTCGCATCACCGCGCCGCGCGGCTGGGAACTCGTCCGCCACTCCGGCCCGCTGGCCACCAACCCCGATGAGGATGATTTGATCGCGCTGGCCGAGGCGGTGCGCGAGGGTCGCGATGCCGTCGCCGGCGGTCCGCCGGTCAACGGATTTCACGATTTCGTCGGCCAGCATGGCGGTGCGCCGACCGCGCAACCCTCCGGTGGCGTGCTTGCTCCGGCCGGGCAGCGCTCCGCCGGCACCGGGCGCCGACGCGGCCATCTTCGGGTGTTGCCCGACCCGACCGACTAGTAACCCTGCCGGGACCGTTCTGATCGCCCTAGCCGCTGGCTAGACATCCCAGGTTTCTAAGTTGTCAAGCAGCGGCCGTGCGGTGGGCCCAGGCGGTGTGTTCGTCGTAGCGGGTGTGGTGGCGTAGGCAGCCGTGGAGGATGCCGACGAGGCGGTTGCCTAGGGCCCGTGGGGCTTGGTGGTGGCTTTGTTTGGTGGCGCGGCGCTGGTCGTAGAAGGTTCGGGCGCCGGGGCTGCACGACAGGGCGCAGAAGGCCCATTGGTCGATGGCGTCATAGAGGCGGTTGTTGCGCAGGTGGCGGGCCAGCACAGCGCGCTTTTTGCCCGACGCGATGGTCAATGGTGAGGTTCCGGCGTAGTTTTTGCGAGACTTGGGATCGGTGTATCTGTTCGGGTCGTCCCCGAACTCGCCGAGCACCCGGGCGCCGAGGATGACACCGAGTCCTGGCAGGGAGAGGTAGATGTCGGCGTCCGGGTGTGTCTCAAAATGCTCGGCCAATTTGGTTTCGAGTTCTGTGATTTGGCGGTTGAGCTCGGTGATGATGCCCACGGTGGCGCGGGTGGTGGCGGCGAATGCTGCGGTGACCTGAGGTGGGGCGGTCAGCTGTTCGGACCGTAGTGCGGCTCGAATTTGTCGGGCACGGTCGGCGATATTGCGTTGGCGCCCGCCGCGTTTGAGCGCGGACTGCAGCATCGGCAGGCTCGGCCGGGCGGCTTGCTGGGGGGTGGGGGCGCGATCTAACACGCCTAAGGCGTCGCCGTGGGCGAGGTCCTCGAAGGCTTCCAGCGCGGCCGGGTAGTACTCGCGCAACGCACTGCGCAGCGTGTTGGTCTGCCGGGTACGCGCCCAGATCAGACTCTGGTGGGTGCGGGCCAGGACTTTGATCGCCTCGGCGTTAGCGCTGTCGCCAGCGATCCGGCGATGGTTGTGTCGGTCGGTGCGCACCAGATCGGCCAGCAGTTTGGCATCGCTGGCATCGGATTTGGCGCCCGAGACGTGGTGACGGTCGCGGTAGCGGGCCACCGCCATCGGATTGACCGCAAACACCTGATAGCCCGCCGCGCTCAGCGCCGCCACCCACAAGCCACGGTCGGTTTCAATGCCGATCGCCGCCTGGTCGGGTTCGTCGGCATGCTCGGCGATCAACTCGTGCAGCTGCCGGATACCAGCCAACCCTTCAGGCAGCCGGCGCGCCGCCAAACGGTTCCCGGCCTCATCCATCACATAAAGGTCGTGATGGTCCTCGGCCCAGTCATCCCCGACGAAAATCACCCATTCCCTCCTCGGTTTCCGACACAACTGGTTGAGCCTCCGCGGACACCCGGCGGCGGCCTAATGGATCAGTGCTCGACCGGCACGACATCCCATAAGCGCTACAGGTGACCCCACCAACCGGCCGGGGCACAATCTAGCCCTAGGAATCGACACTCGCTCCAGGCTGACAAAGTGCTCACCGGTCGGCGGCTCGGCGATCAGCGTCCCCCGAGACGAGCGGCAACCCAATCAACGGCACGCCGATCAATTCCCATTAGGCTGACGACCAAGCGTCCCCATCGTCAGGAGCCTCTTGATGTCTCGATCCGCCGCGGCTGTTCACCGTGTGATCAAGGCATATGACGTGCGAGGTCTGGTCGGTGAGCAGATCGACGAGTCGTTCGTCAAAGATGTCGGCGCTGCGTTCGCAAGGTTGATGCGCGACGAGGGTGCGGGGCAAGTCGTCATCGGCTACGACATGCGCGACAGTTCGCCGTCGCTGGCCGCCGCCTTCGGGACCGGAGTCACCGCACAGGGGCTCGACGTGATCCGGATCGGGTTGGCATCGACCGATCAGCTCTATTTCGCCTCCGGGCTGCTGGACTGCCCCGGTGCGATGTTCACCGCCAGCCACAACCCGGCCGCCTACAACGGCATCAAGCTGTGTCGGGCCGCCGCCAAACCCGTCGGCGCAGAGACCGGGCTAAGCGCCATCCGCGACGACCTGGTCGCCGGCGTCCCGACTTACCACGGGCCCGCCGGGACCGTCGGCGACGAAGACGTGCTGGCCGACTACGGGGCCTTCCTGCGCTCGTTGGTCGACACCTCCGGGCTGCGCCAGCTGCGGGTAGCCGTCGACGCGGGCAACGGGATGGCCGGCCACACCGCACCGGCGGTACTTGGCCCGATCGGGTCGATCACGCTGTTGCCGTTGTATTTCGAGCTCGACGGTTCGTTCCCCAACCACGAGGCCAACCCGCTGGACCCGGCGAATCTGACCGACCTGCAGAAATACGTCGGCGCCGTCGGTGCTGATATAGGGCTGGCCTTCGATGGCGACGCCGACCGGTGTTTCGTGATCGACGAGCGCGGCCGGCCGGTGTCGCCGTCGACGGTGACCGCTCTGGTGGCCGCCCGCGAGCTCGGCCGGGAAATCGGTGCGACCGTGATTCACAATCTGATTACGTCGCGCGCGGTGCCGGAGTTGGTGGTCGAGCGCGGCGGCACGCCGGTGCGCTCGCGGGTCGGGCACTCCTTCATCAAGGCGCTGATGGCCGACACCGGTGCGATCTTCGGCGGTGAACACTCGGCGCATTACTACTTCCGTGACTTCTGGGGCGCCGATTCCGGGATGCTGGCCGCGCTGTACGTGCTGGCCGCGCTCGGCGAGCAGCAGCGGCCGCTGTCGGAGCTGACCGCCGATTACCAGCGCTACGAGTCATCCGGCGAGATCAACTTCACCGTGGCCGACGCAACGTCCTGTGTCGAGGCGGTGCTGAAGTCGTTCGGCGGCCGCATTCAATCCATCGATCATCTGGATGGGGTGACGGTGGACCTCGGCGAGGGCAGCTGGTTCAACCTACGCACCTCCAACACCGAGCCGTTGTTGCGGCTGAATGTGGAAGGACGTTGCGTCGAGGACGTGGAAGCGGTGGTCGCCCAGGTTGCCGACGAGATTCGCCAGCAGGCCGTAGGTCAGGTGGAGACCGCGACGTGAACGCGACCCAGGCCACGATTGACCTCGACGACACCGAAGCCCTGCTGGCCGCGGACCGCGAGGGGCTGTTGCGGGCGGCGTCGACGGCGGGCGCGCAGGTGCGCGCGGCCGCGGCCGCGCTCGATGAGGGTGCTCTCGACGCCTTGCGCGGCGATGACCGTCCGCGCACCCTGATCTGGGTTGCCGGGCGAGGCACTGCGGAGACCGCAGGCACCATGCTGGCCGCGACGTTGGGTAGTTGGGCGGCCGCGCCGATCGTGGTCGTCGCCGAGGCGCCACCGTGGATCGGCGCGCTCGACGTGCTGATCGTGGCCGGCGACGACCCCGGCGATCCGGCGCTGGTCGGGGCCGCCGCGAGCGGAGTGCGCCGCGGTGCGCGGGTTGTCGTGGCGGCGCCCTACGACGGCCCGCTACGAGAAGCCACGGCCGGCCGGGCCGCGGTAATGGCGCCGCGCCTCCCCGTCGCCGACGAGTTCGGTCTGTGCCGGTACCTGGCCGCCGGGCTGGCTGCGATGCAAAGCGTCGATCCCAAGCTGGGTGTGGACTTGGCCGCGCTGGCCGACGAGCTGGACGCGGAGGCGTTGCGTAACAGCGCCAGCCGCGAAGTGTTCACGAATCCGGCCAAGGCGTTGGTCGAGCGGATGTCGCGGCGCCGCGTCGTGCTGGCCGGCGACTGTGCCGCGACCCTGGCACTGGCCAGGCACGGGTCTGGTGTTGTGCTGCGGATCGCGCATCAGGTGGCCGCCGCCGCCGGGCTCGGGGACGCCTTGGTGGCACTACGCACGGTCGCCGAGTCGGGGTCCGTCGACCCGGTGGAGGCTTTGTTTCACGACGAGGAGATCGACGGCCCGGTCGCCGAGCGGCTGCGGGTGCTGGCGTTGACGCTGGATGCCGAGCGCTCCGTCGTGGCGTCTCGGGTCGCAAGGCTTGACGACGTCGACATCGTCGGCGCCGAGGATGTGCCGGAGGGGCCGGGTGTCAGCACAGCGCCTGTCGGTGCCCAACGGGCCGAGCAGCAACTGGCTATATTGGCTGTTCGATTGGAGATGGCGGCGGTTTATTTGCGGCTAGTGCGGGGATAAGTAGACGGTGCAGTTGCTACGCGGAGCGATACGGACGTACGCATGGGGATCGCGTACGGCCATCGCCGAATTCACCGGGCGACCTGTTCCGGCAGCTCACCCGGAAGCGGAACTCTGGCTCGGTGCTAACCCGGGCGATCCGGCCTGGCTGGAAAACCCTGACGGGGAAACTTCGCTGCTGGTTGCGCTGCTCGCCGATCCGGAAGGGCAACTCGGGTCGGTGGCCCGCGCCCGGTTCGGCGACGTGCTCCCGTTTCTGCTGAAAGTGCTGGCTGCCGACGAACCGCTATCGCTGCAGGCGCATCCGAGCGCCGAGCAAGCCGCCGAGGGTTACCTGCGCGAGGAGCGGCTCGGCATTCCGGTCACGTCGCCGGTGCGCAATTACCGCGACGCCAGCCACAAGCCCGAGCTGTTGGTGGCGCTGCAGCAGTTCGAGGCGCTGGCCGGATTCCGTCCCGCGGCCCGGACCATCGAACTCTTGCGCGCCCTGGCGGTGTCCGACCTGGATCCATACATCGATTTGTTGAACGACCAGTCCGATGCCGACGGCCTGCGCGCGTTGTTCACCACCTGGATCACCGCGCCACAGCCCGACATCGACGTTCTGGTATCGGCTGTGCTGGATGGCGCCATCCACTACGTAACTTGCGGCGCAAAAGAGTTCGCGGCCGAAGCCAAGACCGTGCTGGAGTTGGGCGAACGGTATCCCGGCGATGCCGGTGTGCTGGCGGCGTTGCTGCTCAACCGGATAACCCTCGATCCCGGCGAGGGGATCTTTTTGTCGGCCGGAAACCTGCACGCCTATCTGCGCGGTGTCGGGCTGGAGGTGATGGCCAACTCCGACAACGTGTTACGCGGTGGTCTGACTCCCAAACACGTCGACGTTCCTGAGCTGTTACGGGTGCTGAATTTCAACCCGACCACCGAACCTCAGCTACGCGCGCCAACACATCGCGATGGACTCGGGCTGATCTATGACACCCCTACCGCCGAATTTGCGGCGTCGATGCTGACCCTTGATGACGACCAAGTCGGCCACGAAGTCGATGCGCCATCGCGCCACGACGGTCCGCAGATCCTGTTGTGCACCGAGGGTTCGACGACCGTGTCCGGAAAATCCGGGGCAGTGAAGCTGACTCGGGGCGCCGCCGCCTGGGTGGCTGCCGACGACGGGCCCATCCGGCTGATCGCCCACGAACCGACCAAGATATTCCGGGCCACCGTCGGCTTGTGATCCGCGCCGGCGACGATGCAGTGGGGGCACCCCCAGCCGCGCAGCGGCGAGGGGGGCGTAGCGATGCTGAGGAGCGGCGCATAAATCAGTGCGGCGCCAACGCGCCGCGGCGTTCGGGCCGCCCCGCGCGGCGCTCGGCGAGCCACAGCCGCATGTTGTGCCGGACAGTCCGACCGACAAGCGTGGCAGAGGGCACCATGTAGAGGCTGTCCAACAACGAGAACCTGCGCAAAAACCATTCGGCGAGAACCGGATCGGTCTCCGCCGCTCCGAGGAACTGGTCGAACAGGTTGCCCACCGGTCGGTACCACCACGGCGCCGGCCCGGTCGCGTGGTGGAAGGTGAGATCGCCGATCGCGGTCATCGTCCACACCGGAAAGGTGGTTTTGGCGGTGGCCCGATTCACGTCGCGCGCCAAGTCCTCGCCCGCGCCGTCGGCCAAGGCCCGACGCAGATGAGCGGCCTGCAGCGAGGTCATCGTCATGCCTTGTCCGAAAGTGGGGTCGAAGCTGGCCACGGCGTCGCCCAACGGAAGAATCCCGGCCGGGAAACGGTCCAGCTTGTGGTAGCGGCGCCACCGGCTGGTGGGGAAGCCGTGGAAAGCCACCTCGCCGACGGGCTCGGCCCGTTCCAGGGCGGTGGAGATCCGTTGCGGCAGAAGCTTTCTGGCGAGCGCCAGCATCTCTGGAAAGGTATGCGGCGGTTTGACTTTCGCGACACCGAAGGTGGTCAGCGTCCAGGTGCCGTCTTCGTAGCCCAGCAGACCCAGCCCGAGCGGCTGCTGCCGCGACGCGCCGGCAACGATCACCCTCTCCCGGATTGTGCCCTCGGGCAGCCGAAACTGATGCGAGGCGTAGCCAATGCCCACCTCGACCGTCTTTTCGGGCGGGCGCTGATATCCCCACTGCTCCAGCCACACCGGCAACCTGGTGCCGCGTCCGGCCGCGTCGACGACGAGATCGGCCGCGACGAACTCGGGGTCCGCCGTATGACCGGAATCCACCAACACCCCGGTCACTCGCTGCTCGCCGGCGTCGAACCGCGGTTCGCGCACCGAACGCTGCTGAAGTTCGACGTTGGCGATAGCAAGGGCCCGGCGCCGGATCTGCCATTCCAGGTGCGGGCGGCTCGGCACGTAAGCGGTGAACTCGTCGCGCAGCGTCTGTCCTGTCCCCAGCAGGTGACCGGCGGCGCCGAAGTAGATGCAGTCCGGCCGGTTCTCCAGCTTCGGCACTCCGGCTGCCACCATGTCGTCGAGGAGACCGGGGAACAGCGCATCGAACTCGACCGCGCCACGGGCCATCAGCAGGTGAACGTGCCGGCCCTGCGGGACCGCCGTGCGGTTGACCGGTGTGCTCGGGAGCTCGTCGCGTTCGAACACCGTGACCTGGTCGTAGAAATCCGACAACACCCGAGCCGCGCACAACCCCGCGATGCTGGCCCCGATGACGACGGCGCTTCCCCCACGCATTCCCGCACAGTACTCGGTACTGTCCGGGTGCATGGCCGGTCGCTGGCGCACCAAGTCGGTCGAACAGTCGATCGCCGACACCGACGAGCCGGGTACCCAGCTGCGCAAAGACCTCAGCTGGTGGCACTTGGCGGTCTTCGGGATTTCGGTGGTGATCGGAGCCGGCATCTTCACCGTCACCGCATCAACGGCGGGAGACATCACCGGACCGGCGATCTGGGTCTCGTTTCTCATCGCCGCGGTTACCTGCGGGCTGGCGGCGCTGTGCTACGCCGAATTTGCGTCGATGCTGCCGGTGGCAGGCAGCGCCTACACGTTTTCCTACGCCACCTTCGGTGAGTTCCTGGCCTGGACGATCGGTTGGAACCTGGTATTAGAGCTGGCAATCGGTGGTGCAGTGGTTGCCAAGGGGTGGTCGAGTTACCTGGACACGGTACTCGGATTAGATAGCAGCACAATCGATTTCGGGTCTTTCAAGCTGGACTGGGGCTCGCTGCTGATCGTCGCGCTGGTGGCCACCCTGCTCGCATTAGGCACCAAGTTGTCATCGCATTTTTCCGCCGTGGTCACCGCGATCAAGGTGTCGGTGGTGGTGTTGGTGATCATCGTCGGCGCCTTCTACATCAAGACCGCGAACTACTCGCCGTTCATACCGCCGCCCGAGGCCGACCACGCCGGCACCGGCATCGATCAGTCCTTGCTGTCGCTGCTCACCGGCGCACACAGCAGCCATTACGGCTGGTACGGGGTGCTCGCGGGAGCGTCGATCGTGTTCTTCGCGTTCATCGGGTTCGACATCGTGGCCACCATGGCCGAGGAGACCAAAAACCCGCAACGCGACGTCCCCCGGGGCATCCTCTTCACACTGGGCATCGTCACCGTGCTCTACGTGGCGGTGTCGGTCGTGCTCTCGGGGATGGTTCCCTACACCGCGCTGAAGACCACCCCTGATGGACATCACGCCAACCTGGCCACCGCGTTCGCGGTCGACGGGGTGCACTGGGCGTCCGGCATCATCTCCCTCGGCGCGCTCGCCGGGCTCACCACGGTGGTAATGGTGCTGGTGCTCGGCGGATGCCGGGTGCTGTTCGCGATGGCGCGCGACGGGTTGTTGCCGCGGCGGCTGGCCAAGACCGGCGCGCGGGGCACCCCGGTGCGGATCACCTTGCTGGTCGCGTTGCTGGTCGCAGCCACTGCCTCGGCGTTCCCGACGGACAAACTTGAAGAGATGGTCAACGTCGGGACCTTGTTCGCGTTCCTGTTGGTGTCCGCCGGCGTCATCGTCTTGCGCCGCGCCCGCCCGGACCTGCCCCGCGGGTTCCGCACCCCCCTGGTGCCGCTGCTGCCGGTCGCGTCGGTGTGCGCCTGTGTGTGGCTGATGGTCAACCTGACCGTCATCACCTGGGTGCGGTTCTGCGTCTGGATGATCGCCGGTATCGCCATCTACCTGGGCTATGGCCGTCGGCACTCGGTGCTGGCCGGCCGGCAGGCCGACGAAACCGACAGGGACGCGGTGCTGGATCCGGCATAGCTGGTTTACAAAATGACTCTCTGTGTCTAGACAGGAGACGCAAAGCGCAGTATTGTCAATCTCGACGTGCTCTAACTCACCGAGGAGGTTGGCCATATGACCGCCGGACTACGCCCGAATGCTTCTACCTGGCAGGACAGGAAGCGCTATCTGTGGCTGATGGGACTGATCGTCCCGACGCTGCTGCTGACGATCCTGCCGATCGTCTGGGCGATGAACCAGTTCGGTTGGCAGACCGTCTCGCAGGTGCTGTTCTGGATCGGTCCGATCCTGCTCTACGTGCTGTTGCCGGCGCTTGACCTGCGGTTCGGGTCCGACGGGCAGAACCCGCCCGACGAGGTGATGGACTGGCTGGAAAACGACAAGTACTACCGCTACTGCACTTACGCCTTCATCCCCTTCCAGTACCTCAGCATGATTTTGGGCGCGTACCTGTTCACCGCATCGAACCTGAGCTGGTTGGGCTACGACGGGCCGCTGAGTTGGCCGGCCAAGATCGGCCTGGCGCTGTCGGTCGGGGCTCTCGGCGGCGTCGGGATCAACACCGCGCACGAAATGGGACACAAGAAGGATTCGCTGGAGCGCTGGCTGTCCAAGATCACGCTGGCGCAGACCGGCTACGGGCACTTCTACATCGAGCACAACCGCGGCCACCACGTGCGGGTGGCCACGCCCGAAGACCCGGCGTCGTCTCGCTTCGGTGAAACGTTCTGGGAGTTCTTGCCCCGCAGCGTGTTCGGCAGTCTGCGCTCGGCCTGGCGGCTGGAGGCACAGCGGCTGCGCCGGCGGGGTGCCAGCCCGTGGAACCCCAAGACCTATCTGTCCAACGACGTGCTGAACGCCTGGCTGATGTCGGTGGTGTTGTGGGGCGTGCTGATCGCGCTGTTCGGCCCGTCGCTAATCCCGTTCCTGATCATCCAAGCCGTCTTCGGCTTCAGCCTGCTGGAGGCCGTCAACTACCTCGAGCACTACGGGCTGCTGCGGCAGAAGAACGACAACGGACGCTACGAGCGCTGCACGCCCGAGCACAGCTGGAACTCCGACCACATCGTCACCAACCTGTTCCTCTACCACCTGCAGCGCCACAGCGATCACCACGCCAACCCGACCCGGCGCTACCAAACGCTGCGCAGCATGGACGGGGCGCCGAATCTGCCGAGTGGCTACGCCGCGCTGATCGGGCTGACCTACTTCCCGCCGCTGTGGCGCAAGCTGATGGACCACCGGGTGCTCGCCCACTACGGCGGCGACATCACCCGGGTGAACGTGCAACCGCGCCGACGGGAGAAGATCCTGGCCCGCTACGGGGCCGTGGCGCGATGACCGTCTACCGCTGCTCGGGCTGTGACTACGTGTACGACGAAGCCAAAGGCGCTGCACGAGAAGGATTTCCACCCGGAACCCGCTGGGAGCAAATACCCGAAGACTGGTGCTGCCCCGACTGCGCGGTACGCGAAAAGATCGACTTCGACATCTTGGAGGTCCGATGACGATGCGTGCCGCAAGCGGCACGAGGTGGGGGACCTCCCGCTCGCGGGGGAGAATCGGACAATTGATGGAGGTAACGAAATGAGTGACTACAAACTGTTCGTGTGCGTGCAGTGCGGCTTTGAGTACGACGAGGCCAAAGGCTGGCCGGAAGACGGCATCGCGCCCGGCACCCGCTGGGATGACATCCCCGAAGACTGGAGCTGCCCGGACTGCGGCGCAGCGAAATCCGACTTCGAGATGGTGGAAGTCGCTCGTTCGTGACCAGCGCGCCGCCGACTACTGTCGCGAATGTGAGAAGGGTCCCGTACGCCGAGGCGTCACGGGCCCTTCTGCGTGATTCGGTGCTCGACGCGATGCGGGAACTGCTGCTCAGCCGCGACTGGTCGGCGATAACGCTGGCCGACGTGGCCCGTGCGGCGGGCATCAGCCGCCAAACCATCTACAACGAGTTCGGCTCGCGGCAAGGTCTGGCTCAGGGCTATGCGCTGCGGCTGGCCGATCGATTGGTGAACGCCGTCGAAGACGCCATCTACTCCAACGTCGGCGACGTCTACGCCGCCTTCCTGCAGGGATTTCGGGCGTTCTTCTCGGAATCGGCAGCCGACCCGCTGGTCATCTCGCTGCTGAGCGGTGTGGCCAAACCCGACCTGCTGCAGATCATCACCACCGACAGCGGGCCGATCATTACGCACTGCTCGGCCCGGCTGACGTCATCGTTCATGCACAGCTGGGTGAAGGCCAGTGAGGACGATGCCGGGATGCTGGCCCGCGCCATCGTGCGGCTGGCGCTGAGCTACGTGTCGATGCCACCGGAGGCCGACCACGACGTCGCCGCGGATCTGGCTCGGCTGATGACACCGGCCGCGGAACGATACGGGGTGCTCCGTGACGATGCGGGCCCGTAGGCCCGCGGAGGAGCGGAGCCAATAGGCGTGGGCGCGACGATGCGGGCCAGTAGGCCCGAGGTGGGGGCACCTCCCGCTTGCGGGGGAGAGCGGAGCCATAAGGTGGAACAGAGCCCGACTGACCCGGCATGAGGTGAACGCTGCGTCGGGACTAATATGTATGCAAGCTAAGTAGTTCATCGACGAAGATTGGGCCCATCACATGACGACGACCGAGCACTCGCTGAGTCCCGACGTCCGCAACGGCATCGAATTCAAGGTCGCCGACCTGTCGTTGGCGGATTACGGCCGCCGCGACATCGAGCTGTCCGAACACGAGATGCCGGGTCTGATGTCGCTGCGCCGCGAGTACCACGACGTGCAGCCGCTCAAAGGTGCCCGGGTCTCCGGCTCGCTGCACATGACCGTGCAGACCGCGGTGCTCATCGAAACGCTGGTCGCGTTGGGCGCCGAAGTGCGTTGGGCCTCGTGCAACATCTTCTCCACCCAGGACCACGCCGCCGCCGCGGTCGTCGTCGGCCCGCACGGCACCCCGGAGGAGCCGAAGGGCGTGCCGATCTTCGCCTGGAAGGGTGAGACGCTCGAGGAGTACTGGTGGGCCGCCGAGCGGGCGCTGACCTGGCCCGATGAGCCGGCCAACATGATCCTCGATGACGGCGGGGATGCCACCATGCTGGTGCTGCGCGGCGCGCAGTACGAGAAGGCCGGTGTGGTGCCGCCCGACGAAGAGGACGACTCGGCCGAGCACCGGGTGTTCCTGAACCTGCTGCGCCACCGGTTCGAGACCGACAAGGACAAGTGGACCAAGATCTCCGAGTCGATCAAGGGCGTCACCGAGGAGACCACCACCGGCGTGCTGCGGCTCTACCAGTTCGCCGCTGCCGGAGACCTGGCGTTCCCGGCGATCAACGTCAACGACTCGGTCACCAAGTCGAAGTTCGACAACAAGTACGGCTGCCGGCACTCGCTGATCGACGGCATCAACCGCGGCACCGACGTCCTCATCGGCGGCAAGAACGTGCTGGTCTGCGGCTACGGCGACGTCGGCAAGGGCAGCGTCGAGTCGCTGGCCGGTCAGGGCGCTCGCGTCACCGTCACCGAGATCGACCCGATCAACGCGTTGCAGGCGCTGATGGAGGGCCACGACGTCAAGCGGGTCGAGGACGTGATCGGCGAGGCCGACATCGTCATCACGACCACCGGCAACAAGGACATCATCACGCTTGAGCACATGAAGGCCATGAAGGAAAAGGCGATCCTGGGCAACATCGGCCACTTCGACAACGAAATCCAGATGGCCAGGCTGGAAAAGTCCGGCGCCACCAAGACCAACATCCGCCCGCAGGTCGACCTGTGGACCTTCGGCGACACCGGCAAGTCGATCATCGTGCTCTCCGAGGGCCGGCTGCTGAACCTGGGTAACGCCACCGGGCACCCGTCGTTCGTGATGAGCAACAGCTTCTCCAACCAGGTGATCGCCCAGATCGAACTGTGGACCAAGAACGACGAGTACGACAACGAGGTCTACCGGCTGCCCAAGCACCTCGACGAAAAGGTGGCTCGCGTGCACGTCGCCGCACTCGGTGGCGAGCTGACCAAGCTGACCAAGGAGCAGGCCGAATACATCGGCGTCGACGTCGACGGGCCCTACAAGCCGGACCACTACCGCTACTGAGCAGCATCGATCGGGTCCGCACGGGATAGGCTCGCGCCGTGCTGATCGCCATCGAGGGCGTCGACGGTGCCGGCAAGCGGACACTTTCGCAGGGTCTGTGTGCGGCCTTCGAAGCCGCCGGGCAGAGGGTGGCCACGCTGGCGTTCCCGCGATACGGGCAGTCGGTGGCCGCCGACGTGGCGGCCGAGGCGCTGCACGGCCAGCACGGTGACCTCGCGTCGTCGGTGTATGCGATGGCGACGCTGTTCGCGCTGGATCGTGCCGGCGCCGCTGCGCAGATCCGGGAACTGTGCGATGACCACGATGTGGTGATTCTGGATCGTTACGTGGCGTCCAATGCGGCCTACAGTGCCGCCCGCCTGCACCAAGACGCCGACGGCGAGGTGGTTGGCTGGGTGTACCAGATGGAATACCACCGGTTGCAGCTTCCTGCACCGGATTGGCAAGTGCTGCTTGGCGTTTCGACTGAGCTGGCGAGCCAGCGCGCCCGCGACCGGGCCCGCCAGGATGCCAGCCGGTCGCGTGACGCCTACGAACGCGACAACGAGCTCCAGCAACGCACCGGCGCCGTCTATTCCGGCCTGGCGGCCGCCGGCTGGGGCGGGCGTTGGGTAATGGTGGATGTCGACGTCGACGCGGGCCAGCTGGCGGCCAGGTTGACGGCCTAATGCCACGAGCTGTGGTATTCGGGCAAGAAACGCGCGTGTGGCAGCTCCGTTTTATCGCGATCTGGTGACACGATGGACGCCATGAGGCAAAGGATTCTCGTGGTCGACGACGACGCTTCGCTGGCCGAGATGCTGACCATTGTGCTGCGGGGTGAAGGGTTCGACACCGCGGTCATCGGTGATGGCACCCAGGCGCTCACCGCAGTGCGCGAGCTGCGCCCCGACCTGGTGCTGCTGGATTTGATGTTGCCCGGTATGAACGGCATCGACGTGTGCCGGGTGTTGCGCGCCGATTCCGGTGTCCCGATCGTGATGCTCACGGCCAAGACCGACACCGTCGACGTGGTCTTGGGCCTGGAGTCGGGTGCGGACGACTACATCATGAAGCCGTTCAAGCCCAAGGAGCTGGTCGCCCGGGTGCGAGCACGGCTGCGGCGCAACGACGACGAGCCCGCCGAGATGCTGTCGATCGCCGACGTGGACATCGACGTGCCGGCGCACAAGGTCACTCGCAACGGCGAGCAGATCTCCCTGACGCCGCTGGAGTTCGACTTGCTGGTGGCGTTGGCGCGTAAACCCCGCCAGGTGTTTACTCGTGATGTGCTGCTCGAACAGGTGTGGGGATACCGTCATCCGGCGGACACGCGTTTGGTTAACGTGCATGTCCAGCGTCTGCGGGCCAAGGTCGAAAAGGACCCGGAGAACCCGACCGTTGTACTGACCGTTCGAGGAGTGGGTTACAAGGCCGGACCTCCGTGACCGCCCGCGACGACTCACAGCGGACGTCGCGAAGCGGGGGCGAGCGGCGCTTCTGATGTGGGGCGCGAAGCCGCGCATTCGCGGTCGGTCGGGTCGTTCTGGCCCGTTCATGCGGGGCATGGCTGCGTTGAGTGGAGTTGTCGGCGTCGCTTGGCGCCGCTCGCTGCAACTTCGGGTGGTTGCATTAACGCTCGGGATGTCCTTGGCGGTGATCCTGGTGCTCGGCTTCGTGCTGACCAGCCAGGTCACCAACCGCGTTCTTGACGTCAAAGTCCGTGCCGCCACCGAGCAGATCGACCGGGCCCGTAACACGGTCAGCGGGGTCGTCAGTGGGGAAGAGGCGCGCTCGCTGGACAGCAGCCTGCAGCTCGCCCGCAACACATTGACGTCGAAAACCGATCCGACCTCCGGTGCTGGTCTGGCCGGTGCGTTCGACGCGGTGCTGGTGGTACCCGGCTACGGCCCGAGGCCCGCGGCGGCAGCCGGGCCCGTGGACCAGCTGCCCGCCGCGCTGCGCGAGTTCGTCAAGGCCGGGCAGGTGGCCTACCAGTACGCGACCGTGCACACCGACGGCTTCTCGGGTCCGGCGCTGGTCATCGGCACCCCGACGTCGTCGCGGGTGACCAACCTCGAGCTGTACCTGATCTTCCCGCTGGGCAACGAGCAGAGCACGATCGCATTGGTCCGCGGCACCATGGCCACCGGCGGCCTGGTGTTGATGGTGCTGCTGGCCGGTATCGCATGGTTGGTCACGCGGCAGGTGGTGGTGCCGGTGCGTGCCGCGGCGCGGACCGCCGAGCGGTTCGCCGAGGGGCACCTGTCCGAGCGGATGCCGATCCGCGGCGAAGACGACATGGCCCGGCTGGCGGTGTCGTTCAACGACATGGCCGAAAGCCTCTCGCGGCAGATCGCCCAACTCGAAGAGTTCGGTAACCTGCAGCGCCGGTTCACCTCTGATGTCAGTCACGAGCTGCGCACCCCGCTGACCACCGTCCGGATGGCCGCCGACCTGATCTACGACCACAGCGAGGACCTCGAGCCGGCGCTGCAGCGCTCCACCGAACTGATGGTCAGCGAGCTGGACCGGTTCGAAACGCTGCTCAACGACCTGCTGGAGATTTCGCGGCACGACGCGGGCGTGGCCGAGCTGTCGGTGGAGGCGGTCGACCTCCGTGCGACCGTCAACAGCGCGCTGGGCAATGTGGGTCACCTAGCCGAAGACGCCGGCGTCCGGCTGATTGTCGACATGCCGTCAGAAGAGGTGATCGCCGAAGTCGACCCCCGTCGGGTCGAGCGGATCCTGCGCAATCTGATCGCCAACGCCATCGACCACGCCGAGCACAAGCCGGTACGCATCCGGATGGCCGCCGACGAAGACACCGTCGCTGTCACCGTCCGCGACTACGGGATCGGCCTGCGGCCCGGCGAGGAGAAGCTGGTGTTCAGCCGATTCTGGCGCTCGGACCCGTCACGGGTGCGGCGATCCGGTGGGACCGGGCTGGGCCTGGCGATCAGCGTCGAGGACGCGCGTCTGCACCAGGGGCGGCTCGAGGCCTGGGGCGAGCCGGGCGAGGGCGCCTGCTTCCGGCTGACGCTGCCGCTGGTGCGCGGGCATAAGGTCACCACCAGTCCGCTGCCGATGAAACCGATTGCCCCAGAACGCAAGGAGCGTCAGCTTCGGCCGCGAGAGCACGCCGAGAGGGGCGCGTGATGCGGCAGCTGACCGCGCTGCTAATCACCTTGGCCGTCGTGATCGCAGGCTGCGCCGGAGTGCCGAGCGCGTCGGCGCCGCAGGCCATCGGCACCGTCGAGCGACCGGCACCGTCGAATCTGCCCAAGCCGACGCCCGGCATGGACCCTGACATGCTGTTGCGCGAATTCCTCAAAGCCACAGCCGATCCTGCCAACCGGCACCTCGCGGCACGCCAGTTCCTCACCCAGTCGGCGTCGAACGCCTGGGACGATGCCGGTAGCGCGCTGCTGATCGACCACGTCGTCTTCGTCGAAACCCACAGCGCCGAACGGGTTTCGGTGAGTATGCGGGCAGATAAACTTGGTTCGCTGTCGGATATGGGCGTGTTCGAGACTGCTGAGGGAGTAGTGCCGGATCCCGGTCCGATTGAGCTGATCAAGACACCGGGAGGCTGGCGCATCGACCGCCTGCCCAACGGGGTGTTCTTGGACTGGCAGCAATTTCAGGCCACCTATAAGCGCAACACGCTGTATTTCGCGGACCCGACCGGCAAGACGGTCGTTCCTGATCCGCGTTATGTCGCGGTGGCCGATCGTGACCAGTTGGCCACCGAACTGGTTTCCAAGCTGATCGCCGGTCCGCGTCCGGAGATGGCCAAAAGCGTCCGCAACATGCTCGGCCCGCCGCTGCGGCTGCGCGGGCCGGTGACTCGTGCGGACGGCGGAAAGAGCGGCATCGGACGCGGTTACGCCGGGGCCCGAATCGATCTGGAGCTGCTGACGGTCGCCGACCCGCACAGCAAGGAGTTGCTTGCCGCGCAGATCATCTGGACCCTGGCGCGCGCCGACATCAAAGGGCCGTATGTGATCAACGCTGACGGCGCCGCGCTGGACGAAAGGTTCGCGGCCGGGTGGAACCCCTCTGATGTCGCCGCCACCGACCCGGGTGTGGCGGAGGGCGCGGCGGCCGGGGTGCACGCGCTGGTGGGCGGGGCGCTGGTCTCGCTGGACGGGCAGCGCTCCGACCCGGTCCCAGGCGCGTTCGGGCGGACGACGGATCAGACCGGAGCCGCGCTGTCGCGCAGCGGGCACCAGGTGGCGTCGGTGGTGACGCTTCGGCCGGGCGCGCCGGATATGGCCGCATCGCTGTGGATCGGCGATCTTGGCGGCGAGGCGGTGGAAGCCGCTGACGGGCATAGCTTGTCGCGGCCCACCTGGTCCCTGGACGATGCGGTGTGGGTGGTGGCCGACGGCAACACCGTGTTGCGTGCCATTCAAAGCACGGCCTCGGGTCAGCCTGCGCGTCTTCCGGTTGATTCGGCCGCGGTGTCCAATCGCTTCCCAGGTGTGATCGCCGAGCTGCAATTGTCGCGGGACGGGACGCGGGCGGCGATGGTCATCGAGGGCCAGGTGATCCTGGCCAGCGTCGAGCAGACGCAGGCCGGCCAATTCGCGTTGGCCTACCCCCGGCGGCTCGGGTTCGGGCTGGGCTCGTCGGTGGTGTCGTTGTCGTGGCGCACCGACGACGACGTCGCGGTGAGTCGCAACGACGCTGCTCACCCGGTGTCCTACGTCAACATCGACGGCGTGAACTCGGATGCCCCGAGCGGCAATCTGCAGTTGCCTGTGGGTGCGATCGCGGCCAATCCGTCGATCGTGTACGTCGCCGATCCGCGTGGGGTCATGCAGCTGTCGATCTCGGGTGCGGAAGGGCCACAGGGCTGGCTGGACGTGCCGCCGTTCATGGTGCCCGGGGCAATGCCGGTGCTGCCCGGCTGAGGCCGCCCGGAGGTACCGGCAACGGGACTGCGCATTCTGGCCAAGACGCAGCGTGCGGCGGCTAGTTAGTTTGCCTTGGGCTACTTAGCGTTGGCGAAGTGATAAGCGCAGTGGCCGCTGTAGCGTCGGCGTGGATAGGCGCGATTCTGTTGTGGTGGCAGATGCCTAGTCCCAGTTCAGTGACGCCCGCTGGCAAAGCGAAACATGCCGTGCCACAAGCACTGGCTACGGATCAAGAACGACAGGAACGGTCTGACGATGTGCGCCAGGCACTGCTCGCATCTGGACTCTTCGGCAAGACCGATCCTGCGGCCCTGTCGCGGTGGTGCGAGCAACTGATGCCGGTGCGCATCGCGCCGGGGCGCGTTAACTGCGCTGGAGGGAACTTCGGTGGTCGTCTTTACGTAATCATGTCCGGCAAAGTGGAGATCTCACACTATCGGCTCGGTGGCTGTGAAATCGCGTTGACCGTCCTGGGACGCTACGAAATATCCGGTGGTGTATCGCTTTTCGATCCGGCCGTGTGCGAGACGCGCGTAACTGCACTCACCGAAGTTCTGGTGGTGCCGATTGAACGCGGTCAAGTGCTCATGTGGATGGCCGAGTGCTCAGAGTTCAGCGCTCAAATGCTGCGCCTATACGCGCGGCGCACGAAGGAGATGACGGACGCCTTGACCGACTTTGCCTTCGCTGATGTCTCGGGCCGTGTCGCGAGCCGACTGTTGTTGTTGAGGCGACGGTTTGGCCACCTGGATGGCGAAGTGGTCCGTATCGTGCATGATCTGACATTGCAAGACTTGTCGCGTCTTGTCGGCGCCTCACCAGAGTTGATCGGCCATGCGTTGCGCGATTTCGAGAATCGCGGCTGGATCCGTTTAGACGACAAGAGCGTGGTGGTCATCGATTCCCAGGCCCTTGCGTCATATCGAAATCCGCTGTCGTAACGTGGTTTTTGAGATTTCGGTACTGAAGTTTGTGGTGTGGGTGTCGGTCACGGCTCGTGTGAATACAGGGGGCCAACCGACGCGTCCGGAATAGACCTTGGTCCATGATGCTTCCCCAGTGAACCTCAAATGAGTTCCACAGCTGATCAGCAGCGTGCAGTGCGAGACTGACGCGGGTGCAACTGTGGCGAACGTCACCCGAACTGGCTCGCTCATCGGAACGTTGAAAAACGTTGAAAGCGTTACTTGCGGACGGTGAGAAGGGCCAGATTGTGACGGAACGACTGCCAGGGCACGCTGCGGATGTGCATACCTGGGCGCGGACGACGGAGTTCGACGATTTCGTCCAGCTGTGCGGCTGTGGCCAGGCCCACCTGAATCTGCTGACTGATCCAGACTCGCTTTCAACGGCCCAGCGGGGCGGTCGCATGGGTCCCGCCACCCTTTCCGAGATCGCGGTCGATGCTGACCTGGCCATGGATTGCGGCGAGTTGTGCGGCAGCTATCGCGTGTTTCTCGTGGAGTCGGGGCCCACGGAATTTGTACACCGGGGCTTGTCCGTCATCGGTGGTCCCGGGAGTGCGGCCGTGTTCGCGCCGGAAGGTCCTGTCGCGATGCGCTGGGACACGGGTAGCAAGATACGTCTTTTCAAGATCGACCGTTGGGCTGTCGAGGACGCTCTCAGCGATGCACTCGGTCGGCAGCTGACGTCGCAACCCGACTTCGTACCTGTCATGCGGACCGATGCGGTGCCTACCCGAAGCTTTCTCAACATGCTGCTGCTGTTCGCGGAGCAGTTTTTCCGGCCCGACGGCCTGGTCGGTCAGCCGCTGGTCGGATTGCCGTTCGTCGACAGCCTTGTCCGCGGCTTCTTACTCGCGGCCGAGCATTCCCAACGCGGCGCTATCACGGGAGAAGAACAGCCGGTTTTGCCCCGTGCGATTCGTACCGCAGTCGACATCATGGAAGCGGAAGCGGATTTGCCGTTGACGCTGTCCGCAATCGCGGCCCGCAGTCAGGTAAGCGTCCGTTCTTTACAGCTAGCTTTCAAGCGTCACCTCGGCATGTCGCCGATGTCGTATCTGCGTGAGGTGCGGTTGCGCCGGGCGCACCAGACCTTGATCGAGTCGGACCCATCGACAGTCACAGTGGCTTCGGTTGCCTACGATTGGGGCTTCACCAATCTCGGCAGGTTCGCGGCTGCCCACGCCGCCCGCTACCGCGAGCCGCCGGCAAAGACGTTGCGCCGCACTGCCTAGTTGATCCCAGCTGCGCAATCTGGCCAGAAGCTTGCGTGCGGCGGCTAGTAAGCGACTGGTCGCTTTCCTTAGCGTTGGTCGAGTAATTAACGCTCCCAACGTATTTGCTACCCAGGAAAGATCGGAGTTCGCATGAGTAACCGCCGCAACCAACCACTCGTCCACCAGGCCCGCCGCTGCGTCATCGGTGTCGGCATGGCCGCTGGTGCCGTCGTGGCCGCCGGGATGATAAGTATTGCCACCGCCTACGCCGACGACGGCGAGCGGTTGGGCCAAGCTGGAGCAGATTTGACCCAAGCGACCCAGGTGCTGGACGGAGCCCCTGATACGTCGCTCGATGCCGAGCAGGCTGCCATCCTCGCTATGCAGGAGTCGATCCAAAATGGCTCAGAGTCGACGATCCTCGCTGACCAAGAGTCGATCCTGTCCAGCCTCCCCACAGCTGACCAAGCAGACCTGACCGGCGTTGACGACCAACTGGCCCAGGCTTACCAAGGGGTGCTCGATGCCGACCAAGCGTTCGTCGCGGCTGACGAAGCTGGTGATCTGAGTGGTTCAGGATTGCTCCCGGCTGACCTCGGGGTGATCGACGCCGATTTCGCGGTGATCCCGGCGGATTTCAACGCGGTCTTTACTGACATCGGTGTGGACATCGCCAGCGTCTTCGACGTCTCGAACTTCCTGCCCTGACGAGGTCGGCATGCCATACCTGTCACCCCCCGCCGCCACACTTGGGCTGTGCTCGATCTGGTCCTTCCGCTGGAATGCGGCGGCTGCGCGGCACCGTCGACCCGCTGGTGTGAGGCTTGTGCCGGAGAGCTGGCCATGGGTCCCGATGCGCCGCGCGTGGTGAGCCCCCGCATCGACCCCGGAGTCCCGGTGTTTGCGCTCGGCCGCTACGCCGGTGCGCGCCGGCAGGTGATCGTCGCAATGAAAGATCGCGGCCGCAGCGACCTTGTCACGCCGTTGGCCCAGGCGTTGGCGCTCGGTGTGCACCGATTGCTCGGATGGGGGCTGCTGGATGTCCCACTGACGATCGTGCCGGCGCCGACCCGCAACTGGGCGGCGCGTCGCCGCGGTGGTGATCCCGTCACTCGCGTCGTGACGCTGGCAACGGCGAACCACCCACACATCACCGTGGTGCGGGCGTTGCGGATGAAGGCGCTGGCCCGCGACTCGGCCGGTCTGGGTAGCGCCGCCCGCGAGCGCAACATCGCTGGAAGGGTGCTGCTGACGCGCCGACGTCTGCCGGCCGATGGCGAAGTCCTGCTCGTCGACGACATCGTCACCACCGGCGCCACCGCCCGTGAGTCGGTCCGCGTCCTGCAAACCGCGGGAGCGCGGGTATCGGCTGTGCTGGCGCTAGCTGCCGCGTGAGCATTCATGAAGAACTCGCAACAGACGGATCAAAACACTGGAACTTCTGCCCGCAGACGGTCTACCGTCGGGTTCAAGCATCATGAACGCACCATGAACGCCTGAAGTTGGCGCATCTGACACAGACAGAGGCGCCACGACACCGAAGACGGTAGGGGGTGAGTTCTCGACACCTTGCACCGGCGGGCGGCCACGGCAAGACCAGCATCCCCGTCGGCGCGTGCATCTGAAAGCCGGGCACGCCGCGTGCGTGCAACGCGAGAGAAACGAGTTGTCAAGTATGTCAAGGCAAACCGTGGATTCCGGTCAGCTTGTCGCCGAAGTACCGACGGCAGCCGACGAGCCGGACGAACCGACACCGCACGCCGAGGTCGTGGTCAAGGGCCGCAACGTCGAGATACCCGACCATTTCCGCATCTACGTCTCGGAGAAACTCGCCCGCTTAGAGCGGTTCGACCGGACCGTCTATCTGTTCGATGTCGAACTCGACCATGAACGCAACCGTCGCCAACGCAAGTCCTGTCAGCATGTCGAGATCACCGCTCGCGGGCGCGGGCCGGTGGTTCGCGGCGAAGCGTGCGCAAATAGCTTCTACGCCGCATTCGAATCCGCGGTCGCCAGGCTGGAAAGCCGGCTGCGTCGCGTCAAGGACCGCCGCAAAGTCCACTACGGCGACAAGACCCCGGTCTCATTGGCCGCCGCGACCGCCACTGTGCCGACCGAGCCGGCTTTCGGGACCGACGTCACCGGTGCGCCGGACCACGACGGCGTCGACGAGTACCACGAGCCGGGTCGGGTGGTGCGCACCAAGGAACACCCGGCCAAGCCGATGTCGGTGGACGACGCGCTCTACGAGATGGAGCTGGTCGGCCACGACTTCTTCCTCTTCTACGACAAGCAGACCGAATGCCCGTCCGTGGTCTACCGTCGGCACGCCTACGACTATGGGCTGATCCGCCTAGCCTGACGATCGGCGGCTATCGCCAGCTCGTCACCTAGGATGGAGGACGCCCGAGACTCCGATCCGTAGGGGACAAAGCTGTGCTGAGTAAGTTGTTGCGCCTCGGTGAAGGTCGCATAGTCAAGCGCCTCAAGCGGGTGGCCGACTATGTCAACACTTTGTCCGACGACGTCGAGAAACTCACCGACGCCCAACTGCGGGCCAAGACCGACGAGTTCAAGAAGCGGCACGCCGACGGGGAAAGCCTCGACGACCTGCTGCCCGAGGCGTTCGCGGTGGCTCGCGAAGCAGCCTGGCGGGTGCTGGACCAGCGCCCGTTCGACGTGCAGGTGATGGGTGCTGCGGCGCTGCACTTCGGCAATGTGGCGGAGATGAAGACCGGTGAAGGCAAAACCCTGACCTCGGTGTTGCCGGCCTACCTCAACGGCATCGGCGGCAAGGGTGTGCACATCGTCACCGTCAACGACTACCTGGCCAAACGCGACAGCGAGTGGATGGGCCGGGTGCACCGCTTCCTCGGTCTGGACGTCGGCGTGATCCTCGCGCAGATGATGCCCGACGAGCGGCGCGTCGCGTACGCCGCCGACATCACCTATGGCACCAACAATGAATTCGGCTTCGACTACCTGCGCGACAACATGGCCCACTCGCTGGAGGACTGCGTCCAGCGCGGGCACAACTTCGCGATCGTCGACGAGGTGGACTCGATTCTGATCGACGAGGCCCGCACTCCGCTGATCATCTCCGGGCCCGCCGACGGATCTTCGAACTGGTACCCCGAGTTCGCCCGGTTGGCGCCGCTGATGGAAAAAGACGTGCACTACGAAGTCGACCTGCGCAAGCGCACCGTCGGCGTGCACGAGCTTGGCGTGGAGTTCGTCGAGGACCAGCTCGGCATCGACAACCTCTACGAGGCCGCCAACTCACCGCTGGTCAGCTACCTCAACAACGCGCTGAAAGCCAAAGAGCTGTTCTCCCGCGACAAGGACTACATCGTCCGCGACGGCGAGGTGCTCATCGTCGATGAGTTCACCGGCCGCGTGCTGATCGGCCGCCGCTACAACGAGGGCATGCACCAGGCCATCGAGGCCAAAGAGCACGTCGAGATCAAGGCCGAGAACCAGACGCTGGCCACCATCACGCTGCAGAACTACTTCCGGCTCTACGACAAGCTCGCCGGCATGACCGGAACCGCGCAGACCGAGGCAGCCGAGCTGCACGAGATCTACAAGCTCGGCGTGGTCAGCATTCCGACCAACATGCCGATGGTTCGCACCGACCAGTCGGACCTCATCTACAAGACCGAGGAAGCCAAGTACATCGCGGTCGTCGACGACGTCAGCGAGCGCTTCGAGAAGGGCCAGCCGGTGCTGATCGGTACGACCAGCGTGGAGCGCTCGGAGTACCTGTCGCGGCAGTTCCAGAAACGGCGTATCCCGCACAACGTGCTGAACGCCAAATACCACGAGCAAGAGGCCGGCATCGTCGCCCAGGCCGGCCGGCGCGGCGCCATCACGGTCGCCACCAACATGGCCGGCCGTGGTACCGACATCGTTTTGGGCGGCAACGTCGACTTTCTCACCGACCTCCGGCTGCGTGACCGAGGCCTCGACCCGATGGAGACAGCCGAGGAGTACGACGAGGCCTGGCACGAAGAGCTGCCTGTGGTCAAGACCGAGGCTGCCGCCGAAGCAAAGGAAGTGATCGAGGCCGGCGGGCTGTACGTGCTGGGTACCGAACGGCATGAATCGCGGCGCATCGACAACCAGCTGCGCGGCCGCTCCGGGCGCCAAGGCGACCCCGGCGAGTCCCGCTTCTATCTGTCGCTGGGCGACGAGTTGATGCGCCGCTTCAATGGCGCGGCGCTGGAATCGCTGTTGACCAGGCTCAACCTGCCCGACGACGTGCCGATCGAGGCCAAGATGGTGACCCGCGCGATCAAGAGCGCGCAGACTCAGGTCGAGCAGCAGAACTTCGAGGTCCGCAAGAACGTCCTCAAATACGACGAGGTGATGAATCAGCAGCGCAAGGTCATCTACGAGGAGCGCCGGCGCATCCTCGAAGGCGAGAATTTGCAGCAGCAGGCTCACGACATGCTCGTCGACGTGATCACCGCCTACGTCAACGGAGCAACCGCCGAGGGTTACGCCGAGGACTGGGATCTCGAACAGCTCTGGGAGGCGCTGAAAACGCTGTATCCGGTCAAGATCGACCACAAAGACCTGATCGACTCGGAGGCGATCGGTGAGCCCGGTGAGCTCACCCGCGAGGAGCTGCTCGACGCGTTGGTCGAAGACGCTGAGCATGCCTACGCGGTGCGGGAGGCCGAGCTCGAGGAGCTCGCCGGCGAGGGCGCGATGCGCCAGCTGGAACGCAACGTGCTGCTCAACGTCATCGACCGCAAGTGGCGTGAGCATCTCTATGAGATGGACTACCTCAAAGAGGGCATCGGCCTGCGCGCGATGGCCCAACGCGATCCACTGGTCGAGTACCAGCGCGAGGGCTTCGACATGTTCACCGGCATGCTCGAGGGCCTGAAGGAAGAGTCGGTCGGCTTCTTGTTCAACGTCTCGGTCGAGGCGGTACCGGCCCCGCAGGTGGGACGGGTCGAGGAGCCGGAGGACCTGGCGGAGTTCGCCACCGCCGCAGCGGCCAGCGCACAGCAGCGGGCCACTGGCGGGTCTGCCGGGTCCGCCGGGCCGCGCGAACCCGCAACTGCGTTGCGCGCCAAGGGAATTGAGACGGAGTCGCCTCAACTGACGTATTCTGGGCCCGCCGAGGACGGTACGGCGCAAGTGCAAGGCAACGGTGGCGCGCAGACGGCAGCGGCCGGAGCCGGTGGCAGTCGACGCGAGCGACGTGAAGCCGCGCGCCGACAAGGCCGCCACGCCAAGCCGAAATCAGCCAAACGGCGGTAGCAGCGGTGGACGTCAAAGAGGTGCTGCTGCCCAGCATCGGGGTGCGGTATGAGTTCACCAGCCACGACGGCGAGCGGATCGGGATCATCGCCCGGCGCAGCGGCGACTTCGACGTCGTCCGTTATGCGCGCGACGATCCCGACCAAGCGCAGCCGATCTTCCACTTCACCGACGAGGAGGCCGACGCGGTAGCCCAGATCTTGGGCGCACCGCGGATCGCCGAGCGCTTCACCGAGTTGACCCGCGAAGTGCCAGGGCTAGAGGCCGGTCAAGTCCACATCCGGCCGGGCAGCCCGTTCGCGGACCGGCCGCTCGGGGACACCCGGGCGCGCACCCGCACTGGCGCGTCGATCGTGGCGATCGTGCGCAACGAGGTGGTGCTGGCATCGCCGGGACCGGCCGAAATTCTGCACGCGGACGATGTACTGGTGGTGGTCGGCACCGAAGACGGCATCGCCCACGTCCAGCAGCTCGTCGATAAGGGCTGAGCGCGTGCAGATTTCGGCGCCGCTACTTCTGCAGCTCGGCGCCGTCCTCACCGTGCTTGCCTTGCTGGGGACGGTCGCTCGTCGGTTCGCGCTATCCCCGATACCGGTGTATCTGCTGACCGGCCTGGCGCTCGGCAACGGCGGTGTCGCACCGGTGACTACCGCTGGTCACTTCATCACCACCGGGGCGCCGATCGGCGTCGTGCTGCTGTTGCTGACCTTGGGTCTGGAATTCTCCGCGACCGAATTCGCCAGCAGTTTGCGTCACCACTTGCCTTCCGCCGCAGTCGACTTCGTGCTGAACGCCACGCCCGGTGCGCTGGCCGGGTGGCTGCTCGGACTCAACGGCGTCGGCGTGCTCGCCCTGGCCGGCGTCACCTACGTCTCGTCGTCGGGTGTTATCTCGCGTCTGCTGGAGGACTTGCACCGGCTCGGTAACCGCGAAACACCGGCCGTGCTGGCGGTGCTGGTGCTGGAGGACTTCGCAATGGCGGTTTATCTGCCGCTGGTGGCGGTTCTCGGCGCGGGCGGCAGCTGGTTGCTCGCGCTCGTCGAGGTGGCTGCCGCGATCGCGGCGCTGTGCATGGCATTTGCCGCGTCATATCGCTGGGGCCACCACGTCGGCCGGCTGGTGGCGCACCCGGATTCCGAGCAGCTGCTGCTGAGGGTCCTCGGCATCACCCTGATCGTTGCAGCGGTGGCCGAGCACCTGCATGCGTCGGCCGCCGTGGGTGCGTTCCTGGTCGGCCTGACCCTCACCGGCGAGACTGCAGAACGGGCCCGAAAGCTGCTGGGTCCGCTGCGCGACGTGTTTGCTGCGATCTTCTTCGTCGCGGTCGGGCTGCCGGTGAATCCCGCGCAGCTGTTACCGGAGCTTCCGATAGCCGTAATCCTGGCCGCGGTCACCGCAGCGACGAAGGTAGCCACCGGAGTCTTTGCCGCGCGGCGTGAGGGAGTGGCGCGGCGCGGGCAGTTGCGGGCCGGCACAACGCTGATGGCCAGGGGCGAGTTCTCGCTGATCATCATCGGGCTGGTCGGCTCGTCGATCGCCGAGGTTTCCGCGTTGGCAACGTCGTATGTGTTCGTGCTGGCGATAGTGGGGCCGGTGGTTACCCGGTTCACGGGCGGCCCGCTCTCGGTCGGCGCCCGTAAGGCGACCTAGCCCGGCGACGATGCGGGCCGTGCAACGGCCCGAGGAGAAGCCGGGCAATCCGACCTAGCCCGGCGACGATGCGGGCCGTGCAACGGCCCGAGGAGAAGCCGGGCAATCCGACCTAGGAGTGTCCTGAATAATCCTGCGTGGCGGTCGGCCAGTTGGTAGCGATTGTTCGCGATGATTTTGGGTGTGCAGGGGCGATCGGATGATCAGCGTGAGTTGTTGGATGCGGAGTCGGTAGCGGGGCATCTTCTCAAGCCGGGCAGTGTGTTTGGGTTTTTGGCTGCTCATCGGCGGGAGTTGTTTCCCGATGAGATGTTCGTTGATTTGTTTCCGACGGGTCGGGGCCGGCCGAGCGTGGCGGCCGATGTGATGGCCGCGGTGATCACGCTGCAGGCCTTGCAAGGATTCTCTGATGCCGAGACCGTCGATGCGGTCACGTTCGATCTGCGGTGGAAGGCGGCCTGCGGATTGCCGGTGACGGCGGGGGCGTTTCACGCCACGACGTTGACATATTGGCGGCGGCGGCTGGCGGCCTCGAAGCGACCGAACCGGATCTTTGAGGCGGTCAAGGCGGTGGTAGCGCAGACGGGGGCGTTGACTGGCAAGACCCGCCGTGCGCTGGATTCCACGGTGCTCGATGACGCGGTGGCCACCCAGGACACGGTGACCCAGCTGATCGGCGCGATCCGCCGGGTGCGCCGCGAGGTGGTGGGTGCGACCGAGGTGATCGCCGAGCACTGCAGCGCCCACGACTACGACGATCCGGGTAAACCCGCGATCGCCTGGGACGACAAGCAGGCCCGCGACGGGCTGGTCGATGCCCTGGTCGGCGATGCGCACCGGCTGCTGGGTCATCTACCCGAGCAGGAGCTGGGTCCGCGGGCCGCGGAGGCGGTGGCGTTGCTGGCTCTGGTCGCCGGCCAGGACGTGGAACCCGCCGCGGGCTCTGATGGCACCGACGGGCGGTGGCGCATCGCCGAGCGGGTCGCCCCGGATCGGGTCATCTCCACCGTCGACCCCGAGACCCGGCACGCCCACAAGTCCGTGCACCGACGTCAGGACGGATACAAGGCCCACCTGGCCGTCGAGCCCGACACCGGGATCATCACCGACTGCGCGCTGACCAAAGCCAGCGGGGCCGATGACCACGAAGCAGTGATCGGGTGCGAGCTGATCGCCGGCGAGGAAGTACCGGTGACGGTGCTGGCCGATTCAGCTTACGGCTCTGGGGAATTGCGCACCGAACTGGCCGCGCGGGGACACATCGACCGAATCAAGCCGGCGCCAACACCGAGGGCCGTGCCGGGCGGGTTCACCGTCGATGACTTCACCGTCGACCACGCCGCCGGCACTGCGACCTGTCCTCACGGGTTGACCCGCCCGATCAGCCGCACCGGATTTGCCACCTTTGGCGCCGCCTGTGTGGACTGCCCGCTGCGGGCTCGCTGCACCCGCAGCCGCAGGGGCAAGAAACTCAAGGTCGGCGCCCATGATGCGCGGCTACGCGCCGCCCGGCAGGCGGCTCGTGACCCGCAGTGGCTGGCCGAATACCGCCAGTATCGGCCCATGGTCGAACGGACCATCGCCTGGCTGACCCGTGGCAACCGCCGGGTGCGCTACCGGGGCGTCACCAAAAACGACCACTGGCTACATCACCGAGCCGCCGCGCTCAACCTCCGCCGGATGATCACCCTGGGCCTTCACCACACCGGCACGAATTGGGTTATCGCCTAACAACACCCGCCACAGAGCTTGCATCCACCACCGACCGACTGCAACGCTTAACGATGGCGGGGCGACCTCCGTGTCGACCGCAGGGTCTGACTTCACTCGCGCCAACAGCGCCTTGAGGCGCCCCGCCCCAAAGACCCACTAATTCAGGACCCTCCTAGCCGGGTCAGCCGATGTGCAGGGCGACCACCTGCCATCGTCCGCCGGCGACCCGTTCGATGCGGCAGGCGATGGCGTGGATGCGGCTCCCACGGCTGTAGCTCCCGAAGACTTCGGCCGCGGCGAACCGGTCCGGGGCATCGACCGCCTGCAGCCGCAACCGGCGCAACACCGCTGCCACGCTATCATCGGCCGCAAGCCGGCCGGTCTCGAACCGATAGGCGCAAAGCACCGAGTCGACCAGACCGGCGGCCAGCAACCCGTGTAGCTGTGCGACGGGGCGGCGACGGTCGATGACTTCCAGCACCCTGCGCAGTGCCGCGTCGGCGAAGCACGCCGCCTGCCGCATCGGCGCAGACATTGTCGTCGATCCACCCGTCGGAGGCTGCCGACTTGAATGGCGTTGCTGCACAAACGTATTAGGCCGTCGCAATGCTGTGGGTGTGGGCGGCCGACAGTGCCGGAGATCGCGCGCCGGCGGTTCATAATCGACGACGGGCAGGACGGCGAACGCGTCACGATCGGATGGGCTTGGGCTGTTCAACGCTGCACTCTCCCAATGCTTACGAAGGGGCGGAAAAGTAAGCCTGCTGGAGAGTGGCAGACGACTGTGACGATCATCGCACAATCGTCGCGGGCCCGTACCCGCGCTGCGGCAGGCTCGCATCGACAGTTACCGTGAGCGGCAGATCGATCAGCCGGCGAATACGCGAGGAAATACCAGGGAGAGGCGACGTGGCGAGGTTGTCCACTTCGGACGCGTCGTTCTATCAGCTGGAGAACAGCGCCACCCCGCTTTATGTGGGCTCACTGTCGATCCTGCGTCAGCCGCGCGCCGGGCTGAGCTACGAAACGTTGCTGGCCACCGTCGAACAGCGGCTGCCGAAGGTACCGCGGTACCGGCAGAAGGTCCGCGAAGTGACGATGAGGTTGGCCCGGCCGGTGTGGATCGACGACCGCGATTTCGACATCACCTACCACGTCCGGCGCTCGGCGCTGCCGTCGCCGGGCAGCGACGAGCAGTTGCACGAACTGATCGGCCGGCTGGCGGCACGGCCGCTGGACAAGTCCCGGCCGCTCTGGGAGATGTACTTGGTGGAGGGCTTGGCCAAAAATCGCCTCGCCCTGTACACCAAGTCGCACCAGGCGTTGATCAACGGCATGGGAGCGGCGGACATCGGTCACGTCATCGCAGACCGGAGCCGGCGTCGGCCGCCGTTCGCCGAGGACATCTGGGTACCGGCCCGCGAACCCGGTACCACCCGGCTGTTGTTGGGCGCCCTCGGCGACTGGGCCACCCGCCCCCGCACGCAGGTGAGGGCCGTCCGCACCGGGGTCACCGAACTGGCGACCAATTCCGGCCAACTGATCGATGCCGGTCGACGGCTGTTCGACGTCGCTCGCACGCTTGCCCGGGGCACCGCGCCCAGCAGCCCGCTGAACACCAGGGTGTCCCGCAACCGTCGGTTCACGGTCGCCCGCGGACGTCTTGATGACTACCGGGCCATTCGCGCGCGTTACAACTGCGACGTCAACGATGTAGTGCTGGCGGTGATCACCGGCGCACTGCGTAACTGGCTATTGTCGCGCGGCGAGGCGGCGGCGCCCACCGCAATGGTGCGGGCGATGGCGCCCTTGCCGGTCTACGTGGACGAGACATTCGACGCGTCGAGCCGCGGGCGGGCGATCAGCGCGGTGGCGCCCTTCCTGGTCGACCTGCCGGTCGGGGAGGGCAACGCGGTCGTGCGGCTGTCGCAGATCGCACACACCACCGAATCCAACCCGACCGCGGCCAGCCTGGTCGACGCGCGAACCATCGTGACCCTGTCGGGTTTTGCGCCGCCGACACTGCACGCCATGGGGATTCGGGTCGCGACCGGTTTGTCGGCGCGGCTCTTCAACCTGTTGATCACCAACGCGCCCGGTGCCCAGTCGCAGATCTATGTTGCCGGCGCAAAGTTGCTGGAGAGCTACGCCGTACCACCGCTGCTCAACAACCAGGTGCTGGCCATCGGCGTGACCTCTTACAACGGCATGTTGTATTTCGGCATCAATGCTGACCGCGACGCGATGAGCGATGTCGACGTGCTACCGGTGCTGCTGGCCGAATCGCTCGACGAACTGCTGGAAGCCGCACAATAGACCTGCTATTCGCCGGTGAAGAATCACCTTTCGGACCTAACATTCGATGGTGTGAGCACTGAATCGGCCGCCGACACATCGGCGAAGAACAAGCAACCAAAGAAGCAAAAGTCGCACAAGGGGCAGCAGGCACAGCCCGTTAAGCTTCCCAACAAGGTCTACGAAGCCGAATTGTTCAGACTGCAAACAGAATTGGTCAAACTGCAAGAGTGGGTGCGCTTTTCCGGCGCCCGCCTCGTCGTGGTCTTCGAGGGCCGTGACGGGGCCGGCAAGGGCGGCACGATCAAAAGGATCACCGAATATCTCAACCCGCGCGTCGCGCGGATCGCCGCGTTGCCCGCGCCGACCGATCGCGAACGCGGGCAGTGGTACTACCAGCGCTATATCGCGCATCTGCCCGCCAAAGGGGAGATCGTGCTCTTCGACCGGTCGTGGTACAACCGTGGCGGCGTCGAGAAAGTCATGGGATTCTGTACGCCGCAAGAGCATGCGCTGTTCCTGCGGCAGACTCCGATCTTCGAGCAGATGCTCACCGAAGAAGGGATTCTGCTACGCAAGTACTGGTTTTCCGTCTCCGAAGACGAGCAGTTGCGTCGTTTCAAATCGAGACTGCACGATCCCGTACGGCAATGGAAATTGAGCCCGATGGACTTGCAGGCGCTGAATCGCTGGGAGGACTATTCGCGTGCCAAAGACGAGATGATGGTGCACACCGACACGCCGGGCAGTCCATGGTATGTCGTGGAGTCAGACGTCAAAAAGCACGCCCGACTTAATATGATGGCGCATCTACTGTCGACCATCGAATATCACGACGTGGAAAGGCCGAAGGTCAAACTGCCCGCCCATCCAGTGCGGAGCGGCACTTATCAGCGGCCACCGCGCGAGCTGTCGACGTATGTAAATGACTATGTGGCAACGTTAATGGGCGACAGGGAGTAGATCGAGTGACACGGTGAGCGCTGCCTGATGCAGATCTATATCCCGGTAACCCTGGCCATGCTGCAGCAACTCGTCGCCGATGGTTCGTTGTGGCCGGTCAACGGCACCGCGTTCGCGGTCACGCCGAGACTGCGGGAGGCGTACGCGGAAGGCGACGACGACGAGCTCGGCGACGTCGCGCTGCGCGAGGCGGCGCTGGCCTCGCTGCGTCTGCTGGCCGGCGCCGGCGCTTCCGAGCAGCCCGATGCAAAGCTGCCGCCGCGGCGCGCGGTGCTGCTTGCCGATGTCGGCGAGGTGACGCTGCGTCCGGACCTCGATGACGCTGTTGTGCGGATCGGGGCGCCGGTGGCCACCGAGGATGTCGTCGCCGCATTCGTCGACAATGCCGCCGCGGAGGCGGACGTCTCGGCGGCGATCGCGGTCATTGACGAGGCTGACCTTGGCGACGAAGACGCCGAGCTGACCGTTGGCGACGCGCAGGACCACGATCTGGCCTGGTACGCAACCCAAGAGCTGCCGTTCCTGCTTGAACTGCTCTAGCGCTAGCTACGGTACCGTAAGTTACGGTACCGTAGGTTGGGAGGGCAGGAGCTTCCCCAATGGACAGGAAAATCGCGAGGATCACGGCCGACGTCGTCGAGACCACACCGATTACGGTGGCTGGGGTGGACACCCATCCCGGTTGGCACGTGTTGCGCAGCCTTGCCCGTCGCATCACCACACCGCTGTTGCCCGACGACTATCTGCGCCTTGCCAACCCGCTGTGGTCGGCGCGGGAATTGCGGGGTCGCATCCTGCAGGTCCGGCGGGAGACGCACGACTCGGCGACGCTGGTCATCAAGCCGGGCTGGGGCTTCGGCTTCGACTACGAGCCGGGTCAGTACATGGGGATCGGGCTGCTGGTTGACGGCCGCTGGCGATGGCGCTCGTATTCGCTCACGTCCAGCCCGGTTAAGGGCGCCCGCACGGTGACCATCACGGTGAAAGCGATGCCCGAGGGCTTCCTTTCCAGCCACCTGGTGGGCGGTGTCAAGCCCGGGACGATCGTGCGGTTGGCCGCACCGCAGGGCAATTTCGTGCTGCCCGATCCGGCGCCACCGGCTGTGTTGTTCATCACCGCCGGTTCGGGCATCACCCCGGTGATGTCGATGCTGCGCACGCTGGTGCGCCACGATCAGATCACCGACGTGATCCATTTGCATTCGGCGCCCACCGCGGCTGACGTGATGTTCGGCGGGGAGCTTGAGCAACTGGCCCGCGATCATGCGGGATACCGGCTGCTGCTGCGCACCACGCGCAGCCAAGGACGGCGGGATGCGACGCAGCTCGACACCGAGGTGCCGGACTGGCGTGAACGGCAGACCTGGGCGTGCGGACCCGAAGCAATGCTCAACGCGGCCGAGCGCGCCTGGTCGGCGGCCGGCGTCCAGGACCGCTTGCACCTCGAGCGCTTTGCGGTGTCGCGCGCGGCGCCGGCGGGCGCCGGTGGGACGGTCACGTTCGCGAAGAGCGGAAAAAGCACCACCGCCGATGCGGCGACCTCGCTGATGGATGCCGGTGAGCGGATAGGCGTGCAGATGCCGTTCGGCTGTCGGATGGGGATCTGCCAATCCTGCGTGGTCGGCCTGGTGGAAGGCCATGTCAGGGACCTGCGCACCGGCGCTGAACATGAACCGGGAACACGCGTGCAGACCTGCATTTCGGCCGCGTCGGGCGATTGCGTACTTGACGTTTAGATGTTACTCACAGGTAACCTACGGTTTCGTAGGTTACGATAGCGTAGGTAGGACCGCAAGACTACGGAAAGGACAGGCGATGGCTATCACCGACCTAGACGTATTCGCGCACCTGACCGACGCCGACATCGAAAATCTGGGCGTTGAGCTGGATGCCATCCGCCAGGACATCGAAGACTCCCGTGGCGAGCGCGACGCCCGCTACATCCGCCGCACGATCGCTGCACAGCGCGCCCTGGAGGTCGCCGGCCGGGTGATGCTGGCGGCCAGTTCCCGGCGATCAGCCTGGTGGGCGGGCACCGTGACCCTCGGCGTGGCCAAGATCATCGAGAACATGGAGATCGGCCACAACGTCATGCACGGCCAGTGGGACTGGATGAACGACCCCGAGATCCACTCCTCGACGTGGGAGTGGGACATGACCGGGTCGTCCAAGCACTGGCGCTACACCCACAATTTCGTGCACCACAAGTACACCAACATCCTCGGCATGGACGACGACGTCGGCTACGGCCTGCTACGCGTCACCCGAGACCAGCCCTGGAAGCGCTTCAACCTCCTCAACCTGCTGTTCAATACCCTGCTCGCGATCGGCTTCGAATGGGGTGTTGGGTTGCAGCACGTCGAGGTCGGCAGGATCGTCAAGAAGCGGATGGATAACGAGGAAGCCCGGCAGCGGGTGGACGAGTTCTTGGCCAAGTCCGGTCGCCAGGTTTTCAAGGACTATGTCGCGTTCCCGGCGGTGACCGCGCTGTCACCCGGGGCCACGTTCAAGTCGACGCTGAAGGCCAACGCGGTCGCCAACGTGATCCGCAATCTGTGGGCCAACGCGGTGATCTTCTGCGGCCATTTCCCGGACGGCGCCGAGAAATTCACCAAGACCGACATGATCGGCGAGACGAAGGGGCAGTGGTATCTGCGGCAGATGCTGGGCAGTGCCAACTTTGAGGCCGGCCCGGCGATGCGGCTCATGAGCGGCAACCTGTGCCACCAAATCGAACACCACCTGTATCCGGATCTGCCGAGCAACCGGTATGCCGAGATATCGGTGCGGGTGCGCGAGCTCTGCGACAAGTACGACTTGCCTTACACGACAGGCTCTTTCCTGGTGCAATACGGCAAGACATGGCGGACCATCGCCAAGCTGTCACTGCCGGACAAGTACCTGCGCGACACCGCCGACAATGCACCGGAGACCCGCAGCGAGTCGATGTTCTCCGTGTTGGACGAGAACTTCGCCGGCACCGATCCGGCCACCGGACGCCGCCGCGGCTTGAAGACCGCGATTGCCACGGTGCGGGGTTGGCGCCGCGACAAGCGAAGCAAAAATCTTGGTGGAAAGGCGCAGACGACTGGGCGGGCCGACCGGGCCGCCTAGCCGAACGACGCCTGATGAGCTCCCAACTGGTTCACGCCGCGTCAGCGATGGCAACCAGCCGCTGCAATGTCACCAGCTGTTGCTCGGGGTCGCCGTCGAGTTTGGCCAGCAGCGTCGTGATGCCCGCCGCGCGGTAGCGTTTCACTCGGTCGGCGATGGTGTCGGGCGTCCCAAGCAGATTGGTGAGGCGGCCCAGGTCGAGTGGCACCGCGCTGCGCGCCTCGTCGTATTTCCCGGCTTGCCATAGCCCGGCGACGGTGTCGACTTCGGTCCCGTAGCCCAAGCGGGTGAATGCGTCGTTGTAGAAGTTCTTGCCGCCCGAACCACCTGAGCCCATCGCGCCGATGGTGAACGCGTAGCCGTCGGCGTGCCGACGTGCGGCGGCGTCGGCCGCGCCTTGGTCGTCGTGGAACTCGACGGCGACGGGGGCGACCAGGTCAAGCTGGTCGAGGGTGCGGCCGGCCTGCTCAGCGCCTTCGCGCAACGGGGTCAGGAACACCTCCGCGGCTTCGGGGATGAAGGCGTTGCCCAGCCAGCCGTCGGCCATCTCGCCGGTCAGTCGCAGGTTCTGTGGGCCCATCGCCGCCACGTAGACCGGGACATGATCCGGCCGCACCATGGGTCGCAGCGCGGCGCCGCGACTGTCCGGCAGTGGCAACGGGTAGACCTCGCCGGCGTGCTCAAGCCGCTCGCCGCGGCTGACCGTGCGGACGATCTCGATGGTCTCCCGCGTGGTCTGCACCGGTTTGCGGAACCGGACACCGTGCCACCCCTCCATGACCCGCGGCCCCGAGGTGCCGATGCCCAAGATGAAGCGGCCCGCGGACAGCTCCTGCAGGCTCAGGGCCGACGTCGCCAACAACGCCGGGCTGCGCGAACCCAACTGCACGACAAACGTTCCGAGTTTGATCGACGACGTCTTGGCGGCCAGGTACGCCAGCCCGGTGAGTGCGTCGTAGCCCCAAACTTCTGGGATCCACAGTGACGTCACACCGATCCGCTCGGCCGCCACTGCGAACTCGACAGCGCCCGGCAAACGGGGCTCGATCATGGTGCCGATCTTCATCCTGGCATGCTACAAGGACCGCCACCCCCACCGGCGGGCACCGAGAAGGACTATCTATGCGTTATCGCGACCTACCCACAGTCGAAGTGACACAGCGTGTTCGGTGTGATGTGCGCACGGCATGGGACTTGGTGACCGACATCGGCTTGCCCGCGCGGTGTTCCGCGGAACTGGAGACCGTCGAGTGGCTGGATGGGGCCGAGGCGGTTGAAGTCGGTGCGCGGTTCCGCGGTCGCAACAAGCACGAGGCGTTCGGGGACTGGTCCACCGTCTGCGAGGTCGTCGAAGTCGAGGACGAACGCCGGTGGGTGTACAACGTGGCCGGTCCCGAGGGTGTCAGCGCGACGTGGGCGTTTGAGGTCGAACCGGCCAGCGACGGCGTGCTGATCCGGCAGTGGGCTCGGATGGGCCCGGGACCCTCGGGACTAACGCCTGCGATCGTCGCGCAGCCGGAGAAGGAGGGCAGGATCGTCTCCCGGCGCCTTGCCGAATGGCAGCAGAACATGCAGGCCAACCTCGAGTGGGTTCGGTCGCAGGCCGAAAGCTGACCCGCCGCGACCCTGGCGGCTACACCTCGGTCAGCGCGGCCAAAAGTCGCCGCGCGGCGGCGACGCGATGGGCGGCCGGGCCGGTCAGGCTGTCCAGCGCGCATTCGGGATCGGCGGGTGGGCCCATGTGCCCGCAGCCGCGCGGGCAGTCTTTGATCGCCTCGGCCAGGTCGGAAAACGCCAGCAGCACGTCGTCGGGCTCGATGTGGGCCAGCCCGAACGAGCGGATTCCCGGGGTATCGATCACCCAGCCGGTGTGCTGCCCCGATGCCAGCGGCAGCGCCACCGATTGCGTCGAGGTGTGTCGGCCCCTGCCGATGTCGGTTACCTCGCCGACTGCTCGATCCGCTTCTGGCACAAGACGATTTACCAGAGTCGACTTGCCCACCCCGGAATGACCGAGCAGCACCGTGATATTTCCGACCAGCAGGTGCGCAACGGCGTCCAGCGGGTCGTCGCGGCCGGCGGTGACCACGGTGAGATCGAGATCGGCGAACTGCTCGGCGAACGGCGCGGCGGGCGCGAGGTCGGTCTTGGTCAAGCACAGGATCGGTATCAGCCCGCCTGCGTATGCCGCGATCAACGCTCGATCGACCAGGCCGGTGCGCGGCGGCGGGTCGGCCAGGGCCACCACGATCAGCAGCTGATCGGCATTGGCGACGACCACCCGCTCGGTGGCATCGGTGTCGTCGGCGGTACGCCGCAACACTGTTCGCCGCGGCCCCCGGCGCACGATGCGGGCCAACGCATCCGTCCGGCCGGAAAGATCGCCGACCACGTCGACGTCGTCGCCGACGACGATCGGTGTGCGGCCCAGCTCCCGGGCTCGCATCGCGGTGACCCGGCGATCGGGGTCGCCGTCGAGCACGCACCCCCACCGGCCGCGGTCGACGCTGACCACCATCGCCGGCTTGGCGTCGGCGTGCTCGGGGCGAGTCTTGGTCCGCGGTCGGGAACCCCGTCCCGAGCGGATCTTGACGTCGGACTCGTCGTAGTCGCCCGGCCTCAACCGCCAGACCCTTGATCGGTTGCCCGCCTCTCCCCCGCAAGCGGGGGTGCCCCCACCCCGGACCTAGCCACGGCGGTCCGTATCGTCGCCGGGCGGATCGGCGAGCATATCGGCCCACAGCCGCGGAAAGTCCGGCAGCGTCTTGGCGGTGGTCTCGATGTCGTCCACCTCGACACCGGCGACCCGTAGCCCGATGATCGCGCCGGCCGTCGCCATCCGGTGATCGGCATACGATTGCCAGGTTCCCGGCCGCAGAGGCGTCGCGGTGATCTCCAGGCCGTCCGGGGTTTCCGAGCAATTTCCGCCCAGCCGGTTGATCTCGGTGCGCAGCGCGGCCAGGCGGTCGGTTTCGTGGCCGCGCAGATGGGCGATGCCACTCAGCCGTGATACCGAGCCCGGGGTGGCCAGCGCGGCGAGCACCGCCACCGACGGGGTGAGTTCACCGACGTCGCGCAGGTTCACGTCGAACCCGCCGTAAGATAGCGGCCCCCGCACCTCGAGGTACGAATCTGACTGCTTTACAACCGAATTCAGCTGCCGCAGGATATTCAAGATCGCCTCGGCGGGTTGGATGCTGGCCGTCGGCCAGCCGGTGATGCGTACCGTGCCCGCGCTGACGACGGCCGCCGCGATGAACGGAACGGCATTGGACAGGTCCGGTTCGATGTGCCAGTGCCGGGCCGCCACCGCGGCCCGGCCGCACCTGCCAGCGGTTAGGCGTGCTGTCGTCGACTTCGATGCCTGCTTGGCGCAGCATCGCCACGGTCATCGCGATATGCGGTGCTGACGGCAGTGCTGGGCCGACGTGCTGCACGATCAGGCCGTCGGTGAACGACGCACCGGAGAGCAGCAGGCCGGAGACGAACTGCGACGACGCCGAGGCGTCGATTTGCACGGCCCCGCCGGCAACCGATCCGGTGCCATGCACACGGAACGGCAGGCCGTCGCCGTCGACGTCGACGCCCAGGCCGCGCAGCGCGTCGAGCAATGGCTTGATCGGCCGGACCCGGGCCTGCTCGTCACCGTCGAAGGTCACGAGCCTCCCAGGGGCGACACCTACTGCCGCCAGCGGCGGGACGAAACGCAACACCGTGCCGGCCAGGCCGCAATCGATCCGGGCGTCGGCCGCAGGCGAGATCTTCCCGCTGACCGTCAGCTCTGCCGCTGCCCCTTCGACGCGCAGGCCCAACGCTCCCAGCGCGCCAATCATCAGGTCGGCGTCGCGGCTGCGCAGCGCACTGCTGATCGTCGAGACGCCGCCATTCGCGGCGGCCAGCGCCGCAAGCACCAATGCCCGGTTGGTCTGGGATTTCGAGCCCGGCACCGTCACCGTCGCGCACACCGGCCGCAGCGCGCAGGGGGCTGTCCAGGTGCTCACGTGCTCCATCATCGCCTACCGGGCACCATAGGAGGTATGTGCGGACGATTCGCAGTGACCACCGATCCGGCCGCGTTGGCGGAGAAAATTCAGGCGATCAACGAGGCACGCTCGGCGGAGTCCGCCTCCGGACCGAACTACAACGTGGCGCCCACCACGCCCATCACCACGGTGGTCCGTCGTCACGACGAACCCGACGACGAGCCCACCCGGCGGGTGCGGCTGATGCGCTGGGGGCTGGTACCGCCCTGGGTCAAGGCGGGATCTGACGGCGCGCCGGAGTCGAAGGGCCCACAGTTGATCAACGCCCGCGCCGACAAGGTCACCACCTCGCCGGCGTTTCGCTCGAGCGCCAAATCCAAGCGCTGCCTGGTGCCGATGGACGGCTACTACGAATGGCGCGCCAACCCCGATACCGAAGCCGGCAAGAAAGCTCGCAAGACGCCGTTCTACCTACACCGCGCCGACGGCGAAATGCTGTTCATCGCGGGCCTGTGGTCGGTGTGGAAGCCGGCCAAGGATGCTGCGCCGTTGCTGAGCTGCACGATCATCACCACCGATGCGGTCGGCGAGCTCGCCGAGATCCACGACCGGATGCCGCTGATCGTGCCCGAGCGTGACTGGGATCGCTGGTTGGACCCCGACGCCGCGGCCGATCTCGAATTTCTGGCAACTCCGCCCGACGTGCGCGGCATCGAGATGCGTGAGATCTCGACCCTGGTCAACAGCGTGCGCAACAACGGGCCTGAGCTGCTCGAGCCGGTCGAGCCGCAGGCGGAGCGGACGACGCTGCTATAGGCCTGTATCAGCGGAGATAGGTAGTCGACTACTCTAGGTGGCTCGCTCGACCCGGTGGGATGATCCTGCCATGGCGCGCATTCTTCGACGCGCCCTTGGAAGGGGTCCACGATGACCGCAATCCAGCCCAAGACCGACGCATCCACCATCACGGTCCGGAACCCTGCGGACGGACGCGTCGTCGGCACCGTACCGATCGAGACGTCCGATGCGGTCGCCGGGAAAGCCCGCGAGCTGCGCCTGTTCCAACCCGATTGGGAGGCCCTCGGCCCGCGCGGCCGCAAACGCTGGCTGCTGAGGTACCAGGACTGGGTGTTCGACAACGCCGAGCACATCGCCGACGTGGTGCAGTCCGAGACCGGCAAGACACGGGTGGAAGCCAGCGCCGAGCCGGCCCTCACCGCCACCCTGCTCGACTACTGGGCGGGTCACGCGGAGCGGTTCCTCGCCGACGAGCATCCACGCTCCTTCAACCCGCTCGCGGTGACGAAGAAACTCACCACTACCTACCGGCCGTATCCGGTGGTAGGCGTCATCACCCCGTGGAACTACCCGTTCGTGATGCCCGTGTTGGACGTGGTGCCCGCATTGGCTGCCGGCGCCGCTGTGCTACTGAAGCCGTCGGAGGTGACGCCGCTGTGCGCGGTCGAGTTCGTGCGCGGTTGGGCCGAGATCGGCGCGCCGCCGGTGCTCGCGCTGGCGACCGGGTACGGCGACACCGGCGCCGCCGTCATCGGCAACGTCGATTTCCTGCAATTCACCGGGTCCACCGCGACCGGCAGGAAGGTGGCGGTCGCGTGCGCGGAGCGGCTGATTCCGTACAGTCTCGAACTCGGCGGTAAGGACCCGGCCCTGGTGCTGGCCGACGCCGACCTCGACCGGGCCGCCAACGGGATCACCTGGGGTGGCATGGTCAATTCCGGCCAGGTCTGCGTCTCTGTGGAGCGGGTGTACGTCGAGGCGCCGGTCTACGACGAGTTCGTGGCCAAGCTCACCAAAAACGTCCAAACGCTTCGGCAGGGCCAGGACGACCGCAAGGTTGCGTTCGACGTCGGAGCACTGGCGACGAGCGCACAACGCGACATCGTGCAACGGCACGTCGACGAAGCGGTCGCAGCCGGTGCCCACGTGGTGACCGGCGGCAAGCCGACCGGGACGGGGACGTTCTTTGAGCCCACGGTGCTCGTCGACGTCGACCAGTCGATGTCGTGCATGACCGAGGAGACGTTCGGACCCACCCTTCCGGTGGTCAAGGTCGCCGACGAAGCCGAGGCGATCCGGCTGGCCAACGACTCGGTATACGGGCTGTCGGCCACGGTGTGGACCGGGGACAAGGAACGCGGCGAACGGATCGCCCGCCAGCTCGACGTCGGCGCGGTCAACATCAACGACGTCCAATCAAACTTGTTCGCCTGTGATCTTCCCATGGGTGGCTGGAAGCAGTCCGGTGTCGGCACCCGCTGGGGAGGTGCCGCCGGGGTGCTCAAATACTGTCGCCCACAGGCGATCACGTCGCCGCGGATACCGACGCAAGCCAAGGAGTTGCTCTGGTATCCGGCTTCGCGGCGGCGCGCCAAGTTTGCTATGGGCCTGTTGCGCGCGTCCGTGGCGCGCGGTGTGCGCCGGTTCGGTATTGCGCCAAAGGGTGTGGCCCGATGAAGTGTCAGGCGGCGGTGCTGCGGGGCATCGGCAAGGATTGGGAGATCTGCAACATCACACTGGATCCGCTGCGGGCCGGCGAGGTACTGGTGAAGACGGCGGTGGCCGGAATTTGCCATTCCGACGACCACTTCGCTACCGGCGATATGGTTCCCGGGCCGGAAATCGCAGAGATGCTGCGCGCCAGCGGGATCGAGTTCCCAGAGGTCTTCCCGCTGCTGGGCGGTCACGAGGGTGCGGGCATTGTGGCGGAGGTCGGTCCGGAAGTGCGCTCCGTGCGGCCCGGTGACCGCGTGGCGATGTCGTACATTCCCGCGTGCGGCGCCTGCCGGTGGTGTGTGTCGGGCATGACATACCTGTGCGATCTGGGTGCCGGCATGTTAACCAGGGAGATGACGACCGACGGCACCGTGCGCCGCCACCTCGACGACGAGGATGTGTTGGCGATGTGTCAACTCGGGACGTTCGCCGAATACCTGGTGACGTCGGAGAAGTCGGTGATCAAGATCGACGACGCGATCCCGATGCATGCCGCCGCGCTGGTGTCCTGCGGGGTCACTACGGGGTGGGGGTCGGCAACGGTGGCCGCCGGCACCGAACCCGGGGACACGCTCGTCGTCATCGGAATCGGCGGTGTCGGGATGAACGCACTGCAAGGTGCTCGGGCGGCCGGTGCGAAATACGTCGTCGGTGTGGATCCGGTTGCATTCAAACGTGATTCGGCTGCGACGTTCGGCGCCACCCATACCGCCGCATCAATCGAGGAGGCGCTGCTGCTGGTACGGGAACTCACCCTGGGCGTAATGGCCGATCGCGTGGTGATCACCGCAGGCGTCGTGCACGTCGACCTGCTAGCGCCGGCGATGATGTTGACCCGCAAGGGCGGCAGCTGTGTGCTGACCGGGCTGACGCCGTTCGGCGAGCTGCTGGTGCCGCTGATGCTGAGTGACATGGTGCTGTCCCACAAGCAGCTTAAGGGCACGCTCTACGGCGGGATGAATTCGCGGGCGAGCACTCCGATGCTGCTGTCGATGTATCAGAGCGGCAGGCTGAAACTCGACGAACTGGTGACGCGGCGCTACCGGCTCGAGGAGATCAACGACGCCATCGCCGACATGCGGGACGGCCGAAACATCCGCGGTGTCATCGAGTTCGACTAGCGCTGACCGAGCTCGTTAAGCGCGGTTTCGGCAGTGTCGGCGCCGCACCGTCTCAGCGCTACCCGAGTCCGGCATCGACGAGCAAACGTGATAGCCCGAGTTCATTGCACCGCGCCACGGCACGCGGCAACACGACATCGGCATCATCGGTTCTGCCTGTTGCCATCAGTGTTTCGGCCAGTAGCAGTTGCGCGCTCAGCGCCGCCAACGGTCTTCGCTCCTGATCGATTCCGGCGAGTAGGTCGGCTGCGCGTCGGCACGCCTGCTCCCGGTCGTTGTCGGAATCGCTCGCGGACAACAGCCGGATCCCGGAGTTCTCGTCGAGTTCGGCTGTGATCGTGGCGATTCCGTTGTCGTGAGGAATGGTGCGGGTAGCTCGCAACCGGGCGGCAACCTCCGGCGCGATCTCGATGCCCAGCCGGATCCGCTCGTTGGTGATGGCGGCGGTTAGCCGCGGCAGCCGCAACTGCTCCGCCGCTTTCGCGCCGTCGGCGAGACGTTCGACCGCGGCACCGCGATTCCCTTGCGCCGCCTTGATTCTCGCGCCGGTCACGTATCTGGCGATCATGGAGTCGACTCCACCGCCCTCGGACCCCAGCTGGTAGCTTTCGTCCAGTAGACGCATGGCCTCGGTCAACTCGCCGGTTTCGTAGAGCAGTTCGCCGAGAAGCGCACCGGCCAGGCGTGCGGCGTGCGAGTGCGGTCCGACTGTCGCGCCCATCTCATACCCTTCCCGGAAATTCTTGAGGGCGGCAGAGATGTCGAGCCGATACCTGGCGGCGATACCGCCGAAGCAGCGTGCGTAGACGGTCGCGAATGGACCCAGCATCTCCTGGTAGGGCGCCGCCCACGCCAGCAGTCGGTGCACGGCGTCGAAGTCGAAGCGGTAGATCGCGGCGAACGCTGCAATATTTCCCGCCACGCCGGGAACCCGAGGATGGAAGGTGTCCGGTCGCGACAATGCTTCGGCGACCAGATGATCGCTGGTTTCCACCCGGTCGGCGAACATGTCGCCGCATCCGCGCACGACGTCGGCCTCGATACTCAGATCCGCCCGCATCGCGTCGGAGAGGTCTGCACGATCCAGGGCCGCTTCGAAAGACTTCAGCGCGGCGGCGGCGGGCGCCAGGCGCTGCAACAGCATGTTCGCCCACACGATGGTCAGTTGCAGCCGTGCCCGCGAAACCACCATCCGCGGCGGTAACTTCTTGACGATTGCGAGCAAGGTCGTCATATTCGACTGCTCGAGGAGGTTGGTCTCGTCCTGCTCGACCAGGTCGACCGCGCGCGTAGCGTCGCCCGAGGCCAGCGCGTGGTCGACGGCCTCGTTGAGGTGGCCGTGTTCGGCGAACCAGTCCGATGCGGTCCGGTGGAGTTGTTCGACCCGCTCGGGTTGGTCACGGTCGAGTCGGCGGCGCAGGAATTCGGCGAACATATGGTGGTAGCGAAACCAGTTCGGGTCCTCGTCGATCCGCTGCAGGAACAGGCCGCGCCGCTCGATCTCTTCCAGCATCGCTTGCCCGCGGGATACTTCAGCAAGCGCGGACGCCAACCCACCACAGGTCCGCTCGGTAATCGATGTCGCCAGCAGGAACTCGGTCATCTCCGGTTCCAGGGTGTCCAGGACATTTTCGGCCAGGAATTCGCCGATCATCTCGGTCGCGCCGGATAGTCGGCTTAAAAGCGCGTTGGTGTCGCCGCCGCCGCGCAGGGTAAGCGCCGCCAGCTGCAGGGCGGCGACCCACCCCTCGGTCGACGTGGTCAACGTTTCCACGTCGCTTTCTGACAGCTGCAGGCCGTCAACGTCGTTCAGCAACGATCGAGCCTCGTCGATGTCGAAACGCAATGAGTCGGAGTCTATTTCGACCAATTCATCGCGCATCCGCAACTTGCTCACCGGCAGCCCAGCGCGCGACCAGCTGGTCACGATGATCTGCAGGTGATGGCATCCATGCTCGAGCAGAAAACCGAGAGCGGCGATGGTCGCTGTGTCCGACACCCGCTGCCAGTCATCGATGACCAGCGCTATCCGGTCGTCTTTTTCGTGAATCTCATCGATGAGCGCGGTCAAGACGTAGCGGGCGGCGTCGTCGCCGTGCTCGTCGAGCACCTGACCCAAGGACGCGGCGAGGGCGGGACGGACCCGCCGAACCAACTCGAGCAGATGCGCCAGGAACCACACCACGTTGTTGTCGTCGTCGTCGATCGTCAGCCAGCCAACCCCGACGCCGTCGCGCGCGAGCTCCTCTCGCCACTGGGCCGCCAGCGTGCTCTTCCCGAAGCCCGAGGGCGCGTGGACAAGGACCAACCGTCGCCGACCGCCCGCCCGCAGGACGTCCAGCAGCCGGTTGCGGGCCACCAGCGATCGGGTCGGAACCGGTGGTCGGTACTTCGTCGTCGGTGTCGGGGGCGTCGGCGTGGTCGTGTCGCGCCGAACCGCCGACGCGCCCGCCGGTGACGTCCGATGCTCCACACCCAACTCGACGGGGCGGGCCATCTCGTCGACGGCGGCACCGAGAATGCGCTGGACCTGTCGCAGTTCGTCGCCGAACGCCGTGGCGCTGGCCGGACGAGCAGCGGGATCCGGAACCATGGCCCGTTCGATGACCGCGGCCACGTCGGCCGGAAATCCGTGCTCGCGCAGATCAGGGACCGGCTGTGAGGTGATCCGGAGGAACTGGGCGACTACCCGCTCGCCGCTGCGGCGCTCGAACGCGGCGTGGCCGGTCAACGCACAGAACAGGGTCGCGCCGAGCGAATACACGTCTGATGCGGGTGTGGGTGTCTTGCCCTCGAGCACTTCGGGCGCGGTAAACGCCGGTGAACCGGTGATGACGCCGGTGGCTGTCTGGAAGCCGCCGGCGATCCTCGCGATACCGAAGTCGGTCAACTCGGGTTCGCCGTACTCGGTCAGCAGGATGTTGCCCGGCTTGACGTCACGATGCAGGATGTTCTCGCGATGAGCGGCATCGAGCGCACCCGCCAGCTTCACGCCGATGCGCAGCGTCTCACACCAATCCAGCGGCCCGTGCTGGCGGATCAGCGCTTCGAGTGAATTCTTGGCGTGGTAGGGCATCACGATGAACGGCCGGCCCGTGGTCGTCGTGCCCACCTGCAGGATGGTCACGATGTTGGGGTGGCCGGAGAGCCGACCCATCGCGTGCTGCTCGCGCAGGAAGCGGTCGAGATTTTCCTGGTCAAGGTCGGCGGTCAACACCTTGACGGCGACCGTGCGGTCCAGCAGGGGCTGCGCGCATCGATACACGACGCCAAAGCCGCCGTGTCCGATTTCGGCGACATCTTCGAACCCCGCGTTGTGCAGCTCCGCGGGAAGGTCAGGGAACAGATCCCGCGGCGACGCATGCTGATCGACGTCGGCCATCAACGGTCACTATCTCACTCGGGAGGCCGTTGACCTCTGTTACCAACCACAAATATCGGTGACCCCATGGACCGACTATGCCATCGAATCGATCCCACCCTGTTGTCTACCGACGACAACACCCTGCCCATCTTTGTCGTATGGCGACGGATGTGGGCACGCAGCCGCCGCTTAGCATGTATGTGTGACTGGTTCGTACACCTACACTTTCGAGGACATTCGGAACCGTCCTGTGGCGGTGATCGGGGCGGGAACGTTGGGGCGGCGCGTTGCGCTGATGTTCGCCAGCCGCGGCGGAACCGTGCGAATTTACGCTCGGCGCGCCGAACAGCGCGCCGCCGCGACTGAGTACGTCACGCAGAACCTACCGAAGTTGCTGGCCGACCGAGGCTTCGGCGAAGTTGGCGTCGCGGTGGGCGCGGCTTCGCTCGAAGAGGCGTTGGACGGCACCTGGCTTGCCGTTGAGTCGGTCGCGGAAAAGCTTGAAGTCAAGATTCCGTTGTGGGGTCAGATCGACCGGGCGGCGCCGCCGGACACCATCTTCGCGACCAACTCGTCGTCGTACCCGTCGCGTCTGATGGCCGAAAACGTCACGGACAAAGCGCGTTTATGCAACACGCACTTTTACATGCCACCGGAAGTCAATGCGCTCGACCTGATGTCCGACGGTGAGACCGACCGTGGCCTGCTCGACACCCTGCTTGCCGTCCTGCCTGAGTTCGGCGTCTACCCGTTCGAGGCACGCCAGGAGTGCACTGGCTTCATCTTTAATCGCATCTGGGCCGCCATCAAACGCGAATCGCTGGCCGTGGTCGCCGAAGGTGTGGCCCGTCCGGAGGACGTCGACGGGATGTACAAGCTCAATTTGGGCGCGGCGGCCGGGCCGTTCCAGATGATGGACCTGGTCGGCCTGGACGTTGTGCTCGATATCGAGAACAACTACGCCGAGGAGTTCCCGCACCTACCGAAGAAAGTGCGGGACTTGTTGCAGACCTACGTCGACGCGGGCAAGCTCGGCGTCAAGACCGGCGAGGGCTTCTACACCTATCCTTCTTAAGCGCGAGCAGACGTAAAAGCCCCAAATACCTCGGCGTGTCGGGCGCTTTTGCTGGGGGTACGCCCCCACGCCGCTGCGCGGCTGGGGGTACCCCCACCCGCTTGCGGGGGACTGCTCGCCAGTCTCGCGTTACGCCCGCCGAGCCAGGTAAGCGAGCGCGAGTTCGGCGGCGTTGGCGCCGCACATGCCATGCGCGCCTGGTCCCGGCGGGGTGGCAGCCGAGCAGATGTACCTGCCCGGCAACCCAATGGTGTACGGCGACAGCGTGATTCGCGGACCGAAGGTCAGCTGGCGAATGTCCTTGGCGCCGGTCATGATGTCGCCGCCGACATAGTTGAGGTTGTAGGCGGCCATTTGCGTCGTCGAGCGAACTACTGACCCGACAATGCGTTCCCGGAAACCGGGGGCGAACCGCTCGATCTGGGTGATGATCGCCTCGGTCGCGTCGCCGGTGTAGCCGTTCGGGACGTGCGCGTAGCTCCACACCGGGTGAATGTTGCCGACCGAGCGTTGCGGGTCGGCCAGATACTGCTGACCGACCAGGACGAACGGCCGCTCGGGCATCCGTCCCGCGTGGATGTCACGCTCGGTTGCGGCAAGTTCGGAGTAGGTCCCGGCCAGGTGCACCGTGCCTGCGCGGTGGGCGTCCGGGTTCGTCCAGGGCACACCGCCCTCGACGGCGAAGTCGACTTTGAATGCACCCGGACCGCGCCGGAACTTGGTGAAAGCGCGCGCAACTCGGCGTGGAAGACGGTCTCCCAGGATCGCGGCGACGGCGCTCGGCGCCAGATCGAACATCGTGACGTCTGCCGGCGGCAACTGCGACGCCGTCTGGACCCGGACCCCGGTTTCGATCTTGCCGCCCAAGTCACCCAGCAGCGTCACCATCGCGTTGGTAATCGACTGCGATCCACCTTGGGCTACCGCCCAGCCGTGCCGGTGGCCGGCCGCGATGATGCCCATGCCGATCGCGGAGGTCATCGGATAGTGCAGCGGCCGGAAGGCATGGGCCGCAACGCCGCCGAACAAGGCGCGCCCCTCGTCGGTGCGGAACAGCCGGGCGAACGCGGACGCGGGAAGCACAGTGGGTGCACCGAATCGGGCCAGCATCAGCGGATGGTGCGGCAACCGCAGCAGGGGCCGCATGATGTCCTCACTGAGTGCGTCGAACTTGGCGGCCGGGTAGCCGAACGTGAGCTGCCACCGGGATCCGTCGCGACCGAGCCCGGCTGCGGTCTGCTGCACCGAGCGGTGCAGCACGCCGGCGGTACCGTCGTCAAGCGGGTGGACACAATCGATCTCCGGCCAGCGCCACGACAGTCCGTACCGCTCCAGGTTGAAGCGGCTGAGGAACTGCGAGCCGATCGCCATCGGGTGGATTGCCGAGCAGTGGTCGTGCAGCAGACCGGGGATGATCGCTTCGCTGCTGCGCGTGCCGCCGCCGACCTCGTCGGCGGCTTCGAGGACGGTGACCGAAACACCCTCGGCGGCTAGGGCTATGGCGGCGGCGAGCCCGTTGGGCCCGCCGCCCACCACGACCGCGGTAGTCATGTGCGCCGCTCCTCCTCATCGCTTCGCTCTGCATCGTCGGCGGCGCGAGTCATGCCAGCGCTCCGCGCTTACTGTCGCCCAGCGACCAGGTCACCTGGAGCGGGATGGGGCCGTTGGGCAGCCAGGGCTGTTCGGCGACCGCGTCGGACACCTTCCAGGTGCCGCGCTCGACCACCCCGAGTGCGGCGTCGATCAACTGGTAGTGCTGGACGCCGCTGCCGAAGGCTTCCGACTCCACCCAGGCGATGACGCACTCGCCCGGCTCGAAGGCGGCTTCGCGTTGCACGGCCTGGATCATGTCTGCATTGTGCAGGTGGCCGTCGCCGAAGTTGAAGCCGATCAGGGAGTTGCACACGAACTCACCTTCCCGCACCGTGCGAGTGTCGATGTCGGGTAGGTGGGTCAACAGCAGCGAGTACAGACCGCGAGCCTGGCTGTGCATGCTTCGCCACGCTGCCGTCTTCTGCAGGGTGATCTCCGCCCACTTTGGCTCGTAGCCGGCCGCGATGAACTGGTCGATCTGGTTGGACGCCGAGCGGGTGACCTTGTTCAGCTTCTGCTCGGCACCGGGCGCGAAGGTCCACAGCGCCGAGGCCCAGTTGCCCGCGTACTGCCGCATCGAGGGCAGGAAGGACACCTTGTCCGGTCGCAGATTGCCCAGCACCGGGTAGAACAGCAGCGCGGCGGCGACGATGAGAGCCAGCCAGGGCGGAGTCATGTTCCACGGGGCGTATCCGTTCCAGTTCGGGAAGCCGAGGAACAGGAAGATCGTGGTGTAGCCGAAGACCACGTTCCATTCCAGCGGCACCGCAAGCGGGAAGGTCGAGATGATGAACAGGTGGAAGCCCACCATGAACAGCGCCGCAGCCAGCGTCAGCCACTTATTGGTGGAGAAGAACAGGACCAGCGGAGCCACAATCTCGACCGTGGTGCCATTGACGTGTGCCATGAAGTCCGCCAGCCGCGAAGGCCGCAGATCGCGCGGGAAGTTGCGATAGTGTGCCCGCCGCAACCATTTGAACGCATATGGCGTATTGCTGACCATCGGCCCAATGACGTTGGAGAAGTGTTTACCGAACTTCGACCAGCCGGCACCGACCCAAACCACCACGATCACCATCTTCAGCGCGATGATCATGTTGACGAACGGCAAGACTGCGAAGATGACCAGGACCGGTAAGTATTGCTCGGCACGGGAGGCCAGGAAGATGGTCTTGTCCCGCAGACCGTTCAGCACCAGCAGCACGATCGGCGCGATCAGCAGGGCGGGGTTCACCAGACCGGATGTGTTGTCCGGCACCGCCTTCGAGAGCGAGTCGCTGTGCAGGCCCGGTGACAGCAACGGCACGGCCAAGCTCACCAGCAGTGCCACGTAGAGCCCGATGTCGAACCAGGTGCGCCGGTCGCCGTTGGTGAACGGCACCCACTTCCACGGGCGCAGCCGGATGGTTCCCGGTCGGGCCCAGAACAGGATGCCGCCCGTCATCGGCTTGGCCTTGCCGGCCAACGGGCCCCAGGACCCGGCCACGCCAATCGCCTCGAGCAGTACGGTCCACAGGATTACCTTCTGGTAGACGATCGGTTGGTTCCACCATTCGGTCACATGCCAGAAGGCGGGTAGTCCCGACGTCAACGTCGCGACCGTGATGCCACCGATCGCGAAGAACACGACCAGCTTCACGATGTACACGGTGTGGATCCACTTCGGTGACCCGAAGCCGTTTTCGGCCCAATCGGCGGCGAGGATCCGCATCCGCTCCATCAGCGGCTTCTTCAAGAAGGTGTCCGGATCAACGTCCGGAAGATAGGGCTTGATGAATCCCATGTGTCTGCGCTCCTTCTGGCCTTCGTTGGCGAGGGTGTGCACAACATTAGAAATGATGCGCGGCTTTACACAGTCGCGAATCGACAAAGCCACGCGCCGCTGTTATCGCTCAAAGACAACCTAGCGTCTAACGTCATTGAGGTGAAGAAATCGGGCCTCGACAGCCGAATCGAGGTAAGCAGTTACGTCGCAGAGGTCGCGAGCCGATTGCATGGCCGCGTGGTCGCGCTGTCGTCGGCGCTCCGTCAAGCCCTCGAGGATCAGATCCCCGAGCTGCGCGGCGATGCAGCGCTGGTCGAGTTACTCGGGACCAGCGTTGAGGGCAATGTAGATACGGTCTTGCACGCGTTGCGCTACGACATCGCTGTCGAGCGTGTCGAGGCGCCCACCGCAGCGCTGGAGTACGCCCGCCGGCTGGCACAGCGCGGAGTGCCCGTCAACGCGCTGGTTCGCGCCTATCGGCTCGGTCAGCGCCAGATATATGAAGTCGTTTTCGCTGAATTGCGCGTCATCGATATCCCCGAAGCCATGCACGTGGAGGTGATCGAGGCGATCACCGGCACATTGTTCGAGTACATCGACTGGATGTCGCAGCAAGTCGTCGCTGTCTACGAAGACGAACGTGAACGCTGGCTTGAGAACCAGAACAGTCTTCGTGGCCTGCGGGTGCGCGAGGTCCTGACCGCGAACAAGACCATCGATATGGATGCGGCAATCACATCGATTCGTTACCCGCTTCGGTGGCACCATCTGGCGCTGGTGATGTGGTACCCGGACCCGGGCGCAGAGGGCGACGAGCTTGGCCGGCTGCAAAAGTTTCTCCGCGAACTGGGCGAAGCGGCCGGCGCCGATGGCAACCCGCTCTTCGTTGCCGCCGATCGAAGCTGTGGCTGGGGGTGGCTGGCGTATCGCGCCTTGGTGGCCGATGCCGAGGTGAAGGTCCGCCGGTTCGCGCAGACCCGACCGAATTCACCGAACGTGGCGATTGGCACGATGGCTGGCGGCGTCGACGGCTTTCGCCGCTCACACCGGGAGGCGGAGACCGCCCGCAGCGTAGCGGTGATCGCCAAGCGGCCGGAGCCGACGGTGATCTCGGCGACCGATCCGGGCTTGTCCGTGGTAGCGCGTCTTGGTGCCGACGTGGTCGGCACCCGCGACTGGGTGGCCACGGTGCTTGGGGACCTCGCGACCGATAACGAGAACGACGCACGGCTGCGTGAGACGTTGCGCGTGTTTCTGGGCTGCGGTTCCAGCTACAAGGCGGCCGCCGAGGAACTCAACTTGCATTTCAACTCGGTGAAGTATCGGGTGGGTCGCGCCGTCGCGCGACGTGGTCGGGAGATCGGCACCGATCGGCTCGACGTAGAACTCGCGCTGCTCGCCTGCCACTGGTATGGCGCCGCGGTTCTGCAGCCGGATGCCCCATAGACCAGCCGGGGCCGCACCCATAGGTGCGGCCCCGGCTGGGATGACAGACGTCAGGCGGCGGCGGGAACGAGGCGGCGAGACGCCAAGCCGGCGGTAGTGGCCGGCCGGTGGTTCCCCTGCATAACGTTCACAATGGTGACGGCGGCCGGGATGAGGACGGGGGACAGGATCATCAGGAAGATGATGAATGGCATCAACATGGCTTTACCTACATTTCTCCGCAAAGGGTTTGGTTGTGATGTGTTGTCGCACTTGCTAATTCGGGATTAGCTGGTGGTTCAGATCGCTGCGTTGCGTTCGTGATCAAAAGGTATCGGCATTAGGTCAGTGCGGCGACGTCGTCAACCAACCAAGTTGCGGCGGATCGTTGTCTTCCGGCGACAAAATGGCCACGAACTTGATGCTGGACCAGCCGTCTACCGCAGTGGTCTGGGACCGGCATTGGTCTCTGGAATGCCGGACTGCTCGCGGCTGGGGCCTACGTGCTGGTGATCGCCCTGGTGATGGCGCTATTGCCGAGCGTCGACGAGACGCCCTAAATCGATGCGAGAAAAACACTGGGTAGTTCAGTTCTTGGCGTGAAACACTTCGAGGATGACCAACACTGCTCATCGGAGTCTGTTTCAGCATTTTTGGAAAGCGACGCTACTGTCCGGAGTGCTCAGCGCGGTTTTGGGCGTCCTTATTCTGGTCTGGCCGGGAAAATCGATTACCGTCGCGGCGGTCCTTTTCGGCGTGTATCTGCTCGTGAGCGGCGTCGCGCAGGTGATCTTCGCGTTCACTCTGCCTGTGACGGCAGGCGCGCGGATCCTGCTGTTCCTCAGCGGCGCGGCATCCGTGGTCCTGGCCGTACTGGCCTTCCGCCACTTTGACTACGGATACGCATATTTGTTGCTGGCCATTTGGATCGCTGTCGGGTTCATCTTCCGCGGCGCGGCGACGGCGGCATCGGCAATCAGTGATCGCGGCCTTCCCGGACGAGGGTGGGTGATATTCTTCGGTGTCATCAGCTTTATCGCCGGCATCGTTGTCCTGTCCTGGCCGTTCGATTCGCTCGCCATATTGACTCTCGTCGTCGGCAGCTGGCTCATCGTCATCGGTGTATTGGAAATCGTGGAGGCCTTCGCGATCCGCAAGGCGGGCAACACCGTCCATGATGTCGTCGCTAACGCCGTCCGATAGATCGCCTCGACCGGCTTGAGCGGAACGGTAGGCGGGTGGTGCGGGAACTCGCGCTGCTCGCCTGCCACTGGTACGGCGCCGCGGTTCTGCAGCCGGATGCCCCATAGACCAGCCGGGGCCGCACCGATAGGTGCGGCCCCGGCTGGTGTTGACAGACGTCAGGCGGCGGCGGGAATTAGGCGACGAGACGCCAAGCCGGCGGTGGTGGCCGGCCGGTGGTTCCCCTGCATAACGTTCACAATGGTGACGGCGGCCGGGATGAGGACGGGGGACAGGATCATCAGGAAGATGATGAATGGCAGCAACATGGCTTTACCTACATTTCTCCGCAAAGGGCTCGGTTGTGATGTGTTGTCGCACTTGCTAATTCGGGATTAGCTGGTGGTCCGGAGTGCTGCGTTGCGTTCGTGATGAAAAGGTATCGGCATTAGGTCAGTGCGGCGACGTCGTCAACCAACCAAGATGCGGCGGATCGTTGTCTTCCGGCGACAAAAGCCGTCGCGAACTTGATGCTGGACCAGCCGTCTACCGCGGTGGTCTCGGACCGGCATTGTTCGTGACCCCTGTGCGAAGTGCGTAACGCTGTCGTTTGAAACAATCTCTTCGCATCGGCCGCGGACTATCTTTTTGGGATGACAACCAGCGAAAAGACCATTTTCGAAGGTCCGCTGCACCAGCTGGCGCGTAACACGTGGCAGTTGCTGCTCCTGATCGGCATCCTGGGCGCGGCACTCGGTGTCATCGTGCTGGCCTGGCCGGGCCCGTCACTGGTGGTGGCGGGTGTCTTGTTCGGCATCTACCTGGTGGTATCCGGGGTTGGGTATGTGTTGGCCGCTTTCGGCTCGCACGCCGGCGCCGCAATGAGAGTGCTGTCGTTCCTCACCGGCGTGGTGTCGCTGGTGTTGGGGTTCTTCTGCTTCCGCGACAGACTCGAGTCGATCCTGCTTTTGGCCCTCTGGATCGGCATCAGCTGGGTGTTCCGCGGGGTGACCTTGCTCGCCGCGGCGCTGTCCTTCGACCACCTGCCCGCACGCGGCTGGCAGGTGCTCTCCGGTGTGATCATCGTTATTGGCGGCGGGGTGCTGATCATCTCCCCGCTCGATTCGATCGCGATCCTGACGCTGGTCGCCGGCTGGTGGCTGATCATCATCGGCATCGTGGATGTCATCAGCGCGTTCCAGGTTCGCCATCGGCTGAAGGCCTTGACCCCCGGCTGACAGCTGGCCCCGGGTAGCCAAAAGGCGCTGTCACGCCGCAGCTCTTGCCACTCCAGACAACAACAATCGCCGCCATCTTCGTCTCGCGTGGACAACCGCCGGGGCCAAGCGGGCACCTAGTGTGCCCTGCATGAAAAGCGACATTGTGCCCCAACAGGTCGTTGACGTCGCAGACGCGGTGTACCGGCGAACCGATGAAGTCTCGATCTTGCTTGCCCGTGCAATCACCCGCGAGGTGCGGCTGTACGGGCCGACCGCGGCGGTGCCGCTCGACGTGGTGGCTGCGGGCTGTGCGGCCAACATGCGAGCGATCTTCGGGGCGATCGCCGCCGGTGGCGATTTCAACGTGAGCGCGGCCACCCAGCTGGGGATCGAGCGGGCGCGGGACGGGGTGCCGCTGTCATCGGTGATGGAGGCTTATCGGGTCGGCTTTCGGCGGGTGTGGGAGGCCGTGGCCGTCGAGGCGGCGACCAGGCCCGGCATGAATGGCGATGCGCTGCGGACGCTGACCGCCAAGTTACTGACCGCGCAGGACCTGTTCACCAACGCAATGGCCGGGGGTTATCGACAGGAACAGACTCGCCGGGTCGTGGACGACGAAACCCAGCGGTTCCTGCTGATCGACGCGTTGATGCATGGCCGGCTGTTCGAGCGGTGCAGCCTGTGGGAGGCGGCCGATTATCTTCGGCTGCCGAGTACCGGTCCGTTCGTGGTGATCGCCGCAAATATCGCCCGGTTCGGGGTGGACGCCTTGCCGGATATCGAGGCGAAGCTACGCAGCCTGGATGTGTCCTCCGCGTGGCAGGGGCTGCCCGACGTGCAAGTCGGGATCGTGCACGTCAACACCGACCGCCATCTGGCTGCGGTGCTGGCGCTGGTTTCGCGGGTGGCCATCGACCGGGTGGGTGTCAGTGCGCGCTTCGACGATCTGCGCGACACCGCGCGCGGGCTCCGTCAGGCTCGGGTAACGCTGCGGGGCCGGCCCGACCCGGGCTCGCCGGTGTCGGTGTTTGACGGCTCGATCCTGGCTACCGCCGCGGTCAGCGCGCCCGACGTGATGGTCGAACTCGCAAGCCCCGTAATGGAGTGTTTTGCCGATCTCTCCGATGAAGAGCGCGAGCTCCTGTTTGAGACGTTTCAGGCGTGGCGGGACCACGACGGGTCGATGCGCACCGTTGGGGAGATGCTGTTCTGTCACCCCAATACCGTTCGCTACCGGATGCACCGCATCGAGCAGCGCACCGGCCGTTCCCTGACCCGGCCGCGTGATTTAGCCGAACTGTGTCTGGCCTTCGAAGTGCACCGGCGTCTCATGTAGCTGCGGCCGCACATTGTGTTGGGCGTGTGCCATGTTCGCGTGACGCTATTGTCGCGCGGCAACGGATCGGCCAATCCCTCGGACCAGGAAGGCCAACGCGATCTCGCCGATCCCGTGAACCACTGTCCCCGCGGTAGTACGTGTCAGCCGCGCCATGATCGGCGCTTTCAACGAGCTCGCGAACGAGAACCCGATCGCGAGTTCGGTGAGGCTGGCAATCAACAGCACCGACCACCCGTGTTCTCGGCTGGCAGCGAGCGCGGCGAGGACACCGATGACTCCCCAGCAGATAAAAAGGACGCTCATCACCGCACCCAAACCGACGATTGTGGCCTTCACGCCGAGGAATGCCACGACGCCCGCGACGACGAACAGCACCGCCAGCAACCCGCGGGCTATGCGACCACCTCGGGATGACGTCAGCGCGCCCACCATTACTTCATTGGCCGCTGCCACCAAACAGAACACACCGACGAGTAATGCGAGAGTCGTTACGGCGGCATAGGCGAAGCGCGGGATCGCGAGTCCGATCACGATCCAGGTCGCGCCAGCGATAAGAAGCGCCCACCAATTCCGAGTCTTTGACGCAAGACCGTTCGTCAAATTGTCGACGAGATCGTGCGCTTGCCTCGAGAGCGTCATCGCGGCCCGCCGTATGATGTAGTCGAAACCCATTGACGCTGTGGATGAGCGCAAAGGCCGCCACAGCAACGATCTCTCCACCAGGCCGGCTCCCGGAGCTCGTGCACCGTGAGCTAGCGCAGCGTTTGGCACAGCGGGTGAGGGCCGCTGCACCCGCCGACGCACTCTGTCTTCGGCCCATCGACGGCGTCATGTTCGATGCCGCGAATCCCCGCCGTCGTTCTCACGGGCGTCGATGTGTTCTGGAACAGCGAAAGGTCACCGGCGTTGTGCTTGTCGACATCGACAAGGGGTGGCGGCCCCAAGGAGGCTCGAGTTGGCCATGTAGAGGCGAGCGGAAGCGGGTACAGGCTGTGATGGGCTACCGGGTTGGCTACGTAGTCGGTTGCCTTTCAACCGAGTCGGTCAATCGCACGCCGGGCGAACTGAGTGAGGGAACGACGTGAACGGCACCTCGCGGACCGACGCCTGGCCGTCCCTGATGGTGGACGAATGGACGGCCACCCGTGACACCTTGCACATGTGGACCCAGATCGTCGGAAAGATCCGCATGGTTCACATGCCGTTGATAAACCACTGGTGGCAAGTGACGTTGTATGTGAGTCCACGGGGATTGACCACCGGCGCAGTTCCATACCGGGATGCGGTGTTCGATATGGAATTCGATTTTGTCAACCACATTCTTGCGATCCGGCACAGTGACGGCGGCCAGAAGGCGGTGCCGCTCGCGACCAAACCGGTCGCCGAGTTTTACGGAGAGATGCTCTCGGCGCTCGACAGCCTCGGCATCGAATCGCATATCGTCGGCAAGCCCAACGAGGTAGAACCCGCGATCCCGTTCGCTGAGGACTACCAGCACGCTGAATACGATCCCGATGCGGCGCGCGCGTTCTGGCAGCAACTGGTGCAGGCGCACCGGGTCATGACCAACTTCCGCGCGGCGTTCGTCGGAAAGGCCAGCCCGGTCCAATTCTTCTGGGGTGCTTTGGATTTAGCCTGCACACGATTTTCGGGACGGCCCGCCCCGCTGCATCCGGGAGGAGCCCCTAACTGCCCGGACTGGGTGATGGCTGAGGGGTACTCACGCGAACTCAGCAGCTGCGGCTTTTGGCCCGGAGGCGGCAAAGAGGGTGCGTTCTACTCCTACGCATACCCGGAGCCGAAAGGCTTCTCGGCCCACCGCGTTGAACCAGACACCGCCTACTTCAGCGACGAATACCAAGAATTCCTGCTGCCCTACGAAGCCGTGCGCACTGCCGATGACCCTGACCGCGCGGTCGCACGGTTCTTGCAGACCACCTACGAGGCGGCCGCCGAACTCGGTGCCTGGGACCGCAGCGCACTTGAAGACGACCCGAACCGCCTGCCGCCGCTGTCCATGTAGAACAGCACCGAAGCGGGTGCAACCTATAAGCGGCTAACAAGGTTGGCTACATAGTCGAGTGAAGGGAAATAACATGAGCAGCAATACTTTAGCGACACCACAGGCGACTGCAGGCTTCGACGTAAACGCGCGCTTCCGCTCTCTGGTGAACGAACTCGGACTCTCACCCGAAGACACCGGAGGCAGCATCACATTCGTTGGCGAGGATCCGATTTTCCCGAGCGTGCACCGTTTGGGGGCCTGCATCGGTATCCCGATCATGGCGGGGGCGGCGGGGATTGCCGATATCTGGCGCCAACGCAGCGGCCGCGGCCAGGACCTAACGCTTGACCTTCGCAAAGCCATCCACGGTATCAACCCCATGTACAAATTCATGCCCACGATCAACGGCTATCCGTATCAGCTGCCATATTTCATCGGCAACCCGATGGGGTTCGACCTGTACCGGACCAAGGACGGCCGCTGGTTCCTACCGACGGGGGCCTACCCGCGCCTGTTGGCCGGCATGTGCACGTTTTTGCGGTGTTCGCCGGACAAGGCCAGTATCGCCACCGCCGTGTCCAAGTGGGACAGTGCGGAACTCGATGAGGCGGCCGCCGCAGCCGGGCTCGTGTTCGCCGTCGTCCGCACGCGCGAAGAGTGGGCCGCGCACCCTCAGGGCAAACAGCTGGCCGAAAAGCCGGTGGTGGAAATCGTCAAGATCGGCGAGAGTGATCCCGAGCCGTTCACACCGGCGGCGCGTCCGCTGTCGGGGCTTCGGGTGTTGTCGGCAACTCATGTGATCGCCGGCAATGTCATGTCCCGCACGCTGGCTGAGCACGGCGCCGAGGTGCTGCAGATCGCCCACCCCGAAGAGTTTGAACACGAGGCCCTGATACAAGACCCGTGCGCCGGGTTCACCTCGAATGCCTGGCTGGACCTCAACCAGGCCGAGGCCCGGCAAAAGGCCTACGAGCTGGCCACTGGCGCGGATGTATTCGTCGAAAGCTACCGCACCCGCAAGATTTCGAGCCTCGGTCTGTCACCCGAAGACCTGGCCGCCCGCCGCCCCGGCATCGTCTACGCCTCGGCGCGCTGCTACACCTACGACGGGCCATGGGCCAACCGGGCGGGCTTCGACATGGAAGCCCTGTGTGTCACCGGGTTCACCACCGAAGAGGGCACCCCCGACCAGCCCATGTTTCCCCCGACCCACGTCATGAACGACTACATCGCCGGCTACCTTGGCGCGGCCGGCATCCAAGCCGCGCTCATCCGGCGGGCCAAAGAAGGCGGCAGCTACCATGTGCGCGTCAACTTGGCCCGTGCCGCGATGTTCTTCATGTCCCTCGGCACGTTCGACCAGAACGCCCCAAGACCCAGCGGCGAGCAACACCAGGTTCTGGTACCGGACAGCATCACCGCTCAAACCCCATACGGGGAACTGGTCCGATTGGCCCCACCCGTGAAGTTCTCCGAAACCAAGCCCTATTGGGAAGACCCGGTACTCGTGGTGCGCGGGTCAAGCAAGGCGCAATGGAAGGACAGCTGACTTTCCGGGTTACGGCCAGAGGCGTCGTCGGTAGTCGGGTGTCCAGTTCGCTCAACGACAGAAATCCCTTATCCGGCTCGACAGCGGTCTTGCCCGCGTTGACCGCCCCGCCGACATTGAAGCGTTCATCCGCAGCCATGTCTACAAGCCTGACTATAAGAAGCTGGTGACGCCGCAACAATTGCTCGTTGGAGTCGCCGACTGCTCCAAGGCGAGCCCATAGACCAGCCGGGGCCGCACCGATAGGTGCGGCCCCGGCTGGGATGACAGAGGTCAGGCGGCGGCGGGAACGAGGCGACGAGACGCAAAGCCTGCGGTAGTGGTCGGCCGGTGGTTCCCCTGCATGACGTTCACAATGGTGACGGCGGCCGGGATGAGGACGGGGGACAGGATCATCAGGAAGATGATGAATGGCAGCAACATGGCTTTACCTACATTTCTCCGCAAGGGCTCGGTTGTGATGTGTTGTCGCATTTGCTAATTCGGGATTAGCTGGTGGTCCAGAACGCTGCGTTGCGTTCGTGATGAAAAGGTATCGGCACTGGGTCACGGCGGCGACGTCGTCAACCAACCAAGTTGCGGCGGATCGTTGTCTTCCGGCGACAAAGCCGCGTCTAAAGGCCTGGATAGGCCTATCGGTCGTAGCGGTGGCCGCTCAGGGCAGGCGCTGCTCGACCTCGAAGGCCAGACAGAGTTCGGCCATATCCTTGGGCCGCGAAAGTGACCGGCCGGTCAACTCTTCGATACGGCGAAGACGGTGCCGCACGGTGTTGGGATGGCAGAAGATCTTCGTCGCAGTGTCGTTAGCGGAGCCGCCCTCCTGCAACCACGCTTGGAACGTGTCGAGCAGGATCGTGCGCTCCGCGGGCGGCAGTTCGTCTAGTCGCCATAGCACCGACGACTTGATTTTCGCCATGACGTCTGGGGCGCTGACCGCCGCGATGGCGAGAGGGGTGTCGTCGAACACCGTGACCAGCGAGTCCGCCGACGGCCTCCCGGTCACCGCCAGCCGGGCGAATCGCAGCGCGTCGCTGGTTTCGGCCAAGTCATGAAACGGCGGGCTGACGCCGACCCGGACGGTCGCGGCCTGGCGGAGCACTGAAATCAAAGTGCTGACTGTCTCGCGTATCCGCACGTGGACGATGCCGACGTGTAAGTCCGGCAGCAGCCGCCACGCCGACCGGATATCGCGGGTGGCGAGCTTATTTTCGATCGCGGGCAAGCCCAATTTCCCAATGGTCGGCAACTCGGCTGCGACAACGACGTACGGTCCGGTGGTGGGCAGCCGGAGCAGGTCGGCCGCCTCCCAGAGGCTCTGGGTGTCGGTGATCCGCCGAGACAGCAGCGCTTCGACCAACGCCGACCGTTCTTCCTCCTGCTCCAGGATCTGAGCGGTCAGCTGTTGCCGATAGGCGCTGGCCATCGCCTGAGTGAAGGTGTCCTGCGCAAGGAAGACGCGCGCGGTGGCGTCCAGAATCGATTCGGTAGGTATTCCCGCGGCCCGCGCGGCGGCGAGGGTCTCCTCCCACATGAAGCGGAACCCAATCCGGTAGGCCGTCATCACCGCCGGTAACGGCAAACCGACGAGCGCGCGTGCAGTTCCGGTGTGCTCGGCAGGCGAGACATCGACGTCCGCGTGCCCCGAAAGTGCGTGGAAGACGAACGTCAGGTTTGCCTCACAACTTGCCCGTAGTTCGTCTTTCGTGAGGACGGTGCCGTCGCGGTACGCGTCGATCTCGCTGAACAGCCGATCGGCCAGCGTCTGGCCCAGTTCCGGGGCACGGGCCAGCATGAGCTTGCTGAGCTCAACGACATGCGGATCAGGTTCGGCCCCGCTCCGGACGCCGCCGGCGTGCGATACCGCGCTCATACCCCGAAACCTTATGCCCGGGCACCGGCGGATGTGAGTGGTCACCCAAAGCGGTCTGCGGGCAGCAACTGTCTCCCACGCTCAGCCTTACCCGTACGGCCGTTGTGATCAGGCACAGGCGGCAGCCTCAGATCGTGTCACGGCGTACATAGACTTCCAGCACGCTTTGCCGCGGTCGTGTCGCGAATGCCTGGTCGTCGACGTCAGCCGATGCGCGCAGCCGAGACGTTGTATACGCCCGCGATCCGTAGCGCGAATTCGCCGTAAAGATAAGCGAGCTGGTTGATCGACATGTCGCCGCCGGGGCGAAACCACCTCGGAACGCCTTCGGCCATCTCGATGATCGCGAAGGCCGCAATCTTTGGGTTGGCAACAGCCATCCGTCCCCGGCTGACTCCCTCGTTGAGCAGATCCTCGAACGCCGCGCGATACCGTCGGCGTCGCTCCAGGATCGCGGTCAGCGCATCGCCTTCGGCGCACAGGAATTCACGGATTGCGATGAGGGCCTCGTCCCGGTGCTCGACGAGGAAACGCAACTGACCCTCGGCGGTGCGGCGCAGCTGCTCGACCACATCGTCGGTGCTCGTTATGGCGTCGTGCTGCATATCGAGAAGCGCGTCCAGGGTCTCGATCACGATCTCGTGTAGCAGCTCGGCTTTGGTCTTGATGTGGCTATAAATGCTCGTGGGTCCGATACCCAGCGCGCCGGCGATATCGCGTACGCCGGTGGCCCGATAGCCCTGTTGTGCGAACAGAGCGGTAGCCGCTGCGCGCACATCGGAGCGTTCATTGATCACTCGGGGGCGCCCGCGGCGGGGCGCTTGTCTTGCCCCGAACGTGAAGCGGGCATGCGAACAAGCGTACTTAGATCCAAGCTTCAGTGTTAATCCAGAACGCTGTTTCGCTATTGCCACGTCTACAGCGTCGTGATTCTTGACAGCTTTCCGGTCCAGAAACCATTGATAGACAACTAATTATCGACCTCGACGACTCTGTGCGATCTCGCGGCTTGACCGCACTTGTTGGAAGTCATATATTACGAACGAGCAGTCGTACGAAAATTAATGCAGTGTCTCGCTCGCATTGTGGTGGCATGCTCGCAAATAAAGGGGCGAGAGCTTTGGCTGCTAAGCAGGATGTCCGCCATGACTACGACCTGGCTCGTCGGTCGGCTGGCACCGGTATCGACAAAGTCTAGGGTCGATCGATGGATGAACTTCTAGCCGCCGACGAACTTGCGGCCGCCCAGCGCGACGCGGAGTACCGTCGACTCGTCGCCGAGCAAGCGGCCTTGCGCCGACTGGCCATGCTGGTGACCCGCGGGGTCGAACCGTCCGAGGTGTTCGACGCGGTGGCCAACGAAATGCGCCGCTGTGTGTCCGCGGATACCGCCGGATTGTGGCGCTATGAGTCAAACAACGAAATGACGCAGCTGGCCGCGGCTGAACATTCCGGGGCTGCGGCTAGCGGAGTGGCCCGTGGGCACCCGAAGCCCCGATCGACGGCAGCACTCTCGGGGGGGTGGTGCAACGCACCGGGGCGCCCCGCGAGGATGGACAGCTACGAGAGCAGCACCGGGTCGCTTGCCACACGAGTTCGATGACGCGGGCCTACGCGCAGTGGTCGGTGTGCCCGTGGTCGTCGACGGACGCGTGTGGGGCCTGGCGGCCGTGGGTTCGGTTGAACCCGAGCCCATGTGGGCCGACACCGAGGCCCGCATCAGCGCCTTCGCCGAGCTGATCGGCACCGTCGTGGTGGCCGGATATCGCGACGAGCAGAAACGGCAAGTGCTGGAGGACACCTCGCGGCGCTCGTCGTTGATCGATGCGCTGCTTCAGCGCCGAATCCGCGACGATTGCGGCTTGGACGAGGTGGCCGGCTACCTCAGGCTGCGGAAGGACGGCCCTTTTGTGGTCATTGCCGCCAAGGTCGGCTCCGATGACGTCGAGCCGCTGACGGCGATCGAATCGAAGTTGCAGAGCATCGACGTGCATTCGGCATGGCAGCTGTTGCCCGATTGGCAGGTCGGGATTGTCCGCGTCAAATCCGAACAGCAACTCGACAAGGTTGTGGCCCTGGTGTCTCGGATGGCGGTCGACCGGGTTGGAATCAGTGCGCGATTCGACGATCTGCGCGAGACCCCGCAAGCTCTGCACTTCGCCAAGATGACGCTGCTGGGTCGGCCCAACTCCACCTCCCGTGTAACGATATTCGACGGCACCATCTTGGCGACCGCCGCACTCGCCGCACCAGAGGTAATGGTCAAATCGGCCGGCGCAACCTTGGCCTGTTTTGCCGACCTTCCCGACGAGGAGCGCGAGATCCTATTCGAGACGTTTTGGGTGTGGCAGGATACCGATGCCGCGGTGATCGCCGCCGCTGAACGACTGTGTTGTCACCCCAACACGGTGCGCTACCGATTGCGCCGAATCGAGAAACGAACCGGACGATCTCTCTCGCGTCCGAGGGATGTCGCAGAACTATGTCTGGCGTTCGAGGTCCAGCGCCGGCTTATCTGATTGCCAACGCTTTTCGCCACCGGGAGGTGGCGCATGGGGTCGAATGGCTCATGTAGGGGCGCTCTTGCGGGAGATGACGTAGAAGTAGCCGTCCTCGTCGACCAGGCCGATGTCGCCAGTCGAAAACCAGCCGTCGACAACGGCGCCCGTAGCGACGTCCGGCAGGTTCCAGTAGCTCTTCATCACGTTGCGGCCGCGGACTTGAATCTCGCCGGGTGTCCCGGTCGGTACCTCGGTGGCGTGTTCATTGACCACCCGCATCTGCACGCCGTCGATGGGTGTGCCGATCGAACCGACCTTTCGTATCGCGTTGGGATGGTTGGAGCACGCCACCCCCGACGTTTCCGGTAGCCCGTAGCTTTCGAGGACCACGCAGTGGAATTCGTCTTCGAATTTACGTAGCACCTCTTCCTGCATCGCAGCGCCCACCGAGATGCACACCCGTAGCGAACCAAAGTCCAGGTTGTGGCCGGCCACGGCCCCGAGTATCGCTGTGTACATGGCGGGTGAACCCTCGAAGACTGTAACCCGCTCGGCCGCAACCATTTCCAACGCTCTATTGGCATCAAAACTGGGAAGTAGCGCCAGTGTCGCGCCGGACGAGATCGCCGGCCCCAGAGCGTATGCCATCCCGAACGCGTGGCACAACGGGAGGCAACTCAGCACTACGTCGTCAGGCCCAATGTTGAGCAGGCTGCGCGCAATGACGGCTTGGCTGCTTACCAGGTTGCTGTGGGTGAGTTGGGCCCCCTTGGGCATCCCCGTCGTGCGTGACGTGTGCAGGATGACCGCGTTGTCGTTGTTCGCGCGGGTCACCGGCCAGGCGCGCCCGAGAAAGTCATCGGTCAGCTGCTCCAGCGTATGCTTGCCTAGACCGATTGGGAGAACTCCGGCGGTCTCTGCCCCCGCGGTGGCGGCAGGCCAACACGACAGCGCGAAAACCAATAGGCGTGCACCGGTATTGGTTAAGGCGGACGCGACTTCGCCGGCGCTTCGCAGCGGATCCATCGGCACCACAACGGCTCCGGCGTGCAGCACCCCGTAGAAAACCATCGCGAACTCGGGACGGTTGGCCAGCATGACCCCCACCCGGTCACCCGGGCGGAGACCTCGGTGGCCGAGGTAGGCAGCGAACCGTGCGGCGTTGTCGGCCAGCTCCGAAAACGTCGTTGTGGCCCCGTCACAGCGCAGCGCGGGGCCATCGGGGTACATGTCTGTCGACTCGACGAGATACAAGCTCAAATTCGTCATGAAGACATCCCGGGCGGACTGCCTCGCATGATTTGACGATGGGGCTGCCGTGGCCACCTGTCGATGGAACCAGTGACAACGAGCAGCACCAGGTGGTGTTGCATTCAACAACGCCTCCGGTGGCGCCGATCTGCGGCTCGATAACCTCGTCAGGCGGCAACCAGACGTCGACGCCTGAGCATGCCGGTGGACCGATCAAGCGTGGCGGCGAACCGGGTCAAGCGTCGATTTTGAGCCCACGTCACTGGAATGCATATTTGTGCACTGCCTTCTCGTCCCACTCGAGGCCAAGGCCGGGTCTTCGGGCAACGATTTTGCCCCTTCGCCCGGTTCTGAAACATAGATCGCTACGACCTTGTCTTCGCTCGGACTGGCGGGTTCTCGCTAAATTCGTCCACGGGGGCGCAATCAATCACACCTGGCCAGCTGCGTGAAGGTGCTCGACAAGCAGAGGTCCAACGAGCTCGGGCGCCTCGACCTCAGGAAAGTGTCCGACCGGCGGCGGGTTGTCCAGCACAGTGATGCTGGCGGATGGGGCCTTGTCCCGAATACGAGGAAGGACATGCGATCCACTAATTGGGTCGGCGGGGCCCCAGATGAAAGTCTGTGGACCCGAATAGCTTTCGACAGCGTGCGACCAGCGCGCAGCATGTTCGCGGCGTTCGGCCATATAGCCGAGCAGCGCGGGAGCCACACGTGTTCCCCGCGACCTGCTGAAATCCGCCCACATCTCGCCGAGCGTATGGTCGGAGATCGGTCTGCCTGAAACACCCAAAAGCACTGCACGATATAAGGTTTCGGTGATGTACTCTTCGGCGTCGTCTCCACTGAGTTCAGCGAGGTGCCGTTGAAAGGCAGCGGGTCGATGCAGATCGGGGAACATACCCCCATTGAGCCAGGCCATCGACTCAATGCGGTCAGGGTCGCGAGACAACAGTTCCTGCGCTACCGAAACACCGTAGTCATGCGCGACCAGCGCCGTGCGGTCGATACCCAGGTCGCCCCACACCGCCTGCACAAGACTGGCCTGCTCCATCAACGAGTAGCTATATGGATGTGGTTTGTCGCTGCTGCCGTAGCCAAGGAAGTCCAGGGTCGTCACGCGATAGCCGGAACCCGTGAGGTCTGGTACCACCCCTGCCCAGTCGAACGACGACGCCGGAAAGCCATGGAAAAGGGTTACCGGCTTGCCGTCGACCGGTCCATCTTGGCGCACGAACAACTCGTGCGACGAACCGCTGATGGCGCGTCGGGAGCCACCCGAAATCCAAGAATCTAGTGTCGCATTCACTCAGAGGATCCGAGCGCTTGGGCTTACTGGACGAGGTCTGGGTCGCTGCCCAGGATCTGATCGAACAGCGGTTGCGCCTGGAACCATCCGGCCGCGGGAGTCCCAATGAGCTCGCGAGTGGCGAGGGCCACGTCGTGGGGTATGAGTTTCGGTGTTCCCGCCGCCATGGCGACCAGCTGTACCTGGCATGAGCGTTCCATCGTGATGAACCACCAAATAGTTTCGGCGACGGTGTGGCCGACGGTGAGAAGGCCGTGGTTTTGCAGCACGGCGGCCTTGTTCGGTCCGAGTGCCTTGGCCAGACGGACTCCCTCGTCCATGTCGTTAACGAGCCCGTGATAGTCGTCGTACACAGCGTGGTCTTCGTAGAACGCACACGCGTCCTGGGTAATCGGATCGAGCTTAATTCCCAAGGTGGAGAACGCCCGTCCGTACGTCGAATGAGAATGCGCCGCCGCTAGAGCATCGGGACGAGCCTCGTGCACCCTGGAATGGATCACAAACGCTGCACGATTGACGGCACGAGAGCCTTCGATCACATCGCCTTTGTGATCGACCAAGACAAGATCGGACGCTTTGATTTTAGTGAATGCCATCCCGAATGGATTCACCCAGAAATAATCGGGGTGTTCCGGGTCGCGCACCGTGATGTGGCCCGCGACGCCCTCGGAGAAGCCGAACTTACCGAAGAGCCGGAACCCGGCGGCGAGCTGCTCCTTACGGTACTTTCGCTCGGCGTCGACAGAGTCAAACACCGGCGGCTGCGGGAGTCCGCTTCCGGCGGGGGAGGGACCAGTGACGGCGGCTAGGTTGGGATCAAGGATGCTTGTCATCAATTCCTCCTTGCGGTAACTGCCGCTGCGACTTGAGTTATGCACCGTGCGTCTACGTGCGCAGTCTGGCACTCGCGCAGGCCGGGTGTCGATGTGCCGACGCACACAAATGCGGGCACCGAAGCGTGGGCCTGCACAATGCATTACCAGCCGGGTCGCCGCTTAGGATGAGAATGCACGCCTGTGTGCTGGCCAGGGCCTATATCAGCCGCCACGCTCTTCCGCGCTCAGTCTGCGATCAGCTGTGCGCCGTCACACCGAAGCGGCCAGGCTGTTGTGCCCCCCGACATTGTTGTGCGAGCTCGCCGAGAGGACGATTGTGTTCCTCAGGACAAGCCCTAAACCAGGCACCCAATTAGATCCCAGAGGACACCATGACCAGCCTGAGCACCAATCTCATCGCATCCAAAGAACGCAACCCCAACCGCGTTGCGCTGCGTTGCGACGACCTGCAGTTCACCTTCGCTGAGTTCGACGCGGCAGCCGCCCGGGTGGCGACGCTGCTTGAGCAAGCCGGAGTCGAGCCGGGTGACCGGGTGGGCGTGATGCTGCCCAATACGCCCGCATTCGCCATCGTGTTTTACGGGATCATCTATCGCGGTGCTGTCGCGGTCCCGATGAACCCGCTGCTCAAGGCGCGAGAGGTGACCTTCTACCTGTCCAACAGTGGCGCCAAGGCGCTGTTCGGGACACCTGCCTTCGCCAACGAGGCCACCGCCGGTGCCGACGAAGTGGGCGCGCAGTGCTGGATTGTCGACGACGCCGGTTTGCTGGACCTGATCGCCGGCCTGCCCGAGCAAGAGTCCCCCGTGGAGCGCGGTGCCGACGACGTCGCGGTCATCCTGCACACCTCCGGAACCACCGGAAAGCCCAAGGGTGCGATGCTCACGCACGGCAATCTGGGCCGCAACGCCGAGGTCAGCGTCAACACCCTCGTCGAGACCGGGCCGGACGACGTCGTGATGGGCTGCCTGCCGCTATTTCACGTCTTCGGCCTCACCTGTGGCCTCAACGGGGCGGTGCTGTCGGGTGCGACGTTGACGCTCATCCCTCGATTCGACCCGCTCAAGGCGCTCGAGGTGATCGAGCGGGACGCCGTGACGGTGTTTGAAGGTGTGCCAACGATGTATTCGGCGCTGCTGGGCGTGGCCGACCAGGCTGCACCGGGGGCGACCCGCACGTTGCGGGTCTGCGTCTCCGGTGGTGCGGCCATGCCAGTGCAGGTTCTCACCGACTTCGAAAAGGCCTTTGGCTGCGAGGTTCTCGAAGGCTACGGGCTCTCCGAGAGCTCCCCGGCGGCCGCATTCAACCATCCGCACCGGCCGCGCAAAGTGGGCTCGATCGGTACCCCGATCGAAGGCGTGCAGATGCGGGTCGTCGACCTGGACGGCGCCGAGGTCCCCCAAGGCCAGACCGGCGAGATCCAGATCCGCGGCCACAACGTGATGAAGGGTTACTGGAACCTTCCCGAGGCAACCAAGGCCACCATCACGCCGGACGGCTGGCTGGCCACCGGTGACGTCGGACGTGTCGACGAGGACGGCTACTTCTACATCGTCGACCGGACCAAGGACATGATCATCCGCGGCGGCTACAACGTCTACCCCCGGGAGATCGAGGAGGTGCTCTACGAGCACCCCGCCGTGGCCGAAGCCGCGGTCATCGGCATCCCGCACGACTCGCTGGGTGAGGAGGTCGGCGCGGCCGTCGCGTTGAAGGAAGGGGAGCGCGTCGAGCCCGAGGAGCTACGCGACTACGTCAAGGCCCGGGTGGCCGCCTACAAGTACCCGCGCCACGTCTGGCTGGTCGACGCCCTGCCCAAGGGACCCACCGGCAAGATCCAGAAACGCGACATCACCGTTCCGACGACGGAAAGCACACGATAACTATGGCGACTCCCAAGGATCCCACGACCAAAGTCGACGAGCTGGCTGCGCCGCTCGACCTGCTTCTCACCAGCGCCACGAAGCCATTCGCCAGCCGGATGATGCCGAACGCCACCTGGGCCCGCTTCGCCGGCAACCTCGCTCAGCACCCCGGCGCGGTGGCCGACCGGGTTGGCGCGCTGACCCGTGAGCTCGGCAGTATCGCCGCAGGCAAGTCTCACCGCGTCCCGGCACGCGCCGACAAACGGTTCAGCGATCCTGCGTGGCAACAGAATCCGCTGCTGCACCGAATCATGCAGGCCTATCTGGCAGGTTCCGAGACCGCCGAAGGGTTGCTGGCCGACGCCGAGCTGGATTGGCGCGACAAAGAGAAGATGCAATTCGTCATAGACAACTTTGTGGAGGGCCTGGCGCCCAGCAACAACCCGCTGGTCAGTCCGCTCGGCTGGAAGGCGTTGATCGACACCGGCGGTCTGAGCGCGGTGCGCGGCGTGAGAGCCTTTGCCCGAGACATCCTTTCGAAGCCTCGCGTGCCGGCGATGATCGAGCCCGACGCCTTTGCGGTGGGGGAGAACCTGGCTGTCACCAAAGGGGCCGTCGTACTGCAAACCTCGGTGTTCGAATTGATTCAATACGCCCCGCAGACAGCCAAGGTGCGCGCGATCCCATTGCTCATGGTGCCGCCGGTGATCAACAAGTACTACGTCATGGATATCGCGCCCGGGCGCAGCATGATCGAGTACTTCGTCCAGCAAGGCCAGCAGGTCTTCGTGATTTCGTGGCGCAATCCGCAAGCCCGCCACCGGGATTGGGGCTTCGACACCTACGGCGCGGCGATCGTGGAGGCGATGGACGCGGCGGAGAAAATCACCGGAACCGACAGCACCCAGCTGTTGGCCACCTGCTCGGGCGGCATTCTCGCAGCGATGACCGCGGCCCACCTCGCCGACATCGGCGAGGGCGATCGGGTCGCGGGCCTCAACCTGGCGGTCACCGTGCTGGACGAGACCCGGGCCGGGTTCGCGGCGGCGGCCATGAGCGACCGCGCGGCGCAGGCCGCGATTCGAGTTTCGGGCAGGAAGGGCTACCTCGACGGGCGCGACATGGCGGAGATATTCGCCTGGCTGCGGCCCACCGACCTGGTGTGGCGGTACTGGGTCAACAACTACGTGCAGGGCCGCACGCCGGCGCCCTTCGACGTGTTGTTCTGGAACGCCGACACCACCCGAATGGCCGCTGCCCTGCACCGCGACCTGGTGCTGATGGGGCTGCGGAACGCGCTGGTCACCCCCGGCGGGGTCAGCATGCTGGGCAGCCCGGTCGACCTGGCCAAGATCACCTCCGACGCCTACATCGTCGGCGGCGTCGCCGACCACATCTGCCCATGGCAGGCCACCTATCGCAGCGCGCGCCTGCTTGGCAGCAAGGACAACCGCTTCGTGCTGTCCACCAGCGGTCACATCGCTGCACTGGTGAACCCGCCCGGCAACCCGAAGGCGTCGTTCCGGACCGGTCCGGTCGACGCCGAGGATCCCGAACAGTGGCTGGACTCTGCGCAGAAGTTCGCTGACTCCTGGTGGCCGGACTACATTAGCTGGCTCGCTGAGCGCAGCGGCCCGGAGGTCGACGCTCCGAAAACGCTTGGCGGGGAGGACCTCCCGCCGCTCGGTCCGGCCCCGGGCAGTTACGTGATGGAGAAGTGACGAAATGATCGGACAAGCCATTACCGCACCGCCCGAGCTCGCTGACCAAGTCGCCACTATCCGCGGCGTGTTCGCAAGCGGACGCACACGGGCGGTCGACTGGCGACTGCGCCAACTTCGAGGAATCGAGCGACTTCTCGACGAGAACGAGGATCAGATCGCAACAGCCCTCGCCCAAGATCTCGGCCGCGAACGAGCAGAAGCTTGGCTGGGCGATATCGCGTCCACGAGGGGCGAAGCGGAGTTCGCGCGTAAGCACCTGGGCAGGTGGATGAAGCGAAAAAAACAGCGGGTGCCATTGAGCCAGCTCCCCGGCTCGGCTTGGGTGCAATACGAACCGCTGGGCGTGGTCCTGATCATCGCGCCGTGGAACTACCCGGTCTACCTCTCGCTCGGCCCTCTAGTGGCCGCCGTCGCAGCCGGCAACTGTGCGGTGCTCAAGCCGTCGGAACTGGCCCCCGCTACCTCGGCGCTTCTTGCCCGGCTGATCCCCCAGTACCTCGACCCGGATGCGATCGCCGTAGTCGAGGGCGCTGCCGACACCACACAGCAACTGCTCTCGTTGGGCTTCGACCACGCCCTGTTCACCGGCGGCACCGCGATCGGCAGCAAGATCATGGCCTCCGCGGCCTCGACGCTTACCCCGGTCACCTTGGAGCTCGGCGGCAAGAGCCCCGTCATCGTCACCGCCGATGCTGATCTCGACGTGACGGCACGGCGGATCGCGTGGGGAAGGCTGCTGAATTCCGGGCAGACTTGTGTCGCACCGGACTACGTACTGGCCGAGAAGTCCATCAAGTCAGAACTCGTCCGGCTGATCGTCGATAACGTGACTGCTTTTCGCACCGGAAATGATATGGGTATGCGGATCGTCAACGAACGCCAATTCGACCGGCTCGTAGGCTATCTCGAAGCCACAAAGGGCGAGATCGCCGTCGGCGGCCACAGCGACCGGGATTCGCTGACGATCGAGCCGACAGTCATCGTCGACCCTGATCCCGACGAGCCCGCGATGACGGACGAGATCTTCGGCCCGATCCTTCCAGTGATTGAAGTGGATTCGGTCGATCAGGCGATCAGCTTCGCCAACGGCCGTCCCAAGCCGCTCGCCCTGTATGTGTTCTCCGGCTCGAAGTCCACCGGCCGCAGGATCGTCGATTCGGTTCCCGCTGGCGGCGCGGTGCTCAACCACGTGGCGATGCATCTGTTGGTGCCGCAGCTGCCATTTGGTGGCGTGGGGCACAGCGGCATGGGCTCCTACCACGGTGAGTGGGGATTTCAGGCGCTGAGTCACCGGAAGGCGGTCCTCGCCAAGACGACGAAGCCAGATCTGAAGCTCCTCTACCCGCCGTACACCGAAAAGGGACTGAAGATCATGCGTAGGATTTTGCGATGACCCCGTACAAGTCACAAGCTGCCGAGACGCGTCAATCGACCCGGGATCGGCGACGTCTTCGTGCGCTACCGGTGAGTCTGTTTGGCGAGGAGTGCTACGTCGCCACCGGCGGGCAGCGGATCCGGGTGAACGTGCGGTGGGGAACCGGTGTGCCGCTGGTGTTGTGCAATGGCATCGGGGCGAGCCTGGAAGTGCTGGACCCACTGGTGGAGCAGCTGGATCCGGATACCACGGTGGTCAGATTCGATGCGCCAGGAGCCGGAGGATCGCCCACATCCCTTGCGCCCTACGGGTTCCCGTACCTTGCCTGGGTACTGGGCCGGGTACTATCCGAGCTGGGAATCGGCGTGGTGGATGTGCTCGGGCTGTCCTGGGGTGGGGCGCTTGCGCAGCAGTTCGCCTTTCAGAACCCGCGCCGGTGCCGCCGCCTGGTTCTGGTGGCAACGGGCACCGGTGCGCTGATGGTGCCCGCCAGTCCCCGTGTGCTGGCCAAAATGGCTACGCCGCGCAGGTTTTCGGACCCGGACTACGCTGCATCCATCGCCGGTGAACTGTACGGCGGCACTGTCCGCGCTCACGGGGAGGATGTGGCGCGACTGTTTCTTCAGCAGCTGCACGCCGGATCGAAGATGGGCTACCTGCACCAGCTTCTCGCGGGCTCGGTGTGGACCAGCTTGTTCGCGCTGCCTGCGGTGCGGCAGCAGACGTTGATCGTGGCGGGTACCGATGATCCGATCATCCCATTGATCAACGCGCGCATCATGAACGCCCTGCTGCCGCATTCGCGACTGCACCAACACAGCGGTGGCCACATCGATCTCGTGCACAACGCGGCCGAACTCGCACCCGTCGTCGAGACGTTCCTGCACGAACTTGGCGAGCGGCCGTGAGCGACACCAACATCGATACCTCGGACGTCTACCTACACACACCTGGGAACAAGCATGACAACGACGCCAAAACCGCTCAGCTCGTTTGAGACGCGAGGCGCCAGGGACGCCGATCCAGCCACCGCCTCGCTCGTCGAGGACATCGGCCTTGCCCGGGAGACCGACTACTTCCTGATGAAGGATCAGCTGACCGACCGGGAAAAGGAGATCTTTGCCGAGGTCCGGGCGTTCGGCGAGGCCGAGATCCTGCCGATCGTCAATGAGTATTGGGAACGCGGCGAGTTCCCGTTCGACCTGATACCGAAACTTGCCGCGCTGAACATTGTCGGCGACTACAACCTGGGCGACCACGGGTGCACATCGATGAGCGCGGTCGCCGCCGGCCTCGTCACCTACGAGCTGTCCCGCATCGACGGGAGCATAGCCACGTTCTTCGCCGTACACCTCGGGTTGGCGATGCAATCGATCAACATCCTGGGCTCCGAGGAACAGCGGCAACGCTACCTGCCGGCGATGGCGCGCATGGAAAAGATCGGCGCGTTCGCCCTGACCGAGCCCGAGCACGGTTCGGACGCCGTCATCCTTGAGGCCACCGCGGAGCGGCAGGGCGATGAATGGGTGCTCAACGGCCGAAAGCGCTGGCCGGGCAACGCCGTGTGGTGCGACTACATCGTCGTATACGCCCGCGACACCGCGGACAACCAAGTCAAGGCGTTCGTCGTGGAGAAGGACAACCCTGGATACGCGGCGACCAAGATCGGTGGCAAGATGTCGCTGCGGATGGTACAGAACGCAGACATCACCCTCACCGACTGCCGCGTGTCCGAAGACGCCCGACTGCAGAACTGCAACAGCTTCAAAGATGTGGGCAAGGTGCTCGCGGGCACTCGCAATTCCGTCGCGTGGGGGTCGGCCGGACACGCAGTCGCGGCCTACGACATCGCCCTGAACTACGCCCTGCGGCGAAAGCAGTTCGGCAGGCCAATCGCCAGGAACCAGGTCATCCAGTCGATGCTGGTGGAGATGCTCGGCGATCTCACCTCGATGCAGCTGTACGCCATCCGAATGGCCCGGCTCATTGATGAGGGCAAGGTCGAAGAAACGATGGCCGCGCTTGCCAAGTACTACTGCACAGTCAAGGGCCGAAACGTGTGTCGACTGGCCCGCGACGTATTGGGCGGCAACGGTGTCGTGCTGGACTTCCATGTCATGCGCCACCTGTGCGACATGGAAGCCCTGGTCACCTACGAAGGAACTGCTGAGATCCAGTCCCTGATCGTCGGGAGGCACATCACCGGGCAGAGCGCGTTCGCCGAGACATGCTTTCGAAGCCTCGCGTGCCGGCGATGATCGAGCCTGACGCCTTTGCGGTGGGGGAGAACCTGGCTGTCACCAAAGGGGCCGTCGTACTGCAAACCTCGGTGTTCGAATTGATTCAATACGCCCCGCAGACAGCCAAGGTGCGCGCGATCCCATTGCTCATGGTGCCGCCCGTGATCAACAAGTACTACGTCATGGATATCGCGCCCGGGCGCAGCATGATCGAGTACTTCGTCCAACAGGGCCAGCAGGTCTTCGTGATTTCGTGGCGCAATCCGCAAGCCCGCCACCGGGATTGGGGCTTCGACACCTACGGCGGGGCGATCGTGGAGGCGATGGACGCGGCGGAGAAAATCACCGGAACCGACAGCACCCAGCTGTTGGCCACCTGCTCGGGCGGCATTCTCGCAGCGATGACGGCGGCCCACCTCGCCGACATCGGCGAGGGCGATCGGGTCGCGGGCCTCAACCTGGCGGTCACCGTGCTGGACGAGACCCGGGCCGGGTTCGCGGCGGCGGCCATGAGCGACCGCGCGGCGCAGGCCGCGATTCGAGTTTCGGGCAGGAAGGGCTACCTCGACGGGCGCGACATGGCGGAGATGTTCGCCTGGCTGCGGCCCACCGACCTGGTGTGGCGGTACTGGGTCAACAACTACGTGCAGGGCCGCACGCCGGCGCCCTTCGACGTGTTGTTCTGGAACGCCGACACCACCCGAATGGCCGCTGCCCTGCACCGCGACCTGGTGCTGATGGGGCTGCGGAACGCGCTGGTCACCCCCGGCGGGGTCAGCATGCTGGGCAGCCCGGTCGACCTGGCCAAGATCACCTCCGACGCCTACATCGTCGGCGGCGTCGCCGACCACATCTGCCCGTGGCAGGCCACCTATCGCAGCGCGCGCCTGCTCGGCAGCAAGGACAACCGCTTCGTGCTGTCCACCAGCGGTCACATCGCGGCGTTGGTCAACCCGCCCGGCAACCCGAAGGCGTCGTTCCGAACAGGTCCGGTCGACGCCGAGGATCCCGAACAGTGGCTGGACTCTGCGCAGAAGTTCGCTGACTCCTGGTGGCCGGACTACGTCAGCTGGCTCGCCGAGCGCAGCGGCCCGGAGGTTGACGCTCCGAAAACGCTTGGTGGGGAGGAGCTTCCGCCGCTGGGTCCCGCTCCGGGCAGTTACGTGATGGAAAAGTGACCAAATGATCGCACATGCCATTACCGCACCGCCCGAGCTCGCCGACCAAGTCGCCTCTATCCGTAGCGTGTTCGCAAGCGGACGCACACGGGCGACCGACTGGCGACTGCGCCAACTTCGAGGAATCGAGCGACTTCTCGACGAACACGAGGATCAGATCGCAGCGGCCCTTGCCCAAGATCTCGGCCGCGAACGAGCAGAAGCTTGGCTGGGTGACATCGTGTCCACGAGGGGTGAAGCGGAATTCGCGCGTAAGCACCTGGGCAGGTGGATGAAGCGAAAAAAACAACGGGTGCCGTTGAGCCAGCTCCCCGGCTCGGCTTGGGTGCAGTACGAACCGCTGGGCGTGGTCCTCATCATCGCGCCGTGGAACTATCCGGTCTACCTCTCGCTCGGCCCTCTAGTGGCCGCCGTCGCGGCCGGCAACTGCGCGGTGCTCAAGCCGTCGGAACTGGCCCCCGCCACCTCGGCGCTTCTTGCCCGGCTGATCCCCCAGTACCTCGATCCGGATGCGGTCGCCGTAGTCGAGGGCGCTGCCGACACCACACAGCAGCTGCTCTCGCTGGGCTTCGACCACGCCCTGTTCACCGGCGGCACCGCGATCGGCAGCAAGATCATGGCCGCGGCGGCCTCGACGCTTACCCCGGTCACCTTGGAGCTCGGCGGCAAGAGCCCCGTCATCGTCACCGCCGACGCCGATCTCGATGTGACGGCACGGCGGATCGCGTGGGGAAGGCTGCTGAACTCCGGGCAGACTTGTGTCGCGCCGGACTACGTTCTGGCCGAAAAGTCCATCAAGTCAGAACTCGTTCGGCTGATCGTCGATAACGTGGCTGCTTTCCGTGCCGGAAATGATATGGGTATGCGGATCGTCAACGAGCGCCAATTCGACCGGCTCGTCGGCTATCTCGAAGCCACAAAGGGCGAGGTCGTCGTGGGCGGCCACAGCGATCGGGATTCACTCACGATCGATCCGACAGTCATCGTCGACCCTGATCCTGACGAGCCCGCGATGACCGACGAGATCTTCGGCCCGATCCTTCCGGTGATCGAAGTGGATTCGGTGGATCAGGCGATCAGCTTCGCCAACGGGCGGCCGAAGCCGCTCGCGCTGTATGTGTTCTCCGGCTCGAAGTCCACCGGCCGCAGGATCGTCGATTCGGTTCCGGCTGGCGGCGCGGTGCTCAACCACGTGGCGATGCATCTGTTGGTGCCGCAGCTGCCATTCGGTGGCGTGGGGCACAGCGGCATGGGCTCCTACCACGGTGAGTGGGGATTTCAGGCGCTGAGTCACCGGAAGGCGGTCCTCGCTAAGACGACGAAGCCAGATCTGAAGCTCCTCTACCCGCCGTACACCGAGAAGGGACTGAAGATCATGCGCAGGATTTTGGGATGACCCCGTACAAGTCACAAGCTGCCGACAAGCGTCAATCGACCCGGGATCGGCGACGTCTTCGTGCGCTACCGGTGAGTGAGTTCGGCGAGGAGTGCTACGTCGCCACCGGCGGGCAGCGGATCCGGGTGAACGTGCGGTGGGGAACCGGTGTGCCGCTTGTGCTGTGCAATGGCATCGGGGCGAGCCTGGAAGTGCTGGACCCACTGGTGGAGCAGCTGGATCCGGATACCACGGTGGTCCGATTCGATGTACCAGGAGCGGGTGGCTCACCCACATCCCTTGCGCCCTACGGGTTTCCCTACCTTGCCTGGGTGCTGGGTCGGGTACTGTCCGAGCTGGGAATCGGCGTGGTCGATGTGCTCGGGCTGTCCTGGGGTGGGGCGCTTGCACAGCAGTTCGCCTTTCAGAATCCGCGCCGATGTCGGCGTCTCATTCTGGTGGCAACGGGCACCGGTGCGCTGATGGTGCCCGCTCATCCACGTGTACTGGCGAAAATGGCTACCCCGCGCAGGTTTTCGGACCCGGACTACGCCGCATCCATTGCCGGTGAACTATACGGCGGCACTGTCCGCGCTCACGGGGAGGATGTGGCCCGACTGTTTCTTCAGCAGTTGCACGCCGGATCGAAGATGGGTTACTTGCACCAGCTTCTCGCGGGTGCGGTGTGGACCAGCCTGTTCGCGCTGCCTGCGGTGCGGCAGCAGACGTTGATCGTGGCGGGTACCGATGATCCGATCATCCCGTTGGTTAACGCGCGCATCATGAACGCGTTGCTGCCGCATTCGCGACTACACCAACATAGCGGCGGCCACATCGATCTCGTGCACAACGCCGCCGAGCTCGCACCCGTCATCGAGACATTCCTGCACGACCCTGGAGAGCGGCCATGATGCGAGCGAGCTCGCGCCGGTGATCGAAACCTTCCTACACATACCCGGGAACAACCATGACAACGACGCCAAAACCGCTCAGCTCGTTTGAGACACGAGGCGCCAAGGACGCCGATCCAGCCACCGCCTCGCTCGTCGAGGACATCGGCCTTGCCCGGGAGACCGACTACTTCCTGATGAAGGATCAGCTGACCGACCGGGAAAAGGAGATTTTTGCCGAGGTCCGGGCGTTCGGCGAGGCCGAGATCCTGCCGATCGTCAATGAGTATTGGGAACGCGGCGAGTTCCCGTTCGACCTGATACCGAAACTTGCCGCGCTGAACATTGTCGGCGACCACAACCTGGGCGACCACGGGTGCACATCGATGAGCGCGGTCGCCGCCGGCCTCGTCACCTACGAGCTGTCCCGCATCGACGGGAGCATAGCCACGTTCTTCGCCGTACACCTCGGGTTGGCGATGCAATCGATCAACATCCTGGGCTCCGAGGAACAGCGGCAACGCTACCTGCCGGCGATGGCGCGCCTGGAAAAGATCGGCGCGTTCGCGCTGACCGAGCCCGAGCACGGTTCGGACGCCGTCATCCTCGAGGCCACCGCGGAGCGGCAAGGCGATGAATGGGTGCTCAACGGCCGCAAGCGCTGGCCGGGCAACGCCGTGTGGTGCGACTACATCGTCGTATACGCCCGCGACACCGCGGACAACCAAGTCAAGGCGTTCGTCGTGGAGAAGGACAACCCTGGATACGCGGCGACCAAGATCGGCGGCAAGATGTCGCTGCGGATGGTGCAGAACGCGGACATCACCCTCACCGACTGCCGCGTGTCCGAAGACGCCCGACTGCAGAACTGCAACAGCTTCAAAGATGTGGGCAAGGTGCTCGCGGGCACCCGCAATTCCGTCGCGTGGGCGTCGGCCGGACACGCAGTCGCGGCCTACGACATCGCCCTGAACTACGCACTGCGGCGAAAGCAGTTCGGCAGGCCAATCGCCAGGACCCAGGTCATCCAGTCGATGCTGGTGGAGATGCTCGGCGATCTCACCTCGATGCAGCTGTACGCCATCCGAATGGCCCGGCTCATCGATGAGGGCAAGGTCGAAGAAACGATGGCCGCGCTCGCCAAGTACTACTGCACAGTCAAGGGCCGAAACGTGTGTCGACTGGCCCGCGACGTATTAGGCGGCAACGGTGTCTTGCTCGACTTCCATGTCATGCGCCACCTGTGCGACATGGAAGCCCTGGTCACCTACGAAGGAACTGCTGAAATCCAGTCCCTCATCGTCGGCCGGCACATCACCGGGCAGAGCGCGTTCGCCTG
>CAVVUH010000020.1:0-137793 GCA_963751315.1 uncultured Actinomycetota bacterium | reverse complement strand
CCGGCGGCGCGGAGTCGATGTCGAACGTCGAGCATTACGCCCTCGGCCTGCGCACCGGCGTCAGGCAGGGCGGCATCGCGCTCATGGACCGACTCGACCGCGCCCGCGAGACCGCGGGCGGCGCCTTCCACGCGGTGCCCGGCGGCATGATCGAGACGGCGGAGAACCTCCGCAAGGCCTACAGCATCTCCCGCGAGGAGCAGGACCAGCTCGCGGTGCGTTCCCACCACCGCGCCGTCGCCGCTCACGAGGCCGGGAAATTTGTCGACGAGCTGGTCCCGGTCACGGTTCCCGGCACCCGCGGCAAACCCGACACCGTCGTCGACCGCGACGAACACCCTCGAGGCGACACCACCGTCGAGAGCCTCGCGGCGCTGCGCCCGATCCGGGTCAGGGTCGATCCCGAGTCGACCGTCACCGCCGGCAACGCCTCGGGCCAGAACGACGGTGCCGCAATGTGCGTCGTCACCACACGCGCCGACGCCGAGAAACGCGGTCTCGTCCCGCTGCTTGCGCTGCGCTCGTGGGCGGTCACCGGCTGCGATCCGGAGGTCATGGGCATCGGCCCCGTCAGCGCGACGGCAGCTGCCCTCGACCGGGCTGACCTCACCCTCGACGAAATCGACCTCATCGAGCTCAACGAGGCCTTCGCCGCCCAGGTTCTCGCCGTCCTGCACGAGTGGAAGGTCGACCCACTCGATGAGCGGCTCAACCCCAACGGCTCCGGCATTTCCTTGGGCCACCCCATCGGCGCAACCGGGGCCCGCATCCTGGCCACCGCCGCGTACGAGGCCAGGCGCCGCGAGGCGCGCTATGTCCTCGAGACGATGTGCATCGGCGGCGGCCAGGGAATCGCCGCCGTGTTCGAGGCCGTCCGATGAGCGCGGCGGTGGTCGACGCCGTCGTCACCGGCCGCGCGGAAGGTCCGTTCGTCGTCCTCTCCAACTCCCTCGGGGCCACGCACAAGATGTGGGACGCTCAGGTCGCCGCGCTCGAGGAACGGTTCGGAGTCGTTCGCTACAACACCCGCGGCCACCGCGGCTCCCCAGTCCCGGACGGGCCGTACTCGATCGACGATCTGGCCGACGACCTCGTCGCCCTGCTCGACCGGCTGGGCGTCGGGCGGGCCCACCTCGTCGGGCTGTCGCTCGGCGGCATGACGGCTCTGCGGGTGGCGGCCCGTGACCCCGATCGGGTCGACCGGCTCGCCGTGCTGTGCACCGGCGCCCAGTTGCCGCCCGCCTCCGGCTGGACCGATCGCGCCGCGACGGTGCGGTCCGGTGGCAGCGGTGCCGTTGCCACCGCCGTGGTCGAGCGCTGGTTCACTCCGCAGCACCTGTCGGCCCATCCCGAGGTCAGGCAGGCCGCCGAGGCTATGGTCGCCGCCACCCCCGCCGAGGGCTACGCCGGCTGCTGCGAGGCGATCGCCGCCCTGGACCTGCGTGACGACCTCGCGTCCATCACCGCACCGACCCTGGCGATCGCCGGAGCCGAGGACCTGGCGACGCCGCCGCCCAAGCTCGAGGAGATCGCCACCCGCGTGAAAAACGGACAGCTCCTCGTCGTTCCCCGGGCTGCCCACCTCGCCAACGCCGAGCGGCCCGGCATCATCACCCCCGCCCTCATCGAGCACCTGGAGAAGTCATGACCCTGGACAAACTGGTCGGGTCGGCCGCCGAGGCTGTCGCCGACATCCCCGACGGCGCCAGCCTGGCCGTTGGTGGCTTCGGCCTCGCCGGCATCCCGTGGATTCTCATCGAAGCACTATTGGAGCAGGGCGCCTCGGACCTCACCATCGTGTCCAACAACTGCGGCGTCGACGGTGCCGGACTGGGCCTGCTGCTGGAGGCCCGCCGGATCAGCCGGGTCACCGCCTCCTACGTGGGCGAAAACAAGGAATTCGCGCGGCAGTTCCGCGCGGGTGAGCTGACGGTGGAGCTCACCCCACAAGGCACGCTCGCCGAGCGGCTGCGCGCCGGCGGCAGCGGCGTCGGTGCCTTCTTCACCCCGACCGGCGTCGGCACGCTGGTCGCCGAGGGCGGGCTGCCGTGGCGCTTCCACCCCGACGGCAGCGTCGCCGTGGCATCGTCGCCGAAGGAAGTCCGAACCTTCCATGGCCGCGAGATGGTCCTCGAGGAGTCCATCGTCACCGACTACGCGCTCATCCGCGCCGCCGTTGCGGACAAGGCCGGCAACTGCCGCTTCCATGCCAGCGCCCGCAACTTCAACCCACCCGCGGCTATGTCCGGGCGGATCACCATCGTCGAGGCCGAGGAGGTGGTGGAGGTCGGTGAACTCGACCCGGATGGGGTCCACCTGCCCGGCATCTTCGTCAAGCGGATCGTCGCGCTGACACCGGAGCAGGCCTCGCGCAAGGACATCGAAAAGCGCACCACCCGGCCCCGGCCGGACGACGAAAAGGAGGGGTCACGATGAGCTGGACCCGCGACGAGATGGCAGCGCGCGCCGCCCAGGAACTGCGCGACGGCGACTACGTCAACCTCGGTATCGGCCTGCCCACGCTGGTCCCGGCCCATCTCCCCGAGGGCTCTGACGTCACCCTGCATGCCGAGAACGGCATCCTCGGGGTCGGCCCCTTCCCTTATGAGGACGAAGCCGACCCCGACCTGATCAACGCGGGCAAACAGACCGTCACGGTAGTCCCCGGGGCGTCCTACTTCGACTCGGCGACCAGTTTCGCCATGGTCCGCGGGGGCCACGTCGACGTCACCGTGCTGGGCGGCATGCAGGTCGCAATGAACGGTGACCTTGCCAACTGGGTGGTCCCCGGCGCGCTGGTCAAAGGTATGGGTGGCGCAATGGACCTGGCCAACGGCGTCGAGCGGGTCATCGTCTTAATGGAGCATGTGACCAAGACCGGTGACGCCAGGCTGGTCACCGCCTGCGACCTGCCGCTGACCGGCCGTGGCATGGTCAGCAGGGTCATCACCGACCTCGGCGTGTTCGACGTGACCGGCACCGGTTTCGAGGTCGTCGAGCTGGCGCCGGGGGTGGAATACGCCGACCTGGTGGCGAAAACGGCCGCGCCCGTGGTGGACCGGCGTCAGCGCCGCGCCGCCGCCAGCTCGGATCGTGAACGCAGGCCGAGCTTGGCGTAGATGCGGGTGAGGTGGTACTGCACGGTCTTCGGTGAGACGTAGAGCTCGGCCGCGACCTCTCGGTTGGACAAGCCTTGCGCGACCAGTGCGGAGACCGCATCCTCCTGCGGGGTGAGTTCGACCTGACCCCGGGGCCCGCGCACCGGATGCAGGCCACCGGCCTTGAGTTCGCGGTCGCACCGCTCGACATATGTTCGGGCGCCAAGCGACAGGTACAGCTCGCGCGCCGTGCCGATGACCACATCGGCCGCGCGTCGTTTGCCGGCCCTGCGCAGCGTTTGCCCGTAGGCGAAGTTGATTCGGGCGAGGTCGTAGCGCAGCGGCATTCCGTCGAGCAGCCCGAGCGCTTCGTCGAAAGCCCTTCTGGCGCCGGGAAGGTCCGCCATCGCGCCGAGTAGTCTCCCCCTGGCGTAGCCCAGCCGAGCCATGGTGGAGCGATGTCCGCGAGCCCGAGCGCGGCTCTCGTGTGGGCGCAGGAACTCGTCGGCAGCGGCGAGTTGGCCGTCGATGACCAACGCGTTGGCCAGCACGTCAGCCCATGGCCAAAAGCCCGGTTCGTGCAGCGCCGTGCCGTAGGACGTGCGGTTGAGTGGATGCAGCACCCTGCGCACCTTCGAATAGTCGGCCTCGGCCTCGGCGATGTGTGCGCGTGCGAGCAGCGCGGGAATCTGCATTATCGCGTAGTCCTGCGTGACGGCATCCGCCGCCCGCACGGTTGCCGCGGCCTCTTCCCAGCTGCCACGCAGTGCGTGCACCTGGGCGGCTGTCCACGCAAGCAGCGGCGTCGCCAGCACGATGCCGCTGGACGCGGCGAGCGCCCGGCCCTGCTCCACGCTGTGCAGCGCCTGGTCCCACTCGCCGGTCAGGAACTGCACCCGGGCCAGCCAGCCCAGCGCCCACAGCGAGATCCGAACCGAGCCCCCCAGCTGCGCCATAGCGACAGCGCCCTCCAAGCTGCTCCGGGCACCGTCGACGTCATCCAGGCTCAATTGGAGCCAGCCATGGCCCATCGCAACCCGCTGGGCCTGGGCGCCGTGGCGGACGCGAGTGGCCAGGGCGTCGTACGCCGCGGATGCCTCCACCAGATGGCCGGCCGTCGCAAGCCCCAGCCCGCGGATCGCGGCCGCCTCGATCCCGGCCGGGGAGTCATCACCCGCAAGCGCGAGCGCGCGGTCGGCCCATCCGACGAGCTCCTCGCCACGGCAGCGGGCAAGTGAGTGCAGGACGTAGCGTTGGGCGATGAGCGCGGCGGTCTCCGGGGCACGCTCGGCGTTGACGATGTCCCAGGCGCGGCGCAGCCGAACCTCCGCTTCGGCCGCCCGGCCACGGACAATCGCCAGGTAGGCCAGGACGGCGTTGCGCAACGGTGTTTCGCGCAGGCTTTCGACGGCGGGGACGAGTGCGGCCGCACCCATGCAGTCGCCGGCCGCGACGAGGGCGTCGACAGAGCGGGTGAGCCGGTCGTCACGCAGCAGCGGGTCGGCAGTGAGCCGGCTGGCAGCGCGAAACAGACTCGCCGCGTCCGCCCACGCCCCTTCCGCGCCCCGCTCACGGGCCAACCGGTCGACGTCGTCGGCGAGCGCGGGGTCCGGGGTGACCGTCGACGCGACCCGGTGGCCGAGCCGGCGGACGGGGTCGGTGACGATCTCCGCCGCGCGACGATGCGCCGCGGCCGCGGCGCGCACCCCCATGAGGTCGATCACGGCGGCCCGGGTGAGTGGATCATGCAGTTGCGGTTGGAAATTCGACCAATCGGCGAGCAGCCCCGCCGCGGCGGCCTCGTCGATCGCGGCCAGCGGGTCGTCGAGCCCGGCCAGCTGCGCTGCCTCGCCGAGGGACTCGTCCCGGTCGAGGATCGCGAGCGCCTCGACCAACGCACGGCCTTCGGGCCCGCACCGCCTCAGCCGGAGGTCAACCTCCGCCACGACGTGCGAGGGCGCGGGCAGCCGAGCGTCTCGCCGAGACCACACCGCGGCGGGCAGCTCGTCGAGAAGGGTCAGCACGTCCCGCGGATTGCCGCGGGTGTGCCGGGTGAGAACCTCGGCCATCGCCGGGTGCAGGACTCGGCCGCGCTGCGCGGCGAGCTCGGCCACCGCCGCGGCGTCGAGCCCCTCCAGCCGCAGCTCCTCCGAAGCGAGATCCCCGAGGCGCCCGATCCGACCCTTCGTCGTCCCGAGCACCATCAGCAGTGGCAGGTCGCGGTGCTGCCGCGCGGCCGTGGTCAGCGCGTGCAGGGAGACCGGGTCGGCGTGCTCAGCGTCGTCGATCACGACGATGGCCGGTTCCTCCGGCGCCGCGCGCCGGAGGAACTGCTCCACGAAGTGCGTGGCCGCCGCGGCCGGCTCGGAAGGTACGTCGTCTTGAAGAAGCTGACGCAGCACTGCTCCTGGCGTCTCGGACTCCCAGGTCGCCGCCTGCGCCCAGAATGCGGTGCCGCCATGCTGCTCAACCAGCCGGCGCAGCAAGACGCTTTTGCCGATGCCGGGCCTGCCGACGACGGCCAGGGAAGCGCTGCCGCGGGTCGCGGTCGCGGCAGCACGTCGGGCGAGTTCGGCCAGTTCTCTATCGCGCCCGACGCACGTCGTGGCCACGATGATCACCATCACATGGTAGCTGCGAGGTGGGCGTTAGCCCTGGTCACCACCGGCGACCGGCAGCACTGTGCCGGTGATGTAGGAGGCTTCGTCGGAGGCGAGGAAGCAGATCGCGGCCGCCTGTTCGTCGAGGGTCCCGTAGCGCTTCATCAGCGACGACGTGATGGTCTGGTCGATGTGGTCCTGGAACCAGGCGCGCTCGGTGTCGGTGGTGGGCTCCGGGGTGCCCCGGGCGATCCGCCGCGGTGGTGCCTGCGTCCCGCCCGGAGCGGTGGCGACCACGCGGATGCCGGCGTGGGCGTACTCCAGCGCGAGTGAGGCGGTGATCGCGTTGATGCCGCCCTTGGCGGCCGAGTACGCGATCCGGTGAATACCCCGGGTTGCCGCCGACGACACGTTCACGATGACGCCCCGGCCACGCTGCACCATCGGCGGCAACGCCGCGCGGCAGGTGTAGAGCGTCGTCATCAATGAGCGGTCGACCTCGGCGCGGATCTCGGCGTCGGTGAACTCGGTGAAGGGCTTGAAGTTGATCGCACCACCGACGTTGTTGATCAGCACGTCGATCCTGCCGAACGTCGTCAGCGCCTGCTGCACCATGGCGTGGGCGCCTTCGGCGTGCTCCAGGTCGACGGTGACGGCGAGGGCTTGGGGCCCACCGCTGGTGAGTTCGTCGGCAAGTTCCTTGACCAGCTCGGAGCGGTCGGCGAGCACGAGCGTGCCGCCTTCGGCTGCGATCCGGCGGGCGGTTTGCTCGCCGATCCCCTGGGCCGCACCCGTGACGAGCACGACTTTGTCGGCGAAGCGGCCGGGCGTGACGAACCGCGGCCGCCGCGCGGCGAGCGCGTCAGCCATGGCACGCCGCATGGTTTGTTTGGACCGCTCGGCGTGGGCGATGATGAGTGCCCGTGCGGCCTCGCGCTCACCGGCCTCAAAGGCGTCGACGATGTCCACGTGGTCCTGGGCGCACAGCGGGTGGCACCAGGTGGCGTTGCTCAGCGCGTCGGTCATCCGGCCCTTCACGCCGAGTGCCTGGTAGGCCTGCAGCAGGTGCTGATTGCCGGTCAGCGTGAACAAATAGTCGTGAAAGGCCGCGTTGGTTTCGGTGTATTGCGCCGCGTCGACGAATCGGTCGCCGGCGACGTAGGGCAGCGTCGCCTCCGCGAGCAGTCGGTAGCCGGTCAGCTGCGGGCTGCTCAGCCGGCCCAGGGTGAGTTCGAGCGCGCCGAGCTCGAGGGCCTCGCGGGCTTCGAACAGTGCGTCGGACTCGTGGATTTCCGGGTGGTCCTCGCCGATCTGGTAGCCGTCGGCGGCAACCATCGTGGCCGGTTGGGTGATCGGCGTGACCGCCGCGACCGGGGCGGTCGGGGGCGCCGAGACGACCGGGAGCATCTCCTGCCCGATGATGGACCGCGCCCCGGTCGCGATGGTTGCCCCGATAAGGTCGTTGACGGTGTCGAGCGCGGCGACGGCACCGGCGTCCGGGGTGACCGGGGCGATCAGCTGGCCGACGATCCGGCGGGCGAGGTCACCTTCCGCGCTCGCGGAGACGGGTGCCGGCCAGCTGTCGATCTCGGCGGCGGGCAACATGACCTGGCCGGTCACCGTGCGGGCGTCGGACGCGAGCAGCAGCTCCTCGAGCTGCGCTGGCGCAACCGGCTCGGCGACCGCCGCCGGTGCTTCTTCTTTGGCGGCGGGCACGGCGAGCGCGAACTTCTCGTAATACAAGCCGGTCGGTTCGATGCCCACCTTGCTGACGTACCCGCGTACGGCCTCGACCATTGGCGGCGGCCCGCACAGATAGATCGCGACATCACCGTCGTAGAGGTGCGCCGCTGAAATCAGGCTCGTGACATAGGCCTTCTCGGGGCCCTTGTTGACCGCGGTGCTGGCCGGGTCGACGACGCAGTGGTCATAGGTGAAACCGGGCAGCCCGGCCGTGATGTCCCCCAGCACGTCGAGTGCCACCAGGTCTTCGTCGTTGTTGACGCCATAGATGATGTGGCCCCTCCGGCGGCTGCCCTCGGCGCGCAGCTTGCGCAACATCGACAGGATCGGCGCCAGCCCGGTGCCGCCCGCGAGCATCAGCACCGGCCGGTCGGACTCGCGCAGGAAGAAGGACCCGTGCGGGCCGGTGAAGGTGATGGTGTCGCCGACCGCGGCTCGCTCGGTCAGGTAGGTCGACATAACGCCGCCCGGGGTGATCTTGATCAGGAAGGTGAGTCGCTCTTCGTGCGGGGCGTTGCTGAATGAGTAGGACCGCGTGACTGTTTCGGTGGGACTGGCGTCGGGCACAGCGATGTTGACGTACTGACCCGGCAGGAAGGTCAGTTCCGCCCGGTTGGGGATCTCGATCCCGATCCGCGCCGTGGTGGACGAGAGTTGCGACAGCTCCACCAGGGTGCCCGTGTAGCTGGCGGCCTGGGTCTTGGCGACCTCGGATGTGCTGCGGATCTGGAGGACGAGATCCGAGCGGGGCTTCATGACGCAGGGCAGACAGTTGCCGGCGGCGGCCTCGTCGTCGGAGAGTGCGTCGGGCAGGTAGCTTCCGCCGTCGTAGATCCCCGACTCGCAGAACGCCTTGCAGGTGCCGCAGACGCCGTCGAGGCAGTCCACCGGGATGTTGATGCGCTGGCGGTAGGAAGCGCCGGCGACCGTCTGGTCGTCCCGGCAGCTGACGAAGCGGGTGACCCCGTCCTCGAACCTGAGCGCCACCTGGTGGACGGGCGCCTGGGATGCGGTGTCCGGTTGCGTTTCTGCGGGCGGTGTGACGGTCATGCGGGCTCCTCAGATGTGGTAGACGTCCACCACGTGGTCGATGTAATCGTTCTTGAGCACCACCGTCTTGCGCCGGATGAGGGGCTGGTCGCCGGAGAAGTCGATCGTGTAGAACGACGTCCCGTAGTACGGGTCGATGTGGTCGTAGCGGAAGTACATCGTGTGCCAGTTGAAGCGCAGGTCGACTACGTCGCCGCGACGCTCGATGACCTCGACGTTGCTGATGTTGTGGCTAGTCCGCGGGTCGGGCAGCGAGGTGGCCGAGGAGCGCTCGGTGCGGATCCGGAAGACCCGGTCCTGCAGGCCGCCCTTGTTGGGGTAGTACATCAGCGAGACGTCGCGCTGCGGGTCCTCGACCAACCGATCGTCGACGTCCCAGGAGGGCATCCAGAAAACGACGTCGTCGGCGTAGCACTCCAGCCACTTCTCGAACTCGCGGTCGTCGAGGTATCGGGCCTCGCGGTAGAGGAACTGCTCGATCGTGTTCTGGGTGATCAGCTTGCTGCCGGATTGAGTGCCGGTCGGCGTGTTCTCGGTGACGCTCATAATCAGCACTCCGTTCCGTTCGCGCCCGCGGCCCGGATCGCTCTCTCCTTTTGCAAGGCGGCGCGCATCGTCTCCAGCCAGTAGTTGTCCTGGACCACGAAGAGTCCCTCGTCCTCGGCCTCCACCCCCGACGAGACGACGCCGTGCATGCCCAGCGACTCGGCGATCGGGTCGGGACCCGACAGCCAGTGCTCGGCGCCGCGGCTCACGTCGTTCCACGGCGCCGCCTTAGCGCGGAAGGTTTGTTGGCAGGAGCGGAACTCCTCCAGGTCGTCGGGGGTGGCCATCCCGGTGGCGTTGAAGAAGTCCTCGTATTGGCGGATCCGGTTGGCCCGGGCCTCGGGGCTTTCGCCCTTGGGGGCGATGCAGTAGATGGTGATGTCGGTTCGGTCCGGTGTGATCGGACGGATGTGCCGGATCTGCGTGGAGAACTGGTCCATCAGGTAGACGTTGGGGTACAGACACAGGTTGCGTGAGCCGGTGACCATGAACTCGCCCTTGGACTTACCGTGCGTCTCCTTCAGGCGCTCGACCTGGCCCCACAGCGGCCGGTCCTGCGGGTTGGCCGCCCAGGTCCACAGGCACATGTGGCCGTGCGGGAACGCCCAGTAGCCGCCGCCCGACTTGGCCCAGCTGCCGGCGTCCAACACCTTGGTCTGGTAGGTGGACTCGCCGGTGCTGCGCCGGGAGGTGGTGGCCGCGTAGTTCCAGTGCACCGAGCTGACGTGGTAGCCGTCGGCGCCATTCTCGATCTGAACCTTCCAGTTGCCATGCAGGGTGTAGGTCGAGGTCCCCCGCAATACCTCCAGCCCCTCGGGCGACTGGTCGACGAGCAGGTCGATGACCTTGGTCGAATCGCCGAGATACTCCGCAAGGGACACCACGTCCGGGTTGAGGCTGCCGAACAGGAATCCGCGGTAGCTGTCGAACCGGGCGACCTTGGTCAGATTGTGCGAGCCGTTCACGTCGAATGCCGGCGGATAGTCGGCCCCCTCGGGCTTCTTCACCTTCAGCAGGGTGCCGTCGTTACGGAACGTCCAGCCGTGGAACGGGCAGGTGAACGTCGTCCGGTTATCGGTCTTGCGGCGGCAGAGCATCGCGCCACGGTGGGCGCAGGCGTTGATCAGGCAGTGCAGTTCGCCGTCCTTGTCGCGGGTGATCACGACCGGGCTGCGACCCATGTAGGTGGTGAAGTAGTCACCGGGGTTGGGTATCTGGCTCTCGTGGGCCAGGTAGATCCAGTTGCCCTCGAAGATGTACTTCATTTCCAGGTCGAAGATCTCCGCGTCGGTGAAGATCCGACGGTTGACCCGGTAGATGCCGGCGTCCTTGTCGTCGATCACCGCGTCGGCGAGGACCGCCTCGAGGTGGTCGAGGGTATCGGTGATCGATGCGGTCATGTGTGCCTCCAAGGGGTGGTTTCTCCAACCCTCGCACTGCGTGCTACTCCTCACACCAGGCAAATTGCTAGTCCTGACTTGGGGCCTTATTCATCAATATTGCCAATCAATAAATGGAAACCTAGTCCTTGTTATGTATGGGTGGTCGCCATACCGTTAGCTCGTAGCGCTAACCGCACCACCAGACAGGTCACGCTGACCTGCCGGCGGCAAGTTTCTCGGCGACGAGACGGAGCGGTATCCGGTCTCGGCGTTGAGATCGACCCGGACAAGCTCACCCGCTACCGCACCGACCGATAGCACACAGGAGGAGAACCCATGACCACCTTCGACGCCCCCGCCGAGCAGGCGACCGCCGCCGCCTCGGGAGCCTCGGCCACCCAGCGGTTCCACACCGACAAGTCACCGTTCGCGGCCGTCAAGGACGTCCCCGCCGAACGGGTCAACCTACTGGCCCGCGAGATTCTCGACGCCGTCCACGCCACCATCCGCCGCCACCAGGTGACCTACGACGAATACAACGCGCTCAAAGCCTGGCTGATCCAGGTCGGCGAGGACGGCGAATGGCCGCTGTTCCTCGACGTGTGGGTCGAACACGTCGTCGAAGACGTCGCCACCGCCGCGCGCCACGGCAACAAGGGCAGCATCGAAGGCCCCTACTACGTGCCCAACGCACCCGAGCTCGGCGCCCATGCCGCCATACCCATGCGCGAGGACGAACGGGGCACCCCGCTGACCTTCACCGGCACCATCACCTCCACCGACGGCGGTCCGCTGGCCGGCAAGGTCGAGGTCTGGCACGCCGACGCCGACGGCTACTACTCCCAGTACGCGCCCGGCCTCCCGCAATGGAACCTGCGGGGCAGCTTCACGACCGGCCCCGACGGCAAGTTCACGATCAACACGATCCAGCCGGCGCCCTACCAGATCCCCACCGACGGCGCCTGCGGCAAGCTGATCGCCGCCGCCGGCTGGCACGCCTGGCGCCCCGCGCACCTGCACCTGAAGGTGTCCGCACCCGGCCACCAGCTGCTGACCGCCCAGCTCTACTTCCCCGGCGACCCGCACACCGACGACGACGTCGCCACCGCGGTCAAACCGCAACTGATGCTGAACCCGATCCCACAACCCGACGGCAGCACCACGGTGATCTACAACTTCGTCCTCGACCCGGTCCAGGACTGAGCATGCTCTTCCACGTACGCATGGACGTCCACATCCCCCACGACCTCGACCCGACCACCCGCGCCTGGTTGGCGAGGAAGTCCCCGCAACCGCCCGAATGGAGGCTCGAATGGCGAAAGGCATGACGAAATCACTCGTTGTTGTCAGCCGGTCCCATCAGTCCATCCGGGTGGTCGATGTCGCGACCGCGACCGTCCGGACACTCTTGTCCGGGCTGGAGGAAGCGCCGGATGGCGTTGTCGTCGACCAGACCAACGAGCACATCTACTGGACCAACATGGGGCGGCCCGACGCGGTCATCGACGGCGATGATTCGATGGGGTACTTCCAACGCGACGGCTCGATCGAACGCGTCAACTTCGACGGCCGCGAGCGTACAACTGTCGTCCAACGCGGCGCGTTTACTACCGGCAAGCAACTGACGGCGGACTTCAGTGCCGACCACCTGTACTGGTGTGACCGTGAGGGCATGAAGGTGCTGCGGGCGAACCTCGATGGCTCGGACCTGACCGTGTTGTACGCAGCCGGCCAAACCGACGAAGACGCCCAAGACCCGCGCAATCACTGTGTCGGGGTCGCCGTTGACCCCGCTGGACAACGACTGTTCTGGACCCAGAAGGGCCCACCCAAGGGCAATCAAGGCCGCATCTTCACTGCAGGCCTTGAGCTACCCCCGGAGACTAACCCCGCCAAGCGGAGCGATGTGCGTGTCCTCTGGTCGGGCTTACCCGAGCCCATCGACCTAGAGTTCGACAACCACAAGCGGCTCGTATGGACCGACCGAGGCGCAGAACCGAGCGGAAATACTCTCAATCGGATGTCGTCCGAAGGATTCGGCAGTGCTCCGCAGATCCTCTCGTGTGGCTACCGCGAGGCGATCGGCGTGGCTGTAGACGGCGAGCGATACTACGTGTCGGACCTGTCGGGATCGATTCGCGTCGTTGATCTGTCAGCGGGAATCGACAAGGAACTGATCAAGTTAGAGGGCACGGTCAACGGGATCGCAATCGTCGAGATGTCCTAAGAGTTCTCTGCCCGCACCTTCCGGCTGCCATTTCGCGCCATCCGTCGGAATATGCTCGCATGAGGCACTGCCAGCGCCAGAAGCAGCTGTTCACCGCGGCTGGGAGTCCACGAGCATTCTCCTGCGTCTGTCTGGCGCGTTCAGTGTCCAGACATCCCGCCGTCAACCGGAAGGGTGATGCCGGTGATATAGGACGACGCGTCGCTGGCGAGGAAGATGACCGCGGCGTCGAGTTCGTGCTGCCGGCCGAGTCGCTTGAGGGTGGATGTCTGGTCGACGAACTCGTTCAGCATGTCTCCCGGTATTGCGGCTGTCATTTCGCTCTCAAAGTAGCCCGGCGCAATCGCATTGACCCGGATTCCCTTTCGGCCCGACCATTGTTGGGACAGGTCGCGGGTCAGCCCCATGACGGCGGCCTTGCTGGCCGAGTAGGCAGCCTGCGGCGCATACGATTTGATCAGGCCGAGCACGCTCGCGATGTTGACGACGCTCGAGCCGGGTTCCATGACGCGGGCAGCCGCCTGGGCCATCCAGTAGGTGCCCAGCAGGTTGACGTCGACGACGTTGCGGAACTGCTCTGGCGTTTCCCGTAGCGCCGGAACGGCGGTGCCGACCCCGGCGTTGTTGACCAGGATGTCGAGTCGGCCGAACTCCGACATCGCCAACCCAGCGAGTGCAGTACATGCCTCCGGATCGGTGACATCGGTACGCCGAGTGCGCACCATTTGCCCGCTCGGATCGAGTGCAGTTGCAAGCGAACGAAGTTGATCTTCGCGGCGTGCGCCCAAGACGACCGAGGCGCCGGCGTCGAGAAGCGCGCGGGCGAATCCTTGTCCCAGTCCGGAGCTCGCGCCGGTGACGATGGCGACGCGGCCATCCAACTTGAATCGATCGATGATCGTGCTCATCACGCTACCTCCAAGGCATCCAGGCCAGCTCCGGCGAGCCGGACGACCTCGGCGTCGACGTTGCCGAAATCTTGCCCGGCCATCATCCCGAGGGCAGAGCGTTTAGTGACGCCCTGGATAATGACGGCGAACTTGAATCGCGCGAACGCCTCGTAGAACGGCACCGTCGAGACGTCGATTCCCGTTCGTTGGGCGTAGCGGGCGAGTAGGTACGACTGCGGTGGAAACCCGTCCGACGAGGTAACGTTCGGCACCAGCGGAATCGCGGGTTCGCCTTTTTGCGCCCAATAGAACAGCAGCAGGCCCAGGTCGGCCAGCGGATCACCGATGGTGGAGAGCTCCCAGTCGAGCACGGCTGCGACGCGACCCGGATCGGCGGAATCCATGAGGCAGTTGTCGAGCCGGAAGTCGCCGTGCACGATCGCCGGCGGCGGGCTGGCCGGCAGGTTCGCCTCCAGGACGGCGGCCAGTGCGTCCAGTTCCGGGACGTCTCGCGACCTGGTGGCTTCCGACGGCCCCTTCCACCGCCGGACCTGCCTGGCGAGGAATCCCTCCGGTCGACCGAAATCCTCCAGCCCGACCGAGGCGGGTTCGATGCCGTGCAGCTCGACGAGCGTGTCAACAAGTGCATCGGCGATCTTGCGCCGATCCTCCGGCGTCTCCGCATAGCCCGGTGGCATGGCGTCGCGGATGACGTGACCGTTCACTTTCTCCATCACGTAAAACGGCGTTTCCAGGGTCTGCGCCGACGACTCCACAAAGACGATCGATGCGACCGGTACCCGGGTGGTGGCCAGTGCGCGCTGCACACGCGCCTCGCGGGCCATATCGTGCGCACTTGGCAACAACTTTCCTACCGGCGGCCGGCGAAGGATCAAATCCCCTGCCGCAGAGCGTAGTTCGAAGGTCAGATTGGACTTTCCCCCGGCGATCAGCTGGGCCTCGAAGGTGCGCCAGCCTTCGTCGGCGGTGGCCGCGGCGAGCACCGGACCCAGGCGGGTTGGATGCAGCAGCGATTCGACGTCGGTCAACAATTGCTGCGTCCTCGTAACTCGCGGCGCAGGATTTTTCCGGCGACGTTCTTGGGGATCTCGTCAACGAATTCGACCAGCCTCGGGTACTTGTAGGCCGCCATCTGAGACCTGGCGAATTCGATGAGTTCATCGCCCGTGACGGCGGCGTCCGGCTTCAGCGAAACGAACGCTTTCACCGTCTCGCCCCGGTACGGGTCGGCCACCCCGACCACCGCCACCTCCCGCACCGCCGGGTGGCCGTAGAGGACATCCTCCACTTCGCGGGGCCACACCTTATAACCGGAGGCGTTGATCATGTCTTTCTTTCGGTCAACGAGATAGAACCAGCCGTCGGCATCCATCAACCCGACGTCACCGGTGCGCAATTCGCCATCGACGAGCGCTTCGGCGGTTTCCTCCGGCTTGTTCCAGTAGCCCGGCCCAAGCTGCGGACCGGCGACGGCCAGCTCGCCGACCTCACCGACCGGGACCGCGGCACCGTCGTCGTCGATAACACGGACGACTGTGGAAAAAACCGGCACCCCGATCGACAACGCGCCCGAACTCGCGTCGACTGGCGCCCGCGCGCCGGGTGGCACGAGATGGGTGATCGAGGTGCTTTCGGTCAGCCCGTACGCGTTGTGCACGTAACAGCCGAGCTGTCGCTCGATCGCCTCGGCGACCGTCGGCGGAACCGCCGCACCCCCCGAGTAGACCGCGCGCAGCGACCGGAAGTCGTCCCGGGAAGCTCCGGGCGCGGCGGTAAGCGCGCTGAGCGCGGTGATCGCACCGATGGTGAATGTCGGTCGTTGCTCCCGGATCGCGTCCAGCATCACCCCTGGCTGGAATCTGTGGGCCAGCACCAAGGGCGCACCGAGCAGCAGTGACACCGCAAGGTGACCCACCAGGCCGGTGACGTGGAACAGCGGCGCGATCCCCAGAATCGTGTCGTCGCGGGTCAGACCGATCCAGTCCCGGTACACCTGAGCGTTGAAGACCAGGTTGCGGTGCGAGTTGACCGCGCCCTTCGGCTTTCCCGTCGTGCCGGAGGTGTAGATCAGCACCGCGGGGTCGGCGGCGCTCAGGCCGGGCGACGGCAGTGTGCGCCCCGCGTAGTCGGCGATGATCTCGCGCAGGTCCAGAGTGCCATCTGGATGCGGGCGCCTCGTTCCGCTGAACAGCCGCGGATCGTTGCGGGTCTGCCAGTCCTGCGCCGAGGTGGTGATCACCGTGCGGATATCGGTCGGCACGGTCGCGATGACCTCGCGGGCCACGTCCTCATATAGATCGTCGAGCACCACCATCGCGGCGGCGCCGGAATCGGCCAGGAGATAGGTCAGCTCACGTGCGCGGTTCATCGGGTTGACGGCGACCGCAGCGCCGCCAGCCTTCCACGCCGCGATCATGCCGATCACATAGGCCGGATTGTTCTGGGTAAAGAGCGCCAGCCGGTCACCGGGGGTGAAACCTTCGTTGACCAACGTGGCCGCAAGTGCGGTTGCCGCCTTGTCCACGTCGCGCAGTGTGAGTGTTGCGTCGAAGTACTGGATCAGCGGGCCTTCCGGTGCCTCGTCGCGAGATGCCTCGAACATCGCTAGTGCGGTGTCGAATTCGGGGGTGATATCGGTTGGGCTGCCCGCCGGATACAACGCGAGCCAGGGCCTGTCGGTGTAGGTGTTCATGTGAACGCAATCGGCTTGACCGGCGAGCCGCTCGAAAGGTGAATTTGCACGGTTCGCTGGACGTATTCGGACCAAACAGTGCGCGGCACGGTCATTGTTGGGCGCCGTTTCTCGCCTTGAGCCAGTCGATGATCCCGGGGCCCAGGACGCGCTGCGCCTTGCCCCCGACAAACGTACCGATGTGGCCCCCTGGCACACCCAGCTCGGTGTAGTCCGAGGTGCCCAGCCTCGGCCCGACCCCACGGGTGGTCGAGTTCGGGACGACCACGTCGCCCTCGGCGTACACGTTCAGTACCGGCATGGTGATGTTGCGCAGATCCACGGTTCGCCCGCCCAGCACCAGCTCGTTCTTGACGAGCTTGTTGTCCTGGTACAGGTCCTTGAGCCACTGCCGGGCGACCTCGCCTGGCGTCGAGGGCCGATCGGCAATCCAGCGCTCCATGTGCAGGAAGTTCAACAGCTTGCGGTCGTCATCGAGAATGGAGAGCAGGTCGACGGTGTACTTGTCGACGTTGGCCACCGGATCCATCATCAGGAAGCTCAGCCCTAGCGAGTCCCCAGCAACGTTGCCGTGCGCGGCAATGTAGCGGTCGATGTCCTCGCCGGTAAGGCCCCGCGCCCACAGATTCATGTACGCGGTGCCCGGTTGCCGGCATTGGGCGTCGCCGTGGAAGTCGAGCGGCGTGATCGCCAGGGTCAGGGTGCGCAGCTTGTCTGAAAAGAGGGCGGCGTAGCAGGTCGAAAACACCCCGCCCTGGCAGATACCGAGCAAATTGATCGTGTCGACGCCTTCGTGCGTACGGACAACGTCGACGCAGTCGTCAAGGTAGCCAGACACATAATCGTCGATACTCGTCCAGCGCTGTGCGCGCGTCGGCAGGCCCCAGTCCACCACGTACACCGTCAGCCCCGCGTCGAGAAGCTTGCGGACGAAGGAACGATCCTGCTCCAGATCGATCATCTGGTAGCGCCCGACAAGCGCATAGACGATCAATACCGGGATGCCGAGGTCGTGCTCAACGGTCGGCAAGTACCGGTACAGCCTCATCATGTCGTCGCGGTAGATCTCTTGTTTCGGCGTCGTCGCGATCGCCAGCTCCTCCTCGGAGAAGTTGGCCAAGGCGCTGATGCCGTGCCAGATCTTGCGCGGTACGTCGTTGGCTTCGCGAATGACCGATTCGGGTGTGATGCGAATCGCGGCCATTGCGCGGTTAATCTCGGACGGGCTGACACTTGTCGTCATGCTTGTTCCCTCGTTCCGGTGGCGGATCCGTTCGCGGAAGCCTGCTTCCGTTTCGTCGGGGCCGCCTTAGTCGCGCGGTCGCGGCGAAGCGAGCGCATCTCTCGTTTGAGCAGCTGGATTTCGCGGTACGCTTCGTCGAGGTCACGACGCGTCGTCAGCCCGACCGAATCTGCCGCCAGCGCAACCAGATTCGCAAGGCGAAGCTGGCGTTCCGTCGTGACGCGGACAAGCCGTTCGGTGGCCGCGACACCGCCGTCCGACTGCATCGCGGAATGCATTGCCTGGCCCAGCGCAGACGTCCATATTCGCGCCAGCGCCAGCGGCGAGTCGATGGTCTCACCCTTCTTACTCACCTCGCCCAGCCGCGCTACGGCGAGCCGTGGAGCGTCCCCGACGGCGGAGCCGGCCACACCCAGATATCCGGCCAACGCGAGTTGCCACTCGAACTCGGCCTCTGCGAGCGCGCGGAGGTTATCGAACATCGCCCGGGTCGCAGTGAGACCGAGGGCATCGGCAAACGCACCAAACACACGGTCGACGCCGGTCTGCAGGGAGTTGGCCTCCGTCCGGCCGAATTTGGGCAGGTAGCCTTCAGCGAATTGCAGTACGCGATCGGCCGAGGTAATCAACACGGGTGCCTCCAACGGGTGGTTTCTTCAACCGTGACAGCGTGTGCTACCCCTCACACTAGATAAATCGCTAGTCCTGGCCTCGCATCTTATCTATCAATTTGATCAATCAATTCACCGAAATCTAGTCCTTGTACTGTATGGATGATCGCCCTACCGTTGGTTCATGGAGCTACGTCACCTGCGGTACTTCTCGGCGGTGGCTGACACCTGCCACTTCGGTCAGGCCGCCGAGCAACTCCACATCGCCCAGCCGGCGTTGTCGTATGCGATCCGGCAGTTGGAAGGCGAGCTGGACGTCACCCTGTTCAACCGCACCACCCGGCAGGTGGCGCTGACCACTGCCGGCGAATTTCTCCGCGGCGAGACGGAACGGATCCTGTCCGACGTCGACGCCACCGTCGACTCTGTCCGCCGGATCGGCGCCGGGCGCAGCGGGCTGGTGCGGCTGGGCCTGACCGGGACCGCCGCCTTCTCGCATCTGCCCCGCATCGCCCGGGTGGTCAGGCGGGAACTGCCGGGGGTGGCCCTGGAGATCCGCGCCGAGCTACTCACCGCAGCCCAGTGCGACGGGCTGCGCACCCGCGCGCTGGATCTGGGTGTACTGCGCCCGCCCGCCGTCGGCGAGGGCATCGAGCTTCGCACCATCGACGTCGAGCCGCTGGTACTCGCGGTCTCAGTCGATCATCGGCTGGCGGTCGAACCCGTCGTGGCGATGTCCGACCTGCGCTCCGAGCCGTTCGTGGCCTACGGCAGCCGCGATTCGGCGGTCAACGACGCGGTGCTGCGCAGTTGCCAGCAGGCCGGGTTCGTCCCGCACCGCGAGCACCAGGCCCCGAGCACGGCCGTGTTGCTGGCCCTGGTCGCCGCCGGACTCGGCGTGGCCGTCGTGCCGGCGTCGGCGCGGTTGCTGCCGCTGGACGGTCTGGTTTTCCGTGACCTGCCCGACGCGGGCACCGTCGAATTCGCCCTGGCCTGGCGCCGCGGGCTGGACAACCCGGTCGTGGAGGCCGTCGTCGACGTCTTGGAAGCCGCGTTCCCGGTCCCGCTGGCCGCCGGGAGGCCGCTGTGAAAATCACCAAGGTCGAGACGATCCCGTTCGCCATCCCCTACGTCAAACCGGTGGTGTTCGCCTCCGGCGAGGTGCACGCCGCCGAACATGTGCTGGTGCGGGTCCACACCGATGACGGGGTGATCGGTGTCGCCGAGGCGCCGCCACGGCCGTTCACCTACGGCGAGACCCAGGCCGGCATCGTCGCGGTGATCGAGCAGATCTTCGCCCCGCAGCTCGTCGGGCTCGCGTTGACCGAGCGTGAGGTGGTCGTTGCGCGGCTGGCTCGCACGGTGGGCAATCCGGCCGCCAAGGCCGCGGTCGACATGGCGATCTGGGATGCGTTGGGCCGCACCCTGGGCCTGCGGGTAAGCGATCTGCTCGGCGGCTACACCGACCGGATGCGGGTCAGCCACATGCTCGGCTTCGACGAGCCGGCCACCATGGTCGCCGAGGCGGAGCGGATGCGCGAGGGCTACGGCATCACCACCTTCAAGGTGAAGGTGGGACGGCGCCCGGTGTCGCTGGACACCGCCGTAGTGCGGGCGCTGCGGGAGCACTTCGGGGACTCCGTCGAGCTCTACGTCGACGGCAACCGGGGCTGGACGGCGTCGGAGTCGCTGCGCGCGATGAAGGAGATGGCCGACCTCGACCTGCTCTTCGCCGAGGAGCTGTGCCCGGCCGACGACGTGCTGGGCCGGCGCTGGCTGGTCGGGCAACTCGACGTCCCGTTCATCGCCGACGAATCGGTCCCCACACCGGCGGACGTGACCCGGGAAGTGCTCGCCGGTTCGGCCACCGCGATCAGCATCAAGACCGCCCGCACCGGCTTCACCGGGTCCCAGCGGGTGCACCACCTCGCCGAGGGGCTCGGTGTGGAGGTGGTGATGGGCAACCAGTTCGACGGCCAGCTCGGTACGGCCTGCGCAGTCACGTTCGGCGCTGCCTACCGGCTGACCTCGCGGCGAGCCGGCGAGCTGTCCAACTTCCTGGACATGAGCGACGACCTGCTGGCCGAGCCGCTACAGATCCGCGACGGGGTGCTGTGCCCGCCGCCCGGTACCGGTCTCGGCGTTGAGATCGACCCGGACAAGCTCACCCGCTACCGCACCGACCGATAGCACACAGGAGGAGAACCCATGACCACCTTCGACGCCCCCGCCGAGCAGGCGACCGCCGCCGCCTCGGGAGCCTCGGCCACCCAGCGGTTCCACACCGACAAGTCACCGTTCGCGGCCGTCAAGGACGTCCCCGCCGAACGGGTCAACCTACTGGCCCGCGAGATTCTCGACGCCGTCCACGCCACCATCCGCCGCCACCAGGTGACCTACGACGAATACAACGCGCTCAAAGCCTGGCTGATCCAGGTCGGCGAGGACGGCGAATGGCCGCTGTTCCTCGACGTGTGGGTCGAACACGTCGTCGAAGACGTCGCCACCGCCGCGCGCCACGGCAACAAGGGCAGCATCGAAGGCCCCTACTACGTGCCCAACGCACCCGAGCTCGGCGCCCATGCCGCCATACCCATGCGCGAGGACGAACGGGGCACCCCGCTGACCTTCACCGGCACCATCACCTCCACCGACGGCCGTCCGCTGGCCGGCAAGGTCGAGGTCTGGCACGCCGACGCCGACGGCTACTACTCCCAGTACGCGCCCGGCCTCCCGCAATGGAACCTGCGGGGCAGCTTCACGACCGGCCCCGACGGCAAGTTCACGATCAACACGATCCAGCCGGCGCCCTACCAGATCCCCACCGACGGCGCCTGCGGCAAGCTGATCGCCGCCGCCGGCTGGCACGCCTGGCGCCCCGCGCACCTGCACCTGAAGGTGTCCGCACCCGGCCACCAGCTGCTGACCGCCCAGCTCTACTTCCCCGGCGACCCGCACACCGACGACGACGTCGCCACCGCGGTCAAACCGCAACTGATGCTGAACCCGATCCCACAACCCGACGGCAGCACCACGGTGATCTACAACTTCGTCCTCGACCCGGTCCAGGACTGAGCATGCTCTTCCACGTACGCATGGACGTCCACATCCCCCACGACCTCGACCCGACCACCCGCGCCGAGACCGTCGCCCGGGAAAAGGACTACTCCCAACAATTGCAACAAGCCGGCAAATGGCCCCACATCTGGCGGATCGTCGGCGAGTACGCCAACGTCTCGATCTTCGACGTCGAGTCCAACGAGGAACTACACGCCCTGCTCTCCGGGTTGCCGTTGTTTCCCTACATGGACGTCCGCGTCACGCCGCTGGCGACGCACCCCTCCGACATTAGAGCGTAAACGGAAAAGCCTGTCCCTCACCCACATCTGCCGCAGCACTGTCTTGAAACGCTCGGCAGCAGTTTTGCTACGTCTCGTTCCGATCGGTCCCGCCCGTTACCTGCGGGTTCGTTTTCGGGTCTTGACGGCGTCAAGAGCAGTCGGAGAAGGCGATCCGATAACCCCAAGCGAGGCCTCGGTGATCGGCCCCTTCGTGGCCGGAGCGGACCAATGCGTTGCCAGGACGCAAGATCGCGGCAACAGCCCGAACAAGTCAAGGCGCGGCTTGCCCAACGGCTGGCGCCGAGAGGGCTGGTCTTCAACGAGGACAAGACACGTATCGTGCACCTCGAAGAGGGCTTCAACTTTCTCGGCTTTAACCTGCGCCGATACCGGCGTGGCGGTCGAACTGTGGCCTCGCCTGCCGGAAGTACGTGAGCTTCTTGAGCGTGAAGGTCTGCTCTAGGCAGTTAGCCAGAGATCCTGACCGACAACCGCCGTCGTGACGGCGCGCCGTCATTCCGCCGCCTCTCGCGGCGGCGCACGCATGGCCTCGAGCCCGTCTACGGCCGTCGCGGAAATCGTGGTCCGCACCATGTAGCGCGGCTCCCACGCCGGCCAGGGCCGGCCCCGATGCATGGTCGCGCGGTTGTCCCACATCACCACGTCGCCCTTGCGCCACGAGTGCAGATAGCTTTCACCGGCGGCGGTCGCCGCCTCCCTCAGCTCGGCGAGCAACTCCCGCGCCGCTTTCCGCTCCATGCCCTCGATCGCGTAGGTGTGCGAGGCCATGTATAGCGCCTTGCGGTCATTGACCGGGTTCTTCCAAACAAGACGCCAGCATTGCGGCGGCAGCGCCGCCCGCTCCGCCGGGCCGACAAGGTCGGGCGCGATCTTGCCGCGCGAATAGGCGTATTCGTGCCAGGCGAAGGAATTTTCCAGCCGCCGTTGCAACGCCGGATCGAGGCGCCCAAAGGCGAGCCGGGTGGAGACATACTCGGTCTCGCCCCCCCGCCCCGGAATGATGCGCGACGACAGCACCGAAGCCAGCGCCGGCACCCGCTTGAACGAACTGTCGGTATGCCAAAGCTGGTTCGCCTTGTTTTCCAAGGCGAGCCGGTGATCTTCCAGCACTACGTTGCCCTTCTCGTCGAGGGTCTTGAGGATCACGAGGTTGGTGCCATAGCCCTCCGAACCCACCTTGGTAACCTCGAGCGGGCCGAAGCGGCGCGAGAAGGCAAGCTGCGCTTCATCGGTGACATCCTGGTCGCGAAGGACCAGAACCGAGTGCTCCTCGAACGCCGCGCGCACCGCCGCGTATGCGGCCTCGCTTGCCGCCACGTCGTGGATGGTCGCTCCGCGCAGTTCGGCGGCAAAGCCCGGACCCAACCGCACGATTTCCATCGGCGCCCTCCATCGCATTCCGGGTTTGAGCACGACTTTCCACCAAAAACGAGCCGCCGACAAGCAAGCCGGCTCACACGGGCTCGAAGCCTCGTCAGGCTTCGAGATTGGTGCCCTTGATCTGGGTCATGGCAACCTCCTCTTGGACGCGCGGGTGCGCCGGGTGTTCGTCATCGATTCGACCCGCCACGGCCAATTCCTCGTTGGGAACGATATCCAGGCCGGACCGGATGCCGCCGAATTCGGCCAGTGACCGCAACTGGCGCAACGCGAACTGGCGCGGGCGGCCCAATCGCGGGAATCACGACCCAGGGGCGGGATCGAACCGCCGACCTTCCGCTTCTCGGTCGAGGATTGCCGGAACATCGCGGCAGTTGCTACAGCGTATGTGTCACAAGGTGTTTGGCCTTACGAGACTTATCAACGGTTCACTTTTGGCGTGTCGCAGGTATTAACGACGAACAAGCGTCAACTCTCGCGTACGGGCGGAGGTAAACGAATGGAAGCTCGATTCCGCGTCCTGCTGCTGGCCGGATTCGTGACGGCCTAATGGTGGCTGATTCTGCTCGTCCTGGCCGCGATCAGTGCCGGCGTGGCGTTGTGGCTCGGGCATCAGCGCCAGCTCGAAGCTGCAGGCCGACGCAGCCCGGAACACGGCGCCAAACCATCCTCGACGACTGTGTATCTGCTCAACGGGACACCACGTTCGGGTCGAACGGCAGGCTCAGGACGCCGCGCATGAAGTTGGTCTTCATGAGTTTCGGTTCGCCGGCGACGAAGTCGGGCATCTGACGGTGTAACTCGCGGAACAGCGACCGCAGCATCGACTTGGCGAGCTGATTACCCAAGCAGTAGTGGGTGCCGCCGCCACCGAATGCGACGTGGTTGTTGGGATGGCGCGCTAGGTCGAACTCGTCGGGGCGGTCGAAGACCTCGGCATCGTGGTTGCCAGAGGCGTACATCATGACCACCTTGTCGCCGGACAGAATGCGCTGCCCGTTGAGTTCGTACTCGGCGACGGCGGTGCGCCGGAAGTTCAGCACCACCGACCCCCAACGCAGGAACTCTTCGACGGCCGAGTCGATGCGGCCCTCGAAGTCTTCCCACAGCCACTCACGCTGGTCGGTGAAGTCTGTGAGCGCCTTGACCGCGAAGCTCGCGGTATGCCGTGTGGTGTCGGTGGCGGCGACGGCGAAAAGCACCATGGTGGCGGCGATCTCGAAGTCGCTGAGTTGTTCTCCGTCGACCTCGGCTTGCACCAGGTTGGTCAGCAGGTCGTTGGCTGGTTGCTCCCGCCGCGCAGCGATCAATTGCTCGGCGATCTCGTGGATCTTCAGCGTCGCCCCGACCTGAACCTCGGCCGCATCGCGTCCGGCTAGCAGGACGGGGTCGGCCCATGCCACGATCTCGTCGACGGCATGTGCGGCGTCGGGGCGCATCTCCTCAGGGACACCGAACATGTCGCCGAACATCTCGATCGGCAGGTGCTTGGCGATGTCGGCGACGAAGTCGACCGGCTCTCCCGCGGCGGCCTTGTCGGCTGCAGCCGCGACGATCCTTCGCGCCCGCGCGGCGATGTCGTCATCGATCCGCCTGACCTGGCGTGGGGTGAAGGCCGCACCGACCAGTCGACGCAGCTTGTTGTGTTGGGGGTTGTCCATGGCCAGGAATGACTGGGACATCGCAAGAAACACCCGCGGGAGCAGATCGAACATGACGCCATAGCGAGAGACGAAGACATCGCTGTTCTTGCTGACCTCGACGATGTCAGCGTGGCGCACCACAGCCCAGAAGCCAGGGTCGTCTGGGTCGGGAACGAAAGCGGATTCGATCGGCGGCTGCCAGCTGATCGGGCTCTTCTCCCTCAGCTGGGCGAAGATCAGGTCCCGCTCGGGGGTGTCTTGCGCCCAGAACGCGTCACTGGACACGTTCAGTTCGTCGTACGGCCGAGTAGCCGCCACATCGTTGGTCGGTGCGACATCGGTGTCGTCGTCGAAGGCCAGCGCTGCCTCGTCGAATGATGGTGTGGTCATGAGAATCTCCTTTGGTGTGTGGGCTCAGCCGTCGGCGTGGCTGAGGAGCAGAACCAGGCGGAATACGTGACCAGGCACGATACGCCCGATACGGGTCAGTAGCGACCGTCGCTGGGCGAGCAATTGTCTTCACGGTTGTCGTCAGAACTGTCGTATTCCTAGCGCACGGACGGTTAATCGGGCTGAGGCCGAAATGACCGGCTAGCTCCGGTGCGTATCCGCGCGAGTCTCTTCGCCCGGCTATCTGGAGAACGGCGAGCTGTCGTTCGAGCGAGCTACCAAGGCCACCTGGTACGGGTGCGCCGACCCATGATGCCGGTGCCGCCACGGCGACCCAACATGCCGGTGCCGCCACGCCGACCCATGATGCCGGTACGGGTACGCCTACCCATCACGGATTCGTAGATCGCGATGAGCACGACGGCAGCGGCGACTCCGATGAAGAACGGAATCCAGGCGACTCCACCATTGGCATTGTGGTATCCGAACTGGCTAGCCACCGCTGAGCCGATCAAGCCACCTAGGGCGCCGATCAGAACCGTCGTGACCATGCCGATGTCTTGCTTACCCGGCATGACGAGACGCGCCACCAAACCGATGATCGCGCCCACGATGAGGGCGAGGATTATTGATCCGATCATCGCAGCTCCTGTCCTAGCGGTGTCCGGAGTGGACACCGTCCCGCACTACGGGTTCCCCGAACCGGCGGGCTTATAACGCATGTCGAGCAAGTCAGCGTGGGGGCGAGTCCCACCTTCGAAGCCGCACTACCAACTCGCCGTTGAGGGCGCCGCCTTTCTTCGTCATCGTCCGCACCACCGCCAGACCGCCGCCGGCGACCGCGCGCCGATGCCGAATATCGCGGTCGCGGTGGTGCCCGTAGCCACGGGACCACAAGCACCACAGGATCGCAGATATGGACGAGCCCCGATCAACCACGTGCATCGCCGCGTTACCCATTGACCCGCCGCGCGGCTTTCGAGACGGTTTTGCATCGGCGCAAGAACGCGCCAGGCGGACCTCACAGGCACCGTGCCGTGCGGAAGATTCCCGCTTGGTGCGGTGGCTGTGCGATGCGCTCCTGCGTGGGCAGTTTCAGCACCCGGTTGAAGTAACCTCCCACGCGTATTGTTTCTGGCGTTATGGATGCGACAGTCCTCTTACTCGTTTCATTTCTCGTTTTCTTTCTCCTTATCGGGGGGATCGTGTTCGCGGCGAAGGCCGCCGACGCGAGGGCCGCGGCGTCGAGGGCCCAAGCCGCATGGGCTGAAAATGCAGCCGCACGAGACGAAGCACATGAGAACCGTGCGAGCATTTCCCGCGTGGAGAAGATTCACGCAGACGATGATGCTGCCGCTCAGTTCTACGACAAGGTGCCCAAGCAGTTCCTCTACACCAAGCAGCAGGCAGCAACAGCGCTAGCCATGTCGACGGGCCGTCTCAACGATCTAATACGCGCCGGGAAGATCACGGCGGTACAAGACGGTGGAAGGGTGAAGTTTACGTCCGCGGATCTGCAAGCCTATGTGGATTCCCTGCCCTCTTCGGGCGGTTCCCCGGCGGCTGAGCCGGAGTGCAACACTGGGGCGGGATGACAAGGCGCTCCTGGCACTATCGGCAGAGGTACGGGCTGGGAGGCAATCCCAATCTTCGACGGAAACGCAAGGGTGGCACCTGACATTACGTAGCCGAGACGGGGTTTCGCTGACTAGACCAAACGGACGGCAAAGCAGTCAGCACTTCAGGGACCAAAGCGGCCATGCACCAACGGTGAACCGTAATGACAGGCCGCGCGTCCAACACTGGTGTGGATGACGACGAACGCCAACCCCTACGAGATGTGGGACCCAACCTCGACGGCCCCGCAGTCATCGCGGCGATAGACCTTGTCCGGTGGGAACTTTCGCTGAGTGCGTGAGTCGGCGCACCGCGGCCGGCCTGTCGGTGCCCCGGGGTACAACATCGCGGTTGGGGAATCGCAGCGCGACGACTTCCCCAACAACTTCGTCGGCGACCTCGTACCCACCGAGCGCGGCTGGGTCGTCGTGCCACCACCATGCTGCCCGCCGGCCACGGACTACACCGACCCAGGCTGGTCGGTCAGCTCGGTGTGGTGCACCTGCAACGACCGACCCATGGCGTGGCGCTGCTGGTGCGGCACATCGATCTACGCGCCGCAGCCCGGGCCGCACTGCCTAATCCGCGACATCGGCCCAGTGTCGATGTGGGAAGACGAGCAACGGCGGCCGCCAGACGCGGACAAGTGAAGTGAGCTGCCGCAGAAGCCGGCCGAGTTGTCGCCGGGCCGGTGTAGCGTCGCCGTCCATCGGGAGCAAAGGGGACACCATGATGAGGCACCTGCGCGTGGCGCTCGCGGCACTGGCCTTGGCTACCGCCGCCGCATTCTGCGGGCTGGCTGGGGTGGCGCAGGCTGATCCGCCGCCTGGGCCTGGATGTGGCACGCCGGATGTGCCGTGCGCCGGCCCAAGCCCGCTGTCACCTCAGCAGCAATGCGCCTTGACCGCCTGGATGATGCACATGCCATGCAACTGGCTCGGCCAGCAGGTACCCCAAGGCACACCCGGCAGCTGGGGCTAACGGCTCCACGCGCACGACCAGGGGCATCGATGTGACCGCCGACAGCGACGATCAACCGACGGCTGCGGACAGCCTGCGGACCGTTGCGGCCGAACATTATTCAGAACCGCCGACCACCGCCACCCCGCACGACATACGCCACACCGCCGCGAGTCTCGCCGTCAGCGCCGGCGCGAATGTCAAAGCGGTGCAACGGATGTTGGGCCACGCCAAGGCCAGCATGACCCTTGATGTGTACGCCGATCTGTTCGACGCCGATCTAGACGATGTGGCCACCAATTTGGATGTGGCGATCCGATCTGCTGCGTACCCACTGCGTACCGGCAATGACACGGCTAAGGCGTAGCTAACGTCAGAACAGCCGATTACCTGGGGAAATACTGGTGGAGCTAAGGGGATTCGAACCCCTGACCTACTCGATGCGAACGAGTCGCGCTACCAACTGCGCCATAGCCCCTGATCGCTAGCAGGCTACCAGTCGTCGTTGGAGTTGCCGAACCATTACTGCCCGGCGGCTCGCGGCAAGTCCCGGTGCCAGCCGTAATCGCGCGCGTAGGGCGCATAGTCGAGATGCTCGAAGACCGGATCTTCGTCGTCGATCTCCAGAACCACGGCACCCGGGCGCCGCAGTCGCGACGGGACCACGTCGAACTCGCGGTCGTACGTGTTCTCCACACCCAGCCGCGACCGCGCCATCCGCTGCACCCGGCGGCGGTGCACTCGCTCCTCGATCCGGGTCTGCCGGCGCAGATACCCCAGGTAGAGCATCGTCGCCGCGGAGATGCTGCCGCAGAACCACCACGCCGTTGGGGTCAGCAGGAATGCTGCCGCCGCCGATCCGACCAACGTCAGCGCCATCACCATCAGCACCCGCTTACGGGAGGCGTATTTGCGGGCGATGACCGCGGCGGCGGTGTCCGGGTCGTATCGCTGCCGCCGCGAGAATGCGTGAGTGACGGTCGCCGGCGGTTCCTCGGCGACCGGTATCCCCGACGTGTCGTCGACGTATTCGTATTGATCAGCGTCGTCGTCGACGTCGTCGGCATCCTCGGTTTCAAACTCTGCCTCAGCGTCGTCGCCATCCGTAATCTCGTCCTCGGCTACGAGCTCGGGTTGCTCCTCGGCCGTAGGCAGCGCTTCCGCCATCACCGGGCTCTCGCCCGCCTGAAGCGCCGGGGAGTCGGTGTCGACCACTGCGGCGTCCTCAGGCCCGGTCTCCTCAACAGACATCGCGGCTGCGACCGTGACGACAACGCCGCGCGCCAGCGGCACTTCCTCGGTGTCATCCGAGTTGAGGTCGTCCAGGTCCTCGTCGTGTTCGTCTTCCTCGGGCTGCCAGTCAGGGTCACTACGATGCCCTGCCGCTGGTCCCCCCCGTTTGAGCAGCCGAGATGCCACGTCGCTGTTGAGTACGCGGGTCGCCAAAGCCACGTCACTGGTGCGCCGCACCGCGTCGCGCTTACTGATCAGCATGGGAACCAGCACGAACAGCCAGAGCACCACGAGCGATATCCACAACAACGATTGCGGGATGCTTGGCATGGTGACCTGCTCCTTTCCCCGCCAGGCTAGGCCGGCAGCCGGCGCATCCGGTCGAGGCGCGCCCAGGACAATTACACACCTGTAATTTGCTACTTACAAGCACCAACAGTCACAAGTGTCACATTTGCAACACAAAGGTTCGCGCCACTACGCCCAGCTGGCGTGCCCGTCGCGCACCAGGGCCGACGTCACCGAGCCGTAAACCTCTTCGGCCGTCAGACCCACCAACAGGTGATCCCGCCAGTCCCCGTCGACTTGGAGGTAACGGCGCAACAGCCCCTCCTCGCGGAATCCGACCTTTGCCAGCACTGCCCGGCTCGCGGCATTCTCCGGTCGCACGGTGGCTTCCACCCGATGCAACATGACCGGGCCGAAGCAGTGATCGAGGCCCAGAGCCAACGCACCGGTGGCGACCCCGCGACCGGTGACCGAGCTGGCCACCCAGTAGCCGATCCAGGCCGACCGTAGTGCCCCGTGCGTGACGTTGCCGATCGTCAGCTGCCCACAGAACTGGCCTTCCAGTTCGATCACATACGGCAACATGCGGCCTTTGCGGGCTTCTGAACGCAGACTCGAACACACCGCCGGCCAAGACGAAATCGTATGGCGCGCAGTCCAATCAGCCTCGGCGCTGGGCTCCCAGGGCTCCAGATGGGCCCGGTCGGCCAGCCGGGCGCGGCTCCACTGAGCGGCGTCGCGCATACGCACCGGACGCAGCCGGATTACACCGGCGGAAACCCGCAGCGGTCCCACGACCGTCGGCCAGCCGGGATGCTGGGAGCTGGAGCGCCACGAGTTCACGAGCAGCAGCCACCGTGTCGCTCAGCCACGCTGAGCCAGAAACGCCACGTCGACGACCTCGCCGGTGCGGATCTGCTCGGCCTCGCGGGGAATCACAACCAAACAGTTTGCCTCAGCCAGCGTTGCCAGCAAGTGCGACGAGGCGCCGGGTGCGCCGCCCAGCGCCTGCACCAGGTATTCACCGGTGTCCTGATCACGCATCAGCTGGCCCCGCAGAAAGCCTTTGCGGCCGGGCACCGAGCTGATCGGTGACAGCGTGCGGGCCTGCACTACCCGGCGCATCGGCTGCCGCTTACCCAGCGATAACCGGATCAGCGGTCGGACCATCACCTCGAAGACCACCAACGCACTGACGGGATTCGCCGGCAACAGAAACGTCGGGACACCTTCGCGCCCAAGCTGCCCGAACCCCTGAACGGATCCCGGATGCATCGCGACCCGGGTGACTTCCATCTCGCCGAGCTCGGAGAGCACCGAGCGCACGGCCTCGGCCGCTGCGCCACCGACCGCGCCGGCGATCACCACGATCTCGGCACGGTTGAGCTGGCCCTCGACGACTTCGCCGAGCTCTCCTGGGTCGTTGCTGACGATGCCGACACGGTTTACCTCGGCGCCCGCGTCCCGGCCGGCGGCCGCCAGGGCATAGGAGTTGACGTCGTAGACCTGTCCGTTGCCGGGACTGCGCGAGATATCGACCAGTTCACCGCCCACCGCGAGCACCGACACCCGCGGGCGCGGGTGGACCAAAACCCGGTCGCGGCCAACCGCGGCCAGCAGCCCGACCTGGGCGGCACCGATGATCGTCCCGGCCCGCACCGCCACATCACCGGGCTGAACGTCGTCGCCGGTGCGCCGCACGTAGGCACCCGACCGCACGCCGCGCAGCACCCGCACCCGCGACTGCCCGCCGTCCGTCCATCGCAGCGGCAAGACCGCATCCGCCAGCGTCGGCAGTGGGGCACCGGTCTGCACTCGCACGGCCTGCCCCGGCTGCAGCCTGCTGGGTATACGTGTGCCGGCTTCGATGTTGCCCATCACCGGCAGGGTGACTCCACCGGGCGCGGACGGCGATTCCACCGCCTCGCCCGGGACTGCGCGCAGATGGTCGTCGCCGGTTTGATCGCTGGACGGGTCGGACTCACCGACGCCGAGCACGTCCACACTGCGTACCGCGTAGCCGTCGATCGCGGCCTGATCAAAACCAGGCAGCGGACGCTCCGTCACAACCTCTTCGGCGCACATCAGCCCCTGCGCCTCGGCAATAGCAACGCGCACCGGTCTCGGCGCCACCGCGGCGGCCGACACCCGGGCTTGCTGCTCCTCCACCGAACGCACAGCGCGCCTTTCTGCCGTCAACCGGTATCGGCACAAACGGGCGGCAGACCGGATAGTGACTGATCCGACTGCCCGCGTCCTCCTCCGGCCGCTACGCGGCCCCGCATCGTCGCCGGGCGCCGCCGCTAGTCTTCGGCCAGGCCCAATCGAGTCACCAGCCACCGCCGTAATTCCGGGCCGTAATCGTCACGGTCCAATGCAAAGTCAACCGCAGCCTTGAGGTAGCCGCCCGGATTTCCCAAGTCGTGTCGGGAGCCACGATGCACCACAACGTGTACCGGATGCCCTTCGCGGATCAGCACCGCGATCGCGTCGGTGAGCTGCATTTCACCGCCAGCGCCCCGATCAATGCGTTGCAAGGCGTCGAAAATGGCGCGGTCGAGAATGTAGCGGCCAGCCGCCGCGTACATCGACGGAGCGTCTTCCCGCTTCGGCTTTTCCACCATGCCGTTGACCTTCAGCACGTCCTCGTGCGCGCCGGGCACCGGCTCGACGTCGAAAACCCCGTATGCGCTTATCTCTTCGGGCGAAACCTCGATCGCACACAACACCGTGCCGCCCTGCTCGGCACGCACCTTCGACATCGTCTCCAGCACGCCGGTCGGCAGCACCAGGTCGTCGGGCAACAACACCGCTACAGCATCCTCGTCGGCCGACAGCACCGGCTCCACGCAGCTAATGGCGTGTCCCAATCCGCGCGGCTCGGCCTGCACGACCGATTCGACCTTGATCAGCTGTGGCGCACGACGCACCTTCGCCAGCATGGCCTTCTTGCCGCGCGCCTCCAGCGTGCCTTCGAGCACCAAGTCTTCGACGAAGTGTGCGACGACGCCATCCTTGCCCTCGGAGGTGATGATCACCAGCCGCTCGGCGCCGGCCTCGGCGGCTTCGGCGGCGACCAATTCGATGCCGGGCGTGTCGACGACGGGCAACAGCTCTTTGGGCACGGTTTTGGTCGCGGGCAGGAAACGCGTACCCAACCCGGCCGCGGGCACGATCGCGGTGCGAGGTACCAGACCCTGTGAGCGTGACATCGTTCACACCATAATCGCAGCCTGCTCTGCAGTCGCTGTGGCGGGGTGCAAGGCGCGGCTGTCATCGTTGACGGTATGGCGACGACGGCCAAGGCCGCACTGCGCGAACGGCTGCTGGCGGCCCGCCGTTCGGTGGCCGACGAGATCAAGGGCGACGAGGCGCGGTCGTTGGCCGAACACCTCGAAGCGTTAGTGAGCAGCGGGAGCACCGTCTGCGCCTATGTGCCGGTGGGCACCGAGCCGGGATCGATCGAGATGCTGGATGTGGTGCTGCGACGAGGTGGCCGCGTGCTGCTGCCGGTCGCGCGTACCACCGCCGACGACTCCCCGGTGGCACTGCAATGGGGTGAATACCGGCCGAGTCAACTGGTGGCCGCCCGCTTCGGACTGCTCGAACCGGCCCGGCCGTGGCTGCCGGCGACGACCCTGGCCGAGGCGAGCGTCGTGCTGGTTCCCGCGCTCGCCGTCGACCGGGCCGGCGTGCGTCTGGGCCGCGGCCGCGGTTTCTACGATCGCACGCTGGTGCACCGCGATCCGCGGGCGCGCCTGATCGCCGTGATCCGCGACCAGGAGCTGCTTGACGAGTTGCCGCGGGAGCCGCACGACGTGTCGATGACGCATGCGCTGACTCCCGGCCGCGGCCTGATCGGACTCGGCGACACCTAGCAGCCCCGCAGCACCCGTCGCATCGCGTCTTTCTCCCGGCCCGACACCCACAGCTGGTAGTCGGTCTTGACCCCGACCTGACGGGCGACGAACGCGCACCGAAATGCCACGTTCAGCGGTAACCATGAAGCGGCGTCGCGAAACGCCTTGTCGAAGTTGACCTGACCGGCGACGGCCAACAGATTGCGCGGATCGTTGGCGAAGTCGCGGCGGCGTTGGTCGTCCCAGCCCCGTGCGCCCTTGTACCAAGCATCGGACAGCGACACCACATGGTCGATCTGCACGGCGGGCGAGGTGTCCGGGCCGCGCACGAAAACGATGGTCGCTCCGGTGTAGGGGTCGTGCAGGATGCCACTCTGCGCGAAGCAGGTCCCGGGCCGCACCTGCAAGTCGACCAGGTCGCGCCGCAGGATGTCGTCGCGGGTGTTGCAGCCGTTGTGACCGAACTCCACGTTGACATCATCACTCCAGGGCTCGCCGAACCGGCCGCGATTGAAGTCCTCGAAGCGATCCCACCCCTTGACGGGCAGCGCCTCAAGCTGCCGCCGGACCGTGTCGTAGGCCGGGTTGGCGGGGAACTCCTGCAGGGCGGGTTCCCGGCTTCGGAGGTCGCGGACGTAGAGCCACCCGACACCGGCGGCGATCACGACGATGACCAGCAGCGCCAGCGTGTCCCTCCACCGGCCGCGCCGGGCGGGAATGACACGCGCCACATAGCGGTTCTAGCACTTGAGACTGTAGAGTGCTAACCGTTTAGACCATCACGGAGGTTTCTGTGCCGACTTACAGCTACGCGTGCACCGAGTGCGGCAATCGCTTCGATGTGGTTCAGGCCTTCACCGACGACGCCTTGACCACATGCGAGCAGTGCTCTGGTCGGCTACGCAAACTGTTCAACTCCGTCGGCGTGGTGTTCAAGGGCAGCGGTTTCTACCGCACCGACAGCCGTGAGTCGGCGAAGAATTCGGTCAACGGGTCCGCCAAGACGAGCTCGACGTCGAGCGCGGAGGGATCGAGCAGCAGCGACAAGTCCGGCTCATCGGAAAAGTCGAGTACCTCCAGCGACAAGTCGGACTCGGCAAGCTCGAAGTCAGCGACGGCCGCCGCCAGCTAGCCGGTTATCCACAAGCGGCGTCCCGGCGGCCGCGCGCAGTACCCAGCCGCACTTACCGTTGCGGCGTGGGGGAGTCCCTGAAATCACTGAATCCGTCGCTACCGGCCCGGATCTCGCAGTGGTTGCGCCCGGACTGGTCGCGAACCGTACTGGCCCGGCGAATCGCCGCGGCGGGGCTCGTCGTCCTTGCCGGTGTTGCGGCACTGCGGCCCAACCCCGACGGCGAGCGCGCTCAGGTGGTGGTGGCAGCCCGCGATCTCAGCCCGGGAGCCGCGCTGACTGCCGACGATCTCCGACTCGAAAAGCGTTTAGCACCAACCATTCCCGACGGCTCACAATCCGACATCGACACTATCGTCGGTTCGACACTGGCCGGGCCGACCCGGCGCGGTGAAGTGCTGACCGACGTCCGCTTGCTGGGCCGCCGGCTGGCCGAGTCAGCCGCGGGGCCAGACGCGCGGCTCGTGCCCGTGCACCCGGTGGATATCGCCGTGGCGGAGCTGGTCCGACCCGGTGATGTTGTTGACATCGTCGCCGCGTCGGAGACCAACTCCGCAGCTGCCGCCAGGGTCGTTGCCACCGGCGCGATCGTGGTCCTGGTCTCGGCGAAGCAGAAGGCTCAGGCCGCGACCAGCGAGCGTGTGGTCCTGGTGGCGCTGCCGGCCGCCTCGGCCAATGCAGTGGCCGGCGCCGCGTTGACACAGACCGTGACCCTCACCCTGCATTGAGTGCGGGGGAAAGATGTTTCAGGCGGCCGCCGGCTGGTCGCTGGCACAGTACTTGCACTTGTGTGCGGACTCGGGGATGTCCGACATGCACTCGTTACACGCCTTGGTCGCGGGCTCATCACCGAACACGGTTACCCCGCGGCGCTTCTGGATGTGCTTGTAGGGCAACACGATCACGACGTAGATGGTGGTCATGAAGACTATGAAGTAGACAATTGCCCCGATGAAGGCTCCCATGTCGACGAAAGTCTCCTTGTTGCCCGCATTGCCGAGCTGCCAGCCCAACCCGAAGGTGGTATGCGGCTGTGCCGCGGCGACCAGCGGATTGATCACACTGTCGGTGAAAGCCTTGACCAGGTTCGAGAACGCCAAGGCCACGACCAACCCGACTGCAACGGTGATCACGTCACCCCGCATTACGAAATCTCTGAATCCTTTGAACACGAAAGCCACCTCCGTCATCACGAAATGAATAAGGCGACGCAAGATCGCCCGAAAAAACCGTAAGTCCGTATGACGGCGATTGCGGGCTTTGCGGCGAATTAGTCACGCAAGGGTATTCATGCCGTGACATCGGCGAGTTGCCGGTCAACCGTGGTGCGGGGGGACGTTCTCTCTCAGCCACCGCTCGCGATCATCGGCGTCGCGATCACGCTCGTCGGTCGACTCTTGAGGCAGCTCGGTCCCGAACACCTGGTTGATCAAGCTTCGGTCGTCGCTGCCTCGCCTGGCCATGCCGGAGTCAAATCTCCAAGCTGGAGAGTTGGCCGATGATGCTGGCCGCCAACGGATTCAAAGTAGCCATGCCGTCGCGCACCGCGTATCGCGAACCGGCGAGGTTGACCACCAGGGTGCTCCCCGAGATGCCCGCCAAACCACGTGACAAGCCGGCGTCGATGATGCCCGACGACAAGCCTGACGCCCGGATGGCCTCGGAGATGCCGAGTAGTTCGCGATCGAGAATTTCCAGGGTGGCTTCCGGGGTGACGTCGCGCGGCGTCACGCCGGTGCCGCCGACCGATACCACCAGATCCACTCCCCCGATCACCGCGGTATTCAGTGCGTTGCGGATCTCCACCTCGTCGGCAGCGACGGCGACCACGCCGTCGACAACGAAGCCCGCTTCGGTGAGCAGTTCGGTGACCAGTGGCCCGCTGTGATCCTCATCTCCGTGGGCGGTCCGGTCGTCGACGACCACGACGAGTGCCCTGCCGACCAACTCAGCGCTCTGTTCCATGGTTGCAACCGTATATCTGGGGTCCGACCACGATGCAGCGACTCTCATCACTGCTGCGCCTTGCCCAAGGTGACCTGCACGGTCTTGCTGTCGCCCGATGGATCTTTGTACGTCAGCGTGACCTTGTCGCCGGGTGCCTTGGATCGCACGGCGGCGACCAAGGCGTCGGCGCTGTTGACCGTACGGTCGTCGACCTTGGTGACCACGACGCCGCCCGGCAGGCCGGCGGCTGCCGCCGCACCATTCGGTACCACCTCGACGACTTTGGCGCCTGGTGTGCCCTTGTCGTTGGTGACCTGAACGCCCAGCGACGCATGCGACGCCGTTCCGGTCTTGATCAGCTCGTCGGCGATCCGCTTGGCCTGATCGACCGGGATCGCAAAGCCAAGTCCGATCGAACCGCTCTGCGCATCGGGCGAGTCGCCGCCCAGTGTGGCAATCGCAGAGTTGACGCCGACCAGCTGTCCGCTCATGTTGACCAGCGCGCCGCCGGAGTTACCGGGGTTGATCGCGGCGTCGGTCTGGATCGCGTCGAGAACGGTGTTCTGGTTACCCGTCTCGCCGGTCGTGGACACCGGGCGGTTGAGTGAGCTGACGATCCCGGTGGTCACCGTGCCCTCCAGGCCGAGCGGCGACCCGACGGCCATCACCGGCTGGCCGACGCGCAGGTTCGCTGATGAGCCCAGGCTGATCGGCGTCAATCCTGAAATGCCTTGCACCCGAACCACTGCGATGTCAGTGGTGGGATCTGCTCCCACCACGGTGAACTCCGCGGTACGCCCGTCGGAGAACGTCACCGTGGTCTTCGGCTTTCCGTTGGGCCGTCCGCTGTCCGGCTCCCGGGGGCCACCTGACTCCGGGGGGCCAGGTGGGTCCGTGGGGTCAATTCCCTCGGGCGGCGGCGCGTGTCCCTCGGGCGGCGGCGCGTGCGGCGGAGCGGCGTGACCGGGATTGGCCGCAGTGGCGACGACGTGGTTGTTGGTCAAGATCAGCCCGTCCGAGGACAAGATGATGCCCGAACCCTCCTCGGACTGACGACCGAGATCGGTCTCGAGCATGACCACACTGGGTACCACCTTGGCGGCGACCTGCTCGACAGTGCCTACCGGGGCGTTCCCGGCCGGCACGCTTGGAGCCGCGCCGCCGAACGTCGATCCGTCGCTCGCGATGGAAAGATGACCGTTGTGCTCGACCACCGACGCCGCGGCACCGCCGATGCCGGCCGATACGACCGCGATCGCCAACGCGCCGACGGCCAAAGCTCCTCCGCGGGAACGCTTTCGGGGTATACCCAATTGGGCAGTCGGCGGGCCGCCGGCATGGCCGGGCTGGCCGCTGCCGAAGGAGCCGTACGGCGGCTGCTGGCCATGCGGCTGCTGACCGTAACGCCAGTCGTAGTGCTGAGGATAGGTTTGCTGCTGTCCGTGACCGGAATAGCCTGGGGCCCCCCGCTGATCGGACACCGGGCGGTACCCGGGCTGCTGCGGCGGTGGCGAATACCTCGGGTGATTCGTCATGTCGCTAGGTCACTTTCTTCCTTGAACGGTCGGTTCAGACTCAAACAGTAACTGGAGAACTACCTTGCCTGCGTGGTCTGAGATTCGACTGAGACAACGTTGGCTGCACCTGGAGAGTTCCCCGTTTTTATCGAGGAGTTAACATCCGCCGCAGCCGCCTCAGGAGTCGGGTACTGCGATGGCGGGATCGGCCGGCCGGGCAGCAACACATAGATCGACGTCCCCGGGGGCTGGCCACCCGGGACGGTGTCTTCGACGCGCAGCGCGCCGCCGTGATTGAGGACCACCTGTTTGACGATCGCCAGCCCAAGACCCGATCCGGCCATCGCCCGCGCCGCGGTCGAGCGGAAGAAACGTTCGAACACCAGTGCCCGCTCCTGCGCCGGGATCCCCGGCCCGTGGTCGGAGACCACCAACTCGGCGTGCGATGGGTCCAGCTGCCGGAGCCTGACACCTACCGTCTCCCCCGACGGACTCCATTTGGCCGCATTGTCCATCAGGTTGAGCACCGCACGCGACAGGCCGGCGGGGTCGCCGTAGACCTGCCAGGGCGTCACGTCGACATCGAACTCAATGTCGTTGCGGCGCCGCCGTACTCGCTCGAGGCAACGGTCGATGATCTCGCTGACGTCGACCGGTTCGTGTACTACTTCGCCGGCGTCGTCTCGGGTCAGGTCCACCAAATCGCCTACCAGCGTTGACAATTCCTCGATCTGCGCTATCACATCGGCCCGCAGACCGACCATCTCCTGTTCAGGCAGCGGCGGCGCACCCGGTTCCATCGCGGCCATCAGCAGCTCGACGTTGGTGCGCAGCGACGTCAGCGGGGTGCGCAGCTCGTGGCCCGCATCGGCGACCAGACGTGTCTGGCGTTCCCGGGATTCGGCCAGGGCTCGCAGCATCAAATTGAATGCCTCGGTCAGCCGTGCCAATTCGTCGCTGCCAAACACCGGGATGGGCCGCAGATCGTCGGTGCGGGCCACCCGCTCGGCCGCCTCGGTCAGCCGGCCCACCGGACGGAGCCCGGCCTGGGTGACCATCCCACCGGCAACCGCGGCCACGGCGACGCCGACCCCGCCGACGATCAGCAGCACCCAGCGAAGCTTCGTCATCACCGCGTCGGTCGGCGCCAAACTCTTGGAGATCAGCAGCGAGCTCCCGTTCGGCAAATGAACGGCCAGTACCCGCTGATCGGCCACCGTGCGCCGCGACATGAACAGGTCGCCGCGGATGACCGCCTTCTCCGCCGGTCCGACCGGCAGTGTCTGGCCCTCCTGGTTGGCCGTGAAGATCGATCGGCCGGGGTTCACCAGCATCGCGTTGACGTCCGAATAGGCGGTGCCCTCGATGGCTTTCGCAGGATCGGCCGCCAACGATCCGCTGGCGATCAACAGCTGAGCTCTGCTCTGCAGCTGGTTGTCGATGTCTTTGTACAGTGCCGCGGAGATCACCGCGTACACGGCGACCGCCATCAGGATGACCACCATCGCCACCATCGACATCGCCAGCAGCATCACCCGCCACCGCAGCGACAACGAGGTGCTAGCTCGCAGCTGAGCTCGACTCCGCTGGTGGAACAAGGGCATCAGGGCGGTGTTTCGCGAAGCACGTAACCCACCCCGCGCACGGTGTGGATCAATCGCGGCTCTCCATTTGCTTCGGTCTTGCGACGCAGGTATCCGACGTACACTTCCAGCGCGTTACCTGAGGTGGGAAAGTCGAAGCCCCACACCTCCTCGAGAATCCGGCTGCGGGTCAGCACCCGTCGCGGATTGGCGATCAACATCTCCAAAAGAGCGAATTCGGTGCGGGTGAGGCTGATCTGGCGTTGCCCGCGAGTGACTTCACGGGTCACCGAGTCGAGGGTGAGATCTCCGAACGTCATGGCCACCGAGTCGGCGGAGTCTTCGATTCTGGTGCGGCGCAGCAGCGCCCGCATACGGGCCAACAGCTCTTCAAGCGCGAACGGCTTCGGCAGATAGTCGTCGGCGCCGGCGTCGAGGCCGGCAACCCGTTCGGAGACCGTGTCGCGGGCGGTCAGCACCAGGATCGGCAGATCGTCACCGGTGCTGCGCAGCTGACGGCATACTTCCAGGCCGTCCAGCCTCGGCATCATGACGTCGAGAACCAGCCCGTCGGGCCGGTCGGAGGCGATCATCTCAAGAGCCTCGACGCCGTCTTCCGCCAACGAGACCGAGTAACCGTTGAAGGAAAGCGAGCGGCGCAGCGACTCGCGCACCGCTCGATCGTCGTCAACGACAAGAATTCGCACGGCCACCAGTTTCATCCAATCGCCTGAGAGCGGCCTGAGAGGCGCGCGGGCTAATTGCCCAGCTCTTCGGGGGGCCGCAGTGCGGCCCGCGTCGTTGCCGGGCGGCAAGGCTCATGGCGAAAAAGTTAGCGGCGATCCAGGTTAATCAGTCCGAGGCGCGCCGCCTTGAGCAGCCGGCGCGGCACCTTGTGGTGCTGGCCGGCCACCGTCACACCGACAAGTTCGGGCTTGGCAGCCTTCCACTGCGCGCGCCGGCTCCGGGTGTTCGCGCGCGACATCCTGCGCTTTGGCACAGCCATAATCGGGCCTCACTACTGGTAGGGGGGTCGCCGCGCAAGCATCCTCGACGGCGAAGTTGCAGTCAATAATAGTCGGTGACCTGCTGCGCACAAAAATCGGCGCCCGGACCTGGCAGGCGCAGCCCCCAGCACGAAGGAGCATCCTTGACGTGACACCGGCGCTACCCGCTAACCTACCGGTTGGTTGGTGCGTCCGGCTGTCGGCTGGAGGGAGGAGACAGGCATGGCTTCTTCTGGTGCTTCCTCTGCGCCGGTCCGGATTGGGAACTGCTCGGGGTTCTACGGTGACCGACTCGCCGCGATGCGCGAGATGCTGACCGACGGCGAGCTCGATTACCTCACCGGTGACTACCTGGCCGAGTTGACCATGCTGATTCTCGGCCGCGACCGGATGAAGCACCCTGATCGCGGCTACGCCAAGACGTTCCTGACCCAGCTCGAGGAGTGCCTGGGCCTGGCGCACGACCGCGGGGTGCGCATCGTCGCCAACGCCGGCGGCCTGAACCCCGCCGGCCTCGCGGACGCGGTACGCGCCCTGGCGCAGCGCGTGGGTGTGCCGGCCCAGGTCGCCCACGTCGACGGTGACGACCTGGCGTCACGCGCCGAGGAACTCGGGCTGGGCGCGCCGCTGACGGCCAATGCCTACCTCGGCGCCTGGGGCATCGTCGACTGCCTCAACAGCGGCGCCGACGTCGTCGTCACCGGCCGGGTCACCGACGCGTCGGTGACCGTCGGGCCGGCGGCCGCACATTTCGGCTGGCGCCGGACCGACTATCACCAACTGGCCGGCGCCGTGGTCGCCGGCCACGTGATCGAATGCGGCATCCAAGCCACCGGCGGCAATTTCTCGTTTTTCACCGAGGTCCCGGATTTGACCTATGCCGGTTTCCCGCTGGCCGAGATCCACGCCGACGGCTCGTCGGTGATCACCAAGCACCCGGGCACCGGCGGGTTGGTCAGCGTCGACACCGTCACCGCGCAACTGCTCTACGAGGTCGGCGGCGCTCGCTACGCCAACCCGGATGTCACGGCCCGGATGGACACCATCGAACTGTCCGCCGACGGCGCCGATCGGGTGAAGATCAGCGGGGTGGCCGGCGAACCACCGCCGCCCACGCTGAAGGTCTCGCTGAACAGCATCGGTGGGTTCCGCAACGCGATGACGTTCGTGCTCACCGGCCTGGATATCGAAGAAAAGGCCGAGTTGGTGTGTCGCCAATTGGAGGGTGCGCTCACCGTCAAACCCGCCGAGTTGGACTGGACCCTGGCCCGCACCGACCACGCCGACGCCGATACCGAAGAAGCGGCCAGCGCCCTGCTTCGCTGCGTGGTCCGCGACCCCGACCCTGCGAACGTCGGACGCCAGTTTTCTGCAGCCGCAGTGGAATTGGCACTAGCCAGTTATCCGGGCTTCACTGTCACCGCTCCGCCCGGCGACGGTCAGGTGTACGGAGTGTTCACCCCCGGCTATGTCGACGCCTCCCGGGTGCCGCACATCGCTGTGCACGCCGATGGCACCCGCGTCGAGATTCCCTGTGCCACTGAGACTCTCGAGCTGACCCCGGCTGATCCGCCACCGCTGCCGGAGCCGTTGCCGGCGGGGCCGGTCCGGCGGGTGCCGCTGGGCCGGGTCGCGGCGGCCCGCAGCGGTGACAAGGGCGGCTCGGCCAACGTCGGAGTATGGGTGCGCACCGAGGAGCAGTGGCGCTGGCTGGCCAACGCCCTCACCGTCGAGATAGTCAAAGAGCTGCTGCCCGAGACGGCCGATCTGCCGGTCACCCGTCACCTGCTACCCAACCTGCGCGCACTGAATTTCGTCATCGAGGACATCCTCGGCCAGGGCGTTGCCTACCAGGCGCGATTCGACCCCCAGGCCAAGGGGCTGGGCGAATGGCTACGTAGCCGCCATCTCGACATTCCGGAAAGGCTCTTGTGAACATCTGGGACACACCCGAGCGCGACCAGCTCCGCAAGACCACGCGCTCATTCGCCGAGCGGGAGATCTTGCCCCACGTCCACGAGTGGGAGCGGATCGGTGAGTTGCCGCGCGACTTGCACCGGCGCGCAGGCGCGGCCGGATTGCTGGGGGCCAACTTCCCGGAGGCTGTCGGCGGCGGGGGTGGCGACGGCGTCGACGCGGTGGTGATCTGCGAAGAGCTGCACGAGGCCGGTGTTCCCGGCGGCGTGTTCGCGTCGCTGTTCACCTGCGGCATCGCGGTGCCGCACATGATCGCGTCCGGCGATGCGCGGCTGATCGAGAAGTTCGTCCGCCCGACGCTGGCCGGCGAGCTGATCGGCGCGTTGGCCATTACCGAGCCCGGCGGGGGCTCCGATGTCGGCCACTTGCGGACGACGGCGACGCGGGCCGGCGATAAGTACATCGTCAACGGCGCCAAGACCTACATCACCTCCGGCGTGCGCGCCGACTACGTCGTCACCGCGGTGCGCACGGGTGGGCCCGGCGCGGGCGGAGTTTCGTTGCTGGCGGTGGACCGGGGTACTCCTGGTTTTCAAGTCACCCGCAAGCTGGACAAGATGGGCTGGCGGTCCTCGGACACCGCGGAGCTGTCCTACACCGACGCGGCCGTTCCGGCGGCCAACCTGGTCGGGGCGGAGAACAGCGGCTTCGCCCAGATCGCGCAGGCATTCGTCGCAGAACGCATCGCCCTTGCGGCACAGGCATATTCGAGTGCCCAGCGGTGCCTGGACATCACCGTACAGTGGTGCCGCGACCGCGAGACGTTCGGCCGGCCACTGATCTCCCGCCAAGCCGTGCAGAACACGCTCGCCGAGATGGCCCGTCGCATCGATGTCGCCCGCGTCTACGCGCACAATGTGGTGGAGCGCCAACTGGCCGGCGAGACCAACCTCATCGCGCAGGTGTGTTTCGCCAAGAACACCGCCGTCGAGGCGGGCGAATGGGTGGCCAACCAAGCCGTTCAGCTGTTCGGCGGCATGGGGTACATGTCCGAATCAGAAGTCGAACGCCAGTACCGGGACATGCGGATCCTCGGTATCGGCGGCGGCACAACCGAAATCCTGATCTCGCTGGCCGCGAAAACCCTCGGGTACCAGTCATGACCGCGCCGGCGACGATGCAGAGCGCAGCGATGAGAAGGAGCGGCGCCATATGACCACGCTGCGATCCGCGCTCGACCCGACGTGCGACGCCTATTCCGACGCGGCGGCGGCGGCAAGCACCCGACTCGTCGAAATCGAAGGCGAGCTCGCCAAAGCACTTGGCGGTGGCGGCCCCAAGTACGTCGAACGTCACCACGCCCGCGGCAAGTTGACCGCCCGGGAACGCATCGAACTGCTCGTCGACCCCGACTGTCCGTTCCTCGAACTAAGCCCACTGGCGGCCTGGGGCAGCGCATTCAAGGTCGGCGCAAGTACGGTCACCGGAATTGGCGTCGTCGAAGGTGTCGAATGCATGATCGTCGCCAACGACCCCACCGTCAAAGGCGGCACCAGCAATCCTTGGACGCTGAAGAAGATCCTGCGGGCCAACCAGATAGCTTTCGAAAACCGGCTTCCGGTGATATCGCTCGTGGAATCCGGCGGCGCGGATCTACCCACACAGAAGGAAATTTTCATCCCTGGCGGACGGATGTTCCGCGACCTGACCCGCCTATCGGCGGCCGGGATCCCCACCATCGCTTTGGTGTTTGGTAACTCCACCGCGGGCGGGGCCTATGTGCCCGGGATGTCCGATCACGTCGTGATGATCAAGGAACGCTCGAAAGTCTTTCTGGCCGGCCCACCCCTGGTGAAGATGGCGACCGGCGAGGAGTCCGACGACGAGTCGCTGGGTGGCGCCGAAATGCACTCCCGCATCTCGGGTTTGGGCGACTACTTCGCCGTCGACGAACTCGACGCCATCCGCATCGGGCGTCGCATCGTAGCGCGGCTGAACTGGGCCAAACAGGGACCCGCACCCGCACCGGTCGTCGAGCCGCTGTTCGACGCCGAGGAGCTGATCGGCATCGTGCCATCCGATTTACGCGTCCCGTTCGATCCGCGGGAAGTGATCGCCCGCATCGTCGACGGCTCCGAATTCGACGAGTTCAAGGCGCTGTACGGCTCGTCGCTGGTCACCGGCTGGGCCCGGCTGCACGGCTACCCGCTGGGCATCCTGGCCAATGCGCGCGGTGTGTTGTTCAGCGAGGAGTCGCAAAAGGCCACCCAGTTCATCCAGCTGGCCAACCGGTCCAACACGCCACTGTTGTTCTTGCACAACACCACCGGATACATGGTGGGCAAGGAGTACGAGGAGGGCGGCATGATCAAGCACGGTTCGATGATGATCAACGCCGTCTCCAATTCCACGGTCCCGCACATCTCGTTGCTGATCGGCGCGTCGTACGGCGCCGGCCATTACGGCATGTGCGGCCGGGCCTACGACCCGCGGTTCTTGTTCGCCTGGCCGAGCGCCAAGGCCGCCGTGATGGGCGGCGCACAGCTGGCCGGGGTGTTGTCGATCGTGAGCCGGGCCGCTGCCGAGGCAGGGGGTCAGCAAGTCGACGAGGAAGCCGACGCGGCGATGCGGGCCGCTGTCGAAGGCCAGATCGAGGCCGAGTCGCTACCGTTGGTGTTGTCCGGGATGCTCTATGACGATGGGGTGATCGACCCGCGCGACACCCGCACCGTACTAGGAATGTGTTTGTCCGCCATAGCCAATGGCCCGATCAAAGGGACGTCGAACTTCGGCGTCTTCCGGATGTGAGCTGATGGGAATCACTCGAGTTCTGGTTGCCAACCGCGGCGAGATCGCCCGACGGGTGTTCGCGACCTGCCGTCGGCTGGGACTGGGCACCGTCGCCGTCTACACCGATCCCGACGCCGCAGCCCCGCACGTCGCCGAGGCCGACGCCCGGGTGCGGCTGCCGCGGACCAACGACTACCTGAACGCCGAGACGATCATCGCCGCGGCCCGCGCGGCCGGCGCCGACGCGGTGCACCCCGGCTATGGATTCCTCTCGGAAAACGCCGAGTTCGCTGCCGCGGTGCAAAGCGGGGGCTTGATTTGGGTTGGACCGCCGGTAGATGCGGTGCGGGCGATGGGCTCCAAGATCGAGTCCAAGAAGATGATGGCCGCCGCCGGTGTGCCGGTGCTCGACGAACTCGACCCCGACGCGGTCACCGAAGGCCAGCTGCCGGTGCTGGTCAAGGCCTCCGCGGGCGGTGGCGGTCGTGGGATGCGGGTAGTACGCGAATTATCAGCTCTGCCTGGTGAAGTCGCCGCGGCGCGGCGTGAGGCCCAGTCTGCATTCGGCGACCCGACGGTCTTCTGTGAGCGCTACCTGCCCACCGGCCACCACGTCGAGGTCCAGGTACTCGCCGATAGCCACGGAACCGTGTGGGCCGTCGGCGAACGGGAATGCTCGATTCAGCGCCGCCACCAGAAGATCATCGAAGAAGCCCCGTCCCCTCTGGTTGAGCGCACACCGGGGATGCGCGGCAAACTTTTCGAGGCGGCCCGGCTGGCTGCCGCGGCGATCGGCTACACCGGCGCCGGAACGGTGGAGTTCCTCGCCGACGATGCCGGCGAGTTCTACTTCCTCGAAATGAACACCCGGCTGCAGGTCGAGCATCCGGTCACCGAGGAGACCACCGGCCTGGATCTTGTCGAGCTGCAGCTCGCGGTGGCCGACGGCGGTCGGCTTGAGGCCGAACCGCCAACCGCTCAAGGACATTCGATTGAGGCCCGGCTCTATGCCGAAGATCCCGCCCGAGGCTGGCAGCCGCAGGCGGGCGTGGTGCACACGTTCGACGTGCCGGTCGTTCGGTCCGAGTTCTCGTCGCTGGGTGGGCGAACCGGGATTCGGCTGGATTCGGGCATCGCCGACGGGTTCGCAGTGTCAATTCACTACGACCCGATGCTGGCCAAGGTGATCTCATACGCTCCGACACGGCCGCAAGCGGCGCTGGTGCTCGCCGACGCGCTGGCCAGAACCCACCTACACGGCCTGCGCACCAACCGCGAGCTGCTGGTCAATGTGCTGCGTCATCCGGCATTCCTCGACGGCGCCACCGACACAGCCTTTTTCGACACCCACGGGCTGGCTGAGCTGTCGGCTCCGCTGGCCGACGACGCGACGATCCGGTTGTCGGCGATCGCCGCCGCGCTCGCCGACGCGGCACACAATCGCGCCACCGCCACCGTCCTCGGCTCGATTCCCAGCGGTTGGCGCAACCTTGCGTCGGGATACCAGGTGAAGACCTACCGCGACGAGGCCGACCACGAGCACAGAGTCGAATACCGCTTCACCAGAACGGGATTGGTGCTGGCCGATGACGAGCCGGCCCGACTGGTCTCGGCGACGCCGGACGAGGTCGTGTTGGCCGACGGCGACGGTGTGGCTTGCAGTTTCGCAATCGCGCGCTACGGCCCAGACATGTATGTCGACTCGGCGCGCGGCCCGGTGCACCTGGTCGCGCTGGCTCGCTTCCCCGAGCCGGGATCGGCCGTAGAAAAGGGTTCGCTGGTAGCGCCCATGCCCGGCAACGTCATCCGGCTGGGCGCCGCGGTCGGCGATGCCGTCACAGCCGGCCAGCCGCTGATCTGGCTGGAAGCGATGAAGATGGAGCACACCATCACCGCCCCGACCGACGGTGCGCTCGTCGAGCTCAACGTGAACACAGGCCAGCAAGTCGAAGTAGGCGCCGTCCTGGCAAGGGTGGAGTCGCCCGAAAGCGTTCAAGAAGGAGATCCGCAATGACCGACACCAGCTTCATCGAAAACGAAGAGCGCCAAGCGCTGCGCAAGTCCGTAGCCGCGTGGGCATCCAAATACGGCAGCGAGTACTACCTGAAGAAGGCCCGTGCACACGAGCACACCGACGAATTGTGGCAGGAGGCAGGCAAACTCGGCTTCCTCGGAGTGAATCTTCCAGAGGAGTACGGCGGTGGCGGTGCCGGGATGTACGAATTGTCGCTGGTGATGGAGGAGATGGCGGCCGCGGGTAGCGCGCTGCTGCTGATGGTGGTGTCACCCGCCATCAACGGCACGATCATCAGTAAGTTCGGCACCGACGAACAGAAGCAGCGCTGGATTCCCGGCATCGCTGACGGTTCACTGACGATGGCATTCGCGATCACCGAGCCGGACGCCGGATCCAACTCGCACAAAATCACCACCACCGCCCGTCGTGACGGCGGGGACTGGATCCTCAAGGGCCAGAAGGTCTACATCTCCGGCATCGACCAGGCGCAGGCGGTGCTGGTGGTTGCGCGGACCGCGGAAGCCAAAACCGGCAAGCTGCGACCGGCGCTGTTCGTCGTACCGACCGATGCCCCCGGCCTTGGCTACACGCCGATCGAGATGGAGCTGATCAGCCCCGAGCGCCAGTTCCAGGTCTTCCTCGACGACGTACGGCTGCCAAGCGAAGCCCTCGTCGGCGCCGAAGATGGCGCCATCGCACAGCTTTTCGCCGGACTGAATCCTGAGCGCATCATGGGCGCGGCCAGCTCCGTCGGCATGGGACGGTTCGCGCTCGAACGGGCCGCGGACTACGTCAAGACCCGCCAGGTGTGGTCTACCCCGATCGGTGCGCACCAGGGTCTGTCACATCCGTTGGCGCAGTGCCACATTGAGGTCGAACTCGCCAAGCTGATGATGCAGAAGGCCGCGATGCTCTACGACAGCGGCGACGACATGGGCGCGGCCGAGGCCGCCAACATGGCTAAATACGCTGCCGCCGAAGCGGCGACGCGCTCGGTCGACCAGGCCGTGCAGTCCATGGGCGGCAACGGTCTGACCAAGGAGTACGGCGTCGCCGCCATGCTGGCGTCGGCCCGACTGGGCCGGATCGCCCCGGTGAGCCGGGAGATGGTGCTCAACTTTGTGGCGCAGACGTCGCTGGGCCTGCCCCGGTCCTACTGATGGACAGGCTGGTCGAGTACACAGTCGAGGGGCACATCGCACGGCTGACGCTGAACTCGCCGCATAACCGCAACGCGCTGTCCACCACGCTGGTCAGCCAGCTGCATCAGGGCCTGCGCGATGCGGCCGCCGATCCCGCGGTGCGAGCCGTCGTGCTCGGCCACACCGGGAACACCTTCTGCGCGGGGGCCGACCTGTCGGAAGGCTCGGCAGCAACGGGTGCGGATCCGGGCGAGATGGCCGCCGAGCGGGCCCGCGAAATGGCCGCACTGCTGCGCGCGATAGTCGAGTCGCCGCTGACGGTGATCGTCGCCGTCGACGGCCATGTCCGTGCCGGCGGGATGGGCCTGGTCGGCGCGGGCGACATCGCGGTCGCCGGGCCGCGCAGCACCTTCGCGTTGACCGAGGCCCGGATCGGCGTCGCGCCGGCGATCATCTCGCTGACCCTGCTGCCGAAGATGTCCGCCCGCGCCGCCGCACGCTACTACCTGACCGGCGAGACGTTCGACGCCGCCACGGCGGCCGCGATCGGGCTGATCACCATGGCCGCCGACGACGTCGGCGCGGCGGTGGCGTCGCTCGTCGCCGACATCGGGCGCGCCTCACCGCAGGGGTTGGCCGCGTCCAAGGCACTGACCACCGCGGCCATCCTGGACGGCTTTGACCGCGACGCCGAGCGGCTCAGCACCGACTCGGCGCGACTGTTCGTCTCGGAAGAAGCCCGCGAGGGCATGCTCGCTTTCCTGCAGAAACGCCCAGCACGCTGGGCCCCCCAACAGCGTGGGGACACAGTTTAGCGAAGTTGCCTTGCCGCAAAATCTGTTCGTCGTACGCTCGTAAGTGATGAGCAAGAAGGCGCAGCGGGGCGCGCAAGATGAGCGGGACGCGTCGACGCGTGCCGCGGATACCGATCGCATTCAGGTCGCCCAGTTGCTCACTGACGCTGCCGCTCAGGGTCGCCTGCAGATGAGCGACTACGAAGACCGACTCACCAGGGCATACGCGGCGCGGACCTATGCGGAGTTAGATAGCCTGCGGTCCGACTTGATTGGGTCGTCGGTAGGCCCCCCAGGGGGCGGCGCGGGCAAGCCCGCTCCGTCGATGCTGCTGCTGGCGATCATGAGTGCGTTCGAGCGGCGCGGCAGGTGGAACGTGCCCAAGAAGTTGACGACGTTCGCGCTGTGGGGTGGCGGGGTGATAGACCTCCGCTACGCCGACTTCACCTCCACCGAGGTCGAGATCCACGCGTGTTCGATTATGGGTGGGCAAACAATCTTGCTGCCGCCCGAAGTCAACGTCGAGATCCACGGCCACGGGGTGATGGGCGGGTTCGACCACCATGTCACCGGCGAAGGCACGCCGGGTGCGCCGACCGTGCGGATCCGCGGTTTCTCGCTGTGGGGCGGTGTCGGCATCAAGCGGAAGGACCGCAAGACCCAGCGATAGTCAACGTCTGCGCCGCGATCGCAAGTAGTCGCCCACCACCGCTGCGCCCAGCCCGTCGAGATCGGGAACCACGACCCGCCCCTCGACGCGGCGCGCAACCTGATCGATGAACCGGGCCAGCCCGGGATCACTGCCCAACCGGAAGATGGTGACCTGCGCGCCCAGCCGCGCCATATCGTCGAAGCCGCGCACGGTGTGAGCGATGGTCCTCGGATGCGGCGGGTAATCAAAGAAGACGGACGTGCCGTCTCCGTCGAAGTCCTCGAGGTGGGCGGTCGGCTCGCCGTCGGTGACCACCAGCAGGACGGGCTGAGCGTTGGGGTGCCGACGCAGATGCCGGCCGGCCAGCGCCAGCGCGTGATGCAGGTTGGTGCCCTGCTCGTACACCCCTTCCAGGCCCATCAGCTCCGCGGTGGTGATGGTCCGCGCGTAGCGGCCAAACGCGATGATCTGCAGCGCATCCGAACGAAACCGGGTGCGCACCAAATGGTCGAGCGCCAACGCGGTTCGCTTCATCGGCAGCCAGCGGTTCTCCATCACCATCGAGAACGAGGTGTCCACCAGCAGCGCCACCGCAGCCTGGGTACGGGTCTCGGTCTCGGAGACCTCGACGTCGTCGACGGTGATGTGAATGGCCGAGGTCGGACCGTCCGCCAAAGTTCCGGCCTGCCGGAGCACCGCGTTGGTCAGCGTGCGGGTGACATTCCACGGCTCGGTGTCACCGAACTGCCATGGCCGGGTGGCGCCGGTCAGCTCGCCGGCTGCGCCCGCGCGCCGGTGATCGCGTTCGCCGCGGCGACCGGAAAGCTGTTGCGCCACATCACGCAACGCCGTTTCGCCCAGCCGTCGCATCGCCATTGGTGACAGCCGCCACTGCCCGTCCGAGCCGCGGTCCAAGAAGCCCTGATTGACCAGCGCACGCTCGAGCTCGGCGAGTGTTTGGGCGTCGATGGCGGCCTCGTCACCGAGTTGGCGCGCCAGCGCGTCGAGGTCGACGTCGTCCATGGTCGCTCCGGGATAACTCTGCGACAGCTGCTCGGCCAGTTGCTCCAGCTCGCCGATATCGGCCAGCGCCTGGGCGCCCTCGCCCATGCCCAGCGGGTTGTCGCCCGAGAACTGCGCCGACCCATCCCAGTCCTCGCCGGGCCGGGCTGCCTGCAAGTGCGCGTCGAGTCGACCCAACGCCTGCATCAGCGCCGGTGAACCGAATGCCTGCTGCGCCAACGCATCCAACTCGGCACGCTGGTCCGCACTCAGGCTGTTGCGGAACCGCTGCGCGGCGGCGGCCCGCTTGGCCAGGGAGTCCAGCAGCTCATCGACATTGCGAGGATTCTCTGGGAAGAACTCGCCATGCTTGTGCATGAATTCTTCAAAGTCCGCACTCGTGTCTTCGCCGCGAGCGTGCTTGTCCAACAAGTCGTTCAGGTCGTCGAGCATCTCGCCGACCCGCTGGCGGTCCTCGTCGGTGGCGCCCTCGAGCGCCTGTTTCATGCCGGCAAAGCGCTGATCGAGCATCTCCCGCCCGAGCAGATCCTTGATCTGCTCGTATTTTTCCCGAGCCTCGCTGCTGCGCCAGTCGTAGTCGGAAAGCTCCTGCACGGCTTTGGCCGGCGACGGCGAGAGCGCGTCCAGTTGCAGCTCGCCGAACCGCGCATTGTCGTCCAGAGCTCGCGCCAGTTCCTTGCGCTCAGCCAGCACCGCCTCATCGAGGAGTTTTTTGATCTCTTGCAGAGTCCCATCTAAGTTGTTGCGCTGCAAGAGCTCTCGCCGTCGGCGATTAGCCTCGGCTGCAAGCCGATCGGCTCCGGGCATGTTCTTAGTGCCGCGGCGCAGCAGCTCGGAGAGCGCCCGGCGCGGCGAGGTGCCCGCCATCACGTCCTGCCCGATCTGCTCGAGGGCCTCGCGTAGGTCCACCGGCGGTGCCAGCGGGTCGGGCCCGCCGGTATACGCCGAATACCGCGACGAGTGACGGCTAGCCATAGACGGTTTCGCCTTCCCCGGACACCTTGTCCACGCGCTTGGCCAAATACAACGCCTCCAAGGCCAATTCGAGCGCGGCCGCGCGTTCACCCTCGGATTCCGCGCCCAGCCGTCTGGCGACAGCCTCAACGATGGGCAGCTGCGGCAGCGCCGCCAGCACATCCTTTGCCGAGACCCGTTCACCTGTCGTCACCGCGGAACCGCCTTCAACCGCGGCCACCAGCGGACCGACGTCGAGGCCGCCGAGCGCTCTGGATGCGGTGTCGGCGGTGGCGCGGCGCAGCAGGTGTTCCAGGACGGCCTGCTCGCGTCCTTCCTCCCCGGACTCGAACTCCAACTTGCCGCGCAACACGTCGATCACGGTTCCCAGGTCGACCACCCGCGCCACCGGATCGGTCTCGCCCAGCACCGCGCCGCGATGCCGCGCAGCGGCTGCAACCGTCTCGGCCGCCGCGATCGCGAAGCGCGCCGAAACCCCCGATCGCTGATCGACCGAGTTGGATTCCCGAAGGTAGCGCGCGAACCGGGCGATTACCTGGATCAGATGGTCGGGCACCTGGGCGCTCAGATGCGCCTCCTGGAGAATCACTCCGACCTCGGCGTCGAGTTCCAGCGGGTAGTGCGTGCGGATCTCGGCGCCGAACCGGTCTTTGAGCGGGGTGATGATGCGACCGCGGTTGGTGTAGTCCTCGGGGTTGGCGCTGGCGACCACCAACACGTCCAGCGGCAACCGCAGGGTGTAGCCGCGCACCTGAATGTCGCGCTCCTCCATCACGTTGAGCATCGACACCTGGATGCGCTCGGCCAGGTCGGGCAATTCGTTGACCGCGACAATGCCGCGGTGCGCCCGCGGGATCAGGCCGTAAGCAATCGTCTCGGGGTCTCCCAGGCTGCGGCCCTCGGCGACCTTGATCGGGTCGATGTCGCCCACCAGGTCGGCGACGCTGGTGTCGGGGGTGGCCAGCTTTTCGGTGTAGCGCTCACTGCGGTGCTTCCACTCCACCGGCAAATCATCGCCGAGCGTGGCGGCCCGCCGGATCGACTCGGGGGTGATCGGCGAGTAGGGATGCTCGCCCAGTTCGGCGCCCCCGATCACCGGGGTCCACTCGTCGAGCAGGCCGACCAGTGCCCGTAGTAACCGGGTCTTTCCCTGTCCCCGCTCACCGAGTAGCACGAAGTCGTGGCCCGCGATCAGCGCCCGCTCCAGCTGCGGTAGCACGGTGTCGTCGAAGCCCAGGATTCCCGGCCAGACGTCGTCACCCTCGGCCAGCCCGGTCAGCAGGTTTTCCCGGATTTCCTGTTTGACTCCCCGTTCACGGTGCCCGGCGGCACGGAGTTCGCCGACGGTGCGGGGCAAGTGGTTCGGTGCGGTCACCACTCCACGCTACGACGGAGACGCGAATACGGCATGGCTCCCCATCGTCTTGAACCAGGAAAGGTCGGGCAATCGGATGGATTGCCCGACCTTTCTGGGGTGAATGTGACGACCGTCAGCTCATCGTGACGGTGGCCTTCTCGTCACCCTCTTTCCAGGTGACGGTGCCGTGCTCGAACGTCGACTTGTAGGTGCCGTCGGGTTCCTTCACCTCGTCAGCGGTCGGATAACCCAACTTGCCCTGCGAAGCTTGGACGTCATTCCACGCGTCGCGGATCTTGCCCCACACGAAGTAGACGGGCTGCCCATTCCGAGAGATCAGGACGCCACCATCGAACTGCTGGTAGACGCCACTGTTGTCCAAGGTGTTTTTCTGGTTGTCGTAGGGTGCGCCCAGGTCTTTCTTTTGTTCGTCGGTGAGGGTATCCCACTTCGCCAGAATGGGTCCCTCAACCGTGTACTCCGTGCCGTTTTTCCCGGCGATCTGGGTCGAGGTCGGTGCCGCCGCGCTCGTCGACGGCTCCGCGGCAGCCGATGATGTCATTGCGGACGCCGAGGATGACGTTGCAGAACTTGAGGCTTGACTGGAGTTGGTCTCTTTGTGGCAACCCACACCGACCAACGCGAACACCGCAATTCCGATCGAGAACGACGCTGTTCTTTTGGTTATCGCGCGCATTTCTTCCTCTCGAATACTTTTCGAATCGCTCAGGACTCGCCGCCGTCGACGCGCCCAATATTTGAGCCTATTCCGATCCGATCTTGTTCGGAACAGAATCGGGACGACCCGCGACAGAATTGCAACGCTTTGCTTAACGGTCGGCCCTCGTTCAGGCGCGGGAGTGGCCTACGCAACGATCGCCGCGAGCCGATGCCAAGCTCACAGTTGGCGACGCCCAACTACCCGATACCCTCAGTATCGTGAACTCATCCGACTGGCCCGATCGACCCGAGACGTCGCACTTCGGGCCTGCCTGCTGGCAGTCCAGCCTGCTCGCCCTGTTGTCGGCGATCTTCGTGCGCCCGGTGCTGGCCACCTTGACGATCATCGGCTTGGTCGTCAACCGTTTGCGCCCCGAGGCGATGCAGCGAGCCCGCCTCGATGTGATCGACAAACCGCTGCGGGTGATCCCCGCGCTGCCGGGTACCGAGGTCACGCCCGTCGCGCTGCCGCACTGTACGGCCGAGTGGGTGGTCGCCCCGGCGGCCTGCGATTCCGACCGGGTCATCGTCTACTTCCACGGCTCGGCGCTGGTGACCCTCGGCCTGAACTCGCACCGCCGGTTCGTCAGCAAGTTGTCCGCGGTGACGGGGGCGCAGGTGTTCAACGTCGGTTACCGGCTGGCGCCGCAAGTCAGCATCGAAGATGCCGTATCCGACGGGCTGGACGCCTATCGTTACGTACTGTCCCATGGGTTTGCCGCGGACCGCATTGTGCTGGCCGGGGATTCGGCCGGGGGTCTGATGGCCGCCGACGCCGCGCTCGCCGCCCGCGACGCCGGCCTGCCGGTGCCGGCCGGGCAGGCGCTGCTCTCACCGCTGACGTCGGCGGACATGAGCTTGAAGTACCGGGCGCTCAAAGATCACCGGGACGCGTTGTTTCCGTTCATGACGGTGAAGTTCATCTATGACGTGTTCGCCACCGTGAACGGCACCCGTCCGCCGCCGCTGATGCCGCCGGAGGCGGACCTGCACGGCCTTGGCCCGTTCCTGCTGCAGGTCGGCACGCACGAGATGCTGCTCAACGACACCTTCGCGTTGGCCGAACGGCTGCGGGCGCACAACGTGCCGGTGTGGGTGCAGGTGTGGCACAAGGCCATGCATATGTTTCAGCTCGGCTTCGATGTCAACCCGGATGCCCGCAGCGCCGTCGATGAGGTTGCCGCGTTCATCCGCCATGTGACGACCGCCCGCAACGAGGCCAGCGCTTAGCTTTCTGGGTGGTCAGTGGGCGAAGTGCCGCGCACCGGTCAGGTACAACGTCACGCCGGCCTTGGCGGCCGCGGCGGTCACTTCGTCGTCGCGCACCGAGCCGCCCGGATGCACGATCGCGGTGACGCCGCCGGCGGCCAGCGTCTCCAGGCCGTCCGGGAACGGGAAGAACGCATCGGAGGCCGCGACCGCGCCACGGACCCGATCGCCGCCGCGCTGCACTGCCAGCCGCGCCGCGTCGACCCGATTCACCTGGCCCATGCCGATGCCGATGGTGGCACACCCGGCGGCGATGACGATCGCGTTGGACTTGACCGCCCGGCAGGTCCGCCAGGCGAAGGCAAGATCGGCCAGCGTGGCCGGTGCAGCCGGCTCACCGGCCACCAGCGTCCAGTTCGCCGGGTTGTCGCCATGCGCGTCGATCCGATCGCGTTCCTGCATCAACAGTCCGCCGCTGATCTGACGCCGCTCGGTGGTGTCGCCGAGCGGCTCAGAAGCCACCAACACCCGGATGTTCTTCTTGCCCGCCAGCACGTCGACCGCGCCCGGCGCGTAGGCGGGCGCCACGATCACCTCGGTGAAAATCGTGCTCACGTATTCGGCCATTTCGACGCTGACCTCGGTGTTGGCCGCGATAACTCCGCCGAATGCGCTCAGCGGATCGCATTCATGGGCCTTGCGGTGTGCATCGGCGACCGAGAGTGACGAGATCGCGATCCCACATGGGTTGGCGTGCTTGATGATTGCCACGCAGGTCTGCTCGTGGTCGAACGCCGCCCGCCACGCCGCGTCGGCATCGGTGAAGTTGTTGTACGACATCTCTTTTCCGTGCAGCTGCTCGGCCTGCGCCAGGCCGGGCCACGCGCTGTCATCTGTGTACAGCGCCGCCTGTTGATGCGGGTTCTCGCCGTAGCGCAGCAGTGCCGAGCGGTGCCACGTGCCCGCGAACCATTCCGGGAAGGCCATCATCGGCTGCTCGGGCGCCAGCGTCGAGCCCATCCAGCCGGCGACCGCGACGTCGTACTCGGCGGTGTGCCGAAACGCCAACGACGCCAGCCTCTTCCGCTCGGCAAGCGTGAAGCCTCCGCTCTGCAGTGCGGCCAGCACACCGTCGTAGCCGCGCGGGTCCACCACCACCGCAACGCTCGGGTGGTTCTTCGCGGCCGCCCGCACCATCGACGGTCCGCCGATGTCGATCTGCTCGATGCATTCGTCGACACTCGCACCGGAGTCCACCGTTTCGCTGAACGGGTAAAGGTTGACCACCACCAGCTCGAACGCCGCGATCCCGAGTCGCTCGAGCGCCGCGGCATGCTCGGGTTTACGCAAGTCGGCCAACAGGCCGGCGTGCACGTGTGGATGCAACGTCTTGACCCGGCCGTCGAGCACCTCCGGAAAACCGGTTACGTCTTCCACCGGAGTTACCGGGATTCCTTTATCGGCAATGGTTTTCGCGGTCGAACCGGTCGAGACGATGTCCACACCGGCCGCATGCAGCCCGCTGGCGAGTTCGGCGAGCCCGGTCTTGTCGTACACGCTGATCAGTGCGCGACGGATCGGCCTTCTCGCTGAATCCCGGGAATCCTGCCGGTCGTCGCTGCTCATCCGATGGTCGCCTTTCGTCCGTTCCAGGTCACGCCGCCGGTCGCCACCGCGGCCACCACATCCACCAACAGTCGCCGCTCGGCGACCTTGATGCGCTCGTGCAGGGTCTCTTCGTCGTCGTCGTCGAGCACCGGGATGGGTTGCTGGGCCAGTATCGGGCCGGTGTCGGTGCCCGCGTCCACCAGGTGCACCGTGCAGCCGGTGACCTTCACACCGTAAGCCAGAGCTTCGGTTACACCGTGCGCGCCGGGAAACGCCGGCAGCAACGTCGGGTGGGTGTTGAGGATACGGCCGCAAAATCGTGAAAGGAACCTCTGCCCAAGGATTTTCATGAAGCCGGCCGAGACGACGAGGTCAGGTGAATGCGCTGCGGCGGCTTCGGTGAGCGCGGCGTCCCAGGCAGCGCGGTCGGGATGGTCGGGCAACCGCACCGTGAAGGTCGGCAGCGAGGCCGCGACGGCGATTTCGACGGCCCGGCAGTCGCGGTCCACGCCGACCGCGACCACCCGTGCCGGATAGTCACCGACGGCAGCATCCAGCAACGACGCCAGCAGCGAACCAGTACCCGACGCCAAGACCACCAATCGTGCCGGTGCGCTGGGAGGCACGCGGAACGGTTGCTGCACAGGGCGAGCCTAATCCGTCCGCCGACGATGCGGGCCGTCGGCGGCCCGGGGGGAAGGCGGACAATCAATCATCGTCGTCCGGCGACGATGCGGGCCGGTCTGCGGTCCCAGGTGGAGGCACCTCCCGCTCGGCGGGGAGAGCCGGACGGTCAGACGGCGCAGGCGGTTGATCGGCGGCTTGCTCGGCCGCGGACGAATCGTCAGCTTCGACGACGACGCCGGGATCGTCGCCGTCAGACTCGTCGAGCGGGTCGGTCGAGAGAATCGGCTCCGGCGCTACCGGAGGCTGCGCCGCCCGGGCGGGTTTGGGCTTTCTCGGCGGGTATCTGACGCCGCCGGCCATCGCGACGGTGACTGCACCGACGACGGCGAACCAGAGAAACACCGCGAACCCGAAAGTCTGGTCAGTCCCGACGTCGCCGAAGTTGCCCAACTGCCCGCCGGCGGCATAACCGAGCAGGGCCATCGTCAGCGCCGCCACCGAGGCTGCGACCAACAACTTCGCCATCGCCGTATGGATCGGCAGCGGCCGGCGCGCGCACTGCTGTCCAACCGCCACCCCCGACGACGCGCCGACGATAAGCAGCGCAACCCAGGCCGGCCCCAGCGGCGGGTTGGGGGCCGCGGCCAGCACCGGCAGCGCGGGAATGTCGCCGCCGAAGACGGTGAACGAGCTGAACGTCGCAAAACCCAGGTGAGCGCTGGATCCCACCGCCATCGCGGCAGTGCCGACGATGACGTTGGGCACATAGAGCACCGACAGCACGGTCAGGCTGAACTGACCGAAAATCGAATTGGTGATCGCGTACAGCTCCTGCATGGTCCCCCAGTGCACGACCAGCGAGGCGGCCGTGACCATGCCGGACAGCCCGAGTAGCGCCAGCACGCCGGCCATCGCAGCACGTAACGAATCGACCAACCAGTCCGGCAGCGGTGACGTCCCGAGAACCCGGCGGCCGACTCGAGAGCCGACACCGATCGACGCACCGATGGCATGGACGACCAGCACGCTCATGAACGCACGCAACGCGCTGGGCGTCTGCAGCTCGGTGATTACCGATGCCGCGTCGTGGATGACCGCCAGCGAGATGGCGGAGATCAGCAGTGGACCGCCCAGTGCCGAGGCCACGATCCAGCGGATGACGAACCAGGAAGCCGTGGCGGGGGTGGCCTGCGCGGTGGTGCGTGCGGTGCCCCACACCATCAAGAGGACCGGCAGCAGCGGCATCACGCCCAGTTCGCGACCGCCGATCGAGATCGGCACCTGATGCACGCCCAGCCACATACTGGCGATCGCACCCAACGCGCCGGTCATGTCGCTGTTGGCGATCAGCAACTGCAGCAGCGTCACCGCCGCGATGACCACCAACGCCACCAGCGCAGGGCCGAACGCAACCCGCAGTAGGTCACGGGCCTGACGGGCGCCCGCCGCTCGACTGTCCTGCACCCGTGTCACGCTTCGAGCACGTTACCGACTAGGTCCCCTCGCCGGCGACCCGCCGCGCCCGAGTGCGCACGGTTAGGACTGTGACGGGCCCGACGGCGACGACGGCGCCTGCGGCTGCTGGCCCTGGCCATACGAGTGCTGACCCTGGCCGGAACCGGCGTGGTTTGCGGAGTTGCCCTGACCCGGCCCGCCGGAACCGGAGGACGGCGGCGGGGTGAAGCTGGGGAAACCCGTTGGCGGGGTGGGCGATCCTTGTTGTTGTCCATGCTGCGGTCCGGACTGCGGAGCCGGGATGGGTCCAGACTGCGGGCCGACCGCGCTGAAACCGCCGGTCGACGGCCCCGACGGGTAGCCGCCGTATTGGGCCCCGTAGCCGGACTGCTGAGGTGACTGCTGCTGGTAGGGAGACTGCTGACCGTAGTAGCCGCCGTACTGCCCGTAGTACTGGTCGTACTTGGGCCGCGGCGCCGGCGGGGTGATGACGCCCGCATCCAGCAAGAGGGCGGTGACCGCAAGCACAGCCTGGACCACCCCGCAGCCCAGGGCGAACCACAGCGCCCAGCCTCGGCCGGATGCGCCGATCGTGTCCTCGACCAGCAATAGCGCGCCCAGTACGGCGACCGCCGCCACCACCGCGGCGTAGTTCTTGACCTTGGGCAACACGCTCACCCCGGCCAGCAGCGCCGCCAGCAATCCCAGGTCGATCGGCAAGGTGCTGCCGCTTTCGACGAGTTCGTCGCCGTTCGGAAGAATGCGGGTGATCATCGGGCCGTAACTCAGCAGATAGCTCGCCAAGCCGAGAACCAGTACCCCAATGGTCAGGTAGACCTTCAGATTGCTTTCACCGTCATCGGATTTCGTAAACGAGGGTGTGGAGGAGGCCCCGTAGCCCCCGGGCGACTGCGCGGGCGGATATCCGGGACTGCCGGGCGAGTAGGTCATGGCTTCTCCTGTGCCTTCCAGTGCTGTTGCGGCGCCACTGTCGTGCGGCGCCGGTACTCCAGGCGGCCGCTTCTCGCGACGCTACCTCAGACCGCTCTGTGAACGCCGTGACGACTAGCGCGGGCGTTTCCGACGCGTGCCGATCAACCACGCTAGCGCACCTTGAGCAGTAGGCGGCGCAGACCTCAAGACCATCACGAGGCCCCGCCCTTGCCGGCAAGATTGGAACACGTTCTAATTCAGTGCATGGACTACGGGCTCGTGCTGTTCACCAGCGATCGCGGTATTACCCCGGCGGCAGCTGCCACCCTCGCCGACGATCACGGCTTTCACACCTTCTACGTACCTGAGCACACCCACATTCCGGTCAAGCGCCAGGCCGCCCACCCGACGACGGGTGACGCGTCGCTGCCGGACGACCGCTACATGCGCACACTGGACCCCTGGGTCAGCCTCGGTGCGGCGTGCGCGGTCACCTCGCGGGTGCGGCTGTCCACCGCGGTCGCGTTGCCGGTTGAGCATGATCCGATCACGCTGGCGAAATCTATCGCGACCCTCGATCACCTATCCGGTGGGCGAGTCAGCCTCGGTGTCGGGTTCGGCTGGAACACCGATGAACTCGCCGACCACGGCGTGCCGCCCGGTAGGCGCCGCACCATGCTGCGTGAGTACATCGAGGCGATGCGGGCGTTGTGGACCGAAGAGGAAGCTTCCTACGACGGCGAATTCGTCAAGTTCGGGCCCAGCTGGGCGTGGCCCAAGCCGATCCAGCCGCGCATCCCGGTGCTGGTGGGCGCCGCAGGCAACGAGAAAAACTTCAGGTGGATCGCGCGCAGCGCCGACGGCTGGATCACTACGCCCCGCGATTTCGACATCGACGAGCCGGTGAAGCTGCTGCAGGACACCTGGGCAGCCGCCGGTCGGGAAGGCGCGCCGCAGATCGTCGCGCTGGATTTCAAGCCGGTGCCCGAGAAATTGGCGCACTGGGCCGAGTTGGGTGTCACCGAGGTGCTGTTCGGACTGCCCGACAAGTCGACGGACGAGGTCGCCGCGTACGTGGAACGCTTGGCCGGCAAACTGGCCGCTGCCGTATGAGCCGACACTTCCCCTATCGCTACGATCTTCGTCTGGCCCCGATGTGGCTGCCGTTTCGGGCGTGGCCCGGCCCGCAGGGTGTGACCGTGACCGACGACCGCCGTCTGGTCGCCCGCTACGGGCCATTCCATGTCGACGCGCCGCTGTCGCGCGTTGAAGACGCGCACGTCACCGGTCCGTACCGATGGTGGACCGCGGTCGGCGCCCGGTTGTCGGTTGTTGACGACGGACTCACGTTCGGCACCAACGCCTCTGAAGGTGTATGCATCCACTTCGAGCCGCGGATCCATCGCGTGCTCGGTCTGCGTGATCACTCGGCGCTCACCGTGACCGTCGCGGACCCCCAAGGGTTGGTCGCCGCGATCACGAGCGCCGTCTAGTCAGCCGAGCGCGCAGCGGTTTCCGTAGTCGAACGAGCGCACGACGACGGACCGTCCCAGCGGGTCGCCGTCGGTGAGCAGCCCGATCAACTCGTCGTCTTCGGTGGTCGCAAGGAACCGGCTGCCGTTGGCGTCCAGCCGGCCGACGACGATCCCGGTCGGCCGACCGCCGTCGCGCCGGACCGTGTAGGTCTCGACGGTGCCCAGGCCCTCGGCCTGCTCGATCACCGCCACGGTGGGCGCCTGGCCGATCTGCTCCTGCAGTTGCGCGCTGCGGTCCGGTCTCCATTCGCCAGGTGTGGTCGAGTAGACCCCGACCGAATACTTGCTCAAGATGCCGCCGTTGGCGCCGACGAGACCGAATTGTCCTGGCGCGCTTCGGCACCTGGCGATCGTCTCAGCAACGCCGTGCATCGAATAGTTGTTGCCGGCGCCGCCGAAGAACGGCAGGCCACCGGTCAGGGTCAGCCCGCGCGGGTCGTCCGGCGCGATTCCCATGCCGTCGCAAATGTTGAAGACGGGCACCGGAAAGCAGCTGTACAGATCGAAAGTGGCGATGTCGTCGATGCCGATGCCGGCGACCAAGAGCGCTTCGCGCACCGCCATCACCGCCGACGGGGCCTGGCCTAGATCTGGCCGATCCAGCAGGCTCTGCTCTTCGAGATCGGCGTGCCCGTGTAGATAGACCCAATTGTCCTCCCGCACGCCAAGTTTGCGTGCAGCCTCGACGGACATCAGCAAGGCCGCCGCGCCCTGGTTCACCTGATCACGGGCGACCAGCAGCCGCGGATACGGCTCGGAAATCATCCGGTTGCGCTCAGTGACGGTGATCAGTTCCTCGACGCTGCGTTCGACCGGCGCGGCGGCGAACGGGTTCTGGGCCGCCACCTTGGTGAACGGAGCGAACAGCTCGCCCATCCGCCGTAGGTAATCGGCGGGCCCGAGTCCTGTTCTGGCCCGCCGGGCATTCTCCAGCAGCCCGTATTGAGTGGGCGCATCGACAAGCCCATGAATGACCGTGTAGCGGCTGATAAGTCCGTCCAGGCCGTGGCCGCGGTCTTCCAGCGAACCGTCAACGGCCTCGGAGAAGTCCGGCCGATTATCGGACCCGGTGAAGTAGCGGTTGGTCGAGGTCGCGTCGGAACCGAAGACCATCGCCACCTCAGACCGGCCGGCGGCGATCTCGCCGGCCAGTTCGGTGATCAGGTGCTGGGGGCCTTGGCCGCCAACAACTTCCAAGATGACGCGGGCGGGGTCCGCGCCGATCCGGTTGGCCACCGACCGCGGGTAGTTGTTCGACTTGCCAAGCACCGCCTTGGCCGGCCCGGAGATCTCGAATTGCCGGACACCGGCGATGGTGTCGATCGACGCGGCCACCTTGGCGGCGTCGGCGCCACAGTCATCGAGCGCGGCGCGAGCACCGCCTGCCGCCAGTTCGACGGCCGACATTCCCTGGTAGTACGCGTCGTCGATGCGCTCCGCGGCCTGCCCGACACCGACCACGACGGGCGTGCGCGGGTCAATGCTCACGAGCGCCGCTCCTCCTCATCGCATCGCTCTGCATCGTCGCCGGCGCAGCTCACGAGCGCCGCTCCTCCTCATCGCATCGCTCTGCATCGTCGCCGGCGCAGCTCACGAGCGCCTACAGGCTCTGAAGGATGTTCCGGGCCAGCGCAGCGGTTTCCGACGGGGTCTTGCCGACCTTGACCCCGGCCGCTTCCAGGGCCTCTTTCTTCGCGGCGGCGGTGCCCGACGATCCCGACACGATGGCGCCGGCGTGGCCCATCGTCTTGCCTTCCGGCGCGGTGAATCCCGCGACATAACCGACGACCGGCTTGGACACGTTGTCCTTGATGTAGTCGGCCGCGCGCTCCTCGGCGTCACCACCGATCTCACCGATCATCACGATGACCTTGGTGTCGGGGTCCTTCTCGAACGCCTCGATCGCGTCGATGTGGGTGGTGCCGATCACCGGGTCGCCGCCTATGCCGATCGACGTCGAGAACCCGAAATCGCGCAGCTCGTACATCATTTGGTAGGTCAGCGTGCCGGACTTGGACACCAGGCCGACGGGACCGGATCCGCTGATGTTGGCGGGGGTGATGCCTGCCAGCGCCTCGCCCGGCGTGATGATGCCGGGACAGTTCGGCCCGATGATGCGGGTCTTCTTGCCCTTGTCGACGTTGTACGCCCAGGCATACGCGCTGTCCTGCACCGGAATTCCCTCGGTGATGACCACCAGCAACGGGATTTCGGCGTCGATGGCTTCGATGATGGCGTCCTTGGCGAATTTCGGTGGCACGAAGATGATCGACACGTCGGCGCCGGTCTTTTCCATCGCCTCCGCTACGCTGCCGAACACCGGCAGCTCGAGAATCCGGCCACCCTTGTCCTCGTGCGTGACGGTGGTGCCTGCCTTGCGGGCGTTCACGCCGCCGACAATTTGCGTGCCCGCCTTGAGCATTCGGGCGGTGTGGACGGTGGCCTCGCTACCGGTGATGCCCTGGACGATGACCTTGTTGTCCTTGTTCAGAAAGATAGACATGGGTCATATTCCTTTCAGGCGCTTGCCAACTCGGCGGCCTTATCGGCGGCCTCGTCCATCGTGGGTACCAGAGTCACCAAGGGGTGGTTGGCCTCGGCGAGGATGCGACGGCCTTCCTCGACGTTGTTGCCGTCGAGGCGCACCACCAGCGGCTTGTTGGCGTCGTCGCCCAGAATTTCCAACGCCTTCACGATCCCGGTGGCCACCGCGTCACACGAGGTGATCCCACCGAAGACGTTGACGAACACACTTTTCACCTGTGCGTCGTTCAAAATCACGTCCAACCCGGCCGCCATCACCTCGGCCGAAGCGCCGCCGCCGATGTCGAGGAAGTTGGCCGGCTTGACCCCGCCATGCTTTTCGCCGGCATAGGCCACCACGTCCAGCGTCGACATCACCAATCCGGCGCCGTTGCCGATGATCCCGACCTGACCGTCGAGCTTGACGTAGTTGAGGTTGTGCTCCTTGGCTTTGAGCTCGAGCGGGTCGGTGGCGTCGCGGTCCTCGAACTCGGCGTGGCCGGGCTGACGGAAGTCGGCGTTGGCGTCCAGGGTGACCTTGCCGTCCAGCGCCAGAATCTGGTCGTCCGGGGTCCGCACCAGCGGGTTTACCTCGACCAATGTGGCGTCTTCGGCGACGAACACCTCCCACAGCTTCGAGATGGTGACCGCCGCCGAGTCGAGCACCTCGGCAGGCAGGTGACCCTGCTCGGCGATCGACCGGGCAAACGCGAGATCGACTCCCTTGACCGCATCAACCGGCACCTTGGCCAGCCGCTCCGGCTTGGTCGCCGCGACCTCTTCGATCTCCATGCCGCCCTCCACCGAGCACATCGCCAGGTAGGTGCGGTTGGCTCGGTCGAGCAGGAAAGAGATGTAGTACTCCTCGGCGATGTCGCTGGCCTCGGACACCAGCAGCTTCTTGACGATGTGGCCCTTGATGTCCAGACCGAGGATGTTCTTTGCGTGGGTGTAGGCGTCTTCGGCGGTCGCGGCGTATTTCACGCCACCCGCCTTGCCCCGGCCACCTGTCTTGACCTGGGCTTTCACCATCACCGGCCGACCGATCTCCTCAGCGATCGCCTTGGCGCCTTCGGGAGTATCGGTGACACGGCCGGGTGTCGTCGGGACGTTGTGCTTGGCGAACAGCTCTTTCGCCTGGTACTCGAAAAGATCCATGGCTCACTTCTATGTGTCGGCCTATATGTAAGCGAACTCGGTTTTCCGTTGCCCGCTTGCGGGAACTGTATCGACACGGCTGGGAGGTTCCGTCGTCGGTATCCGCGGATGTGGCAGATCTCACCGCAGGCCCTGAAGTGATTCAACTCACATTCGCAGGCGTATTTCCGGCTTGGCTTGCATGGCCCGCGCTCGGCGGTTAACGTCGCAGGGTCCAGATAACGTTATGGTTACGCTCCGAGGGACAATCAGGTTGACCCACCCCAGCCTTGCACGGTCTCTTGCGCCAGAAGGCGCTCGGCATTCGCGCGACCGCGGGTTGGAACTCGACCGCAACGAAGTCACCGACATCATCCCGTTCAATGAGTTCGGCAACCTCGATGACCTGGACTTTAGCGATAACACCGCCTTCGACAAGGAAGCGCAGGTCCTGCGGGCGCCCGAGCTCGACGACCTGGACGACACCGACAACCTCACTGTCCTGCCGCTGGCCGGCCCCAGCGAGGTCGAGACGAGTGTCCTGCCTCGGGCCGACTCGCACCGGCCGGAGCTGCGCAGCCGTCGAAGCGATCCGGATCTGCGCGGGCGTCGAGGGCAGCATCGCAAGCAGCTGACTGGTCCGGCGCGTGGCAACGTGTTGATCGGCGCCATGGCCGCCGGTGCCGCGGCCGCCGCTGCGCACTCCGCCACCCACACTTCTGATCACTCCAGGGCCGAGACGGTGCTGGCCGCCGACGCGGCGCCAATGAACGGCGCGCCCGCCAGCACGTCGGCCCGCGGCATGCAGATGGTCGCCGTCAAGCCCGCCGCGAACGTCGCAGTGCACAACGCCGAGCTGGCCAAGGGCGTCGCGTTCGCCCAGGAGCGCGCCCAGCGCGAGGCCCATCTGCAGCAGCCGCTGTTCGTCATGCCGACGAAGGGCATATTCACCTCGGGTTTCGGGTACCGCTGGGGCGTGCTGCACGCCGGTATCGACCTCGCGAACTCGATCGGCACCCCGATCAGGGCGGTATCCGACGGGGTTGTCATCGACGCGGGACCGACCGCCGGCTACGGCATGTGGGTCAAACTCCGCCACGCGGATGGAACGGTCACGCTCTACGGTCACGTCAACACCACGATGGTCAGCGTGGGTCAGCGCGTGATGGCGGGCGACCAAATTGCCACCATGGGCAACCGTGGCAATTCCACGGGCCCGCATCTGCATTTCGAGGTGCTGCTGGGCGGCACCCAGCGAGTGGACCCGGTGCCGTGGCTGGCCAAACGTGGCCTGTCCGTCGGCACTTTCGCCGGTTGACCGGTGACTGAGCCGAACCAGCCCACACCAGGCGATCACCCGCCCACCCAGACGCCAAGCGGACCTGTGCGCGCCGGCGGAGCTCCTGAGGGCCCTGGCTACGCTCCCGAAACGCGCATCATCCGGCGAGCGCCGACCGCGCCGCTCCCGCAGATCGTGGACGACGCCCGCACCACCCAGATTCCGCGCCAGCCGCCGCCTTCCCGCTACGTTGCTCCGAGCCAGCGCCCAGATATGGGGAGCAGCACGCTGCCCGGTGAACCCAGTAGCGCGACGGCGGTTGCCGCTTCCGCTGTCAGCATCCTCAGTGGCTGGGCGACCTCGGTGGTGGCAACCGACCTCATCGCGGGCTGGTGGAAATCCGACCGCCTGTTCTGCGTCGCAGTCGCGTTCCTCGCGCTGGTGTTCGCGTTCGCGACCATCTCCGGGGTGATCCTGCTACTGCTACGCCGGTCCCTCGGGCGCTACCTGATCGTGGCCGGCGCCGTGATCGCATTACTGACCTACGGTGGCGTCTTCATCGCCGGCGCACGCGTCGCCTGGATCGTGCACGCCCTGCCCTTGCTGCCGGTTTCTAGCGTGGTGCTGGCCCTGCTGCCGCGCACCAAGGAATGGCTGCTGGACGACTGACCGCCCGGCCGTGCCTGATTGCGCGGCTTTTCCCGGCAAGCGGGCGGTACCCCCACCTCAGGCCGTTCCGGCCTGCATCGTCGCCCCGCTAAAGCTTGCTGACAGGGGCGTGGTTGTGCATCAGCTTGACCCGCCCCGAACTGCCGAAGTCGATCAGCGACATCGCTGATTCGCCAACGCCGGAAACCTCTTCCACCCTGCCCAGCCCGTACTTGTCGTGGGTAACCCGGTCACCGGGTGCGAGCACCAGCAGCGGGCGCTTGCTCGCCGACGCACGAGCCGGCGACGGGCGCGGCGAGCCGAACCGTCCGGCGCCGCTGACCGGCGCACTGAACGACGGGGTGGGGTCGAGGCGCCGCCAGTCGATGAGTTCCTGCGGGATTTCCCGCAGGAACCGCGACTCGGGGTTGAGCATCGGCTGTCCCCACGACGACCGCACTTTGGCCCGGCTGACGTAAAGCCGCTGACGCGCCCGGGTGATCCCGACGTAAGCCAGCCGCCGCTCCTCGGAAAGCTCGGCCGCGTCACCCAATGCCCGCATGTGCGGGAACATGCCGTCTTCCCAGCCGGTCACGAACACCACCGGAAATTCCAAACCCTTTGCGGTGTGCAATGTCATCAGCGTGACCACACCGGCGCTGTGCTCGGGGATTTCGTCAGCGTCGGCGACCAACGACACCCGCTCCAGGAACTGCGCCAGCACACCGGTGTCCGGCACGTCTTCATCGTCGGGGGTGTCGACAGAGTCGTCGTCGAGCGCCACCGCGTTCGCCAGGTCAGTGGCGAATTCGTGTGCGACGCTGACGAGTTCGTTGAGGTTGTCCAGCCGGGCCAGGTCTTGCGGGTCAGTGGACGACTCCAACTCCGCGCGATATCCGGTGCGCTCCAGCACCGCCTCGACCAGCTCCCCGAGGTCACCTTGCGACGAGTCGAGGCGGGCCCGCAGATCGTCGAGCATCTCGACGAAACCCGCGATCGCCTTGGCCGACCGGGTGTTCAGCATCGGCACCTTGCCTTCGGCGGCGGCCTCGAGCGCGTCGGCGAAATTGGAACCGGTGTTCTCGGCGTACACCGCCACGCAGGCCTCGGCGCGATCACCGATGCCGCGGCGCGGCGTGTTGAGGATGCGTCGCATGCTGACAGCGTCGCCCGGGTTGTCCAGCACCCGAAGGTATGCGACGACGTCGCGTATCTCCCTGCGCTCGTAAAACCGCACGCCCCCAACGACTTTGTACGGAATGCCGGCGCGGATGAACACCTCTTCCAGCGACCGCGACGAATTGTTGGTGCGGTAGAAAACCGCCACATCGTTGTAGGTGAGCTCGCCGTCGGCGACCACTGCGTCGGTTTCCTCGGCGACGAATCGTGCCTCGTCGTGCTCATTGTCGGCGACGTAGCCGACGATCAGCTCGCCCGCGCCGGCGTCCGTCCACAGCCGCTTCTCCCGGCGTCCCGAATTGCGGGAGATCACCGAGTTCGCCGCCGACAAGATGTTCTGCGTCGAGCGGTAATTCTGTTCCAACAGGATCGTCGTAGCGTTCGGATAATCGCGTTCGAAGTCTTCGATATTGCGAATCGTGGCGCCGCGGAATGCATAGATCGACTGGTCCGCGTCGCCGACGACGCACAGCTCGGCCTGTGGCACACCGTCGGGATCGTCGCCGGCATCGCGGCCGACCAGTTCACGCACCAGCACGTACTGCGCATGGTTGGTGTCCTGGTATTCGTCGACGAGGATGTGCCGGAACCGCCGCCGATAATGCTGGGCGATCTGCGGGAAAGCCTGCAGCACCGCGACCGTCTCGCCGATGAGGTCGTCGAAGTCGAGCGCGTTGGCGGCCCGCAGCCGCTGCTGGTACTCGGAGTAGACGGCGGCCACCGTGCGCGCCAAGTCGTCGGCGTGATCATCGTCGGACAGGTTGGCCACCGCCTGCTGCGGGTCGATCAGCTCGTTCTTCAGGTTGGAGATGCCGTTGGCCAACAGCCGCGGCGAATATCGCTTGACGTCAAGGCCCATGTCCTTGGCGATCATCTGCAGTAGGCGGCGGGAATCGTCCGCGTCGTAGATCGAGAAGTTGGAGTTGAGGCCCGCGATCAGCGACGCCTGATTGCGCAGAATCCGCACGCACGTCGAGTGAAACGTCGACACCCACATAGAAGGAGCGGCGCGTGCTCCTATTAGGGCCACCACGCGTTCCCGCATCTCCGCGGCGGCCTTGTTGGTGAAGGTGATGGCCAGAACCTGACCGGGGCTGACGTCGCGCGCGGCCAAAAGGTATGCGATGCGGCGGGTCAGCACGGCCGTCTTTCCGGAGCCCGCGCCGGCGACGATGAGCAGCGGTGAGCCCTCGTGCAGCACCGCCTGACGCTGCTGCGGGTTCAGGCCGTCCAGGAGTTGATCAGCGTCGGGAACTTGCCGAGCATCGGTCGCATACACACTCAATCTGCGCCGCTCTCCCCCGCAAGTGGGTGGGGGTACCTCCCACTTGTGGGGGCGTACCCCCACCTCATCGCGCTCACCCCTTCTTGCATCGTCGTCGGCGGTATCTCCCGTCCAAACTTACCGCCGTTCGGCGACAACTTTGCGCTAGCAGGCCCTCAAGTGGCACACTCGACTCGTGCTCAACACGCAGCGTCGATTTTTTTATGGGTACCCGCCAGCGGTGCCCGTGGCTTAGCTGCTTTCCAGAGCCCCGTGGTCCGCTTCCGGATCCGGGGCTCGTCTCTTGTGTGAGGCCCGATACCGGATGAGACCACACCCCCCACCCCCTCCACACAATGAGATTCCGGAGTCAGAAATGACTGTAGAAACCGAACAACTCACCGACATCGACGACCTGCGCCACGAGATCGACCGCCTCGACGCCGAGATCTTGGCCGCGGTGAAGCGTCGTGCCGACGTGTCCAGAGCAATCGGCAAAGCCCGCATGGCCTCTGGCGGCACCCGGCTGGTGCACAACCGCGAAATGAAGGTCATCGAGCGCTACAGCGAGCTTGGTCCCGACGGCAAGGACCTGGCCATGCTGCTGCTAAGAATGGGCCGCGGCCGGCTTGGTCACTGAGCCGACCGGTTAGCAGCCCGTTCACCTCGCCGTAAACCCGGGCCTGGTCAACCTGACTAGGGTCGAACCATGACTGCGGTTGAACAAATCCACGACATCTCAGCGACGCCGGCCTGGAGCGCCCTGCGCAAGCATCACGAGCAGATCGGAACCACGCACCTACGCCAGCTCTTCGCCGACGATCCCGACCGCGGCAGCGAGTTCACCGTCACCGTCGGTGACCTCTATATCGACTACAGCAAACACCGGATCACTCGCGAAACCCTGAAACTCCTCACCGACCTGGCCCGGACCGCCAACCTCGAGCAGCGCCGCGACGAGATGTTCGCCGGCGTGCACATCAACACCTCGGAGAATCGCGCGGTGCTGCACACCGCGCTGCGGCTTCCGCGGGATGCGAAGCTGATCGTCGACGGCCAGAACACGGTCGAGGACGTGCACGCGGTGCTCGACGCGATGGGTGACTTCACCGACCGGCTGCGCAGCGGCGAGTGGACCGGCGCCACCGGAAAACGGATCAGCACGGTCGTCAACATCGGGATTGGGGGTTCGGACCTCGGACCGGTGATGGTCTACCAGGCACTGCGGCACTACGCCGACGCCGGCATCTCGGCGCGGTTCGTCTCCAATGTCGACCCCGCTGACCTGGTCGCAACGTTGGCCGACTTAGATCCGGCCACAACGCTTTTCATCGTCGCCTCCAAGACGTTCTCCACGCTGGAAACGCTGACCAACGCAACCGCGGCCCGGCGCTGGCTGACCGACGCGCTCGGCGACGACGCGGTGGCAAAGCATTTCGTTGCCGTCTCGACCAACAAGAAGCTGGTCGACGAGTTCGGCATCGACACCGACAACATGTTCGGATTCTGGGACTGGGTCGGCGGACGCTATTCGGTCGACTCGGCGATCGGGCTCTCGGTGATGGCCGCGATCGGCCGAGAGGCTTTCGCGGACTTCCTGTCCGGCTTCCACCTCGTCGACGAGCATTTCCGCACCGCACCGCTGGAGGCCAACGCGCCGGTGCTGCTCGGGCTGATCGGGCTGTGGTACTCAAACTTCTTTGGCGCACAGTCACGTGCGGTGCTGCCGTATTCCAACGACTTGGCGCGGTTCGCGGCCTATCTGCAGCAGCTGACGATGGAATCCAACGGCAAGTCGACCCGTGCCGACGGCACCCCCGTCGTCACCGACACCGGTGAAATCTATTGGGGCGAACCGGGAACCAACGGTCAGCACGCCTTTTACCAATTGCTGCACCAGGGCACCCGGTTGGTGCCGGCCGACTTCATCGGTTTCAGCCAGCCGACCGACGACCTGCCCACCGCCGACGGCACTGGCAGTATGCACGACCTGTTGATGAGCAACTTCTTCGCGCAGACCCAGGTGCTGGCGTTCGGCAAGACCGCCGATGAGATCGCCGCCGAAGGCACGCCGGCCGATGTGGTGCCGCACAAGGTCATGCCCGGTAACCGACCGACCACGTCCATCCTGGCCACCAGGCTCACCCCGTCTGTACTGGGCCAGTTGATCGCTCTTTACGAGCATCAGGTCTTCACCGAAGGCGTGGTGTGGGGCATCGACTCGTTCGACCAATGGGGCGTCGAGCTGGGCAAGACGCAGGCCAAGGCGCTGCTGCCGGTCATCACCGAGGACGCATCGCCGGACGAACAGTCGGACAGCTCGACCGACGCTTTGGTACGCCGGTATCGGGTTGAGAGGGGCCGCGCGGGCTGACGTTCGCGCGAGCAGACGCAAAAGCACCAAGTTCACCGGCGTGTCGGGCGCTTTTACGTCCGCTCGCCAATGGTTAGGCGAAGCGTTTGGCCAGAGGCGGCGGCAGCACCCGCAGTAGCTGCACCATCGGCGCCCACGGCCACCACGGAACCGCGGCCCTGCCCGGCTCGCGCTCAATGGCGGCGACCAACGCCTTGACGCCAGTTTCGTTGTTCACCATGAACATCGTGCTTTGCGATTTAGCGGTCATCTCCGACTCGATATAGCCGGGTTCGACCACCGACACCTTGATCGGCCCGCTGGCGTATTCGGCACGCAGCGATTCGCCCAGCGACCGCACACCGGCCTTGCTGGCCGCGTAGGCCGCCTTCACGCCGGGCATGCCCTTGGCGCCGAGCACCGAGGAGATCAGCACCAGATGCCCCGAGCCCTGCTGCTTGAACATCTGCAGCGCGGTTTCGATCTGAACCAGAGCAGCCACCAGGTTGGTTTCGATGGTTGCCTTGTTGGCCCACAGCTTGCCCGACCCCAGCGGCGCGCCCTTGCCGATACCGGCGTTGACGATCACCCGGTCGATTCCGCCCAGTGTGTCGGATAACTCCGCGAAGACCTTCGGCACCTGTTCGTGGTCGTTGACGTCCAGCGCGGCAACGGCCACCGCTATGCCCGGATACTGTTGCGAAAGCTCAGTTTTGAGCTCGTCGAGCCGGTCGGTGCGACGGGCGCACAGTGCCAGATCACGCCCCTTGGCCGCGAACGCGCGGGCCATCCCGGCGCCCAGGCCGGAACTCGCGCCGGTGATGAGGATCTTCTGCCGAGTCACCTGCGCAGCATAGCTACTTGAGCAGACGCGACATGCGCCGGTCGGCTAGCACCTTGCCGCCGGTCTGACAGGTCGGGCAGTACTGAAACGACTTGTCGGCGAACGAGACTTCCCGCACGGTGTCGCCGCATACCGGACACGGCAAGCCGGTGCGCGCATGCACCCGCAAACCGGAGCGCTTCTCCCCCTTCAGTGTGGCGGCCTGCTGACCGACCGAGCGGCTCACGGCGTCGGTCAGCACCGACACCATCGCGTCGTGCAATGCGACCAGCTGTCCGTCTGCGATTTTCCCGGCCGTGGCGAACGGCGAAATCTTGGCGACGTGCAGGATCTCGTCGCTGTAGGCGTTGCCGATGCCGGCGATCACTTTTTGGTCGGTGATGACGGACTTGATCCGCCCGGTGTTTCCGGCCAGCAGGTCGGCCAAGTCGTCGACGCTGAGTTGCAGCGCGTCGGGCCCGAGCGCGGCGATGCCGGGTACCTGCATCGGGTCGTCGACGAGCCACACCGCCAGCCGCTTCTGGGTGCCCGCCTCGGTGAGGTCGAAGCCCGGCGCCTCCCCAGGAGTGCCCAGATGAACGCGCAGCGCAATCGGGCCTTTGCCGGGTCGCAGCGGCGCGGCGGCCAGCTTGTCCGACCACCGCAGCCAGCCGGCCCGGGATAGGTGCGCAATCAAGATCAACTCGCCTGCCCGCAGACCGAGATATTTGCCCCACCGGTCGGCGCCGGTAACGGTCAGACCGTGCAGCGCGTTGATCGGCGGGTCGAAGGTTTTGAGCACCGAGAACGCGACGACGTCGACGCGCCCGATCGCCCTGCCGACGGCGTGGCGGCGCAGGTGGTCGGCCAGCGCTTCGACTTCGGGCAGTTCAGGCATACATCCAGTGTGCCGGTCAGCGCCGAGCCGTGCGCCTCGCGTCGCGAACCACCAGCGACAGCACCCAGCTGACGACCGACAACACGATCGCGGCCCAGATCGCGGTCCACCAGAAGTGGTCGATGGCCAGGCCCCAATGGGTGGTGTGAGCGGTGATCCACGCGGTGATCCACAGCATCAGCGCGTTGATGACGATGTGGATCAGGCCCAGGGTAAGGATGTACAGCGGGATCGACAGGATCTGCACGATCGGTTTGATGAACGCGTTGACCAGACCGAAGATCACCGCGACGACGAAGATGATGCCGACCCTCTGCAACCTGGTGTCGCCGCCGACGAAGCTGAGCCCGTGGACGACGAGGGTGACCATCCAGAGTGCGAACCCCGTCAACGCGGCGCGAATGAGAAACGGTCCCATGGGGTGAACGTACTCCGGTTAGCGGACGCAGGGCGGCGTCGTCACCCCGAACTACGGATGCCCCCAAATCTGCTCTGGCTAGGCTAGTAATTTCAGTTTATTCTGAAATTACTAGTTCAATCTTAAGGAGTACCAGGATGCCGCACGATGGGGATCGTGGCCGGTTGATTGAGTGGGTCGAGCAGGTGGCGATGTTCTGCGCCGACGAGTACGGCGTTCCGCCGATCGCCGGGCGGATCTTGGGCTGGCTAATGATCTGCGACCCACCCGAGCAGTCGGCCGGCGAAATCGCCGAAGCGATCGGCGCGAGCCGAGCGTCGCTCACCACGAACATGCGTGTGCTCATCGACGCGAAGTTCGTACGCCGCCGAACCCATCCGGGTGGGCGCACCAACTATTACCGAGTCGACGACGACGCGTGGGAGGCCGTCGTACGCCAGCGAGTGGCGAGCCTGACCACGTTCCGCGACATCGCCGCCGAGGGCATGGAGCTGGCCGGTTTCGGAACTGCCCGCGCAGAGCGGCTACAGGTAGCGCATGACGTCTACGAGTGGATGGCCAAAGCATTCGCCCAATCCGCTCCCGCGGCACACGAGAAGAGGATTGACAAATGACCATCGGAACCGCATCCGAGAGGTCGGCAGTAGTCGCCGGCGGCGGAATCGGCGGACTCGCCACAGCGATCGGCTTGCTCCGCAACGGCTGGTCGGTCACCGTGCTGGAGCGGGCGACCCAGCTCCGAGAAGTTGGTGCCGGATGGTCGTTTGCACCCAATGCCTTGCGCGCCGTCGACTCGCTCGGCCTCGGCAAGGAATTCCGGGCTATTTCACTGCCCAGCCACGCCGGTGCCACGCTGCGCACGCCGGATGGCACGTACTTGATGCGCTTCCAGTCCCGCCGCGACTTCACTGTGCTGGCCAATCACCGCGCCGAGCTACACCACCTCCTGGCAGCACAGCTGCCCAAAAACTGCATTTGCACCGGAGCGCAAGTGTCCGAGGTCGGCCACTCGGACCAACGGGTAACAGTCACCTACCGCACCGGCAATGGTCCACGTGAAATCAGCGCCGCCCTTTTGGTGGGGGCCGACGGCATAGGCAGCGCCGTGCGCAAATCGGTCTTCCCTGAGGCGCCGGCGCCGGTGTTTCAACGAATTTTGTGCTGGCGCGGCGTGACCAAGCCTGGATCGGTGTGGCCGATCGACGGCTTTCAGACCTGGGGACGCGGAGCGCGGTTCGGTGCACATCCTCTGCCCGGGGAGCGAGTGTTTTGGTTCTTGGCCGTCCGCCAATCAGAACCCGGACAGCGCTACGACGACGACCTCGCCGAGGTAGTGCGCCGCACCAACGGTTGGCACGCTCCGATCCCGTCGATAGTCCACGAGACCACACCGGAATCGGTGCTCTGCCATGACATCTACGATCTGGACGCGTTGGCCTCCTATGTTGATCGCCGGGTGTGTCTGCTCGGCGACGCGGCTCATGCGATGACTCCATTTCTCGCCCAGGGCGCGTGTCAAGCGTTCGAGGATGCAACCGTGCTTTGCACACTCCTGGCCGACGATGCCTACGTACCAACGGCTTTGGCGGCATACGACCGCCTGCGAAAGCCCCGGAGCCAACGTGTCGTCGCGGCGGCCCGCTCCGATCCCAAGCTCAGCCTCTCCACCTCGGCGTTGACCTACCGGCTCATGACCAGTCTGACCCGGCTAGCCTCCTCGAGGATCGGTCGACGCAAGACCGCCTGGTTGTGGTCGTGGACGCCGCCGACGACCCAAGAGGAGCCTTCCCGGACGTCCGAACTACCTTAGGCCCAACACTGTTCACAAACACCGGGGCTGAACCTACTCCGCGGATCGCAATAAATAGGTGTCCATAATCCAACCGTGACCTGCACGGGCGTCGGCCCGCAACGCGGCGATGCGTTCCCCAACCTCGCCGATCGTGCCGGCGACGAGCAGCTCGTCGGCGGTGCCGAGGTAGGCGCCCCACCAGATCCGTGTCTCGGGCGGGCAGCTTCGAAACGAACACTCGCCGTCGAGCATGACGACCGCCGAGCCGGACAGACCGCGGGCTCGAAGCTGGCGGCCGGTGGTGATCAGCACCGGTTCGCCGACGTCGTTGAGCGGGATGCGATGCCGTGCCGTCAGTGCCTGGATGGCGGTGATACCCGGGATCACGTCGTAGCTGACGTCGATTTCTGCGGCGACGGCATCGAGGATGCGAAGCGTGCTGTCGTATAGCGACGGGTCCCCCCAGGCCAGGAAGGCACCCACGCCGTCGTGACCGAGTTCGGTGGCGATGGCCGTCGCCCAGATCCGGGCGCGCGCCGCGTGCCAGTCGGACACCGCCTCCCGGTAATCGGCGTCAGTTGAGCGCCGCGGATCGGGCAGCTCGACGAAGCGGTAGCCGGGCTCGCGGATGAACCGCGCGCAGATGTCCCGGCGCAGCCCAACCAGGTCGCTTTTGGCTTCGCCCTTGTCCATCGCGAAGAAAACCTGGGTTTTGTTGAGTGCCTCAATCGCCTGGACGGTCACATATTCGGGGTCTCCCGCACCGATGCCGATGACGTGGATGTGCCGAGTCGCCATGCCCGCAGAGCCTAGAGGGTGCAGCGCTATTCCAAGCCGGTGCGGCCGGGTGTCCAGAAGGGTTTGGTGCGTATCTGGCGCCGGTCCCAGCCGCGTTCGGTGATCAGTATTTTTCGCAGGGTTTGGATGGTGCGGGCTTCACCGGCCAGGTAGGCGACACCGGGATGGTCGGGCAGTCGGAGGTCACGCACGGCGTCGGCGAGCACGGCGGAGTCCTTGGCTGAGGCCTCACCGCGCTCCACGTGTTTCAGCGGTCGGGCCAGGAGAAGGTGGTCGGCGTGGGTCGAGGCCTCGATCACCCCGTGGACTTCGGCGGCGGCGGGCAGTGATCGCAGCATCGCGGCGAAGGCGACCGACGCAGTTTCTTCACCGACGAACAGATGGTAGGGCGCATCGTGGTGTACGACGAGGTTGCCCTGGGGTCGGGTGAACTGAACGTGGTCCCCGATGGAAGCCGCAGTCTCCCAACGTCTGGCGGGTGTGACCGTCTTCGGTTCGCCGTCGTGATCCAGCATCACAATGTCGAGAGTGCCGAGGTCGGGGTTCGCGTCGTAGATGGAGTAGCTGCGCAGCGCGTCGTTTGGGTGCAGCCGCAGCATTGATGCACCTAGACCGGCGACCTGCAGCCGGATGTGCTGGCCCGGCGTCCACTCCAGCCCCCGTAATCGTGGGCCACTGAACCGGATACGACGCATCCTCGGTGTCAGCTGTTCGGACTCACTGAAGGTCGCGGAGAGGAATACTGCGTCACGCAGTGTCTTGATCAGCGGTAAAGCGTCGACGAGCGTTGCCACGTAAATCTCCAACAGGTCGGCGGCGGATTCATTGCGTCAAGATATTAGGGTAGCCTTACCTAAATTGGATGCTACAGTAGCGCGCTGCGGAGTTCAAGGGCACACGACCTACGACTTTGTGCCGGATTTGCGCCCACCAAGGTGGAGTCGAAACCACCGGTACCCGGTACCACGGGTATTGACATCTTCGGCGCATGCCCCTTAACGTCTGGATATAGCGCCGAGAAAGGGACGTCCGCCATGACCCGCGCCGGCGACGATGCAGAGGAATCGATGAGGAGGAGCGGCGCCATGACCCGCGCCGGCGACGATGCAGAGGAATCGATGAGGAGGAGCGGCGCCATGACCACTGCGGTGAAGCCGACTGGCCCTAGCCGTGAAGAGTTCGCCGAACGTCTGCTCAAGGGATCGGTCAAGAAGTCCTACGCCCCGGTCGTCGACATCGACTGGGATGCGCCGCTAGACCCAGACAAGTTCTATCTGCCGCCGAGGACCGTGTCGCTGTACGGCACACCGATGTGGGACGAGATGACCCGCGCTCAGCGCATCGAGCTGTCCCGCCAGGAGCTGGTGAACACCCTGTCCGCCGGTATCTGGTTCGAGAACATCCTGAACCAGGCGCTGTTGCGCAAACTCATGCACACGGACCCCACCAGCAGGGCATCCCACTACGCGCTCACCGAACTGGGCGACGAGACCCGTCACATGGTGATGTTCGGCAAGGCCATCGAACGGGTCGGCGCCAAGCCCGTTCGCCCGCGGCTTTATCACCGGATGATCATCAACACGCTGCCGTTCTTTTTCCGCGGCTCGGTGCTGTGGGTGGCCGCGCTGATCGGTGAGGAGATCTTCGACTCGCTGCAGCGCCAGATGATGGACGATCCCGAACTGCAGCCGATCATCCAGCGGCTGATGCGAATTCATGTCACGGAAGAGGCCCGCCACATCCAGTTCGCGCGTGACGGTCTGCGCAAGCGGACACCGCAGATGCGGCGGCCGGAGCGGTGGTTCGTCGGCAACGTCAACGGCCTGGGCGGTTGGTTCTTCCGCTACCTGTTCAGCAATAAGATCCAATATGCGCGGGCGGGTTTGAACGCCCGGCAAGCCCGCAGAGTCGCGCGCACCAGCCCACATCGCCACGAAGTCCAGGTGGCGGGCTTCGCTCCGTTGGCCGAGTTCCTTACGGAGGTGGGCTTATTGGGCCCGATCGCGCGCCGTGGCTGGACGCGCACCAAATTCCTGTGATCGAACGCCGCCACGACGTCGTCATCGTCGGGACCGAATCCACTGGCGTATGGGCCACGGAGCTACTCGCCGCCGGCATCGAGGATTTCGTGATCTTTGACCGCGAAGTGATCAGCTCGGTGTTCGACGACGCCACCGACACCTGGACACTGACCACCGGCGACGGCGAGACATGCCGCGGCCGGGTAGTGGTCGCCTGCAAGTCCCCGTTTGTCCCGTGGACTCCGGATCTGTTTGGCCGCAGGGAGTTTCGCGGCGCCTCGTTTCACGCCGCGGCACCAGACCCCGATTTCGACCCGGCCGCCCAACGTGTCGCGGTGATCGGCGGCGACGCCGCCGCCGGGCAGTTGATCGGCCGGCTGGCCAGAGCGGGGGCCGCGGTCAAGGTTTTCCCGCTTCCGCCACGCCGGGTCATCCGGCCCGCCCGACGCGCCAGACACTACCTGCGCCGCCAGGCCGAGCTGGTGGCATCGCCCATCGTCGAGATGACAGCGGCGGGCATCCGGACCGCCGACGGTGTCCACCGGGACGCCGACGCCATCGTCTACGGCACCGGGTACAAGCTCCCCGCCGGACTCCCGCAGGACACCCTGGTGGGTGCCCGCGGTGTGACCATCCAGCACGCTTGGACCGACGGCACGGAGCCCTACCTCGGGGTGGCGCTGCACGGCTTCCCGAATTACTTCATCGTTGACGGGCCGGAGTTCGAAGCGGCCATGCGCTACGTCGTTGAGTGCCTACAGCTTATGAAGGGGCACACTCGCATCGAGGTGCGCCGCAGCAGTCAACAGGTGTTCAACGAACGGGTCCACCTGAGCGGCTCGTCGCGTCGTCTGGTGGCATCGGCATTCGACTTGGTGTCGTCCGTCGGCGTGCAGGATGACATCTATGACGGCCCGGCGACCGTGACGGTGGCCGATATCTGCCGAGAGGAACGTGTCCGGATATCCGGACGTATTGACCCGATTGATGGCCAGTATCACTGGCAGGGAACACTTTTCGGCCAATTTCCGGCAGACATACTGGCCCGCGTCCGGACGGTGACTCTGGTGGTCGGCGACCGTCGCGTCTCGGCGCGCATCACCGAAGAAACTCCGCAGGGCACGTATTCGATCGCCGGGGTGGGTGCGCCGCCGTTCACGCTGACAGACGTCGAAGTTGCCGCCGCGCCGCAGATTTGAGCTGCGACTGCGTTTTGCCGCTCACCAGCGTGGGTATGCGAACCGCGTGCCCAGGGGGATGACAGTTCAAACCAACCCGCTCGCTGTGGTCAGGGTCGCTGCCAAGCGGGCCCGAGGCGGTGGCTAGGACCACCGGCCGTTTGGCGGTTTCCGCTTTGACGGTGGGAACCGCTGGCATGCTCACGGTCGATGGCGTCTTGGACAGCCGCACGTATCTGCAACTTCGAAATCGCATCATCGAGAAGGCGTTGGACGAACCGCGCGCGGTCCTTATCGACGTCAACGCTCTCCGCGTCCCAGCGTCGTCCTTGTGGAAGGTGTTCACCAGCGCACGCTGGCATGTCAGTATCTGGCCCGACGTTCCGATCATTCTGATCTGCGCACATCCCGGACGCCAGCGGATCATCGCACGCAGCGGTGTGACGCGCTACGTGCCAGTGCACGCCAGTGTCGAGGCGGCGTTGGCAAGTCTTACCGTTGGTCGACCTACCCGGTGGCGGACCAGCACGGAACTGCCGTCCTCCCTTGCCAGCCTGGGCAAGGCCCGCGAACTGGTGGCCGAATGGCTGGCGGCCTGGTCCCACGTCGAGCTAGTTCCGGTGGCGACGGTAGTTGTCAATGTGTTCGTCGAGAACGTGTTGAAACACACCGCCTGCACGCCCGTGCTGGTGCTCGAATCCGACGGTGAAGCGGTAACCATTTCGGTGCAGGACGATAGCTCGATACCGGCGGCCCGCCATGAGGATCCTCACCTCGGCGGCGACCGGGTGTCGGGTCTGGCGATCGTCGCGTCGGTTTGCCGCGCCTGGGGCAGCACACCGATGCCGTCCGGAAAGACCGTGTGGGCAGTCCTCGGCCCGGAAAACCAGCTTTGATTAGCCGCTATTAACGGGCTCTAGTATTTGGTTCAGTATTTGTAGCTATTCGAGGGCAGGAGACGGTGTGCGGTTCAGCTATGCGGAGGCGATGACGGACTTCAGGTACTACATCCCGCTGGCTAAGGCCGCCGAGGCGGCCGGGTACGCCAGCATGACGATTCCGGACAGCGTCGCCTACCCGTTCGAGTCGGACTCGAAGTACCCGTACACGCCCGATGGCAACCGGGAATTCCTGGACGGCAAGGCATTCATCGAGACGTTCGTGCTGACCGCGGCCCTGGGCGCGGTGACGTCGACGTTGCGGTTCAACTTCTTCGTCCTCAAGCTGCCGATCCGGCCGCCGGCGCTGGTGGCCAAGCAGGCCGGTTCGCTGGCGGCACTGATCGGCGATCGGGTGGGCCTCGGGGTCGGCACCAGCCCCTGGCCGGAGGACTACGAGTTGATGGGTGTTCCGTTCGCCAAGCGCGGCAAGCGAATTGACGAGTGCATCGAAATAATCCGCGGGTTAACCACCGGTGATTACTTCGAGTTCCACGGCGAGTTCTACGACATACCCAAGACCAAGATGACTCCCGCACCGACACAACCGATTCCGATCCTGATCGGCGGCCACGCCGACGCCGCACTGCGGCGCGCGGCGCGCGCCGACGGCTGGATGCACGGCGGCGGCGACCCCGACGAGCTGGACCGGCTCATCAAAAGGGTCAAGCAACTCCGCGAAGAAGAAGGAACAACGGGACCCTTCGAGATCCATGTGATCTCCGTCGACGGTTTCACCCTCGACGGCGTCAAGCGCCTGGAAGACAAGGGCGTCACCGACGTCATCGTGGGCTTCCGGATCCCCTACATCATGGGAACCGACACCGAGCCGCTCGACACCAAGATCCGCAACCTGGAGATGTTCGCCGAGAACGTGATCGCCAAAGCCTAACGGCTACAGCGGATCCCACACCGGCGACCGCTTCTCCTGAAGAGCCTTGGCGGCTTCCAGCGGATTGTTGGTGAACCCGCTCAGGATCTGGGTGCGGTTCTCGATCTCCTTGGCGTGCCGCAGACTTGGCGCGTCCAGCGCGGTGTTGAGGCCGATCTTGGTCTGCCACACACCGTAGGCGTTGTTCTCGACGATCGAGCGGGCCATCTTCAGCGCGGCTGTCATCAGCTCATCCGGCGCGACCACCTCGTGCACCAGCCTGATCCGGTAGGCCTCGTCTGCGTCGATGATGCGGCCGGTCAGCATCAGCTCCCGCGCCACCCCGGCTCCGACGATCTTGGGCAGCAGATAGCTGGTGCCCATGTCCATCGACGAGAACCCCGCCTTGATGAAAACCGAACCGAACCGGGCTTGGTCAGAGGCGATCCGGATGTCGCAGTGCAGCGCGAAGGCCAACCCGCCGCCGACCGCGGCGCCGTTGACCGCGGCGATCACCGGTATCGGCAGCTCGTAAAGCCGGGTGTACAAATCGGCCAGCCGAACCTGAGCGTCGTAGCTGATCTTGAACGGCGGGCTGTGCGGCGCGGTTTTCGGCGGTTTTGTCCAAGGCTCCCCGGTGCCACTCAGGTCTGCGCCGGCGCAGAATCCGCGGCCGGCGCCGGTCAGAATCGCCGCCCGGAACTCGCCGGTGCTAAGCACATCCATGACGTCGTCCATGGCGTCCATCAGCGACCCGTCGATGGCGTTCAACCGCCTCGGCCGGTTCAGGGTGACGCAAGCGATTTTGTTTTCCGCGGTGCCCGCGATTGTTGCCAATTCCACAGCAGTCATACAGCAACCGTAGGGGAGACGGTCGGAGTCGGCGCCTACCGTGGCGAAGAAGCCACATCCAAGGAGCACACATGGCAAGAACTGACAGCGACACATGGGATTTGGCCAGCAGTGTCGGCGCCACCGCGACCATGGTGGCCGCCGCGCGCGCAGCAGCCAGCCGACGTCCCCACCCGGTGATCAACGACCCCTTCGCCGAGCCGCTGGTCCGCGCGGTCGGGCTGGACCTCTTCACCAAAGCGGCCTCGGGCGAAATGGACTTCGCCGACGTCGGCGACGGTGCCGGGTTTCCCCGCATGGTCGATACCTTCGCTGCCCGAGCCCGGTTCTACGACGACTACTTCGCCGAGGCCAGCGGCACGGGCCTACGCCAGGTGGTGATCGTGGCGTCGGGGCTGGACTCCCGCCCGTACCGGCTTTCCTGGCCGGCCGGGACCACACTCTACGAAATCGATCAGCCCGAGGTCATCGAATTCAAGACCACCACACTGTCCGAACTCGGCGCTGTACCCGGCGCCGAGCATCGTCCGGTCGGCATCGACCTTCGTGAGGATTGGCTGGCGGCGCTGCAACGCGCGGACTTCGATGCCACCCAACCGACGGCATGGCTGGCCGAGGGAGTACTCATCGGATTTTTGCCGCCCGAGGCCGAAGTTCGCTTGCTCGATAACGTCGCCGCACTGAGCGCGGCTGGCAGCACATTCGCCGCGGACTACGGATCGGTGCGCGGTCAGACCGCAGAGGAGCAGCGGCAGGCCCAGCAGCTGACCGACCGTTGGCGCGAACACGGCCTGAACCTGCACATCCCCGACTTGACCTACCCGGGCGAGCACACCGACGTCGCGGCCCACCTGCAGGCCCACGGATGGGACACCGCTACTTTCGTGCTCGCCGACCTGTTCGCGACGGCCGGGCTACCGCCGCTGGAGGGCGAAGCACAGGCGGGTGCACCGGCCTCGATCAGCTTCGTTCGGGCGACTAGACGGTAGGTGTGGCGCGTCATGAATGCTTGGCGAACCACTCGGCCTGCATCGCCAGCAATCCCATCGCCGGCAATTGCGGTGTGCCTGGGTCGAGTTCGCGATAACGCTGGTAGACGTTGACGACGACGCGCTCGGCGTCCAGCCAGCTCGCGTACTCACCGAGGTCGATGCTGTCGGCCGCCTCGACGAACGACAGGCCCTTGCGGTAGGCGGCCTCGGCTTGCTCGGCGACGTGGACGAGATACCCGCGCACCGCGCGGATGCCGTCCGTGTCGGTGACCGGGCCGTGGCCCGGGACCACCGTCGGCACGTCCAACGCGATCATCGCGTCGCAGGCCGCGACCCAGTTGGCTATCGGACCGGCCCACACGATCGGCGTGCAACCGATGAACAGTAGGTCCCCGGCGAACAGCACCCCGGCGTCCGGCACGTGCACCACCGAGTCGGCGGCGGTATGCGCCGGGCCCAGATTCAACAGGTGCACCTCTCGGCCGCCGACCTCGATCGTAAGCCGATCGTCGAAGGTCTGGTCGGCGTTGCGCACGGTGATGCCGCCGAAATCGAACGGCCCGAACCGTTCTCGCAGGTATCCGGTCGCGACCGGACCGAGGTCGGCGGTCTGGGTCATCACCAGCATCTCGGGGCGCATGCCGTGGGCGATTTCCTCGGCCGTGCCCGTGGCGGCGATCACTCGCACCGAGGCGTCCAGCAGTTGGTTGCCGTGAGTGTGGTCACCATTGGAGTGGGTGATCAGCGCGTCGGTGATCGGGGCGCGGTCGGTGACGGGCGCCATCGCGGCCAGCATTTCGCGGGTCAGCGCCAGATCGAATAGGGTGTCGACCAGTAGCGAGGCGCCGTCGCCAGCGACGAGTCCGGCGTTACTCCAGCCGTATCCGCCGTCCGGCAGCATCCAGGCCCACACCCGGTCGGCCACCTTGTGCAACCCGCGGGTGTACGGGATTTTCGCCGGCGCCAGGTTGATCCGCTTGGCTGGCACTGCGTCGGGGTTGGGCCGCGACGGAATTGGTTGCGGTGCGGGGGTTTTGCGGACGGTTTGACGGGTCTCACCCAGCCCCTGCACTGTGAGCGTGACGACGTCGCCGTCGCGCAGCCAGCCGCGGAACGATTCCGGTGCGGTCGCGTCGAGGTGCTCGACCAGCGTGCAGGTCGGCACGGTGCCGGACCCGAAAACGTCGCCGGGTGTCAGCGCCACCCCACGCGAGGCGTAGGAGATCACCTCGCCGAAGCTCCAATCCATCGCCGCGGTCGACCCGACGCCGACCACCTCACCGTTCACCAGTGCCGTCACCTCGAGGCTCAGCTTGCCGTCGCGGCGGTAGGCCTCCAGTTCGTCGGGCGTGACCAGATATGGGCCCAGCGTGACTCCGCTGTCCTTGCCTTTGGCCTGCCCGATCGCCAGTTGGCCTTCCAGCATTTGCAGATCACGCGCCGACCAGTCGTTGAAGATCATGTATCCGATGATCGCCTGTTCAGCTTCGGCCACCGAGAAGTCTTTCCCCGCTGTCCCGATAACCGCGGCGATCTCCAACTCGAAGTCCTGCCAGGCACTTCCGGGCGCCATCGGTGCGTCGTCATAAGGGCCGAGAACGGTCGACGGGCAGGCGAAGTAGAACGCCGGAATGCGGTACCAGGTGTCCTTGAGCACCCGACCACCGCCCATCGCCGCCTGGCAATTGCGCATATGGTCGAGAAAACACAGGCTGTCCCGGATCGAGGGCGGCCGCGGGATCGGTGCCGCGAGCGTCACCTGGTCGAGACGCACGGTCGGTGCCGATCGCAGGGCGTCCTCCCCCACTTCCCGCAGTCCGGCCGCGCCGTACCCGATGAGTTCGAGCAAGCTCACGCCCGGCTGCAGCGCGTGGATCTCACCGCCGGAAAGCACCCCTGCCCGCTCGCCGTCGCTGTCTCGAAAGGTCACCCACCGCATCGTGATTCAGTCCTCTCTTGCTACTTGACCGGGTTCCTTGTCCGGTCGTAGACCGCGCCAACTGGGTTGGCGCAGCCGGTCGTCCGGGGTCCACTCGCTGTACCGGACTTCTCCGACCAGCGTTGGCTTGACAAAGGTCACGCCCTTGGCGTCGCGGGCCGGAAGGGGCGCCTCGAACGGGGATTCGTCGGTGTGCAACGGCGCCAGCGTTTTCTTCAGCCTGGCCAGGTCGCGTTCGGTGAACCCGGTACCGACTCGGCCGGCGAAATGCAGTCCACCCGCAGCTGGAATGCCCATCAGCAGCGATCCGATACCGCTGGTCCGTCCACCCTCGCCGGCTCGCCAACCGCCGATGACGACTTCCTGGGTGTTCCAATATTTGTCCTTCACCCACGACGCCGAGCGGCGACCCGGCTGATAGGTCGAGTCGCGTTTTTTCGCGATCACGCCCTCCCACTGGTGCTTACGCGAGTAGTCGAGCGCCTCGGCGCCGTCGCCGGACAGCAGGTCGGGAACGACCAGACTGCCTGCGCCGGAAAGCGTTTCCAACAGCTGTCGCCGGTCGCGGTAGCGGGCCCGCAGCAACGATCGCCCGTCCAAGTACAGCAGGTCGAATGCCCAGAACTCGATTCGAGTGGCCCGCGCGCTGTTCTGCATCTCGGTGAACCTCGGCACACCGGAAGCATCGAGGGCGACGACTTCTCCGTCGAGCACGACGTGGTGGTCGCCGAGATCATCAGCCACGGAGGATAATTGGGGGAATTCCTGGGTGATGTCACGCCCGCTGCGTGACCGCAGTCGTACGGTGCCGTGATCGGCGTCGACGAGCAGCCGGTAGCCGTCCCACTTGCCCTCGAACGCCCACTGCGACGCTCTCAGGCTCGCCACCGAACCGTGCGTAGCGAGCATCGGGGCCAGTTCGTCGAACTGGAAGACCTGCTGGTCCTTCATCCGATGCGCCAGCCACTGGTCGCCGTTGGTCTGAATCAGGGCGTAGCGTCCGGAGATTCGCTGGCCGTGCAGCGTGACGATGACCTCCCCTTTTTCACCCTCATCGCGGAACTTCTCGGTGTCATAGGTGCCGGAGTCCCAGATGATCACCTTGCCGGCGCCGTACTCCCCCTTCGGGATGCTGCCCTCGAAGCCGCCGTACTCCAGTGGGTGGTCCTCGGTGTGGACCGCCAAGTGGTTAACCGCGGTGGTTTCGGGCAGGTTTTTCGGCACCGCCCAGGACACCAAAACGCCGTCGCGTTCCAGGCGAAAGTCGTAGTGCAGCCGACGGGCGTGGTGTTCCTGAATGACGAATGTATTACCTTCACCCGCAGATGGTTTGGCGCCCGGCACCGGCTCGGGTGTTTTCGACGCATCGCGCATGCTGCGGTACTTGGTCAGCCGATCCGGGGTCTTTACATCGGCATCCAGCGGCGCCAGCAGATCTCCGTCACGCTCGACCCTCTTTAGCACTTCGTCGTAGCGCAGCTGGCGAAGCTTCTTGTCGTCGAGCTCCTCCCAGCTGCGCGGCGCGGCGACGGTCGGATACTCCCGGCCGCGTAATGAATACGGCGCGATGGTGGTCTTCGACCCGTTGTTCTGGCTCCAGTCCACGAACACCTTGCCCGATCGCACGCTTTTGGTCATCGTCGAGGTGACCAGCTTAGGCATCGACGTTTCCAACTGCTGTGCAACACGTTTGGCCAACACCACCGCGCCGCGGCTACTTACCGGCTTGTCCAGCGGGCTGTACAGATGCAGCCCCTTGCTGCCGCTGGTGAGCGGAAACGTGGTCAAGCCGATGTCGACGATCAGGTCGCGGACGGCGCGGGCCACCTCGGCGAGCTGAGCCATCGTCACACCCTCGCCGGGGTCGAGGTCGAACACCAGACGGGTCGCCGGGCCGGGCTTGAGTTCTTCGCCCTTGCGCGTCCACTCGGCGACGAACCGCCACTGCGGCACGTGTACCTCGAGTGCGGCCTGTTGGGCGATCCACGCCAACCCGTCCGCGCTCTCGATGATCGGATAGGTGGTCGTCCCGGATCGGTGCGCCACAGTGGCACGGGGCAGCCAGTCTGGAGCCGACGCCGCCAGCTGCTTTTCGAAAAACGACGGCTCGTCGACGCCATTTGGCCAGCGTTTACGGGTAGCCGGACGGCCGGCAATGTGCGGCACCATAACCTCGGCGATGCTGGTGTAGTAGGCGAAGATGTCCGCCTTGGTGGTTCCGGTTGTGGGAAAAATCACCTTTTCGGCGTTGGTCAGCTTCACCTGCGGCGCCATGTGATTCAACTTACGCGTTCCAGCACCGAAAACGGCCTCTCACCACCGATTATCGTGCTTACCGTAAAAATCTTGTTAACCCGGCCACCAAAGGGTTAGACGGGCGAACCCATGGGGCACAGACGAAAATGCCCAATGTGATTCCTATAGCTCCCTCGCGCCGTTCGGCCGGCGTTCCGTTAAGCAATGCGACGCTACGACTGCATTCGCGCCGCATTGACGTGCCCACTTATGACCGGTCGGCCCTTCAACGTGGCGTAGTTCACATCGGCGCGGGCAACTTTCACCGCGCGCACCAAGCCGTTTACTTCGATGACCTTGCCTGCTTGGGCATTTCCAACCAGTGGGGGGTCACCGGCGTCAGTCTTCACTCCCCCGACGTCAAAGATGTGCTGTCCGCTCAAGATGGGCTCTACACCGTTGTGCAACGCGGCCACGACCGCCAAACCGCCCGCGTGGTCGGCTCGATCGGCTCCCTGCACTACGCGCCGAACGACGGCGCTGCGGTCCGCGCCGCTCTGGCTGATCCCCAAACTCGCGTGGTCAGCCTGACTATCACCGACAACGGTTACTTTCTTAACCCAACTACCGGTGAGTTCGACGCTGACAACCCCGACGTGCGTGCCGATCTTGCAGTGTCGGATTGCTTTGCCACCGCGTGGGCCTACCTGGCCGCAGCACTCGACCAGCGTCGCCGCGCCGGCACTGCCCCGTTCACCGTGCTCTGCTGTGACAACATTCCCGACAACACGCAAGCGGCACGGACCGCGCTGGTGTCGTTCGCCGCGCTAAAAGACCCCGGGCTGGCCCGCTGGATCGACACTCATGTCGCATTCCCGTCGACCATGGTCGACCGCATCACCCCGCAGACCTCGAACTCGGAGCGCCAGTTCGTCGAGCAGACATTTGGCGTCGCCGACAAGTGGCCGGTGCTGACCGAACCGTATTGCCAATGGGTCATCGAGGACACCTTCAGCAACGCCCGCCCGCCGCTGCACGAGGTCGGTGCCCAATTCGTGGCCGATGTCAGCGACCACAAGCTAGTCAAAACCCGCCTGCTCAACGGAACCCACATCGCGCTCGCGTGTCTGGCCACGTTGGCCGGCTACCAGCGCACCGACGAGGCGATGAAGGACCGCGTCATCTTCGATTACGTCGAGCAGCTCATGCGTGACGAGATTCAGCCACTGCTACCGGCGGTGCCCGGCATGAACACACCCGGCTATCGCCAAACCTTGCTCGCTCGGCTCAGCAATCCACGGATGAGCGACCAGTTGTCGCGGTTGGCCCGCCGGGGATCGAGCAAAATACAGTCGTTTGTTTTGCCCTCTCTGCAGGAGGCGATCGCGCAGGGCAGACCGCACACCCTTCTGATGCTGGCCGTTGCCGGATGGGCGCGTTACATGCACGGCCACGACCTCAAGGGGCGCAAACTCCGCCTCGAAGACTCCCAGGCGATACCGCTGACTAGGTTGGCGACCATGGCAGGCAACAACCCCGATCCGTTGGTGGGGCATGAAATGTTCGCCGAGTTACGGACGGTTCCCGGCTTCGCGGGGCGCCTCGGCGATATGGTTGCGAGCATCGATGAGCACGGTGTGCTGCCCACACTGCGTCGAGCGTTGCAGGAGGATGCGCGGGAGTTGGTGTCGTAATGAACCAGGGAATAAGCATTGTGCGTCCGTTCGACCCTGCACTAATCACCACCTTGCTCTGTGACGCTGATGACAACCTCTTCCCTTCCGAGAGACCGGCATTCGCCGCCTCGGTCGAGGTGACCAATCGCTTCCTAGCCAGGTTCGGCGTAACCGCTCCCCTGAGCGCCGAGGATTTGCGCAAGCAGGCGGTCGGCAAAAACTTTCGCAGCACTGCTATCGATCTGGCTGTGCTGTGCGAGGTGCCCGTCGACCAGACGCTCGCACGTGGCCGTCCCGCAGCGGTTGTCGCTTCAGACAGCGACGCCGCGAGCGGTCGCGCGTTGTGCGCCGACGAACTCGAGCAGTGGGTGCGCCAAGAACGCGAACGGGTCACCGCGCATCTGGCCACCACCCTAAAACCCGATCCGCAGGTGCTTGCGCCGTTGGAGGCCCTGGCGTCGCGGTATGCATTGGCAGCGGTCAGCTCCAGCGCCGCCAAGCGGCTGGATGCCTGTTTTGCCGCCACCGGACTCGATTCGCTCATCCCGGCGGCTCTGCGCTTCAGCGCGGAAGATTCCCTTCCCGTGCCGACGAGCAAGCCCGACCCCGCGGTGTATCTGCATGCCGGCCGGGTAATGGACGTCGACGCCGACCAGGGCCTGGCCATTGAAGATTCTGTGGCGGGCGTTACCTCCGCGGTCGCGGCCGGCTACGTCACCGTCGGTAATGTGATGTTCGTGCCAACCGACGAACGGGATTGCCGCCGTGTGGAATTGATTGATGCCGGCGCAGCCGCGATAACCGATTCGTGGCGTGCTCTCGCTGATGTTCTCATGTTATCGACCGTGACAGGTGCAGATTCCCCGCTAACGTAGGCATCGGCTGGACTGTCAGTGGGCTAAGGCCCCCGACGTCGTACCGTCGAGAGGTGCTGCGAGCCCGATAACGATGCGAGTCGATCCGGGCTGTGGCCCGGGGAGGAGTTGGCCAATGGTGGCTAGCGCGATGAACGTGAACAACGCAGCGCTAACAAGCCTGCCGATCGCTACGCCCAACTATGACCGCGACAGCGTCAGCGTCGGTATCGCACATATCGGGGCCGGTCACTTCCACCGGGCGCATCAGGCCATGTACATCGACCGATTGCTGCAGCGGGGCTTGGCGCGCGAGTGGGGCATCTGCGGGGTAGGGGTGATGCCGGGCGATTGGACAATGCGCGACGTCCTGCGTGACCAGGACGGGCTGTACACGCTGATCCTGGAAAACCCTGACGGCAGCCGGGACGCACAAGTGATCGGCTCGATCATCGACTATCGCTACGCTCCTGACGATCCGGAGGCAGCATTGGAGTTGCTGGCCGCCCCATCCACCCGGATTATTTCGCTGACCATCACCGAGGGCGGTTACCGCGACCCAGACGGGCCCGCGTTCGCATTGATCACCGAGGCTCTGGCCAGGCGTCGCGGCCGCGGCATCGCCGCACCGACAATCGTGTCGTGCGACAACATCGAGAGCAACGGTGCGATCGCGCGGTGCGCCATCCTCGCGCATGCCGAACAACGAGATCCCGCGCTCGCCGGGTGGGTGGCGGAACACGTCCGGTTCCCGAGTTCGATGGTGGACCGGATCACCCCGTCCACGACATTGGAGATGGCCGCGGCGGTGCGGCGCGACTTCGGTGTCGCCGACCGGTGGCCGGTGGTGACCGAGCCGTTTACCGCCTGGGTCCTCGAAGACGACTTCGCCGACGGCAGGCCGCCGTTGGAGCAGGCGGGCGTGCTGCTGGTCGACGATGTCGGCCCGTACGAGTCGATGAAGCTCCGACTGCTCAACGCGGGACATCAGTGCCTGTGCTACTTCGCACATCTGTGCGGCTTCGAGTTTGTCCACGACGCAGCGCGTGATCCGTTGTTCGCCGAATTCTTGCTCGCCTACTTCGATTTCGAGGCCATCCCAACGCTGCCACCCGTGCCCGGGATCGACCTTCATGACTACAGCCGCACGCTGATCGAACGGTTCGCCAACCCAGGCGTGCGCGACACCGTTGCGCGGCTGTGCGCCTACTCGTCGGACCGTATCCCGAAATGGCTGCTTCCGGTGATCTGCGACAACCTGGCCAGCGATGGCTCGGTTCGGTTTGCGGCAGCGACGGTGGCGAGCTGGGCTCGCTACGCCGAGGGCGTCAACGAGTGGGGTGAGCCGACCGAGGTGGTGGACCAGCTGGCCGACTCGCTGGTGCCGATCGCCCGGTCGCAGCACGAGCATCCCACCGCGTTCATCGAGATCACCGCGGTGTTCGGGGATCTGGCCCAGCAGCCACGCTTCGTGCAGGCATACCGTTGGGCGTTGGAGTCGTTGCACCGCAACGGAGCTCGGGCGACCTTGGAGGCGTTACTGCGATGACCCGCGGGCTGGTGATCGGCGAGTCGCTGATCGATATCGTCGAGCGGGACGGGCAAACCGACGACGAGCATGTCGGCGGCAGCCCACTCAACGTCGCGGTCGGGCTGTCCCGGCTGGGCCGCGAGGTTGACTTTTTGACACGGATCGGTGACGACCCACGTGGCCAGCGGATCGCCGAGTACGTCAATGCCGCAGGCGTACGGCTTGTTTCGGGAAGCCAGGCCGCTGCCCCCACCGCGACCGCCCGGGCAGCCGTGGGTGCCGACGGGTCAGCCGACTACATGTTCGATCTGGACTGGCGGCTTTCCGGAACGCCGCCGGTCGCGCCGCCGCTTTTCGTCCACACCGGATCGATTGCCGCCGTGCAGGAACCGGGCTGCCTGGCGGTTGCGGCGCTCGTCGACACCTACCATGTCTCGGCCACCATCACCTTCGATCCCAATGTCCGTCCGTCGTTGATCGTCGATCGAGATCTGGCGCGCCAACGCATCGAGCATCTCGTCGAGCGCAGCGACATCGTGAAAGTCAGCGAGGAGGATCTGCGGTGGATCGACCCCGACCGTCCGCCCGAGCGGATCGCCCAAACCTGGCTTGCGCTGGGTCCGTCTATCGTCGCGGTGACGATGGGTGACCGGGGAGCGGCGGCGGTCTGCGCGGCCGGTGTGGCCAGGGTGGCGGCCCGTCCGGTGCAGGTGGTCGACACCGTCGGCGCCGGTGACGCGTTCATGGTCGGCCTGATCGACGCGCTGTGGGGACGAGGCCTGTTGGGCGCGCAGCGACGCGCCGAGCTTGCCGGGATCGACCTGGATGCGCTGACGGCAGCGCTTGAGGCGGCCGGCGATGCGGCTGCGCTGACCGTCGCGCGGGCCGGTGCTGACCTGCCGGACCGGGCCGCGCTAGACGCCGCCGCGCGTCGCCGTTAGGCGCTTATCCGGCCGGCACTATGGGCATACTGGCTTCATGCGTTCCATCTGGAAAGGCTCGATCTCTTTCGGGCTGGTGAACGTCCCGGTGAAGGTCTACAGCGCCACCGAGGACCACGACATCAAGTTTCATCAGGTACACGCCAAGGACAACGGCCGCATCCGGTACAAGCGCGTGTGCGAGGTATGCGGCGAAGTTGTCGAGTTTCGCGATATCGCGCGGGCATACGAATCCGACGACGGCCACATGGTGGTGATCACCGACGACGACATCGCGACGCTGCCCGAAGAGCGCAGCCGCGAAATCGAGGTGCTGGAATTCGTCCCGGCCAGCGAGCTGGACCCGATGATGTACGACCGCAGCTACTTCCTCGAACCAGATGGCAAGTCCACCAAATCCTATGTGCTGCTGGCCAAGACGCTGGCTGAGACCGATCGGGTGGCGATCGTGCATTTCGCCTTGCGCAACAAGACCCGGCTTGCGGCGTTGCGGGTCAAGGATTTCAGCAAGCGCGAGGTGATGGTGATCCACACGCTGTTGTGGCCCGACGAGATCCGAGATCCGGACTTCCCGGTGCTGGACAAGAAGGTCGAGATCAAACCGGCCGAGCTCAAAATGGCCGGACAGGTGGTCGAGTCAATGGCCGACGAGTTCAAGCCGGACCGCTATCACGACGACTACCAGGAGCAGTTGCACGAGCTGGTGCAGGCCAAACTCGAAGGCGGAGAAGCATTCACCACCGAGGAGCAACCCAAAGAGCTGGACGAGACCGAAGACGTCTCCGATCTGCTTGCCAAGCTGGAGGCCAGCGTCAAGGCGCGGTCGGATGGCGGGAAGTCACCGGCGAAGAAGGCTGCTGCCAAAAAGGCGCCAGCTAAGAAGGCTGCCGGTAAGAAGGCGCCGGCCAAAAAGGCACCCGCCAAGAAGACACCGGCCAAGGCGGCCTCAAAGTCCTGACGGCGCCCGCCTAGAACGGCGGTGGTTCATCGGGATCGCCGCTTGGTGCCCCGCGAGCGTACGTGTGAGCGCGTTGTCGAGCCAGCCTGTCGTTGCGATTGCGGTTGCGCTCCGCGGTGATGCGCTGCGATCGCTGCTGAGCGCGAGTGCGTCGCCGGGTGGGCATCATGGCGGTGCGTTCACCGCAGCGGTCGGTGGAATTCGTTGTAGGTTTTGGCAATTCGCCGGTCGGCGCCGTCAGCGCCGGGAATAGGATCGCGCTTCCCGGGCTGGTGAGATAGGTCTGCCCGGACGGCAGCGTCCAGATCACCGTACCGTCAGCCAGCTGTTTGTCCCGCCATCCCCAAAACGTCTTGAGCAGATGATGTTTGCGGCATACACACTTCAGATTGGACGGATGGGTGCGCCCACCGTCGGCATACGGAATGGTGTGGTCGATGTCGCAATACACCGCAGGCTGATCACAACCGGGCGCCCGGCAGGTCAGATCCCGGCACCGGACAAACTCGGCCAGTTTGGCCGACGGGGTGTAGTGCGGCTCGGTGGCTTCCGGAACGATCAGCGGCTGCAACGTGGCCGACTTGGCCAGTTCGGCGACCACCTCGGGCGGAATAAGCCCGTCCGCGCCGGCCATGTACCCCGGCGCGGTTCCGCCGCCGTCGACGCTGGCCTGCTCGGCGACCACATGGATCACCACATTGCGGTTTCGCATGCGGCCACGCGTCTCCGCGCAGTCCGAAGCCCCGCACGTGCACATCAGCCGGTCGGCACCGGCGACCAAGGCGCCCAACGCATCGGCTCGCCGCTGCGCTTTCGTCCTCGGATCGGCCTCACACACAGTGCCCGCCAGCTCATCCAATCGGCGATCCAGCGCTCGGCCGGTGCTGGCGAAGACATTGCCGTACACCTCGGCGATACCCGGTGCCGATTCCGACACATTCAGGTAGCGGGTTTTGACCTCTTTGTTGGTCCGGCGGATCCCGTCGCGATCGACCTGAGCGACGATGGCGTCAACCCGCATCGCCAGATTGCCCCGGGTCAGCGACGGCCAGCGCGGTGCGCGCATCGCCACTTGGGCATCGACCGCGGCCAACGCCTTCTCATCGGTGATCAACGCCGTGCGGTAGGCGATCACGCTGAACATCGCGTAGTTGATGTCCCCGGACGCCAGACATTCACCCACTTTGGGCAGCCGCTTACGCATGATGTCCGCATCGGACATGTAGCTGGACGCCAGGGCTCGGCTGATCCGCAGGGCCGCCGCCAGTTCGGCGGCGATCGCGTCCCACAGGTCGGCGACCCACTCCGCGCGATCCCCGTACTGGCGATCCCGCAGCCGCATCAGGTCGGCGATCGCGTTGAGCCGCCGGGCCGTTGCCTGCGCTTCGGCTCTCGCCGCCGCGCACACCTGCTCGAGCAGTGCGGTCGACTCGCCCGTGGTCGACAACTCCATCGCGTCGAACATACGTTCGATTCTACCACCACCTCCGGACAAACCGCGGCGCGCGCCGGAAGAAAACTAGAACGTGTTTCAGAAATCGGGTTCCGAGACCGCTGCTGCCTTGTTACGGTGGCGCCCGTGATCCTGGACAAATTCCGACTCGACGACAACGTCGCCGTCGTCACCGGTGGCGGGCGCGGCCTCGGCGCGGCCATCGCACTGGCCTTCGCTGAGGTCGGCGCCGACGTTGTCATTGCCTCGCGCACCCAATCCGAACTAGAGGCCGTTGCCGATCAGGTCCGCGCTGCGGGACGTCGGGCCCACGTCGTCACCGCGGACCTGGCCCACCCCGAGGCGACCGCGGAACTCGCCGGCCAGGCCGTCGAAGCCTTCGGACGGCTGGACATCGTGGTCAACAACGTCGGCGGCACCATGCCCAACGCCCTGTTGAGCACGTCGACGAAGGACCTCAAAGCCGCGTTCACCTTCAACGTCGCCACCGCGCACGCGTTGACCACCGCCGCGGCGCCGCTGATGCTGGAGCATTCCGGCGGCGGCAGCATCATCAACATCACCTCGACGATGGGACGGGTGGCCGGCCGCGGTTTCGCCGCCTACGGCACCGCCAAGGCCGCACTCGCCCACTACACCCGGCTGGCCGCGCTGGACCTGTGCCCGCGAATCCGGGTCAACGCCATAGCACCGGGGTCGATCGCCACCTCGGCGTTGGACATCGTCGCCTCCAACGACGAACTGCGAGCGCCGATGGAAAAGGCGACACCGATGCGCCGTCTTGGCGAGCCCGACGAGATCGCTGCCGCCGCAGTGTATTTGGCGTCACCGGCGGGTGCCTATCTCACCGGCAAGGTGCTCGAAGTCGACGGTGGCATCACCTTCCCCAATCTCGACCTACCGATCCCGGACCTCTGACCATGGCCATTCGCGTCGTCCAGATCGGCACCGGCAACGTCGGCGTCCATGCGCTGCGGGCATTGATCACCAACCCGGAGTTCGAGCTCACCGCGGTGTGGGTGTCGTCGGAATCCAAAGCCGGTAAAGACGCTGGAGAGCTTGCCGGACTGAAGGATTCGACCGGCATCACCGCGACCACCGACCTGGACGCGGTGCTCGCCACCAAGCCGCAATGCGCGGTCTACACCGCGATGGCCGACAACCGATTGCCCGACGCCCTCGACGATTACCGGCGCATCCTGGCCGCCGGGGTCAACGTCGTCGGCAGCAGCGCGGTCTTCCTGCAGTACCCCTGGCAGGTGCTTCCGCAAGAGATGCTCGCGCCGATCGAAGATGCTGCGCGGAGAGGCAATTCGAGCCTGTTCGTCAACGGCATCGATCCCGGGTTCGCCAACGACCTGCTACCGCTAGCGCTGGCGGGCACCTGCCAGAACATCCAGCAGATCCGCTGCATGGAGATCGTCGACTACGCCACCTACGACAGCGCGACGGTCATGTTCGACGTGATGGGGTTCGGCAAACCGATCGACGAGATCCCGATGCTGCTGCAACCGGGCGTACTGAGCCTGGCCTGGGGATCGGTCGTGCGGCAGCTTGCCGCCGGGCTGGGTCTCGAACTCGACACCGTCGAAGAGATGTATGTGCGCGAACCAGCGCCCGAGGACTTCGATATCGCCTCCGGACATATCCCCAAGGGCAGCGCCGCGGCGCTGCGATTCGAGGTGCTCGGATTGGTCGACGGCGATCCCGTCGTCGTGCTGGAACATGTCACCCGACTGCGGGATGACCTCTGCCCGGGCTGGCCGCAACCGGCCCAGGCCGGTGGGTCATACCGCATCGAGATCACCGGCGAACCGTCGTACGGCGTCGACGTCTGCTTGAGCAGCCGCAAGGGCGACCACAACCACGCGGGGCTGGTGGCCACCGCGATGCGCGTCGTCAACGCCATCCCCGAGGTGGTGGCCGCTCCGCCCGGAATCCGGACCACGCTGGACCTGCCGCTGGTCTCCGGCCGCGGCCTCTACGCCGCGGGCTGAACGTTTCGGCTAACCTAACTTTCTTATTCGTCGCATGAAAGTGAGTTAGGTGACGCAGGAGACCCGCGCCCCGCTCAAGACGGGCTGGTATCTGCTCGGCCCCGCCTTCGTCGCCGCGATCGCATATGTCGACCCGGGCAATGTGGCCGCCAACGTCAGCGCCGGCGCACAGTTCGGCTTTTTGCTGCTGTGGGTCATCGTCGTTGCCAACGTGATGGCCGGCCTCGTGCAATACCTGTCGGCGAAGCTCGGGCTGGTGACCGGGCAATCGCTGCCCGAAGCGGTCGGCGCGCAGCTGAGCCGGCGAGCACGGCTGGCTTTTTGGGCGCAGGCCGAGGTCGTCGCGATGGCCACCGACGTTGCCGAGGTGATCGGCGGGGCGATCGCTCTGCGCATCCTGTTTCACCTGCCGCTGCTGATCGGCGGGCTGATCACCGGGGCGGTGTCGCTGCTGCTGCTGAGAATCCAGGACCAACGCGGCCAGCAGCTGTTCGAACGGGTCATCACCGGATTACTGCTCGTCATTGCGATCGGCTTCACGGCCAGTTTCTTTGTCGCAACGCCGCCCCCCAATGCCGTGATCGGCGGGCTGGTCCCGCGATTCCGCGGGACGGAGAGCGTGCTGCTGGCCGCCGCCATCCTGGGCGCGACGGTCATGCCGCATGCGGTGTATCTGCATTCCGGGTTGGCCCGCGACCGGCACGGCCATCCCGAGCCGGGCCCGCAGCGGCGTCGGCTCCTGCGCGTCACCCGGTTGGACGTCGCACTCGCGATGGTGGTGGCCGGCGGGGTGAACGCCGCCATGTTGCTGATCGCCGCGCTCAACATGCGGGAGCGCGGCCACACCGGTTCCATCGAGGCCGCTTACACCGCTGTGCGCGACACCGTGAACCCGACGATCGCGGTGTTCTTCGCGGTCGGATTGCTGGTTTCGGGTTTGGCGTCGGCTTCGGTGGGCGCCTACGCCGGCGCGATGATCATGCAGGGGTTGCTGCACCGGTCGGTTCCGATGCTGGTGCGTCGGCTGGTCACGCTGGCGCCCGCGCTACTGATTCTGGCCTTGGGTTTCAACCCGACCCGAACGTTGGTGCTGTCGCAGGTCGTACTCTCGTTCGGCATTCCGTTCGCGGTGCTTCCGCTGGTTCGGTTTACCAGCAACCAGGCGCTCATGGGAATCGACGCCAATCACCGCATCACGACCGCCATTGGGTGGGTGGTTGGCGTGATGATCAGTCTGCTCAACGCGGTGCTGATCTACCTCACCGTGAGCGGGTCGGCATAGCGCGATTGGCCTTGGCCTTCGGCGTTATCGGCCGGCGCAGCTCGAGGAGTTCGTCCAACAGGGCATCCATCTGACTTATCGACGGCAGAGCCCCACCACGTTTGCGGTAAGCACTACGAACGCTGACCAGCAATCGCAATTCCCGTTCGATCGTGTCCCGGTCTCGCGTGCTGTCGCCTACCGAAGCGTCCATTGAGTAATCCTTGCACCGAAACGCCGACACCAACAGCGAGACGCGCCGGAATTAACCTTGCGGTCATTACCCGATCAGATCACCGTGTCGGTGTCGCCGCCCAAGAGTTGTTGGGGGACTTGGCCGAACAGGTAGCGTCCCTCGTCACGGTCAAGAGTAAATGTCCAGATAACGTCGAATCGGTCACCGGGCCACACGGCGGGAATGGCGCTGCCATCGACACTGGGAATGCCCTGAACGAGCGCGGGGATGCCGCGGTGTTCATAGCAGATCAGTACCACCTCGGCGCGCCGCTGGACAGCACCGCGTGGCTGAACAGCCCCGCTAACATCGAAGTCGTGATGCCGGCGGGCCGTCAAACCTACTTTGCGTACGGGTCGAACCTGTGCGTGTGGCAGATGGCGCAACGTTGCCCCGACGCCACCAATCCCCGGCGGGCGGTGCTGGCCGACCACGACTGGCTGATCAATCAGCGCGGCGTGGCCACCGTCGAGCCGTTCAACGGCACTCATGTGCACGGGGTCGTCTGGCAGCTCTCGGATCACGACCTGGCCACCTTGGACAGCGCCGAGGGCGTGCCGCTGCGCTACCGGCGTGACCAGCTGACCGTGCACACCGACGACGGTCCGTCGGACGCCTGGGTCTATATCGACCACCGGGTGAATCCGGGTGCGCCGCGACCGGGTTACCTCGAACGCATCATCGACGGGGCATTGCATCACGGGTTGCCGCAGCGCTGGATCGACTTCCTGCGCCGATGGGACCCTGCTCGTTGGCCTCGGCCACGGTTGCGGCCCACAACGCCTGCGCCACAATCGCTTTCCGAGCTGCTATCCGAGGCCGGGGTGGTCGAGCTAAGCCGGCTGCGGTCGCGTTTCGGCTTTCTCGCCATTCACGGCGGCGGGCTGGAGGAGATGACCGACGTGATCGCCGAACGGGCCGCCGACGCGGCCGACGCGTCGGTGTATCTAGTGCGACACCCCGACCGCTATCCCCATCACTTGTCGTCGGCTCGCTTCCGCGTGGGTGAATCGGCCCGACTCGCGGAGTTCCTCGACCACGTCGACATCGCGATCTCGCTGCACGGATACGGGCGGATCGGCCGCGGCACGCAGCTGTTGGCGGGAGGCAGCAACCGCGCGTTGGCCGCTCACGTGGCCGACCACCTCGACCTGCCCGGCTATCAGGTCGTCACCGACATCGACCGGATCCCACTCGAGCTACGCGGGCTGCATCCGCGTAACCCGGTCAACCTGACCCGCGACGGCGGAACCCAGCTGGAATTGCCGACGCGGGTCAGGGGCATCAGCCCACGCAGTCCACTGCCCGGCGACGACGGCTTGTCGCCGGTGACTTCTGTTCTGGTGCAGGGCCTGGCCGCCGCTGCCCGGTCCTGGAAATCGCATTCCGCATAACAACACGATCGGAGTTGGCTGATGGCACCACCGACATCTCGTGACTTTCGTTTCTCGATAGGCATCCACACCGCCAAGTCGAGCGCTGCCCTGCGGGACAAGGCGAAACGTCTAGAGGGTTTGGGATTCGACGTCCTTTATCTGCCCGACCACCTCGGCGCACCGGCACCGTTTCCGGTGCTGACCGCGATCGCCGCGGCCACCTCCACCGTGCGGCTGGGCACTTATGTGCTCAACGCGTGCTTCTACAAGCCGGCGCTGTTGGCCCGTGACGCGGCCGCCGTAAACGATCTCAGCGACGGCCGCCTTGAACTCGGCCTCGGCGCGGGCTACGTGCGGGAGGAATTCGAGGCTGCCGAGCTGCCGTACCCGAGCGCCGGGCAACGCGTCGACTATCTCGAGCACGTCACCACCTACATGAAAAAACACCACGCAAAAGTGCCGATCCTGATCGCCGGCAACGGAAATCGGTTGCTGACGGTGGCCGCCCAGCACGCCGACATCATCGGCCTGACGGGTGCCAACCCCCGCGGGGTCGGCGACCCGCTCGCCGAACGCATCGAGTTCGTTCGCGCCGCCGCCGGTGACCGGTTCGCGGATCTCGAGTTGAACCTCGCGATCACGGCGGTGCCATCGGACAACTCCGGGAAACCCGATCTGTCGTTGACCCGAAGGTATGCGCCCGACCTGTCCGATGAGGAGTTGCTGGCACTGCCCGCCGTGCTAGGCGGATCGCCCCGCGACATCGCCGACACCTTGCGAGGCTACCGGGAAACCTATGGGCTGACGTCCTTCACCGTGCAGGAAGGCCACGCCGAGACCTTCGCCAAGGTGATCGCCGAGTTCCGCTGACCGCCCGCCACTGCACTAGGCTGCTGGCATGGTCAGCACGGCACCACCGCAGCTGGAGTCGGGTGCAAGCCCATTTCGGTTCGACCGGGCCGAATTGGCCGGGGCGGTAGGCGATCTGGGAGTGCTGGTGCCGATCGCGGTGGCACTGATCGTGAAGAACGGCCTCACGCCGACGGCGGTGCTGTTGCCGGCCGGACTGTTGTACGTGGTGGCCGGCCTGGTGTACCGGCTTCCGGTGCCGGTGCAGCCGTTGAAGGCTTTCGGGGCGATCGCGATCGCGCACGGTTTCGGCGCCGACGACATTGCCGCGGGTGCCCTGCTGATGGGCGTCATCTTCGTGGCGCTTGGGGTGTCGGGCCTCTTGGATCAGGTCGCGAAAGCGTTCCCGCAACCGATCATTCGCGGGATTCAGCTCTCGGTAGGACTGCTGTTTTGTCAGCTGGCGTGGAAGCTGGTGTCCGCGACGCCGAAAGCCTTCACCGACCATCGGCACTCGATCTGGTGGCTGGCGGGCGCCACCGCGCTGGTCATCGCCGCGGCGCTGCTGCTGCGACGCCGCCAGATCACCCTGGTCTTCATTGCGATTGCCGTGGTGGCGATGGTGCTGACGTTCCACGGCTCATTCACCTTCGGCCCGTCGGCGGTGCACTTCCCGCACCTGAGCTGGACCGCGTTCTCCGCCGCGGCAGTGGCCCTGGTGCTGCCGCAGTTGCCGTTGTCGTTCGCCAACTCGTGTTTGGCCACAGCGGACACGGCCCGCGCCTACTTCGGCGATGCGGCCCGGCGGGTGCGGCCGGGACGGCTGGCGATCACTCTCGGTTTGGCCAACCTTTTCGCCGGCGCGATCAGCGGGATGCCGGTGTGTCATGGCGCCGGGGGCATGACAGCACATCGCAGCTTCGGTGCCCGCAGCGGCGGGGCACCGATCATGTTGGGCAGCGTGCTGATCGCGCTTGCGCTCGCGACCGGAGCGACTCTGACCGCTGCGCTGGCCGGGTTCCCGGTGCCGATTCTGGCGGGCCTGCTGACCGTCGCCGGCTTGCTGCACATCACCCTGCTCAAAGACCTGCGGGGACCGTGGCATTGGGCGCTGGCCCTCGCGGTCGGGATCACCGGTTTTCTCAGCAACCTCGCCGTCGCGCTGCTTGGGGCACTTCTGATTTGGTTTATCGGGGGTGGTCTTTACCGGCGATTTGGTCCAGCGCATGGTCCAGCACGTCGGCGAGCACCCCGAGACCGTCGCGCACCCCGCCCGGCGAACCCGGCAGGTTGACCACCAGGGTCCGCCCGGCCACCCCGCAGACGCCGCGGGAAAGCACCGAGGTCGGCACCTTCGGTAGCCCGGAACGCCGGATGGCGTCGGCCAGCCCGGGAATCTCGTAGTCGAGCACCGCCGTGGTCTGGGCCGGGGTGTCGTCGGTCGGCGAGATGCCGGTGCCACCGGAAGTGATCACCACGTCGACACCCTCGGCGATGGCGTCACGTAGCGCCTGGCCCACCGGCCCGCCGTCACCGACCAGCACCGGCTCCGCCGACGAGAAACCATGATGGGCAAGCCATTCGGAGATTATCGGCCCGCATCGATCCTGGTAGACCCCGGCCGACGCGCGGGTCGAGGCGATGATGATGCGCGCGGATCGGGCCGCCATTACCGCACCCACGTTCCGTGCCGGCCGCCGTCCTTCCGTAACACCCGGATGTCATCGATGCGCGCAGCCGGGTCCACCGCTTTGATCATGTCGTACAGCGTCAGGGCCGCTACGCTCACCGCGGTCAGCGCCTCCATCTCCACCCCGGTGCGATCGGTGCTGTTCACTGTCGCGGTGATGTCGACGTCCGTCTCACCGACGGTGAAATCGACGTCGACGCGGGTCAGCGCCAGCTGATGACATAGCGGAATCAGGTCGCTGGTGCGCTTGGCGGCCAGAATTCCCGCAACTCGTGCAGTGGCCACGGCATCGCCCTTGGCCAGTCCGCCCTCCGCGATCAACTGCACCACTTGCGCGGAGGTGCGCAACGAGCCTGCGGCAACTGCGGTGCGTTTGGAGGCTGCCTTCTCGGTGACGTCGACCATATGAGCCGCGCCCTGATCGTCGATGTGCGAGAGCGGACCCGCATCAGCCACGCGTCCCATTCTGACAGGTCTCGCGCTAGCTGAGATCCCAGATCTGCACCTGCGAACCAGCTGGCAGCTCCGTGACCTCTGCCGGAATGTCCAGCAGGCAGTTCGCCGACGCCAGAAACCGCACATGGTGTGACCCCGGCGGGCCGTGGCTGACGGCGGTGCCGGCGGAGGCATCGAAAATCCCGCGGCGAAACTGGCGCTTACCGGCCGATGAGGTCAACGTCTCGGTCAGCACGGCGGATCGGCGTGGCCGTTCCGGAGCCGGCAGCCCCATGGCTGAGCGCAGCGCCGGACGGATGAACACCTCGAAGCACACCAGTGCACTGACCGGATTACCGGGCAGGGTGACGATGGGCGTGCCCGCCACCCGGCCGGTGCCCTGCGGCATGCCCGGCTGCATCGCCACCTTGACGAACTCCACGCCCTGATCACCGGCTCGGCCGAACGCGTCCTTGACCACCTCGTAGGCACCCGCGCTGATGCCGCCGCTGGTGATGATCAGATCCGACTCAGCGGCGTATCGGTCCAGCACCGCGGTGAACAGAGCGACGTCATCACTCACTGTCGCGACGGCGACCACCTCGGCGCAGGTCTCGCGGAGGGCGGCGGCCAGCATGAGCGAGTTGGACTCGTAAATCTGCCCCGGCCGCAGCGGCGTACCCGGCGACACGAGCTCTGATCCGGTGGAAATCACCAGGACCCGCTGAGGCGGGATCACTGTCAGCTCATGCAGTCCCAGTGCCGCGGCCAGGCCAACCACCGCCGGTGTGACCACCTGCCCGGCCCGCAGCACCGTGGTGCCCGCGGCGACGTCCTCGCCGGCGCGGCGGATGTGGCGGCCCTCAACGCTGGGCGTATTGATGCTCACGACGTCGGTCCGCCCATCGGTGGCCTCGACGGGCACTACCGCCGTCGCCCCGGCCGGTATCGGCGCGCCGGTCATGATCCGATGCGCCGTCCCCGGCTCGAGCGTGGGAATGTCAATCCGGCCGGCCGGAATATCCTCGGCCACAGGCAGTTTCACCGGATGATCGGTCGTCGCTGAGGCCACCTCGTCGGCACTCACCGCGTAGCCGTCCATTGCGGAGTTGTCGAAAACCGGCAGCGACACCGTCGCCGTCACATCGCCGGACAGCACCCGGCCCTCGGCATCGGCCATTTCGGCGGTGGCGGCGGGCCGGGCAGCAATCAGCCCGGCAACAACGCCTTGATGCTCCTCGACCGACCGCATGGCGTCAGTAAATATAGTTGGGCTTGTGGGATGTCCGTGCTGGAGTCGACGATGACGCTGGTAGTGCGTGCGGCGCTGACTGATCAACCAATTCTGCTCGCCGAACACGAGGAACTGGTGAGCCATCAGGCCGCCGGAGCCGTCGTGGGGTTCGTCGGCATGATTCGCGATCACGACGGCGGGCGGCAGGTTGTGAAGCTGGAGTATTCCGCGCACCCGTCGGCCGCCGAGGTCCTCGCCGAAGTGGTGGCCGAGGTCGCCGCTCAGGCGCCTGGGACGCGGGCCGTCGCGGCCAGCCATCGGATCGGCGTCCTGCAGGTCGGCGAGGCCGCGTTGGTCGCCGCGGTCGCCGCCGACCATCGCCAAGCAGCATTTGCCACCTGCGCGCAGCTGGTGGACGCCATCAAAGCCCGGTTACCGGTGTGGAAGCGCCAAGTCTTCGCCGACGGAACCGACGAATGGGTGGGCTCGACTTAGCGGCCCGTTATCCTCCGGCAAACGGCGGCAGGATGTCGATCGTGTTGCCCGCCTGCAGCAGTTGGGCTTGGTCCCGAACCGCCAAACCGTCACAGAGAAAAGAGCACCGGACCAGCACGCGGGCGAGTTCGTGGCTGCGGCCGCCCAGCGTGTCGACGAGCTCGCCGACCGTGGCGCCGGAACGCACGCTCAGCTGCTCGGAATCGGACCCTGTGGCGGCGCGCGCGGCCGCGAAATACCGCACGGTGATTGTCTGACCTGGCACCTCAGCCACCAATCGCGCTCATCGGCCGCGCCGGCTGGACGAAGTCTGGGTCGTCGATGCCATGGCCTGCCGGTTTGCCCCACATCGCCGTCCGCCACCCGGCCTCGATCGCGGCGTCGTCGGCGCCGCCCCGCATTAGCCCTCGCAGGTCGGTCTCCTCGATGGCGAACAGGCAGCTGCGCAGCTGCCCGTCGGCGGTCAACCGGGTGCGGTCACAGGTCGCGCAGAAGGGGTGCGTCACCGAGGCGATGATGCCGACTTTTCCGGTGCGTCCCGTCGCGAGATCGGTGATCCGCCACAGCTCGGCCGGTGCCGAACCCCGCGGCGCCCGATCGGGTTCCAGCATGAACGAATGACGTCGCAGCTGTGCCAGCACTCGGTCCGCGGTCACCGTGGCCTCGCGGCGCCACTCGTGTCCGGCATCGAGCGGCATCTGCTCGATGATCCGCAACTGGTAGTCGTGGCCGAGGCAGAACCGCACCAGCGATACCGCGTCGTCGAGGCCGGTCAGCGAGTCCAGCACGGCATTCACCTTCACCGGTCGCAGACCCGCTGCGTGCGCGGCGGCCAGGCCGGCCAGCACGTCAGCCAGGCGGTCGCGGCGGGTGATCGCCGCGAAGCGCAGGTAGTCGACGCTGTCCAGCGACACGTTCACCCGGTCCAAACCGGCCCGCGCCAACGACTCTGCACGCTTCGCCAACAAAACCCCGTTGGTGGTCAGCGCGATCTCCGGCCGCGGCCGCAGTGCGGCCGTCGCGGCGACGATTTCTTCAAGGTGCTTGGCCAGCAACGGTTCTCCACCGGTGAACCGCACCTTGGTTATGCCCAGCCGCGCCACGCCGATTCGCACCAGCCTGATGATTTCGTCGGGTTGCAGCAGCTGCTCGGCGGCCGACCACGGCAGACCCTCGGCGGGCATGCAGTAGGTGCATCGCAAGTTGCAGCGGTCGGTCAGGGACACCCGCAAATCGGTCGCGGATCGCCCGTAGCTGTCGATCAGCGGGCCGGTGGAAGGGGGCTGTGTTGCCCGGCGTTCGAGCCGACGCGGCACTCGCGGAAGGCCGAGCGTCGTAGTCGTCATAGCACCGTCCGAATCTGGTCGCGAGCAACGTTTTCATTATCCATCGGCCTGGCGAAACCGGCATCCCGCACGCCTTCCTGCAGGTCATGGCGTCAACTAGCATTTATCCGTGCCATCGATGCGGATCCGTCAGGCAGCTGAGCTGCTGGGGGTCAGCGACGACACCGTCCGGCGCTGGATCGACAACGGCGCTTTGACTGCCAGCCAAGACGACTCCGGCCGCAAGGTGATCGCCGGGGATGTGTTGGCCGAGTTCTGGCGCAACAACGCCCGACCGTTGCCGCCCAATCCGCTCGGCACGGGCAGCTCGGCCCGCAATCGCTTCGTCGGCTTGGTCACGAACGTGATCAGCGACAAGGTCATGACACAAGTCGAGATGCAATGTGGCCCGCACACGGTCGTTTCCCTGATGAGCACCGAGGCGGCACGCGAATTGAAACTCGAGCCCGGCAGTCTCGCCGTAGCGGTCGTCAAGGCCACCACCGTGATCGTCGAAACGCCTAAAGCGTTTGGGGATTGAGGCAATTGGGTACGCGGCGGCCGTGAGTGCGGTCATCGAAAGATGGAAGCGCAGTCAGCTGTATGAGGGGCTTCGGCTGAAAGGCTACGTCGCCTTCAATCTGCCCCGAACGGTGACCGCGCTGGGTACCACGCTGCTGACCGGAATCGCCGCGGCTCATGTCTACGTGTTGACCAGCCAGCCGTCGTTGCCGATGTATTTCTTCGTCTATGCCGCCATCCTGGGAGCCTGCTGTCTGTTAACTGCCGCGTTTCTGTGGCTGGGACGCAATCCTCGTGTGCCGCAACTAGGATGGTTTTTCGGCGATCTGGTCTCGGTCGTCTTTCTGGGCGTGTACCTGGCCAGTCGGGCGGCGACCCTGCCGGGACTGGTGGCGGTGACCGGCCGGTGGGATTTCGCACCCGGGACGTTTGCGGCCGCGTTCGCGTTCGGCTTCATCGCCGTGCACATGTCGGTGCTACTGGGGATCAACGTGGCTTATCCGCAACGGCAGCAGTGGTCGGACTGACGGGAACTGCACGATGACAACGCTCGATTATCCGGTGTGGCTGCGAGTCGATCATTGGCTCAACCTGTTGTTTGTCACGTTGATCATTCGCAGCGGCATCGAGATCCTCGCCACCCATCCGAAGTTGTATTGGAATGACGACAGCAAACCCGGAAGCGAGTGGGCGCGCTTCACCCGCAAGGTGATGCCGAAGAACAAGCTGTACGACACCCTCGACGAAGAGGAGGACTACAGCCCGTTCATTTCGTTGCCCGGCCACGCGCAATTGGGCCTCGGGCGGCACTGGCACTTTTTCGCGGTGATCGGGTGGATTTTGGTCGGACTCTCCTACTACGTCCTGCTTTTCGCGACCGGGCAATGGCATCGCTACTGGCCTTCCTCGTGGTCGATATTTCCGGAGGCCTGGAACGACATCGTCACCTACATGACGTTCAACCTGCCGCCGATGCTGCCGGGTGAACCGTTGGACGCCATGCAGAAGCTGGCTTATGCAAGCGTGGTCTTCGTGCTGGCGCCGTTCCAGATCCTGACCGGCGCCGCCCAGTCCCCCGCGGTCGAGGCCAGGTTCCCGTGGTACGTCCAGATGTGGGGCGGCCGGCAATGGGCGCGCAGCCTGCATTTCGTGGGTCTGATCGCGTTTGTCGGCTTCATCGTCATCCATCTGTCGATGGTCTTCTTCTGGGGATGGGGCAAGCTGACCGCGGCGATGATCTTTGGCTCGGTTCGCAACACCTACTGGGCGACCGCGTGTTCGCTGTTGATCATCGCGACGATCGTGGCCATCCATGTCGCGGCAACGCTGTGGAGCCTGCGTAACCCTCGTTCGGTTCAGCGCGTGCTGGACGCGGTCGTCGGCAGCGTTCGGCGGATTCTGTTGCGGCCGTTGAATTCGCGGCAGAACTATCCGGAGCGGAAGCTGACCACGCAACACCGCGTGAACGGCAAGCCACCCTGTTCGGCCGAGTACAAGGTGATGGCCGTGCACAACTTCGTCGATTGGCGGCTGCGGGTCGGGGGTTTGGTCGAGAATCCGGTCACTTTGGATTTGGCGGCGCTGCACGCACTGGGCGAACCGGAAGTACAGCGGGTGATGCACAACTGCGTGCAGGGTTGGACGAGCATCGGGCAGTGGGGCGGCCTGCATCTGAGCGCCTTGGTGGAACTGGTGCGGCCGCTACCGGAGGCCAAATACATCTGCTCTCTGACGATGCAAGACAACGACCGAGACGAGCCGAGCTCGCACGGTGGAGGCCAGTTCTACGAGGTGATGGACCTCGAATTGGCGTACAAGCCGCAGACCATCCTCGCCTACGAGATGAACGGCAAGCCGTTGCCGATCAAACACGGCGCACCGTTGCGGCTGCGGGTGGAGACCCAAGTCGGATTCAAGATGGCCAAATGGATCAACCAGATCGAGTTCGTCAACGACTACTCCGGCATCGGCAAGGGCGCCGGCGGCTGGCGCGAAGACAACGTCTACTACGCCAAGGACGTGGAGATCTGACGTGCCCGACCGCGCCGGCGACGATGCAGAGCGAAGCGATGAGGAGGAGCGGCGCTTGTGACCGATGCGATGGTGCGCCCTGAATTGGTCAGCCTGGAACCTGCCGACCGCGACCGGGTCTTGGCCCAAGTCGTCGCGAAAGGCGGGCACTGTGAGGCTTGCGGTGCAACCGATTTCGAGGTCGGCCATGCACTTTACCTCGGCTTTCTGTTTCTCGATGAGGACGACGACGCCTATATGGTGGCGCTGACGTGCCGCAACCCGAAGTGCACGCAGCCTCGCACCGGAATCAGGCTGCGCGAGAAGGACTTTCTCAGCGGCGATGGAACGCAAGCCCGCGCCGCGACTTGGCTGGCCTCGGCTCCCGCTGGCGCTTAGCTTTGGCGGGCGGCGTATCGCTGAACACCGGCTGAGCAAGTCCGATTCGATCGATCAGGTCGGATAGCCCCCGCAGCTCGTCACACAGCGCTTGAAACTGACGCTCGTCGGCCTCGGCGAGCAGCCCGCGCGAACTGTAGTGCACCAGCCGGGGCAGCCGCCCGGCAAGCGCGGTACCCCATCTGATGCTGAAGTCGTATTTCTCGCCCGCGTCCACTTCGTCTTTTTGACCAAGTTGTTTGAGCACCTGTATCTGCTCGGTGAGCCACTCGACATCATCGTCGATGGTGATCGGTGCGGAGTTTTCTTCCATCTCGGCAGCCATGGTCCTCCAGTTGTCCTGTCACAGGCGCGGTTTGGCCACGCTCACCACTAATGGTGTCCCTGCGAAAGTGAGATAGACCCGGTGTGGTCCGAGGGCCATTCCGGTCAGCGGCGCCGACCGTTCCGCCTCGGGAAGACCTGTTCGGTAGTTGGTGGTCCGCAGCACCGGGATGGTGTGGTGCGGGTAGCCGGTGACATCGTTCGTCTCCAGCACCACCACCTCCCGATCGGTGGCAGCGTAAATGCGGGTGTCGTCGGTGCCGATTCGCCGGATCGGCGACGGCAGCCGGGTCGCGGCCAACACCCTCAAGCCGTCCCCGCCGCGTTGCGAGTCGACCGCATAGAGCACGTCGTCGTTACGGCGTGCCACATAGCTGCGGGTCACTGCGGTGCCATCGCCTGCCGAGGACGTGACATCCATGGGCAGTGACCCACGCTGCTCGGGTGGCGACGAGGGTCCTTTGTAATAGCGGATCCCGGATGGCCCGTAGACGTGGTACTCGATTTCGCGTCCGCGGTTGGCGCCGTCGATCACGTCGGAGGGACCACCGGTGATCTCGGCCGTCGGCAGTGCCCGGAAACCGTATTCGTCGATCGGAGTCACCGACGATCCGTCCGCTGACAGCGCGAGCAACACGCGCATGCCGCTGTCTTCGGAGAGGTAGGCGGGCGCAGGCCCGGCGTCGAACTCATCGACCGGGCGCAGAGTGTCGAGGTCGATCACCGCAATCTTGCCGTTTTGGGGTTCTGGCACAAAGATGTGCCGATCGTCTTTTCGACTGATCTGTAGGTTGCGCCCCACGGCGATCGGTTGCGACAACCGCGTCGTGGCCTGGCCGGGCCGAAGCAGATCGGTGATTTCGGCGACTCGGTTGTCGTCGGTTAATCCGACGAGGGCATCAATGCGGTACGACCACACCGGGTCACGCAGCATCGCACCGGCCGTCATCACGGTGACCTCGGGCGTCATCTCCACCGCGGTGCCCGGCCCCACACAGCCCGCAGCCGCAACAACACTGGCGGCCACCGGGACCCATCGGTGCCGCAGCCTGCGCACCACGATTCTCGCCATCCTCCTGGCCCTGATTGGACCCAAGTAATACCCCGGATGGCGGCCCGGTTACACATAGGCTTTGCAGGATGGGCACCAAGTCCGCGAAGAGAATCGACTTCAAACGCCTGGCCGCCGCATTAGACGGCTACCGGTTCGCCTACCTTGTCACCGTCGATGACGAATACCGGGTGCACACCGTGACCGTCGAACCCGAGCTGCGCGAGCGCGTCATGGACGTCGGGCTGATCGGCGGCCGAACCCGCAAGAACGTTGAAAGCCGCAGCTCGGTAACGCTGTTGTGGCCACCGAGCGAACCGGGCGGCTATTCGCTCATCGTCGATGGCCGCGCGGACGTTGCCGCAGCACCCGACTCCACTGACGACACCGCCGCGCTTCGGGTGGTGCCGACTCGCGCGCTGCTGCACCGCAATGCCGACCCGAACACCCCGGGGTCCGCGAAAGGCTGCCTGCACGACTGCGTGGTGTTCTCCGAGCCCTAGAACGGGTTGTGATTCTGCTCACCGGATCCCCCGTGTGACCTGCAATGACCTGCCGCTTTGACGACCTCACGGCGACCGCACGCGCTGTGATAGGTCGAGTTGATACGGGCGTAACCGTCGTCTAGGAGCGTCGAAATAAGGCGGCGCCACCATGGGGGCCGATCGACGGGTGACGGGAAGGTGCATGGAGACGGTCGCCACGGTGTGCGGTTACTGCGGCGTGGGCTGCGGCATGGAATTGCACGTGGCCGACGGCGTGCTGAAAAAGGCGACCGGCCGGGCTGATCACCCCGCTAACCGAGGTCGACTGTGCACCAAGGGCACCACCACCGCGGACATGCTGCGCGCCGGCGGGCGCCTGGTGACGGCCCTGGTCCGTCCGGAACGCCGCGCCGAGGCCGCGCCGACCGCCGTGGACGCCGCCGTGGAGATGGTGGCCGACCGACTTTCGGCGATCCGCGACGAGCACGGGGCTGACGCGATCGCCCTTTACGTATCGGGCCAGATGTCGATCGAGGCGCAGTATCTGGCCAACAAGCTCGCCAAGGGCCACCTGCGGACCCAGTGGATGGAGTCCAACTCACGGTTGTGCATGGCCAGCGCCGGTACCGGCTACAAACAGTCGCTCGGTGCGGATGGTCCGCCCGGCAGCTATGACGACCTGGACACCGCCGATCTGTTTCTGGTGCTGGGCGCGAACATGGCCGACTGCCATCCGATCCTGTACCTGCGCATGATGGACCGCGTCCGCGACGGCGCGAAGCTGGTGGTCGTCGATCCCCGCCGTACCGCCACCGCGGCCAAGGCGGACTTCTTTCTGCCGGTGCGGCCGGGCACCGACCTGGCGCTGCTGAACGGCCTGCTGCGGTTGGTGCGCGACGCGGGCGGCGTGGACACCGATTTCGTGGCCGCCTACACCGAGGGCTGGGAGCCGCTGAATGCCCTGCTCGACGAGTATCCGGCGGATCTCGTCGCCGACATCACCGGCCTCCACGAGGCCGATCTACGCGCCGTCGCAGAGCTGATCTGCAGCACCACGAACTGGGTGAGCCTATGGACGATGGGTCTCAACCAGTCCACCCACGGCACCTGGAACACCAACGCTCTGTGCAATCTTCATCTCGCGACCGGAGCGATCTGCCGTCCGGGTGCCGGCCCGTTCTCGTTGACCGGTCAGCCGAACGCGATGGGCGGGCGAGAGATGGGATACATGGGTCCGGGCCTGCCCGGGCAGCGGTCGGCCCTGGACCTCGCCGACCGGGCCTTCGTCGAGGAGCGCTGGGGGCTCGAGCCCGGCACCATCCGCGCCGAGGCCGGTACCGGCACCGTCGACATGTACCGGCGGATGGCCGACGGCGAGATCCGGGCGGCGTGGATCATCTGCACCAATCCCGTTGCGTCGGTGTCGAATCGGGCGTCGGTAATCGCCGGCCTGGAGCGGGCCGAGCTGGTGGTGGTTCAGGATGCGTTCACCGGCGTCGAGACCGCCGAGTACGCCGACGTGGTGCTGCCCGCCGCGCTGTGGGCCGAGGCCGACGGGGTGATGGTCAACAGCGAACGCACGCTCACCCACTGCGGGCCTGCGATGGCCCCGCCCGGCGAGGCCATGCCGGATTGGCAGCTGATCTGCCAGGTTGCCTCCGCAATGGGTTATCCAGGTTTCGAGTTCGACTCCGCTGCAGAGGTTTTCGCTGAGCTAGCCGGTTTCCACAATCCCCGCACCGGGTGGGACCTGCGCGGCGTGGATTACCAGCGGCTGCGCCGCGGGCCGGTGCAGTGGCCCGCGGCGCCCGGTTGCGCCGACCGCAATCCGATCCGCTACCGCAACGACGGCGTCAGCCAGGACCTGCACACAGCCGACGACGGCACCGTCCCCGCGCTGGCGTTTCCGACACCGAGCCGTCGCGCCCGATTCTTACCGCGGCCATACCTTCCCGCAGCAGAGCTGCCCGACGACGAGTTCCCGATGGTGTTCACCACCGGCCGGCTCGCACACCAGTGGCACACCATGACCAAGACCGGAAAGGTGGCCAAGCTCAACAAGCTGAACCCCGAGCCGTTTCTGCAGCTGCACCCCGAGGACGCCGACCGGCTCGCAGTGCGCGACGGCGACACGGTCGAAATCCGTTCCCGCCGTGGCCGGGCTCTGCTGCCGGCGGCGGTCGACGACGCGGTGCGTCCGGGCGTGTGCTTCGCCCCGATGCACTGGGCCGACGCATTCGGACCGGACCTGGCGGTCAACGCGGTGACCAACGACGCGGTGGACGCTGACTCGCTGCAGCCCGAGTTCAAGGTGTGCGCCGTCGCGGTCAGCGCAGTCGAAACCGACTCTCCCCCAACACAACCAGCGCCGGAGGTCGCCATGGCGCCGGTCGAGGCACTCGCCGCGGCCCTGGGTCCGCTGCCGTCGCCTGCGATGCTCGACGCCGACGAGCAGTTGTACCTGTCCGGCTTCCTCGCCGGTGTACGCGCCCATCCACCGGAGGACCAGGTGCCGACGCTGCCGGCGGTGGCGCCGTTGGCGCCAGGAAACCGGGCGTGGGTCGACGGGGTGCTGGCCGGAATCTTCTCCCGCACAGCGGGATCTGCGGCGCACACAGCCGAGCAGATCCCAAGTGGCCCGATGGCGACGGTGGTGTGGGCGTCGCAGACCGGCACGGCCGAGGAGTTCGCAAAGACATGCGCCGAGCGGCTCTCCGGCACAGGTGTCGTCACGCGGCTTCGCGGAGCCGACGAGGTGTCGCTGGCCGACCTGACGGGGACGGTGGTGTTCGTGGTGGCCACCACCGGCGACGGTGACCCACCGGACAACGGCATCGCGCTGTGGCATGCGCTGGCCGCCGCTGAACCGGGCGACGTGGACTCCCTCGACTTCTCCGTGCTCGGATTCGGCGACTCCTCCTACGCCAACTTCTGCGGTTTCGCCCGCAGGCTGGACGCCCGGCTGGAGCATTTGGGCGCGCGCCGCATTGTCGACCGGGCATCGTGCGAGCCGGACTTCGAACCCACGGCGTTGGCGTGGACCGACCGCGTCGCAGCGGCGTTGAGCCGGGAGTCCACGGGCAAGTCGGAGCCGACGCAGGTTGTAGCACAGTCATATTCGCGACGTCATCCGTTGTGCACTACCGTCACGAGCAACGTCGCACTCTGCGGCGCGGGCTCTGACAAAGACGTACGCAACGTCGGGATACATCTGCCGGAGGGCACCCTCGAGTACGGCCCGGGCGACTCGCTCGGCGTGTGGCCGCACAACCGGCCCGAGGTGGTGGTCGAGTTCCTCGAGCGCACCGGCCTCGAAGGCTCCGCGGAAGTCACCGTCGCCGGCGAGACGACGGCGCTGGCCGAATTATTGTGCACGCGAATGGACATCACCCGGATCACGCCCGACCTGGTCCGGTTCCTGCACGAGCGCCGCCCGGCCGACGAATTAGGGGCGGTGATCGACGATCCCGCGCACTTCGCTGACTGGAGCAGCGGTCGCCAAGCTCTCGACCTGATGGCGAGCCACCCCGTCGGGGCGGAGCTGGACGAGTGGTTGGGGGTACTGCGGCCGTTGACGCCACGGTTGTACTCGATCTCGTCGAGCCCGCTCGAGGATCCGACGCAGGTGCATGTGACCACCTCGGTCGTCCGCTTCGAGTCGACGGCCGCCGCGACCGATGGCGCCATCCGATACGGCGTCTGCTCGGGATACCTGGCGGGCCTGGCGGTCGGCGCTGAGGTAGAGGTATTCGTCCAGCGCACCAAGGACTTCCGGCCGCCGCAGGACCCGGATGTGCCGGTGATCATGGTGGGCCCGGGTACTGGAATCGCGCCGTTCCGCGGATTCCTGCACGAGCGTGCCGCGCGCAGGCATACCGGCGCCAACTGGCTGTTCTTCGGCGAGCGGCACGAGGCGTCCGAGTTCTACTATCGCGACGAGTTGGATGCGTTCCGGCGGTCGGGCGTGCTCACCCGGTTGGACACCGCGTTCTCGCGCGACGGTGAGAACAAGCTCTACGTCCAGGACCGGATGCGGGAGAACGCCGCCGAGCTGTGGAAGTGGATCGCCGACGGCGCACACCTATACGTCTGCGGCGATGCCTCCCGGATGGCGCGGGATGTGGACGACGCACTCCGCGGCATCGTCGCCGAGCACGGTGGACGCAGTCCAAAGAGCGCGACGAGATACCTGCAGGCGATGTCGGCCGAGCGGAGGTACCTGCGTGACGTCTACTGAGCACCGCGTTCCGGACGCGAAGGCCGCGACCGGTCACCGCCGGCCGCTGCGGGCCATCGTGCTGGCCGGTGGCGCATCCCGCCGCTTGGGCGTCGACAAGCCGGAGCAGCGGGTAGGCGGGCGACGGTTGCTGGACATCGCGCTCGCCGCGGTGGCGAACGCGGACACCGTCGTGGTGGTCGGACCGCCGCGGCAGGTGCCCGACCAGGTCACCGTGTTGCGCGAGGATCCGCCCGGCTCCGGTCCCGTCGCCGCGCTCGCCGCGGGCCTCGCTGCGCTGCCCGACGGCCCAGCCGACATCGCGGTGCTCGCGGCTGATCTGCCGCGGATCACCCCCGCCGCGGTCGCGGCGTTGGCGGCGGCGCGCGGCGAGGCCCCGGTCGTGGTCGCCGTCGACGACACCGGCCGCGCCCAGTATCTCGCCGCCGTCTGGGATTCCGCGGCGCTGACCGCCGCGCTCGCCGCTGCCCCGTCGCGGGCGCGGGACCTGCTTCCCGCCGCCGCGCTCACCTGGGCGGTGGGTGATGTGACCGACGTCGACACCCCCGACCAGCTCGCCGCGGCGCGGGCCCGCGCCGACAGCACACCCGACGAGGCCTCGCTGGACGCCTGGCATGGCCCTCACGCGCCTGCCGCGGGTGGGGTGAGAAAGGTGTGACCGGGCGGCAACCGTGCGCGACTCCGTCGCAACACCAGATTCATAACGTCGATTTAGACAAGTCAGGCGAGAGGAGCAAACGGGTGCGGACACGCACGGTGGTGGTCATCGGACACGGCATGGTGGGGCACCGATTCGTGGAGGCGCTGCGGGCACGAGACGCCGACGGCGCTTGGCGGATCGTCGTGCTCGGCGATGAGGCCGACGCCGCATACGACCGTGTCGGCCTGTCGTCATATGTGGGCGCCTGGGACCGGTCGCTGCTGGCGCTCACCGGCAACGACTACGCCGGCGATGCTCTGGTCGACGTGCGCCTCGGCCACGCGGTCACCGGAATCGACCGGGACGCCAAGCGCGTCAACATCGCCGACGGCTCGACGGTGGACTACGACGCCCTGGTGCTGGCCACCGGCTCGTACCCGTTCGTTCCGCCGGTGCCGGGCAAGGACTCCGACGGCTGTCACGTCTATCGCACGCTGGACGACCTGGATGCGATCCGCGCGGATGCGGAGTCCGCACTGGCCCGTGACCCTGCGGCCGTCGGCATCGTGGTCGGCGGCGGGCTGCTCGGCCTGGAGGCCGCTAACGCGCTGCGGCTCATGGGAATTCGGCCGCACGTCGTCGAGTTCGCACCGCGGCTGATGCCGCTACAGGTCGACGAGGCCGGCGGCGAGCACCTGATGCGTTTGGTGCGTGCGCTGGACATCGACGTCACCGTCGGCGCCGGAACGTCCGCTATCGAGCGGGTCGACGGGGCCGCCGGGCTTCGCGTGACGCTCAGCAACGACGACGTGATCGACGCGGCGCTGCTGGTGTTCTCGGCCGGGGTACGCCCACGTGACGAGCTGGCCCGGGCCGCGGGCCTCGACATCGCCGAGCGCGGCGGCGTGGTCTGCGACTTGTCCTGTGCTACCAGCGATCCCGACGTCTACGCCATCGGCGAGGTCGCGGCGATCGAGGGCCGCTGTTACGGCTTGGTCGGGCCTGGCTACACGACCGCTGAAGTGGTGGCCGACCGGCTCCTCGGCGGCGACGCCGAGTTTCCGGGCGCCGACCTGTCCACCAAGCTCAAGCTGCTTGGCGTCGACGTCGCCAGCTTCGGCGACGCGCTGGCAACCACGCCGGGCGCGCTGGAGGTCGTAGTCTCCGACCCGATCGGCGGCACCTACTCCAAGCTGGTGCTGTCCGACGACGCGCAGACCCTGCTCGGCGGCGTCATGGTCGGCGACGCGTCCAGCTATGGCGTGCTACGACCCCTGGTCGGCTCGAAGCTGACCGGTGACCCCGTCACCCTGATCGCACCAGCCGGCTCCGGTGGCGGGCCGGCGATCGGTGTGGGTGCACTGCCGGCCGACGCGCAGATCTGCTCCTGCAACAACGTCGCCAAGGAGACCCTGTGTGCAGCGATCGCCGACGGGTCGTGGACCGTCGCCGACCTGAAGAGCTGCACCGGCGCCGGCACGTCCTGTGGCTCCTGTGTGCCGCTGCTCTCGCAGCTGCTGGCCGCAGAGGGCGTCGAGGTCTCGAAAGCCTTGTGCGAGCACTTCTCCCAGTCGCGGGCCGAGCTGTTCGAAATCGTCCAGGCAAGCGCCATCCGGACGTTCTCCGGCCTGATCGAGCGGTACGGCACCGGCACCGGCTGCGACATCTGCAAGCCGGTAGTCGCCTCGATCCTCGCGTCAACCAGCTCCGATCACATCCTCGACGGTGAACAGGCATCGTTGCAGGACACCAACGACCACTTCCTGGCGAACCTGCAGCGCAACGGCACCTACTCGGTGGTGCCGCGGGTGCCGGGCGGGGACATCACCGCCGAGCAGCTGATCCTGATCGGCGAAATCGCCCGCGACTTCGGCCTGTACACCAAGATCACCGGCGGACAACGCATCGACATGTTCGGCGCCACCGTCGACCAGCTGCCGCAGATTTGGGCCAGATTGGTCGACGGCGGCATGGAATCCGGTCATGCCTACGGCAAGGCGCTGCGCACCGTGAAAAGCTGCGTAGGCACCGACTGGTGCCGCTACGGCCAGCAGGACTCCGTGCAGATGGCTATCGACTTGGAGCTGCGGTACCGCGGCCTGCGGTCGCCGCACAAGATCAAAATGGGCGTCTCGGGCTGCGCCCGCGAATGCGCGGAGGCCCGCGGTAAGGACGTCGGCGTGATCGCCACCGAATCCGGCTGGAACCTGTACGTGGGCGGCAACGGCGGTATGACACCTAAGCACGCCCAGCTGCTGGCCTCCGACCTCGACGACAAGACCCTGGTGGGCTACATCGACCGCTTCCTCATGTACTACATCCGCACTGCGGACCGGTTGCAGCGCACCGCGCCGTGGATCGAGGGACTCGACGGCGGCCTGGATCACCTGCGCGAGGTGGTCATCGATGACTCGCTGGGCTTAGCAGCGGAATTCGAGGCTGCGATCGAGCGGCACGCGTCCGGATACTCCTGCGAATGGAAAGCCGTCCTCGATGATCCCGACAAGCTGTCCCGGTTCGTGTCATTCGTCAATGCGCCCGGCGCACCCGACCCCACCGTCGAGTTCACCGAAAAGAACGGCCGCAAGGTTCCCGTGCTGATCGGCACGCCGTCCTTCCCGTCCCGCTGATACACCGATCCGTCAGGAGTTCCCGATGGCTACTTGGTCTTACGTAGGCCGCTGGCGCGGCGACTGGACTGCCGCGTGCCCGCTGTCTCGTTTGCAGCCGCTGCGCGGCGTGGCGGTGCTGTTGCCGGACGGCACTCAGGTCGCGCTGTTCCGGCTGGCCGACGACAGCATCCGGGCCGTTGGCAACATCGACCCGATCGGCCGCGCCGCGGTGCTCTCGCGCGGGATCGTCGGCGACCGCGGCGGCATCCCGGTGGTGCAGTCGCCGCTGAAGAAGCAGGCGTTCAGCCTGCTCGACGGCCGATGCCTCGACGCCGAAGGCGTCGCCATCCCGGTGTACGACACCCGCATCGCCGTAGACGGCACGATCTACGTCGCCAACTCCCCCGGCATCCGGTTCGGCTACCGCCGCGCCGAGCTGTCGGCCTGATCGGCCGTCGGCACCGCGACCAGTTCGGCGTGTCGTCGCCGGCGGCAGGCCAGCCGGATCACCGCGGGATGCGGACCCAGCGGCGCGCCCACCACGTCGGCGCCCGCCTCGGCAAGACGACCTTGAAATAGCCCGTCCGCCAAGAGATACGACGCCACCGCCACCCGCCGGGCGCCGGCCCGGCGCGCCCGGGCCACCGCGTCGGGCACCGACGGGTAGCCGGAGCCGTCCCGGCGCGGCGCGGCGAAGGCGATGGACACCCGGCTGCCGACCAGCGCGGACAGCAGCGCGGCCGCGGTCGCGACATCGTCCTGCGCGTGCGGGTCGCTGGTGCCGGCGGCGGCCAGGACCACGTGGTCGTCTGGGCGCCAACCCGCCTCGAGCAGCCGGTCAAGCATCGCGCGGGTCAGCTCCGACGACGGCCCGAGCGCGCGCGTCACCCTGACCGCCGGATGGCCAGACGACGCGACGTGCCGCGGCACGTCAGAGCGGACGTGGTAGCCGCTGGACAGCAGCGCGGGCACAAGCACCGTCGGCTCGTCGTGCAGAGTCCGCAGCACCTCGTCGGGCGCAGGGCCGAGAACATCGACGAACGCCACCCGCACCGTCTCGTCCAACACGCCCGCCATGGCCGCCGCGAGATCGCCGATCATCCTGACACCATGCGGATTCCGGGTCCCATGCGCCACTAATAACGTGGTCATTTGGGCCATCTCAGGGGTCCGATTCGAAGTCGTCGGGCATGTACTCCACGGCGAGGCGGTACCCGCGTTTCACCGCAGTGGCGATGAGCTGTTTCGCGCCGAGCGCGGACCGCAGCCGATTGACGGCAGCCTCGACCACATGCGGATCGTCACCGTCGAGGGCCTCGAGCAGCACGTCGCGCGAGACGACCGCACCCGGAACCCGCGCGAGCAGTTTGAGCAGGGTCAGCGAGTTGGGTGACAGCTCGTGCACTTCACCGTCGACAACCGCGCACGTCGCGTGGACGCCGAGGGTGTGGCCGGCAACAGTGAGATCCGGTTTCCGACGGGGAAGTTCGTCAGCGACGATGCGAGCCAGCGCCCCGAGTCGCATCCGCTCGGGCTGCACCGACGGCACGCCGATGTTGTCCAGCGGGCGCGCGGTCACCGGCCCGACGCAGAACGGTGTCACCGTCGTCGTCAGGACCCGTGTCACCGGCTCGGTGAGCCGCAGCTGCTCGGCGCGCATCAGGAATGACGCGGCCGCAGGCGCGGAGGTGAATGTGACGGCGTCGACGCCGTCGCGCGCGATCTTCTCGATCAGACCGTCTAGCTCGGCGAGGTCCGTGGGCGGCTCCCAGCGATACACCGGCACCGCGACCACGGTGGCGCCGCGCTCGGCGAGGGTGTCGGGGAACCCCGGCACGGGGTTCCAGTCGTCTGTGACGCCGTGCAGTTGCACCGCCACCCGCTTGTCGTCGAGATCGTCGGCGGTGAGGTGGGCCAGCACCTCCTCCGACGACTCCGACGCCGGTGACCACTCTTCGCGCAGACCGGCCGTGCGCAGCGCACCAGTGGCCTTCGGCCCGCGCGAGATCACCCGGGCGCTGCCGAGAGCGGCCAGCAGCGGCTCGGCGAGGCCCCAGGATCCGGCTGCGGCCACCCAGCCACGGAAACCGATTCCGGTGGTGGCGATCAGGATGTCGGGCGGCCTGGCGATCACGTCTTCGGTGGCCGCCCGCAGACGCGCGTCATCGGCGAGCGGCACCATCTGGATGGCCGCCGCCGCTACGACGTCAGCGCCGCGGCGGCGCAGCATCGTCGCGAATTCGTCCACCCGCCGGGACGCGGTGATGGCCACGGTGAAACCGGTGAGCGACGCTGCGTCGGCGGTGGTCATACCCTCGCTGTCTGCCGCGAATTGGGGCGCCGGCACCTGATCAATGGTAGGTGAATGCCTAAACACGGGCGGCGGCCAAAACGGGCTGATCGACGGTGGCGCCGGACGGCAGTCGCACGTAAAAACGTCCGGTGAGCAGCGCCGCGATCGCGTAGAACGCGGCAAAGTCCCAGAAGGCGATGGTGGCGGTGCCGTTGGTCAGGTACGAGGCCCGCAGCATGAGATTGATCACCACACCGCCGAGGCCGCCGATCGCGCCGGTGATGCCGATCACCGCGCCCGACATCGAGCGGGAGTAATCGGCCCGGGTCTTCTCGTCGGCGGCCAGCGAGCGAGACGCCGCTTCGAAGATCGACGGGATCATCTTGTACACCGCGCCGTTGCCGATGCCGCTGAGCAGAAACAGGACGACGAAGCCGATCACATACCAGGCCATCGTCGCGGCGGTGGTGTGACGACCCGTGAGCGTGGCGGTGACAGCGAGAATCCCGACGGCGCCGATCATGCCGAGGAACGCCCACAACGTGACGGTGCCACCGCCGACCCGGTCGGCGAATCGGCCGCCGTAGATCCGCGCGACCGAACCGAGTAGCGGCCCGACGAAGGCGATTTGGGCGGCGTGCAGTGACGCCTGTGCCGCGCTCTGTCCACCCGCGGCGAAGGAAATCTGCAGCACCTGACCGAACGCGAACGAGAAGCCGATGAACGAGCCGAAGGTGCCGATGTACAGCAGGCTGACCAGCCAGGTGTGGCGGTTGCGCAACGCGGCGCGCATGGCGCGAGTGTCAACGGACACGACGTCGAGGTTGTCCATGAACCGGGCCGCCCCGATCGCGGCGATGACCAGGGCGACCAGGTAGAACGCACACACCCAGTACGGCTGCCGGTTGCCCGCGATCGCTATCACGAACAGGCCGACCAACTGCACGGCGGGAACACCGATATTCCCGCCGCCCGCGTTGATCCCCAAGGCCCAGCCTTTGAGGCGCTGCGGGAAGAACGCGTTGATGTTGGTCATCGACGACGCGAAGTTGCCACCGCCGAGTCCGCAGAGCGCCGCGCAGACGAGGTAGACCCAGAGCGGCCGACCGGGTTCGGCCAGCACCACGATTGTCGCGACGACCGGCGCCACGAGCACGCAGGCGGAGAGGACAGTCCAGTTGCGGCCGCCGAACCGCGCGGTCGCCATGGTGTAGGGCAATCGCAGTGCCGAGCCGACCAGCGTCGCGGTGGCCGCGATGAGAAACTTGTCGCCCGCCGTGAGCCCGTATACCGACTGCGGCATGAACAGGACCATCACCGACCACAGCGACCAGACCGAGAATCCCACATGCTCGGCCGCGACCGACCAGAGCAGGTTGCGTCGCGCGATGGCCTGGCCGCCCGCCTCCCATGCGGCCCGGTCCTCCGGGTCCCAACCTGTGATCGCGTGCGATCGCGCCACCGCGTTCTCCTTGAATTTCGGCCAGTCTCGACTCGAACGTAGGGACGCCATGTTGCGGCCTGGATGCGCGCGGTGTCGCCGCCGTGAAATCGCTCTCACGCCCGGGCGGGGCTCGTCGTGAGCGGGTGAGACGTAGGACACTCGACCCCATCCGGGCCGTGTACTGCCCAGCGGCGTTGCGCCCGAATTCCTATATGGTGGGTTGAATTCGGACTCTCAATCCAGGGCGGTAACTGTCGATGCGCTACAACCCGCCACCGAACTGGCCGCAGCCCCCCGAGGGTTGGGTGCCCCAACGCGGTTGGTCGCCGGATCCGTCCTGGCCCCCGCCTCCGGCTGGCTGGCGACTCTGGGTCGAGGACGATGCCCCGAATCGGCAGGGAGCGAAGTCGGCACTAAGTCGCCTCGACCGCACCGGTGATGACGTCGAGTACTTCGGCGATGACCGCGCATGGTCGGAGGATTCCGGACCGGCGCCGGCGGAGCTGAACCCCGCGGTATCGGCGTTACCACCGCGGCCTACCGAGGTCGCGCCCGAGGACCTTTCAGTGCACCATCTCGGGCATTACGCCACCATCAGGTGGGACGAGCAGAAGTACGTTATCGGCAAGATCGTCGGCGTATGCGGCGATTCGGCGGCGATCAGTGTGCAGCTCGACGGAGTCGACACGCCCGTTTCCTTTCCGCGAGACCAGGCGGACGGCGAACCCGCCAAACCCACTCTCTACGTGTGGATTTGAGACGGTGATCGCCGGGAAAGGACACCATAACGCCACCCAAAGCCGCGATGCGCCCAAGAACGGCTAGGTTTAGTCGGGGATTCACAGATGTCTTAAGCCCTCGTAGCTCAGGGGATAGAGCACGGCTCTCCTAAAGCCGGTGTCGCAGGTTCTTGAATCCTGCCGGGGGCACTCGCTGTTGATGCAGGTCAGCGGTGGTTTTCTGGTGTCCGCCGACTGGTCTTGGCTTGTTCTGGTCGGTGCCTTGGTCGGTGACTGTATGGCATCAGATGACTTACGTTGGTCGGCGACGGGGAACAGTCTCGCGTAGTGGTCCAGCATCGATCACCGCTGATTCCGCCGCATTCCCTGAGCCCAGTTGCCGCCGCACCTCGACTCCCAATCCTCACTACAGACGACGGGGCGCGCTGAAGGGCACCGCCAGCCTGACCACCATGCTGAACACACAGGCTCTAGCGTAAGTAGCATATCTTGCGTATCCTGCAGACATGGCTGGAATCTTGGTAGTTGAGCGCATGACCGTCGGTACCCGGGGCACTCGCCGACTCCCGAAGAATCTGCCGTGGGACATCCCCGGACGCGATCAACTCGAGCAGGCGCTGCAGAACGCCGGACTGGCCATCATCGCGGTCGAGAAAGTTGAGGAAGCACCCTCACCGGCTGATCCCGGCCCTGATGACAAGTCTCGGTTGCGCGCCGAGCTGGAGGCTCTAGTCAACGAAGCCGACGAATCCGAGCTTGCGCGGCTAGAGGAAGCCGTGACGGTATCGCCCGACGACGGCCTCAATGAGCGCTTCTGGGGACCGGCGCCAGACTCGGTGACCGCAGCCGAGGCAGTCGTTGCCGACCTCACCGACCAGTTCGCGCAACGACGCGACCTCGCCGCGAACAGCATAGGCAGGGAGGCAGCCGCCAAACTGCTAGGAATCAGCCCGCAAAGCGTCACGGACAAGCTCGAATCGCGAAAGCTAGTCGGAATCAAGGTGGGCCGTGAATGGCGGCTTCCTCGTTGGCAATTCGACCCAGACAACACCACCGGCGCGCTACCCGACCTCGACGTTCTGCAGGCGGCCTTCCCGGGCGGACCCGTGAGCCTCTCGCGATGGATCATGCGACCTCACACCGAATTTGGCGGGCGAACCCCGCGCGAGGAAGCGGTCACCCACGGCAGCCAGTCGGTCATCAATGTCGCGCGCAACCTCACCGCGGCCGGATGGTAAAAGCGCTCGGACCACCTCCAGACCCGCTTCCCAAAGCGAAACGAGTTTGGAGGTGGAACCCACCGGCCGCTACAGCCCGCTGGTGGTGGTGCCGCGTCTATCACCTAGGCAAACACGTCCCCGACGGCATCACCTTCCGACGGTACGGGCCAAAGGCGCGGTTTGACCACCACCTGCCCGCCGACCCTGCGGTCGTGGACAAGACCGGCCGACGAGTGCTCTACGTCGGTGAGGACTTGGCGACCTCGGCATGCGAAGTCTTCGGCGAGGCGGGCGTCGCCGCGATATGCCCCCACTACCGGGTCGCCATCATCGCCCCCACCACCACCCTGATGATGTTCGACCTTGCGGCAAAAGGCGCAGCCCTGGCGATCGACGCGCTCCCCGCCCTCGGCGACGGCAACGAAGCCCGTTCGCTAACACAGCAGTGGGCCCGCGCCATCTATAAAGACCAACCCGCCGGACCCGCAATCACCGGCATTCACTATCGCTCGGGCTACAACAGCGGCGAGTCACTAGCACTGTGGGACTGCGATGCCGACGTCGAAGTCGTGCGCGACGGTAGCGGCCATCCACAAGACATCGCACTCGACGACCCACGAATTCTTTTGCGACTGCAGGTTCAGTTGCGTCGACGCCGAATCAACGTCACCACAGTGCCTTCCAGCGCATGCAGCGAGTGCAAGAAAGAAGCACTCGCCGCCTGACACGGCCGCCTCGCCCGCGACGTACTCGCCGAACAGCACCAGCACCCCACCGACGCCGAACGCAAATACATCCGGTCAACGCGGGTCACCAACGTTTTGTCGGCGGCAGGTCAGCGATTGACGGCTGCAGCTACCTCGGCCGCCCTCCGGACAAGATCAGATGGTGCTCGTTTCCACAACCAGCGATGGTGTTAGGGCGAATCACCGAGCAGTGGCGAGCATCTCGGCGATATCGACGAACTTCACACAGGATCGGCCTGTATCGGCGCCTCACCTGAGCGCCTCGGCATCAGTGTCTGCCACTGTTTCCACATCAAGAGCGCAGCGCCGCGCGGCACGCGCATGATGTCAAACACCGAGCACCGGTGAGGCTCGCAACACGCTGTCCCGCATCGTTTTTCCCATGATGGATATTCTCTATTATCCATCAAATTAGCCGAACCTGTGCGCGACAGGACTCGCCAGTCCATGAACCACCCATAGCGTCGGCGGCGCGGTATCAGATTTTGTGCTGCGATAGCAGCGCGATGCAGCTGACGCACCCGCCGATGTGGCGAAAATGTTCGCCGCACTGGTGCTCGACGGACTGTCAGTTCGACCGCATCCTTAGCCCACAGCCGTTCAGACCGAATGCCCGGATAGTTTTAGGGACGCCCGGAAAGAGCGCCTGTCGAACCATGCGAAAGAAGGTCACGGGCGATGGTTCGCACCTGAATTTCGTCGGTACCACCGTAGATCTGGAGGACTTTGGCGTCGCGGCACAGCTGTTCGACGTGGTTCTCCGACATGTAACCGTTGCCGCCGAAGACCTGTACCGCCTCGATCGTGACCTCCATGGCGGCCTGAGCGACGTACAGCTTGACCGCCGACGGCTCAGCAAGGCTGGGGCGCACCCCGGCGTCGGCCATTGCCATGTACTGCAGCAGCATGGTCTCGGTGTTGAGGCGGGCGACCTCCATCTTGGCGAGCTTGAGCTGGATCAGCTGGTAGTCGCCGATCGCATGGCCGAACTGGACCCGGGTGCGCGCGTAATCCACCGACAGTTCCAGACAGCGTTCGATAATGCCTAAGGCGGTGGCGGCGATACTGGCACGTTCCATCGCGAAGGTGGAACTCGCGCCGCCATTGCCGCGGGTCTTGTCTCCTGCCGATTTGACTACGCGCTCGGAGCCGCGCAGCAGTCTGGCTTCGTCGACGAAGACGTCCTCGAGGTGCAACTCCACTGTCGGCGACGAGTGCTGACCCATCTTGCGCAGCGGTCCGCTCTGGGTAAGACCCGTCATCCCGCTGTCGAGAACGAAGGTCAAGATGGGTCGCTGCCTAGGTGCGGTGACGGAACCGTCGTCGAGCTTGCAGATGAATACCAGGGTGTCAGCGTAAGGGCCGTTACTGATGAAGGTCTTGCTCCCGTTGAGCAGCCAGCCACCCTCGACCGGGCGTGCGGTGGAGCGCATACCGCCGAACGCATCGGACCCCGACTCGGGCTCGGTGATCGCCCACGCGCCGATCTTGGTGAGCGTGAGCAGATCCGGTACCCAGCGCCGCTTCTGCTCCGCTGAGCCGTCGCGCAGAATTGCCCCAGCGGTCAAGTCGATGCTCGTTCCCAGCGCCACCGCCAGTCCGGGGCACGCCGGCGTGCACCCGACATGAACTTGCTCGAACGGGCTCGGCCCTGCTCCATTGCCCACACCTTGACAGTGATCGGAGACTGGTGGAGTTCGCTGATCATCCGCGAGATGTTCTTCGGCGCACACAGATTCGATGAATTGCAGCGTCGGTTGGCGGTTGGCCCAAATGTGTTGTCCGTGCGCCTACGCCGGCTGATAGGGCTAGGGGTCATCGACAAAATCGAGTACCAAGCTTGGCCCGTACGCCACGAATACCACCTCAGCGAGAAGAGGCTCGACATCTATCCGGTCGCCATCTCCTTGGCGATGTGGGGTCGCCGGTGGCTACCACCGGTTGTTGACGAGCCTGCGCTCACGCACGTTTGCGGCGAGGAGCTGCAGACACAATTGTGTTGCGGTGCGTGTGGAGAACAGATCTCGCGTGAAGACGTGGAGACGTAACGGGACAGCTCCGCCAAGATCGCTCCAACTGCATCCTGTCTATGCGGACACGGTTAGAAGGAGATCAGCCATCGGCTGCAGCACCCAGCCGCAGCAGCTTTTCCACATGTGTGACGCCGAAGTCGCGCAGCACATCGCGCGTGTGCTGACCAGGGCGCGGCGGCGTGCCCCCGGGGATGGTGGCAGTCCGGGAAAATCTCGGCGCACAACCTGGTTGCATGATGCCGTCCTTCTCGATGATGCTGCCCCGGGCAGCGATCTGGGGATGTTGCAGGGCAGACGTCATGCTCGCGACCGGAGCGACGCATGAGTCAGAACCGGCGAACCTCTGGGTCCAGTACTCGGCGGTGTTAGACGCAAATGCGGCTGCGAACATCTCACGCATTCGAGGCCACGTTGACCGATCATTTTGCTCTGCCGGATCCAGATCGACGTCGAGGCCAGCGAGCAGTGCCCGATAGAAACGATTCTCCAAGGAACCCACAGCCATGTACGCACCATCGCTCGTGGCATAGACACTATAGAATGGAGCCCCACCATCCAGCAGGTTGACACCGCGCTCGTCGCGCCAGGCATCTGCCGCAAGAGCCGCATGCGTACCTGCTAGCAAGTGTGCAGCGCCATCGACGATTGCCGCATCGACAACCTGACCGCGGCCGCTACGTGCTGCCTCCCGCAGCGCGGCGAGGACACCGATCACCAAATAGGCTCCCCCGCCGCCGAAGTCACCGACGAGGTTCACCGGTATCTGAGGTGGCTCACCCGCAGCACCAATTGCATGAAGTGCTCCTGTGATGGCGATATAGTTGATGTCGTGCCCCGCGGTTTGCGCAAGCGGACCGTCCTGTCCCCACCCAGTCATCCGTCCGTAGACCAACATGGGGTTGTGCGCCCAGCAGTCTTCCGGACCGACGCCGAGCCGCTCGGCCACACCCGGCCGGAATCCCTCGATCAGCACATCGGCTCTGCCCACCATGGTCATCAGCGCGCGGACTGCCTGGTGATCCTTCAAGTCCAGTATCGCCGAGCGCTTTCCGCGGTTGAGCAGGTCGAGCGTTGGTGCACCCGGGAAGAGCTCCGACTGTGCCCCGGAACGATCGATGCGTATAACGTCGGCCCCGAGGTCCGCCATGAGCATTCCCGCGAATGGGCCGGGACCAATACCACCGAGTTCGATAACCGTAGTGCCGGCGAGCGGGCCAGTGTTCATTTGACTACCTTTCCGATTGGTATTGGGCGACTGTGAATTTCCGCTTATGCCGGATCGATGCTGCCCAGTCTCTAGAAGCGGATTACGCCGCGCACGTGGATCCCGTTGAGCATGTCGTCCTAACCCCTCGTTGACCTGATCAAGCGGACATCGACCTGAAGGTCACTGCCGCGGTCCCGCCCCTTCACGCCATCTCATTCGGTGAGTTGTCTCTCAGCTGCCCGACCGAGGAAGAATCCCGTGGCGGGCCAGGATGTCGGCATACTTCGCCTCGGCATGCTCACGGCGCCGGATCACATGGTAATCAGGAAACACCTCTGAGTCGGCGGTATACCCACGCAGAAGCGCCTTGGCCAAATTCGTCTGGTGCACTTCAGTGGGCCCGTCGACCAAACCCATTGCATACGAATCACGCACCGCCCTCATGAAAGGCATCTCATCGGTGATGCCGATCGATCCGTGGATCTGCAGCGCACGGGAAGCGACGTTGTTGAGCACACGCGGCATCATCGCCTTGATCGCCGAGATATCACCTCGAACCGCCCGGTAGTCCTGGAGTTTGTCGATCTTCCACGCTGTCTGCAGCACGAGTAGTCTGAAGCCTTCGATCTCACACCACGATTCGGCAATTGCCGCCTGTACCAGCTGCTTGTCGGCCAACGTAGCCCCAGCGGTGGTGCGCGACAGTGCGCGACGGCACATCAAGTCGAAGTTGTGGCGTACCAAGCCCACGGTCCGCATTGCGTGATGAATTCGTCCGCCGCCCAGTCTGGTTTGCGCGACGACGAAAGCTTGTCCGGGCTCGCCGAGGATGTGGTCCTCAGGCACCCGAACATCGTTGTATCGCACATATCCGTGGTGTCCGTCCACGTTCCGCAGCAGCTCGATGCCCGGCGTGTCGGCCGGCACGATGAACATCGAATGTCGCTGATACTTCGGGGCATTGGCATCAGTCACGGCCATGACAATGAAAAAGGACGCGACGTGCGCGCTCGAAGAAAACCACTTCTCGCCGTCGATCACCCACGAGTCTCCCTCGCGACGTGCAGAAGTGGTCAGGACCTCAGGGTCGGACCCGCCCTGCGGCTCGGTCATCGAAAAGCAGGACACCGTCTGGCCGTCGAGAAGCGGCGCAAGGAAGCGCTGCTTTTGCTCGTCGGTGCCGTAGTGGGCCAGAATTTCGGAGTTGCCAGAATCCGGCGCTTGGCAGCCGAAGACGATCGGTGCCGCCAGGGATCGGCCCAGCCGTTCATTGATCAGGCCGAGTTTCACCTGCCCATCGCCTCGGCCACCCAATTCGGGTCCGAGGTGACATGCCCACAGCTTTCTTTCCTTCACCTGACGTTGCAGCGGCTTTATCAGGTCATTGCGCAACGCGTCATTCACGTTCCACGGGTCGTCGACGAAAAGGTCGATCGGCTCGACCTCCTCGCGGACGAAGGTGTCGATCCACTCCAGTTCGTCAACGGACTCCGGATCGGTTTGAAAATCCCACGCCATTTACTCAGACCTCGCAATCAGTGGTTGTCACAGGATGCCGCCGACGACGCCGCCGTCTATTCGTAGCGAAGCACCAGTGGTGAACGCGCTCGACTCCGAAGCGAAATACATCGCGGCGCCGACAATTTCGTCGGGCTCACCGGCTCGTCGCATTGCGATGCTGCGCTCGGCCATAGCGTCGAACGCCTCCATATCCCACGCCGAGGCGATGTCGGTCAGGAAGGGCCCAGCCAGGATCGTGTTCACCCGCACGCTGGGACCAAACGCTGCGGCGAGCCCCTTCGTGATCGCATTGAGTGCCGCTTTGGCAGCGGCGTAGGGCAGTGCATTTGCCGTGGGATAGATGCTCTCGATCGAGGAGACATTGATGATCGAGCCGCGTCCGCGAGTCACCATCGCCTCACCGATCAATGTGCTGAGTCGGAACGGGCCCTTCGTGTTGACATCGAATACTTTGTCGTACAACGATTCGCCGATTTCTGTGAGGCTGGGGTAAAGCGGCGACAGACCGGCGTTGTTCACCAACACATCGATCCCGCCCGTTAGTTCTTCAGCGGCTCTCGCAAGTTCTGTGCATTGATCCCATGAGCTGACGTTGCACCCTAGCCCCCATGTCTTGACGCCGTGATCGGCGGCGATCGCTTCGGCGGCGTTGACGCACGCGTCCCGCTTTCGGCTTACGACGACGATGTTGGCGCCAGCAGCGGCGAATCCGCGCGCGATCGCCAGGCCCAGACCGCGAGAGCCGCCGGTGATCAGTGCCGTCTTGTCGGTCAGGTCGAACATCTCGCTCATTGGGTCTCCACTATTCGACGGGCTCGCTTGAACAGGCGGAAGGCAGTGTCATGCAGCTGCGCGCCGATCGGCTCGGGCGCCAGGCCGGCGCGCGACCGCGCGTAGGTACCCTCAAGGATGATGCCGAGCTTGAAACAGCCCATGGCGACGTACCACGACAGGTGATCGACGGGCCGGCCCGAACGCGCGGTGTAGCGTGCGACGATCGCCGCGGCCGGCGGGAGTTCCCGCGCCTTCCAGATGCCACCGGAGTCGATGACGACCTCGTGCTGGTCGGGCAGCAGCGCAAGGTAGCGGCCGAGATCCAGAAGTGGATCACCGACCGTACTCATCTCCCAATCCAGCACGGCATTCAATTGCGCTGACTGACAGTCGAAGAGAAGGTTCCCAAAGTGGTAGTCGCCGTGCATCAAGCCAGGAGTGAAGGCCGCAGGCACGTTAGCCGCGAGATAGTCGCGGATCATATCGAAGCCAGGTAGCGGTGCACCGTCGTAGCCGTCGATGCCGAGATAGCTTTCGCGTTCGCGAATCCACCTGGGAACCTGCCGCTCGAGAAAATCTCCGGACCTCCCGAGATCCGTCAGTCCCAAGTCCTCGTAGTCCAGCGCGCCGATATCGGCCAGGGCGTCGGTCGCCCGATAGACCAGTTGCTCAACGGATTTACCTGATGACCATCCGGAGGGCATTCCATCGGCCGGGTTGAACCCGTCGACGGCTTCCATCAGAAAGAACACCGCAGAACCCAGCACAGCGGTGTCTTCGCAGAGCGCAACGAAACGTGGGTGGGGCACGGCAGTGCCTCCCAGCGCCTTCAATACCGCGGCTTCGCGCAGGATCAACTCGTTGTTTCGGGGGCGGGGACGTAAAGGCGGTCGCCGCAGCACGAGATCGCGGCCATCCACCCGCAATCGCAGAAGGACGTTCTGCGTTCCGCCCATGAGCAACTGCGGGTCTTCGATCAGCCCATCACCGAGGCCGTTCGCACGCAGCCACGCCGACACGCGGGTTAGGTCGACTGCCTTCTCAAGGGTCGGTTGCGATGTCACGAGGCACGCCGACTGATGAATTCGCCGATCTGACTGCTGACCACTACATCCCTATCCACGAGACTGCGGGGGTTGTCCAACGGGGAACGATTCTTCATTATTTTAACATAAAGTAAACGATGTACGTATCACTTGTGAGGCGCATCTTGGCCAGTTGCCCTGTAGGTCCCCCTTACGTTCGGTAATATTGAGCACATATTTTCAAACACGTATTAGATTATGTCTGACCAGAGACGGATGCGATGCAGCAGCCATTTATTCGGTGCTCCCAGCCGCACCCGCGGCGATGACAGTGCGGGTGAGCCATGCGGCCTGGTCGGCCGCCATCTCCGCTGCAACCGGTTCGGAGAAAGGCTCGAAGTGGTCGACGTCATAACTGTCCAGCGTGGTGCGCTGGCTACGTGCTGCAAACCGTTGGGCCGCGCGAACCGGCGCGGAGATATCGCGTCGGCCAATCTGAATGAGTACGGGACATGCCACCTTGTGTGCGTTGCGCACCGGTCTATGAAGCGCCCAGGTGAGGAACGGCCCGGCCCGGACGTCCTTACGCCATGGAGATCCGGCGCCGATCATTGAGCTCAGACCGTCGGCCTCGCCAGGCAGACTCAGCATTGAGTGCATACCGGACGGGCCGGTGACGGGTATGCGCGTGCTGCCGATCCAGTCCCGGACGGACTGCATGATCAGCCACGCGATGTTTCGTGGATCGGATTTCAATGTATTGAAGGCGCGCAATGCGCCGTCGAGCATGGGGCACATTAGGATAGCGCCGGCCAGCCGGGGATCGGTCGCGGCAGCCTGCACCGCTGACCCACCGCTCAGCGAGTATCCCCACACGACGATCCTGTCGGGATCGATGCCGGGGATGCTGCGGGCGTGCGCTATCGCGGAGCGACGATCCTCCAGCTGGGGCCGCAGGCGGATCAGTTGGCGTGGTTGCCCGCCTGAATCTCCGATGCGGCGGTGGTCGTAGACCAGCACGGCGGTTCCGGCGGCGGCAAGCGTCTCCGCGTAGGACGCAAGGCCGTCGTGGCGTGTGAGCGAAAAGCCGTGGGCCATAACCACACACGGAATGTCTTCGCCAGAATCCGTTGGGCGATAGAGCCAGCCGGCGCACCAGGCGTCGCCGGACTCAAACGTCACCTCGGTGCGCGCCACCGCACCCCGGCGGCGGGATGGATCGGCGTCAGAATGCGTCACGGTACGGATCACCCTGGGCAGTGGGGGTGTTGAGGCTGGAGCCAACATGTGAGTGCGTGCTGGTTGCGTGCGCGTCCGTCACCGCAGTCACGCGGTGGGGACTCACTGCCACGGTCACGGGAGACCTCCTCATCGTCAGTGATATGTGCTCACCCGGTCGGCGGAGTCGCGGGACCATTTGGACAGGCAGCCTAGGTCGTGCGCAGGAAGGCGCTGCCTCGACGGTAGACAGCGAACTCAACGGGCGGCAGGGAGCTCTTCGCAGTCCACAAAGTGGCGATGTGCTTGCGGGCACTCTCTCTCACCGACGTGTCAAATGAGGAGAGTGTGTCCTGGTCGAGTTCCAATACGACGCGATCAGAACGCACTCGACACCGGATCAGTCTGGGCTGCAGGCGTGCGGTGAGTTCGCGTTCGACATCCTCCACGAAGTGAAGTGTTATTGGCTGGATCCTGATTCCGGTTTCGATCCTGCTGGAAAGACATGGCGCGCTGGGTAGTTCGGAAAGGTCATCCAGGCCGAGCTGGCGTGCGATCGCGCGTATGCCGCTCTTGCCGATACCAGCCTCGACGAATGGGTGGCGTACGTTGTGGTCGTCGGCTGCCTGTAGCCCGGGCCGGAAGTCGGTGAGATCGTCGGTATTGGTGCCTGATACGAGCTGTCGACTCGTCTGGGTGGCGATCGCGTCGTACAGGTTGGTCTTGCAAAACAGGCACCGGTTGGCCGGGTTTCGCAAGTATCGTTCGTCTGCGAATTCGCCGGCGTCGAGCAATTGCAGATCCCAACCTTCGACCGCGGAGAAACGCCGCACACGCTCGGTCGCTTCTGCCGGCACAGCGGGCGACACTGCATGGAACATGGTCGGCGTCACCCCGGTGAGGCGGTGTGCGACCACGGCCAGAGTCATGCTGTCAACGCCACCGGACACCGCAATGCCGACCTCGCCGAGGATCTGCAGTCGCGACTGCAGATCGTCGAGTGTGCCGGTGGTCATGACCGATGGCCCAGGGCGCGCTGTGCCGCGCATGCGGCACCGTAGCCGTTGTCGACGTTGACCACCACCAGACCGGGTGCGCAGCTGGCGAGCATCGCTCGCATACCGGTGACGCCGCCCTCGGCCACTCCGTAGCCGATCGAGGTAGGCACCGCGATGACCAGCGCGGGCACCAATCCCCCAAGCACGGTAGGCAATGCCCCGTCCATTCCTGCCACGGCGACGATTACCCGCATCGTCTTCAGTTCTGTCAAGCGTTGCTGCAGGCGCCACAGCCCCGCCACCCCCACGTCACACACTTCCAACGCGCAGATGCCCGAGAACTGCAACGTGCGCACCGCCTCGCGTGCGACTGGGACGTCGGAGGTGCCCGCCGTGACGACGGCGACCTCAATCTCTGTGCCCAGCGGCGATGATGGTCCGAAAAACGCTGTCCGAGAATCGGGTTCGTAGTCGAGTCGTTGGCGGTACGACGTGGGCAACGCCGAGAATTGGTCGGTGCGAAGCCGCGTAAGAAGCATCGAAACGCCCGCGGCTTCGGCTCGTTCCAGCACCGCCACCAGTTGCCCGACCGATTTATTGTCGGCCAACACTGCCTCGCCGAATCCGATGCGTTCGGTGCGCGCGAGGTCGAGGTTGACCTCGGCGGCAGCGGACGGGCGGGTCACCGCGACACCTCATGAGCGCGCAACCGCGCCCGTAGCACCCCGGCGATCTCGTTGGCCAGCTCGTATTTGTCCCGGGTGGACTGCAGCTTCTCCGCCAAGACGTCGACCGCCGCCGTCGCCTCAGCGTGCGGACCGGGCAGGCACACGATGACGGCATCGCCGAGCCGCCCTACGCCAATGCGAACGCAGGGCTTCACATGTCGGCCGTGACCCTGGCGCACCTCGAACAACGGCGGCGTTGCCGCATCCGGATCAAGCGTCAACAACGCTTCCACCGTTCCGTCTTTGTCTTCTGCCCCAACGCCGCCCGTGGTGATGACTAGGCCGAACCCACGCTCCTGCACAGCCTCGCGCATCGCGGCAGCGATCACGGTGGTGTCGTCAGGCAGGTCGGGTCCCGCGGTGGCGGCAAACCCGCACGCCCGCAATCGGGCGGCGATCCAGGGCTTGTTGGTGTCGGTGATTTGGCCAGAACACACCTCAGGTCCTGTGGAGCACACGATCGCCCGATGTGCGATGCGTTCGCTGATTTCTGTGGCCATCTCCGGGACCGCTCGACAGCGACAGTTGCCTGCGCCGCATCGGAGCTGATCCACCCGAGTACGCCTTCCGAGCAGAATGCAGTGCGGTCGGTCACGGTGACGCCCGCCACCGAACCAAGGGCGCGCAACAGCCCGTCCCGTTTGCCGATCAACGCGTATGGATCGATCGTCGGGCGGAGGATGTCTAGCGCCAGCAAGCGACCCCGAGCGTCGATCACGATTACTTCGTCACGGCGAAGCTCGAGTTCGTCGGCGACCGCGGCGGCGATATCGGTCAGGTTGGCATCATCGAGAATGATCTGCTCGATCCTCAATTCGGTCTTCTCGAGCAAATCCCACTTCACTTGCGGCCTCCGTCGACATCGAGAACGGCCAAGTGCATGTCGACTAATGGGGCGTCGACGATAGCTCGACCAACGTCGACGATGTCAACGCCGAGCTCGGCCAGCCCGTCGAGGTCGACCGGCTTGATGCCACCCGCAAATGCAAGCTGGACGCTGCCACGCATGCCTGTGTCGCGCAAAGCCCCATCGACGAGCGCGACATCGGATCGATCGCCGGTGTCGACGAAGATGATGTCGGCTCCCGCGCTGGCGAGTTCGCACGCCGTTTCACCCAGCGTGTCGCCGCCGCCGAGCTGAACGACTTTTCGTCCCGGTAAGCCACGTGCAGCCGCCATCGCCGCCACCGGTCCCCCCAGTATTCGAGCCATGTTCTTGTCGATGTAGGCGAAGGGGATTGTGGTGATCCGCGGTTCGGCGCCACCGCATTGGATCGCGTTGCGAATCATGTCCCGTTGGGTGAACGGCAGCTTCTTCCAGGCGCCCGACACGACACGTAGCGTCCCGTCGGCTCGTTCGACGAACTCGCGCGTCGCCGTCGCGATGCCGGAAGGTTTCGCCAGTAGGCCGATGAGCCGTTCTTCGGCCAGCGCCACTTCTTTTGGCGAGGCGCGGAATCGGCAGACCACGTCGCCGGACCGCACGAGGGCCCCCTCCGCACGCAGTTCGTCGATGAGAAAGCCGAGTTCATCAGCGCACTCGATGACAGAGGCCGTGCCGCACACGACGCCGGGGTCATCGACGATCACCGCAGCGGTCACCGTTGAACCTCGCACCGCTGCGAAGATCTCGTCACGCGGATCGATCATGGCCTGGCCCCAGCGCGAACAGGAGCCAACGCCTCGTAGGTGGCGTACTGCTCCTTGGGATCGGTGGACATGCACCACACCATCGGTGTCTCGATACCGGCTTCGATCAGTTCGTCGATCCGGTCGCGACATTTGTCGGCGGTGCCGATCACCGCGACCTCGTCCACTACCCGATCGCTAAGCGCCGCGCGGGCAGCCTTCCAGTCGCCTGCTCGTGCGGCCAGCAGCAAGTCCTCCGCCTCGCGCCCGTAACCTGCTGACGCGAGGAACCGGTTGTACACCGGGTTGGCGTAGTAGGGCGCGAAGTAATACCGGAACCGGTCGCGGCCAAGGTCGGCGTCGTCGGTCACCAACGCCTGCAACCTCGTCGCGACTTCGAACTTTGGTCCCGGCTGGGCAGCTCGGATCTGCGTCATGATCTGGGGTAGAACGCTCACCGGGAAAAGGTTCAGGATGACGCCGTCGCTCTCCGATACCGCCAGTTTGATCATCTTGGGTCCGAGCGCCGCCAACATGATCGGAACCTCGCCGATAACCGCGGGTTGTCGGTAGCCGACGCTTCGCAGGGTCTGGCCGTCGAACGCGGTCTTCTTCCCTGAGAGCGCCTGCCGCAGGATCGCGACGGTTTCCTGCACCGTGGTGAATGGCTTATGAAAAGGCATGCCGTGCCACCGCGTGATCATCGTCTCGGACGAACTGCCGAGGCCAAGAACAAAGCGCCCGGGTGCGATGTCGTGCAAGGTCGCTATAGTAGCCGCCAGTACGGCAGGCGTTCGCGTGTAGACCGGCACCACCGCGACGCCGATCCGCAGTCGCTGGGTGTTCTGCAGTAGTAAGGCCGAAAGCGTCAGTGCGTCAACGCCGCCGGCGTCACCCAACCACAGATCCTGGAAGCCCATCGACTCTGCCCATTGGGCCCGCTCGAGGACGGCGCCCACGGTGCCAGGACCGGTCAGCGTGGGTTGTGTGATCGCCCATCGGCTCATCGGTTCGCCTTCGACGACTCCAAGAGGTTGCGTTCGGCAAGCCATTTGGGCATTGCTCGTCGTCGACGCGGCGCGCGACGCCCGGGGCCTTGGCGATCAGTTCTTCGGCCAGTGGACGCGTCATGTTTATAGCTCCGTAGCAGCCGTCGAACACGATTGCCTTGTCAGTACCGCTCTTCTCGGCGGCCATTTCCATGGCTTGGGCGAGATTTTCGGCCACCGAAACATCCTGATGTGGGTGCAGCCGGGTCAGGTCTTTGCCGACCGCCGGGTTGGCGGCGATGGAAATATCGGCCGCGGCAGTTCCCAGTTTCCAGGCGTAGTTGTACACCACAGCCTTCACCGGGCCCTTGACCATCGACTTGTTCCCGGCATCCGGCGACGGGGTGGCAGCGAGGTCGAGGTCGAGGTGATCCTGGTCTGATTCCCACAACGTGCACGCGGTCAGTCCGCCGGCGTGTTGGTATGGCAGCCATCGCGTGTCGTCGGCGACTTGAAAGCACTCATCGATCGAATAGAACAGCTCGACGAGCTTGCCGTAACGCTGCAGCGCGTCACGGGTTATCCTGCGATCCATCGCGATCAGGTCGTTGTCCGCGTCGACTCCCATGGTGCCTGTCGGCGATGTCGACAGCACCGCGGCGAAAGCCCACTTATCGCGGATGAAGGACGACTCATAGATGGCCCGCGGCACGATGTTCGCTGATCGAGTCGGAAAGTTGTTGTGGAAGATCGAGCACGTCTCCATGCGTGCGTAGCTCATGGTGAACGACTTGAGCAAGCGGCCGTTGAAGCGGTGATAGTGCATTTCGCGCGGGTCGTCGTAGTGGATGTGAATCAATCGTTTGGCCGCGAATGCCCGCTGCACTGAATAGAGTCGGCCGATCTCGGTGTCGATGGCGACGCCGGGGTCGTATGGCCCGAAGGCGAACACCTGGCCCTTGAAGTAGTCGTCGAGACCCCACCGAGGAATGATCTCAAACTGCTCGAACTTGCTTCCCGCCGAACTGAGCGCCAGCTTGACTCGTGAGGCACCCGTGCGGTCGATCACTTCGTCGCGGACTGTCTTGATGATCTCGGCGTAGGCGTCGCCACCCATCATTCCGAATCCGTGCTCGGAGCACAGTATGTGAACGCTGTCGCCAGGTTGGATCATGGACATGTCGACATTGGCCAACGCCGCGTGGGTCGCTGCGCGGACCACGGCCGGGTCTTGGCCTGCCGTGTGGATGGGGTCTTCGAGCTCGCCGAAGAGATCCTGAACACCCACCGAGCAGATATCGGGCAGATCGGCGGCGCGCGTAGGCGGTCGTCGCTTGCCGTAGGCGAACTTCGAGTCGAACAGCGGTGGCGGCGTTGCGGCGGGGCGGATCATGTTGACTCCTGGGCAGAATGTCGGGGAACAGCGGGGTCGCGTCCGTCATCCGGCCCTGCTCGATAGCCGCGAGCGACTCGCGGATGCGATACTCCGGATACTTGTCGGCTGCTTCGTCAGGCACTGTCCATATCGCGATCTGTACGCCGTCGCCATCACCGTAGATGCGAATGTCCTTGACGGGCCTATCGATATCGATGCCGTGTTCGTGGAGAAGTCGCATCACCGGGGCAACGCACCACATTCCGCAGCGCGCGCGAACCCCGTTCGCCAAGGTGAGATCCTCGGGCACCTTCACGCCAGCCACGATCGAAGCGGCGACCTCGCGCGC
>CAVVUH010000019.1:0-54290 GCA_963751315.1 uncultured Actinomycetota bacterium | reverse complement strand
AGGCTGACCAGGCCACTCCGGTGGGAGTGGTTCAGTGGATGTCATGAAGATCATTGGTTTCGAAGAGCACTGGGTGCTTCCGGCTATCGCCGAAGCGAATCCGAACAGTCCCCGCAAATTGTTCGATACGATGCGCAGCGGACGCTTCGAGGACAGCGACGCCGACGGCGGGTGGCCGACAGGCATTCTTGATCTGGGAGAACATCGGATCGCTGCCATGGACGCCGCCGGCATCGACGTCCAGATCCTGTCCAACGTTCCCGGTGCGGAGGCCGTGGAGGTGCCGCTGGCGGTGCAGCTGGCCAGGCAGGCCAACGACGCCGTGGCAGCTGCGGTCACTCAACACCCCGCCCGGCTCCGCGGGTTTGCCACCCTGCCGATGGGCGACCCCGACGCTGCTGCAGCCGAACTCGATCGCGCCGTGCGCGACGACGGTTTTGTCGGCGCGCTGATCAATGGCCACGTCAACGGCCGTTACCTTGACGACAAGTTCTTTTGGCCGGTGTTCGAATCCGCCGAGACCCTAGGCGTGCCGATCTATCTGCATCCCACCGTGCCGCCCCTGCCGGTGATCGACGCCTACTACAGGGGCTTCGCCCCGGGGGTGTCGGCGATGCTGTCCATCGCGGGGGCTGGCTGGCATATCGACACCGGGATCCACTGCCTGCGACTGATCCTCGGCGGAGTGTTCGACCGGTTTCCCCGGCTGCAGATCATCGTGGGCCACCAGTTCGAGGCCCTGAGTTGGATGGCGTGGCGCGCCGACTACTCGTTTCCGGTTAAGCAGACCGGCCTCAAACGCACCATCAAGGAATACCTTCGGGAGAACTTCTACGGCGGCATCCTGGCCGGCGAGTTCGCGGACCAAGACCCCGGCGCCGTCGATCCCAGTTGGAGCCTGTCGTTCAACGCCTATCAGGCCATGGTCAACGTGATCGGCATCGACCGGATCGTGTTCACCACCGACTATCCGTTCGCCAGCATGAAAGCCGGTCGACAATTCCTTGAGCAGATGCCCATCAACCCGGCCGACAAAGAAAAGATCGCCCACCTCAACGCCGAGCGTTTGCTCAAACTGTCGAATTAGGCTCAGCGATTCGCCTTCGACGGAGGGTCTTTCAGTTTTATCGACGAGTCGTGAATTCGCCCGCACACGAGATACATGACCATACTGCTCATGATCGGGTTCGGAGCAGCCATGGGTGTTGCACTCACCCCGCTGGCTGCGTTGGGTGTGATACAGGCGCCCGAGGATGAGCCGGGGTCACTGCCGGGAATCAGCAACGCCGCGTTCGGTATCGGTGGCTCGCTCGGATTTGCCTGGGCCGGAGCGGTTGTCGGCGAGGGGACCAAGGCGTCCTACCACTCGGCATTGTGGATCTGCGTCGCCATCGGCATCGCCGCGTTTGTGACCAGCCTGATCCTCAAGCCGAGATCGGCGCCAGTGGTTCCGGCGGCTTCGGGGCTGCGCCACTGATTGTCCACACCACTGGCTGAGCCGGCCGTTTACGCTATCCGCTCTTCACGCACCGCTCGATGGCGTCAACGTCATCGGCTCGGCAAAACCGGGCTGATCGATGTCAGCGGTGACCTTCTCCCAGGGAGCAGGTATGGGGAAATACCGGTCAAGGAAATCGGTGACCCGTTGGGTGCGCTCGACCGCCGAGACTTCCGGGAAGCTGCTGTCGTTGAGGCAGAAGAAGTGATACCGGCGTCTCTTTCGCAGCTCGGGAAGTAGATCGAGTCCTTCGCGGGTGGTGGTGTTCACGTACAGCACTTTGGCTTTTTCTTGTTGGACAGCGCGCCCGGTCATCAGCGCGTAATAGTGGTAGAACGAGTTGGTGACCGAGATGTCGGTGTTGGACCGAAACGCGCTGGCCTGAGTGCGGGCGAATTCTTCTGGGAATTCTCGTTCCATCTCCCTCAGTATGCTTTTGCGCAACGGAACTGCAGTGTGTTCCAGATGGCGGGTGGTGACCTGTCCGAACCGCTCGAAGAGCAGCTGTCGGTTGACCCGGGCCGCGTTTTCAAAGCCGCTGCGGGTGGGATCGTTGGCGCCGAGCCCTATCCGGGTCTTGGCTTCGATGAACCTCGTCACCCCGCCGGGCGAGAAGAACACGCTGGCTCTGAGCGGTCGGCCGAAAAACATGTCGTCGTTGGAGTACAGGAAATGCTCAGCCAGCTCTGGAATGTTCTGAAGTTGGCTCTCGACCGCATGCGAGTTGTAGGTGGGTAACGCGGCTGGATCCGAGAAGTGTTCTGTCGCGCGAACAATGGTGATTTTGGGGTGCTCGGCCAGCCAGGACGGAAGGACCGAATCGGTCGCAACGAAGATCCGCCGCACCCACGGCGCAAACATGTTCACCGACCGCAGCGCGTACTTCAACTCGTCGATCTGCCGAATGCGCGCTTCGGCCTCGTCGCCTTCACCGACCACAACCTCCGACATCTGCGCCGCCCGGCGGGCCCGAAACTCCGGGTCACTGCCGTCGACCCAGGAGAACACCATGTCGATGTCAAACGTCACGTCGCTGGTATGTGGGGTGAACATCCCCTCGATGGTCGGCCATTTATATCCGTAGAGCTTTGCGGTTGCGGGCACGGCTTCTCGCCGCGGCAGCACCGTACGCGTCAGCGAGTTCTCGACGGGGCAATGGATCACCGTCTCCTCGTAGGCCCAGAATTGCAGCTCGACGCCGAACTTGGAGCCGTACCGAAAGCCGCCGGGCGCGATCCGCCGCCGATACAGCCGCACGATACGCGGATCATCCAATCTGGACAGCCTGCCGTCGGCCATTAAGACAGGCGAAAGGCCGCTAACATCAACTGTCTTGGCGTACATCGGTTCGCTGGCGCACGCGGTCGTAAGCTCGGTCTCGACCGCTGAACGCAGTTCGATATCGATGGCGAGAACCGGGCGGTTCTTGTGATCGCGGATCAATAAGAACGGAATATTCGCCCTTTTTAGGATCTTGCGGACAAAAACAAGATCCTCGATCTGCGCCTCATGCGGGGTCAGGCTGGACTCCAGACGTGCGACTCTTCCGCTCCGAGAGACGATGACGGGCTTGTCGGTGCTCTGAACGGGTCGAACACCGTTGCCCGAGGCGACGTTGGCCATCACAAAAACCGCCCTCGCTTTGGCGTTGAACGAGTTGTCTGCTGCGGTCAAAGCCGCTGTGTAGCCCGCGCGGAGGCGTAAACCGGGCGGTTTCAGTGTACTTCTTTTGGGAGCCCTTCAACGTGGTCAGCTCGGTGAACTTTGTTCGTCCAACAAACTTGTGCTGCGCAGACTCGTCAACCCTAAAGCCGCCCGACGGCCGGCGTTCGTGTCGATGTAACGGTTAGTTACTCCCGCATGACGGATGCTGGCAGCCATGGGGATCGCGACAATCGCGCCTGCGATCGAGGTCGTGTTTTCGGGCCGATTCGGGTTTGGCATCTACCGTTGGGCTTACCTGCCGTTCGAGGTTCCGGCGGGTGTGCGGCGAATCCGCGTCACCACATCTCATTCGGACTTCGGCGTCGGTGCCTCGGCACGAAATGTGTTGGATCTAGGAATCTTTGGTCCCGCTGGCTACGACTTGGGTAATGCTGCCGGGTTTCGGGGCTGGTCGGGCGGCGCCCGCGACAGCTTCGTCATCTCCAGTACCTACGCCACCCCGGGCTACCTGGCCGGCCCGATCGAACCGGGTGTGTGGGCCGTGGCGCTTGGCCCGGTGGTGCTCAGCCCTTGGGGGATGGCGTGGGACGTGCACGTCATCATGGAACGCGGGGACCCGGCTAAGGAAGCCGCGGACGTCGAGCCCGTGGTCGCGGCTCCACCGCCGCCGTCGATCTGCGGTGCGCGTTGGTATCGCGGCGACCTGCATTTGCACACCGTTCACTCTGATGGCCAGCGTGATCCCGATGAACTGGCGTCGGCCGCACGCGCCAGCGGGCTGGATTTCATCGTCTCGACCGACCACAACACCAACTCCGCCAACCGGGCCTGGCCGGCCTGCCGCACCGGCGGACTGCTGGTGATTCCCGGCGAGGAGGTCACCACCCGGCACGGACACTGGCTGGCTGTCGGCCTGTCACTGCGCGGCTGGGTCGACTGGCGATATGGCCCAAGCGATGGGGTGTTTCCGCGATTTGCCGCCGAGGTCCGCGAAGCCGACGGTCTGGTGGTCGCCGCACATCCATCCGTGCCGGCACCGGGATCGGCGTGGGAGTTCGGATTTGACCACGTGGACGCGGTCGAGGTGTGGAATGGCCGGTGGAACCTCGATGATGAAATGTCGCTTCGCATTTGGCAGCGGCTACTGCGGCAGGGCCGACGCCTGGTGGCCGTCGGCGGCAGCGACTCGCACGGCAAACACCAACCGGTCGGCTCGCCGCAGACGGTCGTGCACGCGGGTGAACTGTCGGTACCCGCGATTATCGATGGGCTGCGTCGCGGCCGGTCGTATCTCGCCCGATCATGCGACGTCGCACTGGAACTGACCGCCTCCTGCGCCAATAGCGACGGCATGGCCGGCCCCGGGCAGACACTGCGGGTGCCGCAGGGCGCGCCGGTTACCTTGACCGCCGTCATCAGCGGAGCTCCCGACACGACCATCGCTCTGATCACCGCGGCAGGCTGCGTGGGACGGGCGACGATAGGCACGTCGGCGCGGCTGCAATGGGAACTTGACGCGGCGTCGGCGCGCTTCGCGCGACTGGAAGTGCGAGAATCGCAGCGACGCCCACTGGGCGCGATGGTCGCGTTGACGAATCCGGTGTGGCTAGCCTGAGCAAAGCATCCCAGGCGGTAACGTCTTTGCTGGGAGACGACAGCGATGTGGACACGACGGCGCCTTGCCGCCCTGTTGGGGGCGGTGCTGCTGGTTTTCGTGATGCTGGCCAGCGCGGTGCCCACGTCGTACGATCCGCCGGCCTTCGTCACTAATCCGGTCGACCATGTCGACACGTTGATCGGTACCGGGACGGGTGGCCAAAGGGTGGGGGAGATCAACAACTTCCCCGGCGCCTCCGTGCCGTTCGGGATGGTGCAGTACTCGCCGGACACCGCCGGCAACTACGCGGGCTACGACCACGGCAATTCACGGGCCACCGGATTCAGCATGACGCACGCCTCGGTGGGGTGTGCAGCGTTCGGTGACATCTCGATGCTGCCGACCACCGGCCAGGTCGGCTCCGAGCCCTGGGGCGCCACCGAGGAGATCACCCACGACGACACCGAGGTCGGTGTGCCCGGCTACTACACAGTGCGGTTCCCCACAACGCGAGTGGTCGCCGAACTCACCGCTACCACCCACACCGGGGTGGGCCGGTTCACCTACCCCGACAACGGACAGCCCGCGCGGTTCTATGTGAATTCCGGTGCGTCGCTTGGGGGTACCTCCGCCGCGAACATCCAGATCGGCGACGACAACACCACGATCACGGGATCGGCGACCAGCGGCGGCTTCTGCGGCAAGGACAATGTCTACACGGTGTACTTCGCGATGAAGTTCAGCCGGCCGTTCACGTCCTACGGCACCTGGGACGGTTACTCGGTCTTCGCCGGTACCCGCAGCGCGTATTCGAGTTACACCGGGTCCAGCGGAGGATACGTGGGGTTCCCGGCGGGCTCGCGGGTCGAGGTGCGCACTGCGCTGTCCTATGTCAGCCTCGACGGAGCGCGAGCCAACCTCGCCGACGAGGGCAAAGCGAGCTTCGACGACGTCCGCGCCGCCGCGGCGCGAGAGTGGAACGACAAGTTGTCACGTATCTCGGTCGCCAGCGCCGACGGCGCCGACGTGGAGACCTTCTACACCGCGCTTTACCATTCGCTGTTGAATCCCAACACCTTTAACGACATCGACGGCAGTTATATCGGATTCGACGGCGATGTTCACGAGCTGCCCGCAGGCCATAACCAGTACACGAACTTCTCCGACTGGGACACCTACCGGGGGCTTGGTGCGCTGCATGGATTGCTGTTCCCGGAGCAAGCCAGCGACATGGCCCAGTCGCTGGTGAACGACGCCGAGCAGAGTGGGGCGTTTCCGCGGTGGGCACTGGCGAATACCGCGACCGCCGAGATGAGCGGCGACAGCGTCGTCCCATTGATGGTGAACTTCTATGCGTTCGGCGCCAAGGACTTTGACGTCCATTCGGCGCTGCGCTACATGGTCAATGCCGCGACCAAAGGGGGGGACGGGCTCAATGGCTACGTCGAGCGGCCGGCAATCGCCACCTACCTAGGGCGCGGCTATCTACCGGAGACGGCAAACTCGTGCATTGGTGGTGCGATCCCGGGTGCCTCGATCACGTTGGAGTGGTCGGTCGATGACTTCGCCATCTCCCGATTCGCCGACGCGCTGGGCGATTCCGCGACCGCCACCGAATTCCAGAACCGGGCACAGTACTGGCAGAACCTGTTCAATCCCACCACCCACTACATCTCGCCCCGCGATGCCATGGGCTTGTTTCCGGTGGGTCCCGGGGTTGTGCCGCCCGCCGAGGGCTGCTTCAGCCAGCTCGGATTCGACGAGGGCAACGCCGAGCAATACGTCTGGTATGTACCGCAGAACATCGCGGGCCTGGTCACGGCTCTGCGCGGCCGAAAAGCGGTGGAAGACCGGCTCGACCGCTTCACCAAGCAGCTCAACGTGGGCCCCGAAGAACCCTACCTGTGGGCCGGTAACGAGCCGGGTTTCGACGTGCCGTGGCTGTACAACTACATCGGCCAACCCTGGAAGACCCAGCAATTAGTCGACCGGGTGCGCAGCGAATTGTTCTCTGACACACCCGATGGTGAGCCGGGCAACGACGACCTCGGTGCGATGTCCAGCTGGTACGTCTGGGCGGCGCTCGGCGTGTACCCGAGTACACCGGGAACATCGATCCTCACGGTGAACACACCGCTTTTCGATCGCGTCGTAATAGCCTTGCCCGAAGGCAAATTCATCAAGATGTCCGCGCCGGGCGCATCCGGACCCAACCGGATGAAGTACATCAAGAGGCTTCACATCGACGGCCATCCGACCGATAAGACGTATCTTCCGGAGTCGATCATCCACACCGGCGGCGACCTGTCGTTCTCGCTGTCTCCCAAGCCCAACAAAGCTTGGGGCACTGGCGACTTGTCGGCGCCGCCGTCATTCGGTGCGGGCACCTCGACGGTGACCGTCAACGTTTCGCCCGCCGTCGTCGAAATCGCGCGGGGAGCCACGGCCAACGTCACTGTCAATGCGCAACGGATGATTGATGGCCCCGGCGGCTACACCATCACTGGCGCTTCCGACATCGCGGGCATCAAGGCGGCCAAGACATCCGGACAGTTCGCCGCCGACGGATCCGCCAGCGCGACCGTCGCGATCACGGTGGCGCAGTCAGTACGCGACGGGTACTACCCGCTGGTTCTCACCACCAAGGTCGCGGACGCCAGCAGAACGTTCAAACTGCTCGTCACGATCGATCAGGACTGATCGCGTCGCAATCGACGAGCAGGTGCCGCGGGCCGCGGAACACCTGGCTGATGCGGTACGGCGGTGGGTCCTCGACCAGCCGCGGGTTTTCTACCCGACGAAGAAACGCTTCGAACGCGGTGTTGACTTCCAGTCGGGCCAACGGCCCGCCGAAACAAACGTGAATACCGCGCCCCCAACCGACGTGCTCGTTGTCAATGCGCTGTGGGTCGAAACTGTCGGGATCGGGGAAGCGTCGCGGATCTCGGTTGGCCGCAGCGTAGATGAGATAGATGGGTGATCCTCGCGGGATCGTCGTGCCGGCAATCTCGATGTCGGCCAGCGCCGATCGAGTCGGGAAGAACTGCACCGACGGTTGCAGCCGCAGCACTTCCTCGATGGCGCCGGGAATCAATTCAGGCCGGCTGCGCAACAATTCGATCGATTCGGGGTTGCGCAGTACGGTCAGCACGCAGTGGGATATCAGATTGACCGTCGAGTCATGACCGGCGGCAAACAGCAACATGGTGTTGTTGACGATCTCACTCGGCGACATCCGCCCATCCGGTCCGTCATCGTGTACCAACTGTGAAATCATGCCCGGCCCGGGGGATTTCTCGGCATTCTCGACTAACCCGATGATGTATTTCTTGAAGGCAAGGTTGCTCGCTTCACCTTTGGCCCGGCGGGCCTGGCCCTCCTCGGTCGCGATGTCGGGGCCGAGATCGAACAGTCCGGTTATCGCGTCGGCGATCCAGGGGTGAAACCGTGGTTCGTCTTCGATCGGCACGCCGATGATCCGGCAGATCACGTTCACCGGCAGCGGATAGGCGAACTCGTCGACAACATCGATGCGGGTCTTGCCCACGGCCTTGTCGAGCAGTTCGTTGACGATCCGCTGGCAAAGCGGCTCCTGGCTGGGAATCACGTCCGGCGAATGCGGCGGCCCGAAAAAGCGCATGCATTGCCGGCGCGCACGGTCATGGTCGGGCGGATCCGAGGCGATAAAGCTTGGGTCTCGGTCGTAGACCTCCATCATCTCCATCACGGACTCGTCGACGATTCGCCGGTCGCCTGTGATGGGCGGGCGAGCTTTGCGACGGTCAGAACTCACCCGGGGGTCGTGGGCCAGCGCGATGAGCTCGTCGTATCCAGTGACGGCATAGATACCGTCGGTCACTCGCACGACCGGCGTCTTGCGCAGCTCGTCGAAGTACGGATAGGGATTCGCCCGGTTTTCATACCGCATCGCGGCGTCAAAGGCTTCTTCCGGTGTCATGCGCCGCTCCTCCTCATCGCTGCCGCGGGCGGAATTCGGCCCGGCGTTCGCTGGGTTCGTGCCCCGTCAACACCACATCCGGGGCCTCCGTCGGCACGCCGCGCGGCGGGAAGTCCGCGGGCATCACGCGCATGTCCTCGGGGAAATCAAAGCCCGGCGGGTGCGGCGGAAACGGCGCCGACCGCGCGATCAGGTCGCGGTAGTGCTCGATCCACTTGCCGTGGTTGAAGGTGACCGCGCCGACGATGCGGCCGCGGCGACCATAGGCCGCGGCGAATCGGCGCTGCTTCACCGAGCCCTGGGTGAAGACGATTTCGTCGCCAAACGACGGCACGCCAACGGATTTGATGTTCACACCGAACTGGCCCGACCAGAATTGCGGGATCAGCAGGTGCGCCCAGCGATCGACCTCGTCGCACACCAGGTTGTGTGCGGCGACGCGGGCGCCCAGCACGGCATTGTCCCAGTGCTCCATCGCTAGGAACTGGTAGTCGTAGAGCACATGCGGGGCACGCGCAATGTCTCCGGCGACGAAGACGTTGGTGGTGACCACCCCGTTGATGTCGAACGCGCGGCACCCGGCGTCACACCCCACCCCCCAGAACCCGGCCGCCAGCCCGCACCCGTCGAGCCACTCGACATTGCGGATCGACCCCAACGACGTCACCACAACATCGACGTCGAGCGTGCTGCCGTCGGAGAGCCGCGCACGGCGCACGTGCCCGGCTGCGTCGCCCTCCAATGCCAGCACCGAGACACCGGTGCGAAGATCCACCCCCGCCGAACGCTGCATCTCGGCGGCGATCGCGCCGATCACCCCGCCGAGCGCCCCGGACAACGGAGCCGGGCCGCGTTCGGTAACCGTGACCTGCAGCCCGAGTTCGCGGCACACCGAGGCGGCTTCCGAACCGATGAACCCGGAACCGATGATCAGCACCCGCCGGGGACGGGCGGCCAAAGCCGCCTGCAGGCGTGCGGCATCTGCACTCGTGCGCAGGGTATGAACGCCCTCCAGCGCGGCCTCCTCCGTGTTGGGCCATCGCCGGGCCCGCACACCGGTGGCAATCAGCAGCCGATCGCCGGGAACCTCGCCGCCGTCAGCCAGCCGCACCAGCCGGTTGGCGCGGTCCAGGGCGGTCGCGGCCACTCCCAGTCGCCACTCGGCATCTACCTGGCGCAGCCGTGGCAGCTTCGTGTGGTCGGCGGCCACCCAGCCCTTGAGGACCTGTTTGGACAGTGGCGGTCGGTCGTAGGGTTCGTCCGGCTCGTCGCCGATGATGGTGAGCTGCCCGCGAAAACCTTCTTCCCGCAACGCTTCGGCGGCACGAAGCCCAGTCAGTGAAGCACCGACGATGACGATGCGACCGTTGTTTTTGAAGCCATCCCCGTTCATCGGCGCTGGCCCGTTATTCGCTGTCGAGCCGGTCCACGATGATCGCCTGCACCGGGCATGACGCCGCTGCCCGCAACACCCGCAGACGCTGACTGTCGTCCGGGTTGGGGTCGTAGGTGAGAGTCTCTTCGCCGCTGAGCTTGAGCACGTCGGGTGCGAGCGGTACGCACTGCGCATAACCCAGGCAGCGGTTCAGGTCGACGACGATCCGCATAGCGACCTCGATCCTCGTGGCTGAAGACCTAATGCTGCGCAGCGTACATCCAACCGCGGCGCCAATCATGGGATTGCGAAAAGCGCTGATGGCGAGACGGATTCGCGGATCGGCGTGCATGCTGGTAACCATGACGCGAAACGAGATCACCGAGCAGATCGTCGTCGCCCGCCTGGCTAAGGGTTTGACGTGGCAAGAATTGGCCGACGCGATCGGCAGGCCGGTGGTGTGGACCACCTCCGCGCTGCTCGGCCAGCACCCGATTCCCGCCGAACTCGGCAAAGTGCTGGTCGCGAAGCTGGGTCTCGACGAGTCAGCGGTCGCGGTGCTGGCTGCGCCGCCCATGCGCGGTGGACTACCCACCGCGGTGCCCACCGACCCGACCATCTACCGCTTCTACGAGGCCCTGCAGGTTTACGGCGGTGCGATCAAAGAGCTCATCCATGAGCAGTTCGGCGACGGGATAATGAGCGCGATCAACTTCAGCGTCGACCTGCAGAAGAAGACGCACCCGTCCGGCGACCGGGTTGTGGTGACGTTCGACGGAAAATTCCTTCCCTACGACTGGGTTTCGGCTGAAGGCTGAGCACGCAGTTGCTCGTGGGGCAGATATGACCGTCCTGCCAGCCCGTAAAGAAACCGTCAACAAGCGAGCGGCGTCAGCCGTACACGCTTAATTTCTTTGCAAAGACTTAACGGCGAGAGCCGAGTCGCTTGGTGCTCGTCAGCGGATCGGACGGTGCCTACTGATGCTTCTGATCGGCTTGGCGCTCTTGGCGGTCTTGGCGGCTTATCCGGTCGCGGTGCTGCTATTTCCGAAAGGGTCGTAGTTGGGTACCACATTCGCGGGAATCGCTTTTGTTGTTTTGCTGGTGGCAGCGCTGGTGGCGGTGCACGTACCGCTCGGTGATTACATGTACCGCGTCTACACCTCGCCGCGGGACCTGAAAATCGAAAAGGCCATCTACCGCATTGTCGGCGTCAACCCCAAAGCCGAACAGACGTGGCGCGGGTATGCCGGCAGCGTTCTGGCGTTCTCGGCGGTCGGCATTTTGGTCCTGTTCTTCTTCGAGCTATTCCAGGACAAGTTGCCGCTGCACCTGCATGATCCGGCGACCAAGATGACGCCGTCGCTCGCGTGGAACACCGCGGTCAGCTTTGTGACCAACACCAGCTGGCAATCGTATGCGGGTGAGTCGACAGAGGGCCACCTGGTGCAGATGGCCGGCCTCGCCGTGCAAAGCTTCCTCTCCGGTGCGGTCGGCATGGCTGTGGCGGTGGTCCTGGTACGCGGCTTTGCCCGCGAAAAGACCGAAGAGCTAGGCAACTTCTGGGTGGATCTGCTCCGGGGCACCTTGCGCATCCTGCTGCCGATCGCGTTCATCGGCGCGATCGTGCTGCTTGCCGGCGGGATAATCCAGAATTTCCACCTCCACGATCAGGTCGTCACCACGTTGAGCGGCGCCCAGCAGACCATCACCGGAGGACCGATCGCCAGCCAGGAACCCGTCAAGCTGATCACCGGCGACGGCGGCGGGTTCTACAACGCACAATCGGCACATCCGTTCGAGAACCCGAGCGGATGGACGAACTGGGTCGAAATCTTCCTGATGTTCGTGATCCCTTTTGCACTGCCCCGCACCTTCGGACGCATGGTCACCAGCAAGAAACAGGGCTACGCGATCGCCGCTGTCATGGGTGTCCTCGCCGCGATGAGCATGGCCCTCATCCTGCTGTTTCAGGTGGGACATCACGGCACCGTCCCGACCGCGACCGGTGGCGCCATGGAAGGCATTGAGCAGCGTTTCGGCGTCTTCGACTCGGCGGTTTTTGCCGATACCGGCACGTTGACCTCCGACGGCGCCAGCGACTCGATGCACGACTCGTACACCGGTCTGGGCGGGCTGATGACCATGTTCAACATGCAGCTCGGCGAGCTGGCGCCGGGCGGGATCGGCTCGGGCCTTTACGGCCTGCTGCTGCTGGCGGTGATATCGGTGTTCATCGCCGGGCTGATGGTCGGACGCACGCCGGAGTACCTCGGGAAGAAGATCAGGGCCCGCGAAATGACTTTGTCGACCACCTTTATCCTGGCCACCGAGCTGGCGGTGTTGGTTGGCACCGGGATCGCGATGGCGTTCCCGGGCACACGCGCCAGCATGGCCAACACCGGGCCACACGGCCTGTCGGAAGTGCTCTACGCATTCACCTCCGCGAGCAACACGAACGGCTCGGCGTTCGCGGGCCTGTCAGCAAACACCATGTTTTACAACACCGCTTTGGGCCTCGCGATGCTCCTGGGCAGATACCTGCCGATGATCCTGGTGCTCGGGCTGGCCGGATCGCTGGCCCGCCAGGGTCACACGCCGGCGTCCCTCGGCACCTTGCCCACCCATCGGCCGCAATTCGTCGGCCTGGTCGCGGCCGTGACGGTTATCCTTTGCGCACTCACATTTTTGCCGGCCTTAGCACTCGGGCCCCTTGCCGAAGGAATCCACTAGATGCGTGGTCCCTACTTCGAAGCCGATTGGCGACGGGAGCAGCTTCGGACCAACCTGTGGCTCGTTCCGGTGGTGCAGACGCTTGGGATAGTCGTGCTGTTCGGCATCACCTACACGGTCGATCGCTCGGCTTATGACGGATGGATCCGGCTGCCGAATTGGGTGCTTAATGGCAGCGCCGATTCGGCTCGAGTCGTGTTGGCCACGGTCGCGGCGGCGATCATCACCGTGGTCGGCATCGTTTTCTCGATCACCATCGTGGCGCTGACACTGGCCTCAACGCAGTTCGGGCCGCGGATGCTGCGCAACTTCGTGCGCGATCCGGGAACTCAAGTTTCGTTGGGAACATTTGTCGCGTCGTTTTGCTACGCGATGGTCGCGTTGGTTTCGGTGGGCGGCGGCCCGCACGGTGATTTCGTTCCGCATTTGTCGATCACGGTGACGTTCATGCTGACGTTGGCTGACGTGGCTGTGTTGATCTTTTTCCTCAATCACATCGCTACCATGATTCAGCTTCCGGTGGTGATTGCGCGCATCGCCGGAACATTGAACGCATGAGATCGTCGCGCTGGATCGCGGTAGCTCGTTCGGACGGTCTCGGCACCAGGCGCGTGGCCCGTCGCACGAGGAATTGTTAGCGAAGTTGGCCGAGTCCGGTGCCCCGATCCGCACGCCGCGCAGTGGCTATCTTCAGGTCATCCGCCATGACATGCTGGTGAAGATCGCAGTCAAGGCCAACGCGGTCGTCCAGTTACCCTACCGCCCTGGGCATTTCCTGGTTGCAGGTCAGGTGATCGCCTTGGTGTGGCCGCCAGAGGCGGCCCCAGCTGTCGCCGAACGTCTTGCGCTGGGACATGTCTCGGGTGCGTATCGCACGCTTCCGCAAGACATTTCGTTCGGCTTCGATCAATTGGTCGAGATCGCTTTGCGCGCACTGTCGCCGGCGGTCAACGACACGTTCACCGGGATGACCTGTGTCGACTGGATCGGCGATTGCCTGTGCCGAATTTCCACCTCCTGGCGCCCGCAGCGGATCCGGCGCGACGCAGAGGGCCGTATACGTGTCATCGCCTTCCAGTCGCCGATTTCGATCGGCTTGTGGAGCGCACCTTCGATACCATCCGCCAGGCCGCAGTTGGCATGCCCGCCATCATGATTCGGCAACTCGAAGCGCTGGCTAAGGTCATCGAGCAAACCCCTGACCGCGTGCACCAGACCCCGTACTGATCCGCGAAGCCGACGCGATCCAGCGATTCAACCTGGCGACGGTAACCGAGCCCTTCAGACCGCGACGACGTCACGAGAGCGCTACGAGGCTGTCATGGCGCTGGTCGACCCGACCGCGACGCCACGGCTGGCCGAGGTTACACCGATTAGCAACGGATTCGGCTACGGCAGGCCGGGCACGCGGTCTGAGTCAAGCCATGACCGTCGTCGCGGCAGCGGCTACAGTTGGCGCTCGTGACCGACGAACCATTAGCCCTCCACGGCGCTGAAGGCGGATCTTGTCCTATCTGGTGGCGGCGTCAAGGGCATCGGCCTGTCCGGCGCCGTCGTCGCGCTGATGGAGGCGGGGTACGACATCGGGCGCGTCTCCGGGACGTCGGCAGGCTCGATCGTCGCCGCCATCTTGGCGGCCGGCGCCGACCAGCTGTCCCCCGAGCAGGTCGAGCAGCTCACCATGACGTTGCCGTACCGCAAATTCCTCGACCCGACGCCGCTCACCGGCATTCCGCTGCTCGGCCCGGCGTGGGGTGTGCTGAGCGAAACCGGCATCTACAAAGGCGATTACGCGCACGAGTGGATCCGTTCTGAGCTGAAGAACCTGGGGGTCCGCACCTTCGGCGATCTTGCGTTCGACGACGCGAGCCTGCCGCCGGAGCAGCGTTACCGGTTGGTGGTCACCGTATCCGACGTGACCACCGGGCAGCTGGTGCGGCTGCCGTGGGACTACCACCGGCTGTACGGGCTGGACCCCGACGACCAACAGGTCGCCGATGCGGTTCGTGCTTCGATGTCGATTCCGTTCTTCTTCCAGGTGGCCAAGCTGACCAGCACCAGCGGCTTGAGGTCGACGCTGGTGGACGGCGGGCTGCTGTCGAACTTCCCGATCGACTCATTCGACCGGCGTGATGGCAAACCACCACGTTGGCCGACATTCGGCGTCACGTTGTTACCCAATCTTCCGCAGGGCAACGACAAAGTGATTCCCGCACTGGGGCCGGTGAATTGGCTCTTCGGAGGTCCGCCGCTGCTGGAAGAGCTGATCACCACGATGATCGTCGGCCGCGACCAGGCCTACCTCAACCAGCCCTGGGTCAGTGCGCGGGCCATCCGCGTCGACTCGACCGAAGTCGGATTTCTCGACTTCAACATCTCCAAACAGCAGATGCAGGGGCTTTACCAGCGCGGCTACGACGCAGCGGAGGCGTTCTTGTCGACCTGGAACTGGACGCAATACCTGGATCGCTACCGACGACCGGTGTGAGGAAGGTCGCGCCGCTCGAAATGACCCGACGGCGCCGGTGTGCCACACTGGATCGACGGGAGGAGGCGAGGGCCAGAGCGAGGGTTAGACCCCGAACTCGGCTGCCATGCCATCGATCCCTGCGCGGATGCCGGCGAGCGCATCGGCCCGGGTCCGCAACTTCGTCCCGGCGTGCGCGTATTGCTTGAGGGTGGCGAATTCCCGTGCGGCTTCCTCGGCGCGGCTGAGCACCATATCGGGCATCACGATTTCGTCCAACCAGCCTGCGGCTATTGCGGTTTCGCCGAAGAACGTCTTCGCCAGCCCCGCGGCTTGCTGGTACGCCGACCGGGTCAGCCGCAGCTTCATCACCTCCAGCGCCGCATACGGGATCGTCATACCGATCGCGACTTCGTTGGCCTGAATGTTGTAGGCGGGCGCCGCCACCCGGTGATCGCCGCTGGCCAGCAGGAACGCACCCATCGCGATGGCGTGGCCGGTGCAGGCCATCACCACCGGCTTGGGATAGGACAGCAGCCGATGCGAGAGTTCGAAGCCACCCTTGAGCATGTCGATCGCGGGCTGAACCTCACCGGAGGTGAGGACTTTCAGGTCGAACCCACCGCTGAACACCCGGTTGTTTCCGGCGATCACGACCGCGCCGACGTCGTCGCGGTCGGCGTTGTCGAGGGCGTCGTTGAGGGCCTGCTGCATGCTCGGACCGAGCACGTTGACCTTGCCGTCGTCCATGGTGATGAAAGCGACGGAATCGTCGAGGCGATAGGTGACCGAGCCGCTCATAGGAAACTCCTCCGATACCGGCAGCGGAGTCGATTGAATCAGATCGACCTGGCGCCGGCCGTAGCGGCGTCGTTAGACCACCCGCTCGCCGCGGTGCTTGCCCAGTTCATCCTGGGCGTCACCCCAACGCACACTCACATCGGTCGGCGGCGCATCGATCTGACGGGTGCGCCAGCGATCCTTGGTTTCCTCCACCGCGCGGTTTATCCGTTCGATCTCGCCGCGGAAGACATCTGCGCGAGTTTCCTTGGTGGCGTAGTGGAAATAGGTCAGCAGGCTGCGCAACAATTCCAGCTTCTCTTTTTCCCGCTTGGCCAGGTTGTGGTTCGTCATCAACTCGATCCGCTGAACGGGCGGCAGCGCCGCCCAGTCCAACACCACCTTGGTTTCGAACGGACGCCGACGCCGCTGCCAGAACTTCCACCCGCGAGGAGTATCGACGCGGTCGTAGTAGGTCACCGTGCCCGGGAAACGCGACTCGATGCCCTCACCGAGCTCGGCGCGGTCGAGCGCGGAATCCCAAACCGTGCGCCACTCTTGGCTGGGCGCCAGGGCCGGCAACTGGTGTGGGAGTTGCAGTTCGACGACATCCGCATAACCGTCGGTGGCGTTTTCGTATTCGGCGACGGTCGGCGGGTGCGGAAACGTGAACTGGACGTCGTAGGCCGAGGTCTTACCGAAGTTCCGCACCACGAGCTCGATCACATGCCAATCGGCGGCATGCGGCTCCATGAACATCCCGACGTGTGGTCGAGTCTCTTCGGTTGCCAGCCGACGATTACGCCGGATCTGTTGATTGGCAAAGATGAGGGCGGCCACGCCGAGCACGAGCAGAGCCCAGACGGCCAACGCCAACCAGGTACCGGACGCCGCGCCCGCCACCTGGTTCCAATGATCTGGGATCCATCCCATCGAAGAATCCATCCCTCCGCTTATACCACAGCATTTACGCGCGTGAAAATTCGCTGAGAGGCCCGTAAGTGCTGCATTTACCCCCCCATAAACATTCGCCATTGATCGAGATCAGCGACCCGATAGACATAGTTCGAACGCTTGACCTCCGACAACGACGCACTCGGTTCAAGCGAATACCAGTGTCCGGGAAACACCGTCGGATCACCAGTCAGTTGGGCAAGCTTTTGCAGGCTGCGGAACATTTCGTCGGAGTCGCCGCCGGGAAAATCGGTGCGGCCGCAACCCTCCAAAAACAGTGTGTCACCGGCAACCAACCGATCGTCGAGCAGGAAGCATTGGCTGCCCGGCGTGTGACCAGGGGTGTGCAGCAGCTCGATGTCGATGTCGCCGGCGCTGACCTTGTCGCCATGCTCATGCTGGGTGAGGTCGCCCATGCTGATCCCGGTAACGCGCGAAACAAACAGCGCCTCATGGGAATTGACGTGAACCGGAACGCTGACCCGCTCCAGCAGCTCGGCCAGCCCCTTGAGTTCGAAGCCCATCATCGAGCCGCCGACATGGTCGGGATGGTGATGAGTGACCAGCACCCCGGACAGGTGCATGCCGTCGGCCTCGAGCGCGTCGAGCAGATCGCCGGCCGCGTATGCCGGGTCGACCACCAGGCAGTCGCCGGTCTGGCGATCACCGATCAAGTACGCGAAGTTGCGCATCTGCGCCGCGAACCCGTCACCCTTGGCGAAGTCGCGGCCGGACAGCAATTGGCGGAAGTACAGCCGGTCGGAATCAGGCATCTGCTCAGCCTATGGCCCCCAGCCGGTTCGGTAACGCCGTGGTGCCCTCGAGTTAACACCAGGGGCGCCACGCCGACCTGGTGACCTGCGTATCTATCACCTGATTCGGTGGTTGGCGACGTGGCAAGTGGGTAAAGTTCGATCATGAGACTGGCCAAGGTCGAGATCGAGGTTGATCAGACTTTGATCGACGAGGTGATCCTGCGGTATCACCTGCATAGCCCGCGCGAAGCCGTCAACCTCGCACTTCGGTCCCTGATCACTGTCGACTCCGAAGCCGACGCGGATGACGACGAAGACGATCCGTTCGGTCTGGCCGCGTTGGATCCGCAATATCGCCGCGACGCCGGTGAATCCGGCTGACTCGCAGGCGGACTTTTCGGATCGCCGCTGGGTTTGGTGCGCCCGCAACGCAGGCTGTACCCTCTTTTAGGCCCGCGGTACGACCCGACTGGTCGCTTCGGGTGAGGCCCCCTTAGCTCAGTCGGTAGAGCGTTTCCATGGTAAGGAAAAGGTCAACGGTTCGATTCCGTTAGGGGGCTCGGCGGACGCCGAGCAGGCAGGCGGCCCATAACGGGGGCGTAGGCCCCGAGGCGATGTAGCTCAGTCGGTTAGAGCGAACGACTCATAATCGTTAGGTCGCCGGTTCGAGTCCGGCCATCGCTACAACACAACAACGACACAATTCGAAAAGAGAACCGAAGTGGCCTCCAGTACCGACGTACGGCCCAAGATCACCTTGGCGTGCGAGGTGTGCAAGCACCGCAACTACATCACCAAGAAGAACCGCCGCAACGACCCCGACCGGCTGGAGCTGAAGAAGTTCTGCCCCAACTGCGGCAAGCACCAAGCCCACCGCGAGACACGCTAGCGCTAACCCGCGAGCAAATATTCAGACTGACTAGGTAGGTTCTAGAGACGTGGCGTTGGGCAAAGACGTCGTCGGGATGCACTACCGGTACCCGGATCACTACATCGTGGAGCGGGAGAAGGTCCGGGAGTACGCCGTCGCCGTCAAAAATGATGATCTCTCCTTCTTCGAGGAGAAGGCCGCGACAGAGCTCGGCTATGACGCGCTACTGGCGCCGCTGACGTTCATCTCGGTGTTTGGCTACAAGGCTCAGTCGGCGTTCTTCGAATACGCCAACATCGGCATACAGGACGAGCAGATCGTGCAGGTCGACCAGGTGCTGAAGTTCCTGAAGCCGATCCAGGTCGGCGACAAGCTGTACTGCGACGTCTATGTGGACTCGATTCGAATGGCGCACGGCACCGACATCGTCGTCACCAAGACCATCGTGACCAACGACGCTGGTGAGGTCGTACAGGAGAGTTACACGACCCTGGCGGGTCGTGCTAGCGAAGAGGGAGACGAGGGTTTCAGCCATGCCACTGCGTGAGTTCAGTTCGGTGCAGGTCGGTGACCAGCTTCCCGAGAAGGTCTACCCGCTGACCCGCCAGGATTTGGTGAACTATGCGGGCGTCTCCGGTGATCTCAACCCGATTCACTGGGACGATGAGACCGCCAAGATCGTCGGCCTGGACACGGCGATCGCGCACGGCATGCTGACCATGGGCCTGGGCGGGGGCTACGTCACGTCGTGGATCGGCGACCCCGGCGCGGTGACCGAGTACAACGTGCGGTTCACCGCGGTGGTGCCGGTGCCCAACGACGGCAAGGGCGCCGAGATCGTGTTCACCGGCCGGGTCAAGTCGCTCGATCCCGACGACAAGTCGGTGACGATCGCCATCACAGCCACCACTGGCGGGAAGAAGATCTTCGGCCGGGCCGTCGCATCGGCGAAGTTGGCGTAACGATGGCGATCAACACCGACATTTACGGGATGTCGTGGGAGTACCCGGACAGCTACGTGGTGGGCCGTGAGAAGGTGCGCGAATTCGCCAAGGCGGTCAAGGCCGACGATCCGGCCTGTCTGGATGAAGAGGCGGCCGCCGAACTCGGGTACGACGCCATCGTCGCGCCGCCGACTTTCGTCACGATCCTCGGGAAGCTGGTCCAGGCGGACTTCATGCGCAAGGTCGATACCGGCTACGAGACCATGCAGATCGTCCAGGTCGACCAGCGCTTCGTCTTCCACAAGCCGATCCTTGCCGGCGACGTGCTGCACGCCCGGATGGACGTCCACTCCGTCGTCGAACGGTTCGGCGCCGACATCGTGGTCACCAGGAACACCTGTACCAACGACGCCGGTGAGGTCGTTTTGGAGGCCTACACCACGGTGATGGGTCACGAGGGCGACGACTCGATCAATCTCAAGTGGGACATGGAGTCCGGGCAGATCGTCCGGACGGCGTGATTAGTACCTGACACCTGCGCCGATGTACACTCGGACCTCGGGGTTTTCCCATTACCAGCGTGTTTTCCGAATCGAACAGGTGGAGAGCGCGCGCGTATGTGAGCCGACGACGATGCAGAGCGAAGCGATGCGGAGGAGCGGCGTCGCAGGTGAAGCCCCGGCACCAGCAGGTTGGCCTGCCAACCGGCGAAGGGGCGTAGCTCAACTGGCAGAGCAGCGGTCTCCAAAACCGCAGGTTGCAGGTTCAAGTCCTGTCGCCCCTGCTGAATACGTGCGGTGACGATGCGGGCCGGAACGGCCCGAGGAGGAGCCGGACGAGAAGTTGAAGCGGTGACGATGCGGGCCGGAACGGCCCGAGGAGGAGCCGGACGAGAAGTTGAAGCGGCGACGATGCGGGCCGGGACGGCCCGAGGAGAAGCCGGACCAGAAGTGAGTGCGATGGTGGACACTGGAGAGTGACCACCAACACGCGGTTGAACGAAGGAGCATGCGGTGAGCGACGAACGCGACGATGCCGACGCCGCAGCCGGCGGCGAAGCCGAGGAAGCGCACGGCCGCACGGCAGTGGTGACGCGGCCGCAGCGCCCTACCGGCAAGCGGTCCCGTCAGCAAGCGGAGGGCGCGGAGATCGATGTCACCGATGACGACAGCTCGTCGGGTGCGGTCGAGCTCACTGAGAGCACCGCCGACGATGAGGCGGGCAAAAAGCCCAAAAAAGCCAAGAAGGCCCGCAAATCACAAGGGACATCGACCAACCCGATCGTCTATGTCTACAACTACCTCAAGCAGGTTGTCGCCGAGCTGCGCAAGGTCATCTGGCCCAATCGCAAGCAGATGATGACCTACACCTCGGTGGTGCTGGCCTTCCTGGTGTTCATGGTGACGTTGATCGGCCTGGTGGACCTGGGCTTGGCCAAGCTGGTGCTAGAGGTATTCGGCTGAGGCCGCGGACGCGCCAGAGCTGACGTAAAGGAAGGACCAAAAAACCGTGACTACCTCCGACGGCGATCTGCCCGTGGGTGAGACGGTCGACATCGAACAGGCCTTACACGAGGTCACCGGCGAGGCGAGTGCCCCGGACGCGGTGGCCGACGACGCCACGACGTTGACCGACGACACCGCTGCGGAGGCCGCTGCGCCCGAAGAGTCGGCCGAGGCCGCCGCAGCAGACGATGAAGACGATGAAGACGTCGACCCGGCTGTCACACTGAAAGCCGACCTGCGCCGCAAGCCCGGTGACTGGTACGTCATCCACTCCTACGCCGGATACGAGAACAAGGTCAAAGCCAACCTCGAGACCCGCGTGCAGAACCTGGACGTCGGCGACTACATCTTCCAGGTGGAAGTGCCCACCGAAGAGGTCACCGAGATCAAGAACGGCCAGCGTAAGCAGGTCAACCGCAAGGTGCTGCCCGGCTACATCCTGGTGCGCATGGACCTGACCGACGACTCCTGGTCGGCGGTGCGTAACACCCCCGGCGTCACCGGGTTCGTCGGCGCGACCTCGCGCCCGTCGGCGCTCTCGCTGGACGACGTGGTGAAGTTCCTGCTGCCGCAGGGCGCGGCCAAGAAACCTGCCAAGGGCGCGGCGAGCACTGCCGCCGCGGCCAGCGAAGGCGGTCTGGAACGCCCGGTGGTCGAGGTCGACTTCGAGGTCGGCGAGTCGGTCACCGTGATGGACGGGCCGTTCGCCACGCTGCCGGCGACGATCAACGAGGTCAACGCCGAACAACAGAAACTCAAGGTGCTGGTGTCCATCTTCGGCCGCGAAACACCTGTGGAACTGGGTTTCACCCAGGTCTCGAAGATTTAGCGATACGGAAGGAACGTCAACACCTCATGGCCCCGAAGAAAAAGAAAGTCGTCGGGCTGATCAAGCTCCAGATCAAGGCCGGGGAAGCCAATCCCGCACCGCCGGTCGGCCCGGCGCTCGGCCAGCACGGCGTCAACATCATGGAGTTCTGCAAGGCCTATAACGCCGCGACGGACGCCCAGCGCGGCAACGTCATCCCGGTGGAGATCACCGTCTATGAGGACCGCAGCTTCACGTTTGCGCTCAAGACTCCGCCGGCGGCCAAGCTGCTGCTCAAGGCTGCTGGGGTGGCCAAGGGCTCGGCCGAGCCGCACACGAACAAGGTCGCCAAGGTCAGCTGGGATCAGGTCCGCGAGATCGCCGAGACCAAGAAGGCCGATCTCAACGCCAACGACATCGACGCCGCCGCCAAGATCATCGCCGGCACCGCCCGGTCGATGGGGATCACCGTCGAGTAGCTCTCAACCCGTGGGAGGGCCAGCTTCGGCCCGCTTCGTAAACCACAACCCAACATCAGATTGGATTATCGAATGAGCAAGAACAGCAAGGCATATCGCGCCGCCGCCGAGAAGGTGGACCACACCAGCCTCTACACGCCGCTGCAAGCGGCCAAGCTGGCCAAGGAGACGTCCTCGACCAAGCAGGACGCGACCGTCGAGGTGGCCATTCGGCTCGGTGTTGACCCGCGCAAAGCCGACCAGATGGTCCGCGGCACGGTCAACCTGCCGCACGGCACCGGTAAGACCGCCCGGGTGGCGGTGTTCGCCGTGGGCGAAAAGGCCGAGGAGGCAACCGCGGCCGGCGCTGACGTGGTCGGCAGTGACGACCTTATCGAGAAGATCCAGGGCGGGTTTCTGGATTTCGACGCGGCGATCGCCACGCCCGACCAGATGGCCAAGGTCGGCCGGATCGCGCGGATCCTCGGGCCGCGTGGCCTGATGCCCAACCCGAAGACCGGCACCGTCACCCCGGACGTCACCAAGGCGGTGTCTGACATCAAGGGCGGCAAGATCAACTTCCGGATCGACAAGCAGGCCAATCTGCACCTGGTCATCGGCAAGGCGTCCTTCGACGAGAAGCAGCTTGTGGAGAACTACGGCGCGGCGCTCGACGAGGTGCTGCGGCACAAGCCGTCGTCGTCGAAAGGTCGCTACCTGAAGAAGGTCACGGTGTCGACGACCACCGGCCCGGGCATCCCGGTCGACCCGTCGATCACCCGTAACTTCGCCGAGGCCTAAGCACTCGGGTATTCACCGCGGGTCACCGACAGTAGAACACACCTCCGTCTCTTAGACTCTCCTCATGGGAATTGCCTTGGGGAACGAAGGGGGCAGTCGGGTAAGCCGGCCGGAGTTGACCGACTACCTCGATGCGGATGGCGGCATCTTCCTGCCAGAAGGCGTCAACCTGGTGACATTTCTGGACCGCCACATCGCCAACATCGGCGATGCCATCGCTTACCGCTATCTCGACTACACCCAGAATGCCGACGGTAAGGCCATCAACTTGACCTGGGCCGAGCTGGGCACCAGGTTGCGGGCGATCGGTGCCCGCCTGCAGCAGGTGACCTCCCGGGGGGATCGGGTGGCGATACTGGCTCCGCAGGGCATCGACTACATCGTCGGTTTCTTCGCCGCGATCAAGGCCGGCGACATCGCGGTGCCATTGTTCGCGCCGGAGTTCCCCGCGCATGCGGAGCGTCTCAACACGGTGCTCGCCGATGCCCAGCCCGCGGTGATACTGACCACCGCTGCCGCGGGTGCGGCGGTTCAGGAGTTCGTTCGGTCGCTACCGCGCAGCCGCAGACCGCGGGTGATCGCGATCGATGAAGTCCCCGACTCGGTGGGCGCCACGTTCGCCTCGGTTCATCTCGACACCGACGACATTGCGTATTTGCAGTACACCTCGGGGTCGACGCGCGCCCCGGTCGGTGTGGAGATCACCCACCGGGCGATCGGCACCAACGTGCTGCAGATGGTGATCTCGACCGGCATGGACTGGGACATCCGCAGCGTCAGCTGGTTGCCGTTCTACCACGACATGGGCCTGCTGATGATCGTGTGCGTGGCGGTATTCGGCACCCAGGTCACGCTGATGTCGCCGATCGCGTTCGTCCGAAGGCCGCAGCGGTGGATCCGCCAGCTAGCAGCCGAGTCTCAGCACGGCCGCACATTCGCGGCGGCTCCGAATTTCGCGTTCGACCTGGCCGTTGAGCGCGGGCTCCCGGATGCCGGCGAGGATCTCGACCTGAGCAATGTGGTGTCGCTGATCAACGGCTCCGAACCGGTCAGCATCTACTCGATCGCGAAGTTCAACGCGGCGTTCGCCCCGTACGGACTGCCAAGCACGGCGGTCAAGCCGTCTTACGGCATGGCCGAGGCGACGCTCTTTGTCTCGACCATCGACCCCGCCGCTGGGGCAACCCTTAGCTACCTGGACCGCGATCAGTTGGGCGTCGGGCGTGCGGTTCGGGTCTCGCCGGACGCGCCCAACACCATCGCGCAGGTTTCCTGCGGCCGGATCGCCCGCAGCCAGTGGGGCGTCATCGTCAACCCCGACACCGAGGCGGAACTACCCGACGGGGAGGTCGGCGAGATCTGGTTGCATGGCGACAATATCGGCCGTGGCTACTGGGCACGCCCCGAGGAAACCGAGCGGGTGTTCGGCAACAAGCTGCAGCGCCCACTGCCGGTAGGCAGCCATGCGGATGGGGCACCGAGCGAGGCCACCTGGCTGCGGACCGGTGATCTCGGCGTCTACCTCGACGGTGAGCTCTACATCACCGGGCGTATCAAGGATCTGATTATCGTCGATGGCCGCAACCACTATCCGCAGGATATCGAGGCCACCACGGCCGAGGCGTCGTCGGCAGTGCGATCCGGTTACGTCGCGGCGTTCTCGGTGCCGGCGAACCAGGTGCCGGGAGCGCCCGCCGATGAGGCCGGCGAGCGTCTGGTCATCGTTGCCGAACGGGCGGTGGGCGCGGGCCGGGCTGATCTGCAACCGGTGATCGATGCCATCCGCGCGGCGGTATCGCGCCGGCATGGCCTGCCATTGTCCGATGTGCTGCTGGTGGCGGCCGGCGTTATCCCGCGAACCACCAGCGGCAAGCTGGCGCGTCGGGCGTGCCGCGCGCAATATCTCAACGGCGAGTTGAGCGTACGGGGCCATTCCTGATCGATCGCGACCGCCCGATCGGCGTGCGGGCCGGGCTACTTCTGCAGCGTGTACTGATGGACGCTGGTGGCGCCGTCGCGGAATAACCGCACGCAGCCGTTGAGGTACTTGTCGTAGCGGTCGTAAACCTCCTGCGACTGGGCCGCGATGGCTTCGTCGCGGTGCGCCGCCAACGCCGCCGCCCAGTCCTGGAGCGTCCGCACGTAGTGCGGCCCTATTTCGTCGTCCCGGGTCACCGTGAACCCGGCCGCGGTGGCGTATTCCCTGGGCATCGGCGCCGACGGCAACTGCCCGCCGGGGAAGATCTCTTTCATGATGAACAGGACGAACCGGGCCAAATCGAGGGTCAGTGGAATGCCCTTGCTCTGCGCATCATCAAAGCCGCTGATCGCGGTGATGGTGTGCAGCAGCATCCGGCCGTCGTTCGGTAACGCGTTGTAGGCCATCTCGAAGAAGGCGGGATAGCGCTTGCGGCTGAAGTGCTCGAACGCGCCGATCGACACGATCCGGTCGACCTTGCCGTCGAATTCCTCCCAGCCCTGCAGCCGCACCTCGACGTTGCGGGTGGTCGGAACTTTGGCCAGCTTGGCGATGGCATACTCGCGCTGACTTTCGCTGAGGGTGAGTCCGATCACGTTGATGTCGTATGTTTCGATCGCGCGCTGCATCCCGCCGCCCCAACCACAGCCGATGTCGAGCAGGGTAGCTCCCGGCTGCAGGTCCAGCTTGCCCAGTGCAAGGTCGAACTTGGCGTTTTGCGCCTCGTCGCAGGTGGTGTTCTTGCTCTCGTAGTAGCCGCAGGTGTAGCCCATCGTGGACCCAAGGAAGAGCTCGAAGAACTCATTGGAAATGTCGTAGATCGACTGAAGCTCTTCGTACTTCGGCTCTAATTTTGGCATTGCTGTAGGGATCTCCAATCTCGACGTGGAGTGGCTGGCGGCTGCATGCCTGATCTCCGATGACCTGAGCCGCACTTCCTCGGGCGGTTCCTGTCCCATGCTGTCCAACAGAACGAGCCATTCGTCGTTGATGGCCCGGGCCACGGCCCGCGCCTGGCGGAAGGGCGCATTCATTTGTCAACTACACCGTGGATCACCACGGTCGGGCGCGGTGACCTGCCGATCATAGCCAACCGACTGCGTCCATCGCGGCCCCGCGTCAGACGACGGACGGAGCCTAGCAGCCACGTGCGGCCAACCAGCCCGGCCGCCTTGGCAGTCTCGAGGAAGTGCCATCAATACCTGTGGATTGGTGAGGTTCAGGTGACGTCCGATCCCACGGTTCCAGCGTCTGTCGTCGAGGGGTTGGTGCCATTAGGCCAAGTTATCCTTATCCGCCGCACTCGGCGATCCGACGGCGCAGGTAGTCGCGGCCCGGCTCGGAACCGTTGGACGCCAACGCTGTTCGATACCAGGTGAGCGCGTCCTCTTGTCGTCCTGCGCGCCGCAGCAGGTCGGCGCGCACCGACGCCACCAGGTTGGACCGCACAAGCCGCGGGTCGTGGGCCGCCTTCTCCAGCGCGGCCAGGCCGGCGTCCGGGCCGTCGCGGAAACCCACCGCTAAGGCCCGGTTCGCCCGTACCACTGGCGAGTCCGTCATCGCCAACAACCTGTCGTAGGCCGCACAAATGGCGCGCCAGTCGGTCTGCTCCCAGGATGGCGCCGTCGCATGCAGTGCGGCGATCACCGCCTGCGGCAGGTACGGGCCGATCGAGCCGTGGGCCAGCCGCAGCCGATCCAGGCCCCGCGCGATACGGCCACGGTCCCAGCGGCGCCGGTCCTGCTCTTCGAGTGGCACCAACGCCCCGTCGCCGTCCACCCGGGTCGCCCGTCGCGAATCATGCAGCAGCATCAGGGCCGCGAGCGCGTGCGCTTCCAGTTCGTCCGGCATTAACGTGCACAGCTCTGAAGCCAGTCGGACCCCTTCGTCGCACAGTTCGTCGCGAATCGCCGACGGGCCCGCCGTCGACCAGTAACCCTCGGTGAACACCGAGTAGATGCAGCTGAGCACATGCGGTGTGCGCTCGGGCAGCAACTCGGCCGGTGGCACCCGCAGTGGTATATTCGCGTGCCGGACTTTCGCCTTTGCTCGGGTAATCCGTTGTCCGACTGCCGTTTCCGTCTGTAGCAGTGCGCGGGCGATCTCGGCGACGGTAAGCCCCGACACCAGCCGCAGCGTCAGCGCCAGCTGGGACAACCGGTCAAGTGCCGGATGCGCGCAGGTGAACATCATCCGCAGCTCATCGTCGCGGACCGGGTGGACGTCCACCTCGGTTCGCGCCCTGATGTCGTCCACCACCGCCGCCAATTCCTTTCCCGGACGCACCGACTCGCGACGTAATCGGTCGCGGGCGCGGTTGCGCGCCACGGTCAGCACCCATCCACCTGGGTTGTCCGGCACGCCATCGCGTGGCCATGCCCGCAGCGCCTCGGCGAAGGCTTCCTGGACGGCGTCCTCGGCGACGGTGAGATCACCCGACCACCGGGCCAGCGCGGCCACGGCCGGGCCCCACTCACGCCGAAAGACGCTGTCCAGGTTGACCATTCGTGGGCTAGAGCCCCGATACCCCAGCCAACTGCCGCAGCTCCACAGCAGAAGCGGGGATCATCGCGGCCAGTTTGACCGCCTCGTCCCGGTCTGCTGCGGACAGCACGTAGAAGCCGGTGGCGATCTCGGCTGCTTCCGCGAATGGCCCGTCGGTCAACAGTACCTCGCCGTTACGGACGCGCACGGTGGTCGCCGTCGCCGGTTCGTGCAATGCGGCCCCGCCGACAATGTGATCGCCCGCGACAGCAGCGAATTCACCGTGCCGCGCCGCTTCCGCCTGCCACTCCGGTGAACCCGGGACATTGGCATTTGCGGGCGGCTCCAGCAGCAGTGCCAGCCACTGGCCTCCGGAGCGCGACCACTCGGGATCGACGGTGTGGTAGATAGGCCGAACTTCAATCGCGCCATACCTGGCCGCGGGAACGCCGCTGGCCAACTCCAGTGCGTCGTCGAGGTTTTCGGCTTCGAACACGTAATAGCCACCGGCGACCTCCGCGGCCTCCACGAATGGGCCGTCGGTAATCGTCGGCGCGTCCGGGCCACCTGAGATGCGGACAGCGGTCGCCGCTGGCAACAGCGCGTCGCCGGCGCGGATCGCCGACCCGGCCTTGGCGTGGAAGTCCTGGTAGGCGTTCAACAGGTCGCCCTGCTCGTCGGTGTGGTCCCGTTCGGTGCTGATCAATAGCGCCAAGTACTGCATTGTTTTCACCTCCGGTAGTGAGCGGAACCCTGTGTTCCACTCTCTACCTGTCCGACGAACGGCGCAGCCACAATCCGACAGCGGCGCGCAGAAAAATTAGGCCGCTGCCCCCGGCTTGAGGTAGGTGACCAGGCTGACGTCCAGCATGTCGTCTTTGAAGTAGTACTCGGCGCCGCGAAGGTACTTCATGTAGCGCTGGTAGACCTCTTCGGAGGTGATCTCAATGGCCTTGTCTTTGTTGGCCTCCAGCGCGTCGCCCCAGATCTGCAGCGTTCTGATGTAGTGGTCGCGCAGCGAAAGCGGCTCCGGCACGACAAAACCGGCCTTCTCGCCGCGCTCCACCATCATGCGGGTGGACGGCAGGCGACCGCCCGGGAATATCTCGGTGAGGATGAACTTGATGAACCGAGCCGTCTCGAACGTCAGTTTCTTGCCGCGCGCGTTCAGGTCGTAGGGGTGATAGGCGACGCTGCTCTGCACCGTCATCCGCCCGTCGTCGGGCATGATGTTGAAACAGTTCTTGAAGAAGTGGTCGTAACGCTCGAAGCCGAAGTGCTCGAAGGCCTCGATCGAGACAATCCGGTCGACGGGGTCGCTGAATTCCTCCCAGCCGCGCAGCAGGACCTGATGTGAGCGGTTGGTGTCGATGCTGCCCAGCAGTTGCTGGGAGTAGGCGCGCTGGTTCTTCGACAGGGTCAGGCCGATGACGTTGACGTCGTATTTTTCGATCGCGCGTTTCATGGTTTCGCCCCAACCGCAGCCGACGTCCAGCAGCGTCATGCCGGGCCGCAGGTCCAGCTTGTCCAGGTTCAGGTCGACTTTGGCGATCTGGGCTTGCTCGAGTGTGAGGTCGGCTGGCTCGAAGTAGGCGCAGCTGTAGGTCCGAGTCGGGTCCTGGAACAGGCCGAAGAAATCGTCGGAAAGGTCGTAGTGGGCCTGGATGTCCTCGAAGTGCACCCGCATCTTCGTCGGAGTGGCCGGTTTGTCAGGCATCAGCGTTTCGTCGCCCTTCCTAGTGCTTGGGGGTGTTGCCTCAACCCCGTGGCGTGCTCGCCGACTGTGCACGTTATCGCGTAGTGCAAGCACAATACCCGGCATTCGTCCAATACTTGGACCAACTCCCTGGTTTTCATTAGCTCGGCCGGAGGCTATTTCTCCAGCGTGAATTGGTTGACGTCGATGTAACCAATCCGGAATCCCTTAGCGCATCCGGTCAAGTAGCGCATGTAGCGCTCGTAGACCTCTTCGGACTGGATCTCGATCGCCTCGCTCTTGTGCGCCTCCAGCGCCGCGGCCCAACAGTCGAGGGTCCTGGCGTAGTGCGGCTGCAGCGACTGCCTGCGGGTCAACGTGAAGCCCCCCTTCGATGAGTGGTCCTCCACCTTCTCGATCGACGGCAACCGGCCGCCCGGGAAGATCTCGGTCATGATGAATTTCATGAACCGGGCCAGCTCGAACGTCAACGGCATACCGCGCTCAGTCATTTGCATGGGGGTCAGGCCGGTGATCGTGTGCAGCAGCATCACCCCGTCGTCGGGCAGCGCTTTGTTGGCCATCTTGAAGAAGTCGTCGTAGCGATCGTGGCCGAAGTGCTCGAACGCACCGATCGACACGATCCGGTCCACCGGCTCGTCGAACTGCTCCCAGCCCTCCAGCAGGATCCGCTTGGTGCGCGGGCTGTCCAGCTCGTCGAACACCTTCTGCACGTGCCCGGCCTGGTTCTTGCTCAGCGTCAGGCCGATGACGTTGACGTCGTAGCGCTCGATCGCGCGGCGCATCGTGCTGCCCCAGCCGCAGCCCACGTCGAGCAGCGTCATCCCGGGCTGCAGGCCCAACTTGCCCAGTGCCAGGTCGACCTTGGCCTGCTGAGCCTCTTCCAGGGTCATATCGTCACGCTCGAAGTAGGCGCAGCTGTAGGTCTGGCTGGGGTCGAGGAAGAGCCGGAAGAAGTCGTCAGACAGGTCGTAGTGCGCCTGCACGTCCTCGAAATGCGGCCTGAGTTTTTGGGCCATTGCGCGGTGCGCCTTTCTGGTTTTCAGGGTGTCCACCCCGTCAGGAGTGTGGCTACCCGCCCCCCGGCTATCCGCCAGCCATGCTAATCGATCGGCCTGGTCAGACCGAATCGGAAACGCCCGTCGATCAGCCCTGCGCGAATGTGCCCGTCAGCTCGCTGATCACTCGATCCCACAGTTGCTCGGGCAGGTCGTGGCCCATGCCGTCGATCAAGACCAGACGGGCGCCCCGGATGGCGCGGGCGACCACCCGGCCGCCGAACGGCCGCTGCAACTTGTCGGCGCGCCCGTGCAGGACCACGGTGGGCGCGGTGATCTGCCGGTCGTAGCGGGCCAGGCTGCCGCTGGCGATAATCGCGCTGAAATGACGGGCAACCCCCCACGGGTAGTAGCACCGTTCGTAGCCCTCGATCGCCTCGTCGCGGATCCGCTGTTCGGGTGCGGGGTAGCGGGGACTGCCGATGATTCCCCAGACCCGCACGGCGTTGTCCACGATCACGTCGAGCGGTGAATTTGGCGGCGGGCCGTTGAGGAGCGCGAACAGGGCGCGCGGGGCGGGCGGCGGCAAGAACGGCTGGTTGTTGCTGGAGAAGATCACGCCCAGCGAGCGCGCCCGGTCGCGGAAGCGCGCCGCGAAGATCTGGGCGATCATGCCGCCCATCGAGGCGCCGACGATGTGCGCGCGGTCGATCCCGAGGTGATCGAGCACCGCGGCGGCGTCGTCGGCCATGTCTTCCAGCGTGTAGGCCGCTTCGCCGCGCATTCCCAGCCAGAACTTCAGCATCCGGGGGATCATCGGCCCGGCGGCGTGGCCTCGTTCGGTCTTGCTAGACAGGCCGACATCGCGGTTGTCGTACCGGATCACCCGCAGGCCCTCTGCGACGAGTTTTTCGCAGAACCCGTCGCGCCACAACAGCAGTTGCGAGCCCAGCCCCATGATCAGGAGGACCGCCGGGTCGCCTGGGTCACCCATGTCGTCGTAGTAGATGTCGAGGTCGCCCGAACGTGCTGTTCCGCTTCGGATTTCCATAGCGGCTGTATCTCCCTAAACTTCAATGTCGGACTGGTGCTCGCGGCTGACCTCGACCATGAAGTTGGCGAAGTAGCCGGTGAGCTGCGGGTCGGACATCATCTGCCAGTTCGGCGCCAGCAGCTTCATGTACCGCTCCACGTAGAGGAACTGCTTGCCGATCAGCACCAGTTCGCGGGGCAGCTTGACATCGTAGGCGTCGGCCAGCGTGGAGAGCTGCCTACCGATGTCGGCATAGGACAAGTCGCCTAGGGTCGTCATCGTCAGCGGGGTGGAGAACGCTTCGAGGTCTTTGGCGGCTTGCGCCTCCGGTTTCATGGTGCCGACGGCGCCCATCAGCACGACGATCTTGCCCGCGGCTGCGTGGTCCTTCTTGACCAGCAGCGCGTGCACCAGCTCACGCAGCAGCCAGCGGGTACGCGGGTCGATGCGGCCCATGATCCCGAAGTCGAAGAACACGATGCGGCCCTGGTCGTCGACGTACAGGTTGCCGGCGTGCAGGTCGCCGTGGAACAGGCCGTGTCGCAGACCGCCCTCGAACACGGAAAACAGCAGAGCTTTGACCAGTTCGGTGCCGTCGAACCCCGCCTTGCGGATGGCGGCGGCGTCGTCGATGCGGATGCCTTGGATCCGTTCCATCGTCAACACTCGCTCGGTGGTGAAGTTCCAGTGCACCTGCGGCACCCTGATGTTCTTGCCGAGCGGTGAAGTGTGCAGGTGGGAGATCCAGGCATCCATCGACTGCGCCTCGAGGCGGAAGTCCAGCTCCTCAGCCAGGTTGTCGCTGAAGTCCGCGACGACGTCTTGGGCGGACAGCCGGCGGCCCAGTTTGGCCAGCTCCACGGTCTGCGCGAAGCGCTTGAGGATCTGCAGGTCGGCGGCCACCCGGCGACGGATGCCCGGCCGCTGGATTTTGACGACGACGTCCTCGCCGGTCTTCAGGGTGGCGTAGTGCACCTGGGCGATGGACGCGGACGCGAACGGTTCTTCGTCGAAGCTGGCGAACAGCTCCGACGGGTCGGCGCCCAGCTCGTCGGCGAACAGCTTGTGCACCTCGTCTTTGTCTGCCGGTGGCACGCTGTCGAGCAGGCCGCGGAATTCACGCGACAGCTGTTCGCCGAATGCGCCCGGGCTGGACGCGATGATCTGCCCGAATTTGACGTAGGTGGGGCCCAGGTCGGAGAAGGTCTGCGGGATTTCCTTGATCACCTTGGTCTGCCAAGGACCGCGGCCGGGCAGCTTGGTGATGACGCGCGCGGCGGTGCGGGTGAGCTGCCAACCGGTCGCGCCGATGCGGGCCGCCTCGACCGGCAACGGCACCCGATCAAGCCTGGCTACCTCGCGGTGGTTGTTGGAGCTCATTTGTGCAGTCTGCCAAACCGGTGGTGTCAAGTCCCAATTCCTGTGAGCCCGCTCACCGGGCGCGGGCCCGGGCAAAGTTCTCGGTGAGGGTTTCGACGATCGGGCGCCACACCGGTCCGGGGAGGTCGTGGCCCATGCCGTCGACGACGACAAACCGGGCGCCCGGGATGGCCGCGGCGACCCCGCGGCCGTTGCGCGGCCGCACCATGGGGTCGCGCGAACCGTGCAGCACCACCGTCGGCGCGGTGATCGCCTTGCTGTAGGCCAGCAGGCTGCCAGTGCCCAGCACGGCGTCGAACTGGCGCAGCATGCCGGGCGGATAGCTGGACCGCTCGGCGAGCTGCCGGACGCGCTCGCGTAGCTCAGGCTCGGGCGGCAAGAAGTTGGGGCCGTTGAACACCGCGACATTGCGTACCTCGAAGGCCAGTTTGTCCTCGTCGGAGGCGTCGTCGCCGGGGCCGCCGAACGCCAGCCGGATCACTCGCCACGCCGGCAACCGGGAGAACGGTTTGCCGGTGGTGGACATGATGATGCCCAGCGATGCCACCCGCTGCGGCTCGGTGCCGGCCAGGATCTGGGCGATCATCCCGCCCATCGAGGCGCCGACGACGTGTGCCCGGTCGATGCCGAGGTGATCGAGCAGCGCGACCACGTCGCGCGTCATGTCGAGCAGCGTGTAGGGCACCAGGCTGGTACGGCCCAGCAGATAGCGCCATACCCGCCGATAGACCGCGCCCTCGGCCCGCATCCCGTGCATCTTGGCCGACAGCCCGGTGTCGCGGTGGTCGAACCGGATCACCCGATACCCCGCGTCAACGAGCTGAGCGCAGAAGCCGTCCGGCCACATCGGCAGCTGGGCGCCGAGCCCCATGATCAGCAGCACCGGCGGGCCGGCCGGGTCGCCGAGGTCTTCGTAATAGAGCTCGACGGCGCCCTGAGCCGTGTCGCGGCGGGCGAGGCCGCTACGAGTCAGCACGTTTCTCCTCGGGTTCTTTCCAAGGAGTCACCCAGCCCGCGATCTCCCAGCCCTCCAACCCGGCAAGCAGCTCGTACATAGTGGCGCCGTCGATGCTCTCCCGGATGATGTCGGCGTGCCCGGAATGGCGGGTCAGCTCGTTGATCACATGCAGGATCACCCATCGCACCGACCACGCCTCGAGGTTTTTCGGGAACCACGGAATGTCGTGCGGCACCGGCACGGCGGCGTCCAGATCCGCGGTGTCCACCAGGTGCAGCGACTTGGCGTTCTCGGCCTTGAGGTCGCTGAGCAGGCCGGCCAGCGTCTCGTCGGGCCGCATCACGTGCTGCTCGGCGAAGTCTTTCGAGATCTCCTCAAACGGCCGGGTGTCGCGCGGCGGGAGTTCCGGGGCGGCCGCGATCCGGGCCATCCAGCTGCGCTGCATGCCGGTGGCGTGCTTGACCAGCCCGCCGATCGACAATTCGCTGACCGTCGGCCGCGAGCGAGCTTGTTCGTCGGTGAGGCCATAGGCCACCGCGAAGAACGCGCTCTGGTGGTAGGCAAGGTATTCGCGCAGGCGCTGCGTTCATCGGTCACGGGCGAGGCGAGAGCAGGCATCTAGGGGTGATAGTCTCACGCTGCTCTGCACCGTCATCCGCCCGTCCTCGGGCATGATGTTGAACGCGTTCTTGAAGTAGCGGTCGTAATTCTCGAAGCCGAAGTGCTCGAACGCCTCGATCGACACGATCCGGTCGACGGGATCGCTGAAATCCTCCCAGCCGCGCAGCAGTACCTGCCGTGAGCGATTGGTGTCGATGCTGTCCAGCACGTGCTGGGCGCGCGCGTGCTGGTTCTTCGACAACGTCAGGCCGATGACGTTGACGTCGTATTTCTCGATCGCGCGCTTCATCGTGGTGCCCCAGCCGCAGCCGATGTCCAGCAGCGTCATGCCGGGCTTCAGGTCCAGCTTGTCGAGGTTCAAGTCGACCTTGGCGATCTGGGCTTCTTCGAGCGTCATGTCGTCTCGCTCGAAGTAGGCGCAGCTGTAGGTCCGCGTCGGGTCCTGGAACAGCCCGAAGAAATCGTCAGAGAGGTCGTAGTGTGCCTGGATGTCCTCGGACGCATCCGCATCTTCGTCGGAGTGGCTTGCTTGTCAGGCATCTGCGTTTCTTCGCCCTTCCTACTGCTTGGGGGTGTTACCTCAACCCCGTGGCGTGCTCGCCGACTGTGCACGTTATCGCGTAGTGCAAGCACAATACCCGGCATTCGTCCAATACTTGGACCAACTCCCTGGTTTTCTTTAGCTCGGCCGGAGGCTATTTCTCCAGCGTGAATTGGTTGACGTCGATGTAACCAATCCGGAATCCCTTAGCGCATCCGGTCAAGTAGCGCATGTAGCGCTCGTAGACCTCTTCGGACTGGATCTCGATCGCCTCGCTCTTGTGCGCCTCCAGCGCCGCGGCCCAACAGTCGAGGGTCTTGGCGTAGTGCGGCTGCAGCGACTGCCTGCGGGTCAACGTGAAGCCGCCCTTCGATGAGTGGTCCTCCACCTTCTCGATCGACGGCAACCGGCCGCCCGGGAAGATCTCGGTCATGATGAATTTCATGAACCGGGCCAGCTCGAACGTCAACGGCATACCGCGTTCAGTCATTTGCATGGGGGTCAGGCCGGTGATCGTGTGCAGCAGCATCACCCCGTCGTCGGGCAGCGCTTCGTTGGCCATCTTGAAGAAGTCGTCGTAGCGATCGTGGCCGAAGTGCTCGAACGCACCGATCGACACGATCCGGTCCACCGGCTCGTCGAACTGCTCCCAGCCCTCCAGCAGGATCCGCTTGGTGCGCGGGCTGTCCAGCTCGTCGAACACCTTCTGCACGTGCCCGGCCTGGTTCTTGCTCAGCGTCAGGCCGATGACGTTGACGTCGTAGCGCTCGATCGCGCGGCGCATCGTGCTGCCCCAGCCGCAGCCCACGTCGAGCAGCGTCATCCCGGGCTGCAGGCCCAACTTGCCCAGTGCCAGGTCGACCTTGGCCTGCTGAGCCTCTTCCAGGGTCATATCGTCACGCTCGAAGTAGGCGCAGCTGTAGGTCTGGCTGGGGTCGAGGAAGAGCCGGAAGAAGTCGTCAGACAGGTCGTAGTGCGCCTGCACGTCCTCGAAATGCGGCCTGAGTTTTTGGGCCATTGCGCGGTGCGCCTTTCTGGTTTTCAGGGTGTCCACCCCGTCAGGAGTGTGGCTACCCGCCCCCCGGCTATCCGCCAGCCATGCTAATCGATCGGCCTGGTCAGACCGAATCGGAAACGCCCGTCGATCAGCCCTGCGCGAATGTGCCCGTCAGCTCGCCGATCACTCGATCCCACAGTTGCTCGGGCAGGTCGTGGCCCATGCCGTCGATCAAGACCAGACGGGCGCCCCGGATGGCGCGGGCGACCACCCGGCCGCCGAACGGCCGCTGCAACTTGTCGGCGCGCCCGTGCAGGACCACGGTGGGCGCGGTGATCTGCCGGTCGTAGCGGGCCAGGCTGCCGCTGGCGATAATCGCGCTGAAATGACGGGCAACCCCCCACGGGTAGTAGCACCGTTCGTAGCCCTCGATCGCCTCGTCGCGGATCCGCTGTTCGGGTGCCGGGTAGCGGGGACTGCCGATGATTCCCCAGACCCGCACGGCGTTGTCCACGATCACGTCGAGCGGTGAATTTGGCGGCGGGCCGTTGAGGAGCGCGAACAGGGCGCGCGGGGCGGGCGGCGGCAAGAACGGCTGGTTGTTGCTGGAGAAGATCACGCCCAGCGAGCGCGCCCGGTCGCGGAAGCGCGCCGCGAAGATCTGGGCGATCATGCCGCCCATCGAGGCGCCGACGATGTGCGCGCGGTCGATCCCGAGGTGATCGAGCACCGCGGCGGCGTCGTCGGCCATGTCTTCCAGCGTGTAGGCCGCTTCGCCGCGCATTCCCAGCCAGAACTTCAGCATCCGGGGGATCATCGGCCCGGCGGCGTGGCCTCGTTCGGTCTTGCTAGACAGGCCGACATCGCGGTTGTCGTACCGGATCACCCGCAGGCCCTCTGCGACGAGTTTTTCGCAGAACCCGTCGCGCCACAACAGCAGTTGCGAGCCCAGCCCCATGATCAGGAGGACCGCCGGGTCGCCTGGGTCACCCATGTCGTCGTAGTAGATGTCCAGGTCGCCCGAACGTGCTGTTCCGCTTCGGATTTCCATAGCGGCTGTATCTCCCTAAACTTCAATGTCGGACTGGTGCTCGCGGCTGACCTCGACCATGAAGTTGGCGAAGTAGCCGGTGAGCTGCGGGTCGGACATCATCTGCCAGTTCGGCGCCAGCAGCTTCATGTACCGCTCCACGTAGAGGAACTGCTTGCCGATCAGCACCAGTTCGCGGGGCAGCTTGACATCGTAGGCGTCGGCCAGCGTGGAGAGCTGCCTACCGATGTCGGCATAGGACAAGTCGCCTAGGGTCGGTCATCGTCAGCGGGGTGGAGAACGCTTCGAGGTCTTTGGCGGCTTGCGCCTCCGGTTTCATGGTGCCGACGGCGCCCATCAGCACGACGATCTTGCCCGCGGCTGCGTGGTCCTTCTTGACCAGCAGCGCGTGCACCAGCTCACGCAGCAGCCAGCGGGTACGCGGGTCGATGCGGCCCATGATCCCGAAGTCGAAGAACACGATGCGGCCCTGGTCGTCGACGTACAGGTTGCCGGCGTGCAGGTCGCCGTGGAACAGGCCGTGTCGCAGACCGCCCTCGAACACGGAAAACAGCAGAGCTTTGACCAGTTCGGTGCCGTCGAACCCCGCCTTGCGGATGGCGGCGGCGTCGTCGATGCGGATGCCTTGGATCCGTTCCATCGTCAACACTCGCTCGGTGGTGAAGTTCCAGTGCACCTGCGGCACCCTGATGTTCTTGCCGAGCGGTGAAGTGTGCAGGTGGGAGATCCAGGCATCCATCGACTGCGCCTCGAGGCGGAAGTCCAGCTCCTCAGCCAGGTTGTCGCTGAAGTCCGCGACGACGTCTTGGGCGGACAGCCGGCGGCCCAGTTTGGCCAGCTCCACGGTCTGCGCGAAGCGCTTGAGGATCTGCAGGTCGGCGGCCACCCGGCGACGGATGCCCGGCCGCTGGATTTTGACGACGACGTCCTCGCCGGTCTTCAGGGTGGCGTAGTGCACCTGGGCGATGGACGCGGACGCGAACGGTTCTTCGTCGAAGCTGGCGAACAGCTCCGACGGGTCGGCGCCCAGCTCGTCGGCGAACAGCTTGTGCACCTCGTCTTTGTCTGCCGGTGGCACGCTGTCGAGCAGGCCGCGGAATTCACGCGACAGCTGTTCGCCGAATGCGCCCGGGCTGGACGCGATGATCTGCCCGAATTTGACGTAGGTGGGGCCCAGGTCGGAGAAGGTCTGCGGGATTTCCTTGATCACCTTGGTCTGCCAAGGACCGCGGCCGGGCAGCTTGGTGATGACGCGCGCGGCGGTGCGGGTGAGCTGCCAACCGGTCGCGCCGATGCGGGCCGCCTCGACCGGCAACGGCACCCGATCAAGCCTGGCTACCTCGCGGTGGTTGTTGGAGCTCATTTGTGCAGTCTGCCAAACCGGTGGTGTCAAGTCCCAATTCCTGTGAGCCCGCTCACCGGGCGCGGGCCCGGGCAAAGTTCTCGGTGAGGGTTTCGACGATCGGGCGCCACACCGGTCCGGGGAGGTCGTGGCCCATGCCGTCGACGACGACGAACCGGGCGCCCGGGATGGCCGCGGCGACCCCGCGGCCGTTGCGCGGCCGCACCATGGGGTCGCGCGAACCGTGCAGCACCACCGTCGGCGCGGTGATCGCCTTGCTGTAGGCCAGCAGGCTGCCAGTGCCCAGCACGGCGTCGAACTGGCGCAGCATGCCGGGCGGATAGCTGGACCGCTCGGCGAGCTGCCGGACGCGCTCGCGTAGCTCAGCCTCGGGCGGCAAGAAGTTGGGGCCGTTGAACACCGCGACATTGCGTACCTCGAAGGCCAGCTTGTCCTCGTCGGAGGCGTCGTCGCCGGGGCCGCCGAACGCCAGCCGGATCACTCGCCACGCCGGCAACCGGGAGAACGGTTTGCCGGTGGTGGACATGATGATGCCCAGCGATGCCACCCGCTGCGGCTCGGTGCCGGCCAGGATCTGGGCGATCATCCCGCCCATCGAGGCGCCGACGACGTGTGCCCGGTCGATGCCGAGGTGATCGAGCAGCGCGACCACGTCGCGCGTCATGTCGAGCAGCGTGTAGGGCACCAGGCTGGTACGGCCCAGCAGATAGCGCCATACCCGCCGATAGACCGCGCCCTCGGCCCGCATCCCGTGCATCTTGGCCGACAGCCCGGTGTCGCGGTGGTCGAACCGGATCACCCGATACCCCGCGTCGACGAGCTGAGCGCAGAAGCCGTCCGGCCACATCGGCAGCTGGGCGCCGAGCCCCATGATCAGCAGCACCGGCGGGCCGGCCGGGTCGCCGAGGTCTTCGTAATAGAGCTCGACGGCGCCCTGAGCCGTGTCGCGGCGGGCGAGGCCGCTACGAGTCAGCACGTTTCTCCTCGGGTTCTTTCCAAGGAGTCACCCAGCCCGCGATCTCCCAGCCCTCCAACCCGGCAAGCAGCTCGTACATAGTGGCGCCGTCGATGCTCTCCCGGATGATGTCGGCGTGCCCGGAATGGCGGGTCAGCTCGTTGATCACATGCAGGATCACCCATCGCACCGACCACGCCTCGAGGTTTTTCGGGAACCACGGAATGTCGTGCGGCACCGGCACGGCGGCGTCCAGATCCGCGGTGTCCACCAGGTGCAGCGACTTGGCGTTCTCGGCCTTGAGGTCGCTGAGCAGGCCGGCCAGCGTCTCGTCGGGCCGCATCACGTGCTGCTCGGCGAAGTCTTTCGAGATCTCCTCGAACGGCCGGGTGTCGCGCGGCGGGAGTTCCGGGGCGGCCGCGATCCGGGCCATCCAGCTGCGCTGCATGCCGGTGGCGTGCTTGACCAGCCCGCCGATCGACAATTCGCTGACCGTCGGCCGCGAGCGGGCTTGTTCGTCGGTGAGGCCATAGGCCACCGCGAAAAACGCGCTCTGGTGGTAGGCAAGGTATTCGCGCAGGGCGCTGCGTTCATCGGTCACGGGCGAGGCGAGAGCAGGCATCAGGCGGGTCCTTCCGGTCGGCTGTGCTCAAGCGGCCGTCATCGTGGGTAGGTATTACCCATGCGGATGGCCACCTTCAACATCCTGCACGGTGGCACCGACGACGTGTCGCGTCACTGACGCCGCGCGGCGCCCGTCGGAGGTCGTAGGGTGCGGGAATGCAGGTGATCTCGGCGGAGTCGACGGAGCTTTTCGTCGGGCCGCCGGACGCGCCGCTGCAGCTGGTTCGGGTGACTGTCAGCGCCGTCACCGAGTCGACATTGGTCCGCGTCGACGGCGACGGCCTGAGCGGAGAGACGCTCGCCCGCGACGGTCACGACGTCATCGAGGTGCCCGTTGCCGTCGAGCATCCGGTCGTCGGGCAACGACGGGCCGCCCAGGTGCACGTCGCGGGCAGCAGCACGCCGTTTGCGTTCACCGTCGCCGAGCCCGGCTGGACGATGTTCATGATCAGCCACTTCCACTACGACCCGGTGTGGTGGAACACCCAGGGCGGCTACACCAGCCTGTGGACCGAGGACCCGCCCGGAAAGGCCCGGCAGACCAACGGTTTCGAGCTGGTTCACGCGCATCTGGAGATGGCCCGCCGCGAACCCGAATACAAGTTCGTGCTCGCCGAAGTGGACTACCTCAAGCCCTACTGGGACACCCACCCCGAGGACCGCGCCGACCTGCGCCGCCTGATCGCCGAGGGCCGGGTGGAGATCATGGGCGGCACCTACAACGAGCCCAACACCAACCTCACCAGCCCGGAGACGACGATCCGAAACCTGGTGCACGGCATAGGTTTTCAGCGCGACGTGCTGGGCGGCCATCCGGCTACCGCCTGGCAGCTCGACGTCTTCGGCCACGACCCGCAGTTCCCGGGGATGGCCGCCGACGCCGGGCTGACGTCGAGTTCGTGGGCCCGCGGACCGCACCACCAGTGGGGCCCGATGCACAACGACGGCGGCGTGGCGGGCATGCAGTTCTGCAGCGAGTTCGAGTGGATCTCACCGTCCGGGCGCGGGTTGCTCACCCATTACATGCCCGCGCACTACTCGGCCGGCTGGTGGATGGACGACTCGACCTCGGTGACCGAAGCCGAGCAGGCCACCTATGAACTCTTCGCAGAGCTGAAGAAGGTCGCGCTGACCCGCAACGTGCTGCTGCCGGTCGGTACCGACTACACCCCACCGAACAAGTGGGTCACCGAGATTCACCGCGACTGGGCTTCGCGCTACAGCTGGCCGCGGCTCGTCTGCGCGCTGCCGAGCGAGTTCTTCGCCGCCGTCCGCGCCGAACTCGACGCCCGCGCGCTGGTGCCGTCGCCGCAAACCCGCGACATGAACCCGATCTACACCGGCAAGGACGTGTCGTTCATCGACACCAAGCAAGCCAACCGGGCCGCCGAAAACGCGGTTTTGGACGCCGAGAAGTTCGCGGTGTTCGCGGGGCTGCTCACCGGCGCCGACTACCCGCAGGCCGCGCTGGCCAAGGCGTGGGTGCAGCTGGCCTACGGCGCGCACCACGACGCGATCACCGGGTCGGAATCCGATCAGGTCTACCTCGATCTGCTGACCGGTTGGCGCGACGCGTGGGAGCTGGGCCGCACGGCCCGGGACAACTCGCTGGCGCTGCTGTCCAGTGACATCCGCGGCGACGTGATCGTGTGGAACACGTTGGCGCACAACCGAACCGATGTCGTCACCGTCCGGCTCCAGGTCCCGGTCGGCGCCGGGGTGCGGGTGCTGGACCACGACGGCGCCGAGCTGCCGGCGCTTGTCGAGCACGACGGACGATCGGTCAGCTGGCTGGCGCATGACGTGCCCTCGCTGGGTTGGCGGGCCTACCGGCTGATCGCCGGCGACACTTCGACGACTTGGAAACCGTTGCGCGGCAATCAGATTGCGAACGAGCACTACCGGCTGGTTGTCGACCCGGCCCGCGGCGGTGGAGTGTCGTCGCTGGTGCACGGCGGCCGGCAGCTGATCGCCGAGAACCGAGTCGGCAACGAGTTGGCTGTCTACGAGGAATACCCGGCGCATCCGACCGGCGGCGAGGGCCCATGGCACCTGCTGCCCAAGGGGCCGATGGTCGGCTCGTCGGAAACGTCAGCGGAGGTACGGGCTTACCACAGCGCGCTGGGCCAGCGGCTGGTGGTGCAGGGCCGAATCGCTGAGCTGCTGAGCTACACCCAGACTCTGACGCTATGGCACGGCGTTGACCGGGTGGACTGCGCCACGACCATCGACGACTTCACCGACGCCGACCAGCTGCTCCGACTGCGCTGGCCGTGCCCGGTGCCGGGCGCCATGCCGGTCAGCGAGGTCGGCGACGCCGTCGTCGGGCGCGGTTTCGCATTGCTGCACAACGAATCTGGGTCGGTGGACACCGCGGACCACCCGTGGACGCTGGACAACCCCGCCTACGGCTGGTTCGGGCTGTCCTCGGCAGCCCGGGTGCGCGTCGGAGACGGTGTGCGCGCGGTGTCGGTGGCCGAGGTGGTCGCGCCGACCGAGCCGATGAGCGGCCCGCTGGCGCGCGAGCTTGTGGTCGCGCTGGTGCGGGCCGGGGTGACGGCGACCTGCAGCAGTGCCGACAAGCCGCGCTACGGCCGCCTCGGCGTCGACTCCAACCTGCCGGACGCCCGCATCGCGTTGGGCGGACCGGGCCAGAACGCGTTCACCAAGGCGGTGCTGGCCGCCGCCGATCCGGCCTACACCGTCGAGGTCGAGCGGCAGCTCGCCGACACCGGCCGGGCCAGGGTCTGGGTGCCTGCTGCGGCGCCGTTGGCGGCCGGTTGGGTTCCCAGTGCGGACCTGCGGGATTCGCGAGCGCTGCCGGTGCTGGTGATCGCCAGCCGCGACGACGCAGACCTCGGGCCGGCGATCGCATCGGTAGCCGACGACCTGGTCGACGCCGAGATCGTCGTCGGGCAGCAGGCGCCGTCGGGCCTGCAGCGCTTCGAGCCCTTTACCGTCGCGCTGCTCAACCGCGGGGTGCCCAGCTTCGCCGTCGAAACCGACGGCACCCTGCACACCGCGCTGATGCGGTCCTGCACCGGCTGGCCGTCCGGTGTGTGGATCGACGAGCCGCGCCGCACCGCGCCCGACGGCTCGAACTTCCAGCTGCAGCACTGGACGCATGTTTTCGACTACGCGCTGGTCTGCGGCGCCGGCGACTGGCGCCACGCCGAGATCCCAGCCCACAGCGCGGAGTTCTCCCACCCGCTGCTGGCCGTGACGGCGCCCGGGCGAGTTGGCGGGCTGCCCGCGACCGGTTCGCTGCTGCAGGTCGACCCGGCCGGCGCGGTGCACTTGGGTGCGCTCAAGGCGGCGGGTAACCCGCTGGCACACGGCAGCGCCCAACCCGTCGACCCCGGCCGAGTGGCCATCCGGCTGGTCGAAACCCGCGGCGGCGACACCGATGTCGCCGTGCGCTCGCCGCTGGGCACGGTGTCCGAGCTACATCCGGCCGACCTGCTGGAGCAGCCGCGGCTCAGATCGGGCAGCCACCCGCTCACCGCGCTGCACGGCTACCAGATCGGCACCGCGTTGGCGCGACTCGAGCTGCCCAAGCTACTGGACGGCGCGGACACCGAGTTGGCTCCGCAGGCCGAGAACTGCCAGCCGCTGTACGCGCGGTACTGGCTGCACAACCGCGGGCCGGCCCCGCTCGGCGGGCTACCCGCGGTGGCCCACCTGCATCCGCATCGGCTCACCGCCACCGCGGGCGCCGACGTGACGCTGCGGTTGACCGCGGCCAGCGATAGCTGCGACGCACCGCTGGCCGGCGCCGTCACGCTGGTGTGTCCACCCGGCTGGTCGGCCAACCCGGCCACGCTGCCCTTCACCCTGCGGCCCGGCCAACACCTGGAGGCCGACCTGACGCTGAAGGTGCCGCCGGGTGCCGATCCGGGCCTGTATCCGGTGCGGGCGCAGCTGCAGGTGACCGGCGCCCCTAAGGGCTTTGTCCCAACCGCCTGGCGTCAGGTCGTCGAAGACGTGTGCATGATCTCGGTCGGAGTCGCTGACGACGGCCGAGCGGTGTACCTGGTCGACGGGCCGACTGACGTCGAGGTGGCCGCGGGCGACTCAGCTGGTCTGGCCGTCACTATCGGCACCGACGCGTGCGCCGACCTGAGTCTGGAGGCCCATCTGATCAGCCCGTGGGGGACCTGGGAGTGGATCGGCCCGGCGACGCGGGGCGCGGTGCTGCCGGCCGGCGGCACGGTCGAGGTCGGGTTCGATGTGAACCCGCCGGCCTGGGTGGAACCGGGCCAGTGGTGGGCGCTGGTCCGGGTCGGCTGCGCCGGCCGGCTGGTGTACTCGCCCGCGGTGAAGGTGACGGTCCGATGAATGTCGCGACGGTCGGCGGTGTTCCGGTCCCGATGGACGAGGTCGACGCGCGCGAAGCGCGGCTGCGCGACGGCCCGCTGGCGGCTGCGCTGCCCGCGGCCGGTACCAGTGAAGGCAGGCAGCTGCGTCGCTGGCTGACCCAACTGATCGTGACCGAGCGGATAGTCGCCGCCGAGGCCGCTGCGCTCGGCGTGACCGCGCGGAACGCGCCGAGCGAGGCTGAGCTGCTGCCCGACACCACGGCCCGGCTGGAGATCGGCAGCATCGCCGCGGGGGCGCTGGCGGAGCCTTCATCGCGCGCAGTGTTCGCCCGCGTCACCGCCGCGGTCGACGTCAGCGACGACGACGTGGCCGGCTACCACGCCCGAAACCCGCTGCGGTTCGCCGCGACGAGCCCCGACCGCCACGGCTGGCGTGGCCCCGCCGTCGCCGCCCCGCCGCTGCACCAGGTGCGCGCCGCGATCGCCGACCACCTGCGGGCGGCGGCGCGGCGCCGAGCCTTCCGGGTATGGCTCGACGAACGCCGGGCTGAGCTGGTGCTGCTGGCGCCCGGATACGAGCACCCCGGCGACCCGCGTCAACCCGACAACACCCACCGGCACTGAAGCCCCGCATGCTCACCCTGACCCTCGACATCGGCGGCACCAAGATCGCCGCCGGCCTCGTCGACCAGTCCGGAACGCTGGTGCAGGCCGCTACCCGGCCGACGCCGAAGAACCATGGCGCAGAAGAGGTTTGGGCTTTGACTCACCGGATGATCGCCGACGCGATACAAACCGCCGGGGGTGGTGTCTGCGCGGTCGGTATCGCGTCGGCCGGCCCCATCGACCTGGCCACGGGAACCGTCAGCCCGATCAACATCCCCTCCTGGCGTGGCTTTCCGCTGCGGGACCGGGTTGCGGCCGCGGTGCCGGGCGTGCCGGTGCGGCTGGCCGGCGACGCCGTGTGCATGGCGCTCGGCGAGCACTGGCGCGGCGCCGGGCGCGGCGTCGACTTCCTGCTCGGCATGGTGGTCTCCACCGGGGTGGGCGGTGGGCTGGTGCTCGACGGGGCGCCGTATCACGGGCGGACCGGCAATGCCGGACATGTCGGTCACGTCGTGGTCGAACTGGACGGGCAGCCGTGCTCCTGCGGCGGCCACGGCTGCGTGGAGACGATCGCGGCCGGACCGTGGATGACGCGGTGGGCGGTGGCCAACGGTTGGGCGGCGCCGCCCGGGGCCGACGCGGCGGCGCTGGCCGAAGCAGCCGCCAACGGTGACGCGGTGGCGGTGCGGGCATTTCGCCGCGGAGCCACCGCGCTGGCCGCGATGATCGCCTCCGTCGCGGCGGTGTGCGACCTGGATCTTGTTGTCATCGGCGGCGGAGTGGCCAAGTCGGGGCGGACGCTGTTCGACCCGCTGCACGAGGCATTGGCCGGCTACGCGCGTCTGGAATTCATCCGCGGCCTGCGGGTGGTACCGGCAGCGCTCGGCGGCGACGCCGGATTGATCGGAGCGGCAGCACTTGTCGCATCTGTCACTTGAGTCACTCGCCAGATCCATATGGCTTTGTGCCCGCCTACGAGCGATTTCCGGTGGATGTCCTACCGGCATGCGACCGTCCGACGATGAACAAGCTGCGGGGTATCGAGCTGCGTTACGTACTCACGATGCACCTTGCCATCCACGGCCGTGCCACCATCAAAGACCTGGTCGAGGCGCTTGCCTTCCACGGGTTCGAGGTTGACAGCCCGGCCGGTAAATCCGTGTCGGACGCGCTGCGGTGGGAGCGGCGCCGCGGGAGGGCGCGCCGCCTCGCGCGCGGCGTATATGGTCCCGGTCAAATGCCGCGCGGTACCGAGCACCGGATTCATCGACGAGTACTGGCACTGCGGGCCGCAGCAAATCGCTCGAAGGCGGGCAACTCGGGCATCTCCTCCGGCAGAGACTGAAGTGGCAGATGTGATCACCTGGTCTGACCGTTTTGGCTGATAGCGGCAGGCCACGCTATTGTGGAGGCCGATCCACCGAAGACCGTCGGTCACCGAGCAATCGGTTGAAGGTCCGGGAATTCCCGGCGGCCCACGCAGGAGGACGAGGCATGTTCACGCCCCGACCGCTTCCTGCGTCGGGGCGTTCGTTATTTCCGGGCCGTGACCCCCAAGGAGGTATGCATGGCCCACGCTGATAAGGCCACCGCCGTCGCGGACATCGCCGAGCAGTTCAGGGCTTCCACTGCCACCGTGATCACCGAATATCGCGGTCTGTCCGTCGCTAATCTGGCCGACCTGCGCCGGTCGCTGGCCGGCTCGGCGACCTACTCTGTCGCCAAGAACACGCTGATCAAGCGGGCCGCCTCGGAGGCGGGCATCGAGGGCCTCGACGAGTTGTTCGTCGGACCGACCGCGATCGCCTTCGTCAGCGGCGAGGCGGTCGACGCCGCCAAAGCGATCAAGACCTTCGCCAAGGAGCACAAGGCGCTGGTCATCAAGGGCGGCTACATGGACGGCCACGCGCTGACCGTCGCCGAAGTCGAGCGCATCGCCGACCTCGAGTCGCGCGAAGTGCTGCTCGCCAAACTGGCCGGGGCGATGAAGGCCAACCTGTCGAAGGCGGCCGCGCTGTTCAACGCGCCGGCCTCGCAGGTGGCCCGGCTCGCTGCCGCGCTGCAGGAGAAGAGAGCCGCAGAAGAGCCTGCGGCGCCGGCAGAGGCCCCAGCCGCCGAGGCCCCAGCCCCCGAGGCTCCGGCAGCAGAGGCCGCAGCCGCCGAGGCTCCGGCAGCAGAGGCCGCAGAGACCGAATCCACGGAATAACCCCAAACCCACCAAGGAAGGACCCACACCATGTCCAAGTTGTCCACCGACGAACTGCTCGACGCGTTCAAGGAACTCACCCTGTTGGAGCTCTCGGAGTTCGTGAAGAAGTTCGAGGAGACCTTCGAGGTAACCGCGGCCGCCCCGGTCGCCGTTGCCGCCGCCGCTCCTGGCGGGGCCGCCCCGGCCGCCGAGGCAGCCGAGGAGCAGTCCGAGTTCGACGTCATCCTCGAGGCCGCCGGCGACAAGAAGATCGGCGTCATCAAGGTTGTCCGTGAGATCGTCTCCGGCCTGGGCCTCAAAGAGGCCAAGGACCTGGTCGACGGCGCCCCCAAGCCGGTCCTGGAGAAGGCCCCCAAGGATGCTGCCGAGGAGGCCAAGACCAAGCTCGAGGCCGCCGGCGCCACCGTCACCGTCAAGTAGTCGACTCAGCGAAAACCCCCGGAGCCACCGAGGCTCCGGGGGTTTCGTGCACTCAGCGCCGCACCGCCAGGCGCTGCGACTTTCGCACTCGCTCAGGCGAATCGCCAAGCGAAACAAGAAGATTCGCCATCAACGAAGCGAGCACCGGCCCGACGGCGCTGCCCTGCGCGCCGTAGAAGCCCGCGAGCTCGAGCATCACGAAGCCGTGAATCGACGACCAGAACTGAGCGGCGATAGCCACCACGGTGGCGTCGTCAGAGGCTGACCCAGCCGCGATCCGGCTCGCCAGCATGCAGCGGTGCACACCGCGCACGACATGCGCGAAGCTGGGGTAGTGGTCATTGATCTCGGCCACGGTCAAAGTCAGCAGATCGTGTGCCGGTGCGTTGATGCCGTGCGCGCTGGTGCTGCCGAGCATCAGCCGGTACATATGCGGACGCTCGATGGCGTAGCGCCGGTAGGCGATCCCGGTGGCCACCAGGTCCGCGACGGGGTCCGATGTCGTCGGCATCGTCAGCGCGACATCGAATTGGCGCAACCCCTCGTCGGCGACCGCGGCGATCAACCCGGACATCCCGCCGAAATGTGTGTACACCGCCATCGTCGAGGTGCCGGCGGCGCCGGCGATCTTGCGGGTCTGCAGCGCGTCGGGGCCATCTTCGTTGAGGATCGCCACGGCGGCGTGCAGCAGCTCGGCACGCACGTTCCGCTCGGCCTGCGAAGTCACGGTTGCATCTTGACACAGCCGACGCCCAGTGTGTATAACAATGAAATATCAATGTTATGCGAGCTAGGAGGCCAACATGACCACTGCCGCCACCGCCGCACCGGCGAACCCGTATCTCACTGACTTCCTGGCGCCGGTGAGCGCCGAGGTGACCGCGACCGACCTGACGGTCACCGGGCACATCCCCGAATTCCTCGACGGGCGCTACCTGCGCAACGGGCCGAACCCCGTTGCAGAGGTCGACCCCGCCACCTACCACTGGTTCACCGGCGACGGCATGGTGCACGGAGTAGCGCTGCAAGGCGGCAAGGCCAACTGGTACCGCAACCGCTGGGTCCGCAGCGCGGGTGTGCGGGCGGCTCTCGGCGAGCCCTCACCTGCCACGCGCAACCTGCATGCCGGAATGCAGTCCCTCGGCGCCAACACCAACGTGCTGGCCCACGCCGGCAAGACTCTGGCTCTCGTCGAAGGCGGCGTGGCCAACTACGAACTCACCGACGAGCTCGACACCGTCGGCCCCTGCGACTTCGATGGCACCCTGGCCGGCGGATATGCCGCTCACCCACACCGTGACCCGAGAACCGGCGAACTGCACGCGGTGTCTTACTCCTTCGCTCGTGGTCGAACCGTGCAGTACTCGGTGATTGACACTCACGGCCACGCTCGCCGCACTGTCGACATCCAGGTGTCGGGATCGCCGATGATGCACGACTTCTCGCTCACCGACAAATATGTGGTGCTCTACGACTTGCCGGTGACATTCGACCCGAAGCAGGTGGCGCCGACAATGGTGCCCGGCTGGATGCAACTGCCGGCCCGGTTGGTGATGCAATCCGTGATCGGGCGCGTGCGGGTACCCGGGCCGATAGCGGCGATGATCAACCGCGAAGAGCGCCAGGCGTACCGGCTGCCTTACGCGTGGAACCCCAAATACCCGGCGCGCATCGGCGTGATGCCGCGCGAGGGGACCAACGCCGATGTGCGGTGGTTCGACATCGAACCCTGCTACGTCTACCACCCGCTCAACGCGTACTCCGAAGTGCAGGGCGGCAGCGAGGTGCTGGTGCTCGATGTGGTGCGCTACCAGCGGATGTTCGACCGCGACCAGCGCGGGCCCGGCGAGAACAAGCCCACGTTGGACCGGTGGACGATCAACCTGGCGACCGGTGCGGTGAGCAGCGAACGCCGCGACGACCGCGCGCAGGAATTCCCCCGCATGAACGACACCAGGCTCGGCGGCCGGCATCGTTTCGGCTACACCGTCGGCGTCGAGGGCGGCTTCCTCGACTCAGGCAGAACTCAAATGTCGACAGCGCTGTACAAGCACGACTACGAGACCGGATCCAGCACGGTCGCCCCACTCGACCCCGAGCTGCTGATCGGCGAAATGTCCTTCGTCCCGCGTCCCGGCGCCGACTCGCCGGACGCCGGCGAGGATGACGGCATCCTGATCGGATACGGCTTCCACCGAGGCCGCGACGAGGGCCAACTGGTGTTGCTCGACGCGCAAACCTGCGAATCGGTAGCCACCGTGCATTTGCCGCAGCGCGTTCCGATGGGCTTTCACGGCAACTGGTCGCCTTGCGCGTGACGGAATCGCCGCCGATCATGAATTTCCGGCGATAGGCGCACATCGCGACCCCTTCATCACCGGTGCGCTACAGTGACTCATGCCATAAGCTGGGCTTGGGCAGCGGTGACCAACGTCAGTGGAAGGGTTTCGCATGGGTATCGGTATCCAGGTTGAGGGGCTGTCGAAGTCCTTCGGATCCCAGCGAATCTGGGAAGACGTCACGATGGATGTCCCGGAGGGCGAGGTCAGCGTTCTGCTGGGCCCGTCGGGTACCGGTAAATCCGTCTTTCTGAAGTCGCTGATCGGCCTGCTACGCCCGGAGCGGGGTTCGATCGTCGTTGATGGCACCGACATCACCGAGTGCTCGGCCAAGGAGCTGTACGACATCCGCACGCTGTTCGGCGTCATGTTCCAGGACGGCGCGCTGTTCGGGTCGATGAACCTCTATGACAACACCGCCTTCCCGCTGCGTGAGCACACCAAGAAAAAGGAAGGCGAGATCCGTGACATCGTCATGGAGAAGCTGGAGATGGTGGGTCTGGGCGGGGATGAGAAGAAGTTTCCCGGTGAGATCTCCGGTGGTATGCGCAAGCGCGCCGGCCTGGCCCGCTCCCTGGTGCTCGACCCGCAGATCATCCTGTGTGACGAGCCCGACTCGGGTCTGGACCCGGTCCGTACCGCCTACCTGAGCCAGCTGCTCATCGACATCAACGCGCAGATCGACTGCACGATCTTGATCGTGACGCACAACATCAACATCGCCCGCACGGTGCCGGACAACATGGGCATGTTGTTCCGCCGGCATCTGGTGATGTTCGGTCCCCGTGAGGTGCTGTTGACCAGCGACGAGCCGGTGGTGCGGCAGTTCCTCAACGGTCGCCGTATCGGCCCGATCGGGATGTCGGAGGAAAAGGACGAGGCCACCATGGCCGAGGAGCAGGCCCACCTGGACGCCGGCCACCACGACGGCGGTGTCGACGAGATCGAGGGCGTGCCACCGCAGATCACCACCACTCCCGGGATGCCGGAGCGCAAGGCGGTCGGCCGTCGGCAGGCCCGGGTCCGGGAGAACCTGCACCTGCTACCGAAGGATGCGCAGAAAGCGATCCTCGACTCGCTGGACAACACCCAGAAATACCCCGCCCAGGACTACGACGACGCCAGCGGCCGGCACCGCGACGCGGACGCGGACACCGCGTCGATCCCCACCCAACGCGGCTACTGACCTCTGTTTGTGTGATGGCCCGCTTCGCCCGGCTTCGCCGCGCCGGCGACCGTCACCCGCCCCGATAGGCCTGTCCGGAAGGAGTTGATCCACCAACTTGGCGCGTCACCTCTTGACGGAAGCGCCCGAAGGGGCCAATCTGTTGGGCAGTATGCGTGAACGGGTAGATCTAGACGCCAGCCAGCGCCGGTATCCCCGAGCACGGTAGTTGAGGAATGCGCAGTCCTGCGCTATTGTTGGACGTTGCGCTGGCTGCTTCCTGCCCACCTCACCCGCCACTTGACACCGTGGTCCCAGCCTGAGCCCGTTTCTGGCTCAGCGACCTAGCTGCGTGCGTGTGATCCGGACAGTTCGTCCGCCAGCCGAACCGACACAGTTATAGCGGCGAATAGGTCCGGTGGCCGCCGGCACCGTTAGTCGCACTAGGTGCTGGAAGGATGCATCTTGGCACTCTCCCGCCAGAGCAAGAAAAACCCACTAGGTTCTTTGGGTTCCACCTCCTCTAACAGCTCCGTACCCGGAGCTCCTAACCGAATTTCCTTCGCCAAGCTGCGCGAACCACTCGAGGTGCCCGGGCTGCTGGATGTGCAGACCGACTCGTTCGAGTGGCTGATCGGTGCGCCGCGCTGGCGCGAGGTCGCGGCTGCCCGCGGCGACGCCAAACCAGTCGGCGGCCTTGAAGAAGTGCTCTACGAGCTGTCGCCGATCGAGGACTTCTCCGGGTCGATGTCGCTGTCCTTCTCCGATCCACGGTTCGACGAGGTCAAGGCGCCGGTCGACGAATGCAAAGACAAGGACATGACGTACGCGGCCCCGCTGTTCGTCACCGCCGAGTTCATCAACAACAACACCGGTGAGATCAAGAGCCAGACGGTGTTCATGGGCGACTTCCCGATGATGACCGAGAAGGGCACCTTCATCATCAACGGGACCGAGCGTGTGGTGGTCAGCCAGCTGGTCCGGTCGCCGGGCGTGTACTTCGACGAGAGCATCGACAAGTCGACCGAAAAGCTGCTGCACAGCGTCAAGGTGATCCCGAGCCGCGGTGCCTGGCTGGAGTTCGACGTCGACAAACGTGACACCGTCGGTGTGCGCATCGACCGCAAGCGTCGTCAGCCGGTCACCGTGCTGCTCAAGGCGCTGGGCTGGACCGCCGAGCAGATCAGGGACCGGTTCGGCTTCTCCGAGATCATGATGTCGACGCTGGAGAAGGACAACACCGCCGGCACCGACGAGGCGCTGCTGGACATCTACCGCAAGCTGCGCCCGGGCGAGCCGCCGACCAAGGAGTCGGCGCAGACCCTGCTGGAGAACTTGTTCTTCAAGGAGAAGCGCTACGACCTGGCCCGAGTCGGCCGCTACAAGATCAACAAGAAGCTGGGTCTGAGCGCTAGGCCGGCCGAGACCTCGTCGACGACACTGACCGAAGAGGACGTCGTCGCCACCATCGAATACCTGGTGCGCCTGCACGAGGGTCAGGCCTCGATGACCGTCCCCGGCGGCGTCGAGGTGCCGGTGGAGACCGACGACATCGACCACTTCGGCAACCGTCGGCTGCGTACGGTCGGTGAGTTGATCCAGAACCAGATCCGGGTCGGCATGTCCCGGATGGAGCGCGTCGTCCGCGAGCGGATGACCACTCAGGACGTCGAGGCCATCACGCCGCAGACGCTGATCAACATCCGGCCGGTGGTCGCCGCGATCAAGGAGTTCTTCGGCACCAGCCAGCTGTCGCAGTTCATGGACCAGAACAACCCGCTGTCGGGGCTGACCCACAAGCGCCGCCTGTCGGCGCTGGGCCCCGGTGGTCTGTCGCGCGAGCGCGCCGGGCTGGAGGTCCGCGACGTGCACCCGAGCCACTACGGCCGGATGTGCCCGATCGAGACCCCGGAAGGGCCGAACATCGGCCTGATCGGCTCGCTGTCGGTGTACGCGCGGGTCAACCCGTTCGGGTTCATCGAGACGCCGTACCGCAAGGTGGTCGACGGCAAGGTCAGCGACGAGATCGAGTACCTGACCGCCGACGAGGAAGACCGCCACGTCGTCGCGCAGGCCAACTCGCCGCTCGACGAGCAAGGCCGGTTCACCGAGGCCCGCGTGCTGGTTCGCCGGAAGGCCGGGGAGGTGGAGTACGTGTCCTCGTCCGAGGTGGACTACATGGACGTTTCGCCGCGCCAGATGGTGTCGGTGGCCACCGCCATGATCCCGTTCCTCGAGCACGACGACGCCAACCGCGCCCTGATGGGTGCCAACATGCAGCGCCAGGCGGTTCCGCTGGTGCGCAGTGAGGCGCCGCTGGTGGGCACCGGTATGGAGCTGCGCGCCGCGATCGACGCCGGCGACGTCGTCGTCGCCGAAAAGAGCGGCGTCATCGAGGAGGTGTCGGCCGACTACGCCACGGTGATGGCCGACGACGGCACCCGGCAGACCTACCGGATGCGCAAGTTCGCCCGGTCCAACCACGGCACCTGCGCCAACCAGCGTCCGATCGTGGACGCCGATGAGCGGGTCGAGGCCGGTCAGGTGATCGCCGACGGGCCGTGCACCGACAACGGTGAGATGGCCCTGGGTAAGAACCTGCTGGTCGCGGTCATGCCGTGGGAAGGCCACAACTACGAGGACGCGATCATCCTGTCCAACCGCCTGGTTGAGGAGGACGTGCTGACCTCGATCCACATCGAGGAGCACGAGATCGACGCCCGGGACACCAAGCTGGGTGCCGAGGAGATCACCAGGGACATCCCGAACGTCTCCGACGAGGTGCTGGCCGACCTGGACGAGCGCGGCATCGTGCGTATCGGTGCCGAGGTCCGCGACGGCGACATCCTGGTCGGCAAGGTCACCCCCAAGGGTGAGACCGAGCTGACCCCGGAGGAGCGGCTGCTGCGCGCGATCTTCGGTGAGAAGGCCCGCGAGGTCCGCGACACCTCACTGAAGGTGCCGCACGGCGAGTCCGGCAAGGTGATCGGTATCCGGGTGTTTTCCCGCGAGGACGATGACGAACTGCCGGCCGGTGTCAACGAGCTGGTCCGCGTCTACGTCGCCCAGAAGCGCAAGATCTCCGACGGCGACAAGCTGGCCGGGCGCCACGGCAACAAGGGCGTCATCGGCAAGATCCTGCCCGTCGAGGACATGCCGTTCCTGCCGGACGGCACGCCGGTGGACATCATCCTGAACACCCACGGTGTGCCGCGACGGATGAACATCGGCCAGATCCTGGAGACGCACCTGGGCTGGTGCGCACACAGCGGATGGAAGATCGACGTCGCCGGCGGTGTCCCGGAATGGGCGCAGCGGCTGCCCAAGGAGTTGCTGGAGGCCGAGGCGAACAACATCGTCTCG